>JAWKVM010000028.1:0-126542 GCA_041398025.1 Alphaproteobacteria bacterium
CGGCCGAAACCGCTAAAATTGCCGGCCTCATGCAGCTCTCATGAATGAACCGGGTTAAGAACAACACCTGGGCGATAGCAAACAATATAGACAAGCGCATTCCTTACAAACCGAGCAATAATTTGATCCAGAACAAGGTCATCCTTTTCCCATCGAAGCCAGAGGGGTATAGATCAGAAGCTGAACTATTGGACGAAGTTCGTTTCTATATTCATCGTTACGTCAACGTATCGCCAGAATTTGAACGCATAGCAGCAACCTATGTCCTGCTGACCTGGCTCTATGATCGCTTTGATGAGCTCCCGTATCTTCGCGTAAGGGGGGACTACGGCACCGGCAAGACCCGCTTCCTCCTGATCGTCGGCTCCATCTGCTACAAACCGATTTTTGCCAGCGGTGCGTCAACGATCTCGCCGCTGTTCCATCTTCTGGACACGTTCAAGGGGACCTTGATCATTGATGAGGCTGACTTTCGCTTGAGCGACGAAAAGGCAGATGTCGTAAAAATCCTGAACAACGGCAATGTGAGAGGGATGCCGATCCTTCGCACTCGGCAGACGAGGGAAGGCGAATATGATCCGCGAGCATTTCAGGTATTCGGACCCAAGCTCTTGGCAACACGAGGTCAATATCAAGACCGCGCGCTTGAAAGTCGATTCATCTCCGAAGCAATGGGTACAAGATCGCTTCGAAAGGACGTGCCGATCACGCTACCAGCAAGGCAGCGACAGGAAGCATTGTCACTTCGCAATAAGCTCCTAATGTTCCGATTTCACAACTACCATCGAAAACAGACCAAGCCTCATCTGTTTGATGAAGCCGTTGAGCCTCGCATCCGCCAGATCTTTGTCTCGCTGATCAGCATCACCGATGATCTAGAATTACAGCATGAGCTTAGCGAGCTTGCAACCGCATTTAGCGAACAGATCAAAGCTGACAGAGGAATGCAAATCGAGGCAAGGTTGCTTGAAGCAATTCGTAATTCAGATCTCTCTGTTAAATCGATCACAGAAATCTTCGCAAAGCGCCATGGGACTGAATACCAAGCGGTCACGTATCGGTGGATTGGCGGTCTAATCCGACGCAAACTTCAGATCAACACCCACAAGAGCAATGGCGTTTACATCATACCCAATGAAGAAATTCCAAAACTGGAGGCCCTGTATCAGCGATATGGCATTGAGAGACCCGACATTACATTTGAACCCCTCGATAATTAGCCGATGCATACAAGAAAACGTCAACCGCTCGAAATATCCCTTAAAATAACGATTGGTCGCCTTGACTAGCCGTACCCGTCTTTTCTGATCATGAGGCGTCAAAAGAAGGCTATCGTCAATGCGTACAATATATTGTATGACGCTATTTGGCCCGCCTATATATATAGGATGCAATGACTACAATGAAAGAATGATCCGGTACAAATCGCTAGATCTAATTCACGAGCGTATGTCAGAGCCACTTTATAGTTATCTTAGAACCTATCGGAAACACTCGGGACTAACTCAGGTCCAGGTCGCCTATCTCCTAGAACATCAAAGCGCCGACAAGATTTCTCGTTACGAGCGCGGTGTCCGCAAGCCTGACCTGATCGACGCATTCGCGTTGCAGGTCATTTTTGATGTCCCTGCAAACGAAATGTTCAGAGGCCTCTACCACGAGATCGAGATCACTACGCAGAATCGTGCGTATCTGCTGACCAAGAAGGTCGAGTTGAATTTACCAACGCCGATCGTTGACCGAAAGATCCGTTTTCTTCGCTCTATCTATCAGAGAGCGCTCGATTAACAGTCAACACCACAATGTATGAGCTTGATCCGTAATAAATTTGGAAGGGTGCTGTCCGTCTATCCGAATTCGAAAGGTTTTGGGTTCGTTGTCATAGAGACGAGGAAACAGTTGATCGATTGGGGAGCAAAGCGAGTGCATCAGCCGAAAAACAAGACATGCGTCAAGAAGGTACTCTGGCTGATTGAGGCCTACGCACCGGATGCGATCATCCTTCCTCATCCTTGCGACCCTCGGCGGAGCAGACGGATCAGATCCTTGATCAACGGTCTCGTACGTCGCGCCTCTCGTAGCGAGATAGAGTTGGTGCTCATCACCCGTGATCAGACCCTACGGTGCTTCGCCCGGCATGGCGTGACCACCAAATATGAAATAGCCAAGCTGATTGCCGATCGGTATCCAGCCCTGAAGCCGATGTTGCCAAAGCCAAGAAGGCCCTGGCAAAGCGAGGACTATCGGATGGGGATGTTTGGAGCTGCATGTTGTTTCTACGCGTCAGCTCTAAACGATTAATCGAGGTTTACCAAAAATTTCTTGCTAATTTTATGGTAGAATTATAGTGTGCAGCGGATTACGCAACGCGTTTGCATGTTCCCATACTGCAATGTATAGGAAACCTACTTATGAAGATCAGTCGTCTCGTGATCAAGAATTATCGTTCGCTTAAAGACGTTGACGTCTCGTTCGCAGAGAACGCCACAGCTATTATCGGCGAAAACAACACCGGAAAGTCAAACTTTCTGCATGCAATTCGATTGTGTCTCGATGTAAATTTATCTTCTACCTATCGTTCATTGCTTCCACATGATGTCCATTCCTCCGTCGATCAGAAGCGACCTTTCCAGGTTCTGATCGGTGTCGAGTTCAGCGACTTTGAAGGTAACGTGAATCAGGAAGCATTGCTGCATGGCTCCCAAATCAATGAAGATCGGGCGCGAATTTTCTATCGATACCGGCCTAAACCGGTTGCGCGAGCCGAGCTCGACGCTGGCAACCTCCAGGAAGACCAACTTACACGCGATGACTATCGATGGGAAATTTATGGTGGAGGTGACGAAGGTGTCGACTTGGCAGATTTAACATGGGACCAAGATATTGGAGCTTCCATCAGATTCGAGGACCTGCAATCGTATCTAGTAGTTTTTCTGACAGACTTGCGGGATGTCGAAACTGACTTAAAGAATATTAGAAACTCTCCGTTGGCAAAGCTTATCAAAGCCAATGAGATTTCTGAAGAGGAGCAGGCAGCTCTGGTTGATGTTTTTAGCGGTGCGAACACAGAGATCGAAAAATCCCCAACCATCAAAGCAATCGGTAAGTCAATAGCGAAATCCATAGAGGATGCAGTTGGCCCAGCATTTCAGATTGGGGTTGATGTTGGTCTAACTGAACCAACTTTTCATTCAATAGTTAGGTCACTGAAACTGCTACTTACAAACGGTGCTGCTGAAAAATTCGACCCCTCTCTTAACGGGCTGGGCTTGAATAACATCTTATATATCTCCATCTTGATTGAATATTTCAACAAAAGGGTCGGCCAAAATAAGTCCGCCGGTCAAATAATTCTCTTCGAGGAGCCGGAAGCACACCTGCATCCACAAATACAAATGACGCTCTACACTACGTTACGTGATCTGCAATTTCAAAGCATTCTTACTACTCATAGTACTCATATTACTGCACAGGCTAAAATTGCCTCATTTGTTTCTATGACAAACTGCGGAGCCAACCCCACCTCTGTTACCACTTTATCGAAGAATAGCGATCTTAAGCCAAATGAGCGTGAGGATTTAGAGCGATTTCTGGACGCAACAAAGTCCGATTTGCTATACGCGCGAAAGGTAATGTTGGTCGAAGGGCCGTCGGAACTGTTCCTAATACCGCCGCTGGTAAAAAAGGTTCGAGGGATTGATTTAGAACGAGAGGGCATATCTGTCGTAGCAATCCATGGTGTCCATTTTGATATTTATGCAAAACTCTTTAGCAAAAAGGGCTTGCCCAAGAAGTGCGCGATTGTTGCTGATGCTGATTTAGAACCAAACGATATGGAGGAGGTCGAAGACGAGGATATTGACGTGGAACTCATTCGACCCGATCTCCAGGCTCTAGCAAGTGACTACGTTGGCATCTTTCTAGGCGAAACGACATTTGAGCGTGAGCTTGCATACCGCGGCAATCTTCTAATGCTGTCTGAGGCGGCCGGAGAACTCGGAGCGCCAGTCATTTCCAAGAAACTGAAAGGTGGGCATGATCACCTCCAAGCTTTCGAATCCGGAACGCCTGAATATATCGCTGTGCAGAACAAACTTGGCGCATCGACACTGAATACTGCCAAGCGATTTGGAAAAGCGCGATTTGCCCAAGTCGCAAGTCGAAAAATTGGCCATGCAGAATTTCTGCCAAAATATATTGATGAAGCTGTCACTTGGCTCTTGCAATGATAAGTCTCACCGAAGAACAAAAAGTTGCGGTCAACGAACCTGGCAATGTTTTTCTGACGGCCTGTCCAGGAAGCGGGAAAACCCGAGCTATAACAGCAAAGATATTGCGTGAGCTAGAGAGCGTAAGAGGTACACCGCGTCGATTAGCGTGTATTACGTATACCAACGCAGCGGTCTACGAGATTAGGAGCAGGCTCGGCGAGCTGATTTCTGCGGAAGACCAGACATATGTTGATATTTGCACCATTCACTCATTTTGTTTAAATTTTATTCTCCGTCCTTTTCAATACAAAATTCCTGCATTGGACGGTGACTTTCAAGTTCTTACGCAGGAGATGGACGAATTCCAAGAGATAGTTCGTCATGTCCTTGGGCATGAGCCTGATGGGAGAGACTTTGAAGACTTTTCAATGCTCGGCCGTGACGCAGATGGCAATCCGATCGGATCGGCGAAGTCTAACGAGAAGGTTGCAGCACATGCCAAAGCGTTCTGGCACATATGTGAGCAGAGCGGATATGTCGATTTTTCCAGTATTATCTATTACGGTTACGTTATACTGGCAAGCAATAACGAAGTTTCGAGAGGATTGGCAGCGCGATACAGATGGATATTGGTCGATGAATTTCAGGATACGTCACAGCTTCAAGTGGAGATTTTGTTAGCAATATTTGCAGAAGGGCTAACAAATTTCTTTCTTGTCGGCGACCTTTATCAATCCATATACGGTTTTGCTGACGCGCGTCCCGACTTAGCGGAGAGATTTTCTAAAAGTATTCAAGCCCGGACCGATCTGTCCCTGACCGAAAACTTTCGGTCTGGACCTCCAATTATCGAGCACGCTGAGAGGTTATTTCATCGAGAGCCACCGATGCGCTCTGGTGGCAATGCTCTTGGATACGGTGAAACTCCCATTTTTTGCCCCGCGACTGATGCAAGTGAGGCAATTCTACAGAACTTTATCCCAGCGTTGGCGGCTCGGGAGATCGAATTTGGAAGGTCAGCGATCTTGGCCCCTGCGTGGTATATGTTGCTTCCAGTTGCAAAACGGCTACGAGAAAATGGGATCAGCGTAATCGGTCCGGGTGCGAGGCCCTATAAGCGCGACAGGTTGTTTGCTCGATTAGCAGAAAGTATCTGCGGCTTTCTCTATGATCCTATGATGCATCAAATGCGTTCACTAGAGTGGTCTCTCTTCAACACATTATTGGAGGTCACCGCGAAACCTCGGTATGACATTTTCTCATATCAAGGCCGGATCGTGATAGCGAAAATGTTGTCCAAGGCTGAGAATCAGGCGGAGAATACAGATAGCGCGGTGACATGGCTTGACGAAGTATCTACGTCAATCGGAGCCATTCTTGCTGACGAAGGTTTGATTCCTCGGGCGCACCAAGCGTTATTCTTCAATTCAGTTCAAGACATGAAAGCCGATATAATCAAAAATTCGAGGAGTGATCCTGCGTCACTGAGCATTCAGGAACTTGGTATCCTCGCATCACCAAAAAACTCAATTCGGCTTTCATCGCTCCACGTTGCCAAAGGGCGAGAATTTGACGCGGTAGCGATAATTGGGCTTCGAGAAGGAGCGTTGCCTCATTGGTCGGCCGAAACGGATGATGAAATCGACGAAACGAAGCGTCTGTTCTATGTTGGCGTAACAAGGGCAAGAAAATTCTTGATGTATGTTTCTGACGGAAAAAAACAAACCGACTGCCCAACCAGGTTCTTGGGACGCGATGGTGTTGGGGTTTTATAAGCAAAAAGGACCGCTAAACTCTTTAACAACTCTCATACGCTATTGCCTCTGTGAGAGACCTGCGACGTAAGGTCTGCTTTGCTGACAGCCTTCGCGACGACACCCTAAACGATATTCGTACAATCGAAGTCGATTTCTCTGAGCATCGGGCTGAGTGACTTGGCTAGGCACTGCTCTCTGCTCTGCGCGGCTGCGGCAGATTTGCAGCCGGGAATTTTCCTCATCTGCAGAGACAGCCAACGGAATTGCTTTCGGCGCTATTTGCGTCTGGAGGAGACGGTCTCGAAATGGAAACTGCCGGTCTCGGTCTGGCCCGTAGGTCAAAATGACACACCTCAGAAAAAATAAACGGTGCGGAAAACGGTGCGGAAAATTTTGGAGCGGTTCGCTTTTTCTTCTAACCCATTGAAAAATATGGTGCCGGAGATAGGAATTGAACCTACGACCTACTGATTACGAATCAGCCGCTCTACCCCTGAGCTACTCCGGCTTGATTGAGGTGTGCGCACGCTAGCGAGGGTGTCAGGCGGCGTCAACCTTGTCGGGCTTTTCGTCGGCGGGCGGGGCCGGGCGGCTGGGGGCGACGGCGAGTTCGTCGCTCTCGTTGCGCTTCGGCACGGTGCGCGTGGTGTCCGGGAGGATCAGTTCCGCCGGTGCGTCGGCGTTCAGCATGGGCACGATGGTCGGCGGCGAACCCCAGCGCAGGCTGTCGAACTTGCCGTCCGGGCCGAAGGCCGACCAGTTGGCGCGGGTCTCGCCGGTGGCGCGGCAGATCCAGGTGGGATCGGACGGCGCGTCCACCGCCTTGGCGAGCCAGCCCTGGATCTTGTCGGCATTGCCGCCGGTGGCGCGCTCGACATCGGCGAACATGCGAAAGACCGAGGCGGTCGCCCCGAGCTTGACCGCACGCTCCAGCGCCTCCCTCGCCGCCGGCCACTGCTCCGCGGCCACCGCCTGCTCGGCCAGCGCAAGCTCGCCTTCGAGGCTGCTCGGATTGAGCTGGTGCAGGCGCTCGAAGGTCTTGTAGCGCTCGGTCGGCGACTGGCCGGCGTTCTGGCTGGCGAGGGCTCGCGCCAGCGCCGGGTGCGGCTGCACCTTCCAGGAAGTCTCGAGGATCTTGCGCGCCGCCCTGTGGCGGTCGGTCTTGACCGCGAGCTTCGCGGCATTGACCGCGATCGGGGCGAGCGAGGGGAGGAGCTTTTGCGCCTTCTTGGCGTTGTCGAACGCCTCCTGATACCGGCCCTCCTCGTCCTTCTTCTCTGCCTGCAGGTGGAGAAGGATCGCGCGGTAGCGGTTGGCAGTCTGGGCGTCCAGCAGTTTTTGCCTGGCCATGTCGTTGACCGTGGCCATGGCTTCGCGCCATTCGCCGACCTCGGTCTGCAGATCGAACAGCGTGGTCAGCACCCAGGGCGTGTTCGGGCGGCGCAGATAGGCCTTCTTGGCGAGCATGATCGCCTCTTCGCGATCGCCGTCCTTGATCGCCTGGGCGAGCAGGCCGCGCAGGCCGAGAAATTCCGTTTCCTTGTGCTGCAGCATCTCCTTGAATTTGCCGCGCGCCTCGGTGTCGTTGCCGTCGAGCTGGGCGGAACGCGCGCCGAGAAGCAGGGTGCTCGGCGCCTTCTCCAGGAGCTTCTCCGCGCGGCGGGTCGAGCTGCGCGCGGCGCTGACGTCGCCGGCGGCAGCGGCTACAAGGCCGGTCGCCAGCTCCTGATAGCCGCGCTCCTTGCGCTTTTGCTTGCGATAGCGGCCGATCTTCTTCGGCGCCGTGACCACGACGCGATAGATCTCGAAGACCACGGCGATCGCGACGCCGACCAGGAGCACGCCCAGGATGAGGATGCCGAACGGCGGGCTGAAGGAATTGCCGCCCCAGGGCTCGGTGATCAGCACCTCGCCGGGATTGTCCGCGAACCAGACCGCAGCCCAGGCGGCAGCGATAGCGATAATCAGAAAGATGATGAGCCTAATCATGGCCTACTCACTACGCTCGGCCGCACCCGCGCACGACCCATGAACCCGACGGCTTCCCGGCAGCAGCAGTGTCGAAGAACCCGAACCCTCGTCTCCCGCAGCTCACTCCTCACGAGCCCGTGGCCACCAGGCTCTGGGCATGGGTCCGGAGCTGCTGGACCGCAGCCTCGGCGGCGATCCTGGACTCGGCGCGCGCGATCCAGGGCTGCATCGCCTCGGCGGCACCACCCTCGAGCGTGGCAAGCTCGGCAAGCGCGCTCCCCAGATCGTCCTGGGCCAGGCGCGCACGCGCGCGGGCGAGGATGGCGCGGCTGTCGCTGCCTTCCGCCTCGGCGCCCGCCGGGCGCATGTTGATGATGCCGAACAGATTGTCGCCGACCTGATCGGTCAGCGAGCGATCGCCCTCGTCCGCGAGCAAAGCGCGGCTCGCCGCCTCGCCGAAGCTGGACTTCAGCGCGGCGAGTCCGGGCACGCCGTCGGCCGCCGCCGGCTCGAGCGCCGCCAGGCTTGCACCGAGGGCGTCGTCGTCCTTGGCGAGGGACTGCAGCGAGGTGAGCGCGCTGGCATAGGGCTCCGACCTGGAGATGGCGCGATCGATGTCGCCGATCGCGACGATCATCGCAGCACCCCGCTGATACGCGCCGCCGAGATGATCGAGCCGGCCTTCCGCCTCACCCACGCGCGTCGCCAGCGACTGAAGGTCGCCGCTCAGCTGCTCCGCGGTGCCGGCAAGCTTCTGGGCCTCCTCGGTCAGTGTCTCGACCGACTGGCCGTTGGTCTCGACCAGCTTGCCTGTATCGGCGACGGTGGCCTCGACGCTCGCGATCGTCTCGGCGCTGGACTGCTGGGCGTCGGCCGTGGCGCGCAGGTCGGCGGCGAGCGTCTGCAGCTCCTGCTCGAACGCGGCGAGGCGCTCGGTGAGCGCACCGCCGCCGGACCCGTTGCCCAGGGCGGCGAGCCTGGTCTCGAACTCGCCCAGGCGGTCGGCAAGGCCGCTGTCGCCTGTGCCCTCGACGGCGGCGAGGCGCTCGTCCAGGGCACCGATCCGGCCAATCTGCTCTTCGGCCTGGGTGACCCTGCCGGCGAGAGCGTCGCTCGCCGATTGCAGCGTGGTGATGCCGTCATTGCCGGCGGTCCAGAAGAACGAGGCGGCGAGCGCGGTCGCGGCCCCCCCGATCACGCCGCCGAGCAGGCCCGGCCAGAAGCCGCCATGGCCTCCCGCCGATCCGCCTTGGGCATTGCCGGATGCGGCCTGGCCTTTGCCTGCCCTGGAGGCGGCTGTCGGCGGAGTGCTCGCGGCCGGCCGATCCGCAGGCATGCCACCGACATTCGGTCTGCCGCCGGCAGTTGGCATGCCTCCGGTTGACGGTGTGCCGCTTGCGGCTGGCGTCTTGCCGGCCGACGCCGGCTCTGCGCTTTGTTTGATATCCGTTGTCTTGGCGGGTTCGGCGGGCGTGGATGCAGGGGCCGCCCCGCCGAGCTTGGACGCGATCGCATGGCTGGCCATCGGGTGATCCGTCGACGGCTTGGCGGTCTCGGCCTTGTCCTCGCCAGTTTTGGGCGGATGCGCTGCAGTCGATGTCGACGAGCCGGTCGGCTGCTTGCCTCTATCGCGCGCCATGACGACCTCCCTTCCCAACAATCCATCCACGACGACGCGCGGCTTCGCGGTGTCGACTCAAAGGCCCCCGCTCCCGTTGCGTTAGCATATCTTGATACTGCCTTCCAAGGCCCGAATGAGAGCGTCCTGGTTGGGGTGCGCCGCGACGCAGATGTCCTTCCAAGTGAGAACCCGGCAAGGCGTGGCAGTGACCTCACTCAGGCATATCGCCGTCGCACTGTCAACCTGAGAGGCGAGGCCGTGATCGAGGAGAAGGTGAACGAGGATGTCGGCAGTTCGCGGCGAAAACAGGAGAACCGCGGCGATCGCGCGCGCCTCCCAGGCGGCCTGCACGTCATCGTCGAGACGAGGGCAGGGCAGGGCCCGGTAGACCACGTCGCGGCGAAGGGCGAAGCCCCTTTCTTCCAGGCCCTGCGCGAGATCCTCGCGCACCACCTCGCCCGAGAGATGCAGAATCTGACCGTCCTCCGGGCGGCAGCGCTCGCCGATCAGCAGGGCGAGCGCTGCCGCGTCGCCGTCGCCCGCGATCACCCGGCTGCAGCCGGCATCGCGCGCCGCCGCGGCCGTGGCCCTGCCGACGGTGAAGACCGGCAGGCGCTTCGCCCTGTCGTCGAGGGCCGGGACCGCATGGGCGCTGGTGAGCGCGATCGCCTGGACATCGTCCCCGGCGGGCGCCATCCGGCCAAGGGGCTCGATGGTCAGGAGCGCCTGGGCGAGCGCGGCATAGCCCCTGGCTTCGAGCGTCTCCCCGAGGCGGCGAGCCGCGGCTTCGGGACGGGTGATCAGAACCAGCGGCGGCCGGGCAGGCATGGCGTCATTCGAACAGCTCGGCGCCGCCGCGATCGCGCAGTTCCTGGCCGGCGTCACGGCCGATCGCCACGGCGTCCTCGGGCGCGCCGAAGCGTTCGGTCTCGAAGCATTCCGAGCCGTCGGCGCGCGCCACCAGGCCGCGCAGATGCAGCCGGCCATCGCCGATCACCGCATAGGCGCCGATCGGGGTGTGGCAGGAGCCGTCGAGCACGTCGAGCATGGCGCGTTCGGCATGCACCGCCTGGCTGCTCGGCGCATGGTCGATCTTCTCGAACAGGGCGAGGAGATCATCGTCGCCTCCCCGGCATTCCACGCCGATCACGCCCTGGCCGACCGCGGGCAGCATCTCCTCCGGCTGCAGGGTGGTCGCCGGCACGTCCGGCAGGCCGAGGCGATCGAGCCCGGCGCGTGCGAGCAAGGTGGCGTCGACCTCGCCGGCATCCAGCTTTTCCAGCCTGGTGCCGACGCTGCCGCGGAAATTGATCACCGTCAGATCGGGCCGCCGCGCAAGGATCTGCGCCTGGCGGCGCAGCGACGCGGTGCCGACCACGGCACCCGCAGGCAGGCTCCTGATGCTGTCCGCCTTCCTGCAGATCAGCGCGTCCCTGGGGTCGGCACGCTCCAGCATGCCGGCGATCACCAGGCCGTCCGGCAGCCAGGTCGGCATGTCCTTCATCGAATGCACCCCGGCATCGATACGCTGATCGAACAGCGCCATCTCGATCTCTTTGCAAAAAAGCCCCTTGCCGCCGATAGCGGCGAGCGGCCGGTCGGCGATCTGATCACCGGTGGTGCTGATGACAACGATCTCGATGGCGCCGGGTTCCCTGAGGTCCTCGAACGCCTCCATCAGCCGCTCCTTGACCATGTCGGTCTGGATGCGGGCGAGCGGCGAGCCTCTGGTGCCGAGGCGGATCGGGGTCCTGATGGCCATCTGTCAAATCTTTCGGCGTGTGATAAGCCAATGAGCGCACCCTGCCTGCGGATCGGCTGGCAAGCTTGGGCATGCCGCGCTATGTGGTCCCATCATGTCCCATTTGTCCACCCCGACACGCCCGCCCCTGGTCCTCGGCATCGAGACCAGCTGCGATGATACCGGCGTCGCCATCGTCGGCGCCGATCGCACCGTCCTGGCCGAGAAGCTTGCCTCGCAGCTCGAGCGGCACCGGCCCTTCGGCGGCGTGGTGCCCGAAATCGCCGCGCGCGCGCACCTGGACATCCTGGACGTCATGATCGCCGAGGTGATGCGCGAAACGGGACTGGACTTCGCCGACCTCGACGGCATCGCCGTGACCGCGGGACCGGGTTTGATCGGCGGGCTGATCGTCGGGCTGCTTACGGCGAAGGCGATCGCCGCCGTGCACCGCCGCCCGCTGATCGCCGTCAACCATCTGGAAGCGCACGCGCTGACCGCGAGGCTGACCGATCCCGAGCTCGACTTCCCCTATCTGCTGCTCCTGGTCTCCGGCGGCCATTGCCAGCTTCTCATGGTCGAAGGCGTCGGGCGCTACCAGCGCCTGGGGACGACCCTGGACGACGCGCTGGGCGAGGCCTACGACAAGGCCGCGAAGATGCTCAATCTCGGCTACCCCGGCGGTCCCGCCATCGAGGGCGCGGCGCGCGCCGGCGATCATCTGGCCTTTGACTTTCCCCGGCCGATGGTGGGTAAGCCGAACTGCCATTTTTCGTTTTCCGGCCTGAAGACCGCGCTCCGCCACGCCATTCAGGCGCTGGGGGCGAAAAGCCTGGAAGCGCCCTGCATCAATGACTTATGCGCGAGCTTTCAAGCGGCCGCGATCGCCAGCCTCCTGGACCGGACCGGGCGCGCGATCAAGCTAGTGCACAACATGAAGATACCGGAACAACATCTTGTCGTTGCAGGAGGAGTCGCTTCCAATGCCTACCTCAAAGGCCAGCTTGTGAGCCTTGCCCGCGATGCCGGCCTTCGCCTCGTCGTGCCGCCGCCCCGGCTGTGTACGGACAACGGCGTGATGATCGCCTGGGCCGGTCTGGAGCGGCTCCAACTGGGGCTGCTCGACGATCTCGACGTTCGCGCCCGCGCCCGCTGGCCCCTCGACGCGCATGCCGAACCTGCCCTCGGCGCCGGCGTCAAAGCCTGAGCTGCGAGCGCGCGACGGCAATCCTCGGACAGGTCGACGACGAACAGGACGACATCGTGGTTTTCCGAGATTTCGAAGGCCACCGCGTAGCCGTCCTCCGTCATGATCCCGACTCGGTCCATGCGATTCTGGGAATCTGTGCGCGCGCAAGAGGAGGTCGTGCCGGGCTCGGACTCCCAGGATCGCACGGACCAGCGAGACATGGCTTTTGTAGCCGGGGTTGGTTAAGGAAGAATGAAGGCCGGCGGAAAGAACCGGACCGGTGGTGGCGCCCGGGGGGCGCCGACGGTGGAGGCTGACGGTCGGTTCGGCCGTTCGGACGTGCCTTTTTTCTTTGAGAACCATGCTCGATGCCGACTGACAACAAAGTGGATCCGCGTTACGCGGTGGTGTTCGGTGCCTGCCTGATACAGTTCATGATCATCGGGCTGCTGTTTTCCTATTCCCTCTTCTTCAAGACCTTCGAGGAGGAATTCGGCTGGTCGCGCACCATGCTTTCGGGAGCGGCCTCGCTCGCCTTCCTGATGATGGGGCTGTTCGCGAGCTTTCTCGGGCATCTCGGTGACCGCTTCGGGCCCGGGCCGGTTCTGGCGACCACGGGGCTGCTGCACGGGCTCGGCTTCGCGCTGATCTCCCAGGTCAGCGAACCCTGGCATCTGTTTTTGATCTTCGGCCTGTTCATCGGCCTTGGCATAAGCTCGCACGACGTGGTCACGCTCTCCGCCGTGGCGCGCTGGTTCGACAAGCGCCGCGGCATGATGACCGGGGTGGTCAAGACCGGCACGGCTGCCGGGCAGATGGTGCTGCCGCTGCTCGCCGCCTTCCTGATCGCCGGCATCGGCTGGCAATCCGCCGCCATGACGATGGGCCTGGGCGCCGCCTTTTTTCTCGTCTCTGCCGCGATGCTGATGAAGCGGCCGCCGGCGGCGGAGGCGGCAACGGCAAATCCAGCGACCGCCGGCGGCGGTTTGCGATCCGTGGCGACATCCCGCGTCTTCTGGACGCTTTGCGCGGTGCAGTTTCTGTTCTTTCCGACGCTCACCACCGTGCCGCTGCACATCCCCGTCCACGGCATGGATCTGGGCATGGCCAAAACCACGGCGGCTGCGCTGATTTCGACCGCGGCCGGTGCCAGCGCCGTCGGCAGGCTGACCGTCGGCACGTTCTCCGACCGCATCGGCGGCAAGAACGGCTATGTCCTCTGCCTCGTGCCCCTGATCCTCAGCCTGGCGGGCCTGCTCCTGTTCGATCGGCCCTGGCTGTTGTTTCTGGCAATGGCGGTCTACGGCTTCGGCCATGGTGGCCTGTTCACCATCGTCGCGCCGACGCTCGCCGGCTATTTCGGCACCCGCGCGGTCGGCGCGATCTTCGGCGCGGTAGTGTTCTTCGGCACGATCGGCGGCGCCATCGGCCCGATTCTGGCGGGCCGGATCTTCGACACCACCGCGAGCTACATGCCGGCCTTCACCATGCTCGCGGGCATGGCGTTCCTGGCCCTGCTGCTGGTGCTGTCCCTGCCGTCCGTGACGCAGGCACGCATCATCGGCGCTGCGGCCCGGCCGGTCACCGGCGGCGACTGAACGACGCTGCTCCCCGCTCGATCGCGGATGCGGCTACCACCGGTCGCGACGGTGCCGGCTGCAGCGCCTGCTGCGGCAATCGCTGCCGGAGACGTCGGCGAGCACGCTGCCGACCGCGCTGATATCCCTGCCGAGGCCGCTGACCGCGCCGGCCACGGTGTTGCAGCCGGAAAGGCCGAAGGCGGCAGCCGCCAGCAGCGCGGCGATCTGCGCAGATGTCATCCAGAACAGGCGCAAGGTCGACCTCCGTTCTCGCGTCGGGACGCTGTCGTCCACCGGCCATGATCGGCGGCGCGACCGGTCCCGTCGATCCTACAGCTGTCAGAAAGCCATCGACGGCTTGAGGTGCTGCGGACGTCTCGACGGCGCGCCCTGCCGATAGCGGCGGCGATGCGACCGTTCGTGCCGGCGCCAGCAGATCCGTCATCGGTCACACGCCGATCCATCATCTGTCGGATGTACCGTGGGCGTCGTTTCGATCTCAGCTGATCGTCCGGTTCCGCACCAACGAGGCATGTTCCATGAGTGAAACACCCGCGCTTCACCCGGCCGTCGACGATCTGTGCTGACATCAGGATTGCCACCCACCATGCGTGGCTCCCGGTGGCTCGCCGCCCTTCTCCTCGTCGTGACGCTGCCGCTTGGTGGCTGCGGCCTCACCGAACGGGGCGTGTCGCCGGGTGCTGTCGTGATCGAGGCGGCGACCGCGCCAGCGACATGGGCGCCGCTCGCGGGCGCTGCGCTTCTGGGCGTCACCGGCTGGGACCGGGACATCGCGGACTGGGCGGTCAGGAAGGCGCCGGTCTTCGGCAAGCGCGAGAAGGCCTGGACCTATAGCGACGACCTGCAATACGCGCTCATGGCCGGCATGGTCGCCTCCAACCTCGTGCCGCCGGGCGAGGATCGGGCTGGCGGCTATGCCGACCGCCGGCTCGCCGCCAACGCGCTCGCCTTCGCCGGCGCCAACGCCGCCACCGCCGGCCTCAAGGAGGCGACCCGGCGCGAACGCCCGGACGGCAGCGACCGCCTGAGCTTTCCCTCCGGGCATGCCACGGCGGCCTTCACCTCCGCCTACCAGA
The DNA here is from genome assembly GCA_041398025.1 of Alphaproteobacteria bacterium. Taxonomy (GTDB): domain Bacteria; phylum Pseudomonadota; class Alphaproteobacteria; order Geminicoccales; family Geminicoccaceae; genus JANQPX01. Next base: position 15,168 of record JAWKVM010000028.1, read on the forward strand.
TCCAGCGGAACCTGAATCCGGAGATCGGCCAGCCCCTGGCGCGCGGCCTGATCACCGCCACCACCACCGGGCTCGCCGCCGCCACCGGCTGGGCGCGGATCGAGGGCGAGAAGCACTACCCCGCCGACGTGCTCGCCGCCGCGGCGCTCAGCCACGTCGTCACCGCGCTGAGCTTCGGCCTCCTCGCCGACCCCGCCGCCCCCCGCTTCAGCCTCGACGCCACGCCGGACAGCGTGATGCTGGGCTTCAGCATGGCTCTGCCCTGAGCGATCCGAGGCTTCTGCCCATGGCGGGCACGTCATCGTGGCCGCGTTTGCCGTCCCCCCAACGCCGCCTCCAAAAGAAGGCGGGTGCCGGTCTCTTCGTTGACCTGAAAGCCCATCTGGTGTCATGTGAAAGGCGGATGGCGTCTCGGGTTCGGGAAAGACAAGGCGTGCGCCTGGCGGCGGCGTCGGGAGGAAAGCAATGGCGGCATCGCGCATTCTCGACACCAGCATTCCAGCTCTCGCGGTGGCCGCGGGCCTGCTCGCCGCCTCTGCCTTCGATCGCCCGGCGCTGGCTTATGACCTGCTGACGGCCGAGGAGTATGCCGAGCGCACGCCGAGCGGCGAGACGCGCTCGCTCACCGTGTCCGCGAACGACGGCCCCGATATCATCGTGCACACGCCCGAGACCTCGGGCGCGCTGCGCTCGCCGCTGGATTTCGACGTCGAGTTCCGCGCCAAGGACGCCGAGCCGGTGATGGGCTCGCTGCTGGTCGAGTACGACCTCGGCCTGTTCTGGAAGGACGTCACCGCGCGCATCGCCGAGCATGCCGAGATCACCGGCAACCGCATCGTCTCCCGCGGCGCCGACCTCCCCGCCGGCGACCACCACCTCCGCCTCTCGATCAGCGATCTCGCCGGCAAGACGACGACGACGGATCTGGTGCTGACGGTGGCGGACTGAGGGCCGACGCGGCCCGGCGCTGGTGGATAGGGCGATCTAGTGCATCGGTCCGAACAGAGCGATCAGCGGTGTTTGGAAAAATCGATGCAAGACCAATAGCCTAGTGCTGCGGCTCGTGAATCATCCGAATGCGCCGCTGCACTAGGAGATGGCGCGGCGTCTTGCGTAGAAAATCGCAAGCAGCAGCAGATTCAAGATGACCAGCACGAGCAGTGCCTGAAGCCTGTCGGTCAGGGCATTTTCGGGTGTGGTCTTCAGGAACAGCCAGATCAGGACTGCATTGATCGTAAGGATGGGTATCCACGACCGATTGGCCACGATGGCGACGAGGACGATCAGCGACAGCCCCATGATCACCTCGTCGACGAAACCGCTGCCGAACGCCGCCCAGGTGCCGATCACCCAGTTCGCGGCGAGCAACAGCACCGTCAGCAGCACGGTGAGCGCCGTCCAGCCCCAGTGGATGGTCCTGCTCAAGCGGCTTCACTCACCTGGCGGGCGCGGACGTGCGGCGCATCATTCGCGCATCAGCCCGCGCGCATCGCGAAAGACCTCCTCGGCGTTCGCGGTCCAGACATCGTCGACCTGACCGCCCCAAATGCCTTGGAGCCCCTCGACCTGGAAGGTCGCATTCCCCTCGCCATAGGTGACGAGGCTGATGCCGCCATCCGAGCCCATGACGGCGTAGCGCATCACGAAGCCTTCATCCAGAATGTGTTCGCCCTTGATCGTATAGTTGACCACGATGTCGGAGCGCGCCGGCGTGGTGGCGGTCGCTTCGGCCGAGAAAGCGTCGACCACGAAGGTCTTGACGAAATTGTCGTCGCCATCGAACAGCGTGATGTCGCCGACATCGTTGCGCGTGCCCTCGTGGCTCGCAGGCGCGTCCTTGCCGGGCGTGGCGTTGGCGCGCAGGGCCTGATTGATCGCCGCCAGAGCCTCGGGCCCGCGCAGATCTTGCGGGGCAGGCGTGACCACGAGATAGTCATGCTGCCACATATTGCGGCCGAAGCCTTCAGCACCGACCGTGTTCGGAATGGTGACATCGGGAAGTCCGCGAATCAGGTCATCTTCGGGCTTGATATCGATGACGCTGCCATTGGGCGTATCGCGGATCTCGGCACGGGCAAGCTGGATCGAATCCACACCGACACGTCGAGCCTCGGCGCGTGCGAAGGCAGTCTCAGCTCTTGCTTCCACGGAAGGAGGGGCTTCTTGCAGCTTCTCTCCCACGGTGCGTTTGTCCTGGACGGCGGCATCGAAGCTAGAGCCCAGCGCACCGCCGCCTTTGGCGCTGCCAGAGCCTGCCATGGACGACACGCCACCATCCGCACCGCCAAGGGAGGACGAACCCATATCCGCGCCGCCGGTCAGGGACATCGACTTTCGCTCCTGAAGTTAAAGATCATCGAATGATCACAATTCGTGAAGAAATCAAAGACGAGAATACAATTCTTGTCGAGAAAGGCAATTGGCTAAATTGTTGCCTGATCAGTAAAAGTTTCGCTTGTAAGGTGTAACTGGGGCCGTATGTCGTCGATCCTCACAGGATGATCCAGGTCACGTATCGATCCTATCGGAAAAAACCACCCCGAACCTCTCGCGCAGCGCCTCATCCAGCTCCGCCATCTTCACGTCGCGGCCGAGTTCGCGGATCGACGTCACCCCATGCGCGCTGATCCCGCAGGGGACGATGCTGGAAAAATGCTCCAGGTCCGGGGCGAGGTTGATCGCCAGGCCGTGATAGGTGATCCAGCGTCTGATGCGGACGCCGATGGCGGCGATTTTGTCTTCGCGGCCGTCGGGACGAGAAACCCAGATGCCTACGCGGCCTTCACGGCGCTCGCCCTGGATGCCGAACGCGTTCAGCGTCTGAATGATCCAGTCTTCGAGCATGGAGATGAATTTTCTCAAATCCTGGCCGCGTTGTCTGAGGTCGAGCATGACGTAGGCGATGCGCTGGCCGGGGCCGTGATAGGTGTATTGGCCGCCCCGGCCTGCGGCGTAGACGGGAAAGCGGTCGGGGGTGATCAGGTCGGTGGCCTTGGCGCTGGTCCCTGAGGTGATCAGCGGCGGATGCTCCAGCAGCCAGATGAGCTCCGACGCGGCATGCGTGTAGATGGCCTCGACGCGTTTCTCCATGGCTTCGAGCGCGTCCGGATACGCAACCAGCCCTTGGCTCACGAGCCAGTCCGGCGACGATTCCGCCAGGGTAGGGGAGCTGAGCCTCTCAGCGGGGCTTGTAAGGGGGAGAGTCATTTGCTATCTCGCCTGCAGAGTAGGGGATCGAAGCCCTGCTTCGTGCGGTCGTGGCGGAACTGGTAGACGCGCAGCGTTGAGGTCGCTGTCCCAGAAATGGGGTGGAAGTTCGAGTCTTCTCGACCGCACCATCTTTTCTCTCTCGCTCTCATTCAAAAGCATTTAGCTCCCAAACCTGGGCGCATACCGTCGTTCCTGGCGACGGCGGCATAAAGTCCATGGTGTGGCCACGCCACCTGGGTATAGTGGGGCCTCGCGCTAACGATTTGAATAGGTGATGCGATGGCCGACCAGCTTGGCGAGGACGCGCTCGACTATCATCGACGGCCGGTGCCGGGCAAGCTCTCGGTGGTCGCGACCAAGCCGCTGGCGACCCAGCGGGATCTGGCGCTCGCCTATTCGCCCGGCGTGGCGACCGCCTCGATGCTGATCGCGGAGCAGCCGGCGGAGGCGGCGCATCTCACCACGCGCGGCAATCTGGTGGGCGTGGTGACCAACGGCACGGCGGTGCTGGGTCTCGGCCCGATCGGTCCCCTGGGCGCCAAGCCGGTGATGGAGGGCAAGGCCGTCCTGTTCAAGAAGTTCGCCGGCATCGACGCCTTCGACATCGAGCTCGACGAGACCGACGTCGACAAGCTGGTGGACATCGTCGCCGCCATGGAGCCGACCTTCGGCGCGATCAATCTGGAGGACATCAAGGCGCCGGAGTGCTTCGAGCTGGAGCGTCGCCTGCGCGAGCGCATGCGCATTCCGGTGTTTCACGACGACCAGCACGGCACGGCGATCATCGTCGGCGCCGCGATCCAGAACGGCCTGGAGCTGCTCGGCAAGAAGCTCGAGGAGGTCAAGCTGGTGGCGTCTGGTGCCGGGGCGGCGGCGCTCGCCTGCCTCAATCATCTCGTGGCCATGGGCTTGAAGCCCGAGAACATCACCGTGGTCGACATCGAGGGCGTGGTCTATGAGGGCCGCGAAACCCTGATGGACCCCTACAAGGAAAAATTTTCTCGCGCGACCGAGGAACGCACGCTCGCCGACGCCGTGGTCGGCCGGGACGTTTTTCTCGGCCTTTCGGCGCCGCGCATCCTGACCAAGGCGATGGTCGCGACCATGGCGAACAAGCCGATGATCATGGCGCTCGCCAATCCGGTCTCGGAGATCAGCCCGGAGGAGGCGCGCGAGGCGGCACCGGATGCGATCATCGCCACGGGACGGAGCGACTATCCGAACCAGGTCAACAACGTCATCTGCTTCCCCTTCATCTTCCGCGGCGCCCTGGACGTCGGCGCGACCACGATCAATCGCGAGATGATGATCGCCTGCACCCAGGCGATCGCGAACCTCGCCAAGACCGGCGCGCCGGAGACGGTGGCCGCGGCCTACGGCCTTTCCGATCTCAATTTCGGCCCCGACTGCATCATCCCGAAGCCGTTCGACCCGCGGCTCGCCGTGGAGCTGCCGATCGCGGTCGCCGAGGCGGCGATGGAAACCGGCGTCGCGGCACGCCCGATCCTGCACATGAACGCCTATCGCGAGCGCCTGTCGCAGTTCGTGTTCCGCTCGGGCTTCATCATGAAGCCGATCTTCGAGCGCGCGCGCGAGCGGCCGATGCGCATCGTGTTCGGCGACGGCGAGGAGTTCCGCGTGCTGCGCGCGGTGCAGGCCCTGGTGCAGGACAAGCTGGTCAAGCCCATCCTGATCGGGCGGCCCGAGGTGATCCAGTCGCGCATCGAGCGCCTCGGCCTGCCGCTGGACCTGGAGCGGGACGTCGAACTCTGCAACCCGCTGAGCGATCCGCGCTACGACGACTATGTCGATCACTATAGAGGCAAACGCGGGCGCCGCGGGGTGACGCCGACGGCGGCGCGGGAGATCATCCGCACGCGCGCGACCGCGATCGCCGCGGTCATGGTCGATCGCGGCGAGGCGGATGCCATGATCGCCGGACCGACCGGACGCTTCGTCAACCACATCAACGAGATCCGCGGCGTGCTCGGGCTTCGGCACGACATGCATGACATGTCGACGCTGCACCTGGTGATCCTGGAGAACCGCCCGCTGTTCTTCGCCGACACCTATGTCTCCTACGATCCCAATGCCGAGGAGCTGGCGGAGACCACGATCCGCGCCGCGGCGATGGTCAAATGGTTCGGCATCGAGCCGCGCGTGGCGCTTCTCTCCCATTCCAATTTCGGCTCGCGCGAAAGCCCGACCACGGACAAGATGCGCGAGGTGCTGGAGCGAGTGCGTGATCTGGCGCCCGAGGTCGAGATCGACGGCGAGATGCATGCGGACACGGCGCTGTCCGCCAGCGTGCGCGAGACCATCCTCCCGGATTCGACGCTCAAGGGCGATGCCAATCTCCTGATCATGCCCGATCTGGACTCGGCGAACATCGCCTACAATCTGGTCAAGGCGGCGACCGGCTCGGTCTCGGTCGGCCCGATCCTGATGGGGCCGGCCAAGCCCGCCCATATCGTGACTCCCTCCGTCACCGCGCGCGGCATCATCAACCTCGCCGCGGTCGCCGCGGTCGAGGCTCAGGCCTTCAGCAGCGTGGACTGACCGGCCGGTGAGCGAGCACCAGAGCAAGCCCGGCCCGCCTTCCGAGGAGGATGTCAGGTCCGAAGCCGATATGGCGGCCGGGACGGCAGCGGCCGCCGAGTCCGAGGCCGGACCCGAAGCGATCGAAGGCCTTTCGGATGAGCTGATCTGGGCGATCCGCGCCGCGCTTGACGTCGACGCCCCGGCCGAGGCTGCGGCCCTCGCCTCGACCCTGCATGTCGCCGACCAGGCGGACCTGCTCGAACAGCTCGGGCGCGAGCAGCGGGCGGACCTGCTTGCCGAGATCCGGGAGGATCTCGATCCGGAGCTGCTCGCCCATCTCGACGAGACCGTGCGCGCCGAGATCCTCGAGATTCTGAGCCCGGAAGAGGTCGGGGCGGCGATCGCGCAGCTCGAGACCGACGACGCGATCGACCTCCTGGAGGATATGGATCAGCCGGAGCAGGCGGCGCTGCTCGAGGCGATGCCGATGCCCGAGCGCGTCGCGCTCGAGCAGGGCCTGACCTATCCCGAGGACAGCGCCGGGCGCATGATGCAGCGCCAGCTGGTGGTGGCGCCGGAATTCTGGACCGTCGGCCAGACCATCGACTATCTGCGCGCCGACGGCGACCTGCCCGACGATTTCTACGACATCTACATCGTCGATCCGAAGTTCCGCCCGGTCGGCTCGATCCCGCTCTCGCGCGTTCTGCGCAGCAAGCGCAACGTGCATCTGAACGACTTGGTGATGAAGGAGCTGCACACGCTTCCGGTCGACATGGACCAGGAAGAGGTCGGCTTTCGCTTCAGCCAGTATGACCTCACCTCCGCCCCGGTGGTGGACGACGACGGCCGCCTGCTCGGCGTGATCACCATCGACGACGTGGTCGAGGTGATCGAGGAGGAGGCGGAGGAGGACATTCTTCGCCTCGGCGGCGTTTCCGAAACCGACATCTTCGCCTCGCCGGTCACCACCACCCTTCAACGCTTTCCCTGGCTCCTGATCAACCTCGCGACCGCGATCCTCGCCTCCATCGTGATTTCCCAGTTCGAAGGCGCCATCGGCCAGGTGGTGGCGCTCGCCGTGCTCATGCCGATCGTCGCCTCCATGGGCGGCAATGCCGGCACGCAGACGCTCACCGTGGTGGTCCGGGCGCTCGCGGTGCGCGAGGTGACCACCGCCAATGCCTTTCGCGTGCTGTTGAAGGAATGCTTCGCCGGCAGCATCAACGGCCTGCTGTTCATGGCCGCCGGCCTTGCCGTCGCCCTCCTCTGGTTCGGCGATCCGCTGCTCGCCACGCTGTTCGGCCTGTCCATGGTGGTGACCCTGGTCGCCGGCGTGCTCGCCGGGGTCGGCATCCCGCTGCTGCTCGACAAGCTCGGTCTCGACCCTGCCGTGTCTTCAGGCGTCTTCTTGACCACCGTCACCGACGTGGTCGGCTTTTTCAGTTTTCTGGGACTGGCCACGATCTATCTGCTTTGAACACCCCCGCGGCGTGCGGCGCCATACTGGCAATCCGCCGTTCGCCAGGATCGCGTTCAGCCATGGCCGTCGACAGTGTCGCAGGGACCGCTGAAGCGGACGCCGATCGGATACGATCGGGACATCCGCTCGATCTCGCTGGTATCGCCGCATGTCCCTTTCGGTCAGGTGGTGGCAGCTGATCCGCAAAAGCTCTCATAGCAACCAGACTGGCCGTCGAGCGCTTTTTCAAGAACCGGGGCCTGTCCCTTTGGCCCGTCATCTTTACCGTGCGTTAAGATCTCTCGGCTACATTCCTTGCTGGTCCATGGGATCCTGGGATTCCGTGCGCCAGCCGGGAGTAGGGGCAAGTCTCGGACTCCCAGGATCGCATGGACCAGAATGCGATGGTGCCGGACATTGGTGAAAGAAACGTTGACGTTGAGAAGAAGTCGGAACGGCAGCACCAACCGAAGAATGTTTAAACGGTCATTTCCAAGTTGGGTCGGTACAAATCAAGGCGGCGACGCTCCTGATGCAGGGGATGGTGCCATTGTTGGTGCAGCGCCAGCGCACCTTGCGGAGGTGCCGGATGCCCACTGTCCGCCGAAGCGCATTTTCCGTTCGCCGTTAACCATCCCTTAACACGATCCCCTCATACTGCGGTCGTCATTCTGGTCCATGCGATCCTGGGACTCCGTGCATCCGCCGGGGGTAGGGGCAGGGCTTGGACTCCCAGGATCGCATGGACCAGATCCAGATCATGGCGTCCCGGGGTTAAGAAAACGTGAATCGGGCCGATCGAAACGCTGGGCCGATCATGAGACGGCGAGGGGCCCATCGATCGACGCGGAGGTCCGGCCGGACCGCGCGCGCGCGGACGACGACGCTCAGTCCTCGGCCCAGAGCCTGAGCAGATTGGTTCTGGTCTTGACCAGGCGATCGAACAGCGGGGATTTGCCCTCGGCTTCATGCACCTGCCGGAGGCTGGTCTCCAGATCGAACAGAATCTCCCGCTGGTCCTGCTGGCGGATGTGGCTCCTGACCCAGCCCACCGCCGCGAGCCGCATCCCCTCGGTGACCGGCTCGACCCGATGCAGGCTGGTCGACGGATAGAGGATGAGCTGACCCGCCTCGAGCTTGACCCGGCGCTCCTGATAACCGTCCTCGATCACCAGTTCGCCGCCCTCATAGCTCGCGGGATCGGCGAGGAACAGCGTGAACGAGAGGTCGGTGCGCACCCCGCCCATCAAGGCGTCGTCGACATGGCTGCCATAGGTCATGCCAGGGCCATAGCGGCTGATCAGCAGCTTCGCCAGGCATTTCGGGCGGGCAGCCGCGACGAACAGTTCATGCTGCAGAAGGACCGCCTCGATCTTCCTGAGCACGCCGTCCGCGAGCCCGCCTTTCCTGGCCTGCAGATTGTGCTTGACCTCGCGCGCATGCCAGCCCGCCGTCAGCCTGCCATCCTCGTAGAGCGCGGGATCGGCCAGCATGTCCTGGATCGCCGCCAGTTCCTCCGCTGCGAACAGGCCGCTGATCGCCATCATCGGCCCGGCCTCACTTCACCGCGAGCGCTGCGATCTCGATGCGCGCGGCGGCACCATAGAGCACCGACGGCGCGGTCTCGACCTCGCCTTCCGGCGTCAGCGACGGCCAGGCACCCTCCAGGCTCTTGAGCTGGCTTTCGGTCTCGGCGATGGCGGCGACCGCCGCGTCCTGGCCGGCGGGATCGAGGCCGTCCAGCATCTGCTGGGCGGCGAGCACGAAGCCATAGGCATCCTGAAACTCGTGCGGCTCGACCACCATCTTGTCCTTGACCGCGATCGCATACTCCTCGGCGGCGGTGCGCACCAGCCGGACGATGACCTGCAGCCGGCCTGCCAGATCCACCGACGACGCCTTGCCTGCGGCCGTCTCGATCGCCGCCAGCACGTCCTGATGCGCCGTGTCCACCCGATCCGCATCGGCGCCCTGCTCGACCGCCGTGGCGAGCGCCTCCAGTTCTGCGGAGAAGTCGGGCGCCGAGCGCTGCTCCAGGGCCGGCAGCAGGCTCGCATAGAGCTCGGCGGAGGGATGCTTCATATGAGTCTCGGCCGCCGCCTGATCCCCCTGCTGGTAGAGCGCGACGCCGACCGCGAGATGGCCCCGGATCAGCCCGAGCTGGGTGAGATAGGCGATGTCGTCCAGGGCAGCACCCCCGGCGCTGCCCTCGCCGCCTTCCCCGCCTTCGCCACCCTCTCCCCCTTCGCCGCCGTCGGCGATGAGACGGAAGGCCGGGCTGCGCCGATGGTCGGGTTTCGCCGAGGCGGGCGCCTTGGCCGAGCGCAGTGTCGCCGCCTGGTCGAGCACCTGCGAGGAGGCGCCGGTGGCGACCGAGACCGCGGCGCTTGCGAGAAAGCAGGCCCCCAGGCGTGTCCAGACTTTGATCCCGCCTTGCCTGCCGTTGGCTTTGACGACGGGAGAGCGGGGCTTGGTCTTCATCATATCCTCCGAGACGGATTTCGTGTCGCCATCCATGCCGATCACATAGTAAACCTCAAAAAATACATCAAGAAAAATCGACCAAATTCGATAATATTGGAATGTATAAAATCTAGGTGATACTTTGTTTGGAATGGTTCTATCTTCCATGTTTCGAAGTTGAATCGAGAAAGGTTCAACATTCGTCCATGGCGAGAGGCTCCCGAAACCCGCTTCGACGCCGTCCTCCCCACGCGCATGCGGCGTCTTGCCTCGTCCGTGCGCGACCGGCATCATGCCGACGCCATCAGAACGCGGGGATCGCCATGACCGATGACAGCCCGTTCACCCTGGAGCGCCGCGCCGACGGGGTCGGCCTCCTCACGCTCGATCGACCGGCGATCCACAATGCTTTCGACGACCACCTGATCGCCACGCTGACCGATGCGCTCCTGGCGATCGGCGCCGATGACGGCATCCGCGTGCTGCTGCTGACCGGGCGCGGCAGGAGCTTTTCCGCAGGCGCCGACCTCAACTGGATGCGCCGCTCGGCGGACTATGGCGAGGCGGACAATCTCAAGGACGCCCGGGCGCTCGCCAAGCTGATGACCACCCTCGACAGCCTGCCCAGGCCCACCATCGCCAAGGTCAACGGTGCTGCCCTCGGCGGCGGCGTCGGCCTGGTCTGCTGCTGCGACATCGCGATCGCCGCGGATCATGCGCGCTTCGGCACCACGGAGGTGAAGCTCGGCATCATGCCCTCGGTGATCGGGCCCTATGTGCTGCGCGCGATCGGCGCGCGCGCGGCCAGGCGCATCATGCTGACCGGCGAGCGCTTCGATGCGGCCGAAGCGCTTCGCCTCGGCCTGGTCCATCAGGTCGCTTCTGCCGAGGCGCTCGATGGGGCGGTCGAAACGGTGATCGCCGACCTTCTGAGCAGCGGCCCGTCGGCGGTGCAGGCCACCAAGGCCCTGATCCGCGATCTTGCCGGCGCGGCGATCTCGCCTGATCTGGTCGATGAAACCGCAAGGCGCATTGCCGCACTGCGCAGCACGCCGGAAGCGAAAGAGGGCTTGGGCGCCTTCCTCGAAAAGCGCCCGCCGAGCTGGCGCACCTGACGCCGCGCGTCTTTTTCGCCCGCTGCCATAAAAGCGTCACAAGAATTTTTAATTATACTTTCGGTTGAGAATTTATTAACCATTCGCCGGTAGACTTCAACGTGAAGTAGATGGAGCCGGGTGACGAATGCTGACCGAACATGCGCTGCCTCCGCTTCGATACGTGGACTCTGCATTGAGGAGTGCGGTCATGAATGCCGTCGGGTCATCACCTGTCGATGAGCGGGGGGACGTGATCTTCTTCACGGACCAGGAAACCGGCCTGCGCGGGATCACCGTCCTCGACGATGCCGGCCTGTCGCCCGCCGTCGGCGCCTGCCGCAGCCGTCCCTATGTCGATGAGGAACGGGCGCTCGGCGATGCGCTCCGCCAGGCGCGCACCACCACGGCGAAGGCGCTGATCGCCGGCCTCCCGGTCTCCGGCGCGTGCACCGTCCTCCTGAGTTCCTCGCCGGTCGGCAGCCGTGCGGCCTCGCCCATGCCGGCGATCGGCCGCGCCGTCGAGATGCTGGGCGGACGCTACCGTCTGCTGCCGGATCTCCAGGGCGATCTGAAGAACATGGAGGAGGCTGCGGGCGACACGACATTTCTGCTCGGGCGCCCGTCGGATATCGAGATCGATCCTGCGGCAGCGGCGGCGCTCGGCCTGCGGCATGGCATCGCGGCAGCGGTGCGGCGGCGTCTCGGCCGCGAGAGCCTGATGGGTGTGCGCATCGGGATCATCGGGCTTGGCGACGTCGGTTTTAGCCTGGCCGAGATCCTGCGTCAGGAAGGCGCCAGGCTGACGGTGGCGGATCGCGATCCGCGGCGCACCGAACGGGCGGTGCGCGCGCTCGGCATCACCTGCGTCACCACCGAGGAGATCATTCACCTGGATATGGACGTGCTCGCCCCGACCGCAGCCAAGGAGACGGTCCAGGACGGCATGATTTCACATCTGCGCTGCAAGATCGTCGCCGGCGCGGTCGACGACGCGCTGCAATCTCCCATGCTCGGCAAGGCGCTGCACGACCGCGGCATCCTCTATCTGCCGGACAGCGTGGTCAACGCGGGCGGCCTGATCAGCCTGGTGCAGCCGCTGCTCGGCGAAGAAGCAAGGGCGATCCCGCTGCTCGATCAGCTGCGGGCGATCGGCGACCGTCTGGTCATGGTCATGGAGCGGGCGGAACATGACAATCTGGCGACCGCCGTCGCCGCCGAGCGCCTGGCCGAGGAGATCTTGGCGAGGCGGCTCGGCATCGAGCCGGCGCAGCAGATGGCGAGCTGATCGTCGCGGGCCGCCGGGGACGGGCGTGATCAGAACTTGGAGATCTCGACCTCGAGGTCGGTGATGAACTCCAGAAGGGCGGGCACGCCCTTCTCCGTCTGCTCGATGCCGCGCTGAATCGCCGCGACGATCTCCGAGGGCTCGGTCACCCGCTCGCCATAGCCGCCGAACGCGCGCGCCATCGCGGCATAGTCGCCGGAGATGTCGGTCGAGCGGTAACGCTCGGTCGAGACCGGCATCACCTTGAGCTCGATCGCCATCGAGAAATTGTTGAACAGGATCGAGAGGATCGGGATTTTCTCGCGGACCGCGGTTTCGAAGTCCATGCCGGTGAAGCCGATCGCGGCGTCGCCCCAGACATTGATGCAGAGTTTCTCCGGGCAGGCGAGCTTCGCGCCCATGGCGAGGCCGAGGCCATAGCCGAGCTGGGTGGTCTTGCCCCAGCCGATATAGGAAAGCGGTGTGGTCGACTTCCAGAACGGCGTGATCTGATCGCGCGGGCTGCCGGCGTCATGGGTGATGATGACATTGTCGAGATCGACCGTGTTCCAGAGGTCGTTGATCACCCGATAAGGGGTGAGCGGCGTTTGGTCCGAGGTCAGTTTTTTCTGCCACTGATCGAGCCAGGGTTTCCTGACTTCCTCGATCGCAGCGCCCACCGTCTCGATGTCGCGACTTTCGCCCGCCAGCATCGGCTCGATTGCCGCGTTGAGCGCCGAGAGAATCAGCCTGGCGTCACCCAGAAGGGCTGCCTCGGCCTCGACGTTCTTGTTGAGATCGAGCGGATCGAGGGTGGCGTGAATGATCGGCACGCCCTTGGGCATGGCCACGCCGAAGCTGGTGGTGGTGAAGCTGCAGCCGATACCGAAGATCAGATCGGCGTCATGCAGGAAATGATGCAGCGGCTTTGGCATGGCGACACCGCCCGCACCCAGCGCCAGCGGATGGGTCTCGGGAAAGGCGCTTTTGCCGCCGAGCGAGGTGCAGACCGGTGCCGCCAGCATCTCGGCGAGGTGCTTCAGCTCGTCCCAGGCCTTGGCGTAGTGCACGCCTTGCCCCGCATAGATCACCGGTTTTTTCGCGCTTGCCAGACGCCGGGCCACCGCATCGATCGCGTCGGGATCGGGGCCGCTCAGATGCGCGCTCACCGGAGTGTAAGTGAGCGGGCCTGGCAACTCCTCGGCGAACAGGTCGATCGGCACCTCGACCAGCACCGGTCCGCCGCGGCCATGACGAAGCTGGGTGAAGGCGCGGCGCATGATGTCGGGAATGTCGGCCGCCGCATTGATCGGCTCCGCGGACTTGGTGATGTGCTGGGTGTTGAGCACCGAATTGTAGTTCGGTTTGACATGGGCGAGCCGGCGCGCGTAGCCCATGGGCATGACCAGGATCGGCACCGACTCGCCGTAAGCCTGGGCGATGCCGCCAAACGCGTTTTCCGAGCCCGGCCCGTGCTGCATCACGAAAACGCCGATCTTGTCCGGCGAGCACAGGCGGGAATAGGCATCGGCCATATGCAGGCCGATCCGCTCCTGGCGGCAGATCACCGGCCGGATCCCCACCTTCGCCGCTTCTTCCAGCAGATGGTTGACCGGATAGCCGAACATGAGCTCGACACCTTCGCGTTTCAGGATTTCGGCGATCGCTTCTCCAGCCTTCATGGCGTTCCTCCCCCAGCAGGTTGTTGCTCCCCGATGATCTCGGCGTCCATGGAACGTCGTTCCGCCGCCCTTGTCGAGTCGGGAGAGGGCTCGTGATTGAAATCAGGCAGGCTGATCTGGCAAGCTGCTCCCATGAGCCATACCCATCCCGACGCCGACCTCGTGCGCCGCATCCTGCATGCGGAAAGCTATCCCTTCGCCCGCCCGGCCTGCTCCTATCTGTTCGAAGACGGCGCCATGAGCCCGTTGCCGAAGGGGGCTGCCGAGGGCCGCATCCCGGTGATCGCGTCCGGTTCCAACGCCTCGCCGGCGCGGCTTTTGGCGAAATTCGGCCTGGATCACAGCATTCCGGTCACCCGCGCCGAGCTTTCGGACTTCGCCGTGGTGTTTGCCGGTCACTTCACCGCCTACGGCGCCATTCCGGCGACCCTTGCCCCCCATCCGGGTGCGCGCGCGCATGTCTGGATTACCTGGCTGACGGCGGAGCAGCTCACCATCATGCACCGAAGCGAAGGCGTGACCGCCTGCCGTGAGGTGCTGCAGCGCTACGACTTCGTCGAGCTCGACGGCATCCTGCTTCACCCGGAGCGCCTGGCGCCGGTGACGCGCGCCGGCGCCTATCTTTCCAGACGTATGCTCGCGCCCGAGGGCGAGCCGCTGCGCTTCGCCGAGATGACCGCGGGCGGAAGCCGCCTGCGCGCGCACTCCCACCGCGCCGCCCTTCGCCATGCTGCCCGCCTGCTCGAGCCCGAAGCCGCCTTTCACGCCTTCATGGAGCAGGTTCTCGCTAGCGTCGAGGCGCGCCAGGCGTTGTTCGAGCGCCTCACCCCCTATACGCTCAGAAGGGCAGACCATCTGACCGCATCGGCGGTCGACGCGGTTCCCGCCGGCTGACCACCGGCCTTTTGGCCCAGGAGCTTCAGCGCATGCATTATCCCAGCGGCAAGACCCACCTCTACGCCATCCTCGCCCATCCGGTCGCCCATGTGCGCGCGTCTGAATTCTTCGGGCCGATCATCGAGGCGGAGAAGCGCGACGCTTTCGTCGTGCCGCTGCATGTGCTGCCCGGCGACCTGGTCGAGATGGTGCCGATGCTGCAGAAGATCGGCAACCTCAAGGGCCTGATCCTGACCATCCCGCACAAGGAGGCGATGGCCAGGCTGTGCAGCGAGATGGGACCGAACGGCCATCTCGCCGATGCGGTCAACACCGTGCGCTTCGAGGAGGACGGCCGCCTGGTCGGCGACCATTTCGACGGCACCGGCTTCGTCAGCGCCGCGCGTGCGCATGGCATCGAGCCCAAAGGCGCCAGGGTGCTGATGCTCGGCGCCGGCGGTGCCGCGCGCGCCATCGCGATCGCGCTTGCCGACGAGGGGGCGGCGAAAATCACCATCGCCAACCGCACGGAGGCGCGCGCAAAGGACCTCGCCGCCGTGGTCCAGACGGTGTTCGAGGAGATCGAGGTGACGGTCGGCCCGGCCGACGCCGCCGGTCACGACCTAGTCGTGAACTGCACGTCGCTCGGCCTGAAGCCCGGCGATCCGATGCCCATGGATCCCGCCTCGCTCACCCCCGGCATGCGCTATATCGACATCATCGCGCCGCGCGACACCGAGCTGATGGAGGCCGCGCGCGCCGCCGGCCTCCAGACCGTGGTCGGCGGCCGTCCCATGGTCGAGCATCAGGTGGTGGCCCAGCTGAATTTTCTCGGCGCGCCGCGCATCGCGTGACATCAGGCGCCAACGCGCGCTCCGCCGTCAGTCGAGCTCGTGGGCAAAGGTCCGGGCGATGCCGGCGGGCGTGGGCATGACCCTGACGCCAGCCTCTTCAAGCGCCGCCTTCTTGCTCGCATAGCTGCCGCGATCGCCGAGCACGATCGCGCCGGCGTGCCCCATCTTCTTGCCGGGCGGCGAAGCGCTGCCGGCGATGAAGGCGGCGATGGGCTTCGTCATGGTCGCCGCGTACTCCGCGGCATCTTCCTCCATCGTCCCGCCGATCTCGCCGACCAGGGCGACCGCCTTGGTGCGCTCATCCTGGTCGAGCAGGCGAAGCGCATCCGCGGTGGTCGTGCCGATGATCGGATCGCCGCCGATGCCGATGAAGGCGGAAATGCCGAGCCCGGCCTGCACCAGGTTCAGGCAGACCAGCGTGCCGAGCGAGCCGGAGCGCGAGATCACGCCGACCGTGCCCGGCCGGAACACGCGCTGGTTGAAGGCCGGCATGAAGCCCGCGAAACATTCGCCCGGCGTCACCGCCCCCGCCGTGTTTGGCCCCAGCACCTGGATGCCGGCATCGTCGGCCGCGGCCAGGACATACATGCTGTCCTGCACCGGCACATGCTCGGTCAGGATCACCAGCTTCTTGATGCCGGCCTCGATCGCATCGAGGGCCGCAGCCTTTACGCCCATGGCCGGGATGAACAGGATCGAGACGTCGATGCGATCGCCCATCGTCTTGAGATCGCCGGCCGCCTCGCAGGCGGAGCCCCAGACCGGCAGATCCAGATGGGTCTCGCCCGCCTTCTTCGGATTGACCCCACCGATCACGATGGTGCCGTAATCGCGCATCTGCTCCGCCCAGAACGTGCCCTGCTTGCCGGTGATGCCCTGGATCAGCACGCGCTCGTTTTTGCGCTGGATCATCGGCCCGCCCCCCCAAATCCTTCGGCGGAGGCTTCGACCGCGGCCTCGATCGCGTGGTCCATGAGGTCGAAGGGCTCGATGCCGAGCTTTTCCCGCACCAGGGCGATCGCCTCGTCCTCGCCCGTCCCGTGGATGGTGAAGAAGACGGGCAGATCCGGCTTCAGCTCGGCCCAGGCTTCCAGGAGGCCGCCGACCATGACGTCGGTGCGCGCAAACGCGCCGCAGAAATTGACCAGCAGGCTCTTCACCCGCGGATTGGCGAGCACCAGCTCCAGCGCCGGCTTGCCCTTGGTATAGGCATCGCCGCCGATCTCGAGGAAGTTGGCGGGGCGGCCGCCGTAATGGCGGATCGCGTCCATGGTGGTCATGGTGAGGCCGGCGCCGTTGGCGAGCACGCCGACCTCGCCGTCGAGCTCGATGAATTTCAGCCCCAGCGCCTTGGCGCGCGCCTCGAGCTCGGTGAGCGGCTCCGGCACGCCCTCCGCCTCCAGCTCCGGCCGCCTGGCGAGGCCTGAATCGTCGACCGTGAGCTTGCAGTCGAGAGCGACCAGATCGCCGGCGCTGGTGAGCGCCAGCGGGTTGATCTCGATCAGCTCGGCATCGGTCACGCGATAGGCGTCGAACAGCTTCAGGAAGAACTCGACCAGCGCCCCTTTCTCGTCCTCGAGGCCGAGGGCTGCGAAGATGTGCTCCAGCAATTCGTCGTCGACGCCTTCGCGCATGTCGACCGGCAGATGCGCCATCTTGTCCGGATGGTTCGCGGTGATCTCCTCGACCTCCATGCCGCCTTCGGTCGAGAACAGGAGAAGCGGGCTCTTGGTCTCCTGGTGGTTCAGGACGGCCGCATAGAATTCCTTGGCGATCGACGCCTGCGCTTCCACCAGAACCTTCTCGACCCGATGGTCGCCGATCGTCATGCCGAGAATGGCCGTCGCCGCCTCTTCGGCCTCGCGCGGCGAGCCTGCGCGTGCGATGCCGCCCGCCTTGCCGCGTTTGCCCGTGGGCACCTGCGCCTTCACCACCACGGGGCCGATCTCATCGGCGGCCTGCTTCGCCTCCGCGGGCGTTCGGCAAAGGCGGCCCAAGGGCACGGTGATGCCGGCCGCCGCGATCAGCGGCTTGGCGGCGTGTTCTTCGAAATTCATTGGCCGTATTTTTCCCAGTAGGCGCCGAAAAGCTCCGCTTCGCTCGGCTTGTCCTCGGCCACCGAGGTGACCAGGTGGGTGATATTGATGAAGTGGCGGTAGTTCAAGTTCTCGGCGATCGAGTTGCCGCCCCAGCTGCCGCAGCCCATGGAAAGCGTGAAGGGCAGCCCCGTGTCGAAGCCGCCGCCATTGGCGAAGGTGTGCGCCTGGTTCACCAGCACGCGCACCACCTCCATGTCCTCGGCGAGCTCTCGCGCGCGCTCCATAAGGTTGGTGTGCAGGCCGACCGAATGGCCCCGTCCCTGATAGTTCAGGATGGCGATCGCAAGCTCCTTGGCATGCTGGAAATCGCGCGCGCGATAGACGGCGAGCACCAAGGACAGCTTCTCGCCGGAAAGCGGGTGGGCACGGCCCACCCCGGTTTCCTCGACCATGAAGTACCGGGCGGCACTTGCTTCACTCGGCAGATCGAACACCTCGGCCAGTGTGGCGGCGTCCTTGGCGATGACCTTTCGGTTCAGCTTGCCGTCGATCCAGAGCCGCTCGACGATGCGGCGGCCCTCGTCGTGGGTGGCCATATAGCCGCCCGCCCTCGTCAGCGCCTTGATCGCATCGTCGAACACCTCGTCGACGATGATCACGCTGTTTTCCGACGAGCAGCTGGTCGCGTTGTCGAAGATCTTGGAGGCGGTGATCTTTTCCGCGGCGTCGTCGAGATCGGCGCTCTCGTCGACGATGACGGGCACGTTGCCGGCGCCGACGCCGATCGCCGGCGTGCCGCTCGAATAGGCTTGCCGAACATTGTTCTGCGAGCCGGTGCAGACGATCAGATCGGCGTCCCGCATCAGCAGCTTGGTGCGCTCCCGGTCCACCGGCGCCGGCACGATCTGCACCAGGTCGCCTGGTGCGCCGACTTTGGCGAGCTCCGCTCGCATGCCGTCGACGGTCGCGGCCGTCGCTGCATAGCCGGCGGGCGAGGGCGCGATGATCACCGCATTGCCGCCTTTGACCGCCATCATTGCCTTGTTGACCGGGGTCGCCGCAGGGTTGGTCGAGGGCGTGATCGCCGCGACCACGCCGATCGGTTTTCCATACTTCACCAGCCCCAGCTCGGGGAGTTCCTCGATCACGCCAGTGGTCCTGACCCGCATCAGATCGCGCAGCGTGCCGAAGGTTTTTCGCTGGTTCTTGACGACCTTGTCCTCGACATTGCCGAGGCCTGTGCTCTCGACCGCGAGCTCCGCCAGGCGCCGCGCGTTGTCCGGCTTGTAGATCGACCAGGCGAGCGCGGTCACCGCCTCGTCGATCGCCGCCTGGTTCGTATTGTCGAAGGCGTCCATCGCGTCTTTCGCGCGGTCGACGAGTCCAGCAATGACGGCTTCGGCGCTTTCCACGCTCCCCGCAGGCATTGGCGTGGTCATTCTCGCTCTCCCCTATACTTCCGCACCGTCAAGTTCGGCGTCCGCCGCTGGCGGCGATGTTCCAGATCAATGTGAGCAATGCCGCGGTCAAGAGCAAGGCGGCGATCGGCCGATGGAACAGGGCCAGAGGCTGGTAATTGAGGAGCTGCATCGATTTGGTGAAGGCACTTTCGCCGAGACCGCCCAGAATCAGGCCCATGACGACCCCCGCCATGGAATAGCCGGAGCGCCTGAGCAGAAACCCGGCGATGCCTGCGAGGTACATCACCCAGATGTCGACGGTGAGGTTGCGCAGCGCATAGGCGCCGATGGTGGCGATCAGCAGGATCGCCGGCGCCAGCAGATGAAAGGGGATGCGCAGAAGATGCACCACCGTCTTGGTCTGGATATAGCCGAGGCCGAGGATCGCGATATTGGCGAAGAACATGGCGGCGAACACCACCCAGACCAGCTCCTTGGAGGTCATGAACACCAAAGGACCCGGCTCCATGCCGTGGATCTGAAAGACCCCCATCATCATTGCGGTGAGCGCACCGCCGGGCAGGCCAAGGGCGAGCAGCGGAATCATCGCCGCGCCGGTCGCGGCGTTGTTGGCGGTCTCCGAGGCGACCACGCCCGCGAGCTCGCCCTTGCCGAATTGTTTGCCGCGCCCCCAGCGCACCGCTTCGTTGTAGCTCAAAAACGCTGCGAGCACCGCGCCGATGCCTGGGAGAATGCCGGCGAAAAAGCCGATCACCATCGAGCGCAGCACCGTGATCTTGAGACGCCAGAACTCGCCGAAGCCCGGGAGGCTCATCCGGACTCTTTTCGAACGTGTGCCGTCCGTGAGGCGTTTCGATCCTTGGGTGAACACCTCGGCGACGGCGAACAGGCCGAGCACCACCGGAATGAAGTGGATGCCGGCGAGCAGATAATAGGTGCCGAAATTGTAGCGCGCGATGCCATCGGCGGGATCGGTGCCAATGGTGGCGATCAAGAGGCCGAGCGAGATGGACAGGAGGCCTTTCCAGAGATCGGCGGCGCCGACCGAGGCCGAGACCGCGAGCCCGAAACAGATCAGCGCAAAAATTTCGGGCGGCCCGAAGGCGCGCACAGCCCAGCCGGCGATGGTCGGCGTCGCCGACATCATCAGGATGGCGGAGCAGATGCCGCCGAGGGCCGAGCAGATGACGGCCGCGCCGATCGCCTTCGCCGCTTCGCCCTTCTGCGTCATCGGATAGCCGTCGAACGCGGTGGGTGCATTCTCCGGCGAGCCCGGAATGTTGAACAGAATGGCGGTGATCGCGCCACCGAACACGCCGGAGCAATAGATCACGGAATAGAGCATGATCGCGTGCGTCGGGGTCATGGCGGCGGTGAACGGGAGGATCACCGCGCCGAGGGTCAGCATGTTGATGCCGGGAATGGCTCCGAACAGCATCCCGCCGAGAAGGCCGCCTGCGAAGATCATGAGCCCGGTGGGATCGGAGAACAGCGCTGCGGTGCCCATCCAGAAGTCAGCCATGACACGGCCTTGTCTGGCCGCGGTTGGTCATCGGACCACCGTCAGGAACCAGGTGTTGAGCTCGTAGAAGCCCGGCCAGTTGCCGACCGGCAGCGCCACGAAGAAAACCCGGGCGAAGACCAGAAACACCAGCGCGGTGATCGATGCCGTGGTCGCCAGGAGCACGCTCCAGCGGCGCTCGCCGACATAGAGAAGAAAGGCGATCAGAAAGAGCGGCGTGGTCAGATAGAAGCCGGTGCGCGGCAAAAGCAAGGCATAGGCAAGCGGTATGGCGAACAGCCCGAGCGAGCCGGCAAGGTCGCCTCTTTCCTCACGTTCCTCCGAAACCTTGGCAACGCCGCTGTCCTGCAGACGAAACCAGGCGTGCAGCAGCGCGGTCACCGCCATCAGCAGACAAACCGCCCGCGGCCAGCTCGCCGCCCCCCATCGGTAGGTCCCGGACTCGTCCGCGAACGTAAAGCTCAGGCCGAACGCGACGAGCGCCAATGCCAGCCAGAAGCCGAGCTCGACCAGGATCGACGCCCGATGACCGCCCAAGCGCCAACCATCGGCATCCCGATCAGCCATCTTCATGTTTCCTTAACCCCGCCATGCCAGGGTAGCCTTCTGGTCCATGCGATCCTGGGAGTCCGTGTGTCCGCCGAGATTCGTTGGCACGGCACGGACTCCCAGGATCGCATGGACCATCAAGGTCGCGATTGTCGTCTTTGAACGTAAAGAAAGCGTTAAGGCTGCCCATCTTTTCGCCCCTGTTCGCCGGGTGTTTACGAAAGCTTAACTCCAGAATGTCACCATGGGATTCGGTCCTTGCGATCCTGGGAGTCCGTGCGCCTGCCGAAATTCGTTGGCGCGGCACGGATTCCCAGGATCGCATGGACCATCGAGGCTTTCATCGTCGCATGGCGAGGTGAAGGAAGGGTTAAGGCATGCCGCTTGACGCGGCCGCTGCCCCGCGCGATCGGCGTTCTCCCCGCCTGAGGCCGTCGGTCTCTCAAGCCTTGGTCTCCGCAAAGGCCATCCGAAGCCTGACCACGGCACGTCGCCGGGCGCATGGCCAAATCGACGGTGTCGGCTGGCTGGACGTCTGCCAGGTCGGGTTCACGCCCGCTTTCCGGACGCCGCACGACGTCGATCCTGTGGTCACCCCCTACTCGATCAGGCCGATCTCCTTGTAGACCGTGGTATAGGTGTCGACCGCTTTGGCGATCAGCTCCTTGGAGCCGGCGGTGTCGCGGTAGCTGTCGATCAGGGTCATGTACTTGCTCTCGTTGAACGCCTGGAAGTCGGCCGAGTCGAAGCCCTGCCTGCACGCCGCCGCGAGAAAGCGCTTTCGGTCCTCAGGCACCGACGGCAGCACGTAGAAACCGCGAAAGCGCAGGAGCGCCTCGAAATCGGCGCCGGCTTCGAGATGGGTCGGCACGTCGGCGAACGCCTCCGGGCGCTCCGGATAGATCGTCAGGATCGGCACCATCTGGCCGGCGTCGAGAAAGCTCCGGACATCGCCCGGCTGCTCGAACAGCGCGTCCACCTGGGCGCCGATCAGCGCGCCGTAGCGCTCGGCCGGCTTGTCGAAGGCGATCTGGTTGGTTTCGAAGCCGAGGGCGTCCTCCAGCTTCTTCATGTTGATCCGTTCCATCGAGCCGGCATTGCCGAGATTGGCGAGCGTCGCCTGGTTCTCCTTGGCGTAGGCGAGGAAGGTCTCCCAGTCCTTGAAGCGCTCGTCGTCGGGGCGGATGTAGATCTGGGAGAAGGTGATCTGCGCCATGCAGAGCGGCTCCCAGTCCTCGCCCGGATGTTCGGCGAGCTTGCCGGACACGTAGTTGGTGACCGCGTCGTCGATCGACTCGAGCAGCGTGTAGCCGTCCGCGGGCGCGGTCATGAAGTCCGGCACAGCCGCCATGCCGCCGCCGCCCGGCTTGTTCACCACCTGGATCGGCTGGCCGAGCGTGGGCTCCATCGCCGAGGCCATCGCGCGGGACAGCTGGTCCGAGCCGCCGCCCGCGCCGTAGGGCACGATCATGGTCAGCGGGCGCTCCGGGAAATCGGCAGGCTTTTCCTCTGCGAGCGCCGCCCCGCCGAGTGCCGCAAAGAGCGTCAGTCCACTGATCGAAACCGCCTTCAACATGGCAAAACCTCCCCTTTTTCCAATGCATAAACTATCCCGCGGATAACATGGTGCTCCGCCCGTGACTTCACCCTTGCGCAAGGCGCCGTCAGGCGCAAGGCTGGTGCTCTGGACATTGATCCCCGCAGTGGCAAACACCAGATCTCGGCTACGCGGATGATGACGGCCGCTGGGAAAGGATGGAGCGATGGCGAAGGCGACCTTTGGGGCCGGCTGTTTCTGGGGCGTCGAGGCGGCGTTTCGCAAGGTGCCGGGCGTGGCGTCGACCGCTGTCGGCTATGCCGGCGGTGCCGTGGAGAGTCCATCCTACGACATGGTCTGCACCGGCAGGACCGGCCATGCCGAGGTGGTCGAGGTCGACTACGACCCGGACAAGATCGGCTACGACCAGCTCCTCGACGTGTTCTGGGCGAGCCATGATCCGACCCAGATGAACCGGCAGGGCCCGGATATCGGCACGCAATATCGCTCCGCGATCTTCTTTCACGACGCCGAACAGGAGGAAGAGGCCAAGGCATCCCTGAAGCGCCTGGAAGCCTCCGGCATCCACCGCGGCGCCATCGTCACCGAGATCACGCCGGCCGGGGCGTTCTGGAAGGCGGAGGATTATCACCAGCACTATCTGGAGAAACGCGGGCTCGCGCACTGTCTCCTGCCCTGAAAGGGCATTTTCCGGGCGCTCGCCCAGCCTTTCAAGGCGTTGGCTAAGAAATAAGCGCCAAACGCTTGCGAAGCGCGGCACTCTTGACTATAACACGCAGGCTTCAGGTCGGCCGAGCACCTGATAGCTTGGCACGAACGGAGTTTCCCCGGAGTTTCTTGATGTCGAAGCTTAAGACCAAGCGCGCGGCGGCGAAGCGCTTTCGCTTCACCGGCACGGGCAAGATTGTGCGCAACAAGGCCTATCACCGTCATCAGCTGACCCATAAGGCGAAGAAGGTGAAGGCCAATCAGCGCGGGACAGTCGTCGTCGCCGACGGCGATGCCAAGCTGATCCAAAAGATGCTGCCCTACGGCGCCTAGCAGCTGCCAGCTGCAGGGTTGACTTGGCGTCGTCGCCAAGCCGGACGGTTACGGAAGTCGAGGTACGAGAAAATGGCTAGGGTTAAACGAGGCGTAACGGCCAAGGCACGGCACAAGAAGGTCCTCGCACGCGCGAGCGGCTATCGCGGCCGCAGCAGCGACTGCTTCCGCCTGGCGACCAATCGCGTCGAGAAGGGCCTGCAATATGCCTATCGCGACCGGCGCACCAAGAAGCGCAATTTCCGGTCGCTCTGGATCCAGCGCATCAACGCCGCCGCACGCGAGCAGGGGCTGACCTATGGCGAGATGATCCACGGTCTCAAGACTGCGGGCATCGAGATCGACCGCAAGGTCCTCGCCGACATCGCCGTGCGCGATCAGTCGGCGTTTATGAGCTTGGCCAAGCAGGCCCAAACCGCCCTGGCAAGCTGACGCATCATCAGTACCGGGGTTGGAAAGGGGCCAGACGGCCCCTTTTTTGCTGTTACACGGACGCTGTTTCGACGAACGGCATCAACGACGAGAATTCCGATGGCGGACATGGCGAGAGAGAGCGCGGACACTGAGGCAGAGGTCGACATCGATCGTCTGGAAGGCGAGATCCTCGCCGGCATCGAGGGCGCGGACAGCCTGGCCCTGCTCGAGCAGATCCGGGTCGGGGAGCTCGGCAAGAAGGGCCGGATCACGGCGCTGACCAAGAGCCTGGGCGCGCTGGCTCCCGAGGCGCGGCGCGAGGCCGGGCAGCGCTACAACCTCCTGAAGCAGGCCGTGGCGGACGCGATCGCAGGCCGGAAGGACGTGCTCGAAGCCTCAACCCTCGACGCCCAGCTCCTGGGCGAGACCGTCGACGTCACGCTCCCCATCCGTCCCGAGACCATGGGCCGCCTGCACCCGGTGAGCCAGGTCACCGAGGAGCTGATCGCGATCTTCGGCGAGATGGGCTTCAGGGTCGCCGAGGGACCGGACATCGAGGACGACTTCAACAACTTCTCCGCCCTCAACATCCCGCCCGAGCACCCCGCCCGGCAGATGCAGGACACGTTCTATCTCGAGGCCGAGAAGAGCAACATGCCGCTCGTCCTGCGCACCCACACCTCGCCGGTGCAGATCCGCACCATGATGGCCGGGCCTCCCCCCTACCGGATCATCGCGCCCGGCCGCACCTATCGCTGCGACTACGATCTGACCCACACCCCGATGTTCCATCAGGTGGAGGGCCTCTTGATCGACCGGCGCACCCATATGGGCCATCTCAAGGGCTGCCTGATCGACTTTGTTCGAACTTTTTTCGAACGTGACGACATCCCCGTTCGCTTTCGGCCCTCCTACTTCCCGTTCACGGAGCCGTCCGCGGAGATGGACATCGGCTGCAGGCGCACGCCCGAGGAGCTGATCATCGGCGAAGGCGACGACTGGCTGGAAATCCTCGGCTGCGGCATGGTCCACCCCAACGTCCTGCGCGCGGTCAATGTCGACCCCGAGGTCTGGCAGGGCTTCGCCTTCGGCATGGGGATCGATCGCATCGCCATGCTCAAATACGGCATCCCGGATCTCAGAACCTTCTTCGAGGGCGATCTGCGCTGGGCCGCCCATTACGGATTCGGCGCGATCGACGTGCCCACCACCTATGGAGGGCTGTCCCGATGAAGTTCACGCTGCCCTGGCTGAAAGAGCATCTGGAGACCGAGGCGTCGGTCGACGAGATCACCGAGAAGCTCACCTCCCTCGGCCTCGAGGTCGACGGCGTCGACTATGGTGCTGCCGATCTGGGCGCGTTCACGGTCGCCGAGATCGTCGGCCTGCGCCGCCATCCCGATGCCGAGCGCCTCAATCTCTGCGAGGTCGACACCGGCCGGGACAAGCTCGAGGTGGTGTGCGGCGCGCCCAATGTGCATCTCGGCCTGAAGGGCGTGTTCGCCGCGGTCGGCACGGTCATTCCCGAGAGTGGCGAGGTGCTGAAGCGCGCCAAGATCCGCGGCGTCGAGAGCCAGGGCATGCTGTGCTCGGCGCGCGAACTCGGCCTCGGCCAGGATCACGACGGCATCATCGAGCTGCCGGCGGACGCGCCCGTCGGCCGGCCGGTATCGGAGGTGCTGAGCGCCGAAGGCCCGGTGATCGACATCGACATCACGCCGAACCGCAGCGACTGCTTCGGGCTGGTCGGGGTCGCGCGCGAGCTCGCCGCCGGCGGCCTGGGCAGGCTGAAGAGCCGGGATTTCAGCGAGGTGCCGTCGGCCTTCGAGACCGACCTCACCGTCACCTTCGATTTTCCGGACGGGCGCGAGGCCGCCTGTCCGCTGTTCGTCGCCCGCGTGTTCCGCGGCGTGAAGAACGGCCCGAGCCCGGCCTGGCTGCAGGCCCGTCTCACCGCGATCGGGCTCCGGCCGATCTCGGCGCTGGTCGACATCACCAACTACGTCACCTTCGATCTCGGCCGGCCGCTGCACGTGTTCGACAAGGCGAAGGTGAACGGCAACGAGCTGACGCTGCGCTTCGCCCGCAACGGCGAGACGCTCGAAGCCCTCGATGGCAAGACCTACGAGCTCGACGACGAGATCACCGTGATCGCCGATGCCTCCGGGCCGGAGTCGCTTGGCGGCATCATGGGCGGCGAGCCCTCCGGTTGCACCGAAGAGACCACGGATGTCGTTCTGGAAATCGCGCTCTTCGACCCGATCCGCACCGCCAGGACCGGGCGCAAGCTCGGCATCGAGAGCGATGCGCGCACCCGCTTCGAGCGCGGCCTCGATCCGGCGATGGTGCTGGCCGGCGCCGAATACGCCACGAAACTGATCCAGGAGCTCTGCGGCGGCGAGGCGAGCCAGCTCGTGGTCGCCGGGTCCGTCCCCGGGCTTCGCCAGCCTTTCCGCTTCCGCCTCGCCCAGATGGAGCGCCTCGCCGGCATCCAGCTCGACGAGGAGGTGATCGAAAGCCGCCTGAAGGCGCTCGGCTTCCAGGTCGAGCCGATCGACGAGGAGAGCATCCAGGTGGTGCCGCCCACCTGGCGCCATGACGTGCGCATGGAGGCTGATATCGTCGAGGAGCTGGCCAGGCTCCAGGGCTATGATCGCATCCCGCCGATGCCGGTGCGCCGCACCACGGCGGTGAGCGAGCCGATCCTGGCGCCCGAGCAGCGCATGCGCTCGATCGCCAGGCGCACCTTGGCCGCGCGCGGCATTTCCGAAGCGGCCACCTGGTCCTTCATCGAGCCCGCCATGGCCAAGGCCTTCGGCTATGACGGCGTCAGGCTCCGGAATCCGATCAATTCGGAACTCTCGGTGATGCGCCCGAGCGTTCTCCCCAACCTCCTCCAGGCGGCGGGCCGCAACCGCAATCGCGGCATCGAGAGCGTCGCTCTGTTCGAGAGCGGTCCGCGTTTCTTCGGGGATCAGCCGGGCGAGCAGGAGGTCACCATCGGCGGCGTGCGCGTCGGCCCCAATCACGAACGCCACTGGGCGGAGCAGCCGCGCGACGTCGACGTGTTCGACGCCCGCGCCGACGCGCTCGCCGTGCTCCATGCCTGCAAGGTCAATCCCGAAGGCGTGCGCGTGGTCGCCGACGGGCCGTCCCACTATCATCCCGGGCGCAAGGGCCGCCTGATGCTCGGCCCGCAGACCGTGCTCGCCGAGTTCGGCGAGATCCACCCGGCGATCACCAGGAAACTCGACCTGGATGCGCGCGCCATCGGCTTCGAGGTCTTCCTCGGCCGCCTGCCCAAGCCGAAGAAGAAAAAGACCTGCACGCGCCCGCCGCTCAAGGCCTCGAACTTCCCGCCGGTCGATCGCGATTTCGCCTTCGTGGTCGATCAGGACACGCCGGCGGAGAGCCTGCTGCACGCCGTGCGCGGTGCGGAGAAGGGGCTGATCCAGGATGTCTCGCTGTTCGACGTCTATCAGGGCAAGGGGCTCCCCGACGGCAAGAAGTCGCTCGCGATCGCGGTGCGCATGCAGTCGATGGATCACACGCTCGAAGAAGGCGAGATCGAAACCGCCGTCAAGAAAATCACCGCAGCAGCGGCCAAGGCGACGGGCGCCACCTTGCGCGCCTGATCACTGCGGGAGGCGCCTGAGCGCAGTCCTGACAGCAGGGCTCGACGAGGTGCGTTGCCGGCATACCGCTGGGCAGAAGTCTTTCGAATGGAGAGGCCTGCCAACGTGATGAAGCGCCCGGTTTGTGCCAAATCCGGATTCAAGCGAATCGCTACCGTAACGGTGAGGATACGGACATGATAGCGGATATCGACACGCGATTTTGACTCGAACGACTGCGATACAAGTCCTTGGTCGCAGCGAGGAACCTGGCCATGAACGACGACGTGAAAGCTCTGGCGGAGAAAGTGATCGACCTGCCTCCCGGTGGCGGGCGGCGCTATGAAATGGGTAAGTTGACCGCGCTCTTCAAAGCGGATGAGGCTGATACCCGCGCCACTTACAGCGTGTCGGAATGGCTTCTGGAAGCGGGACAGGATGGCGTCGGGGCCCATAGCCACGATACCAATGACGAAATCTTTTTCGTTATTGAAGGAACGCCTGAAATCCTTGTCGGTGATGCATGGAAGGAGTTTGTGGCCGGCGCGTTTCTTCGCATACCTGCAGGAGTGGTTCACGACTTTCGCAACACGTCGGAAAAAACGGCCCGGCTTCTCAATGTCTTCATTCCAGGCGGATTTGAGCGCGACATGCCGAAGATTGTCGCGTGGTTCGCGAACAACTGAAGATCTCGCAGACCTCAGTTCGGTCTTGCGGAGCATTGGTTTGGAGGGCTGGATTGGTTCAGCAGGGTGGGCTGGAGCTACAGCGTGACATGCCGGCAAAGCGTCGCGAAGCAGCCTCTCCGGGGGAGATCGTTGTTCGGGCTTGCCGCCGGCTGGCTGCCAGGTGAACCACGCGCCGTCAGGCCGGACACTATGACGTGGTCTTAGCTGCTGCGAGCATCGGCGCTGATTCCCAAAGAGGGCCGGATGCAATAATCTCCTTTTTCAATTTCCCATCCATCCCGTGAAGGCCTCAAGCCATGCTCAAGTTCTTCTACAATTCGGGCCCGAACCCCCACAAGGTTGCCCTCTTTCTCGAAGAGGCCGGGCTCGACTATGAGGCCGTGCCCCTCGAAACGCGGCGCGGCGATCAGCACAAGCCCGAGTTCCTAGCCATCAATCCCAACGCCAAAGCCCCGGCCATGCTGGATGGCGATGCGGTCCTCTTCGACAGCAACGCCATCCTGCTTTACCTGGCAGAGAAGACCGGCAAGTTCCTGCCCGGCGACAGCGCCGTCCTGCGCGCCGAGCTGCTCTCCTGGCACATGTTCGTCGCGACAGGCATCGGACCGTATTCAGGTCAGGCGGTGCATTTCAAGCTGCATGCGCGCGAGCAGCTCGACTATGCCATCGGCCGCTACCACTTCGAAGCGAGCCGGCACTTCGCCATCCTGGACGACAGGCTGGCTGATCGTGAGTGGCTTGTCGGCGACAGCTATACCATCGTCGACATGGCGCTGTGGGGCTGGGCACGGATCGCGACCCGCGTGCTTGGCGAGGAGACCTATGACGGATTCGCCAATCTCAAGCGCCATGTCGAGACGATCAACGCGCGTCCGGCGGCGTCGCGGGTAGCAGAGCTGATGCAGCGGTTCCAGTTCAGGATGGACGTCGAGGAGGATGCCCGCCGGAATTTGTTCCCCGGTTCTTACCATCACAGGACGGAAGGTGAGCCAAACCAGGGATAGGCTTGACGGCCTCACGCCAATAAACGGTCGTCGGGGGCAGCAACGATGGCCTGGGCAATGACCGCGCACACGCAACGTTCTGCGACGGTCAATGTCTGGCACGTGCCCTTTTAGACGGCCAGCGCGCCCAATCCGAATGACCAAGTCGGGTCGGAATCGGAATCAAAGGATTTCTCATGCCGGACAAACGTCGTCGACGAGACCGCACACAGCGGCGACCGGACTCCCAGGATCGCATGGACCAGAATCTCATCCTGACGTTTCGCGGTTAAAAAACCGTAAAGAAAAAGAAATCCAGGGCAGGCAAAAGCCGGCTTGGCGCTTGACGGAGCGGCGGCCTTGGGCTTTGAGCTTGGAGCGCTTATGTTCGGAGCGTGTCGCTTTGTCCACCTTGCCGGAATGCCATGACCGATCTCGCTAGAATTCGTAATTTTTCGATCATCGCCCATATCGATCACGGCAAGTCGACTCTCGCCGATCGCATCATCGAGCGCTGCGGCGGCCTCGACGCGCGGGAGATGTCGAAGCAGGTCCTGGACAATATGGAGCTTGAGCAGGAGCGCGGCATCACCATCAAGGCGCAGACCGTCCGGCTGAACTACCAGGCGCGTGACGGCAGGACCTATTGCCTGAACCTGGTCGACACGCCGGGACATGTCGATTTTTCCTACGAGGTCAGCCGAAGCCTGCGTGCCTGCGAAGGCTCGATCCTGCTGGTGGACGCGACCCAGGGCGTGGAAGCGCAGACCCTCGCCAATGCCTATCAGGCGATCGACGCCGACCACGAGATTCTGCCGGTCCTGAACAAGATCGACCTGCCTGCAGCCGAGCCCGAGCGCATCAAGGCGCAGATCGAGGAGATCATCGGCCTCGAGGCGGGGGATGCGCTCGCGGTCTCGGCGAAGACCGGCGAGGGCGTCGAGGACGTGCTCGAAGCCATCGTCGAGAAATTGCCTGCGCCAAGCGGCGATGCGGCGGCACCGCTGAAAGCGCTGGTCGTCGACAGCTGGTATGATGCCTATCTCGGCGTGGTCACGCTGGTTCGGGTCAAGGACGGCGTGCTGAGCAAAGGTCAAAAAATCCGGATGATGGGGACGAGGGCGGCTCACCCCGTCGACCGGGTCGGCGTCTTCACCCCGAAGGCCCAGCCGGTGGACGCCCTCCACCCTGGCGAGATCGGCTTCATCACCGCGAGCATCAAGGACATCGCCGATGCCCGCGTCGGCGACACCATCACCGACGATCGCAAGCCAGCAGGCGAACCGCTGCCGGGTTTCCGTCCGAGCCAGCCCGTGGTGTTCTGCGGCATGTTCCCGACCGACGCCGCGAATTTCGAGGACTTGAGGGAAGCGCTTGGCCGGCTCCGCCTGAACGACGCCAGCTTCGAGTTCGAGACCGAGCACTCCGGCGCGCTCGGCTTCGGCTTCCGCTGTGGTTTTCTGGGACTTCTGCATCTCGAAATCATCCAGGAGCGTCTGTCCCGCGAGTTCGACCTCGACCTCGTGGTCACCGCGCCCAGCGTCGTCTACAAGCTGGAAAAAACCGACGGCACCCGGATCGAGCTGCACAACCCCGCGGACATGCCTGACCCCACCCAGATCAGGCAGCTCGAGGAGCCCTGGATCAAGGCGACCATCCTGGTGCCGGACGACCATCTGGGCGCGGTGCTGGCGCTCTGCACCGAAAAGCGCGGCCAGCAGATCGAGCTCACCTATGTCGGCAGTCGCGCCATGCTGGTCTACCGCCTGCCGCTCAACGAGGTGGTCTACGACTTCTACGACCGCCTGAAGTCCATGAGCCGCGGCTATGCCAGCTTCGACTACCAGCTCGACGGTTACGATCCCTCCGACCTGGTGAAGCTCAGCATCCTGATCAACGGCGATCCCGTCGACAGCCTGGCCCTTGTGGTGCACAAGACCATGGCCGAAGCACGCGGGCGCGCGCTTTGCCAGCGCCTGAAAGAGCTGATCCCGCGCCAGATGTACCAGGTGGCCCTGCAGGCTGCGATCGGCGGCAAGGTCATCGCCCGCGAGACGGTGAAGGCGTTCCGCAAGGACGTCACCGCGAAATGCTATGGCGGCGACGTGTCGCGAAAGCGCAAGCTGCTCGAGAAGCAGAAGGCCGGCAAGAAGCGCATGCGCCAGATCGGCAAGATCGAGATCCCCCAGGAAGCCTTCCTCGCCGCACTCAAGATGGACAACGGGTGAACCCGCACGCGGTCGTGCATCCGCGCACGGCGAGGCGTTGTCATTGCGCCCGCTTCCGTCTACATTCCGCCCGCTGGAGGGATGGCCGAGCGGTTTAAGGCGCACGCCTGGAAAGCGTGTTGGGGTCCTGCCCCTCACGGGTTCGAATCCCGTTCCCTCCGCCATTAAATTATTGAAATTGTTAGATTTTTTCACGTTCTGGCCCAGTTTTGAATAGTCCCGACAGTTCCGTAGCTTGCCCCCTAAGATGGTCCACGGTGGCGTTCGGAGAGACGGCTTGGTAGGCTCAGAGCCCGTTTTAAAAGAAGTTGAGCGAAAACAGCCAGTTATGGCATCCGAATTCTGCCAGGAACGACGGAGCCATGACCGATGTGGACAGCTGCCTCGAACACTTTGCTATGAGCGTTTGAACGCTCGCTATGCAAGCGACGTCACCGATGACGAGTATGGCTTGATCGAGCCCCTGTTGCCGCCGGCGAGACATGGTGGTCGGCGACGGACGACGGATCTGCGCGAGGTCTTGAACGCGATCCTTTATCTCGTGAGGACTGGATGCCAGTGGCGCTTGCTGCCGAAAGACTTTCCACCATGGAGCACGGTCTATGGCTATTTCCGGCGCTTCTGGCAGGAAGGGATATGGCATCGCATCTGGATGATCCTCTTGATGCAGGCGCGCGAGCAGGAGCGGCAAGGAGGCGTCACCGACGGCAGGCGTTGTCGACAGCCAGAGCGTGAAAACCACAGAAGCTGGCGGATTGCGCGGCTATGACGCCGGAAAAAGATCAATGGCAGAAAGCGCCATCTGGTCACCGACACCATCGGCTTGCCCCTCAATCTGGCGGTGCATGCGGCCAACATCCAAGACCGTGATGGGCTGGCCTTGGCCTGCCGCTGGATCAAGCGGCGGTTTCCTTGGCTGCACTGTCTTTTCGCCGATGCCGGCTATCAGGGACCTATCGCCGCGAACAACGCAGCCGGCGCCGTCCGGCTCGAGATTGTCAAAAGGCCACCGCACGCCGAAGGGTTCGGTGATCCCAAAACGCTGGGTGATCGAGCGCACCTTCGGCTGGCTTGGTCGCAGCCGCCGTCTCGCCAAAGATTTCGAACGGCTGATCGAACATTCCAAAGCCATCGCCGTCGTCGCCATCATCCAGCTTCTCGCCAGGCGATTGGCAAACCCATGAAATCGCCAGAAAACTTCAAAAACGGGCTCTGAGATTTAACAAATGATGTTCCATCAGGTAGAATAATATGTAGATCCCCTAATTCTGATGTTATAATCCCCATCGTTCCTGGAACTATAGCTGAGCACCAAGTTTCTAGACTTCTATGCGGTGCAGCAATTTTTCTAGATCCGACAAAACTTTCGTTAATAATGGCAATGCCTCTGACGCCTTTATCGCGAGCTTGGCTTACAAGGCTAACATCGCCGCCCGACATTAAGGCGCGTGTCCATTTTTCTTCAAATAGCGCTGCAGATAACGCTAAGGGCCGAGAAAATGATATATAATTAACAGCATCGCTCTTCGCCACCCATTCCATCTTTCTGGTTATGAGTAGCCGAGCTGAAAAATAATTTCCTTCGTAGCGCAAGCTTGAGGCAGCCTCCCACATTCGAAGCAATTTGACAAATATTCTTGTATGAAATGGACAGAACTTTCCTATAGCCCTTATGTGACGAGTTTGCTGCAGTGAAATCCATAATTCACTATCGCTTGCATAGTCAGGTGCTAATCGCAAGTCATCAGCAAAGATTTTCACCAGAAAATGTCCAAAGCGAACTCTTTCTGCAGCTACCTTTCTTTGGAAACTGAGTCTTATACCAGAAACAAATGATCCATTCTCATCTTTGAGAGATGCCACCAAAATCTTGCCAATAGAATCTTCGACGAAGTCGTTCCTATGATCTGGCTCACCAAACTCGCCAACAAAGTTATTTGTCTGTTCGGCGTCTATGATGTCAGATACTGATTCTGGGTATATTTGAGTAAGTAAACGCTTTAGCTCATTACATGTCAAATTATTGTGAGATCGAATTCTATATTCCATGGCTAAACTCTCCTACAAAAATATCTGCTCACAGACTTGCAGACGTTCGACGCGCGGCAGGGTTAACACCCATTGCTACATGCTTGATAGTTCGGTGCTTCTACCACAAACGCACTAGGTGATCGACAACGTCTCGCCTTTTTTTGTGACCTGTTCTGCCGATCATTCAGCGCAGTGAACTTGGCTTACCCCTTTTTAACCGCACCAGCTGCTATAAGAGCGACTGGCGGGATTTTTTCGAACGCGCACATGATGTTTTGGCTCGTGCGCTTGCGGCTCATTTGGGAGGCAGTCGACCATGGCAATGCTGTTATTCAGGCTCGCTCATTCTGCATGATCTTCGAATGCTTTATTAATGACTATATCAATAAATTTCGTCATCGCTACGTTGTCGACAAACATTTATTTTAGCTGGTAGAGGCTGTATTTTGCCTTACGCAACAGCTGCAAAAAGTTCTTGCAAGTATCGTTGGTGTCGTTCCCCCGCAACCATCACCGCGAATGCATATCGGAGGCGTTGTGCAGAGTTGTTGACACTCATTTTTCCTGATACGTCAGTTTAGTTCCCTGTTCTCTCGAAAAAGCCCCTGTTTCGTTGTTTTAGGGAATTCGGCCGCAACATACTGAAAACAATCCACTTTTCGACCTGAAGCCACGCAAAAGAGCCCCAAAATGAGGGAATTCCCTGTTAATTTCCCTGTTGCCAGGGAATTCGACGCTGGAGACCGGTTCGCTCATGACTGCGTTCACCGCCACGCCTTTTGCGCGTGACCCGTCTCAGCCGATTTCGCATGACGGCTAAAACCCCTTGAAATAAAAGGCTTTTCCGGAACAGCATAATCAGGCAATTCCGCCGATTCCGCCCGAAATTCTCTCTCCAGGCCTCTCTTTCTCTGTGGCCTGCCCCCCAACCCCCTTCTGGAGCGGGACAGGTTTCTCGGAAAAACAAAGGGTTGCGAGAGGCAAAGTGATTCGGTGGTTCTACAAACCTTCTGGAGAGCGAAAGGAACCGCGTTCGGAAATAATTCTCCGGCGGGGCAGGATGATGCCGCGCCTCGACGATGATCAGTCGTCACCTCCAACCGGACGCAGGTCGATCACAGTCATCTCAGCACGAGTGCCGAGGCGCATGATCGGGCCCCAGCAGCCGGTGCCAGGCGAGACGTAAAGATAGTGACCATCCTGGCTGAAAAGGCCGACGAGATGTCTGAACTGCCGTTTGACCAGGTAGTTGAAGGGCCAGATCTGCCCAGCATGGGTATGGCCGGCGAGCATGAGATTGATGCCTGCCTGCCGTGCTTCTGCCCAGCCATCCGGACGGTGGTACAGCAGGATGCGATAGTGGTCGTCGCTGAGCGCGATCTCGGGCAGCGATCGGGCTACGTGAGCAGGATCATCGGCGTCGTCGATACCGATGACTTGTAGAGACCCTTGGATCACTGCCCGGCTGCGCAAGAGACCGACGCCCTGGGCCTCGATCATGGCGGCCGCAGCGTCGACGTCGATATAGCGCTCGTGATTTCCAAGCGAGACATAGACCGGGCAGGAGATGTCAGCGAGCGCGGACAGATCCTCTTCCTTCACGGCACTCGCATCGATCAGGTCGCCGGTGATCAGGACCGCGTCCGGTTCATGGCGCAACGCCTGTTCGACCGCCCGGCGCAGGAAAGCGGCGCTGCGCGAGCCAACATGAAGATCGCTCAGCTGGATCAGTTTGTAAGGCCGATCGAGCCGGGCGTGATCGAAGGACAGGCGACGCTCGCTTATTCTGGTGGCTGCGACGACACCGGCGGCGCCCAGCACCAGCCATGCGCCCAGCACCGCCAAGCCGACGGTTGGTGTCGGCAGCCAAAGGGTGGCGATCGCGCCGATGACGGTCAACGGCAGAAGGACGGCGCCCCAGCCGAAATATTGCATCACCGGCCAACGAATCAGGAGATTGGGGCTTTGAACGGTGCGCCACAGCCCGATCACTGCAAGGGGCGCAAGAAGCAGGCTCGCAGCCAGCCAGGCAGCGACCGGCTGCTCCAGCAGCCAGCCCAGCAGCGCCGTGATCGGTGCGATCATCGTGAGCCAGGCGATGATCATTCCGAGGATGATCATCGTCCAGGACAGCCTCGGTCGTCGAGCTTTCACTCGCACCGGGCTGGCGGATACGTTATCGGTCATTCAATAGCCTGATCCTCAACAGTCTGTTCCCGTCATTATTGGCAGCCTCACCTGACGATAGCGACAGTTCGATGTCTCAGAGCCCATCCGAAAAGTTCTTTTTAGATTTGCGCCAATTGCCAATCTCCTGACGAGGAGCTGGATGATGGCGACGACGCCCAGGGCGGTCGAGGTCTCGATCAAGCGCTCATAGTGCGTGCGAGCGAAAGCAGTCCGCATCGGTCATGGCTCCGTTCTTCTTGGCAGAATGCGGATGGCACAACAGATTGTTTTCGCTCAACTTCTTCCCGGTTTGGCTCTAAATCGTTTGAGTTCTTGGCAGCGTTGTCCGGTTCGAGAACCGCTAGGTGTTCAGTCCCGGGGTGTGGTTTGACGGATCAGTGTTGAAATCGTCTGAGCGGCGTGGTGGTTGGTCATGGCTATGCTGCCCTGGCCTTCGGGTCAAGTTCAGTAAGGGCGTCTTGCCCGTGATGGCTGAGGGCGGCGCATGCCATTTTCGGATTCGATCATGGCGCCGACCGACCAGCGCTTGACCATTCGAACATCCCGCCAGCGACCGATGTTCTTGCAGAGCTGGCGCACCCGGCCGATCAGGTTCTCGAGCAGCTTCCTGGCGGAAAGCCGTCGCGCCGAGGTCCTCGGTCTCGCCCTCGCGTGAAGATCACCCTCCATCGTCACCAACATGAAAAGAGCGCGGCCATATCATGGCCGCGCTCTTTTCCTTTGATGTCTTGGCGAAAGCAATCCCCTCCTTTACCACGAGCCCGCGTCGGGATCGCGACAACGAGTACCCTTCGACGACTTCCTTCTCGGACACGCCAAGATCCCGGGCTTGCTCCGGGATCTGCTTTTCCACCAGCGGCGTCTTCACGAAGCCCGGGCAGATGACGTTGGCGCGCACGCCGCGCTCAGCGCCTTCCTTCGAGATCACGCGCGCACGGCCGAGAAGGTCGTGCTTGGCGGTGACATAGGCGGCCTACAGCCGGCGAGGCCCCCTTGGAATGCACCGAACCCATGAAGACGATGCTGCCGGAACCCTGCGCGTACATGTAGGGCAGCGCCGCCCGGCTGGTGAGGAACGCGCCGTCGAGATGGATCGCCAGCAGTTGCTTCCATTCCTCGAACGGGAATTTCTCAAGCGGATGCACGATCTGGATGCCGGCGTTCCAGACGAGAATGTCGAGATGGCCAAAATGGTCGATCACCGCCTCGACGCCACTCCTGACCTGGTCTTCGTTGGCGACGTCCATCTCGACGCCGATCGCCTGGCCGTGCTTGCCGGGCGCGTTCGCCGCCTCGAGCGCGGCGTCCTCCTCCAGATCCGGCGTGGCGCGCCATGTGCGGGCGCGGAGCGTTCGCGACGCGTCCTGCCGCCCGGCGGCCCAGTGGTCCTGCATGGACAGGCGCGAGAACTCGTAGTCGCTCGATCCGCCCTCGTAGCTCGGCCGGCGGTAGATTAGATGCACGATCGAGACGGCGTGATCCTGGCCGAGCGCGCGCGGCGCCTGCACCCGCTCGTCCTGGCGCGCGTCCGGCGGGATATGCTCGAACAGCTCGGCGATCGCGCGCCTGAGCGTGTGCTTGTCGCGGAAATGGTCGGTGTTCAGGCGGGTGCGGCTGGAGTAGATGATCTGCTTTCGCCGCTCCTCGACCTCGAACAGATCGCCCAGCAGCTCGCCGCGCGCGTTGAACAGATCGA
This sequence comes from Alphaproteobacteria bacterium, assembly GCA_041398025.1. Classification (GTDB taxonomy): domain Bacteria; phylum Pseudomonadota; class Alphaproteobacteria; order Geminicoccales; family Geminicoccaceae; genus JANQPX01. The sequence continues at coordinate 52,592 of JAWKVM010000028.1, forward strand.
CCTGGAACACCAGCGTGCTCCTGTCCGGGCTGGAGACCAGGACGGGGGTGAGCGGGGTGTTGGAGACGAGACCGCCGTCCCAATAGGGCTGACCGTCGATGACCACCGGCGGAAAGCCCGGCGGCAGCGCGCCGCTCGCCATGACATGGTCGGGCGTGATCCTGCGCTCGCGATTGTCGAAAGAGACGAAATTGCCGGTCTTGATGTTGACCGCGCCGAGGGAGAGCCGCGTCGATCCTGCGTAGATCGCGCCGATCGAGATGCCGGAGAGCCAGTCCGGCTCGAAGGACGTCTCGTGCAGCATCTCGTAGACGCCGGCCTGATAGGCACCGAGCGCGCCGCCACCCTGGAGCACCAGCGCGATCTGCTCGAACGCCGATTTGGGCTTCGAGAGAGGGGCTTCGGGGACGGAGGCCTTGGCCATGGCTGACTCGCCTTCCAATGGTTGCGGTGGGACCTGCACGGACCGTCGCAACCGCCGTGCCAGAGGCCTAACATTATGATTTTATGAAATTTTCTCGTTCTCAGCCTGAGAAGAGCTGGTGCATTGGTGGATAAGACCCACTGTCCCCGGTGATGTGCAACCGGCGATCGGACGCGACAAAGGTCAAAAAAAATGCCGCAGGGGCTGCGGCGCGAGAGGCGGGGGAGACGGGCCCAGCGAGGGGGGGCTGGACGGCGGTCAGGGCTGAGTGGCGTGCACGCCGATCGCCGCCAGGAGCAGATCGAGGCCGATGAAGGTGAGGTTGATGCCGACATAGGGGCCGAGCAGCCTGCCTGCGGTCGCCGGCCAGCCGACCAGAATGTCGAAGGTGAGCGCTGCGACCGTGGGCAGCAGGATCGCCGCCAGGCCAAAGGCCATCAGCATGGCACCCCGGACGGCAAACAGCTTCCAGTGATCGCGAAGCGCCTGTCGGGCGACGCGTTGCAGCGGCATGTCGGGTTCGGTCGATGGCGGGCTTGCATGGATCGTCGTCATGGTCGTTCCATCGGATCGATGATCGAGATCATTGTGGTCGGTGATGGGGTCATGGCGTCGCTGCCGAGGGCGACAAGGACGATGAACACCCCTTGTCGATGTCCGCTTCTGGAACGTCCGATCGCTAGGTGGTGGCCCGCATGCTTCGCTCCTTGTCGCCCGGCCAAGAGGCCGATGGCAGCCATGTCGCAATGGCTGTGCCATGATGTAACTCATTAAATTCGCGAGAGTTTTTTTGCCCGCTGGTTCGATGCGCTGGTTGCTTGGAACCAATCAGCCGGTTGCTTTGCACCGGAGGCAGGGCTTCAGATGATCTCCAACATGGAGGGCTGGAGCGTGATGCCGGCGAGGATGGACTCTGTCGTCGGCATGGCGATCGGTTCCCGGATGCCGGGACCCTTGATCAGGATCAACGTCGGCGACAGTCACATGCAATAATATGAATATAAAGCCGGAAGCGTCGCTTGCGGCATCAATATGCGGGCTTGAGGCGGGCGTTTTCAGCGCACCTTTCCGCTCGCGATCACGGAGGACGATTTGATGACAATAAAAGCATCCCTCATAGTTCCGGTGACGGCACTGCTGCTCGGTCTCGGCATGGCAGTCGCTGGACCGAACGCGGCCGCCTATGCTCAGCAGGAGCAGATCTACGGCCGCGCATTGATGACGGAGCAGGAACAGGACGAGCTCCGAACGAGAATGCGCAACGCGACCTCCCAAGACGAGCGCGAGCAGATTCGCTGGGAGCATCATCTGAAGATGCAGGAGCGTGCCAAGGAACGAGGTGTCATGCTGCCTGAAGAACCGTTGTTCGGCATGCACCAGCGTCCCGGGCAGCGAGGCGGACAGGGCCAGCTCCGCCTGCCGAAAGGCGGGGGCGGCGGGCGGGGCAACTAGCTCGCAGCGTTTCAGCAGGTGTCTAGGCTTTGACGCGCCGGCGCATGGGCCGCTGCTCATGTGCCGGCGCCTCTTCTCACTTCAGCGCAGGCAGGGCGCTGACGGCTGAGTTGCTATCTGCCTCAGACAACGCGCCGATAGGTGAAACGGCAGTCAGCTTCGTCCGTCAGACTCATGACATCATCGGCAAGGGCAAATCGATAGCTCTTGACCGCGTCCGTCGCCGTCGACAGCTCGAGCTCATCATCCTTGATCAGCTCGTAGCTGCCGACATCCCAAAGCGTAAACGTGCCGGACACGGCAGCGCTGCCTTGGTAATTGCCGTTCGCCAGGAACGAGATGCGAACAGGATAGAGCGCCGCGCAGGCGGGGCTCTCCAATTTTTCCCATTCGCCGATGAGATCCTCGATCATAACCACGGAAGCGCCGTTCCCACTGATGGCGATCAGACCGCACAAGGCGGATGCGGTCGCGGCTCGCCTGAGCGCAGAGCCGCGACCGGACGTCGTCAAAGATCCTCGATCACCTTCGCACTCGACTGGGGCATCGGCAATTCTTTCGATTTCGTCTTCAGGCATTTTTTCAGCTTTTTTCCAGCCGCTGTCTTGTCGTCGATCTTGCGCGCGATCTCGGCAGCATCTTCGAGTTCAGCCGGGCTCATGACGGTGCTGTCGTCAATCAGCTCGGCAGCTGCGCTGACATCGGCGCGCCGCTTACCAAACCTCTGAGCTTTGCGTCTTGCTTCGGAATACGCAAAATGCGGCCGAAGGGTCGGATCGTCCAGAGCAGTCTTGAACGCCTCGACTCCTTCTTCCAGGTGATCGCCGCCGAGCACCAGGACCAGATGGGCGTCCGGCGTGGCCAGGATCTTGGCGGCGGCTTCGGCATGCTTCTCGTCGGTCGCAGCCTCGACCATCACGGAGGCGTCGCTGCGCACCACCGCTTCCATGCCGCCGACCTCCCAGAAGACATCGACCACGACCGTGTAGATGCCGGCAGCGGGGAAGAGAGCACCCTCCGCACCGCGCAGCAGCGTCATGTCGTGGGCCATCGTCTTTCCGGGCTTGAGTTCGACGAACTCGTGATCTTCCACGCAGCGCATCAACGAGACGAAGCTGCGTCTCGTTCCGCTCGGATCGATCACGTAGCCGCGAACGGCGCCATGCTTCAGGCTGAGCGACTCGGGCACGTCGATCGGCTGGTCGCCGTCATTGCTGAGCTCGAGCATCACGCGCACCGGCGCACCGATCGGCACCGCGACCTTGAGCGGCGTCACCTTGAGGGTCAATCCGGTCACCTCGATCTCGAGATCCGTCGGCGAGATCGGAGGCGTCGACGTCGATGCATCCCCAAACGGCACCATGCCCGGCCTGACGAACGGATCGGGATAGTGGCGAAGACGTTTCAGATCGTCGTCGGCGAACTGCCATTTGACGTTGTTGGGGAAGGGCGTCGTGGCGGTTCCGGCTGCTGCGATGACCCCGGTGGTGTTCATGAAGCCGTTGTCGATGGTGTTGTGGAACAGCCCAAGGGCGTGCCCGAGTTCGTGGACGGCCGTTCGGAAATAGGGAGCCGTGGCGGCGCCGAACCTCTTACCCTTGACCAGGCCCCAGGGATCCGCGTTCGGAATCGGCCAATGGGACGCGATGCCCGCCCCCTCGCGCGGCACGTTGTTCGAGTCCGTCCCGAAAGCATCATACATGATGCCGCGACTTGTGGAGTCGAGGCGACGCACGCAGATCAGGTGATAGCGCCACTCGGAATCGAGATCGGCGCTGTCGCGGCGCTGCGGCATCGCGGCATGCATCTCGGCGTCCGACCAGGATTCGCCGCTGGGCTCCGTCACATCGCTGTCGCTCTCGATCAGGTTTAGGTCCCAGCCGATCTCGTCGAAGATGGATCGCCAATCGTGGCCCGCACCGCTGTTCAACGGCGCTTCGGATCGGCTGACGCGATCGATTTCCACGGTGGCCTTGCGCAGGTAGCTCGACACCCAGCCCATGGTCAGGCGGCCGACCGTAACCCCGGCACTGTTGACCACGTCGCCCTCGAGATAGTCCGAGGGTGACGGATAGCCGGTCGGCGCCGTCGTCCAGCGCATTTCGGCCGTGGCGCTGCCCTCATTGGTCCAGCTATTGGACGCGGTGAACCGCCACATCTCGAAACCGAGCGTGAAGCTCTGCGCCACAGTGAAATTCTCCAGCAGCTGCGTGATTCGGAGATAGTAGCGGTAGCGCGAGCGGCTCAGAATCGGGATGCCGTTGGCCGGATTCGGCCCAGGCAGCAGGAACGGACGCCGTGGCTGCGGCCGGGGCAGCGGTCCGGGAAACGGGATCGGCAAGGGCGGCAGGAAGATGGCCGGCCTCTGATAGAGATCGCCGCTCGCGGTTCGTCCATTGCTGTGGCACTCGACGCGAATCGTGCCGTCATAGGACACGGCGAGAGGCGTCCGAGGCGTGTAGTTGATCAGATAGCACCCGCAGCGGAGGCTTCGAAGCTGAAGAGGCGGAAAGGGCGGGAAAGGAGGTCGCGGGAAGGGATCGGGCAGCGGGAAACGCGGAGGTAAAGGTGCGGGCGGCTGCGGAAGCGGGGGCAGGGGATCCGGAAGCGGTGGAAACGGGCCTATGGGATTGGGTGTCAGGGCGCGAATCGGATTGTCCATATCATCCACTCCAAATGCGGATTGCTGACGGTCCCGACGGTATGGTCGCAGCAGAAAATTGCTCGTCCGTCGGCTTCTAAATCGGACCTACAACATGGACTTTGAGTTGAGCTGTGAACTGCTTCACCAAGGCGGCGATTTAATCGCTCGGCCGTGATGAATAGCTGGATGCCGTTTCAGGCCGGGGACAGAAATCGGACTCGTTGGTTCAAGCGACGTGCCGCAAGGACTGCGCCCTTTGCTGCAATCTTGAAGTCGCGGCAATCACCGAATTCGGAAAATGACGGGAGCCTTGAACGCTGTCCGCAGGGGCTGAGCTAAACCTCGATCACCACATAGTCCTCCTCGACCTTGACCTCGAAGGTCTCGGCCACGAAGGGGCCCTCCTGCATGTGCGCGCCTCGCTCGACCGAGGTGGCGTAGCTGGTCACCCAGGTGCGTGCGGGGTCGCAGTAGGATTTGCCGGTGCGCAGGTCGAACTCCCAGCCATGCCAGGGGCAGCGCACGATCTCGCCCTTGCGCTGATAGCGATAGGTGCCGGGGCCGTCCGCCTCGACCAGGCCCACCAGCTTGCCGCGGCAAAGGCTGCCGCCCTGGTGGGGGCAGCGATTCAGGATCGCGAGATAGTCGCCGTCGACATTGAAGAGCGCGATCTCCCGGCCGCGCACGGTCACGAGCTTGCGCTCGCCGGGCGGGATATCTCCCGCCTTGGCGACGACGTGACGCTCCATCAGAGACGGTAGACGCCGCGCGCATTGCCCGATGTGATCGCCTTTTGCACCTCGGGGCCGAGCGCGCGCGGCAGGGCGAAGGACGGGTCGTCGAAATCCCAATGGGGATAGTCGGTCGCCATCAGCAGGCGGTCGAAGCCGATCCAGCCCATGACGTCCAGAAGCTGCTTCGCGCGCTCCGGTTCCTCCATCGGCTGGGTGCTGATCCAGAGGTGCGACCTCAGCGTCTCCGAAGGCGGCCGGGTGACATGCGGCACCTCATCCCGATGGCGCGCCCAATGCTGATCCAGCCGCCAGCCCAGCGCCGCCAGCCAGGCGAAGCCGCCCTCGATGATGATCATCTTGAGCTTCGGAATGCGCTCGAACACGCCCTGCATGGCGAGGCTGGCGACACCCGCCTGACAGGCGCCGGCATGACCGGTCATCTCCTCGATGTAATAGGAGGGCCAGCCGGCGCCGGTGACGGGATGGCCGCTATAGCCGAAGACATGCACGCCGATCGGCAGGCCGACCTCGGCCGCCTTCTCGTAGATCGGCCAGTATTTCCTGGCGCCGAGCGGCTCGAAGGTGCGCGCCAGCATCAGGATCTGGGCGAAGGCCGGATCTGCCGCGCAGCGCTCGATCTCCCTGATCGCCGCCGGCGGGTCCTCGTAGGGAATGACGATCGACGCCTTGAAGCGCGGCTCCGGCGCGCACCACTTCGCCCGCTGCCAGTCGTTCACCGCCGACGAGATCGCTGCACCGAAGTCGAGATTGCGGTCCGCCTGCCCGGTCGGCTGCAGCGGCGCCATGATGCTGAACTCGATGTTGTAGGCATCGAGATAGTGCTCGCGCGTGAAGGCGAGATCGCTTCCGGGCTGCGCACCGTTCGGCCCCCAGGCATCCCGCCTGGCCGCGCGCGGCGCCGCCTTCGGATAGGGATCGCCCTGGGCAAAGCCGTGCTTCGGCCGGGGTCCGTAGCTCTGCAGATAGCGCCACCAGCGCTCAGACAGAAACGGCTTGATCTCGCCGATCGTCCGCACCGTCGGATGCATATCACTATCAATGATCCCCAGACGGGGGCGCGGGCGCGAGGCGCGCCGGCCTTGACTTGCCGGAGTCTCGGTTGTGATAGGTGGTGTTTGTTCGTCCAGAGTCATCGCGCACCTCCAAGACGAATATAGGTTTCCTTGGGGTTCTGGACCAGCATGCGCTCGAGCGTCGACGGCGGAAGGCCCTTCGGAATTACCTCGTCGCCGTCGAAATGCCAGTGGGGGTAGTCGGAGGAGAAAAGCAGCATCGCGTCGGAGCCGAGCTGCTCGAACAGGCGCGCGAGCAGATCCGGGTCATCGGGGGCATCCAGCGGCTGCATTGTGAGGCGGACGTGATCGCGCACGATCTCGATCGGGGCGCGGTCGACCCAGGGGACCTCCATGCGCAGGCCGCGCCAGAACTTGCCGAAGCGCCAGCAGAATGCCGGCAGCCAGGAGACCCCCGATTCGATCAGCACCACCTTCAGCTCGGGGAACTCGACGAACACGCCGTGGCTGATCAGGCTCGCGAGCTGCGCCTGCATGCCCTGGGTCTGATCGACATAGTCCTCGACGTGAAATTCCGGCCAGCCGACCGCGGTCACCGCCTGGCGGTAAGCGCTGCCGATATGCAGCCCGATCGGCAGCCCGTGGCGCGCGGCCGCCCGGTAGATCGGCCACCAGTAGCGCCGGCCATAGGGCAGATCGTGCATCGCCGGCATCAGCACCTGGACGAAGCGGCGATCGGCGGCGCGCCGCTCGATTTCCTCCACCGCGAGCTCCGGGTTCTGCGGCGGCACCACGATCGACGCGGCGAGGCGTTTTTCCCGACTCAGCCAGTGCTCGACAAGCCAGTCGTTGACGGCGCTGCAAAGGGCGGCGGCCAGACGCTCGTCATGGATCTGCTGCACGCCGTAAAAGCAGTTCAGAACGGCACCACCAAGCTTCCAGCGGTCCAGCACGTCCTCGCGGAGGACATCGACCGTCTCAGCCGCCCGAAGGGCGCCGTGACGCCAATCGGGTCGGTTGCTCGCCGGCACCAGCGGCGGATAGGCCCTGCTCTCGAAGCCCTCCATGCCGCGCACTTCGACGATCTCCCGCCAGTAGTCGTCGAGATAGGGGAGCAGCGCCTGCAGCCCCGGCACGCTCGGATGCACGTCGCAGTCGATGGCACCCTTCAGCCTGTCGCTCATCTCGATGCCTCCCCGGACGTCATTCTACGCTCATCCCTTGACCGCGCCCAGCGCGATGCCGCGCACGAGATGACGCTGCAGCGCCATCATGAAGGCGACGATCGGCAGCATGATGCCGATCGCGGCGGCGGCGGAAAGCGACCAGTAATTGATGTCCTCGCCGCCATATTCGGCGATCGCCACCGGCAGCGGCTTGGTGTTGGGGCCGGTCAGCACCAGCGCGAACAGGAACTCGTTATAGGCGAGCAGCAGGCTGAACAGCGAGGTCACCCAGAGGCCGGGACGCACGATCGGCAGCGCGACCCTGCTGAAGGTCTGCCAGAGATTGCAGCCGTCGATGCAGGCCGCCTCGTCCAGCTCGCGCGGCACGTCGAGAAAAAAGCTGCGCATCAGCCAGATGGTGAAGGGCTGATTGATCGCTACCAGGGCGAGCACCATGGCGGCGTAGGTGTCGATCAGATCGACGAAGGTCGCGATCACGAAGAACGGGATGGCAAGCAGGATGTGGGGGAACATGCGGATCGCCAGCAGGCCGAACAGCAGGCTGCGGGCGCTGGTGCCCCGCATGCGTGAGAGGCCGAAAGCAGCCATGGTGCCGATCGGCACGGACACGCAGACCGTGGCCACCGAGATGATCACGCTATTGATCAGGAATCGCCAGAACTCCTTCTCCACCCAGACCTCGTAGTGAAACTTGAAGGTCGGCTCGAAGATCAGCTTGGGCGGCACGGCGAACGCGTCCACCGGCAGCTTGATCGAGGTCATGAACGCCCAGAGGATCGGCGTGAGATTGAGCACGGTGAAGGCGGCGAGCGCCGTGAACAGCATGATCTGCGTGCGCTGCGTCGGCCGCATCAGAACGCCCCGCGTTCGCGGCGATAGATCACGAGGATCAGGAGCGCCACGAGGGCCGCGACGATCAAAAGCGTCAGCACGCCGAGCGCCGAGCCCTTGCCGACTTCGAGCAGGCGAAAGGCGAGCGCGTAGGTGTAGAGGGTGATCGTCTCGGTCGCGGTGCCGGGACCGCCCGCGGTGAGTACGTAGATGCTGTCGAAGAAGCGAAAGGCGTCCATGGTGCGGATCGCGAGCACGAAGACGATCAGGGGACGAAGGGCCGGCAGCATGATGCGGGTCAGGATCGTCCAATTGCCGGCGCCGTCCATCTGCGCGGATTCGATCTGGCTGTGATCGACGGTGTTGAGCCCGGCATAGAGCACCAGGATCATGAAGGGCGTGAACTGCCAGGCATCGGCGAGGACAGCGGTCATACGCGCCCAGCCGGGGCTGCCGAGCCAGTCCGGCGGAAAGATGTTGAAGCTGATCAGGATGCCGTCGATCAGCCCCCAGCGGCCCATGAACACCCAGCGCAGGAACAGCGCAGCGACGACGGGCGTGATGATGTGCGGCAAAAACAGCAGCAGATTGAGGGTGCGCACGCCGAAGGTCAGCTTGTAGAGGCCGAACGCGACCGCGAGGCCGAGGACGAACTCCAGCGACACGGCCGAGCCGACGATCAAGAAGGTCTTGCCGAGCGAGGACCAGAAGCGCTCGTCGGTCAGCAGCGCCGCATAATTGCCAAGCCCGACGAAGGTCCGCTCCCCGGCGCCGAGATAGTAGTTGAAGAAGCTCAGATAGATGGCGTAGCCAAGCGGATAGAGCAGCACCAGCGTCAGCACCAGCCCGCTCGGCACCAGAAATAGCCAGAGCCCGCGTTGGGTATGCATCGCTCAAGCCTGGCCGGACGGCCAAGGCCGCCCGGTCGACTCGAGCCTACTGATAATAGCCTCGGCTTTTCAACAGCTCCTCGGTCTCGGCCGCCGCCGCGTCGAGCGCCGCCTTCACCTCCATCTCGCCGGTGATCGCCTGCAGCACGCGCCGCGTGATGAACTCGCCGACCTCGTAGAACTCCGGCAGGCGCGGAAAGGCCTGGCCGATCTCGAGCGAGGCGAGCGAGGCGGGGTAGTGGCGGTTCGCCGCCTGCAGCTCCGGATCGTTCAGAACAGAGCGCCTGGGCGGCAGGATCATCGACGCGGCTTCGCGCATGTTCGCCTCGTTCGAGGAGGTCGCGATGATCTTGAACAGCGTTTCCGGATCCTGCTTGCTGAACGCGGAGAGCGCATAGCCGTCCGCCGCGACCCGCTGATGACCGTCCGGCGGCGCCACCCAGTCGATCTTGCCGACCACGTTGGATTTTTCCGGATCGTCCATCGCCGCCGCGCGCGACGCCCATTGCATGCCCATGACCGCGACGTCCTGCTGCAGCGCGATGGTGCATTCGTCATTCGCGGCCGAGGTGAAGCCGCGCTGGGCGTTGGCGGTGATCTCGCCGAGCATGGTGATCGCGTTCACGCCCGCCTCGTTATTGAACACCGGCTTCATGTCGTCGTCGAACCAGGCGCCGCCGAGGCCGTTGATGTACCAGTGCATCTCGTTCAGGCCCGCGTCCACCGGCTTCAGGCAGCTGATCGTGCCGGCGCGAAGGGGCGAGTTCATCTCGGCGGCGAGCGCCTTGTACTCCTCGAAATTGGTCGGCGGCGACTTGCCGGCCTCGTCCAGCAGGTCCTTCCGGTAGAAGAAAAGCTGGGTGTTGATGGTGTGCGGGATGACGTAGAGATGGCCGTCATAGCGGAAGGTGTCGAGGGCAGACTCGGTGAAGTCGTCGAGGCCGAACTCCTCCTTGTATTTCTCGAACAGATCGTCCAGCGGGCGCAGCCAGCCGTTCTTGGCGAAGCTCAAAAAGGTGCTGTCGTTGAGATAGACGATGTCGACCGTGTCCGCCTTCGAGGACATGGCGATATTGGCGAGCTCCATCGCCTTGTCGTGCGGCATGAGCTGGGTGTTGACCTCCACGTCCGGCAGCGCCTCGCGCATGCGTTCGGCGTAGAATTCCAGCGCCGGATAGCGATGGCTGATCATCTGCACGGCGTCGGCTGCAAAGGCTCCCGACGGTAGCGACAGCCATCCGGCGACACCGGCAAGCAGTGCGGTCGCCCGCCGCCGATCGATCAAAAGACAAGCAAGATGCGGCAACATCGTTGGCCTCCCTTCGGCATTTCCTGGACTTTTCGTCTTTATTGCCTCTCCCAGATGCTAGGGTGCCCAAGCGTCAGGGACAAGAGCGTGCGGCCATGCGTGCAAGGAATGATCGGGCGATCGGCCCGCGCCGGTTTGATCGCGGTCGAGGCGCTGTTGCTGTACTTTTGCCGGCTTTTGACGTCGTCAATCGGCGGAGGCGAAGGCCTCGTCCCGACGCCGGCTCCCGAGCAGCCAGGCGAAGCACCAGGTCGCGAGGAGAGCGCCGATCACCTGGCAGAGGATGAACAGCGGGGCGTCTGCCGGGCGGATGCCGCTGAAGGTGTTGGTCAGCGTGCGGGCGATGGTCACCGCGGGGTTGGCAAAGGAGGTCGAGGCGGTGAACCAGTAGGCCGCGGTGATGTAGAGGCCGACAGCGTAGGGCACCGCTTCCGCCCGATGGCGGACGCAGGCGATGATGGTCGCGACCAGGCCGAAGGTGGCGACGATCTCGGCGACCCACTGCCCGCCCCCGGTCCGGACCTTTTCTGAGAGCATGAAGAGGGGATGCTCGAACATCAGATGTGCCATCCAGGCACCGAGAATGGCGGCGGCGATCTGAACGAGAATGTAGGCAAAGGCGTCGCTCGTCGTGATCTTGCCCTGAACAAGGAAAGACAGCGTGACCGCCGGGTTGAAGTGCGCACCTGAGACCGGCCCGAACATCAGGATCAGGACGACCAGGATGGCGCCGGTCGGGATGGTGTTGCCGAGGAGCGCGATCGCGACATTGCCGCCCGCCAGCGTCTCGCCCATGATCCCGGAGCCGACCACGGTCGCAAGCAGAAAGCCGGTGCCGATCGCCTCGGCAGCAAGGCGGCGCGAGAGATCCACCGGGGCGTCCGACGGTGCATCGGCCTCGCTCATGCGGCCGAGCCCTGGTCGTCCCGGGTCTTGCCGATGGCATCCAGGCGGCTTTGCAGGGTGAGCTTGTCGAGCGACCTGAGCGGCAGGTTCGAAAAAATCTGGATGCGCCGCTCCAGCTGGAAGTAGGCGGTCTTGAAGGCCTGCCACTGCTTGTCGTCGTCACCCTCGATCGCGGCGGGATCCTCGATGCCCCAATGGGCGGTCATCGGCTGGCCCGGCCAGATCGGGCAGACTTCGCCCGCGGCGTTGTCACAGACCGTGAACACGAAATCGAGGTCAGGAGCGCCCGGCTGCGCGAACTCGTCCCAGCTCTTGCTTCTGAGATCGTCGGTCACGTAGTTGAACTGGCGAAGCAGACGAAGGGCTGTCGGGTGCACCTCGCCCTTGGGGTGACTGCCGGCGCTGAACGCCTTGAAGCGGCCGGCACCATGGCGGCCGAGGGCGCATTCGGCGAGGATGCTTCTCGCGGAATTGCCGGTGCAGAGAAACAGCACGTTGTAGATCTGCTCGGTCATAATCTTCTCCCCATCAATCACAGACCTCGCCCGCCGCCAGAAGATCGCCGCAAAGCTCAGGCTGGCCCCGGCAGCAGTCTTCGGTCAGGTAGCGCAGCAGCCGCCGCGTGCCCTCGATCTCGAGCGCATAGAAGATGCGCCGCTCGACCCGCCAGGAATGCACCAGCCCGGCCCGCTCCAGCTGGGCGAGATGAGCGGACAGCGTCGGCGGCGCCACCTTGAGACGCCTGGCGATGTCGCCCGCGGGCAGGCCGCTCGGCCCCTGCCTGACCAGAAGCCGAAACACCTTCAGGCGGGTCTCGTTGGCGAGTGCCGCAAAGGCGGATGTCGCGGTTGCAATTTTCATACTTCGATAATTACCGAAATAACAAAAAACTGCAAGGCAGATTTTGCTATTTGGGCCGCGCCAGAACTGGCGGCCGGCCGCCGGTACGACGCGGCTGGCCGGTGCCAACCCGCTGCAGACGCGCCTGCTGGGTGAGATCGAATGGGGTCAGGTAGTTTTCGAACTGGGTCGCGGCGCGGGTCCAGGAGAAAGTCATGGCGTGAGCGCGGCATCGGGTCGGCGAGCATTCGAGGGCTCGCTTCACCGAAGCGCCGAGATCATCGCCGATCATGCCGACCTCGCCCGGGACGACGATGTCTCTGGGGCCCGGCACGTCATAGGCGGCGACCGGCACACCCGCGGCCAGGGCTTCGATCATCACCAGGCCAAAGGTGTCGGTGCGGCTCGGAAAGACGAAGACGTCGGCCGAGGCCATGGCCGCGGCGAGTGCTTCGCCCTGCAGATATCCGGTGAAGTGAACGCCCGGATAGCGGGCTTTCATCTCGTCGAGCATCGGCCCGCCGCCGACCACCACTTTCGAGCCGGGCAGGTCGAGATCGAGAAAATCGGGCAGACTTTTCTCGATCGCCACACGGCCGGCATAGAGCGCGATCGGGCGCGGCAGACCATCGAAGGCGGTCTTCGGTCGCGGCCGAAACAGGTCGCAATCGACGCCGCGGGTCCAGGTGACGACGTTCTCGAAGCCGTGTCGTTCCAGGACCGCGGCCATCGACGGGGTCGGCGCCAGCACGCGCCTCGCCGGTTGGTGGAACCAGCGGAACCAGCGATGGACAAGCGTCTCGATGCCGGGCAGCGGCCAGCGCATTCGGATCATTTCGGGAAAGCGCGTGTGATAGCCGGTGGTGAAGGGCAGGTCGTGGCGCAGACAGAAGCGGCGCGCGGCCAGACCAAGCGTGCCTTCGGTGGCGATGTGCACGGCATCCGGCGCGTAGGCTGCGATCTCGGCACCGACCGATCGCGCACCGACGATCGCCAGTCTGATCTCGGGATAGGTCGGCAGGCCGAAGGTCGCTCTGCCGTCTGCGGTCACCATCTGGATCTGATGACCGCGTTTTTTCAGGATGTCGGTGATCCTGGCGAGGGTGCGGACAACGCCGTTAACCTGCGGGTGCCAGGCGTCGGTCACGATGCTGATGCGCATGGATCTTTCTCTCGTCGTCGACCTCGGCCGACAGGTCGCCGCCCACGTAGCGATCGCCCCAGTGGATCAGCTCGAGACGGCCATCGTGATGCTCGACAAGGGCGGAGCAGCTCTCGACCCAGTCGCCATCATTGCAGTAATGGATGCCATCGATCGTCGAGATCTCAGGCGTGTGGATATGGCCGCAGATGACACCGTCGGCGTCGCGCTTTTTCGCCTCGCGCACCACGGCCCGTTCGAAGTCAGAGACGAACTGTACCGCCTTCTTCACCCGACGTTTCAGATAGGCGGACAGCGACCAGTAAGGGAGGCCGAGCCGGCGGCGCATGCGATTGAGCTGGTGGTTCAGAGCGAGCGCCGCTTCATAGGCCTTGTCGCCGAGCACCGCGAGCCATTTGGCATATTTGACTACGCCATCGAACTCGTCGCCATGCAGCACCAGATAGCGTTTCCTGTCGACGGTGACGTGGATGGCGTTCTGCATCACCGCGATCCGGCCGAAGCGGGCGCCGATGAAGTCGCGAAAGCGTTCGTCGTGATTGCCGGGGATGTAGATGACGCGCGTGCCCTTGCGCGCTTTTCTCAAGAGCTTCTGGATGATGTCGTTATGGCTCTGATCCCAGTACCAGGTCTTCTTGAGAGACCAGTTGTCGATGATATCGCCAACCAGATAGAGCATGTCCGATTCGGTGTACTTCAGGAAATCCAAGAGCATCTCGGTCTGCGCCCGGCGCGTGCCGATGTGGAAGTCGGAGATCCAGATGGCGCGATAGCGGGTCGGTAGGCCGAGATCGAAGGTCATGGGGAATGCCGCGTCATGGTGAGCGGGAGGCGTTAGGGCGTTCGATGGTGATGGCGCGGGCATAGCCGCGATAGAGGCTGCCCATGACGATCGAGTAGCCGCGCGAGTTCGCGAGCTTGACCGCGACGTCGGCGAGGTCGTCGCGCGGGGTGACCTGGAACAAGGCGAGCCAGCGCAGGAGTGCGGTCCGAAACCAGCCGGGCCAGCCGGCGAGATCGCCGAAGTCGACGATCATGAGCCTGCCGCCCGGCGCCAGGGCATGCAGCGCGCGCTCCAGGGTCGTCCGCCAGGACGGGATCATCGACAGGCTGTAGGAGATGAAGACACGATCGAACGTCGGCTCGCCGAGGAGGGCTGCACCGTCGAAATTGGTGGCGTCGCCGCGCGCCACGCGGATGCGATCATTGAGGCCTTTGCGCGCGATGGCGCTCTCCGCCGTGGCCAGCATCGCGCGAGAAATGTCCACGCCGAAGCAGCGCGCTTGCGGATAGCGTTTCGCCACCTTGATCAGGTTGCGCGCGGTGCCGCAGCCGATCTCGAGCACGCTGCCGTCATGGTCGGGGCGGAGGTCCCGAATGAGCCGGTCGCGGCCGAGCAGATAGTATTTGCGCGTGAGGTCGTAGATGTGGCGCTGATGGCGATAGATCCGGTCCATCGGATGAGCGTTTTGGCGACGGGTCAGGGCCGTCATCGCTCAGTCCCGAAAGCGGTAGAGATGAAAGCCGCCATAGATCGCCGAGCGATCCTTGGCGAGCATCGCTCTCGACTTCGCCTCGTCATAGTCGAACTGCTGCAGGATCGATGGATCGACGCGGCCGGGCAGCACTGAGGCGCTGCCGGCGGTCCTGAACACGATGCGCGCACCCGGACGGCAGGCGATCGCAAGCGTGCGCCAGAGGTCGTTGAGCTGCGCCGTGGTCATCCAGTCCTGGGCATCCAAGAGGACCACGGCATCGACCGAGGCGCGTGGCTGGGACTGCAGCAGATCGGTCACCGAGCGGCGGCGCAGGCGGATGCGATGGGCACGTTCGCGCAGGGTCTCGAAATGCTTCTTCTGCAGGTAGATCGGCAAGCCGTCCTCGTGCTCTGCCGCGTAGCCGCGCTTGAACGCCTGCCAGGCGAAGTAATTGTCCTTGAGCGGGAAACCGGTGGCCAGGCGGCGTAGGCGCTCGCACAGCACATCAGCCATCGGCCGGCCTTCGGCCAGTGCTTGATACTGTGCCGGCGGAATGCCGAGACCGTAGAGTGAAAGCGGACTGGAGCATAGAAAGCGGATCAGCTTCTTGCCGAAGATCGGCGCGATATGCTTTTCGAAGTAAGCATGCTGTTCGTCGACATTTCCGGTCTCGAGTAAACCTGCGAGATCGATGCCGTAGAGCCTTGCTGCGACATGGCCTGCTCCGATCCACTTGCCGAGCAGGCCGAAGCGGTAGACGTTCTTCTCGAACAATGCGATCCGCCGCCCGCCGAAGCCCGCCGCTTCCCAATAGGCGCGGGAGGACTCGCTGAGCATCGGCGCGAGGTGGCTGTCGTAAAGATCGACATTATCGGGGCTGCGGGCATCCAGAAAGAAACGCCGGAAGTCGTCGGCACTCGGCAGGTGAGTGAGTGCGGCGATCTTGAGCTCGTTCAGCGCGATGTGGGCGTGGTTGAGGTCGACCGCAGTAATTGATGCCGGATTGCCGGTGAGATAGGCGAGGACGTTGCAGCCGCCGGATGCGATGGTGATCAGATGGCTGTCCGGCCGAAGCGCCAGGGCTTCGAGATCCGGCACCGGATCTTCCCAGATCTGCGGGTAGACCAGCCCGCTGAACGCCAGCGAGAACAACCGCTCCAGCAGACCCTGGCGGGTCACGGCTCTGCTTCGGTGCACGGCCGCGCCGATCGGAGCGCGATGTCGAAGCCGACCCGGGGCCAGCGGCAGGACGGTCATGGCCAGATCCTGACTTGAGGTCGGTAGCGTTGGATGGCTTCTGATCGTTCGTTCATGAACCGCAGCTAATCAGTCTCCGATGACAGTGCTGCAGCAGGCTTTTGACGTCGGCGTGACAGTGGTATTTTTCTTACTTCCGCTTTTACTTCGCCTTACTCAGGCGGCGGCGTGATCGAGGGCGTAGCCTACGGCGCGGACGGTGCGCAGGAGATCGGTGCGGCCGTTTTCGTTGAGGGCGCGGCGCAGGCGCCGGATGGTGGCGTCCACGGTGCGCAGCTCGACGTCCTGATCGTGGCCCCAGACCAGGTCAAGCAGTTGATCTCGCGAGAAAACCCGGCCCGGACGTTCCAGGAGCTGGCGGAGCAGACGGAACTCCGTCGGGCTGAGGTGGACCACGTCGTCACCGCGCATGACGCGGTGTGCGCCAAGGTCCATGGTGAGGTCGGCGAAGGACAGAAGCTCCTCGGCGAAGGCCGGGCGCACGCGGCGCAGAACCGCGCGCATGCGCGCGATCAGCTCCTCGATCGAGAACGGTTTCGTGACGTAATCGTCCGCACCTGTGTTCAGACCGCGCAGGCTGTCGCTTTCCTCGGTGCGCGCGGTGATCATGATGATCGGCGTGTTGGCGGTCTCGGGCTTTCGCCTAAATTGCCGGCAGAGTTCGATGCCGGAGATGCGCGGCAGCATCCAGTCGAGGAGAATCAGATCGGGCACGCGCTCGGCGACGAGGTCGAGCGCCTGATCGCCGTCGAATGCCTGCTCGACATCGAAATTGGCGCGCTGAAAGTTGTAGGCGAGCAGCTCCTGCAGCGGCACCTCGTCTTCGACGAGCAGCACCAGGGGCTGCATGCTGGGGCGGTCGTTCAAGGTCGGCTTGGGCAAGGGCAGGTCGGACATGGTCAGGCTGGCATACTGGTGTCGGCGGCCGTCCCGGGCGTGGGCATGCGGTTGATGCGCTCGCTGTGCACCATGTAGTGGATCTTTTCGGCGATATTGCAGGCATGGTCGCCGATGCGCTCGACATGCTTGGCAACGGCGAGGAGATCGAGGCAGGTCGGGATGTGGCGCGGGTCTTCGAGCATGTAGGTCATGAGCTCGCGGAACAGGCTGTCATAGAGCTGGTCGACCTCCTCGTCCCGATGCCAGGCGGCCATGGCCTTGTCGCTGTCGCGCTCGACATAGGCATCGAGGATCTGCTTCACCATCGCCTGGGTGATATGGCCCATATGGGGGATGGTGTAGAGCGGCTTCAGCGGCGGGTTCTTGGCGAGGCTGATGGCGCGCTTCGCCATGTTAGCGGCGTAGTCGCCGATGCGCTCCAGATCGTTCGAGATCTTGGTCGCCATGGCGACCAGGCGCAGATCGCTCGCCATGGGCTGACGGGTCGCAAGGATGCGGATGCTCTCCTTGTCGATCGCCTCCTCCATCTGATCGATCTGATCATCCTGGTCGATCACGCGGGCGGCCACTTCGACGTCGCGGTCCTTGAGGGCGCGGATCGCTTCCGAAACCTGTTTCTCGACCCGGCCGCCCATCTGGATGATCTGGCGCTGCAGCGCGTTGATCTCGTCGTCGTAGGACTTGACGATGTGCTGCCGGTCGTCCTGCTGATGTCCCATCGGTCTGCTCCTCATCCGCGCCCTGGTTCTTCGCTCAGCCGAAGCGGCCGGTGATGTAGTCCTGGGTCATGGACTCTTTGGGGTTGGTGAAGATCTGATCGGTGTCGCTGTGCTCGATCAGCTTGCCCAGATGGAAGAACGCGGTCTTCTGCGAGACACGCGCCGCCTGCTGCATGTTGTGGGTGACGATGACGATGGTGAAGTTCTGCTTGAGCTCGTCGATCAGCTCCTCGATATGCGCGGTCGCGATCGGATCGAGCGCCGAGCAGGGCTCGTCCATCAGGATCACCTCGGGGCTGACCGCGATCGCGCGAGCAATGCAGAGGCGCTGCTGCTGGCCGCCTGAGAGGCTGTTGCCGGGGGTGTCGAGCCGGTCCTGCACCTCGTTCCAGAGACCCGCACCCTTGAGGCTGCTCTCGACGATCTCGTCCATCTCGTCCTTGCCGGAGGCGAGGCCGTGGATGATCGGGCCGTAGGCGATATTGTCGTAGATCGACTTGGGAAAGGGGTTCGGTTTCTGGAACACCATGCCGACCCGGGCGCGCAGCTCGACCACGTCCACCGAGCGTTCGTAGATGTCCTTGCCGTCGAGCCGGATGTCGCCTTCGGTGCGGCAGCCGTCGATGGTGTCGTTCATGCGGTTGAGGCAGCGCAGAAAGGTCGACTTGCCGCAGCCGGAAGGACCGATCAAGGCGACGACCTCGCGGTCCGGAATGTCGAGCGCGACGTCGAACAGCGCCTGTTTTTCGCCATACCAGAGATTGACGTCGCGCGCCGTCATGCGTTGGTCGACTGTCGTCGTCGACGCTGCATGTGGGGGGGCGCCGCGCGTGGCTTCGGACTGTGCGGTTTGGGTATCCATGGACCTCACCATTTGATCTGGAAGCGCTGACGAAGGATGACGGCCAGCGTGTTCATGACGATCAGGAAGCCGAGCAGCACCATGATCGCGGCGGCGGAACGCTCGGTGAAGGCACGCTCCGGGCTGTCGGCCCAGAGGAAGATCTGCACGGGCAGGGCGGTCGCCGCATCCAGCGGGCCGCTCGGAATGTCGACGATGAAGGCGACCATGCCGATCATCAAAAGCGGTGCGGTTTCACCAAGCGCCTGAGCGAGGCCGATGATCGTGCCGGTCAGAATGCCGGGCAGCGCCAGCGGCAGCACGTGATGCGCGACCACCTGGATCTTGGAGGCACCGATGCCGAGGGCACCCTCGCGGATCGACGGCGGCACGGCGCGAAGGGCAGCGCGCGTCGCGACCACGATGGTGGGCAGGGTCATGAGCGTCAGGGTCAGGCCGCCGACCAGGGGGGCGGAGCGCGGCAGGCCCATCACGCCCAGAAAGACGGCGAGGCCGAGGAGGCCGAACACGATCGACGGCACCGCGGCCAGGTTGTTGATGTTGACCTCGATGATGTCGACCCAGCGATTGTTCTTGGGCGCGAACTCCTCGAGATAGAGCGCAGCACCCACGCCCAGCGGCACCGACAGCAGCAGCACCACCAGCATCATGTAGAAGGAGCCGACCGCGGCCCCCCAGATGCCGGCCATCTCCGGTTCGCGCGAATCGCCATTGGTGAACAGCCAGCTGTTGAACACCGTCTCGATCCGGCCCTCACCGTCGAGCTGGTCGAGCCAGACAAGCTCCTGATCCTTCACCCGGCGATCGCCCTCCGGCCGGCTGCGATCGATATAGCCCTTGACGAACTGATCGACGTCGTCGGAGGCGAGGAGATCGAGTTCGAGCGTGCCGCCGATCAGGTCGGGATTGGCGGTCACCCGGTGCATCAGATCGATCGCAGCACCATTGCTGATCAGACCGCGAAGGGTGCGCTTTGCGCGCCGCTCCTCGACGTCAGGAAACATTTTGTAGAGCGCATCGTTGATCAGCCCCGAGTAGTCGGCCCGGGCGATCACCGCCGGATCGGCGGTGCCGTCAGGATCGATCTCGTTCTGATCGAGCTGCACCGGCAGGCGGATCGTCGTCTGCCAGAACGCGCTGTAGCCTTGGGCGACGATGGTGAACAGCAGGATCGCCAGAAGGCCGAGCGCCGTCAGCACGGCCAGAAGGCCCATGAGCTCGAACCGGCGCTCCGCCGCATAGCGCTTTTTGGTGCGCGCGGCCATGGCAGCCGGGTCGAGCCTTCTGGGCTTGATGGTCGGGGTCGGGGCGCCGATGACGACGCCGGATTGCGCGATGTCAGTCATATTTTTCCCGATAGGTTCGCATCACGTGCAAGGCGAGCACATTGAGCATGAGCGTCGCGACGAAGAGCACCAGGCCGAGCGCGAAGGCCGACAGGGTCTTGGCGCTGTCGAACTCCTGATCGCCGACCAGGAGGGTCACGATCTGGACCGTGACGGTGGTGACGGCTTCCAGAGGATTGGCCGTGAGATTGGCCGCCAGACCGGCCGCCATGACCACGATCATGGTCTCGCCGATCGCCCGCGAGATCGCGAGGAGGAAACCCGCGATGATGCCCGGCAGCGCTGCCGGCACGATCACATTCCTGATGGTCTCCGCCCTGGTGGCGCCGAGCCCGAGCGAGGCGTCGCGCAGGCTCTGCGGCACGGCGCTGATCGCGTCGTCCGACAGCGACGAGACGAAGGGAATGATCATGATGCCCATGACCGACCCCGCGGCGAGCGCGCTCTCCGAGGAGACGCTGAGCCCGATCGCCTCGCCGGCATTGCGGATGAAGGGGGCGACGGTCAGTGCCGCGAAGAAGCCGTAGACCACGGTCGGCACGCCTGCCAGGATTTCCATCACCGGCTTGGCGATCGCGCGAAAGCGCGGCTTGGCGAACTGCGAGAGATAGATCGCCGAAGCCAGGCCGATCGGCCCTGCGACCAGCATGGCGATCACGGTGATCACCAGCGTGCCGGTCATCAGCGGGATCATGCCGAAGCTGCCGCTGGAGCCCACCTGGTCCTCGCGGATCGCGGTCTGCGGGCTCCATTCCAGGCCGAGCAGAAAGTCGGCCGCCGGGATTTTCTGGAAGAAGCGGAGCGACTCGATCAGCACCGAGAAGACGATGCCGGCGGTGGTCAGGATCGAGATGGCGGCGGTGATCAGAAGGCCGTAGGTGATCCAGGTTTCCACGCGCGTGCGGGCGCGAAAGTCGGGCGCCACCCGGCCAAGCGCGATCAGCGCGAGGCTGACGGCAAGGGCGAGTGCACCGATGATGAAGGCGACCTCGCCGATGCCGTCCAGCCGGCGGTAGAGGCCGGCGGCGGCTTCCATCGCGGCATTCGGCTCGGCATTGGGCTTGAGGCCCGCCGCCATGCGCTGCACGTCGGCGAAGAAGAAATTCAGCATCGCCGGGGACTGGTTGGCGACGTCCTCGGGCAGGTGAGAGGTGACGATCCACTTCAGGACCAGATCGCCGAACACGCTCCAGCCGAACCAGAGCGCCAGAGCGGGGCCTGCAGTGAGCAGGGCGGTGTACCAGGCGTAATGGCCGGGAAGAGAGTGGAGCGTGGCGATCCGACCACCGCTCTTGTCCAGAGCCCGGCGCCAGCCGTAGTAGTAGGCGGCACCTGCGATCAGCAGAATGAGAAGCGCGGTGATCATGATTCTTACTTCCCGACATTGAAGCGGGCGACGTTGAGGCAGGGAGCGCGGGAGCGCCCGGAGGCGCTCCCGGCCATGGTGCTTACGACATCGGAGTCAGGCTGGTGGCCTGCTCGCGCACCTGCTCGCGATCCGCTTCCGGCAGCGGGATCAGGCCCTTGTCAGCGAGATAACCGTCCTCGCCGTAGGCGCCTTCGCTGGTGAACTCGGTCACGTACTCCTGAATGCCGGGAACGACGCCGACATGGGCGTTCTTGACATAGAAGTAGAGCGAGCGTGACACGGGATACTCGCCGGACGCGATGTTCTCGAAGGTCGGGTCGACGCCCTCGACATAGCTGCCCTGCATCTTGTCGAGGTTCTGGTCGAGGAAGCTGAAGCCGAAGATGCCGAAGGCAGCAGGATTGGCCTCGAGCTTCTGCACGATCAGGTTGTCATTCTCGCCGGCTTCGACGAAAGCACCATCCTCGCGCATGGTCTTGCAGACGGCCCCATGACGATCCTCGTCGCTCTCCTCAAGCGCCGCGATCGCCGGAAAGTCGCCGCAGGCACCTTCCATCACCAGCTCGACGAAAGCGTCGCGGGTGCCGGAGGTCGGGGGTGGGCCCAGGACCTCGATCTTGACGGCGGGCAGACCGGCGTCGATCTCGTTCCACATGGTATAGGGGTTCGCAACGATCTCGCCGTCGACCTCGACCTCCTTGGCCAGCGCCATGAAGATCTGATCGAGCGACAGGCTGACCGGCTCGGAAGCCTTGGAGTGAGCGAGCACGATGCCGTCATACCCGATCTTGACCTCGGTGATGTCCTTGACGCCGTTGGTGGCGCAGGTCTCGATCTCGCTGTCCTTGATCTTTCGGGACGCGTTGGTGATGTCCGGATGCTCCTCGCCGACGCCGGCGCAGAACAGCTTCAGACCGCCGCCGGAGCCGGTGCTCTCGACCACGGGCGTGGCGAAGCCGCTGGTCTGGCCGAACTGCTCGGCGACCGCGGTGGAAAACGGAAAGACGGTGGACGATCCGACGATGCGGATCTGATCGCGCGCCTCGGCGGCGCCGATCATCAGAACGCTGGCAGCGACGCCAGCCAATGCGATGGATGTCCCTCGCATGAGGATGCTCTCCCAAATTTGGTTCGACATGCAGGTGTCATGGTGAACGCACTGCACCACTGCTCTGCGACATTTTCGTGATCGTTTGATGACAGGTCACGGTGAGCCGGCGACCCGGCATGTTCACGAAACCGCACGCAAACCATCACGCCGCTGACGAAATCACCGCCTAGGGTCGGCATCACCGAGCGGGGGCTGTTGACGACCGCCCGGCACCGAATGGATGCATCCGGCACGCCGAGATCACCGAGGACCTTTGGCCGGATTGCCGTTGCGACATGCTGAGGCCCGATGATGACGCGATCCATTGGCCTTGCCGTTCTCGCCGTCGGTTTGCTCGCAGGCTGTGCGCAGATCGATCGGGCGCTGCCGGACGCGATCCGGTCCGGTCTGCCGACGGGTTCGGCGAACGCCGACGCCGACATCGTGCCCATGTCCCTCCGACCGGTCGCCGAGACGACCGTCGCTGCCCTGCCGGAGTTCGTGGACGACCCGGACGTTTCCCTTCGGCTGCGCAACGAGTACGCACGGCTGCAGGTGCGATGGCCGCTGCTGCCGCGGGACATGCCGATGCGTCTGACGGCGATCGCGCGCAGCTATGTCGCGCCCGATGCGTTCGGCGCGCCGCGCGCCAAGATCATGCTGAGGCTGAGCCTGCCGCTGCCCTTCGCTCCGCAAGCGCAAGGCTCGACGGGACATGCGCCCTCCGGCGCCGAGGCGGCAGCACCGAGCGCATCCCTCATCGACGACGCCTGGCAGCAGGACGGGATGGCCCGCTCCGGCTGGCTCGGCGCGGGCGAACCCATCGGCGAGGCGTTGGACGGTGTTTTTCTGCCGGTTCCGGCTGCCGATCAGGAGTAGCGGCCGGGTGCCTGACGTCGGTGTCTAAGCGTCGACCAGCCCTGTCCTGCCGGCCTCGATCGCCAGCGAGCGTCGGGTTCTGATCGGGGCGCCCGGCCGGCTGACGAAATCGACGGTGCGGTAACGCGTGGTCCAGAGGTTCGGCGTGACCTCGCACAGCATGTAGCCGCGCTGGTCGTTGAAGAACGTCATATGCGGGTTCTGGGCGAGCTTCTTGGGCGTGCTCTTATGATGATCGGCACCGTCGCCGCCCGACGTGATCGAGGTCGCGACGAACTCGTGGCCGACGGTCGCCGAGCCCGGCTCGTCGAAGTCGAGCTTGAGCTCGCCCGCCCAGTTCTGGTGAATGTCGCCGCTGAGCGCGACCAGGTTCGCGACCCCGTGTTCGTGGACGAAATCGAGCAGGCGCCGGCGGGCGTCGACGGCACCGTCCCATTTGTCCATGTGATAGGCGTCCACGTCCTCCTTGCTGGAGCGATCGAGCTGCATCATCATCACCTGCTGGGCGAGCACGTTCCAGCGCTGTTGCGAGTGGCCGAGACCGTCCAGCAGCCAGGCCTCCTGTGCATCGCCGAGCATGGTGCGTCCGGGAGCGAGGGACTCCGGGCATTGCGCGCGCGATTTCCGGCCGTCGCCGCAGGGCTGATTGGAGCGGTACTGGCGCGTGTCGAGAACGTTGAACGCGGCGAGATCGCCCCAGGCGAAGCGGCGATAAGCCTGCATCATCGGGCCGTGCGGCATGCAGCTGCGACGCAGCGGCATCATCTCGTAATAGACCTGGAAGGCTGCGGCCCGGCGCAGCAGGAACAGCTCGGGCGGTCCGTCGAACTGATCGGCATCCGCGGCCCAGTTGTTGTCGATCTCGTGATCGTCCCAGATGGTGATGAACGGCGCGGACGCATGCGCCGCCTGCAGCAGCGGGTCGCTCTTGTAGAGCGCATAGCGCCGGCGGTAGTAGTCGAGCGTGCGGAAGGCATCGTCGGGCGTATCGTTGACGAGGCCGAGCTGCAGCCAGACCAGGTCCCTGGCCCGGCGCCACAGGCTTTCATAGATGTAGTCGCCGTAGTGGTAGACGAAATCGACCTGCTCGTCTGCGAGATGCGCATAGGCGGTATAGTGCCCCTCGTCGCGCCGCTGACAGCCGCAGACCGCGAAACGCAGCCGATCGACCGGCGCGCCTGCCGCCGGCGCGGATCGGGTACGCCCGATCATGCTGGCTTCGCCGCCGACCTGGAAGCGATAGAAATAGTCGCGTCCCGGCGACAGGCCCTCGACCTCGACATGCACGGCGTGGCCGAGGTCGGGATGCGCCGCCGTCTCACCGCTCCGCACGGTCTTGATCATGCGATCGTCGGCGGCGACCTCCCACCGGACCGGAATGACGCTTCGATCCAGGTCGGGAGCCGCCGTGACCTTGGTCCAGAGAACCATGCCATCCGGCTCCGGCTCGCCCGAGGCGATGCCCAGGCCGAACGGGTTGCGGTCGAAGCGAGTGGGCAGGGCGGCACATCCCGCGAGCGTGCCGGAACCGGTGGTCAGGACGGCGCTTGCAGCAAGGCCTTTCAGCAGCCTTCGCCTGTCCATGGTCACATAGCGATCGACGCAATATCGGTGCATCGCGGCCTCCTCTTGGACGAACCGATCTCGCATGGGATGGGAGAAGCGTTGCCAAGGCGAGCGACGATTTGATGACGGTATGACGCGCAATCGATGACGGACGTGCGCTGCCGTCTTGAGCATAAGGGTTTTCGCGAGGATCTGCCTGTCCTCGTAAAGGAGCTCGCGCCGACGATCATGCGCCGTCCTGCCGGCAATCTCGTCTCCGGCAGCAATCGCGAGGGCGTCGTCGGCCGGAGATGGATCGGTCCAAGCACCTGACCCCGCCTGACATTCGACCGAGTCCGGCAGCTTCGGCAGCGACGAGGTCGTCGACGGGTGCAAGGCTGCGTTCATCTTTTCTTAACCCGCCACGGCTAGAGTCGAGCCCGTCTTGCTGGTCCATGCGATCCTGGGACTCCGAGCCTCGGCCAATCTTATGCCGGCGGGCGGGCGGAGTCCCAGGATCGCATGGACCATGAAGCAGCATGCCAGAGGTGGGTTAATGAAGACTTAACGCCTGGAAGACGCCCTGTCGGACCGAAGCGGGACGGTGTTCTTCGTTGGAAGTCTGGGGCTTGTCGCGACCAGTCGCATCCATGTGCGTGATTTGGACAGGCGGCGAAACGATGAAATGGCGTGCGCGTGCCGATCGCGTCTCACTAGGGTCGAAACCCAATCAGGCTCGGCTTGTTTGTCGATCGCTCATGGGTTTTCGTCGCCGGCTTTACGATATCTTAACCGCGTTCTGCCATCATGGTGCTCTGGTCCATGCGATCCTGGGACTCCGCCCGCCCGCGCAGAGAAGGGGTGCGAGGCTCGGAGTCCCAGGATCGCATGGACCAGAGCATGAGGATCGCAAGAAATGCTCAAGAAAAGGTAAAGATGCTGTCGCTTCCAACCTGATCATCTGCTCGCGATCCAAGAGCGCCGATTGGGTTTCGACCCTAAAACATGCACCTGCAGGGTTGATGCGGGACACGCGCATTGGCGTGTCCCCCTGGGAGCCGCACCGGCGAGGCAGCCTTGGGACAGGCGTCGACCGCTGGCTCGGCGTGCATCGTCAGGCCTCGGCCGGCCGTTCGGCGATGAACTTGATCACCAGATTGACGTCGGGCGAGGGCAGGCGCAGCGGCCAGAGCGAGAGCTGACGCAGGTGGAAGCCGGCGTCGAGCGCCTCGATGATCTGATCGGCGAAGTTGGGATGCTCCCAGCAGATGACCTTGCCGAGATCGATGCCATAGTCGCGCCGCGCCGTGCGCGCGGTGGTGAGCAGGCGGCCGAGGCCCCAGGCAAGCCCGCCCTCGCTCGGGATGGCGCCGGCCAGGAGGCCGCCCGGGCGCAGGATGCGCTTCAGCTCGGCGAGATGGCCGGTGAGCGGCCACAGGTGCTCGAGGCAGTAGAAGGCCAGGACGACGTCGACGCTGGCATCCGGGAGCGGCAAGACAGGGGATGCGCCGTCGCTCAGGATCCGATCGACCGGCACGCCGAGCGCCGCCAGCCTGGCGCTCGCCTGTTCGAGAAAGCAGGCGCGGCGGTCCACGAGGACGTAGCGGGCGGGCCTGCCCCGCCAGAATGCCGTGTGCGCGAGCGCGCCGGGGCCGATTTCGAGCACGCTCCGGCCGTCGAGATCGAGGCTCTGCAGGATGCGGTAGCCGGCGTCGTTGACGATCCGTCCCAGACCCTGACGCTGACTTTTCTCGTAGACCTCCGTCATGCAGGCCTCCCACGCGCGCCAATCCGGATCGGCGGCCGGCGGCGTCCTGCCCCAGCGCTGGCGGTCGCCGAACAGCGGCACGGCAAGCGGAGAGGGCAGGCGGCGCGCATAGCAGGGAAGCATTTTTTCCGTTCTCCTCAGGGCGCAGGTGACGAGCGATCGAACGCCGCGTCGGACGACGCGGCTGGCGGCTGACGCGCCGCGCGCCTGAACCAGGCGACGATGTCCAGATGCTCGCGGCGCAGGCAGAGAAGGGCCAGCGGCAGGGTGATCACGAACTGCTGGGCGTGCAGCGCCAGGGCCGCGACGCTGGCCGTTCCGGTATCGATATCCACTGCGATCAGGGTCACGATGACGGCGCCGTGAAAACCGCCGGTGCCGCCGGGGAGCGTGCTCGCAGCGGCGCCGAGAATACTGACGGCGAAGAGAAGCGTCACGCTCAGCCAGGGCAGGGGCTCGGGCAAAATAGCGTCGAGCAGGATGCGGTTGGCGACGATCACCAGACCGAAGCTTGCCAGGGAGAGAAGCACCGCCGGAATGAAGGAGGGCTGGCGCAGACCGCGGACAAAGTCGACGATCATGGCTTCGGCGAAGTCGGCCAGGCGCGTGAGACCGGCATGGCGCAGCAACGCAATGACGGCACGCCGGGCTGCGATCATCGCGCCGAGGAAACCGGCCATGGCGAGCAGCAGCCCGGTCGGCGGGATCGGCAGGTGGGGCTGCAGCACGGCGAGCGCCAGAACGGTCAAGACCAGCGCCAGGACATCGGCCAACTTTTCCAGCATGATCGCCGACATCGAGCGGTGGGCGGGGACGTCGCTGCTCGATGACAGGCAGGCGATGCGCGGCAGCTCGGAGAGCCGCGCCGGCAGGACGAAATTCAAGCCGATGCCGATCAGCGTCGACCTGGCCGCGAGCAGAAGGCCCGGCGCCGGCGGCGGGAACAGCAGGCGAAAGCGCAGGATCAGGATCAGGACGGCCGCGAGGTAGAGGGCCTGTGCGGCAAGCAGGCCTTGCAGCCCCTTTAGCAGCAGCTCGGCGCTGCCGTTCTGCAGGAGGGCGTACACCAGGAGGGCCGCTTGGAGCGCGATGGCGACCGTCAGGAGGATGCGCGGATCGGTGGCGCTGCGGGCCAGACGTTCGCCGGTCGACAGGGCGGTCATGGCGCGATCTGCACGCCGAGGCGGCGATCGAGATTGCGCAGCCAGGCGTCCAGGCTGAGCAGCATCCAGATGCGGTGGCTGCCGATCTCGTCCAGCGGCCGGGCGTGGCGCGTCCAGGACGTCCGAAAGCCTCTCACCATGCGCAGCAGGGCGTCGGGCTCGAACAGCGCGGTGAGCGGCGAGCGCTCGGGGTGCAGGCGCTCCTCCAGCCAGGCGCCGAGCGGGCCGCGCAGCCAGAGGCGAAGCGGCGTCGGAAAGCCGCGTTTGGGCTGGCGATAGAGAGTATCGGGCAAGGAGGGGCGAAGGGCGGCTTTCGGGATCGCCTTCAGCTGCCAGCCATGGAGCTTGATCCCGGGATCGACGCCGAGCGCCAGAGCGACCATGGCGTTGTCGAGCAGCGGCGTGCGCGCTTCCAGCGAATGCGCCATCGAGATCTTGTCCTCGACCACCAGCAGGCCGGGCAGATAGACCTTGAGATAGGTCAGCAGCAGGCGCTGGTAGGCGGTCTCGCCGGCACCGATCGCCTGGTCGAGCTGAGCCGCCGGCTCCGCCGCGGCGATCCGATCGGCGATGTCGGCGCGCAGGGTGTGGCGCAGCAGGTCGGGCGCGAACAGCGTCGGCAGTCCGGGGCTGCGCTGGTTTCTGCCTGCGCCGAGCAGGGCGAAGTAGAAGAGATGCGGCAGCTCGGAGAGGCGGAGGCGGCAAAGAGCGGCGAGGGCTTTGAGCGGCGTGCTGCGCCATGCCTGGCAGAGCGCAGGCAGCTTGAACACGGGATAGCCGGAAAACAGCTCGTCGCCGCCATGGCCGGTCAGCACCGTCTTGTGGGTGCGCGCAATCTCGCCAGCCACCCGATATTGGGCGAAAGCGCCCATGCCCATGCGCGGCTGATCGAGATGGTAGATCAGATCGTCGAGATCGTTTGCGAAGTCGTCGGGAGCGATCGTGACGGTGCGATGCTCGACGCCGCAATGGCGGGCGACCTCAGCGGCACCTGCAGCTTCGTCATACCAGCCGCCGGCATCGAAGCTGCCGGTGAAGCTGACCAGCCGGTGCGCGCTCTGGCGGCTGGCACTTGCGGTCACGCCTGCGGAATCGAAGCCCGCGGACAGATAGGTCGCGACCGGCACGTCGGCCATCAGATGGCGTCCGACCGAGGCGTCGAGCGTGGTTTGAAAGGCGCCGACCGCCTGCTCGAATTTTTTTTCTAGTTTAACGGTGTCGCCCTGGCTGGGGATGGCGGGTTGCCAGAAGGTCTCTTTGCGAATCGTCCCATTGCGAAAAATCAAAAAAGACCCGGCCTCGATCATGCGGATGCCGTCGATCAGCGTGGCCTCGCCGATCATGTTCTGCCAGGTCAGGAACTGGGCGAGGCCCGTGTGATCGATGCGCCGCCCGCCGCCGTCGATCGCCAGGATCGCCTTCATCTCCGAGGCGAAGGTCAGGCTGCCGTCCTTGAGCTGGTAATAGAGCGGCTTGATGCCCAGGCGATCGCGCGCGAGAATCAGCTCGCCGGTTTCGCCGTCCCAGATCGCGCAGGCGAACATGCCGTTGATCCTGGCGAACAGCGCTTGCCGCCATTGCCGCCAGCCATGCAGCAGGACCTCGTTGTCGCTGTTCGAGCGGAAGATGTGGCCCTCGCGCTGCAGCTCGGCGCGCAGCTCCTCGTGGTTGTAGATCTCGCCATTGGCCACCAGGGCGGTGCGGCCGTTGTCGAGCAGCATCGGCTGATTGCCGGCGGCGGACAGATCGACGATCGCGAGCCGGCGATGGCCGAGCACGCAGTCGGCGACGGCATGCACACCCTGCGCATCCGGGCCGCGATGTTCGATCACGGACAGCATTTTTTCGACGGGTCGCAGCTCGGCGGCGGGACCGGCGATGCCGCAAAGGCCGCACATCAGGAGGGGGTCTTGCCGTCCAGACGCGCGTTCAGCCGGCTCAGCAGCACCACCATTTCCTCATAGGTCTTCTTGTTCTGCGCGGACATGGCGGCGAACAGCGTGAACAGCAGCAGCATGATGGTGGCGAAGGACAGGATCAGCAGGGTCAGGCCGCCGTCGATCAGCGTGCCGCGGATGCTCACATAGAAGGAGGTGAGCACACCCTGGTCGAGATGCGCAAAAAAGCGCGTGCTCATCTGCCAGAGCAGGGCCGAGCCGGTGACCAGCACCGTGATCGCGAGGAACGTCATCGGCAAAGCGAGCAGCAGCCCCGGACGCAGCAGGAAGCTGTAGGACAGGTGGCTGATGATGGTGCTGCGCTTGGCCGGCAGCAGGTGGAAGCCGCGCCGGTGTCCTGCCGCGCGCGCCTTGCGCCTGCGGTCCCGCCATTTCAGGTGGGCGGGCACCTCCTGCAGGCGAAAGCCGAGCAGCGGCGCCTTCTGGATGACTTCGAGATGGAAGTCCTTGCCGTCGTTGGTGAGCTCGAGCATGCGCACCACGTCCCGGCTGTAGCCGCGCACCAGGCAGGTGACGGTGTGCAGCTCGCCATAGGTGCCAAGGCGCAGCAGGCGGTTGCCGAGGCGCGAGGTCAGCATGCGCCGCCAGGGGACGTTCTCGACCTTGCTGTCGGGATGATAGGCCGAGGCGAGCGTGATGTCGGCCTCGCCCGCGAGGATCGGCGTGACCAGCCGTTCGATATGGTGCGGCGCGTAGGAGAGGTCGGCATCCATGGTGACGATGCAGCGCCCGCGCGCCGCCTCGAAGCCGCTGCGCACGGCGCGCCCTCGGCCGAAATTGCGGCCATGCCTGATCAGGCGAAGGCGCGCATCGGCCTTTTCGCGCGCGGCGACGATGGCGGGTGTCGCATCCAGCGACCCGTCGTCGACCACGAGGATCTCGAAGCGGTCGTCGGGGCGCGCGTCGGCGAACCAGGCGATCAGCTCATCCAGGGTTTGCTCGATGATCGCGGCCTCGTCGAGCACCGGGATGACGACCGAGATGTCGACGGACGAGGCGGGCTCAGGGTCGCCTGCAGGCGGGGCCTGCTCGCGCGTGTCGCGCAGGTCGACGACCGTCTTCGAAGGGGTGCTGCTCAAGGGAAGACCGGACATGGCGGCGTCAGCGCTCAGCCGGCTGGCGGCACGGCATAGATTTCGATGGCCGTGTTCCGATACACGGGCTTGGCATCCCCCCGATCTCCGGCGAATCTATCCGAATAGAGCAAGAGGTAGTCGACTCTTTCGCGCTTAGCAATATGAAACAACGCGTTTAGCGATTGATTGTTGAAGGATTTTTCAATCTTTGATTGGATCTTGCGCCCGGCCTTGCGGAGCGGCAAGCCGCGCCGTTCGTAGTCCTCCGCGATCGCCACCGGATCGATGCCGAACAGGGCGAAGCGCCGGAGACCCTCGTCATAGGCGGCGGCGTTGCCGCCATAGATGAAGCCGAACATGCCCCACTCGCGATAGGTGCCGAAGCTGGCGCGCTGGGCATAGTCGCGCCAGCCATAGATGAAGGAGGGATCGACCATGAACAGCGCATCGGGCTCCGTGTGCGTGCGCGCCCAGCTCTGCGCGGCGAGCGCCTCGGGGCCGAGCTTGCCATAGGCGCGCCGGTCGTCGGCGACGCTGTCATAGCGGCCGATGGCGACGGCGATCAGCAAAGCGAGCGCGATCGTCCAGGGCATCGCACGCCGCGGTCCGCCCGCGCCGTCTGTCTGCAGCCGTCCTCGCCGGAACAGGACCGCGACCCCGGCAAACAGGACCAGGACCGGCAGGACCTGCATCGCCTTGGCCGAGCCTGCGAGGGCGCGCGTCAGCTCGACGATGGCGATCGGGGCGAGCAGGGCGAGAGCGGCGCCGAGCCTCGCCAGGCGGACAGCATTCCGTCTGCTGCCCTCGCGCCACCATTGCAGCATGGCCAGGATCATCCAGGGCAGGGCGGCCATGCCGTTGGACGGGTCGCGAGCGCGGCGAGCGCCAGGGTCGCCGCCGCGCTCTCCACCAGATCGCCGTCACGCATCTTCTGCCAGAGATAGAGGGCGGCGACGGCGCCGCCCAGCAGGGTGACAACGAAGCTGCCGCGCTGCGGACAGAGCTCGACGACGGCTTTCACCGGCCAGACATCGGTGAGGAGGATGCCGAGCGCGCTGATTGCCAGCATGCCGAGGACGCCCGCGGCCAGCGCTCGGGAAAGCCCGCGCTCATGGATCGTGGTCAGTGCCGGCCAGGCGACGATCAGGGCAGCCAGGGCGAAGAGCTGCGGAGCGGTGTTCGCGTAGAAGCTGCGCGTGAAAATTTCGAGCTGCAAGGGATGCCAATGGGCGGAGAAGGTGCGCGTCGCGCGGATGAACGCGTCTGCCGGCACCGCGTCGCCGAGATCGGGAGGACGGGTGGCCATGATCCAGAGCGCCATCGCCAAAGCGGTCGCAGCGTAGGGCCAAAGCACCTTGAGATCGGGCAGGCGAGGCGGGTGCTGCCACAGGCTGAGGGTGAGAAAGGCGCCCGTATAGAGGCCGATCGTCGGGTGGGCGAGGCCGCAGGCGAAGAGCGCGACGGCGGCCGCCAGGTGTCTTTGCTCGAGCCGGCAGGCGATGGCCAGCAGGCAGCAGGCATTGGCATAGCCGTAGTAGAGAGCGTGGATCGAGCCCTGCAGACCGTCGCCGAAGCGGCCGAGATTGGCGCCGGTGAGGTGGCTGATCAGAACGACGCCGCAGACCAGCATGGCCGCCGCGTCCCTGCCGGAGAGAGCGACGCCGAGGCGCCAGGCCGCATAGGTGAGGAGCAGGGCCTGAAGGGTGACGTGAACGCCCGCCAGCTGCGTCGGGCTCAGATCGAACAGCTCGGCGCACCAGACATAGCTCCGCATCACCAGCGAGGCGTCATAGGCCAGCGCTGAGGTCGGGAAGTCGGCGAGCGACGGCCAGAGCGGGGATTTCATCCAGGCATAGGCCTCGGGACCGACGAAGCCCACGGCCATGCGCCAGGGAATGGCCGGCAAGACCGAGGCCGCCACGGAGAGCGCAGCACCGAGAAGGAAAACGACGACGGCCGCCCGCGCCTGCAGCCCTGAACCGAGCGTTCGATCGGGCAGGCCGGGACGTGCCGTCATCAATCCAACGGGCATGCCATGTTCAACTTATGGTCTCTCATAGAAGTAAAGGGGTTCAATCAGATAGCTTATGTGACCGTGGCCGGGAAGATCGAATGGGCACGTTCATCCAGGGCAGACGATGGCGCGCAGCGTCGTGACGGGGCGCCGATCGGTGTGTGGCTTGAAGCGCGTTTAAATTTAAAATCTTATGAAAATAGCAATTTATGGTTGTTTGTCGGGCAGGTGCCGGCTATATCTTTTAGCGCAATTTTTCCGTATCAAAACTCGCTTTAGGGTTATATCTTGGATCATCAGCAGCCACTCCCGACGACGTTTGCCCTGATTGGCGCTGCAGGCTTCGTGGCGCCCCGGCACATGAAGGCCATGAAAGCGCTCGGCGGCCGTCTGGCCTGCGCGCTCGATCCGAACGACTCGGTGGGCGTGATCGACAGCTATTTCCCCGAAGCGCGCTTCTTCGTGGAGTTCGAGCGTTTCGATCGGCATATCGACAAGCTGCGTCACGAGGGCGAGCGCATCGACTATGTCAGCATCTGCTCGCCGAACTATCTGCATGACGCCCACAGCCGCTTCGCGCTGCGCGCGGACAGCGACGCCATCTGTGAAAAGCCGCTGGTGCTCAATCCCTGGAACATCGACGGGCTCGCCGATATCGAAAAGAAAACCGGGCGCAGGATCAACACCATTCTGCAGCTGCGCCTGCATCCGGCGATCATCGAGCTGAAGCAGGCGATCGATGCCGAGCCCGACAAGAAGCATGAAGTCGACCTCACCTACATCACCTCGCGCGGTGCCTGGTATCACGTGTCCTGGAAGGGCGAGGACAAGAAGTCGGGCGGGGTCGCCACCAATATCGGCGTGCATTTCTTCGACATGCTGACCTTCGTGTTCGGCGCATGCACCAGGCGCGCCGTGCATTTGCACTCGCCCGAGCTCGCCGCCGGGTATATGGAGCTGGAGCGGGCGACGGTGCGCTGGTTCCTGTCGGTCGACGCCAGCGATCTGCCGCCAGACGTGCGCGGCAAGCAGTCGACCTATCGCTCGATCACCGTCGATGGCGACGAGGTCGAGTTTTCCGGCGGCTTCACCGATCTGCATACCGAGAGCTATCGACGCATTCTCGCGGGCGAGGGGTTCGGCCTGGACGACGTGCGCCCGTCGATCGAGCTGGTGTCGGCCGTGCGCACCCTGCCGCTGCAAACCCAGGTCGGCGAGCCCCATCCGTTCGCCAGGCGTCATCTCTAACCCCTTTGCCGACACAGTCGATTGCGACCGCAAAAGAACGAAAAAAAGCGAAACGCCATGGACAATCCCACGCGACAGGACGTGACCAGCAAAAGCGCCTTCATTCACGAAAGCGCTTATGTCGACAGCCCGGTCTCGATCGGCGCCGACACCAAGATCTGGCATTTCTGTCATATCCTGCCGCATGTCGCGATCGGCCGCGGATGCGTGCTCGGCCAGAACGTCATGGTCGGGCCGGATGTGACGATCGGCGATCGCTGCAAGATCCAGAACAATGTCAGCCTCTATCGCGGCATCACCCTCGAAGACGGCGTGTTCTGCGGTCCATCCGCGGTGTTCACCAATGTCGACAACCCGAGAGCCGAGATCGAGCGCAAGGACGAGTTTCGCCCGACCCTGGTCAGGCGCGGCGCGACCATCGGCGCCAACGCCACCATCGTCTGCGGCCATACGCTCGGCGCCTTTTGCTTCATCGGCGCGGGGGCGGTGGTGACGGCGGATGTCCCGGCGCATGCGCTGATGGTCGGCGTGCCGGCGCGCCGGATCGGCTGGATGAGCGAGGCGGGTGCGCGTCTCGGTGCGGACCTTGTCTGTCCGATCGACGGATCCTGCTATCGCGAGACCGCGGACGGCGGTCTGGAGCGAATGGGGTGATGCCATGAAGGAAGCGATCGCGTTCATCGATCTGCAGGCCCAGCGCCGCCGCCTGGGCGATCGGCCCGAGCGCGCCATGCAGCACGTGCTCGACCATGGGCGCATGATCCTCGGACCCGAGGTCGACGCGCTGGAGGAGGCGCTCTGTGCATTTTCGGGCGCCGCCCATGCGGTCACCTGCGCCAATGGCACGGATGCGATCACGCTCGCCTTGATGGCCGAGGAGATCGGTGCTGGCGACGTGGTGTTCATGCCTGCCTTCACCTTCGTCGCGACCGCGGAAGCGCCTGCGCAGCTCGGCGCCGTTCCCTATTTCGTCGATGTCGACGAGGCGAGCTTCAACATCGATGCGGCCAGCCTCGAAGCGGGCATCGAGGATGCGCTGGCCCGTGGGCTGCGGCCGCGCGCGATCATCGCCGTCGACCTGTTCGGTCAGTCCGCCGACTACGCCGCCCTTCGCCCGATCGCCGAGCGTCACGGCCTGGTGCTGATCGCCGATGCCGCGCAGAGCTTCGGCGGCACGATCGACGGCAGGCGCGTCGGCAGCTTCGGCGACTACACCACCACCAGCTTCTTTCCGGCAAAGCCGCTCGGCGGCTTCGGCGATGGCGGCGCCGTGTTCACCGCCGATGCCGACAAGGCTGACCTGTTGCGCTCGCTTCGCGCCCACGGCAAGGGCGGCGATCGCTACGACAATGTCCGGATCGGCCTGAATAGCCGCCTCGATACCCTGCAGGCCGCCGTCCTCCTCGAAAAGCTTCGGATCTTCGAGGACGAACTGGCGGCACGGCATGAGGTCGCCCTGCGTTACAACCGGGCACTGGACGGCTGGATGACGGTCCCGGTGCTCGGCGAGGGGCGCACATCCTCTTGGGCGCAATACACGCTTCGTCATGCCGATCGCGACGCCCTGATGTCGGCGCTCAGGAGCGAGGGCATTCCGACGGCGATCTATTATCCGCGCCCGCTCAACCGCCAGCGCGGTTATCTTGCGTTTCCCTCGGTGCCGGGCGGGGTGCCGGTCGCGGACAGGCTCTCGGAGGACGTCTTCAGCCTGCCGATGCACGCTTATCTCAGCGCTGATCAGCAGGCGCGCATCACCGATGCGCTGCTGTCGGCACTGGCCGATCGGCAGGAGATCGCCATGGCGAGAACCGGGACGTGATCAGGCTGGCGACCATCGCGGGCGCGCGCCCGCAATTCGTCAAGGTCGCCGTGGTCGCGCGTGCGCTCGCCCGCCTCGAAGGCGTCGAGCATATCCTGATCCATACCGGCCAGCATTTCGATCACAACATGTCGGCAAAGGTCTTCGACGAGCTCGCCATTCCCGCACCCGACCACAATCTCGGGATCGCCGGCGGGCCGCACGGCCAGATGACCGGGCGCATGATGGAGGCGATCGAGGCGATCTTTCTCGACGCGCGGCCGGATGCCGTTCTGGTCTATGGCGACACCAATTCGACGCTCGCGGGCGCGCTGGTCGCGGCGAAGCTGCATATCCCCGTCCACCACATCGAGGCAGGGCTCCGCTCCTTCAACCGACGCATGCCGGAAGAGGTGAACCGCGTTCTTGCCGATCATGTGAGCGCGCTTCTGTTCTGTCCGACGCCGACGGCGGTCGAGCATCTGCGGGCCGAAGGCATCACGGAGGGCGTGCATCTGGTCGGCGACGTGATGTATGACGCCACGCTGTTCGCGAAGGAGGCGGCCCGCCAGCGCTCGACCATCACATCGGATCTCGGCCTTGAGGAGGGTGCCTATGCCGTGCTCACGCTGCACCGCGCCGAGACCACCGACGATCC
Source organism: Alphaproteobacteria bacterium (assembly GCA_041398025.1). Taxonomy (GTDB): domain Bacteria; phylum Pseudomonadota; class Alphaproteobacteria; order Geminicoccales; family Geminicoccaceae; genus JANQPX01. Next base: position 89,133 of record JAWKVM010000028.1, read on the forward strand.
GGCAAGGCTTCTCGACGTTTGCCGCTATGTGACCGAGCAGGCCGCCGGCCGCGAGGTGATTTTTCCGGTGCATCCGCGCACGCGCCAGGCGTTTCAGCGGTTCGGCATCGAACCTTCGGGTATGCGCATGATCGAGCCGGTCGGCTATGTCGACATGCATCGTCTGCTTGCCGGTGCCGCGCTGGTCATGACCGATTCGGGCGGCCTGCAGAAGGAGGCTTATTTCCACCATGTGCCCTGCCTGACGCTTCGCGACGAGACCGAATGGGTCGAGACGATCGAGGCCGGCTGGAACCGCCTCTGGACCTCGCCCGACTATCTGCCGAGGCGCGAGATCGACGCCTTCGGCGACGGCCGAGCCGGCCAGAAGATCGCCCGGATCATCGAGGCGGCGCACCGCTGAACAGGGCGGCCGCGTCGTTTTCCGGAAGCTCGCTGCCGCGACCGTAGACGGCGGGAGCGAGCTTGTCGTAGCAGGCGAGAAGCCGCGTCTTTTGTGCGGCCCAGCCGTGACTTTCCTCGAGCGAACGGATCACGTCGCTGTCCGGGCGATAACGATCCGGCGCTGCCAGGATCGCGGCGATGGCGTCGGCGATCGCCTTCGGATCGGTCTCGTCGACCACGAGGCCGGCCCCCGTTCTCTCGATCATGCGCTCGAGCTCGACCAGGCGGGCGGCGACCACCGGCAGACCGGCGAACAGGCTCAGCAGCAGCTTGTTGGGAAAGCAGTAGCGATAGCTGAGACAGATGTTCTGGATCAGGACGAGGGAGACATCGGCGGACGCGATGTAGCGCCGAAGCCTGCCGGGCGGCACCGGGTCGACCAGATGCAGCCGATCCCGGACGCGGAGCGCTTCCGCCAGGTCTCCGAGCTGCCGCTCGGTCGCCTCCTGCCTCGGACCGAGCAGGGCGAGATGCAGGTCGGGGAGATGAGCGAGCGCCCGCACCGCCGGCTCGAGACCGCGCGCCGGCATGACGCCGCCGACATAAAGGGCGAGCGGCATGTCGGCGGCGAGCTGCAGGTCTGTGCGGATGTCACCGTCCCTTTCCGCGGCAGCCGCTTCCGCCGCGGGCGCGTTCAGGACGACGGTCGGCCTGGTCAGGCGATAGCGTTTCGCCAGATGGTCGGCGATGCTGTCGCTCACCGTGATCACGGCGTCGCAGCGGCGAATGAGCAGGCGCTCGACGAAGGCGCGATAGGTTTTCTCGAACGGCACCATGGGCAGATTGCGGTCGGTCTCCAGCTCATGGGCGTCATAGACCAGCGCCGCCTTCGCCCGGTGCGCGCCGAGCCAGCCGGCGAACAGCGTGTCGAGGTCATGGGCGTGCACCACGTCGGGGGCGAGGCCGGCGATCGCCTGGCGATAGGCATGCGCATAGCCGATCAGATGGCGCAGGCTCGGGGTGATCATGCGCCGGCCCGCCTTGAACACCAGCGACTTCAGCTGCGTGCGCCAGCGTCCGCCGGCAGCCGCCTTCTTGGATTGCGCTTCGAGGCTTTTTCGGATTTCGCGAACCTTGAAGATCCGGAGGTAGTCGACGCCGCCGACGGTCTCGCGATCGGGCAGCCCGTGCGCCGAGGTCGCGAGCACGCTGACCTCGTGACCGTCGTCGACCAGTGCTTCGGCTTCCCGCCGGATGCGCGCGTCGAAGACGCAGGCATTGTTGGCGAGCATCACGATGTGCATCGACACCCCAGCGGAAATTTATGGATTCATAAACAACTTATAGTTTTTTTATGCTTCTTGGAATTGATAATTTCTATTCATAACCTGCAGAAAAGTTGATATTTCTGCCGGCCGCACGGCCCGTGCCGGGAAACGGGCGCTGCCATTGGCTCAGAAATCCGGGATATCGATGTTTTCCTATTTCGATGAGAAACGCCTGAAACGCGCGCGCCGATCGGTCTACATGATCGTGCAGAATCGCGTGCTCAACGACTCGCGCGTGCTCAAGACCGCGCAGTCCGTGCGCAAGCTCGGCTATCGCGTGACGCTGTTCGGCGTCCACGGCCGGCGTCACATCGAGACGATCGAATATTCGACCTTCACCATCAAACGGCTGCCCAACGCGCGCATCGCGCTCGCGGACCAGGGCGCCTGGGCGGACGACATCAACGAGCGCGATCATGCGAGCTATGACCGCGTATCGGCGGAGCAGCTTCTGCCGTTTTTCCGGTCCGACCCGCCCGATGTCGTGCACACCCACGACATGATTGGCCTCGCGGTCGGCGCGGTGCTGCATGAGGAGGGCGCGCTCGAACGGAGCCGGTGGATTCACGACATTCACGAATATGTCGCCGGCCTCAACATTGCGCCGCCCATGCAGGCGCATTACGAAGCGGTCGAGCGAAAGGCGATCACCTGGCCGGATGCGCTGACCACGGTGTCGCCCACGCTCGCCGATCTGATCGTCGAGGAGCAGGGGCTAGAAACGCCGCCGCGCCTGGTGCTCAACACCCCGCGCTGCAGCGACTTCGATCCGCACTATCCGCGAACCATCAGAGGCGCCTTGAACCTTGGGCCGGAGCGGCCGCTGATCGTCTATAGCGGCGGGGTCAAGGCCGTGCGCGGCGTCGACATGATCGTCGACATGCTGCCGGCACGACCGGATTGCCGGCTCGCGATCGTCACCGATTCCGAGGGCCCGGATGTCGATGCGCTGGACGACAAGGCCCAAGCCCTCGGCGTCGGCGAGCGCGTGTCGAAGCTGCCCTACGTGCCCTTTCCCAACGTCACCTCCTTCCTGAGCAGCGCCTCGGTTGGCGTGCATCCGATCCGCCGCTACCCCAATGCGGAAATCGCGCTGCCCAACAAGCTGTTCGAATATGTCCACGCCGGCCTCCCGGTAGTCACCAGCGACAACCCGACCATGAAAGCCTTCATCGAGCGCGAGGGCTGCGGCACGACCTTTCCACTCGACGAGCCCGCAAAGCTGGCCGAGGGCGTGGACCGGGCGCTGGACATGGCGAACACCCCGGACTTCAGGGAGCGACTTGCCGACATCGCGCGGCGCCATTGCTGGGAAGAGCAGGAAAAGACCCTGGCCGAGGTCTATGACGCGCTGGACCCTTGCCCTGTCGGCCAGGCGTCCCCCGTGAAGAAGGGCGAGAGCGGCGAGGAAAAACCGCTGCGGGTTCTGCAGTTGCCCTTGCCCCAGGCGGGCCAGGCAGCGGCTCTCGCCGATGGCCTCAAGGCCGAGGGCGTGGCGGCGACCTCGCTCAGCATTCGCAAGAACGCGTTCGGCTATTCCTCTGACGTCGACATCGATCTGCAATATCCCGATGTCAAGCGTGACCGTAACTTTTTCCGGCAGCTCGCCGAGGACTACGACGTCTTCCATTTCCACGTGCGCTCGCTCCTCTATCGGCGCAGCCTGACCGACGGTTCCGGCCTCGATCTGATCATGTTCAGGCTGTTCGGGCGCAAGGTGTTCTATCACTTCCGCGGCTCCGAGATCAGGCTCGCGCGGGCGTTCCACCGGCACAGCCCCTACGCCTACGCCAATGACGATTGGGACGACATTTTCGCGGACGATGCCGACGCCAGGCGGCGCGGGTTTCGCGACTTCGTACAGGCCGCATGCAACGGCGTGTTCGTGCCCGATCCGGAGCTGCAGACCAGCGTGCCCGACGCCGTCATCGTGCCGCGCGCTCTGAAGCTGGAGGACTGGCCGTATATCGGCGCAGGACAGCGCGAGCGGCTGAAGATCGTGCATGCGCCGTCCAGCCGCTCGACCAAGGGGACCGATGCCGTGCTCGCCGCGATCGAGCGGCTGCGCCGGGAAGGTCATGCGTTCGACTTTCAGCTCGTGGAGAAGATGAGCCACGAGCAGGCGAGGACCGTCTACCAGGATGCCGACATCGTCATCGATCAGCTGCGCATCGGCTGGTATGGCGTGCTCGCAGTCGAGGCGATGGCGCTCGGCAAGGCGGTGGTCACCTATATCCGGGACGACCTCCGTCATTACCTCCCCGAGCCGAGCCCGCTCGACATCGCCAACCCCGACAATCTCCACCTCGTGTTGCGCGGCCTTCTCGACGATCGCGATCGGGTCGCACGGCTCGGCAGGCAGGCGCGCGCTTTTGTCGAGGAGGTGCACGACGCGCAAAGGATCGCGCGTTTTCTAAGGACGATCTACGCAGAGTTCGACGGCAGCTTCGTCGACCCGACGCAGATTCACGCCTTCCTCGCCATGCAGATGGCGGGCGACAAGGCGAACGGCCGATGGGCTGCCATGCGCGCCGTCGGCAGGCTCCGCCGCTGGGTGCAGCATGTCGAGCCCAGGCGCCATCTCGGCGTGTTCGTCGACACCTGGCGCCGCCAAGGCGCGGACAAGGCGTTCAAGCGCTCGATGGCGTTTCTTCTGCATCGATAGCGATCTCTGGCTGACCCTGGCCAAGCGCGACGCCGTTTTCCGCAGCGTCGCGCTTGGCCAGGGTCAGCCAGAGATCGACGAGAAAGGGGTAATTCGGCCCGAGCTTGATGATGGTGTGGGTGATCGCCTGCAGATAGGAAACGAAGAAGCGAAAGATCAGGACCAGAATGATCAGCATCGGCATCGCCGTGCCGTCGCTGCCCGTCAGCAGAATGAGAAAGGTCACGATGATGACCGCCTGACCGAGGTCGAGGATGAGCGCGCTGGTGTTGTTGAAGCGCTGATTGACGCTCCTGACATCGGACATGATGCCGGCGAGATCGAGCAGGCCTCGTCCCACCGCTCGGCGGTTCCGGTCGGGCTCGGCGTCGGCGTCGACCAGATCGGCGAGCGCCTTGATCGTCGATTTCTCCGTCGCCTGCACCGCTTTCTGCCTCTTGGTGGTGTCCCGTGACTGCAGGTGGCGAAACGCGGCGGTCGCCACCGAAAAGGTCACCCCGACCGACGTCACCACGCTCATCAGGAACCCGTTGATCATCATGCCGGTGATGAAAGCGAGCAGCACGACCGATCCGAGGACGATGAGATTGACCAGCATGACCTCGATCGACACCAGCTTGGCATGGCCGAGGCGCATCTCGCCGGCGATCTTGGCCACGGGCTTGCCCTTGCTCAGCTCCTTCGCGCTCAACCCTGCAATCCTGATCTCCGCGGCCTGGAGCGACAGGCGCTCGGCCATCGCGTTGCGCAGGCGAAGGATCGACGAATTGTACAGGATCTGCGCGATCGCGCCGCCGACGAACGCGAGGCCCGGGATGGTCGCCAGCAGCAGGATCAGCAGTCGGTGATCCTCGGGCAGATGCGGTTCGACGATCGTGGGAATGAGCTCGGGCTTCAAAATGAAGGCGGCGCATTTGACCGCAAGGGCGAAGCCGATCAGCGTGCCCAGGCGCCCTCCGATGCCGCAGATGATCGACGCCGCCAGCAGCTTCGGCTCCGCCTTCGCCGTGCGCGCCAGCAGCCATCGCCAGACGCTGACATAGCGCCGGCAGCGATCCAGCGTTCGCGCGAGCGCCGCGCCGGCATGGGGCTGCGTCATGCGGGCCGCCATGTCAGCGCTCCGTCCGCATTCGACCTGACCTCTTCTCGATGATCATCTCTCCGTGGTGCGCGAGGCGTCGGCGTTCCGCCGATGGAATGCTACGATTCAAGGTTGATGAGAGCAATCTGCTATTTCATTGAAAGTTGTCATCAACCCTCAATCGGACCGATCCAAGCACTTGCCAATTTAGCGAAAGATATGTAGCAGATTATTCAACTTTAAGATTATCACTTTCGCATCAGGCAGTCATCCCCTCACGGGGATTCCTGAGCCCCGGTCTGCAGTGGGAACACGGTGTGAGCACATCGAACCGAGCGTTGGTCATGCACTTCGTCAAGCCGTGCGACGACGAAGTCGACGACGGCTTTCTCCGGGTCTTGAGGCAAAAGAAGATCGGTGTCGTGGTTCCCTGCCACAACGAACAGAAGAATATCACGATCGTCACGCGGACCCTGCCCGACTATGTCGACGCCATCGTCGTGATCGACGACAGGAGCACGGACGACACCGCAGCCATCGTGGAACGGGAAGCCGAGGAGGACGACCGGATCGTGCTCATTCGGCATGACACCAATCAGGGTGTCGGCGGCGCGATCGCGACGGGCTACGAATGGTGCCGGGACAATGGCTGCGACGCCGCCGTGGTCATGGCCGGCGACGCGCAGATGGATCCCGCCGAGCTGCCGACATTGCTCCGGCCGCTGTTCGAGGACGGCGTCAACTACACCAAAGGCAACCGGCTGATCTACCAGCAGGCGCGCAACATCATTCCGGGCGTGCGCTTCTTCGGCAATGCGATCCTCTCCCTCCTGACCAAGTTCGCGTCCGGCTACTGGCATGTCGCCGACAGCCAGTGCGGCTACACCGCGGTCGATCGCAAGGTGCTGCAGCGCGTCGACTGGAGCCACATGTACAAGCGCTACGGTCAGCCCAACGATCTGCTGGTCACCCTCAACATCCAGAACTTCCGCGTGCGCGACGTGCCGATCCGCCCCGTCTACAATGTCGGCGAGGTCAGCGGCATCAATATCCGGCGCGTGACCTTCACCATTTCCAGCATCCTCCTGAGACGCGGCCTGCAGCGCCTCTGGCTGAAATATGTCGTCTATGATTTTCACCCGCTGGTCCTGTTTTTCTTCTTCGGCTGCGTCATGGGCGTGGCCTCGATGCTGTTCTTCCTGTCGGTCATCGTGAACTGGATCGACGACGGCCACGCGCCGATCTTGAGCACGCTCGCTTTTCTTTTCAGCGTGAGTTTCTCGGTCAACAGTCTCTTCTTTTCCATGTGGATGGACATGGAGCGCAACAAGCATCTGCGATGAGGACGGCCGCAGCCGCTCTGCGGACATTCGATGATGGATAGAGGTCAGGCATGTGCGGCGTTTTCGGATTCGTGCTCGGCGAAGGTGAGGTCGCGACCAGGGCCGAGCTGCAGGAATTCGTCGCCGCGGCGCTCGGCCAGAGCTATGCGCGCGGCAAGGAGGCGAGCGGTCTCGCCATCCGCTCGCATGACCGTATCGCGCTCTTCAAGGAAGCGCTGTCCTCGAAGAAGTTGCTGACTTTTCCGCCGTTCAGGACGTGGCTGAAGGAAGAGCTCGATCGTCTCGCCGGACCCAATGATCGCATTTCCGGCCCGGTCACGATCATCGGCCATGCTCGGCTGATGACCAACGGGCTGCAGGGCATCAACGAGAACAACCAGCCGGTCAGCACGGGCGACACGGTCGCCATCCATAACGGCATCATCGTCAATGACGCGGAGTTGACCGAACGCCACCAGGACATCGTCAGGCAGGCCGATGTCGACAGCGAGATCATCCCGCTGCTCATCGACAAATATGTGCTGAACGGCCTGAACCCGGCCGAAGCGCTGAAGGCGATTTTCGACGAGGCCACGGGTCAGATCGCGACGGTCGTGATCCGCGCCGATCGGCCCGGGCTGATCACGGGCACGAATTTCGGCTCGCTCTACGTCTATGACGCCGAGGACGGGCCGGCCTTTCTCTGCATGTCCGAAGTGCAGTTTCTGGAGGGGGCAAGAAAAAACTCGATGCTGCTGCAGCGCCTGTTCGCGGGCGCGTCACCGATCCGCCTCACCGCGCGCAAAGGCTATCTGGTGAACGGCCAGGGCAGGGCGGAGCCGCTCACCTTCGAGGATGGCGACAGCTCGCTCCAGGCGCCGCTGATTTCCGCGTCGTTATCGAACGAACGCGCCAGGCTCTACGATCATCAGGCGATGGCGGCGGAAAGACGGCGCCATCTGAAACGCTGCACGCGCTGCGTTCTTCCCGAGACCGTGCCCGGCATCGGCTTCGATGACCAAGGCGTCTGCAGCTATTGCCGGAGCCACACGCCCTATCAGCCGAAAGGCGAAGAGGCGCTGCTCGAAGCGCTCGCTCCTTACCGGCGCAAGGACGGCAAGCCCGAAGTCATCATGGGTCTGTCCGGCGGCCGCGACAGCTCGTTTGGCGTGCACTATGTGAAGCAGAAGCTCGGCATCGATGTCGTCGCCTACACCTATGACTGGGCGCTGGTGACCGATATCGCGCGCCGCAATATTTCGCGCATCTGCAGCAAGCTCGGGCTCGAGCACATTCTCGTCTCCGCCGACATCAAACAGAAGCGCGACTATATCCGAAAGAACATCAACGCCTGGCTGCGACAGCCGGAGCTGGGCATGGTCCCGCTGTTCATGGCAGGGGACAAACTTTACTTCTACTACTACGATCGTGTGAAGAAAAATCTCGGGCTCGACATCGCGATCAGCTGCGGCAACCGCTTCGAGAAGACGGATTTCAAATCCGGCTTCTGCGGTGTCTTCAACAAGGGCTTTGGGGAAGGCCGGTCGTGGCGGCCCTACGACATTTCCGTCGCCAAGAAATTGAAATATCTCCGTTACTTTGCCTGGCGCATGAGTGCGAACCCCGGTTACTGGAATGCGTCGCTGCTCGACAATGCCAAGGGCTTCTATGCCTCCTATGTCATGAAGCACAACTTCCTCTGGCTGTTCGACTACATCCCCTGGGAAGAGGACGTCATCGAGGCGACCCTGGCGCATGAATTCGACTGGGAAACCGCCGAAGACACCAAGTCGACCTGGCGCATCGGTGACGGAACGGCGTCCTTCTACAACTACATCTATCTGACCGCCGCCGGTTTTTCCGAGCACGATACCTTTCGCTCCAATCAGATCAGAGAAGGCGTGATGACCCGCGAGCGTGCGCTCGAACTCGTGCAGCGGGACAACGAGCCACGCTACGAGTCGATCCTGGAATACTCCCACCTGATCGGCTTCGACTTCGATCGCGCGCTGGCCGTCATCAGCCAGATGCCGAAACGGTACTAGAAACATGAACGATTCCTACCAGCGCTTTCCCCATGCCCAGGTCAGTCCGTTCGCTTTGATCGAGGACGGCGTCGAGATCGGTGAAGGCACGATCGTCGAGGCGCATTGCTCCATCCACAACGGCGCGCGCATCGGCGCCCGCTGCCATGTGCGAAGCGGCAGCCGCCTGGGCACGGAGCCCTTCGATTTTCGCATCACCAAAAGCGGCATCAGCCGACGAGAGACGTCGCATCCGCTGATCGTCGGCGACGGCTGCGAGATCGGGCACAATGTCGTCATTCAAAATGGCGTCGAGCGCAGCACGATCATCGGCGCCAACTGCATGATCAACAATCTCTGCAATATCGGCCACGACATCCAGATCGGCGACGGCAGCATCGTCGGCCTCAGCACCAGCATCTCGGGCTACACCACCATCGGCGAAGGTGCCGAGATCTCGCCGGGCGTCACGATTTCGAACCGCATCACCCTCGGCAGGCACGTAACGGTCGGCATCGGCAGCCTGGTGCTCCACGACTTCGAAGATGAGGCGACCGTGCTCGGTCGTCCCGCCGTGGTGATCGAGGCCTACAAGGAGGAGCGCCGCCGGCTGAAGGAAGCCCTGTTCGGCGATTACAAGCCCTCGAAGATCTCGGCCAGCCGCAACCGCTGGCAAAAGCTGTTGAAGCGTCTCATCCGGCGTTTCGTCTGACCCTCAATCCCGGCCTTGCAAGGGAGTTTCCGATGCACGTATCCGACGACACGAGGCTTTGTGTCGAAGAAACGCTCGCTCATGCCCGTGAAGCCATGGCGGCGATCGCCGGCTATGACCAGGGCGAGATCGATCTCCTGGTCAAGGCGGTCGGCTGGGCGATCTACGACGAACCGCATGCGCGACACCTTGCTGAAATCGCCGTCGAGGACACTGGCCTCGGCAATGTCCAGGACAAGATCACCAAGAACCAGCGGAAGACGCTGGGCACGCTCGCCGATCTCCTGGTGGCGAAGACCGTCGGCATCATCGAGGAGGACCCGATCGCCGGCATCGTCAAATATGGCAAGCCCGTCGGCGTGGTCGGCACGCTGACTCCGTCGACCAACCCCGCGGCCACGCCCGCGAACCAGGCGATGATGGCGATCAAGGGCGGCAATGCCATCGTGGTTTCCCCGTCGCCGACCGGATTGCGCACGGCTCGTCAGCTCGAGACCTATATCCAGGACGAACTCGAAAAGGTCGGCGCACCTCGACGCCTCTTTCAGGTGCTGCCGGGCAAGGTTTCGTTCGAGAAGGCGTCCGTCCTGATGGAGCAGGCCGATCTGCTTTTGGTGACCGGTGACCAGGTCAATGTGCGTCGCGGCTATCGCTCGGGCACGCCCTGCATCGGCGTCGGCAAGGGTAATGTCCCGGTGATCGTGCATCATACCGCTGATCTCAAGGACGCCGCCGAAAAAATCGCAAAGTCGAAAACCTTCGACAACGCGACCTCATGCAGCTCGGAGAATGCGGTAATCGTCGAGGCGGAGGTCTACGATGCGTTCAAGGAGGAGCTGCAAAAAGCGGGCGCCTATCTCGCCGACAAGACTGAATGCGCACGCCTCGAAGCCACGATTTTTTCGGAAGGCGCGGTCAACCGCGAGGTCATCGGCAAGCCCTTGGACAAGCTTGCGGCACTGGCCGGCCTGAACCTGCCGTCGACCACGCGCTTTATCGCGGTCGAGCAGGATACCGTCGGCTCGGATCACCCCTTGTCCGGCGAGAAGCTCTGCCTGGTGCTCTCCCTCTACAGGGCTGACGACTTCGAGCACGCCATCCGGATCAGCAACGCCATCCTCGACTATGAAGGCGTCGGTCATTCGGTCGGCATCCATTGCAGCACCCCGACCTATGCCCGCCGCCTCGCACGCTCGTCCAAGGTCGCGCGCGTGCTCATGAACCAGGCGCACACCTTCGGCAATGGCGGCGGCTTCAACAACTCGCTGCCGTTCACGCTGTCGATGGGCTGCGGCACCTGGGCCGGCAATTCGATCTCGGAGAATCTGTCCTACAAGAACTTCATCAACACCACGACGCTCGCCATGCCGATCGCCGAACGTCGGGTGCGCGCCGACGAACTCTTCGCCGAGTTCACCCACGCCGCCGAAGAAAAAGCCTGCGCCTAGTGGTGGCGTGGCCACCTCATGGACTCGGACCGCCATGGCCTGGATCGACGGTCTGCGCCCAAGTTCTTGAAGAGGGCATTTGGGTGTCGACCCAGCTCGGACATGACCGATGTGTTGGTCGCCTTCACCGGGTGACGGGATAGGCGTTCTTAACCTGATGTTAACTTGGCGCTGCCATCTCTTTTCATGGTCCATGCGATCCTGGGAGTCCGCCCGCCCGCCAAGAAAGGTACGGAATTATGTAGCAAACACACCTAGGGCGGGGCGGGCAATGGATCGTATCGAAATTCATGGCCAATGGCGTGCAATTCGCGCTATTAGCATTGGATGCCTACACGCATCGCAATCTTCGCCGGGCTTTTGGGCACGGGCTTGCTCGCTGTGTTCTGGGAGATGTTCTCAGTCGCCCTCGGCCTCAACCTTGAAAAGTATCTTGAAGACACCGGCGCTGACCGAATTCTCGCGGATCGGTTGGCTATGATCATCAATCACGGCTGGGCGCCGTGGATCGTGTTGTTGATTGGCTTTCTTTTTGGGGTGTCCATTGCGCTATTTTCCGAATCGGCAATTCGGAAAATTATCGCGTGGTATAAGAAGGATCATAAGAAAATAGCCGCCATCATCTTTAGATGGGGAAAAAACTGGCAAGACGGATGGACTGTGCTGACATCCTGCAATTTGGAGTCAGTATATTATATCGAGAGAGGAAACCTCATTTTGTTCATGTCGTTCACTGAGCCGGTCAAGAGTGGTTTCATAAACGTCGAGACCAGTGATGAGGGCGCCAAATGGACGGAGCTTCTGCTAACCGACCGAACGGCGATCATCGAAATCAAAGGCCGATTGCAAAACAATACATTCGTTGTCGAAGTCGACGAGAAGCCACCATCACCCAACGCGCGGCGTCAAAGCGCAGAGATCGAATATCCTGCGCTGTTCAATCCAAAGCTAGCCGATTCGCTCCCATAGCCTCCAGGCACTGAACCAAAAAGACTGCCGTAAAGCTTCCTCTGCTTACCTTGTTCTTGATGTTGCTGGCCGAATCCTGAACGCCGACAGCGGCCAACTTCTCCGCAAGTTGCTCATAGGTCATGTTCCGACGCTTCAGTTCGGACTTCAGCAAACCCTTGGTCTGATCACGCCACTCGGCATCCGTTTTCATCAGCAACTCCTGTTGAATGAGGATGGTCATCATATATAGGACTTTAGTACTTGACAATGGGGCAAGAAGTACTCATATTTGGGACATAAGAACCGAATGTGAGGACAATGTCTCAACATTTTTTGCTTTCCGCCGCCGCCCGCACGCTCAGCGTGGCCAAGGTCGCCCGCATGAGCGATGAGGAAGCGCGGGGCGTGTTCCGCAAGATCCGCTGGTCGGAGACCAATGGCGAGGGTGTTTGCCCGCATTGCGGCTGCTGCGCCTGCTATGAGTTCAAGACGCGCCAGATCTTCAAGTGCAAAAGCTGCTTCAAGCAGTTCAGCCTGACCAGCGGAACGTTGTTCGCCAGCCGCAAGCTGCCGATCCGCGACTATCTCCTGGCCATGGCGATCTTCGTCAACGGCGCCAAGGGCGTTTCCGCCTTGCAGGTCAGCCGCGACATGGGCGTCCAGTACAAGACCGCCTTCGTGCTCTCGCACAAGCTGCGCGAGGCGATGGACCGCGAGAACGTGCTTGGCCCGCAGCTTGAAGGCGAGGTCGAGATCGACGGCGCCTATTTCGCCGGCCATGTGAAGCCCGAGAACAAGAAAGAGGACCGGAAGGACCGTCGTCTGTCAGAGAACCAGAGCGGCAAGCGCCGCTGCGTGGTCGTGATGCGCGAGCGCAAGGGCCGCGCTCTGCCGTTCGTGGTCAAGCATGAGGGTGACGCTACCGACATGGTGCATGACGTCGTGGCGCGCGGCGCTACCGTCTACGCCGATGAGGCCCCTTGCTGGGACATCCTGCACGCCAGGTACGAGACCAAGCGGATCAATCACAGCTTCTCGTTCAAGGATGAGGACGCCTGCACCAACCAGGCCGAAAGTTATTTCTCCCGCCTACGTCGCGCCGAGATCGGTCAGCATCACCGGGTTGGTGTCCACCTTGCCGCCTATGCCGGCGAGATGGCCTGGAGAGAGAACAACCGCCGCCAGCCAAACGGCACGCTGTTCCAGCTGGTTGCGGCGTCAGCGGCGGCGAGCAAGCCGTCGAGGCGGTGGAAGGGGTACTGGCGGGCAAAAGCGTAACGAAACATGGGTGACCCGATCAACAATAAAACACAATATATTGCGGCATAAAATTCAAGCGACACATTATGTTGTGGCTATGGTTGTCCACAAATCAATTGTCTTTAGCTTGACTTGAACCAACCGCTGTGCTGAATCGTTTCCTAGAAACGGGAAGAGCCGGGGTTGCAGCCCCGGCCCGTTTCAATCCGCAAACCCCGCTAAGCGCCTGCGGAACGCCCATGTAACCTCGGAATCTCTAGTTCTTTCCGATTTGGACGTCAAGGCGCTTAGCTCCACTCGCCTCACATTGAGGCAGCGCGATTTTGATCGCGTCTTCACTGGAGCCGATGATGGCCAAAGTACCTCCCTTCCACTCGAAGAAGAAAAGCGCCAAGCCCGTCTATCACAACAATAACAAGTGCACCGAAGGCAATAATATCGAAAAAGAAAACAAGGTTTCGGGGACGGGCGGGCGACCGCTCTGCACTCGTTGCAAGGATCTCGCTTAGCTCCTACTAGTCCGTGGTGCGAAACGTCATTTCCCACCACGGACCAGAAACCTCCCCATCGATCATATCCCACACCCTCCTTAGCGAAGAGATTGGCAGGCCAAAATCTACGCCAGCAGATATCGCCTTGAACCCGGCACCGCTGTTTCCATAGAAGCGAATGGTCGGTTCTGGAAATGCGTGGCCCTCACCGCCTTCGCACGACTCGAATGTCTCTATTCCCGCCATACGCAGCTTCAGGACATACCGTCGAATGCCTCGGTCAAGAGGGATATCAAGCTCTGGCATAAAGCGTTCTAACTCAGCATCGTCCACCAAACCCGCTCCCTCCCCTCCATCTTGCTCTCCAGCACCTTCTCCTGCCGCTTCAAGGCCCGCACGACGCGCCCCTTGATCTGCGCCGCAGGCTCATCCGTCCCCTTGTCCTCAACGATGCGATCCGTGATCTGCCGCGCCGTCATCGGCCTTTCGGCCTCTCTCAGGATGTTGAAGATCCGCCGCGTCAGCTCGTGCCGTGCGAACGTCCGATCGCTCGCCCTCCGCTTCACCGGTATCAGCTGCGGCACCTTCTCCGGCGCGAAAAGCTTGATCACCGCGTCCAGATGGTCAAGATCACAAAGGATGGCGTTCAGCTCGCCCCGCCTGGCGTCGGCGATGCCGGCCAGTTCGGAGCGTTTCTTGATGAGCGATGAGACAACGATGGGATCGGCCATTGGAAGAATGTAATATTTTCAATGGGTTCCCACCAACAACAAGAAGGTGTGTTTGCTACATAATTCCGGAAAGGTAGGGCGAGGCTCGGACTCCCAGGATCGCATGGATCGGCATGCCATGGTGACAGCCTGCGATTGACGAAGGGTTAACGCCGTGCCTTGAGATTTCGCGGGCGGCGCAGGCGAAGCGGGTCGAAACGATCAGGTCCCGGGCGGGTTGGTATATGGGCGCGCTGCGAGCGTTAATCTGTGCGGCGTGCGTATGACAGGCCTCGCTTGATGGTGTTGACTGCGAGGTCCTGGCCGAGCTGCAGCATCCACACGCTGCCTGGCGGGTTCCAGCGTTCGGGATGGGTGCTGAGCTGGATCTTCGGCCAGCGGCACTCTCGAAGAAAGGCGGCGAGTTCGGCGGATGTCGTGACCTCCGGAAAGGACTGCCCGCCGATCCTGTCACGGAGATTGGCGCGGTTCTCGCCGAAGCTTCGGCCCGTGTCGGTGAAGAACGCGTAGTCCGACCAGTCATAGGAGAGGATGCAGTCCTTCACGTCGGCCTCGTCGTAGCGATGGTGGTCCCAGAGCGTCATGTTGTTGAACTTGGCGAGCGGACTGCCATGCATGGCGATGGTGCTGATCGGCGCGATGGCACGCAGCTCCTCGACATGGCGGCGGAACATGTCGAAGGCGCGCGCGGGCTGATAGCGCGCCATGTGAAAATCCTCGTAGTGATAGCCGATCTCGTGGCCGAGGCCGGCGATCTCCCTGATCAATGCCGGCTTGAAGGTCTGCGGAATGATCCGGAAGTAGTAGGTGGCCTGTATGTCCCTGTCCGCCTCCGCCGTCGCCATGGCGACGGCGTTCGTCGGGCGCCGGTCGACATCGTGGCGAAGGACGACATGCGGCTCGTCGATCCTGTCGGCGGCGAACAGCGCATGCACGGTCGTGGTGCGATAGCCGGCGTCGAGCGCCGCATCCAGGATCTCGCCATACCGCTCCAGGGTGAAATCAATCATCGCGGTCGACGGCTCATGCGATGATCCGCAGACCCGCCCGCCGCCGCAACAGGACGACGATGGCGATCGACGAGACCAGCAGCGCCAGAATGGTGCCGGCGGCAGCACCGGCGATGCCGTAGGAAGGGATGAGCAGGGCGTTGGCGACGACGTTCACACCGACCGCACTTCCGACATAGAGGCTTTGCCAGCCCGGAAATCCGGCCTGCGCCAGGGCCTGGTTGAACGTCATGCCGCCGCCGACCAGTGCCAGCCCGGCGAGTAGAATGACCATGGGCTCACGCGCCGCCTGATAGACGGGATCCGGCAGGATGATGCCGATGACGGCGGGAAAGACGAACCAGATCCCGAGGGCGACGGAGGTGAAAAGGGCGAACAGGCCCAGGGCTGCCTTTCGGCTGATCGCGAGCAGCGCCGTCGATCGTCCGTCGTCGACGGCCGATGCGATCAGAGGGTTGATGTTGTTGCGCAGGACGAAGATGAACTGGGTTGCGGCATCGAAGGCCAGAAGCGCCACGGTGTAGACGCCGACCTGGCGCGCGTCGAGAAACAGCCCGAGCATCAGCACGTCGACGCGCGTGTTAAGCTCGGACAGGGTTCCGGCGGGAAAGACCTTGGCGCCGAAACGAAGCCGCTGCTTGAGCTGATCGAGGTCGAAGATGGCCGCTTCCCGAAACACGCCGCGGCGTCGGAGATGGATCAGCAGGAGCGGGCAGAGCGCGACTTCGGCAAGGGAAAGGCAAGCCGGAAGCTCTGCGCCGTCGGCGTCCAGAAGCACGAGACCGCCGAGTGCCGCGAAGATGAAGATGAAGCGCGCCGCCTGGAACATGGCGAAGGCGCGCATGTCGCGCATGCCGTTGATGGCGGCGAGCAGGATCTTGTTGGCCGCGAAGAACAGGAGCCCCGGAACCACCAGCAGCCACGCCGAGCTGACGCCCTCCGCCCCCTCGAAAAAGCGTGTCATGACGGGCGCTGCGGCCGCGGCCAGGGGCAGAACCAGGATGTTGATCAGCAGCATGCCCGACAGCGCCGACACCACCGCCCGGCCGACGCGCTTCGGCTCGTCCCGGGCGAGCGACGCGGCGCGCAGCGTCGCATGATGCAGGCCGAAGGTGGTGAGCTGCGACACCAGGATGAAGAGGGCGAAGATGATGTTGAACAGGCCGAGATCGGCTGCACTGTAGAGCCGCCCGATCAGGAGGTTGAGCGTGATGCCCGCGACCGCAAGAAAGGCCAGGGCTGCGACATTCCAGATGATGCCGATGCGCAAGCCGGTGGCGGCCTGCCTTGGGGGTGTGACGCCCACGAGACGCGCCGAAGAGAGCGAACCTGCCAAGGCTAGCGGCCTGCTTCGCTGCCGGCCTGGACATAGTTCGACCCGCTCTCCGGCAGCACCTCTCTGATCACCGCGCTCTTGATCTTGAGCTCGCCGCCATCCACGAGTTCATAGGCGAGCACGTCCCAGGCGCGATTTCCGGTCGGCGGCGACAGGTTGATGAACTGGTCGGTGATCGTGCGATCGCCGCCGCGCAGCAGCCCTTCCCAAAGCTGCGTGCGATGGCTCGACAATCGGCACTGGCCCTTGTCCTCGAAATGATCCGCGCGCCAGAGCCAGATCCTGAGATAGCCTTCCCCCGAGATCTCGGACTGGAACTGATAGGTCCCGCTCACGGCCGGCATGGCGCCGCGATAGGGCCGCGTCTGCTCGACCGGTGTCGCGCAGACGGCGGACCAGGCTCTGGTCCTGGTGCCGTCGTCGCGGCGAAGACCGCGTTCATTGGAGATCCTGACCAGAGCGCCGTCCGGGTGCAGATCCGCGACATCCGAAAGCGGGCGACCGTCGCTGTCCCAGACCACCCATGGCGCACGAGTCTTCGGCTTATCGGAAGAAATTTTCAGGATTGGATTACCGAGCGCCTGGCCAGCTCCTTCGTTCGGACCAGCTCCTTCGTTCGGAAAGGTCAGCTCGAACAGCCGAAAACCCTCCTCGGCCTTGATCAGGCGCGCGAGATGCGGATCTCCGACGATGTCCTGAAGAACGCTGTTGTAAAACGTCGGCTCGGCCCGCCGGGGGGCCAGGATGTAGCCGATTTCGAGGTCCCGCAGAATGTCGAGGCCGGTATCGATTTCGGTCGCGTTGTAGAGCGGCGTCAGCTTTTCGTCGAGATAGGCCATGAACGGCACGTCGAGATAGAAGGCGGCGTCGGACTTGCGGAACGACAGAACCTTCTCGCCGGACGGCCAGTCCTTGGCCGCGGCCATCTGGTTGAGGTGATCGATCATGCGATAGACGGCGTTCGGCGCCAGCACCGCCTTGAACGCGCTCGATTGTCCGCGCGTGGCGTCGTCGATCTTGTGCGCATCGTAGCGCTCCGATTTCGTCGCCTGCAGCGATGTGGCGACATCCAGCGAGACGACAATCGTGATCAAAAAAAGAACACCGCTGCCAATTGCCGTCGCTACTGCATTGGGGTGCGTGTTCCTTAGGAGGTTAAGCGCCTTCAATGCATTAGACCGAGCGTTCCTTATGAAGTCGAGCAGCTTGAATGTCATGGTGATGAGGGAAAAGGCGTTCTCATTATGTCCAAAGACTATGCGCGCGATTACTGGAGGCATGACCACAACGGATCTCCCGAGCAGCAGGCCGAACAGGCAGGCGAGCAGGCCGTGGGGCGTTGCCAGATAGCGTCCGTTCTTGATGATCAGGTCGCTTCCGGCCGCCATGCTCAGAACGACCAGGCCGTAGAACCCGGCCGTCAGCAGCGCCAGCGCCAGGATGTCGTCAGCCTGTTCCCAGCGAAGCTGCTGGCGCGCGCGCAGCCAGTGCAGCATGTCGCGCCAGCTCAAAAGCAGCAGAGCCAGAGCTGCCAGCGTGACCGCAAAATAGGTATAGGAGAAAAGACCGACATCGCTGAAGCCGCGCAGCAGACCGTTGAACAGCCGATCCATCGGCGTCGCGATCCTGCGCACGAACTCGCGATGGTCGCCGACATTGAGCTGATCGACGGACCAGACGTCGGGCGCGTCTTTGAGGAAGGTGCCGTAGGTCTGGTAGTTGACCGCCTGATCGTACGCCACCACCGCGATGCCGACCATGGCGATCACGGCCGCTTCCATGATGCGCCGCGCAATGCCGCGGAGCGACCAGGGCGTCTTTCGAAGGATCAGGTAGAGCGGCAGGCCCAGCAGCAGCACCAGGACCCCGATCGAGTGCACGAACTGGGCGAGGCCGAGGAAGAGGCCGACCAGGATCGCTTTTTTCAGCGTGAACGCGTCCAGACTTCGGACCAGCAGCAGAAGCGCCGCCGTGAAGATGGCGATGCGCGTGGTGTCGATATGCTGGATGATCGCGTTGTCCAAAAAGAACGGCGTCGCCAGCAGAAAGAGCACTGCAGCGGCCGCGCCGATCCAGCTCCTTCTGGCGACGAACGCCCCGGCCAGCAGCAGCAGGGCTGCGAGATGCCAGACCGCAGTCAGCCTCGCCCCGCCTGCGAAGTCCGCGTGTCCCTGCAGGAAATAGGACCAGGCGAGCAAGCTGACGAAGCCCGGAGGATGGGTCCAGTAGCCGTAGAAGCCGCCGCCCGCGGTGCTGTCGACGAAGGGATAGTTGGCGAGGCTCTTCTGCTCGAAGATCAGGCGCGCGGCCGTGAAGTAATCGAGTGCATCGTTGGCGGTCACCGGCAGGATGAGATTGAGCTTGACGATCGGCAGCAGCACGAAACCAGCGATGGCGGCGCTGCAGGCCATAACCAGCAGCCAGCCGGTTCGCGCCCGTCGCTTGTCCTCGTCGCTCAGGGCGCGCTGGCGACGGCGCAGGGTTCCGATGAGAGCGAACAGCCCGACGATGGCCAGGGCCGACAGCGGGGCGAGGACGGCCGCCAGATAGAGGCCGTCGGGCTGACCGGGCATCGCGCGCAGGGCGTAGGCCAGGAACCAGGCCAGCATCGTCGGCCCGCCGCAGCAGGCGAGCGCGATGTCGAGCGGCAGAGCGCGGATGCGATCGCCGGCCAACAGCCTGATCAAACCGAACAGAGCGAGCGACGCGAGCGCATAGGTCGCCAGCGTGATGACGGAGAGGACGACCAGGACGTCCGGACGATCGATGCCGACGTCGATGCCGAAAGCGGAGGCGAGCGCATGGGCGATGAGCATGAGGCGGCGAAAGGCTCAAAAGATTTTGTTCGGCGATCGATGTAAGAACGCCGACGAGAAAAGGCGGATGATGGCTTTGTACTTTAGGTTGTTTTTATCGAGCCAACAAGGCATTTTTGGTTGCGTCTTGGGCCGCCGATGATTTTCACATAGCGCCTTCGTGCTGCCTTGACCCGCGCTCGACATTTCGGTCCGATCATGAAGATGGGTGCCTGGCGAAGTGCGCCGGGACATCGACGGCGCAAGGCAAGACATCGGGCGATCACAGCAGGTGAGCAGCAGGGGCGACGCGTTCGACTATATCGTGATCGGCGCCGGATCGGCCGGGGCGATCGTGGCCGCCCGGTTGTCCGAGCGGCAGGGGGTCCGCGTCTGCGTGCTGGAAGCCGGCCCGCCGGACCGTCACCCCTACCTCCATGTTCCCGGCGGCTTCATCAAGGTCCTGGCCAATCCGACGCTGACCTGGCAGTTCGCCACCGAGCCCACGGAGCGGACCGCGGATCGTCCGATCACCTTTGCTCAGGGCAGGACGCTCGGCGGCAGCAGCGCGGTGAATGGTCTCATCTACAATCGCGGCCAGCCGATGGACTACGACGTCTGGGCGCAGCGCGGCAATCCCGGCTGGAGCTACCAGGACGTGCTGCCCTTCTTCAAGCGGAGCGAGGGCCGAATCGGCGCGGGGGACGACGAGATCCGCGGGCGCGACGGGCCGCTGAAGGTCACTGACATCGACTGGCATCATCCCCTGTGCGCGGCGTTCGTCGAAGGTGTCGAAGCCCTCGGCATTCCGCGCAACCCGGATCACAATGACGGACAGCAGGCAGGCGTCGGCTACTATCAGCGCACCATCTTCAGGACGCGACGCGTCAGCACCGCGCGCTCCTTCCTGCATCCCGCGACGCGCGGCGGCAGGATCGACGTCAGAACGCGCGCGCAGGTGATCGGCATCCGGCTCGAGAAGGGGCGGGCCGTCGGTGTCGATTACATCCATGAAAACATGCCCGGCAGGGTGCATCGTCTGCACGCGACCTCGGAGGTCATCCTTTGCGCGGGCGCGATCAACTCGCCGAAGCTGCTGCAGATCTCCGGCATCGGACCGAGCGACGTGCTCGAGGAGGCGGGCATCGCCGTCCGCCACGAGCTGCAGGGCGTCGGGCGCAATCTGCAGGACCACTACGCCGTGCGCATGGTCGCCCGGGTGAAGAACATCGATACCATCAACGACCGCGTGAAGTTTCCGCGCCTCGCCTGGGAGGGGCTGAACTGGCTGCTCGGCCGGCCGAGCGTGCTTGGGCTCAGCCCGTCGCTCGCCCATGTCTTCTGGATGTCCGCCGAAGGTCTGGAGCAGCCGGATCTGCAGTTCACCTTCACGCCTGCCAGCTACAGCAAGGGGCGCCCGGGCCTGCTCGACAGCTTTCCGGGCATGACCTGCGGCGTCTGGCAGCATCGGCCGGAGAGCGTCGGCTGGACGCGGGTGCGCTCGGTGGACCCGTTCGAGGCGCCCGTCATTCAGCCGAACTACCTCGACGCGGAGGCGGATCGGCGCGCCCTGCTGGGCGGCATCCGGCTGGCGCGCGACTTTCTCGGCACGGCGGCGCTGTCCCCCTGGTTCGACGGCGAAACCGCGCCCGGTGCGGCGGCGGTCACGGATCGGGACCTGCTGGATTGGGCCTATCGCGAGGGCTCGACCGCCTATCATCTGGTCGGCAGCTGCCGCATGGGACCGGCGGCGGATCCCGACGCCGTGGTCGATTCCGACCTCCGCGTGCACGGTCTCGACGGCCTGCGCGTGGTCGATGCCTCGGTCATGCCGACGGTGACGTCGGGCAACACCAACGCGCCGACGATGATGATCGCGGAAAAAGCGAGCGCGATGATTTTGGAAGGCAGTCACTGACCTTGACGTCGCCGACCGATCATAACCCCGCGCGGCAGTGCTCGCTCAATTTGCCATCGCTTGCAGCGGCCTAGAGCTTTTCCCGATCAGGTGGAAACACCTGATCGATCAGGAAATGCGTCGAAACAAAGAGATAGAGCGTGCATCCCGATCACATCTGATCGGGATGCACGCTCTAGTCCCGGAGGATGGTCAGGCTCTCGGACGTCCATCCGATCCACAGCCGATCGGCATTAAGATCATCGAGCGCGTCGCTCCTGGCGACGGCTCGAACCATGGCACCCTCGCCGACATCGATGTCGAAGACGGCATGGCTGCCCTTGAACACCTGCTTCGCGATCCTGCCTTCGATCGCGTTGTCATGGGCCGGGCGCGCGCTGTGCAGATCGACCTGCTCCGGCCGAAGGGCGGCGGTAACCGTCTGGCCGACGGCCGGGCGCTGGCCACCGCGTGCCGCCTGCAGCGTGACGCCCTGCCAGTCGAGCGCGACATAGGCACCGTCGATCTTCGTGACCTTCCCGGAAAAGAAATTGCTCTCGCCGATGAACTCGGCGACGAAGCGGCTCGTGGGGTGGTGATAGAGCTCTTCGGGCGTGCCGCTCTGCTCCACCCGGCCGTGGTTCATCACCACGATGCGGTCGGACATGGTGAGCGCTTCGTCCTGATCGTGGGTGACGAAAAAAAAGGTTTTGCCGGTGCGTTTCTGAATGTCCTTGAGCTCGAGCTGCACCTGCGCCCTGAGCTTGGCGTCGAGGGCGGCGAGGGGTTCGTCGAGGAGCAGGAGTTGGGGGTCGGGGGCGAGGGCGCGCGCGAGGGCGACGCGCTGGCGCTGGCCGCCGGAGAGTTGTTCAGGCGTGCGCTCGCGCAGGTTTTGCAGTTCCAGCAGCGTCAGCAATTCGTCTAGACGACTGTCGATTTGTGATCGGGTCTGGCCTTTGAGTTCCAGACCGAAGGCCATGTTGCCGGCGACGGTCATATGCGGGAACAGGGCGTAGTCCTGGAACACCATGTTGACGTCGCGCTTGTTCGGCGGAAGGGGTGTGACGTCCTCGCCGGCGAGAATGACGCGGCCGGCGTCCGGCCGCTCGAAGCCGCCGATGATTCTGAGCGTCGTGGACTTGCCGCAGCCGCTCGGGCCGAGGAAGGTCACGAACTCGCCGGCCATGATCTGCATGTCGAGATCGTCGACCGCAACCACCTCGCCGAAGCGCTTGGTGATGTGGTCGAGCTGAACGACGACGGCAGGGGCGTCGGCATCGTCGACTTTGCTGCGGCGATCATTGGCGATGTGCTCGCTCATCGCGCCGTCCCTTGCTGCATACGCCTGTTCCAGCGCTCGGCCCAAAGGCCGAGCACGGCGGTGAGCACCAGGGCGACGGTGGCGATCGCATTGATCTCGGGCGACATGCCGGAGCGCAGCTTGGCGAAGATCAGGACCGGGAGGGTCGGCTCGTAGCCGCCGAGGAAGAAGGAGCGCACGAAGTCGTCGAAGCTGAGCAGCAGGCAGAAGACCGCGGCGCCGATCAGCGCGGGCTTCAGATAGGGAAGCGTGATGCGCATGAAGGTGACGGCTTCATCAGCGCCGAGATCGCGCGCGGCTTCGAGCTGACTCTTGGGCAGCGTGCTGAGCCGCGCCATGACCACCAGGGCGACGAAGGGGACGTTGTGCACGGTGTGGCCGAGAATGATCGCAAGCATGCCGGGATCGATCTCCAGAAGGCGCGCATAGATGCGAAGGGCGATCGCCGAGATGATGCCGGGGATCACGGCCGGCAGGCAGGTGAGGGCGAAGATGACGGCACGGCCGAAAAAGCGACGGGGGCCGAGCAGCAGCGCGATCCAGGTGCCGATGGCGAGGGACAGGAGCGTCGAGGCGATCGCGATGGTCATGGAGTAGAAAAAGACGCTGATCACCTCGGCGTTCTGAAACACGCCGAGATACCATTCCATGGTCCAGGCCTTGATCGGAAAGCCGATGAACTTGGAGGCCTTGAAGCCCATCAGCACCATCAAGGCGAGCGGCACGAACAGATAGACGACGAACGCCCAATAGATCACCGAGATCAAGGCGCGGGTGCTGCCGGTCATTGCAGGAGCCCCTTGCCGTCCCGGCCCATGACCTTCAGGAACAGGCCGGCGAGGGCGAGCGTCGTGATCAGCATGATGCTGGCGAAGGCGGCACCGACCGGCCACTCGTCGCCGGCGACGTGGAAGAAGCCGGCGATGGTCTCGGCGAACACCGTGGTGCTCGGCCCGCCCAGCAGAACCGGCGTTGCGTAGAAGCCGGTCGAGATCAGAAAGACCAGGGTGCAGCCTGACGCGATGCCTTCCCTGGAGAGCGGCAGGGTCACCCGCCAAAAGCGCGTCCACGGCCCGGCTCCGAGATCCGCGGCCGCCTCGCGAAAACTGTCCGGGATTTTTTCCAGCGCCGAGTAGAGGGGGAGAAGCATGTAGAGTGCTGTCAGATAGACGATGCCGACGCTCATCGAGAAGGAGGTGTACATGAACGGGATCGGCCGCTCGATCAGACCGATCGACTTCAGCAGCAGATTGATCGCACCGTTGTTGCCGAGGAGGATCATGATCGCGTAGGTGCGCACGATCTCGCCGACCCAGAACGGGATGAGCAAAAGCAGCAGAAAAATCATCTGGTTCTTGCGTTTGACGTGCTTCGCCAGGAAATAGGCGACCGGGTAGGTCAGGAGCAGCGTGCTCAGCGTCACGATCAGCGCGAAGATCAGCGTGCGCAGGAACGGCATGACGAAGATGCGCTCTTCGAAAAATTTCCCGTAGTTCGCGAGGGTGAAGCCCGGCTCCTGGCCGGCGGTCGGCGGGTAGGAGTCCAGAAAGCTGACCCAGAGCATCTGCAGGATTGGACCGAGATGGGCGATCATCACCCAGGCGACCGGAAGCGAGGCGAGCAGCAGGAACTGGCGGCGCTGGGAGCTGAACAGGAAGTCGGCGAGCGATCGGTAGACCTGGTTGCTGACGACCGCTCCCCAAAACGAACGGCGATCGCCGGCCGCTGATGTCATGCCGCCGGCGATCCCATTCTCCGATATAGTCAACGATCTGCGCGTCGCAGCTAGGCGGCTTTGACTTCTTCGACGGCCGGGTCGACCAGCTTGTACTTCATGTCGTTGGCCTCGGCGCGGAAGAACTGCAGGCCGGCAAGCTCTTCCTCGGTGAACGAGGAAGCCTTCTGCTCCAACTCGGACAGGTGGTCGGAAGCGCCGTTATAGGTGGAGATGAAGCCCGACGACTTGGTCATCTCGGCACCGACCTCGGAACTTGCCAGAAGCGCGTCGAGGAAGGCGTAGGCATTGTCGGCATTGGGCGCGTTATTGGCGACGTTGAGTGTGTAGACGAAGCCGTAAGAACCTTCCTTCGGGATGGTCATGGCGACCGGGAAGCCGTCCATGATCAGCTTCGAGATCGGGCCGTTCCAGGCATGGGCGAGCACGATGTCCTGATTGATGAACATCTGCTGCACCTCGGCGCCGGCGTCGTAATACTTTCTGACCATCGGCTTCTGCTCGATCATCAGATCACGGATCTCGGTGACAATGCGCGCGGCCTCGTCCGGGTCGTCCATATAGGCGACCATGTTGCCGTCATAGCCTTTGTAGAGCATCAGGACGGACATCATGTCCTGGATGATGTAGGCGATCTGGCCGGAATATTTCTCGTCGAACATCACGTCCCAGGAGGACGCCTCCTCCGGGGTCACCATCTCGGTGTTGTAGGCGAGCACCTCGGCGCCGGAGAGGATCGGGGCGCCCCATTTCTCGCCGTTGATGGTCGCCCAGTCGCTCTCGGAATAGACCGGGTTGATGTTGCCCCAATTGGCGAGACGCCCGGTGTCCAGCGGCGCGAGCAGCGCTGAATCGATGAACTGCAGGAAGCGGTGGCCGGCGACGGTGACGATGTCGACGGTCGGGTTCGGCGCCTCGGCGGCGAGCAGGTTGAACTGCTTGCCCTGGTCGTCGACCAGGCGGATGTTGACCTTGATCCCGGTCTCGTTCTCGAAGGCGGCCTTGAAGTCATCCGGCACGAAATTCGCGTAGGTCCAGATGTTCACTTCTTTGGCATCCTGGGCGCGGGCATGCTTCAAGTAAGCAGGTGCTGCCAGCGCCGCGCCGGTTACGGCCGTCGTCGCCATGAAGGAACGTCGGTTGAACTTGGCCATGGGGTCGTCTCCTCGAGGACGTGGGTCGGAGGTTCCTGATGCCGCTCAGCGCGCGGCGAGCGGAAAGCCTTCTCGGGCCAGCTTTTTCAACTGTGCAAGGGACATCGCGGCCAAGTCAAGGGCGGGGAGGAGATCGTTGGCGGTCTCGAAATCGACGCCATACATCGCAGAGAAGATGTCGATCCCGGCCTGGTGCAACCTCGCCGTTTGCCCGGTCATTTCGCCTAGCTTCACGGTCGGCAGCAGACCGAACGGCACGTCCTCGGTGACGTAGCGGCTGTCCGCCGTCGCCGGCCCGGTGCCGCCGCGTCCCTCGCGATGCATCTCCTGGTTCATGTCGCTGATGCTCGCGACGGGCACGTGAAAGGACAGGTGAAAATGCTCGAAGATGGTGCGCACCGAGAGGCCGAGGGCATCGGCGATGGCGAGCCGTTCGCGATCGAGCGCTTCGAGCAGACGGCCGACATTGGGCGTGACGTTCTCGCCCTGGCTCCAGTGCTCGCCGCACTCCATGCGCGTCATGTTGCCGAGCGCGATGCCCATGTGGTTTTGCGGGTTGAGATTGGAGAGCGCGATCGCCAGCAGCCCCTCCCGCTCGACAAAACGATCGCCGAAGAGCCGCCGGCTCACGGTCGACGCTGTCGCGGAGTCCTCATAGGGTATCGTCGCGATGTCGATCTTGGAGCGGATCGTGTTGACCAAGACGCGCGTCCTGTCCTGCTGCCGACCCGTGAGGGCCGTCGTGCCCCAGGCGACAATGGGAACGGAAAGGCCGCGCGACGCGAGCAGCTTCGAGAGATAGAGCGCACCGAAAGACGCATGGGAGCTGATCAGGACCGTCTGGTTTTCTCGTACATGCGGCGCGAGTACGTCGAACACCGCCTTGTGGCCATAGGCAGGAAGCGCGATCAGGAAGACGTCGGCCTCGGCGGCGAGTTCCTCGGCGCTGGTCGCGATCGCCGGCCGAAACGCTCCTTCGATCGCACCTTCGGCGGTCAGCGGCTCACCCGCGGCCAAGGCCGCCGTGCGTTCACCCGACGGTGACCACAGCAGCGGCCGGTGGCCGGCCTGTTCCAAAAGGGCGGCACAGCCGAAGGCCACGGAGCCGGCACCCGCAATCCCGACCCTCAAGGCGGACATCTCAGCCAACGTCAGCGCTGCCGGTCGCTACCGGCTCGCCGAGGATGTGCATGAGGCGGTTGGCCCAGGCGAAGAGGGCGATGGAGAGGATCAGGTCGAGGATTTCTTCTTCGGTCAGGCCGGCATTGCGAAGCTTCTGCACATCCTCCTGCGTCGCCTCGGACGGGGCCTTGGAGAGCTTGATCGAAAAATCGACGATCGCCTGATTGCGCGGCTCCAGCCTGACCTTCTCGCCGTCCGCGAACAGGGCGGACATGACCTCGCCGCTCTTGGTGAGCTGGTTGTAGCGGCTGGCGTGCACGGCGGCGCAGTAGACGCAGTGATTGACCACCGAGGCCGCCGTCGCGCCGAGTTCGCGGCCGGTGCGGCCGAGGCCGCCGCGGTTGTACATGATCGCGTTGAACAGCGGCGAACGCTCTTTCAGGATCTCGACGTCGTGCGCGAGCGTCAGGACATAGGCGGAGACCTTGGTGTTGGACGGCGTGACCTTGAGCGCGTCGAGCTGCTCGGGCGTCGCCTGGTCGAGATCGACCGGCGTCACCCGCGGGCGCCATTCCGGCACCTCGGTGGTGAATTTTTCGACGATGTCGCTCATGCGCCCGCTCCCATCAGCCCCATCCCCATCAGGCGGAGCCCCTCGATCAGGCGGATCTCGTAGGCGAGAAACGCATTGAGCTGCGTCAGCCGCACGATGTCGGCATCAGCGATGCCTGCTTGACTCAGACCCTCGATATCCGATGTCGTGGCGTCCTTCGGTGACGTGGCGACGCGGTCGGTGAAAGCGAGGATGGCGCGGAGGTGTCGATCGTCACCGCCGTCGAAGGCGGGATCGGCGAGTCTTGCATCGTCGCCGTCAGTGCCTTTGGCGTAGTGCGCGGCCAACGCCTCCCTGCCGTTCAGCATGGCGATGCGCGCGGCCAGTGCTGCCCGCCGGCTGTGAGAGAAGGCGCCGCAGTCCTTCGGCGTCAGCACGGCGGCGCTCGCCGCTTCGGTCATCGCAAGCACGTCGGCGCGCAGGTCAAGCGCCTTGGCGAGGGCGTCGTTCCCTTCGATGCCGGCCAGCGCCGCAATCCGCTCACTGGTCACGACGCGTCCTCCTTTTCTTGTGCCGAGGGTAAGGGACTCGCGGTCCACTCGTCACCCTGAAGTTCCGGCTTCGCGTAATCCAAAAGCCGCTGCCAGTGGGCCTCGATGTCTTCGCGATAGAGGGTCGCCGCGATGTCGCGGGTGAGCCAGGCGGCACCCTCGCTGATGCCGGGAATGTCGCCGCTGATCTTGCCGAGGCTCGCGGTGGCGCCGTAGTTGAAGCAGTACACCTTCGAGAGCCAGGGTGCCGCGCCCGGCACCTTTTCGCGGAAGGTGAAGTCCGGGTTGAGATAGGGAAATTTTTCGAGGTCGGCATCATACTCGTCTTCGGGCGGCTGGTAGACATCCCGCCAGAGCTGGATCTCGGCTGCCACCTCGCCGAACTCGGTTCTCGCGAGCGGATCGGTGGTGAAGCCTGTTCCGAGGATCAGAAAATCGGCGTCCAGATGGCGACCTCCCTCGATGTCGATGCGCAGCCCATCGCCGACCAGCCGCACGTCCGTGACCGGGGCATCGAAGTGATAAAAAACGCCGCTGCGGCTGGCGCGGCGGGTCGAGCCGTGGGGGGCGGGCGTCTGGGTGACGAAGGAGTAATGCATGAAGCGCCAGCGCCATTCATCCGGCAGAACGGGAAAGCCTGCGGAGAAGCCGAAGGAGCCGATGCCCATCATCTTGTTGATGGTCGGCATTTCTTTGCGGCGCGCGATCAGATGAACCTTGGCAGCACCCGCCTCCGCCGCCTCGGCCGCGTTCTCCACGGCAGACGCACCGACGCCAATCACGGCGACGCGCTTGCCGCGCAGTGCGGAAAAATCGATGTCGTCGGAGGAATGGGCGAATTTTTCGCGCGGCACGCCTGCCATGAAGGCGGGAATGTTCGGGTGTCCCGTGCCCTCGCGTCCGGTCGCCATGACCAGCTTCCTGGCGACGAGGCTCTGCTCCTTCGCCCCCTCGCCGTCGAGTTCGAGTCGCAGAAAATCGCCCTCGGGACGGATGCGCCTGATCTCGACATCGTTCTCGACCGGAATGCGCAGGACACGCCTGTACCAGCGGAGGTAGTCCATCCACATGGTGCGCGGTATCTTGTCCATCGCCTCCCATGCCGGCTCGCCGAACCCGGCTTCGAACCAGGCGCGAAACGTGAGCGAGGCCATACCAAAGGCGGGCCCGGTCAGATGCTTGGGCGAGCGCAGGGTCTCCATGCGCGCATAGGTCACCCACGGCCCTTCGATGCCCTCCGGGCTCCTGTCAACGATCCGGATGTTCCGGATGCCCGCCGACTGCAGCGCCAACCAGACCAGCATGCCGCACATGCCGCCGCCGACGATCATGACGTCGACGACAGGTTCGCCGCTCACCTCGCGCGGCGGCACCCAGTTGGCGGGTGGTCGGCAGAGGTCTTCGAGGTCTTTTCGGACGCGCGCTTCGAGGGCGGCTTGGTTCGGTCGCTCTGTTGGGCTCATGTCCCGCCTTGTGCTTCTGATCCCGATCCTCTCACCCTGCTCCGCCGAAAAAAGAAGCGCAATCCCGCCTGAGCTTAACGGTTTCTTAACCTTAAGCTCCGACAATGCCGTCTCGGTCGGTAGGAACAGGGTTCAGACGGCAAGGAGACACGCTCCGAGGACGATGACGGAAACAGGACGAAATCTGCGGCGCAAACCCGGGACCGATAGAGCGCGTTCATCGCGACGTGTCCAAAGTCCATGAGGTGGCCATGCCACTAGCCTTGGGTGGGCCAGCAGCGGTGTTCGTCGTCGATCACGAAGACGTGGCGATGGCGGAAGGTGTTGCCGCGGCGGGTTGCGTCCCGGAGGTGAGGGTGATCGGCGGGGAGGTCGTCATGGACATGCTCGACCACTTCGGGGTCGCCTGCGGGCCAGAGGAGCCAGGCGACCGATGCGCCGATCAGGGCGATCAGGCCGAGGAGGATCATGGCGCTGCCCATGCCGAGGGCATGCCCGGCATAGCCGGCGAGCGGGTAGGTGAGGAGCCAGCAGGCATGGGAGAGGGCGAATTGTGCTGCGAAGATGGCGGGGCGATCCTCGTCATGGGCCGAGCGGCGGAGCAGACGACCGGAGGGGGTGAGTACCATCGAATAGCAGAGGCCGAGCGCGAACCAGGCCGACAGCATGGCCGTCCAGGGGGGCGCCGGCGCGTTGTCCGCCATGCTTCCGAACAGCAGCAGGAGGATGGCCATGGCGATGGCGGCGGCGATCATCACGGGACGGTCGCGCAGGCGTTCGAGGAGAGCGGGCAAGGTGAGGGCAGCGAGCATCGAGCCGAGGCCGAAAGCTGCCATGGCGATGGCGACGTCGCTGTCCTCGCCGCGATAGCCGTCGCGCACGATGACCACCGTGTTGACGATCACCATGGCCCCTGCCGCTGCCGCCGCGAGGTTCAGGCTGAGGAGACCGCGCAGCCTGGGGGTGGCCAGGTAGATGCGCGTGCCGCGGGTCAGGCGGTCGGCGAAGGATCGCTGCCCCTCGTCCGAGCGGCGTTCGGGCAGAGGGAGCTGTATGATGAGCAGGGCGGAGACGGCAAAGCCCAAGGCGGTGCCCGCGAACAGCCAGTGGAAGCTGATGACGAGCAGCAGCAAACCGGCGAGTGCGGGGCTGGCCAGGCTTTCGAGATCGTAGGCCAGGCGGGAGAGGGAGAGCGCGTTGGTGTAGTCCTGCTCGTCGGGCAGGATGTCCGGGATCAGCGCCTGGAACGTGGGGGTGAAGGTGGCAGACGCCGCCTGCAGGAAGAAGATGCAGACATAGATTTGCCAGACGGCATCGATGAAAGGGAGGGTAAGCGCAATCGCCGCGCGCGCAACGTCCATGGCGACGAGCACCATTTTCCGGGGCAGGCTGACGATCAGCGCCGAGGCGAGCGGCGCCAGTGCTACATAAGCGACCATCTTGATCGCGAGCGCCGTCCCGAGCACCGTGCCCGCGCGCTCGCCGGCGAGATCGTAAGCGAGGAGGCCAAGCGCGACGGTGAGCAGCCCGGTGCCGAGCAGGGCCACGATCTGCGCGGTGAACAGTCTGGCGAAGGTGACCTGGCGAAGAACCTGAAGCATGCCCGAAGCCAGTTCCGTGATCCCGTCGTTTCAAGCGAAGATATTGCGCTATGCTCGCCCGTCCTTGGTATAGCAGGACGTATCACTGATCGATGGGGCAAACGAGCATCGACCTGCCGCCGCCCTCGCCACCGGGGGGGACGAAGTCTCAGGACGCGCCGGCTTCACATCGGGCGAGGGTGCCTTGGCTACCAGGTGACATCATACTCCAGCGTCGGGATCAAGATGATGTCGGTCAGGCGATCGATGTCGCGATCGCCGTCATTGCCGACGAACCAGGCGGGATCGAAGGTGAGGTGCCATTCGCCGCGCGGATCGAGCAGGGCAGCGTTCTGAGCGGCGGCGCTCGGTGCCAGGAGCCTGGTCGGATCGTTGGGATCCAGGGCGAAGCGCGGTTTGGGCAGGCCGTCCGCGTCCAGCGGCGCGCCGCTTCGGCTGTTGAAGATGCCGTCGGCGTCGGTGACAACGTCGAGTGGCGGCGTGATTCCCGCTTTGGCGATGGTGAGATCGCCGCTGCGCGACGTGCCCGCCTCGCCGCCGAGGATGATCATCATGTGGCGGATACCGAGCGGATCGCCGGCGGATTGCTGGAAGAAGAAAGCGGGAAGATCGATCGTGACCGTCTGTGCGGCGCTTGGGTCGATCGGATTGTGCAGGTGATACCACTGATCCGGAAAGCTGTCCCGGAGGCTGAGCACGCGGTCGACCCGCCGCTTCGTGCCTAGCCTCGCGACGACCTGCTGGCGATAGGCGGCACTCGGCAGGGCCGTGTACTCGATGGTCACCAGCACGTCGACCAGGCTGTCATAATTGAAGGAATTGGCGGCGCGCGGCAGATCGAGGGTCCAGCCGGTCTCGACCCCCAGCCCCTCGAAGGGCAGCAGCAGCGGATCGTTGTAGTCGAGCACGAACAGGCCGTTGTCACCGCTCGCCGCATCGAGCGCGACCTGCTGCGGCAGGCGCTGCACCGCGGGCAGCTTGACGAAGGTGCCACCGCCATCGGGCTTGACCACGCTGGAAAAGCCGTCATTGGCAAGCGTGGCGTGGATGCCGTCGAGTGGCGAGACCAGCGCGAGCACCGCGACGCGCACGCTCTTGATCAGGCGCAGATAGTGGCCCGGATAGTCCTGGTCGAACGCGTCCATCAGCGTGTGGAACTGCATGCGTCCGGTCGTCTTGAACGCGATGAATTCGCTCGGGAAGCTGTGGGCGAGGGAGAGGGTCTTGGCGAGCTGGAGGCGCCGCTTGTCGGTTTTGATCTTCCAGGCGTCGAGGCGGGTGATCGCGGTCAGCAGGCGCTCGGCGCCGAGCAGGCCTGAAGCGCGCTGCCCCTCGCTCAGGGACGCCTCGTCGATCGACCAGTAGTCGCCGCCGATCTCGGTGATCTCCTCCTGGCGTTCGAACATCAGCGCGCGCTGGGCAAGCCGGGCGGTCGCGGTCGCGCGCTGCATGACGTCGCGATAAGCCCCCTGCAGCACGCCGATCATCCATTGATAGAGCTGCTCGTTGCTGAAGCGGTTTCGGTGGAACTCGAGAATCAGGCGCGCATGGCCCTGCTGCAGCCGGGCGATCGCCTCGTCCTGGAGGGCCACGTCGACCCGACGCTCGCTCAGCGCCAGCTGCTGGACAGCGACATCGCGATCGATTCCGGCGAGCGCAGACTGATGCTGCCAATCCTCGAAGCGGCGCTCGAAGCTGGCGAAGGTGAGGGAGAGATTGCCGAAGGTGCCGGCGGCACCGGCCGCCGCCTGCACGCCGCTCAGAATGGTCTGGCCGCCGGTAGCCGCCGCAGCGCCTATGGCGGCCACACCGGCGATGACGCCGCCAATGCCGATCAGGGCGCCGGCGCCGGTTTCCGCGGTGACGATGCCGCCGATTCCGGATACGACAGCACCGACACCGCCTGCTACGCCAAGCGCGACCTGGGGGGCGGCGAGCAGGAAATAGCCGAGTGCTGCCAAGGCCTGGAGTTGGCCGCTGCGCAGCATCAGACCCATGCCGACCGCTTCCGAGGCATTCAGCCCCATGAAGCCCTGCTGCGTGCGCTGGGTCCAGAAATCCAGCTCGGTCTGCGCGCGCGCCAGCTGGCTGACGGCGATGCCGACGCCGAGCTCGACCTCCTCCGTCGCGAGCGCCTTCAGATTGACGGTCGCATCCGCCAGCTCCTCGGCGATTTCCGCCTGCAGCGTGGCCAGCGCCGCTGCATCGCGCTTTTCGATCGCCGCCAGCATCATCGCTTCGAGCTGCTGGGCGAGCGATACATGTTGGCGCGCTTTCTCCACCAGGAAGCTGTAACGGTAGTGGGGTGCGTCGACGATCGGCCCCGCCGCCTGCGCTGCGAGCTGGCCGAAGGTGGTGATCACCCGGCCTTCCAGGCTCCCAATGGGCAAGGTCGGGCGCCGGTTGGGTTCGCCATTGATGTCGAGACAATTGGCGAGCAGGATCCGGCGGGTGGCGATATGCACGCTGAGTTGGTCGAGCAGCGGGTTCTTCGGCACGCAAAAGGCATGCAGCGCAGCACCGATATCGGGCGGCGCGTGGGTCGGCACAACACGTCCCTGATCGGCGTCGGCCTCGCCATGTTTCTGGCTTGCGGTGCCGAGATCCAGAAGTCTGTCGATCACCGATCTGGTGCGCTCAAAGCGATCGAGCAGTTTCACCGTCGCCTCTTGGTGGCGGCCCGCCTCCGCTTTCAACGCCTCGTCGACCGTTTTGGCGATGCTGCGCCGGAGGGTTCGACCGGAGCTGTCCGCTGCGAATGCCTTGTCGAGCCTGGTGACGGCCGCCTCCAGCAGCTTTCGGTCGTTGATCCGCCGGAGCTCGGCGACCTTGCGGACCGGGAAAGGCAGGCTGTCGCCAATGTCGTCAGTGGGCGCGAGCGTCCGTCGAAAGCGCTTGGCCGCGATCCGCTCCAGGCGCGTGACCTCGGTGGCGCAGTCCTGGCGAAGAGCGGGGGCTTCCAGCACCGTCTCCGCGAGCCGATAGAGGTCGCGCGCGCGGTTCAGGGATTCGGGCGTGTTCAGGGTGAACTGATGATCGGCCCAGTCGATCAGGTTCTTCACCATCATCAGGATGACATGGCGGAGATAGGTGCCGGTGCGCCCGCGTGCGATCGCATCCGGGTCCTGGATGGTGGCGAGCCAGTCGTCGGCCCGCTCCAGCTCGCCGCTGAACGCCTGGTCGAAGGGGAAGACCTGCCGCTCTGCCGCGAACGGATCGTAGAGCCGCCGGTAGCAGTCATGGGCGGTGACGAAATCGCCGGCGCGGTTCAGCGCCCATGCGGCCAGCAGCGGGTAGTAGAGATAGCGGTCTCTGAGATCCACGCCCCGGCCTTCCGGGGAGGTGACGTCGACGCTGGCCGGCCAGGTCACCGTCTCGGCGAAAGCATCGAGCCTCGAGGACATCGGCAGCATGAAGCTGGGATCGGCGCTGTCGGTGTTCAGCCAGACGGCCTGGACGAAGATGTCGCCATTGGTCCGCCTGATCACGAGAAAACCGGGCAGATCCAGATCCGAGCGCATCCAGGAGAGGGCGACGCTGTAGCTGCCGAAACTCTGGCCGGCCTCCAGGCCGTTCAGGCGCTTGGTCACGAAGGGCTGGGTGGTGCCGGCGGTGGGATCGTAGGAAAGAGCCACGGACTGGCCGTCGATCTTGCCGACGCGGCAGCGCGCGTTGCCGATCAGCGTATCGGCGAAACCGACGACTTCGGTGGTGCCGCCGCTGCTGTCCGGGATGCTGCGGATGAAGGGCGCCTGCCCGAACCAGGGGGTGGCGGTGTCGATCCAGTCGCCCCATTCGCCCGTGGCTTCGTTCAGTTCGGCGCGACGCCAGAGGCCGTCCCCGTCCCCCTCGACCCACAGGGTCGGAACGTGCCGGCCGAATGCATTGTCCGCGCTGAGGATCATGTCCCGATGATTGGCGGGCAGTTCGAAGGTGACCTCGCCTTCGAGCCTGCCGTCGGCGTCGATGCGGTAGGTGCGGTCACCGCCGAGCGCGATGAAGGCGAGATCCTCGTCATCGCCGAACGGCATCGCCATCTTCGGCAGCAGATCGGTATTCCAGCCGACGATCTCGAACCAGCCGCTGGCATCGATCAAGCGATCGCGCATCGTGGCCTGGCTCGCGAACGGCACGTAGAGATCGCGCGTGTCGACGATGTTCAGCCAGAGCGCGTGATCGCCGCTTTCGCCGCTGCGGGCGAAAATGTAGAGCCGGTCGTCGACGACGTGCGACGCGACCGGACTGATCTTGGCGATGCGCCGGAAATAGGCGGCATAGTCCTCGTCGAGCGCCTCGATCGCGCCGGCGGACGCCTGGCCGCGCAGTAGCCGCGGCACCACCCGGTCGCGAAAGAAGCCGCTGATCCGCCGTCTCTCGACCGGCGGCGAGAGGATGTTTTCGGTGTAGACCAGGGCGTAGATCGCCGCGTTCCAGGAGCGGTAGGTCTTGAGCCAGATCCAGCTTTCCTCGTCGAAATCGCCCTTATTGAAGGCCGTCTTGAACGGCTGCAATGCGGCGCGCGTCAGGGAGGCGAAGCTGCCGGTGCGCACGCTCAGGAGGAGGGACTGGAGCGACTGGATGATCTGCAGGATGCACGAGGTGAGCTGGCAGGGGGCTGCGGCGAGATCGATGAACAGGTTCCGCTCGAGTGCTTGCAGGCTCGCCGTGGCGGCTGACGTGGTGACGACCTTGTCGATCAGCGCCTGGCGGTAGAGCACCAGCAGCTGATCGACATGACCATCGAGCCGGCTTGCCTGGTCGGCAAGGCGGGTGGCGCGTTCCGCGTCGACCTGGGCGCTTTCCATGAGGAAGGCGGCCTCGGCATCGTCGCCCGCATTGGCGGCCGGCTCGGCCGGCAGCGGCAGCGCGTCCGTGATCGCGGCGCTGCCGAAGGCCAGGGACTTGTCCCGCAGTGCCATGATGGTCGAAAGCGTGGGCGCCGTGGTCTTGGCGAGCTGCACCAGCTCGGTATGCGCTGCCGGCAGCGGGCTTGCCGAGGCATCGATGCCGACCACCGCGAGCAGGCCGACGGCGCCATCCTGAAAGCTGCTCTGCCAGCCGATCGAGGCTGATGTGATCGACAGTTCGACCAGGGCGAAACGCTCCAGCACCTCGATGCCGAGGACGATCTGCTTGACCGGCGCAAGGGCCGCCTCGCAGTCGAGGTCGAGCTCTTGCCCTATGATCTTGCCGACATCGGCCGGCTCGACGCCGAATCCGTCCTCGATGAAGGTCAGGAGATCGTAGACATAGGCGGTCGGCGAGAAGATGGACTCGCACTGGTCGCACGCGCGGCAAAGCGCGTCGCCGCCATGCTTGGGAAAAAGATCGTCGTCGGGCCTGGCGCCGAGCACCGTTTCCGGTCGATCGGAGCCGCCTTTCCAGTCCTTGTCCGCCGCTTGTCGGCGCGCGGCGAGCACACTTGCCTGGCCGACACGCTGCTTTACCCGCCGAATGTTCCGCTGCAGGCGGACGAGCGCTTTTCGTTCGCCGTCGTCGAGCTTGCCGCTTTGGCGCTCGATGCGCTCGGCGAGGTCAGCGCTCGCCAGGCGCAGGAGACGGGCAGGCGAGGCGAGGCCGGCCTTCTGCATCTTGCCGGCGAGCGAGGCGCTGCCGCCGAGTGCTGCGAGACGCGTGACGGTCCCGAGTTTTTCTTGATCCGCCCGGGCAAGTCCGAGATCGCCGAGCTTGCCTGCGGCCTTCATGCGCAAAAGCGCACTCAGATCCTCGAGGCCGCTGCGCTCGATCCTGGTGGCAGCCGCCGGCGAAAATCCGCCGCTTTTCACCACATCGCCGAGCGGCGCGGGCTTGCGTCGCGGCAGGTCCACCAGCAGCTTCACCGGCTTGAAGCGCGCTGCTCCCTTGATCGCCTTGCTGCGATGCAGCTCGTCGCCATCCGGGTCGTTGACCACGAGAAAAATATCGGAGCCGCCATCCGGGAATTTTTCGATGATTTTCTTGACGAAGTCGGTGCGCCGATAGGTGATCTCGAAGGCGCCCTTGGCGTCGACCTCGCCCTTGCCCAGAAAATCTTCGGACTCAGGATGGTCGACGGAGAAGGCGAGGACGGTGGTGCCGACGAGGGGTTCCTGACGGCGTGCATTGACGACCGATCCCGAGATCACGGATGGCATTGTAGTCTCCCTCTTGATTTTCTTTATCGACTTGAGGACGTTTGGTTTTAGGCGGGCATTACCATTTTGCTCTGGAAGCGGCTACCATGTCGTACTTTTCCAGTACTCGTAGGCTTGCGCGAAGGCTTCATCGTATGAACTTCCCAACGCGTTTTTGACATCTCCATATGCATTGTGAAATTGGTCTTCGAAATCATCGATTGCTCTCTCTGCGCCTACATACGAGGAGCTTCCTTTACTCCCGGTCGCCTTGTGATCCGCCTTTCTCATAACAATCGCCGGTATGTCGTCGCGCAAGTAATCCACGGCAGCATCGCTTGGAACATGATGGATTTCGATGT
>JAWKVM010000029.1:0-124844 GCA_041398025.1 Alphaproteobacteria bacterium
TTTGCAGTCATGTGTCCGGCCTGTTGACGCGGTCGACGCATGACCGCTGGCCCCGATGGGTTGCGCGGGCCGGGGCCTCATCAGATCCGCGGGATTTGGATCCCTCGACTTCTCCAGGCTACTCCCAGTCCGTTGGCAACAACCAATCAGCCCATCATGTTCCTTCCCTCGCAAGCGTTACAAGGCAGGCAGGTTCGCGCTATGCGGGAACTGTCTGCCGGTAGCTCTGCCCATGCGTCATCACAGCCCAGGCGACACGCGCCATCTTATTGGCCAGAGCCACGGCGACCACGAGCCGCGGCCGCCTGGCGAGCAGGCTCTGGATCCAGACATCGGACCGGGCTGCCTTTGAACGCAGCAGGACGGTCTGGGCCCCGACGATCAACAGCTGACGGACATACTTGTCGCCGAGCCGACTGATCCGACCGAGCCTTTGCTTGCCGCCGGTAGACCTCTGCCGCGGCACGAGGCCAAGCCAGGCTGAAAATGCGCGCCCACTACGGAAGGCGTTAGGATCAGGCATGGTGGCAGCGATGGCCGCGGCGATCAGCGGTCCAATGCCTGGAATGGTGGCGAGCCGCTGGCTGACAGGGTGGACCTTGTGCCATGCGACAATCCGAGCATCGACCTCAGCGATCCGCTGACCCACTTCGTCGAGCTCCTCGCAGTGCAGCTCGACGACTTGTCGCCCTAGCTCCGGCACGCGCTGGTCCCCCTGCATTGTCGCCAAGAGCCGTGGCACGTTCCAGGTTCCTTGCGCCGCAACAAGACCGAACTCCGCCAGGTGCCCACGAACTACATTGATAAGTTGAGTTCGCTGCCGGACCAGCAACTCGCGGACCCGGTGCATAGTCAATGCCGACTGTTGCTCTGCCGTCTTGACCGGCACGAAGCGCATGGACGGCCGCGTCACGGCCTCGCAGATTGCAGCGGCGTCGGCAGCATCATTCTTGCCGCGCTTCAGATAGGCCTTGACGTACTGTGGTGGCATCAGACGCACTTCGTGTCCCAATGAGCGCAACTCGCGCGCCCAGAAGTGGGCGGTGGCGCAGGCTTCCATACCGATCAGACAGGCCGGCAGCGAGGCAAAGTAGGTGACGACCTGAGCACGCCGGAGGCGCCGCTTCACGACGACGTCGCCCGCTTCGTTCACGCCATGGACCTGGAAGACTTGCTTGGCAAGGTCGAGGCCGATCGTTGTAATCTCCATCTGGCTGACTCCCTCCAGTGGTGTTTGAAAGCCACCACCTTGGCACGATGATGCTGTGAGGGGGCCATCCACCCCATCAGATCCAGGCGCTCGATCGTGAGCAGCCGGTCTTGCCGATGATGCCGGGTGTGCCCGAACGACGAACCCACAACTCTATCCGGCATGGGACCACGTCGCTGTTCGCTGCTCTCGACGTCGCGTCAGGGTTTGTGATCGGCAAGTGCTACAAACGCCACCGGGCAAAAGAATTTCTCGACTTCCTGAAAGAGATCGATGGCCGAGTTCCAGAAGGCTTCGATGTCCATATCGTCATGGACAACTACGCCACGCATAAGACGCCAAAGATCAAGGCCTGGCTGGCGAGGCGTCCGCGCTATCACATCCATTTTACCCCGACGTCCGCGTCCTGGATCAATCAGGTCGAACGCTGGTTTGCAGAGCTGACGCGAAAGAAGATCCAGCGCGGTGTCCATCGATCGGTCCGCCAGCTCGAAACCGACATCAAAGCGTTCATCGAGGCTCACAATGACGATCCCAAGCCCTATCGCTGGGTCAAATCCGCCGATGAAATCCTCGCCGACGTCAAACGCTTCTGCCAAAAATCTGATGCTACATTATGTGGCGAACTTTAGGTCCAGATGACTAGAGCGCAGACTGACAGTTCCCGGATCACGTCGCCTGATGGCCTGAAGTCGCGCACGCACCGTTAACCTCCCCTTTACGCGCCTCTGATAGGCTGACGCCCTGGTCCATGCGATCCTGGGAGTCCGAGCACCCGCGAAAATCAGAGGCACGGCACGGATTCCAAGGGTCGCATGGACCAG
The DNA here is from genome assembly GCA_041398025.1 of Alphaproteobacteria bacterium. Lineage (GTDB taxonomy): Bacteria > Pseudomonadota > Alphaproteobacteria > Geminicoccales > Geminicoccaceae > JANQPX01. The sequence continues at coordinate 2,035 of JAWKVM010000029.1, forward strand.
GAAGCAAGGTTAGCCGAGGAAGTTTAAGAAATCGTGAAGAGCTTGGGTGGCTGAGCGTCGAGACCTGCGGATTTCGTCGATCTATGACGCCCCACACCCTCAACGTATCAGCCGCCGTCCAGCACCAACCGTAAACCTGGCCGCATACCCCCGACCCGTAGAGCTCGTTCATCGCCAGCGCCCACAAATCAACGAGGTGCGCGTCGCACCCCTAGGAATAACTGCCGGCGGAGATGGTGACGCCGCCGTCGGCGACGATGGTCTGGCCGGTGATCCATTGGCCGGCACGGGCCGCGAGGCAGACGGCGAGGCCGGCGATGTCGTCGGGCTCGCCGAGGCGGCCGAGGGGGTAGGCCTTGACTGCGGCGGCATGAGTCGCCGGGTCTTCGTAGAGGGCGCGCGCGAAGTCGGTTTTGACGATGCCGGGAGCGATGCAATTGGCGCGGATGTTGGAGGAGCCCCATTCGACTGCGAGATTGCGCGCGAGCTGCATGTCGGCGGCTTTGGAGAGGCCGTAGATGCCGAGCCTGGCATGGCCCTTCAGGCCGCCGATGCTGGAGATGATGATCACCGAGCCGCCGCCGGCTTCGGCCATTTTGGGCAGGAGCAGGTTGCAGAGCCAGAGATTGGATTTGAGGTTGGTGTCCATGATCTTGTCGTAGGCGCGCTCGTCGACGGTCTGCATCGGGCCGAAGTGGGGGTTGACCGCGGCGTTCAGGACCAGGCTGTCGATGCGGCCGTAGTGCTCGATGGTGGCACTTGCGAGCCGTTCGAGCTGGTCCAGATGCGCGATGTTGCAGGGGATGTCGATCGCTTCGGCGCCGGACTCGCGGATGGCCGCGGCGACTTCGGCGCAGGCCTCGGCCTTGCGGCTGGAGATCACCACCCTGGCGCCGGCATCGGCCATGGCTGATGCGATCGCCTTGCCGATGCCTCTGGTCGAGCCGGTGATCAAAGCGACCTTGTCGGTGAGGTCGAACATCCGGTTCCGGCGCATGGATATCGCTCCTCTCCGGCGTGCCGGGCGATCGGTGCGATCGCGGGTGACGTCAAGCCGCAACGCTAGCACGCCCCGAGGAAGGACGGCACTGCGAAACGACGTTCCAATGTTCCAGGGGGCTGATCTATGCCACACTTCGGCACATGGCCCTGCGCCCGGGGACCATGACGGCAAGGGAGGATGTCAGCCATGGACCTGAACTTCACGGCCGAGGAGGCGGCGTTTCGCGACGAGGTCCGCGCGTTTCTGGCAATCGGCCTGCCGGACTGGCTTTCGGCCAAGGTGAAGGCCGACAAGCGCCTCGCGAAGAGCGACTACGAGACCTGGCACAAGGCGCTCGCCGATCAAGGCTGGCTCGCCCCGCACTGGCCGATCGAGCATGGCGGCGCCGGCTGGACTCCCGTGCAGGCGCATATTTTCGACGAGGAATGCGTCGCGGCCGGCGCCCCGCGCGTCATCCCGTTCGGGGTCAACATGCTGGGGCCGGTGCTGGTCAACTATGGCTCCGACGAGCAAAAGCGCCACTATCTGCCGCGCATTCTCTCCGGCGAGGACTGGTGGTGCCAGGGCTATTCCGAGCCGGGGGCCGGCTCCGATCTCGCGTCTCTGCGCACGCGCGCGGTGCGCGATGGCGACCATTACATCGTGAACGGCCAGAAGACCTGGACCACGCTCGGCCACTTCGCCAACAAGATCTTCTGCCTGGTGCGCACGCGAAGCGAGGGCAAGCCACAGGAGGGGATTTCCTTTCTCCTGATCGACATGACAAGCCCCGGCATCACCGTTCGTCCGATCGTCCTCCTGGACGGCGAGCATGAGGTCAACGAGGTCTTTTTTGACGACGTGAAGGTGCCCGCAGCCAACCGGGTCGGTGAGGAAAACCAGGGCTGGACCTATGCGAAATATCTCCTGACTCATGAGCGCACCGGCATCGCCGGCGTCGGCTTCGCCAAGCAGGGGCTTGCCCATCTGAAGCGGATCGCGCGCAGCCAGAAAAAGAACGGACGGCCGCTGATCGAGGATCCGCTGTTCGCCACCCGGATCGCCAGGGTCGAGATCGATCTGATGGCGATGGAGATGTTCAACCTGCGCGTGGTGACCGCGGCAGCCGCCGGCCAGGCGCCGGGCGTCGAGAGCTCGATGCTCAAGATCAAGGGCACCGTGATCCGCCAGCAGATCACCGATCTCGCCAGGCGCGCCGTCGGCCCCTACGCCCTGCCCTTCACCCCCGAAGCCTTCGACGAGGGCTACAACGAGCCACCGATCGGCCCGGAAGAGGCGGCACCGCTCGCGAGAAACTACTTCAACATGCGCAAGGTCTCGATCTATGGCGGCTCCAACGAGATCCAGAAAAACATCATCGCCAAACAGATGCTCGGGCTTTGAGTGGCGTGGCCACCTCATGGACTTTGACCGTCGTCGATTAACGAGCCAAGCATTCGAAGGGTATGCGCACTAGCTAAAGAAAAACGGACATTCTTCCGAGCAAGAAGACCAGCAGGGAAAAGCGTTCATGGATTTCAGCCTCTCGGACGATCACCGAATCCTGAAGGACACGATCGACCGCTATCTGCGGGAGCATTACACGCTCGAGGCACGCCATCGGCGCGCGGCCGAGGAGATCGGCTTCAGCCGCGAGGGCTGGAAGGAGATGGCGGAACTCGGCCTGATCGGCGCCCTTTTGCCGGAGGATGTCGGCGGCTTCGGCGGGCGCGGCGTCGATCTTCTGGTGGTGATGGAAACGCTCGGCAGGGCGCTGGTGGTCGAGCCCTTTCTCGCGAGCGCCGTGCTCGGGGCGGGCGCCATTGCTGCCGCCGGCAGCGAGGCGCAGAAGGCGACGCTGGAGCCGGTGATCACCGGTGATCTGCTGCTGGCCTTCGCCCATGGCGAGCCGGACAGCCGGTATTCTCTGACTTCGGTCTTAACACGCGCGATCGCCAGCGGCGACGGCTGGATGCTCGACGGCAGAAAGGCCGTGGTGATCAATGGTGACAGCGCCGATCGCCTGATCGTCAGCGCCAGGGTCGACGGCGGGCCGGAGGACGAGAACGGCCTGGCGCTTTTCCTGATCGATGCCGACGCACCCGGCCTCATGCGGCGCGGCACCGCCACCATCGACGGCGGACGCGCTGCGGAAGTGACCCTCGATGGCGTGACCGTCCCGGCAGACGCCGCGCTGGGTGAGCCGGGCAAGGCTTATCCGATCATCGAGTCAGTGCTCGGCCGCGGCGCCTTGGCGCTCGCCGCCGAAGCGCTCGGTGCCATGGAGGTCGCGAAGGATCTGACCCTCGATTATCTGCGCACGCGAAAACAGTTCGGGCGGCCGATCGGCCAGTTTCAGGCGCTGCAGCACCGCATGGTCGATCTTTGCCTCGAGATCGAGCAGGCGCGCTCTGCCGTGATGCTGGCCGCCGCGAAACTGGAGGCCGATCGCCTGACCCGCGAGAAGGCGATCGCCGCGGCCAAGCATCTCGCCGGCCGGGTCGGCCGCCTGGTCGCCGAGGAGACGATCCAGATGCATGGCGGCATCGCCATGACCTGGGACTATGCCCTGCCCCATGTCGCCAAGCGCCTGGTGATGATCGATCACCAGCTCGGCGACGCCGACCACCATCTGGAGCGCTTCGCGGCCCTGTCAGCCGAGACCTGAGCGACCGGCAAGCCGCCAGGGCCTCTCGAAGGCCTCACACCTGATGACGTCATCCGGGGATCACGGGTAACGCGGGAACGGCCAGCGCCAGCCCAGCCCGATCGCTGCCAGGCGCAGGCCCAGCCCGACGGCCATGGCGCACCAGCTGCGCCAGGCGAGCGGCACCGCCTCCGGCAGCAGCACGAAGACGGCGCCCGCGGCCAAGGCGGCGGTGATGTAGATCTCGTCGCTGAACAGGATGGGTTTTTCGTTGCAGATGACGTCGCGAATCACGCCGCCGAAGGATGCGCTCATGGCGCCGAACAGGACCGCGACCACCGGATGCGCGCCGGCGTCGAGCGCGGTCGACGTGCCGAGCACGGCAAACAGGGCCAGACCCGCGGCGTCGGCATAGAGCAGCCAGGCGAGCCTGCGCCCGTTCAGGATCGGGTTGAGCAGGGCGACCAGAACGGCGCAGGCGGCGCAGGTGCCCAGGATCGCCGGTTTTTCCACCCAGCCCACGGGCACGCGGCCGAGGAGGACGTCACGCAGCGTGCCGCCGCCGATCCCGGTGACCCCCGCCAGGAAGATGATGCCGATGACGTCCATCCGCTGGCGCAGGCCCATCAGCGCGCCGCTGATCGCGAAGACGCCGGTGCCGGCAAAGCTCAGAACGGTGAAGGTGTCCGGCATGCCCTCAGATCCGGCTGCCTTCGTTCCGCCGATAGCCGCTTGGGCGCGTCAGCCTATCCATGCCAGTCCTCAGGTTTTCTGGCCGATCCGCGCACGATCAGCGGTCCCTCGATCGCGATGCGGCGCGGCTCCGCGTCGCGATGCTCGATATGGGCCAAGAGCGTCTCGACCGTCTCCTCGACCATCTGGTTGGCGCGCTGGCGGACCGTGGTCAGGTCGTAGGCGGACCAGGCCGCCGGCGGGACGTCGTCGAAACCGATCACCGACACGTCGGCCGGCAGGCGAAGGCCGAGTTCGGAGCGCAGCACATCCATGGCGGCAAAGGCCATGTGATCGTTGGCGACGAACACGGCGTCCGGACGATCCTCCGTTGCGAACATGCGCCGCGTCGCCTCGCGTGCCTCCTCGAAGCGGAAATTGCCGACCTCGCGCGCATGCAGCTCGACGCCATGCTCGGCGAGGCCGCCGCGAAAGCCCGCCTCGCGATCGCGCTGGGTGGACGCCCCTTCCCAGCCGGCGATGTAGCCGATGCGCCGATGGCCGGCCTTGACCAGAAACTCGGCGATCTTGCGGCCGCCTGCGACATTGTCCGAGGTCACCGCGGAGAGACGCTCGTCGTCCTGGTTGCGGTTGAACAGCACCACCGGCACGCCGGCGGCCTGACAGCGCGCGGCCAGCTCGGAGGAGACCGCGACCGAGGCCATGACGATGCCGTCGACCTGATAGTCGAGAATCTCCTCGAGCACCTTGTCGATCCTGCCGGCGGTGTGCTGCGCCATGAACATCAGGACGTGATAGCCCCTGGCCTGCAGCGCATTGGACAGCTTTTCCAGGGCCTCCGGATAGAAATAGTTTTCGAGGTAAGCGACCACGAGGCCGATCATCCGGCTCCTGCCGGTGATCAGCGAGCGGGCGAGGACGTTCGGTCGATAGCCGAGCTCCTCCGCCGCCTTCCGCACCTTCTCGGCGGTCTTCTTCGAGACGCTGGCGCCGGGGGTGAAGAAACGGGAAACGGCGGACTGACTGACGCCGGCACGCTTCGCCACCTGCACCGACGTGACCCTGCCCATCAGTCCGCGGTCCAGCCGCCGTCGATCAGATAGGACGATCCCGTGACCAGCGACGACGCGTCCGATGCCAGAAACAGGATGGCACCCATCACGTCCTCGATCTCGCCGACGCGCCCGAGCTTGATCTTCTCCTCGATCCAGCGCCTGCGCTCCGGGATCTTCAGGGTCTGCTCGCCGAGCGGCGTGCGGATGAAGGTCGGGCAGATGGTGTTGACGCGAATGCCATGGGGCGCAAATTCCAGCGCCATCGCCTTGGTGAAGCCCTCGACCGCGAATTTCGACGCGCAATAGACCGCACGATCGACGCCGCCGATATGCCCCATCTGCGACGACACATTGATCAACGAGCCGGCGCGGCCGGCTGCGATCAGTTTTTTCGCGACGGTGCGTGTCAGGAAATACGCGCCTTTAAGATTGACGTTCATGACCGCGTCGAAGTCGTCGACGGTGGTCTCGGTCGCGGGCGTGTGGCGGGCAAGGCCTGCGGAATTGACCAGGACGTCGAACGGCGCCGACGCCATGATCGCCGACTCGGTCGCGGTGACATCGGCGATGTCGAGTGGCAGCGTTTGCGCCTGCCAGCCTTTGCCGGCGAAGTCCTTGTGCAGCTCGTCCAGCCGATCCGCCCCGCGCGCGGCGAGGGTGACCTCGGCGCCGGCTTCGGCCAGCGCCACGGCCGCGCCGAGCCCGATCCCGGACGAGGCGCCCACCACCAGCGCCCGCCTGCCGTCGAGGCGGAAGGAGGGTGTCGTCGGAAGCGCCGTCACTCCGCCGCCTCGCCGTAAGGTATATTGCGCCCGCCATAGCGCCGGACCCGCAGGTTGGCCTGCTCGGCATGACCGACGAAGCCCTCCAGCATGCAGAGCCTCGAACAATATTCGCCGACCATGGCGGCGGCCTCGTCGGTCAGCACCTTCTGGTAGCTGTGGGTCTTCAGGAATTTTCCGACCCAGAGACCACCGGTGTAGCGCCCGGCTTTCCTGGTGGGCAGCGTGTGGTTGGTGCCGATCACCTTGTCGCCATTGGCGACATTGGTGCGCGGCCCGAGGAAGAGCGCGCCGTAGCAGGTCATGTTCTCGAGAAACCAGTCGTCCCGATCGGTCATGATCTGCACATGCTCGGACGCGATATCGTCGGCGACCTCCAGCATCTCGTCATAGGAGGCGCAGAGGATGACCTCGCCATAGTCGCGCCAGGAGGCCGATGCGGTCTCCCTGGTCGGCAGAATGGTCAGCAGGCGATCGACCTCGGCCATGGTGTCCTCGGCGAGGCGGCGCGACTTGGTGACCAGGACGGCGGGCGAGTTGTAGCCGTGCTCGGCCTGCCCGAGCAGATCGGTCGCGCACATCTCGGCATCGACGGTCTCGTCGGCGACGATCAGCGTCTCGGTGGGGCCGGCGAACAGGTCGATGCCGACGCGGCCGAACAGCTGGCGCTTGGCTTCGGCGACATAGGCGTTGCCCGGCCCGACCAGCATGTGGACGGGGTCGATCGTGTCGGTGCCGAGCGCCATGGCGCCGACCGCCTGCACGCCGCCCAGGACGTAGATCTCATGCGCCCCGCCCAGATGCATCGCGGCGACGATCGCCGGATGCGGCGCGCCGTCCTGCGGCGGCGCGGAGGCGACGATGCGCGGCACGCCCGCGACCGACGCGGTCACCACCGACATATGGGCCGATGCCACCATCGGAAACTTGCCGCCCGGCACGTAGCAGCCGACCGACTGCACGGGAATGTGCTTGTGGCCGAGGATCACGCCGGGCAGCGTTTCCACCTCGATGTCGGTCATCGAGGCCCGCTGCGCCTCGGCGAAGCGCCGGATCTGCGCTTGTGCGAAGGTGATGTCGTCGAGGTCACGCGGTGCAACCTTCGCCATCGCCGAGCGGATGTCGTCGTCGCTCAAGCGGAAGCTTTCGGGTGCGTAGCCGTCGAATGTCTGCGACAGTGCGCGCACCGCCGCATCGCCTTTTGCCTCGATATCCTGCAAAATCCCCTCGACCGTGGCGCGCACCTTGGCGTCGTCGGCCGCACGCTCGTCCTGGGATTTGCCGCGCTTCAGATAGTCCGCCATCGTTCCCTCCGCCTGCGCCGGCCAGGCGATTTTTTGCATAGGTATGCGATGAACGTAAACGACGTGTCGAACTCTTGGCAACCCCTTGTGCATAACTATAGCCAAATAATCTTCTGGAAAAATGATGTCTGCTTATAGTCGACGCTGAAACGGGCGTCAGCTCGTGATCGCGGTCGAATGCATAGGTTTTCATAGGTGATCGACATCGGCGTCGACGGCTTGGATCGACGATGCCTTCGACATCACGTGCGCGGCCCTCGTGATCAAGGCAACAAGGCAGATGGTCGAGAGCACCGAGCCGAAACGCGCGCTGACGTCAGGTGCTCGCCCAATAGCTGTCCGGCGGCGGGCCGAAGTCGATCAGGGCACAGCTGTAGACGGCGCTTTCGTCGAACGGATAGCGCGCTTCCATCTCGGGCGTCAGGGTGAGGCCGAGACCGGCGGCGGTCGGGCGGATGAGGTGGCCGTTCTCGATGCGGCCCTGATCGCCGATCATCTCCGCGCCGAGCGGGAAGGCGAGCATCGGGTATTCCACGAGCTTGCCGCCGGCCGCGAAGGCGGCATGGTAGCTGGCCATGATCGCCGCCGCCCCGCCCCAGGCATGCACGACCACGCCGGTGCCCTTCTTCCCGGCGGCGGCGAACACGTCCATCACCGCCGAGATCCCGCCCATCACCGAGGCGTCCGGCTGCACGAAGTCGTAGACATCAGCCTGGATGCGCTCGATCATCTCCTTGGGCGTGGTGACGATCTCGCCGCCGCACACCGGCACGTCGATCTTTTTTCGAAGCTGGCGAAAGCCTTCCGGGCAGTCGGGGCCGATCGCCTCCTCGACGAAGATCATGCGCCGCCCGGTGAGCGCGTGCACCGCCTCGACGAACGCGACGACGTCGTCGACCGCCTGCGGCGGATCGGCGAGGTTCTGGCACATGTCGACGCCGACCTCGATGCCGCGCCTGCCCGCCTCCTCCAGCACCCAGGCCGTCCGAAAAATATCCGTCCTGATCGCGCGCATCTTGTAGAGCGTGATGCCGAGGCTCTCCAGCAGATCCAGCTCCCGAAAAAATTGCTCCTTGGCATCGCAGCAGCCGCCCGAGCCGTAGATCCTGATGCTGTCCGACGCCGCCCCGCCAAGGAGCTCGTAGACCGGCACGCCCAGGCTCTTGCCCTTGGCGTCCTGCAGCGCAATCTCGAAGGCCGCGATCACATGGCGGGCCGCCCCCTGCAGGGACCAGTAATCGCAAAGCGAGCGCAGATCCCTGACCCGGCGCTCGATGTCGAAGCCGTCCTTGCCCAGCACCTGCGGCGCGCAGAGGTCGACGATCGCCTTGAACACCAGCGGCGCGAACACCGCGAGATAGCCTTCGCCGAGCCCGGTCACGCCATTGTCCAGCGTCACTTCGACCATGCCGATGGTGCGCTTCGGGCCGTTCGGAAAGCACTCCTTGATCTCGGGATCGTCGGCGTCGGCATAGGGCGAGGACAGCAGCACGCACCGGATTTTTTCGATAGTCGGCATCAATAGCCCTTCGCGAAGTCGACGCTGCCGACCAGCGGCTTCCCGGCGCGAAAGCGCGTCAGATTGTCGAGAAAGACATCGATCTTGCGATCGAGCTCGTCCGCCGTGCCGCCGCCGCTATGCTGGGTGACGATGGTGTTGGGGCAGCGCCAGAACGGATGGTCCGCCGGCAGCGGCTCGTCCCGGGTGACGTCGATCACCGCGCCGCCGAGATGCCCCGATTCGAGCGCTTCGGCGAGGGCCGCCTCGTCGACCAGCGAGCCGCGGCCGGCATTGCAGAAGACCACGCCGCGTTTCATGCACACGAACCGCGCCCGGTCGAAAAGCCCGCGCGTGGCCGGCATGTCGGGCACGGTCGCGACCACGACATCGGCACCCGCCAGCGCTCTGTCGAGCGCGTCCGCCGTCCAGTCGCTGGCGAAGGGCGTGATCCCGCAGCCGAAGGGTGCCAGCAGCTCGGCCAGGCGCCGGTTGATCGCGCCATGGCCGAACAGAACGACATCAGCCCCTTTCAGCAGCCGGAGATTTTCCCGGAGCGGATCGCCGACCCATTCGCCGCCCTCTTTCAGCAGCGCCAGCCGGTCGATCCCGCGGCCGAGCGCCAGGATGCCGGCGAGCACGGTTTCCGCGACCGGATCGGCAAAGAACCCGGCGAGGTTGGTGACCTGCACCGTCCCGCCCGGACGCGACCAGTCGAGATCGCCATATTCGCCGAAGCCGACCGATTCCAGCTGCAGCCAGCGCAGCGCCCGGTTGGCCGCCACCACCTGCGGCTCGGGATTGCCGAAGACGATCGGGCAGTCCGAGGGCTCGGCCGGGTCCTGAAAGCGGACACCGTCGTCACCCGCGCCCTGGCGCAGCCGCGCCTGCTGGTCGCCGGAAAGGACGATGCAGCAGGATATCGACGTCATCTCCACCCTCCCCATCTTCAGATCCGGATCGCGACGTTCTTGACGCTGAGATAATTGGCCACGCCGGGCAGCCCGCGCTCGCGGCCGATGCCGCTGTCCTTGATGCCGCCGGTCGGCGCCTGCACGCCGCCCATGAACCAGCCATTGATCCAGACCGACCCCGCTTCGAGATCCTGGGCGAGGCGCATGGCACGGCTGATGTCGCGGGTGTGCACGCCGGCGGCGAGGCCGTAGCCGAGGCCGTTCGCGATCTCCAGCGCGTCCTCCTCGCGATCGAAAGGTGTGATGGTGACCACCGGGCCGAAGATTTCTTCCCGCGCGATTCGGCTTTCAGGTGCGACCTGATCGAACACGGTCGGCGCGACGAAATAGCCTCGCTCCAGCCCCGCCGGCCGGACGCCGCCGAGGCGACGGCGAGCCCCGTCGCGGGGGGCGTTTTCAAGGTAGCCCATCACCTTTTGCAGCTGCTCCGCCGAGACCAGCGGGCCGAGGTCGGGGTCGTCCATCGGAGGGCCGGTCCTGAGTGCCGCGGCTTTGGCGCACAGCATCTCGGTGAAGCGCTCGGCGACGCTCTGCTCCACCAGCAGGCGCGAGGCGGACGAGCAGACCTGGCCGCTATTGTCGAACCCGCCCTCGAGCGCATCGGCGGCTGCGCGCTCGAGATCGGCATCGGCGAACACCAGCATCGGGTTCTTGCCGCCGAGCTCCAGCACCACCGGCTTCACGCCGGCCGCGGCGCCGGCCATCACCGCGCGGCCGGTCTCGACCGAGCCGGTGAAGGTGACGCCGCGCACCTTCGGGTGACGCACCAGCGCCGCCCCCGCCTCCTCGCCGAAGCCGGTCACCACATTGACCACGCCCCTGGGCAGGCCTGACGCGGTCGCGAGCTCGCCGAGCTTCAGGGCGGTGAGCGGCGACTGCTCGGCGGGCTTCAGCACGGCGGTGCAGCCGGCCGCGAGCGCCGGCGCCAGCGAGCGCATCGCCATGCCGAGGGGAAAATTCCAGGGCACGATATGGGCGGTGACGCCGAGCGGCTCCATCAGGGTGAAGTCGACCACCTCGCGCCCGAGCGGGATGGTGCGACCCTCCATCTTGTCGGCGGCGCCGGCGTTGTAGACCAGGGTCGCGATCACGCCTTCGACGTCGCCGCGCGCCGCCGAGATCGGCTTGCCGACATCCCTGGCCTCGAGCGCTGCCAGCGCCTCCTTGTTCTCGCGAATCTTGCGCGCGAGCCGGAGCAGCGCCCGGCCGCGATCGACCGGTGCCGTATCGCGCCACGGTCCCTTCATCGCCCGCGATGCCGCGTCCACGGCGCGCTCGACGTCGGCGTCCGACCCGCGCGCGACCTCCTGGATCGGCGCCTCGGTGGAGGGATCGATGGTCTGGAAAACCTCGCCGTCTGCGGGCTCGGCCCAAGCGCCGTCGATGAAATGTCGTGCGTTCATGCTTGCTCTCAGCTTTTCAGGCTGCCGCTGGTGATGCCCTGGATGAAGTAGCGCTGCAGGAAGAGAAAAAGGGCGAGGCTCGGAATGCTGAGCAGCGTCACCCCCGCCATGCCGATGCCGAAGGTGTCGAGCTGGGTGTTGGAGCCGACGACAGGCGCGAACACCGCGATGCCGACGGCGAGCGTCTTCATGTTCTCCTCGAAGGTCACCAGGAGCGGCCAGAGAAAATTGTTCCAGTTCAGGGTGAAGATGATCACGGTCGCGGCGATGGTGGGTGCTCGCGCCAGCGGAAAGGCGATCCGCCAGAAGATCTGAAACCGCCCTGCCCCATCCACGATCGCCGCGTCTTCAAGCTCGGACGGAAACGTCAGAAAAAACTGGCGGAAGATGTAGACGCTGAAGACATTGGCGACGGTCGGCAGGATCAGCGCCTGGTAGGAGTTGGCCCAGCCGACATTGATCATCGCGATCAGCATCGGCACGAAGGTGATCTCGGCCGGCACCATGATCGAAGCGAGGAAGATCAAAAAAATCGTATCCCGGCCGGGAAAGCGAAGCCTTGCCAGCGCATAGCCGGCGAGCGCGCCGAAGACCACGCAGAGCGCGGTCGCCGTGACCGAGACGATGACGCTGTTGATCGCCCAGCGCACCACCGGATAGTCCAGCACCTTGAGGTAATTGTCCCAGACCACGGTGCGCGGCAGCCACTCGATCTCCCTGGTCATCACCTCGCTCACCGGCTTGAGCGACGTGCTCACCATCCAGACGAAGGGAGCGGCCCAGATCAGGACCACCGCCATGCCGATCAGCCAGATCGGCAGGTCGCGGAAGGTAAGGCTGGAGCCTGCGATCCTGCGGTCGAGCAGCGCCTTGGCGGGGATCGCGTCAGCCATGGCCGCGCTCCTTCAGGACGAAACGCTGGATGAGCGTGACCACCAGGATCAGCACGAACAGCAGCATCGAGATCGCCGAGGCATAGCCCATTTCGTAGCGCGAGATCGCGGTGCGGTAGATGTAGTGAATCACCGAGGCGGACGAGCCCGCAGGCCCGCCATTGGTCATGACATAGACCTGGCTGAAGATGCGCATGGTGGAGATGAGCTGCAGCGTCACCACCATGCTGAGCGTCGGGCGGATCTGCGGCAGCGTCACATACCAGAAGCGCTCGAAGCGGGACGCGCCGTCCATCTCGGCGGCTTCGTAAAGCTCGGTCGGCACGCCCTGCAGCGCCGCCAGGAACAGGATGAAAGCGAGACCGAGATCCCACCAGATCGAGGCGATGCTGACGCCGATCTTCGACCATGTGACATTGGTCAGCCAGGGAATCGCGTCGACGCCGATGGGCGCCAGATACTGGTTCACGATGCCGAACTGCGTATCCAGGATCCAGACCCAGATCAGCCCGATAACGGTTGCCGAGACCACGTTGGGCGCGAAGAAGAGGGTGCGCGCCAGGCCTGAGAGCGGCCAGCCCTGATTGACGAAGAGCGCGAAGACCAGCGCCAGGACGGTCACCCCGGGCACGATCATCGAGGCGTAAATCAGGGTATTGGCGAACGCCCCCCAGACCCACTCGTCGGCAAAGGCGCGTTCGAAATTGGCAAGGCCGACCCAGTTGGGCGTGCCGATGATGCTCCAGTCGGTGAAGCCGACATAGATGCCGAACAGGATCGGCATGATGTTGAAGACCATGAACGGGATCGCGAAGAACGCGACGAACACATAGCCGATCCAGTCGATCCGGCCGCCATGCCAGGTGCCGAAGGCGGCATCGCCTCCGGCACCTGGCAGGCGCCCGTCGGCCGTCGGACCGGTCGCGGATGGCGCAGCGACCGCGCCCATCCGTTCCGCGGTCCCGGCCACGGCCCTACCGTCGATCAGCCGGCGTCCAGATCCGCCTGCCATTTCTCCTGGATCTTCGCCATGGCCTCGTCGATCGAGGTCTGGTTGATCCAGACGCCCTCGAGCGTCTTGGCAAGGAAGTTGTCGCCCGAATAGATGGTGAAGTCGGGCGCGTTCTGCACCGGGATCTCGCCGATGGTGGCGAAGTCCAGGCCCTCGACGAAGGCGCCGCGCACGTCCCAGGGCAACCCAGCGGTCTTGTAATCCTCGCGTTCGAGGATCGACGTGCGGGGGGACGCGCCGCGGCCGACGGTAGTCCAGAGAAAGCTGTTGTCGGAGAGCCATTTCACCGCTTCGAGGGTGGCGGCATGGCGGCCGGGATCGGACTGCTTGTAGAGCTCGAGCCCGCCCATCTCGAAATAGGTGCGCTGCTCCCCGCCGATGTTCGGGAAGAGATAGGTGGCGAAGTTCAGGCCCTGCTGGACATAGCCATTCAGGGTCCAGGGGCCCGTCCAGAAGATCGAGCCCTCGCCGGTGCCGAACGCCTTGTAGCGATCGGTGACGTCCCGGGTCGAGACCTTCTGCTGGTCGAACAGGCCTAGCACCCACTCCATCGCCTGCTTGCCGGCCTCGGGGTTCACCGCCGCGGTCTTCAGATCGTCACTCGCGCGCCTAAAGCCCATCTGCTCGGCGACGATGCCCCAGGTGACGGTCGGCTGCACGCCGGAGCCGGTCATCATGATGCCGGAGCGCTGCACCGCATCGCCGTTCATCACCGTCATCGCCTTCGCCCACTCCAGGAGGCCGGCGCCGTCCTCCGGGAAGGCCGCGGGATCGAGCCCGGCTTCGGCGACATGGTCGAGATTGACCTCGGGCTGCAGGCTCATCAGGTCCATCGGCACCATGAACAGCTGGTTGTCATATTGCGGGTAACGGGACGCATTCAGCGCGCTCTCGCTGAAGTCCGCCAGATCGAGACCGACTTCGCCGACGAGGTCGTCGAGCGGCACGGTCACGCCCTCCTTGGCGTATTTCGCGTTCAGGCCGGCCGTGCCCCAGCCGAAGTCCGGCGCCTGGCCGGTGGCGACCGAGGCCAGCACCTTCAGCGGGTATTCCTCGAAAGGAATGACCTCCATGCGGATCTGGACGTTCTTGTCCGCATGCGCCTCGTTGAAGGCATCGATCATCTTCGCCCAGACCTCGCCGTCCGAGGCGGTGAGCCAGCTCCAATGCACCAGCTCGATCGGGCTCGATTGCGCGACCGCCCGGGTCGGGCGAAAGCCTCCTGCCGCGAGCAGGGCGCTCAGGGTCGCCGCCGAGTTCACGAAATGCCGCCTGGTCCACCCTTTTTGCAAGGTCATGACCCTTCTCCCGTCTTTTTCATTGTGCGTCGCTGCGTTGAACGGCGCTGCCGATGCGGTTGATCGTCAATAATTCTTCCATCGGCATCGAGGATGACATTGATTGATGACGACAAACATTTATCGGTGAACGTCAGGTTTACCTTGACGTTTTCGACTAACTGGCCGTCGCCCAGGATCAAGCGAGTTGATCCAACCGGCGCTCAAGATGACCGTCATGCACCCATGACCGACGTCAACCAGCCCGAGAAAGCCCCGGCCATGACCAGCCTGATCGACCTCACCCATCACCCCATCCACGAAGACCCGGAGCACTGCGTCAATCAGATCGCGACCCGCGTCCTGAAGAACGGCGATCTGGTGGCGGTGTTCAACGAGGAGCGCTTTCCCTTCCACCATGACAGCGGCCGCACGCTGTTCATGCGCTCGAAGGACGGCGGCGTCACCTGGGGGCCGAAGACGCCGATCATCGTGCTGGACTGGACCGAGACCACCGGCAATTGGGACTGCGGCATCTGCGAGCTCGAGGACGGCACGCTGCTGGTCAACTTCACCATCACCGGCTTCTTCAAGCGCGGCCAGAAGCCGACCCAGCCGTCCTGGGCGTCGCGCCCCTGGACCGAGCAATGGGGCGACTGGACCTGGGCGTTCAAGACCCAGGGCTGGCTCGGCACCTATGTGGTGAAGTCGAGCGACGGCGGCGAGAGCTGGAGCCAGCCGGTGCCGGTCAACGTCCGCCCGCTGAAGCATGGCGGCTGCCGGCTCGGCTGCTGGCAGCTCCCCGACGGCGGCATCCTCATGGGCCTCTACGGCCGCATTCGCGGCTATGGCGAGGAGGGCGAGAACGAGTCCACCCGCTCCGCCCTGATGCGCTCGGACGACGGCGGCGACAATTGGGAATATTATTCGACGCTCGCCTATGATCCCGCGAGCATCGTCGACTACGAGGAGCCCGCTTTGCTCCGCCTGAAGGACGGCCGCCTGGTCTGCTTCATGCGCACCCATGTCAATCCGAGCGGCGACGCCAAGAACATGGTGATGGTGGTCTCCGAGGATGACGGCTTTTCCTGGACGCTGCCGAAATGGACCAATATCTGGGGCTATCCGGCCGAGCTCATCCCGCTGCAGGACGGCCGCTATCTGATGATCTACGGCTATCGCCGCCCACCCTATGGCGTGCGCGGCATGGTCTCCGAGGACGGCATCACCTGGGACGTCAGGAACGAATTCGTGATCCGCGAGGGCGGCGTGCCCGGTGCATCGGCAGTGAGCAAACCCTCCTCCAGTCTCGGCGGTGCCGCGGGCGGGCGCGGCGTCGGCTTCATCAGTCCGGAAAATCCCGGCATCTACCAGCATATCGGCTATCCGAGCGTCGCCCAGATGCCTGACGGCACCATCGTCGCCTCCTATCACGAATGGAACGAGGCCGACGAGCCGCTGCAATATTGCCGCTGCACCCGCTTTCGCCTGGCCGATTAGGACGGGATGATGCGTCAGGTCGAGGGCGCTCGACACCGCGTCCTGTTTCGTGATCCCCACGCCTATTGTGCGCATCCGCATGCGGTGGCGCTGCCCGGCGGTGACTGGCTGATGGTGTTCAACAAGGCGCCACGGCGCGCCGTCATCCTGCATCCGCCGGAGGAGCCGGAGTTTCGCAATTTACTCTGTCGCTCCTCGGATGACGGGGAAACATGGTCGACGCCCTGCGTCGTACCGGACTATAGTTACTCGGGCATGGAGTGCGCGGGCCTTACTGCAGTTCGAGATGGCCGAGTATTACTCAACCAATGGCGCTTTACTTGGGTGCCGCTGCCCGCCGCCGAAGGCAGGGACGATCTGACCATGCCGGAGCGCCTGGCGGCCGGGCTGATCGCGTCGCCGGAGCACGCGATCGACACGCTCGCCGACGCGCGTGCGCTGATGCCCTGGGCGCGTGCGCAGGGCGACGCTTTCGTGCATCTGTCCGACGATGGCGGGCGCCGCTGGCATCGAACCGTGCGCCTCGGCACGGCCCCTTTCGAGGGCGGCTACGGCATGCGCGGCGCGCTCGAGCTGCCGGACGGCGACCTCCTCCTGCCGCTCGCCGACGTGCCGGCCTACCGCCGCATCTACGTCCTCCGTTCGAGCGATCGCGGCGAAAGCTGGGGCCCGCCGGTGACCGTCGCCGACATCCCCGGCAAGGAATTCGAAGAGCCCGCCCCTCTCCTCTTGCCCGATGGCCGGATCGTCATGCTGCTCCGCGAAAACCGCAGCCGCCGCCTGCATCTGGTGCGCTCCGGCGATGGCGGCCGGAGCTGGTCGACACCAGCGCCGACCGCGATCGACGGCTACCCCGCCCACCTCCTGTTGCTCGACGACGGCCGCGTGCTCTGCACCATCGGCTGGCGGGAGCCGCCCTATGGCATCCGCGTTGTGCTCTTCGAAAACGGCCCGGATATCGGGGCTGGCGACGCCATCACCATCAGGGACGATCTGCCGAACCGGGATCTCGGCTATCCCTGCACCCTCGAAGCCGCGGACGGCAGCCTCGTGACCTTCTACTACGCCCAGGACCAGGACGGCGTCACCGCGATCATGAGCAGCCGCTATACGCTCTGACCGCCGAACGCCTGCGGCGGCGGGGTGAGGGCAAGGCGCCGGATCTCCGGGCGCAGCGACTGGTCCTGCTGGCTGCGGATCGCCTTTCGAAAATCGCTCGGCGTCTGCCCGAAATGATCCTTGAACGCGCGTGAGAACACCGAGGGATAGGAAAAGCCGCAGGCGATCGAAATGTCCTTCAGGCTCATCTCTTCATAGAACAGGAAATTGCGCGCGGCCTGCAGGCGGATCAGCAGATAGAGCTGCATCGGCGTCTCGCGGAAATGGCGCTGGCAGTGACGCTCCAGCGAGCGCACCGAGATGTCGAGCCGTTCCGCCAGCTCCTGAGGCGTCAGCGGGAAGTCCAGATGGCGTTCCATCAGATCGATGATGCGCGCCGACAGCGACGGCTCGCCCGGGGTCGGCCTGCCGTCCAGGCGCTGCGGCCGGTCGGCGGGACGGCGTGTGTGCACCAGCGCATTCGCGACCTCGTTGGCCAGCGCCTCGTCGTAATGCCGGCCGATCAGATCGAGCATCATGTCCAGCGTCGCGACACCGCCGCCGCAGGTGATCGCCGCCTCGCCGATGTCGTAGAGCGCGTCCTTCACCGGGATGTCGGGAAAGCGCTCCTGAAAGGTCGGCACGGCTTCCCAGTGCAGCGCCGCCTCGCAGCCGCGCAGGAGGCCGCATTGGGCAAAAGCGAAGGCAGCGGTGTCGATCGCGGCGACCACCGTGCCGTAGCGCCTGGCCTCTCTGAGCTTGGCGAGCAGGCCCGGCGAATTGCGCTGGGTCGGCAGATTGCCCTCGAACAGCAGCAGATAGTCGGCCTTCGGCAGGTCGCCGAGGCCATACGCCACCTCCATCCACATGCCGTTGCTCGCCCTGACCGGTCCGCCATCGACGGAGGCGTAGTGCCAGGCAAACAGCTCAAGGCCGCTGTTCTGGTTCGCGATGCGCAGCGCCTCGCTCGCCAGGATCAGCGCATTGATCGGGAATTCCGGCTGCAGGAACAGGACGAAGCGCGGCGCGGCCGCCCGATCGCCCCCACGGCCGCGAAAAGTCTCGGCGGTTCTCCCTTGCATCATGATGCGTTCGTTCTTCTGATTTCGTTGAGCACTAAATTTCTGACGTTTCATGCAAACATGATGCGTTTCGGATTCGCAAGGATGAAGTGAGGATAAGATCGCAACACGGACACAGCGCGGAGCCCAGGCTTGCCCGATCCGAGCACACTCAAAGAAAAACTCGGCGGCTGCTACGTCACCGTGCCGACCCCCTTTGCCGACCGGCAGGGCTGGCCGGTGGACGAGCCGGCGCTGCGCGCCTATGTCCGCCACCTCCTCGACAACGGCCTGACCGCGGATTACGCCACGCTGCTCGCCGGCGGTGCCGCCGGCGATTTCTCGACCATGACCTTCGAGGAACGGATCAAGGTCGCCGAGACCGTGGCGGACGAGGCGGGGGGCGCCGTGCCGCTCGCCTTCGGCGGTCAGACCACCAGCACGCTGGAGCTGGAGCGCCTCGCCAGGGCGGCCGAAAGCATGGGCTTCGACTTCATCCAGATCTCCTGCCCCTACTACTTCACCCACACCGAGGCCGACTTCGAGGAGTTCGTGAAGGCTGGCGCCGCCGCCGCCCCTGACGTCGGCGTGATCGTCTACAACACGTTCTGGACCTCGACCAACCTCTCCTTCGCCATGGTCGAGCGTCTCGCCGAGATCCCGAACATCGTCGGCCTCAAATGGGCGACGCCGCGCACCGACGCGATGGAGTTCGAGGACGTCACCTCGCGCTTCGCCGAGCGCTTCACCATCATCGACAACAATCTCTACTTCCCGATGAGCGCCATGCCCGCTTTGGGTGCGCGCGCCTTCGAGGTGCATCTCTGCAATTTCTGGCCGGCCTGGGGGATCAAGCTGATCGACGAGGTGAAGGCCGGCAACTACGCCGAGATCGCGCGCATGATGATCGAGGAGGCGATGCCGTTCTACAAGCTCTGGGTCGAGATCGAGCAGGGCTACACCAGCGGCGACGGCTATCTCGACAAGCTCTGCATGGAGCTGATCGGCCTCCCCTCCAGCCGCTGCCGCCCGCCGACCCGGGACATCCGCGAACCCTATCGCGAAGCCGCGCGAGAGATGATGCGCAGGATCGGCGTGCCTGGATTGGTGGAGGGATAAGCCGCAGGCCTCCGGGCCAGCCTGGAAACCCGATCGAGAAACGATCGGCCGACTGAAAAGAAAGAAGGGAGACGACGATGAAACTCACATCACTGATTCTGGGAATCGCTGCCCTCGCGACCGCTCTTGCCGGCGTCGTCCGCGCCGAGGATGATGTGCGCCTGCGACTGAACTGGATGTATTACGGCTCCCATGCCGGCTTCGCGCTCGGCAAGGACAAGGGCTATTACGACGAGGCCGGGATCGATCTCGACATCCGCTCCGGCAACGGCTCGTCGTCCGCCCATCGCCTGGTCGCCAATGGCGACAGCACCTTCGCTTACGGCTCCTGCGCCGCCATGGTCACCCTCGCCGCCCAAGGTGCTCCCCTGATCTCGGTCGGCGTCATCGATGCCTCCGGCACCGAAGCCGTCATCGTCCGGCCGGACGCCGAAGTGAAGGAACTCACCGACCTCAAAGGCAAAAAAATCCTGACCACGGCCAATGCCGGCGTGAACACCTTCTTTCCGATCGTTCTCGCCAATGCCGGCATGACCGAGGCCGACATCAATCTCACCAACGTGCCGGACGGCGCCCTCGTCTCATCCTATCTCCAGGGTGCCGGCGACGCCGTCGCCATCCTCGGCGGCCTCGACGACAAGCCCGCCGAGATCAAGGCCAATGGCGGCGACGATCCCGTGACCTTCGCCTATTCCGACTTCGGCGTGAACCAGGTCGGCTACTGCCTTTCGACTCACAAGGACACGGTCGCCAACAACCCGGATCTGGTGAAGCGCTTCGTCGGCGCCACCATGAAAGCCTATGCCGAGACCGAAAAGGATCCCGACGCCGCCATCGCCTCCATGGCCGACATCGTCGGCGGCACCATGGCCGAGGACGAGGGCAAGGCGCAGGCGCGCTCGGTGCTCGACGTCACCCTCGGCGTGCTCTACTCCAAGGCCAATGCCGAAAAGAAACTCGGCCTGCATGTCGCTTCCGACTGGGACGATATGCTGTCGCTGATGAAGGAGTATAACGGCCTCGAAACCGACATGGCCGCCGCCGACTTCTACACCAACGACTTCCTCCCCTAGCGGCGACGCGCCGCGGCGTTGACTTGGGGCCGGTGCGTGGACGGGAGTCCGAGCTGAGATGAGTGCCGCCATCGAGCTCAGATCGGTGCAAAAAACCTTCGGCGAGGGGGCGGAGGCGGTGCATGCCTTCGGCCCCGCCGATCTCGACATCCAGCCCGGCGAGTTCGTCTCGCTGCTCGGCCCTTCCGGCTGCGGCAAGTCCACGCTGATGCTGATGATCGCCGGCCTTCTCGAACGAAGCGCCGGCGACATCCTCGTGAATGGACGCTCGGTCGACCGGCCGCAGACCGACATCGGCATCATGTTCCAGGACAACACGCTGATGCCCTGGCGCACGGTCCGGGGCAATGTCGAGATCCAGTTGGAGTTGCGCGGCCTGCCTCTCGCCGACTACCGCGACAGGATCCAGGCGCTGCTGGACCAGGTGCACCTGAGCGGCTTCGAGCAGCGCCTGCCCTCCGAGCTCTCCGGCGGCATGCAGCAGCGCGCCGCGTTCTGTCAGGCGCTGATCCACGAGCCCGACACCCTGCTGCTCGACGAGCCGCTCGGCAAGCTCGATGCCATGACCCGCGAGCGCATCCGCCAGGACCTGCAGTCCCTCTGGCTGGAGCGCAAACCCACCGTCGTCTTCGTCACCCACAGCATCGAGGAAGCGGTGCAGCTCTCGACCAAGGTCTGCATCATCACCCCGCGCCCAGGCATCATCGACCGCGTGATTCCGATCGACCTCCCCTGGCCGCGCGATCTCACGGTCAAGAAATCACCGGCCTTCGCCGCCTACATCGCCGACATCCAGGAAGTCTTCCATGGCTACGGCGTCCTCTGAGGGGGACGCCCCTCGGCGTTCACTTGACGGAGCCCAGCCGCTGCTCGGCTCACTCTTGGGGTGGGTCCGGCGATCCTGGATGTTCATTGCCTTCTTCGTCGGCTTCTTTTTGTTCTGGGAGTTCGCGATCGACTGGTTCGAGGTGCCGCGCTACATCCTCCCGAAGCCCTCGGAGATCGTCACCAAGAGCGCGGCCGATTTCGATCGCCTGCTCTACTACACCTATGTCACCGGGATCGAGACGGTGATCGGCTACGCGGTCGCGATCATCCTCGCCTTGCCGCTTGGCCTCGCCATCGCCTTTTCCTCGGTGCTTCGCCAGACCATCTATCCCTTCTTCGTCAGCATCGAGATGACGCCCAAGATCGCCTTCGCGCCGCTGTTCATCTCCTGGCTCGGCTTCGGTCTTCTGCCCAAGGTGATCATCGTCTTTCTGGTCTGCTTCTTTCCGATCGTCCTGAACGCGATCCTCGCCTTCAGTTCGCTCAGCGAAGAGCTCACCCGCTTTTGCCGCGCCACGGGTGCCGGTCCGATCCGGACCTTCATCAAGGTCCGCCTGCCCGCCGCCCTGCCTCAATGCTTCGTCGGCTTCAAATACGCCGCGATCAACGCCACGGTCGGCGCCACCATCGCCGAGTTCATCGGCTCGGACGAAGGCCTCGGCTTCTACATCCAGATCGTCACCGGCAACATGCGCCCCGATCTCGCCTTCGCCGGGATTTTTCTGCTGACGCTGCTCGGCCTCGCCTTGTTCGGCCTCGTGACCCTGGCGGAACGCTGGCTGATCCCCTGGCACATCTCGCAAAAGCGCGGCCAATAGCGACGGAGGCCTTCCCTATGCCGCATCAAAGCCCGCCGCTCATGACTCCCCTGGCGCGTACGGCGCCGGCGGGTGCACGGAAAGCGGCTGCTGCGCGTCGCCATCATCCAGCGGCTGCGCCAACGCTTCCAGGTCGTTGCGCGTCCACCAATACCGGAAGCCCTGGCTGCGCAGCCAGGGCTCCAGACGGTCGAGGCTGTTCCATTCCCGGCCGCTGCCGCGCGCGCTGTTGATGCGGGCGAGCAGCCCGTCGACATAGACCAGGACGCCCCAGGCGAACGGCCGGCTGTCCTGATCGCCGAAGCCGCCGCCCTGCTGGTGGCGCTCGACCCGATAGACCACCGCATAGTCGCCCAGGCGCCCGGCATTGCGAAGGAAGGGCAAATCGGCCTGGGTGACGGTCAGACTCACGCCCAGCGCGACATCTTGATTCATGATGTTGCTCGA
This sequence comes from Alphaproteobacteria bacterium, assembly GCA_041398025.1. GTDB lineage: Bacteria > Pseudomonadota > Alphaproteobacteria > Geminicoccales > Geminicoccaceae > JANQPX01. The sequence goes on from JAWKVM010000029.1 coordinate 24,499, forward strand.
AACAGTCGGTGAAGCTACAATATGTTACATGATGTCGCCGATGTCGCCAAACCGGGCGTGATGACCTGGGAGAGCTTCGCCAGCATGACGCCTGCGGAACGGGACCCGGTGAGATCGGTGATGTCGAGAGATCGGTCCGGGCGAGGCAGGGCAGCGCTCGCGTCGATAGGCGGCGTGGCCGAGGCGCTTCGATCACCTGCCTTCGTGGTTTGACGAGGGAACACCCATGACCAAAGACAAGGGCAAGGCCAAGTCCAAAGGCAAGAATGTCCGGAAAGCCGGCAGCCGGCCCAGGCTCGAGGGCCTCTCGGACATCTACCGCTTCCTGCGCAGCAACCAGACGCCGATCTACATCATCTCGCCCACGCCGTTCAGCCTGCTCGGCATCTCGCGCTGGGTCGGCTCGCTCGAATATGTGAACTATTTCGACAGCTTCGGCGGCGACAACCCGCGCTGCTTCATCCCCACCCGGCAGGGGCCGGTCGAGTTCCGATCGATGGAGGATGTCGCCAACTACCTGGTCGACCACCCCGAATTCCGCGCGCGGATCAAGGAAAAGCCGCGCGGCAAGGCGCTGTTCGTGATGTTCGACGAGGAGACCGAGCGCCTTTGCGAGGAGGTCGGTCTCGACATCGCGCTGCCGTCGGCGGCCCTGCGCACCCGGCTCGACAGCAAGATCGAGACGACCCGCATCGGCAATGACGCGGGCGTTCAGAGCGCGCCCAACACGCTCGGCCGCGCGGACAGCTTCGAGGCGCTGATGAAGCTCGCGAAGAAGGCGAAGCTCGGCAAGGATCTGGTGGTGCAGACCCCCTACGGCGACAGCGGCCGCACCACCTTCTTCATCAGCTCCGAGGCGGACTGGGACCGCTACGGTGCCAAGATCGTCGATCAGGATCTGAAGGTGATGAAGCGCATCAACCACCTGCCGGGCACGGTCGAGGGCTGCGCCACCCGCCACGGCACACTGGTCGGCCCGGTCATGACCGACATCACCGGTTTCGACGAGATCACCCCCTACAAAGGGGGCTGGTGCGGCAATGACTGCTCGCCGGACATTCTGCCGGCCGGCGTGCCGGAAAAGGTCCAGGCGATGGCGAAAAAATTCGGCGATCGTCTCTGGGCCGAAGGCTACAAGGGCGTGTTCTGCCTGGATTTCCTGCTCGATACCGACACGGGTGAGGTCTATCTCGGCGAGCTCAATCCGAGGATCAGCGGCGCCTCGCCGCCGACCAATCTGATCACGACAACCTATGGTGGCTGCCCGCTGTTCTTGTTCCACCTCCTTGAATATCTCGACGTCGACTACGACATCGATCTCGAGGACGTGCAGGAGCGCTGGCGTCACTACGACCACTGGACCCAGCTCATCCTCAAGCAGACCGAGGACAAGGTGGAACTGATCACCAGGGCCCCGCGCTCCGGCATCTGGCGGCTGGACGACGAGGGCGACAGCGCGACCTTCGTGCGCCCGTCGATCAACGTCACCAGCGTCAGCGACGGCGCCGAGGCCTTCTACATCCGGGTCTATGACGCCGGGGAATACTGCTATCACGGCGCCGATCAGGGTGTTTTGTTCGCGCGCGGCCGGATGCAGACGGAAAAGCGCGAGCTGACCGAGCGCGCCCGGCGCTGGAACGCGGCGATCAAGGCGGAGTTCAAGTCCGTGCCGCCGGCACCCAACATGGCGGTGACGCCGCCGCCCGATCTGGCCGCCGCGAAATGGTACTGATCCGGCCGATGACACTGATCTGAAACGATCCTGGAGGGCCGTGCGGATGCCCGTATCGGGCGCCCCATGGCGGACGATGCCGACACTGACCTTTCGCAGCCTGACGGAAGAGGCGCCGGGTGCGGCCTGGCGCTCGGTGTTCGCCCATGGCTGGCCCGGCTGGCGGGAGTGGTTTCTCCGGCGCGGCGGCGAGGATCGCCCCTCGCTGCACGAGGCCGAGCGCAGGCTCTGCCGGCACATGCCGGAATTCGTGGCGGTCTGGGAAAGCCTGATCGACGCCGCCGGCGCCGATGACCATGCCGCCCGCTTCCTCTCCTTCTGGCAGCCGCCGCGCTATCTGGTGAACTGCAGCCAGATGGCGCTGGTCGATGCCGAAGGCCCGCTGCTGATCAGGAATTACGACCTCGATCCGACACTGAACGAGGCGCGCGTCTTCAAGACCAGGTGGAAGCATCGCGCGGTCATGGGCATGGTCGAGGGCATGGCAGGCCTCGCCGACGGCATGAACCGCTCCGGCCTTGCGCTTTCGCTCGCCTTCGGCGGCCGCGCCGTCTGCGGTGCCGGCTTCGGCGTGCCGCTGATCCTCCGCTACGTCCTTGAAGTCTGCACCAATGTCGCCGACGCCATCGAGGCCCTTCGCGCCGTGCCCTGCCACATGGCCTACAACGTCACGCTGATCGATCGGAGCGGCGCCAGGGCGACGGTGATGCTCGCGCCGGATCATCCGCCGTTCGTCAGCGCACAGGCCCACGCCACCAACCATCAGCTCGGCGTGGAGTGGCCGCGTCACGGCCGGCTGACCCGCACCCTGGAGCGCGCTGCCCGACTGGAAAGCCTGGCCGCAAGCGTCGGGCACGGGCCGTGCGGATCTTGCGAAAACACCCTCGCCTCGGCCTTTCTCGCCCCGCCGCTGTTCTCCGATCGCTACGGCGAAGGCTTCGGCACGGTCTACACCACGGCCTACCGGCCGCTGGACGGCAGCATGACGCTCTACTGGCCGGGCGAAAGGCCCTGGCGTTTCAGCTTCGACGACTATCCGAGGGAGGTGCGTCGCATCACCTATGACGCCCCGTCCCAGTCCGGGACCACCCATTCCTCCTCCCTGCTCGGCGCCTTTCGCCAGCGTAACCAGGTGCTGGAGGATCACGACTGGGCCAACCTGAACGGGACCGGCGGTCATCCAGAGGAAGGACGTTACCCATGAGCCACTTCGCGATCGCCGGCATCCAGATGCATGTCGGCATGCATGACAACACCGACGCCATGCACCAGCGTCTGCACCTCCTGATGCATCTCTATCCCTGGACCGAGATGGTGGTGTTCAGCGAGCTTTGCGCCCACGGCCCGGCACCGGCGAGCGCCGAGCCCGCGGGTGGGCCCTACGAGCAGGCGCTGGCCGGGATGGCACGAAAGCATCACCTCTGGATCGTCGGCGGCTCCTATTACGAAAAGGCTGATGGCGTCCTCTACAACACCACGCCGGTGCTCGATCCTTCGGGCGAGGTGGTGACCCGCTATCGAAAGATGTTCCCCTTCACCCCCTATGAGGACGCGACCACGCCCGGGCGTGACTTCTGCATCTTCGACGTGCCCGAGGTCGGCCGCTTCGGCGTCGCCATCTGCTACGACATCTGGTTTCCTGAGATCACCCGCACCCTGAGCGCGATGGGCGCGGAGGTGATCCTGAACCCGGTGCTCGCCCATTTCGTCGACCGCGAGATGGACCTGGTGATCGCGCGCGCCTCCGCCGCCATGTTCCAGAGCTACCTGTTCCACATCAACGGCACCGGGGCGGGAGGCAACGGCCAGTCGCGGGTGATCGACCCTTCCGGGCTGATCCTCCACCAGGCCGACGTCGCGGACGAGCTGATCCCGGTCGAGGTCGACCTGAGCCTGGTGCGCCGCCAGCGCCGGCGCGGTCTGCGCAATATGGGCCAGCCCCTGAAGAGCTTTCGCGACAGCGAGGTCGACTTCAGCGTCTATGACCGAAGCCGCTTCGATCACAGCTATCTGCACGCTCTCGGCCCGCTCACCAAGCCGCCGCGCGCCGCTCTCGCCGAGCCGGCGGCATCCGTCCCGGAAACCGCCGAGAGCGTCGGCGACAGGCAGGTCATCATACCAAGGCCCCATGATACCTAGTGCAGCGGCGCATTCGGATGATTCAGAAGCCGCAGCACTGGGTTATTGGTTTTGCACCGATGTTTCCAAACACCGCTGATCGCTCTGTTGGGATCGATGCCCTAGGTACTGTTGACGTTTTACCGCAAGAGGAGGCATGCGGCATCGAAGTGAACGAAGGCGAGATATCGTTTGGCGAGCTTGTCGAAGCGCGCGGCGACACGGCGATAGTGCTTGAGAAAGCCGAACATGACCTCGATTTTGTGGCGCTCTTTGTCGAGCCACCAATCGGTTTTCCGCCGTCCTGAGCGTGTCGGATTGGGCGGGATGACGGCTGCGGCGCCTGTGGATCCGATTCTCGCGAGCAACGCATCGCTGTCATAGGCGCGGTCGGCCAGAAAGGCCTTGGAGACGATGCCATCGATGAGATCCGATGCCTCTGGCGCATCGCCTTTCTGGCCGGCCGGCAGCCGGCAGCGCAGCGGGTTGCCAAGGGCGTCGGCGGCAGCGTGGATCTTGCTGGAAAAGCCGCCACGAGAGCGGCCAAGAGCTTGATCACCCGCATCTTTTTTGCGCCGGCCGCACAAGCGTGGGCCCGCACCACGGTGCTGTCCAGCATCACCCATTCGAGATCGGCATCCGCGCTCAACCGATCGAGCAAGGCCCGCCACACGCCTTCTTCCTGCCAGCGGGCGAACCGTTTGGAGAGGCTGTTCCAGGCGCCGTATTCCTCGGGCAGCAACCGCCAGGCACAACCGGCTCTCGCTATCCATAGAACGTTTTCAACAAACCGACGGGTCGCCGCCTCCTGCCGAATGTAAAGACCCGGATCATCTCGAAGGATCTGATAAATCCGGTCCCACTGATCCTCCCGAAAACCCGGTGCCGGCATCGGCCATCTCTCTGATTATCCATCTCAATACATCAGATAGTCAGAAATTATCATGTGAAATGTCAACAGAACCTAGCCTCCGTCACTGGTCCATGCGACCCTGGGAATCCGAGCCTCGCCCTCTTGCTGCTGTGATTCGTCGGATTCCCAGGGTCGCATGGACCTCATACACGACATTTGGGGCGGTAGGTTAATATTTCCTTTCAGAACAGTCTGTTGAGTGATTTTTTGTCACTGCGGCGTCAAGCATTCTTCCTTGATGCGGCACCAGCTCGTATCCTCAGCCTTCCGCCCATAACTGGGGCTGTGGAGTCAGGCGACAACGTCGTTCGACGGGGGCGGATGAGGGCCTGAACTGCTGCTACGTAACCGACAAATGCTTCAGGCGATGGCGCCATTTTCTGCCAAGGCAACAGGCGAATGGCCGGTTTGTTTGGTCGTTCTGGCCTGCGGGTTGCCATCGCACTTTAACCCGGGGTTAACCTCACGCTGCTAAGCCTGTTGATGGTCCATGTAACTCTGGGAGTCGAACCCTCGCCCCACCTTCCGGGATGGCGGGCGGACTCCCAGGATCACATGGACCACCGAGGTCGCTGTTGTCGCATGACAAGGTGAAGAATGGGTGAACGCTGCTCCTCTCATTCGAGGCGGACGTCGTCAGTGACCGCACGGTTCTGATGGCCAAACCGCCTTTGTTAGATGCCGGTCGCGATGCTGACCCCTGAGACCAACCATCGCGTCAGGACTGAAAGCGCAGCTCGACCTTGCCCAGGTCCGCGAAGGCGGCGGTGATCGGGACGTCGGCGCGGCCGGGCTTGAGGCCGCAATAGGAGCCGGTGGTCATCACCTTGCCGGCCGCGACGCCACCTTCGGTGCGGAACTGGTTGGCGAGCTCGATCGCCGGGATCAACGGGTCGGTGCGGGGATGGCCGCCGACCACGTCGGCGACCACCTCGTCGCCGACGGTCACCTTGACGGACAGGTTGACCAAGTCGACCGATTGCCAGTTCGGAACGTCCGGTCCGACGACCAGGCCGCCATTGGAGACGAAATCGGCGTTCTTGTCCTGATCGGGCAAGTCAGGGTAGCCGGCGAAGCGGCTATCGACGATCTCGATAGCGAGAAAGGCGGTGACCGCGGCGGCGATTTCGTCTCGGTCATAGGCGTACTCGCGTGCGGGCAGGGCCTGGTCGAAGCGAAAGGCGATTTCGGGCTCGACGCCAAGGAGCGGCGTGAGGGCGGCGGGCACGACGGCGGGGCTGGTGAACAGACGGCTCTGCAGGATGGCGCCGCGCACCACCACGCCGCCGCTCGGCGCACCGACCTTCCAGCCGGCGACCGTCTCGCCCAAGGCGTCGATCGTCCGATCCTGAATCCCGTGGGCATCAAGGGCGTTATGGGGGTGGCAGCCCTCCGGCAGCGCCGCGATCTTTCTCCCGGTCTGCCGTGCCTCCAGAAGACAGGCCACGGCCTGCCCAAGCGCCGTCTCGTCCATGCTGCTCTTCTCCTCGTTCTCAAGTCACCAATGTTTGCTGTTTTAGGGGAGAGCCCCAATCAGGCTCAGCTTGTTGATCGATCACCGATGGCATTTTGCCACTAGCTTTACGATGTCTTAACTCAATTGCGCCACCGTGATGATCTGTCCATGCGATCCTGGGACTCCGAGCCTTGCACTGCCTGTTACTGGCGGGCGGGCGGAGTCCCAGGATCGCATGGACCAGACTGCGATGATCGCAGGAAAAGATGAAGAAACGATAAAGATGAAGAAACGGCATAGACCAAGCCACTTGCGACCAGATCATACGCAATGGACCGACGTGAAGCTGACCAGGTTTCGACCTTGGTGGTGCGAGCACATCGGAAGATTCAGGGCTGGGCATGCACCATGCTGGTTCGATACCTCTTTGCTGAAAGCCGGATAATTCCCTTGATGTGGTCACGCTCCTAGTCGCCGAGCAGCGATTTGGCACCGGCGACGAGGATGTCGTTGATCCAGGCGAAGCGCATGAAGTCTTCGCGGATCGGCTTGCCGGCGGCGCGAATGCGCTTCGAGGCTTCGGCGACTGCCGCTTTGACCTCGGGGTGCTCGGGATCGCCCGGGTGGCCGAGGGCCTGGGACAGGTCCATCAGGCCGAAGCTCAGATAGTCGATGCCTTCCAGCCTGGCAATGTCGGCGGCAGCGTCGAGGGCGGCGCGGGTTTCGATCATGATCGAGACGCTGACGGCCTCGTTGCTGGCGGCCAGGAAGGCGGGCTTGTCCGCGATGCCGTGCACGAATTTCGGGCGGCTGCCGCCGAAAGAGCGCTGGCCGCGGGGAGCGTAGTAGGCCGCCTCGATCACCGCCTCGGCATCGGCCACGCTCTCCACATGGGGAACGATCACGCCCTTCACGCCACGATCGAGGAAGCGGGTGATGGTGGCGACGGACGCGTCCGGCACGCGTGCGATCGGCGTCAGGCCGTGGCGTTCCGCGGTGATGCAGGCGGCCTCGATGTCGCGCCATTCGAAGCAGCCATGCTCGCCGTCGAGATAGACGAAATCGAGGCCGAGCAGGGCCAGCGCCTCGATCACCGCCGGCATGGCGAAGGTCATGTGCACGCCGCGAATGGTCGTGCCTTCGGCGATCGCGCGTTTCAGATGGTTGCTCTCGGTCATCGATGTCTCCCCGTTTCAGTTTCTTAGCGTCAGCAACAGAATTTGAATAGACAAAACCTTCTCTTATTCAGTATAATGATCGTAAATGCTTATCATAAAATTCACCCTTGCGCAGATCGAGGCCTTCCAGACCATCGTGCGCACCGGCAATTTCCGCTCGGCCGCCAAGGCGCTGGGGCTTACCCAACCAAGCATCTCGCAGCGCATCCGCGAGCTCGAAAAGGCGCTGGGCACGACCCTCTTTATCCGCCAGGGGCCGAGGATCGAGCTTACCGCCGACGGCCATGCGCTGTCGCCCCATGCCGACCACCTGATCGGCAGCGCGCGCGGGCTGCAGCAGCGCTTTCAGCAGCGCGACCCGCTCGCCGGCATCCTCCGGCTCGGCGTCACCGAGAGCTTCGCCGCCCTTTGCCTTAGTGCACTGCTGACCAGGCTGGAGCGGCATCATCCCGCCCTTTCGACCTCGGTGCAGATTGGCGACACCAGCCGGATCAGCGCGCTCCTGAACGCCGGCGAGCTCGATCTCGCCGTGGTCTCGGAGCCCGAGATCGAGGACCATATCGAAAGCCTGCCGATCGGCCGTAACGGCTTCGGCTGGATTGCTCGCGCCGACTATGCCCTGCTCGACCGCGTGCTGTTGCCGGCGGAACTTGCCGAACATCACCTGATCCTCACCCAGCCGAGCTCCAGGCTCCATCGCACGGTGACCGAGTGGTTCGCCCAGCAGGGCGCAGCACCGTCGCGTGTCAGCACCTGCAACAGCATCGACGTCACCATGCGGCTGGTCCATGACGGTACGGCGATCGCGGTCGCCGAAGCGCCTGGTCGAGAGCCGGATGGAGTCGAATGGGCTTCGCTGGGTCGAGGTCGAGCCGCCGATTCTGTCCCACCAGGTCACCATCTGTGCCATCAACTCGCCGAGCTCGGCGAGGGGCTGCGTGATCTGGTGGCGCTGACCCAGGAGCTGGTGAGCGAGCTTCGCGCCTTCGTGCTTAGGTTTGATGCCCCATCGGCGTCGACGTGTCCGATGGCGGACGATCGGCTGACGGACGACATCCACTTTACCGTTTCTTCATCTTTCCTGCGATCATCGAGCTTAGTCCATGCGATCCTGGATCCCGCCCACCCGCCAGAAAGTTTGGGGCGAGGCTCGGAGTTCCAGGATCGCATGGACCAGATCATCATGGTTGGGGAACTCGGTTAAGAATTCGTAAAGTCAGTGGCTGAAACGCCGTCGGCGGTCGGGGAACAAACAGGCCGGGCCTGATTGAGTTCCGACCTCCGGAGGAGTGTCCACATCATTTGATTCCTGTGTCATCGTCGAGGTCGACGGTATGCGGCCAAGTTTACCTGCTCATGAGCAGGACGTTTGTGTCGAAGACACACAACTAGTTGTGCGATTCGTGAGAAAGATTGCCAAAAGTAAGCTCGCATATCCTCGAAATTCCGTACTCTTTCCTCGACGTCGGTAGGAACCAAATGATGTGGTCACACCACCGGACGATCACGGTTGCTCATGATCGTCCGGCATCGTCTTCAGGAGAAAGTCGCGCACCTCGAGCATGGCGGCATCGCGGTGGTCTCCTCCTTTCCAGGGCGAGACCACGGTGCCGTTTCCGGCCAAGCTCGCAAGCTCGGCCGAGGTCTCGGTGGGGTGCATGACGTCGTCGCCGGGCATCAGCAGGATGGGGAGATCGAGGCCGGCCACGAAGTCGGGCGTGACGCTGAACACGAAATCGCCGCCGAACATCGCCTTGCCGATCGCCGGCAGGATGGCGGGGTCGACATCGTCGCGCCGGCCGACCTCTGCCGCCCATTGGTCATATTCGCCCTGCAGCGCCTCGCCGTTATAGGGCACGCGGCCGATCGGGTTCTGCAGCACCAGGGAGGTCACTAGCCCCTGCTTCACCTCGGCAACCGAAAGCGCGAAGGATACGCCGATGCAGGCCCCCATGACGTGGCAGCGCTCGATGCCGAGATGATCGAGCAAAGCGAGGTGGTCGTCGGTATAGGTGTACCAATCGTAGCCCGGCTTGATCGCGCCGATCGACTGGCCGGCATTGCGCACGTCTAGCAGGACCAGCTGGAAGTGGGGGGCGAGGACCGGCACGGGATCGGCCCAGGGCTGGTCGACGCCCGGTTTCGCCGGGTTGGTCGCCCAGCGCTCGCGCCTGGAGCTGAGAAAGCCGGGCGCGAACATCAGCACCGGGTAGCCGTTGCCGACGACGTCGTAGTGGATCTCGGCATCGGGTCTTTCGAGGACGGGCATGGGGGTCTCCAGCAAAAGCTTGCCGGCCGCGGCGCGAAGGCCGCAGCCGGCAATACCGAACCAGCTCAGTTGGCGAGGGCGTCGACCGCTGTCGTCATCAGGTCCTCGCCGATGCTTTCCTCGAACTCGCCATAGATCGGGCGGGTGGCGTCGATGAAGGCCTGGCGCTCCTCGGCGCTGATCTCGGTGACGGTCATCAGCCCGCGCAGTTCCTCCAGCGCCGCCTCGATCGCCTTCGGCTGTTCCGCCCATTGCCAGTCCATCGCGACGGCCATGGACTCCTCGATGATCGCCTGATCCTCCGGCGCGAGACCGTCCCAGCGTCCGGCGCTCATGGAGATGACGAAGAAGTCGATCGCATGGGTGTCGAGGGTGAGGTTGTCCGCGACCTCGTAGAGCTTGTAGGGGATGAGGTCCGGCAGCGGATAGCCGAAGCCGTCGACCACGCCGTTCTGGAGGGCGAGGTAGAGTTCGGCGGGGTCCATGGCCACGGGGTTGGCGCCGAGGGCTCGGAAGGCGGTCATGTAGACCTGGCTGTTGATCACGCGGATCTTCAGGCCTTCGAGGTCGGCGGGTGAATGGACGGGGCGCACGCGGTTGACGATGTGGCGGCCGCCCATCAGCCAGTAGCCGACGATCTCGAAGCCGGCGCTGCGGCCGAGCTCCGCGATCTTGTCGCCGACGGCACCGTCCAGCGCCGGGCGCAGCTTGTCCTGGGAGCCGACCAGATAGGGCAGCGTGAACACGTCCATCGGCTTGATGAAGCCGGAATACCAGGCGGGCACGGCCATGGTCATGTCGAGGGAGCCCGCCTGTACCGAGGACAGCATCTCCGCGATGCCGCCGAGCTGCGAGGCCGGGAACACGTCGATCATAAGCCTGCCGTCGGAGCGGGTCGCGACCTCGTCGGCAAAGCGCAGGATCGCCTGGTGATAGAGCGTGTCCTCGGGGAGAGGGCTGCCGAAGCGAAGCGTGATCTCCTGAGCAGCCGCCGGTAGGCTGCCGAGGGCCGCGACAAGCCCTGCCGCGAGGCCAAGCCGCGCAAGCCTGCGCCGCGTTTGGGATATCAAGTTTTTCGATGTCATGACGTCAGCCTTTCCTGTCGTTTCGTTTCTCGCTGCAGATCGATCTTGGTCACCTGCCGCCGACCTGCTTCACGGCCTCCCCAACCTTCTTCCCCAAGCTTGGGCGCATACCGTCTCCCCAGGCACCACCGGTCCGAGTCCATGCCATGGACACTCCATTAGAAGCCGAGGAGGCGGGGGAGCCAGAGGGTGAGCATGGGCAGGGTGACGATCAGCGCCACGACGGCGATCATCCAGGCGACGAAGGGCAGGATTGCGAGCGACAGCCGTTCGGGCGGCACGCCGGCGATGCCTGATGTCATGAACAGGACGATGCCGACGGGCGGGGTCACCAGGCCGATCATCGCGCTCAGGATGAAGACGAGGGCGAATTGCAGGTCGTCGATGCCGTAGAGGCGGGCGATGGGGGCGAGCAGCGGGGCGAGTGCGATGATGATCGGCACGGCGTCCATGAGCATGCCGAGCAGCAGTAGCGCGAGTGCCACCAGGGCGAGGAACAGGGTCGGATCGGCGGTGAGTGCCACCAGGCCGTCGGCGAGCGCGTTGGTCACGCGGTTGATTGTGAGGATCCAGGAGAGGAGAGCGCCGGCGCCGAGCAGCATGCCGACCACCGAGCTGATCGCTGCGCTGTAGATGGTCGCATCGTAGAGGTCGCGCGGGCTGAGCGCTCTAGTGAGGAAAAAGCCGATCAGGATGGTGTAGGCGACGCCGATCGCGGCCGACTCGGTGATGGTGAACACGCCGCCGACGATGCCGCCGACCACGATCACCGGGAGGAGGAAGAGCGGGAGGGTGCGCAGGGTCTGGCGGGCGAGCGAGCCGGCATCCGGCATGTCGGTGAGGATGCCGTAGTCGTGCCGGCGGGCGTGCCAGCCGCACATGGCGAGCAGGCCGAGGCTGATCATCAGGCCGGGAATGGCGCCCGCCATGAACAGGCCGCCGATCGAGACCTGGCTGACCGCGAGGGCGTAGATGATCATGGCGACACTCGGCGGGATGATCGGGCCGGCTATCGAGCTTGCGGCGGTGAGGGCGGCGGCGAAGAGGACGGGGTAGCCGGCGCGGGTCATCATCTGGATCTCGACCCGCCCGAGGCTGGCGACGTCCGAGACCGCGGTCCCGCTGATGCCGGCGAACAGCATGCTGGCGAGCACGTTCAGATAGGCCATGCCGCCGCGCAGGCGCCCGAGCACCATCTGCAGCCAGCGCACCATTTCCGGCAGCATGCCGGCGCGCTCCGCGAGATGGCCCATCATGATGAACAGCGGGATGGCGAGCAGCGGGAAGCTGTCGAGCGCGAAGATGATGCGGCGCGCGACGGTGCCTGGCTCCATGCCTTCGACGAACAGAATCCAGCTTGCGCCTGCGAGCCCCATGCCGAAGGCCACCGGCACGCCGATGATCAGGGTGGCGAGGATCGCGAGCAGGAGGATCAGCAAGGCTTCGCCCCCTGAGGATGGCAGAGGGCCAGATAGCTGAGCACGGCCAGATGGTAGATCAGGAGGACGGCACCGAGCGGCAGCGCGATCGCCACCCAGAAGAGCTTGATGTCGCTGCCCGCCCAGCCCTGGCTGAGCCCGGGGCCCAGCAGATGCAGCCCGCTCCACAGCAGCTCCAGGAAGAAGACCGCCACCAGCGCATGGGCGGTCAGCAGGGTGATGAGGCGCGCGCGCGGCCGGAGCCTGCCGACCAGCATCTCGAAGCCGACATGGGCGTGCTCGCGCAGGGCAGAGCCGGCGCCGAGCAGGAAGAACCAGATCAGCAGCAGGCGGGCACCCGCATTGACCATGCCGATCGAGAAATCGAAGAGATAGCGCGAGACCACCTCCAGGGTGATCATCAGGACGAACAGCGAGCCGATCAGGAAGAGCACCGCATTCACCAGGGTCACCAGCACCGCATCGACGCGCCGCCAGAGGGCGGGCAGGCCGAGCCGCTGCGTTTCCGTCGCCCGCGGGCGGTCTCCCTGTTCGCTCTCCGTCAAGGCATCTGCCTCCGGAAATGTAATTGATTACATTTGATCTAAGTCAGAATTTCTCACACGAATCAAGATTGTTTTGTGATTTCCGACCCGGAAAATGCAGGGGGACAGCGATATTGAGAAATCGTTTTCGTATGATGTTCCGAGAACCGGCGGCCTGGGACGAGACCCAATCAGCTTCAACGTGCTCGATTGCGGATGATCGGTCGCGAACGACGTGCTCTTTACCGCTTTTTCATCTTTTCCTGCGACCATCATTTACTGGTCCATGCGATCCTGGGAATCCGTCCGCGCGCAGAAAACAGGTGGGCGAGGTTCGGATTGCCAGGATCGCATGGACCAATCATCACGGTGGCAAAACTCGGTTAAGACATCGTAAAGGCGACGGCAATAAGGCCATCAGCGGTCGATGAACGAGCCGAGCCTGACTGGGTTTCGATCCGAGAGCTTTTCCCGATCAGGCGGAAGGGCCTGATCGATCAGGAAATGCGACGAAACAATGGGATCGAGCGCATCCCGATGACATCTTATCGGGATGCGCTTCAAGTCAGCCGGCGACGCCCGGGGCGATGCCGGTGCTGCGCCGCGCGATCAGCTTGGGCTCGAGGCGGATCTTTTTCTGCACGGGACGATCGCTCAGGCGGTCGAACAGATAGTCGACCGCACCCCGGCCCATATCGGCCGCCGGCACTTCCATGGTGGTGAGCGGCGGATCGAGATGGGGCGTGAATTCGAGATTGTCGAAGCCGACGATCGAGACGTCCTCCGGCACGCCGAGGCCGAGCTCGCGACAGGCGATCAGCACGCCGAAGGCGAGGATGTCGTTGCCGCCGATCACGGCACTCGGCGCGGGCCGTCCGCTCAGGAGTTCCCGGCCCGCCTGACGGCCGCCGTCGATGCCGTAGGGCTGCTCGATCAGCCGGTCGGCGCCAAGCTCCAGACCGTTTTGCCTGAGTGCTGCCCGGATGCCGGCAAGGCGCGCCGCCGCCCGGTCGTTCTCCCGGGTCGCCGCCAGCACCACACCGATGTCCCGATGGCCGAGCCCGAGCAGGAACTGGGTGACGTCGAAAGCGGCGCGCTCATTGTCGATGCCGATCGACGGCCGGTCGCTGTCGGCGTCGTAGATATAGGAATTGATGTGGGGAATGCCGGCGGCTTCGATCAGGCGGTGGAGTTCCGCCCGATGCTGCTCGCCGACCAGGATCACCGCCTCGGCACCGCGCTCGATGAGCACGCGGGCCTGGCTGAGCTCGTCGTCGAGGTCATACTCGAAGGTCGCGACCAGCAGGGAATAGCCGCGCTCGGTCACCCGCCGCTGGACCGCGTCGACGAAGCAGGCGTAGATGGCGTGGCTGAGCGTCGGGATGACGATGCCGATCATGCGCGAGCGGTGCGAGCGCAGCGCCCGCGCGGCGCTGTTCGGCATGTAGCCGAGCTTGCGGATCGCGGCATGGACGCGGTCGCGCACCTGCGGCGACACCGAGTCCGGCGAGTTCTGCACCCGCGAGACGGTCGCGGTCGAGCAGCCGGCGGCATGGGCGACGTCGACCAGGCGGATCGTGGTCCGGCCGGGTTTCTGTAATCGATCTTTTTTCTCGGTCTTCAAAACGGTTTCTTCTCCACGTCGGCACCTGCGTCCCGTCGACTGAATTGTAGCTGCTCACGGTAGGTTGTCGAGCCTGGAACGGATCGCTGCTCGTGACCTTGGCTTATGTAATCAATTACATTAATCTGATCATGCCATATGCAGCCGGGTAGCGAGGCTGGACAGCGAAGTCGGGGGACGAGATCGAGATGATCGAACAGCAAGCCGTGGTCACCACGCGATACGGCAGGATGCCGGCCTTCTTCGCCTGTCCGGAGGACGGCGAGCGTCATCCCGGCATCATCGTCTATATGGACGCGCCGGGCATGCGCGAGGAGATCTGCAATATCGGACGGCGCATCGCCAATCAAGGCTATGCCTGCCTGGTGCCGGACCTCTACTACCGCCTCGGCACCTTGCGTTTCGACATTCCGCGGCGCAACCCGCTGATGTCCAGGGTGATCGGCGCCGCCAAGGACAGCCTGGACAACGCCATGGTGCTCGACGACACCGCCGGGCTGATCGCCTGGCTGGACGCTCGGGACTGCGTGCGCCCGGGGCCGATCGGCGTGATCGGCTATTGCATGAGCGGCTGCTACGTGATGGCGGCGGCGGCGGTGTACGCCGACCGCATCGCCGCGGCGGCCTCGCTCTACGGCATCGGCCTGGTCACCGACCAGCCGGACTCGCCGCACCTCATGGCGGATCGGATCAAAGGCGAGATGTATTACGGCTTCGCCGAGGTCGACCCCGCGGTGCCCGACCATGTGGTGCCGGATCTGACCGCCGCCCTCGATGCCGCCGGCACGCGCTACGAGATGGAGACGATCCCGGACTGCCATCACGGTTTCCAGTCGCCCGAGCGCCCGGACTACAACCCGGTCGCCGCCGAACATGCCTGGCAGAAGGTGTACGCACTCTGGGAACGCAATCTCAGATGATCCGCCCAGATCGGAGCGTCCTGGAGCGGATCCCGATGAGATGTCATCGGAATGCACGCTCTATCTCTTTGTTTTGCCGCATTTCCTCGTCGATCAGATGGAAGCATCTGATCGGGAAAAGCTCCACGTCGTGGTGACAAATCACCCATTCAAGCTCCCGGGTTAAGAAAACCTTAACGTTTTGCCCTTAGTTTCCTGGCTCTGGTCCATGCGATCCTGGGAATCCGCCCGCCCGCCGGAGAAGGTTGGGCGGGGCTCGGACTCCCAGGATCACATGGACCAGGCCTTGGAGGATGGGGCAGACGCCTTAAGATTTCCCTAACGGCGGATGAGAAACCGACAAGCTATCTGACACCATGGCCTGGTGGTGTGTCGTCGACACAAGAGGCCTGCTCATGAGCCGGTAGACTTGGCCGCATACCGTCGACCTCGACGTGACGGACAGAATCAAATGGTGTGGCCACGCCACCTAGACCGGGGTGTTGCGCGCGAGCTCGACCAGCTCCGGCTGAAAGAGGTCGGGATAGTCGGTGAGCACGCTGGCGCAGGCCTCCCGGAAGGAAGAGATGTCGACCTCGGTGTTGACCTCCATGCCTTCGCCCGCGAGGAAGTCGTAGGCGCTCGCCTCGTCCGCCCGGGTGTGCGCCCGGAGATGCTCGTCCGCTGCCGCCGAGGCGGCGTCGAAGGCCGCCTTCTGATCCGCGCCGAGCTTCTCGTAGCTGTCCGGATTGGCGACCACATAGGCGGTAGTCAGAATGTGGTTGGTCGGCGAGACGAATTTCTGCACCTCGTAGAACTTGTTGGACTTGACCACCGAAGGCGGGGTGTCCTGGCCGTCGGCGACACCCTGGCTCAGCGCCAGATAGAGCTCGCTCAGGGTGACCGCGACCGTGGTCGAGCCGAGCGCCTGCATCATGCCGATATAGGCCTTGGAATTGGGCACGCGCATCTTCAGATCGGCCATGTCCGCAACCGAGCTGATCGGGTGCTTGTTGTTGGTCATGCAGCGAAAGCCGAGATCGGTCCAGCCGGCCAAGCGAAAGCCCTTGTCGCTGGAGAGGCCGCGCAGCCGGTCGCCGAACTCGCCGGCGATCGCGTTGTAGGCCTGCTGCCGGCTTTGCCAGAGAAACGGTGCGTCGGTGATCGACATTTCCGGCACCCAGTTCATCAAAGCGACGCCGATCGCTGCCATGTCGACCGAACCGATGCGCACCGCCTGAGCGGAATCACGCTCCGCCCCCATCTGGGCGTTGGGAAAGATGCGCACCGCGACCTCGCCCTCGGTGGCGCTCTCCATCGCCTCCTTGAAGGCGACCGCCCAGATATGCCAGCCATGGGCCTCCGGTGCCGAATGGGCGAAGCGCAGGGTGGTCGACTGCGCCTTGGCGATGTGGAACGGATAGAAACTCGCCGCCGCGGCGGCCCCGCCGATCTTCAGCGCGTCCCGCCTGGACCGCGTGCGCCCGGCCTCGGTCCGATCGGTCGTCGGTTTCGTCATCGCTTTACCTCCCCTTGTCGGGCCGGCGTTTGGACCGGCCGGTTGTGTCAGCCTCTGAAGTCGAACAGCGTCGGCAGCGCCAGCGTGATCCACGGAATGAAGCACACGAGCAGCAGCCCGATCAGCATCACCGCGAGATACCAGAGCAGCGGCCCGCTGGCGCGCTCGACCTTGGTGCCGCAGATTGCGCTCGCGACATAAAGGGCGATGCCGATCGGCGGCAGGATCGAGCCGATGCCGAAGGCCTCGACCATGACGATGCCGTATTGCAGCGGGTTGATGCCGAGCTCGAGCGCCACCGGCAGCAGCAGCGGGCCGAGAATGATGATGGTGACGAAGCTTTCCAGCAACGCGCCGAGGATCACGGTCACCAGGATCACCGCGGGCAGGAAGGCCGCAGGGCCGAGCGTGCCCATCGCGCTGGCGATCGCCGCCGGCAGCCCCTCGAGCGTGAGCGCCCAAGAGCAAATGGTGGCGGCGCTGACGGTGAAAAAGATCATACCGTTCAGGAGCGAGGCCTCGGTAAGCACCTCCCAGATGGTCTGCCTGTTGAATTTTCGATAGATCAGCCCGAGCACCAGGCCGTAGAGCACTGCGAAGGTCGAGACCTCGGTCGGCGTGCCGATGCCGGCGACGATGCCGCCGATCAGCACCACGGGCATCATCAGCGGCAAAAACGCCCGGCCGCCGGTGCGCGCGACCTCTGCCATCGGCGCGCGCTTGCCGGGCTTCCAGCCGAACATGGTGGCGCGGACGTAGACCAGGAGCATCAGGAACGCGGCGACCGTCGCCGCCGGCAGGAAGCCTGCGAGGAACAAGGCACCGGTCGAGACCGAGGTCACCGAGCCCAGGATGATGATGGCGATGCTCGGCGGCACCGACTCACCCATGGCCGCGGACGCGGCGAGCAGGGCGGCCTGCTCGTGCGGGGCATAGCCGCGCTCGCTCAGCATGCGGCGCATGGGAATGCCGATGGTCGCCATGTCGGCCGCCTTGGAGCCGGAGATGCCGGAGGAGATGTAGACGCCGACGATCATCACCTGCATCAGCCCGCCGCGCAGATGGCCGATCAGCGAGGCGACGAAATTGACCAGGCGCGCGCCGATATCCGCGCGGTCGGTGATGAAGCCGGCGAGGATGAAGAACGGCAGAGCGAGGAAGATGAAGCCGCCGGAGCCGCGCTGGGCATTGGCGACCACCGCCAGCATGTCGGCGCTCTCGGTGATCATGATCGCGGTGATGCCGACCACGCCGAGCACGAAGCCGATCGGCACACCGATCACGATCTGGCCGAAGAACTGGAGGGCAAGCAGGGCGTAGAGCCCGCTGCTGCCGCTCCAGGCGGGGTCGCGCGCGAGGCCGATCAGGGCGACCACGGCGAGAACCAGAAGCAACCCGGCGATCGCCGCCGGGCGCGGGCGCGCCAGCAGGGACAGGCCGGCATGCAGCATGAACAGGCCGCAGCCCAGCGTGATCGGCAGGGTCATCCAGACATAGCCGATGCCGAGCAGCAGCGTGGTCTCCTCGGCGTTCAGGATCAAAAGCGGGATCGAATAGGCGCCGATCAGGGCGGCGACCACCAGGATCACCGCTTCGACCGTCGCCGCACAGAAGGGCCGCCAATGTTCGGGCGCGCGCTCGACCAGGACGGTGATGGCGATGAACTGGCCCCGGCTGTAGGAGACGGCGCCGCCGAGAAAGGCGAGGCTGATCAGATAAAGATAGGCGGTCTCGTCGACACCCATGAGGGCCGAGCTTCGAAACAGCGTCCGCAGCATGGTGTTGGCGAACACCAGCACCACCTCGATCACCAGCGCGACGTTGAGCAGCACCAGGACCCAGCGATCGAGCGCGATGAGCCAGGCCGGCTTCGCCTGCGGTCGCGCCCAGCCGGGCACGGCGCTGAGCTCGGACTCCAGATGGAGCGCCGCCTCGACCTCTTTGTCCGCAGCGCTAGCCATGCGACGTCCCGATAAGCAGCCTGCTTCGGCCGACCGCAGTCCCGCTAAATAGGCCTGTTCGTCCAATGGCCGATCGCTGCCCCCGGGATTTCGGCCTCCGTTGCGTCATAGCCACCCTATAGCCGTTCTGGCACCTGCGTTTGATAGCGATTCTTTGTAAATGATTACATGCTAGATTGATCGTGGAGTCAACGGTCCCGTTGACGCCGTATTTTCAAAAATTCAAGGCTTTTTCGGCTTATGCAGGAAGCATTCAGCCTAGGTTGCTCAGGTCGCCAATATCTCATAAAGAAAACGTTTACAGATTCTGCGAAGTTCGACCTGCCCCGGTCGAATCGATCCCGCTGCTATGAAGTTGGCCGGCGCCGCCCAGCCCGAACGGACGACATCCTTCGTCTTCAGTATCTATGAGCACGTCACGGCCGGCCCTGCACCCGGTCATCCGGCGAGGAATGGCCGATCCTGCCGATCGAGGACGCCTGCACCCTGGTCATGGCGCATGGACAGGGTGAATTCGAGCCGATGCCTTGCGGTCGCCCTCACCGAAAGCGGACGAGCGGCAGAGTCAGGGCAGATCGAACCTTGACCATGGGCGCTCAATATCGAGGGCCGCCCCCTCTTTACGACGTCCAGGGAAGATGCCCCCAGCCTGTTCGCCGCTCATCGCGGCAAGCCCATAGGTATCGGTCTGCTCCAGCTGAACAGCCGCCGGCACGGGCATCGCTTGGACGGGCTCGATACGCTGCTCGATCCGGAGACCGGCACCGCGGTTGGCGCCGCCGTTCTGAATGAGGCATGAGCCTTGCTGCGAGAGGCAAGCTCGGCAACTGTCGCGTCGCCTTTGATGACCGTCGAGGCAACTTTCGCCTTTAAGGCTGGGCTGTGTTGCTTGCGGCTTTTCCTCGTTTCCTGCCCCTCGATGAAACACTCTTAGAGCAGGATTTCCAACTTAACCCCCTGTCCGAATTTCCCCAACCACCTCACCAGGGTTAGGCCGCTCTGGCTCCCCTACGCCCCGCCAGTTCGCCCGGAGCTGCTCCCCGCCAACGGCTTCGGCGCTTGGTCGACATGCGACGCTCATCCCGTCTGGTTCGTGATGAGAAGGCAACGGATACCGACACGCAGAACCATTACCTGCATTTCAAATATTGCGAGGTGAACTGCGGCAACGGCTCGGTCCGACGGCACGCCAGCTACCGACGAGCCCGTGAACGCGCGCGGGAAAAAGCGCCGCAAGAAAATGGCCGCCCGAGCCTCGGCCTGAAGACTCGACCGGACAGATCCGGCCATCAAGCCGATAACAGCCGCTTCAAAGATCGCGGCCCCGGAGATGCCAAGCTTAACCGGCTTCCTTCCTGGCCCAACATTTGCATGTTCCACACAGCGACAATCGCAAGCTCAACTAAGAGGGTAGAATCGTCAATGAGCGGAAACGCAGTGCGTCTGAATGCCATTTCATCGATTGCCACGGCTGCCGGTATCGGATCCAGCTTCGACTTCGCCACGAGCCCCACGAGCAGTGTCTGGGGAGAGAATGTCTTCAGCCTCGACGAGATGGCCCAGCGGTTGCCGAAAGCCGTGTTCAAGTCGCTCAAGAATACCATCACCTCGGGCGAGCCGCTGAACATCTCCACGGCGGATGCCGTCGCCGAAGCGATGAAGACCTGGGCGATCAGCAAGGGCGCTACCCATTATGCCCATGTCTTCTACCCGCTGACCGGCCTGACGGCCGAAAAGCATGACTCCTTTTTCGATCCCGATGGCGATGGCGGCACCCTGCCGACCTTCTCCGGCAAGGCGCTGATCCAAGGCGAGCCGGATGGCTCCTCTTTTCCGTCGGGCGGCATCCGCCAGACCTTCGAGGCACGTGGCTACACCATCTGGGACGTGACCAGCCCCGCCTATGTGATGGAGAACCCCAACGGGACCACCCTTTGCATCCCGACGGCCTTCGTCTCGTGGACAGGCGAGGCGCTCGACAAGAAGACGCCGCTGCTTCGTTCGATGCAGGCGCTCAATAAACAGGCACAACGTGTCCTGAAGTTCTTCGGCACCGACGGCCCGTTCATCTCGTCGACCGCCGGCGCCGAGCAGGAATATTTCCTGATCGACAACCACTTCTTTTATGCCCGGCCCGACCTCCTCGCCTGCGGCCGCGCGCTGTTCGGCTCGCCGCCGCCCAAGGGCCAGGAATTCGACGACCATTATTTCGGTGCGATTCCCGAACGGGTGCAGGCCTTCATGTTCGAGGTCGAGCGTGAGTGCTTCAAACTCGGCATCCCGACCAAGACCCGTCACAACGAGGTCGCGCCCGGCCAGTTCGAGATCGCGCCGGTCTATGAGTTCGCCAATGTCGCGACCGATCATCAGCAGCTGATCATGACCACCTTGAAGAAGGTGGCGAGCAAATATGGCATGTCCTGCCTGCTGCATGAGAAGCCGTTTGCCGGCGTCAATGGCAGCGGCAAGCATGTCAATTTCGCCATGGGCTCGGCGGCGGCCGGCAATCTGTTCGACCCGGGGGACACGCCGGCCGAGAACGCGCAGTTCCTGGTGTTCTGCGCCGCGATGATCAAGGCGGTCTACAAGCATGCGAAGCTGCTGCGCGCCGTCATCGCCACGGCGTCCAACGACCATCGCCTGGGCGCGAACGAAGCGCCGCCTGCGATCATCTCGATCTTCCTCGGCACCGAGCTGAACGAGATCATGGAGGCGATCGTCGACGATGGCACGGTGAACTCCAGGAACGAGACGCTCAATCTCGGCGTCGACGTTCTGCCGCCGATCCCCAAGCATTCGGGCGACCGCAACCGCACCAGCCCGATGGCGTTCACCGGCAACCGCTTCGAGTTCCGGGCCGTCGGCTCCAGCCAGTCGATCGCCGGCCCGCTCGTCGCCTTGAACACGATCATGGCCGAGGCCCTCGACGAGGCCGCGAGCATGCTCGAGAGCGCCGACACCAGCACGCCCGAGAGCCTGGGCGCCGCCGTCGGCGACTATGTCAAACATGTCTGGAAGGAGTGCTCGAGCGTCGTCTTCAATGGTGACGGCTACTCGCAGGACTGGCACGAAGAGGCCGCCGAGCGGGGGCTGCCCAACCTCAAGACCTCGGCGGACGCCCTGCCGGTCCTCAAGGAGAGGGTCTATACCGAGCTGTTCGAGAGATACCGCGTCCTGACCGAACGCGAGCTGGACTCACGCTACGAGGTCTATGCCGAGCAGTATGTCGCTTCGGTGAACGTCGAATCGAATCTCGTGGTCGAGATGGCGCGGACGATCATCTTCCCTGCCGCGATCCGCTATCAGGGCGAATTGGCCAACAGCCTGGCGAGCCTGAAGGCGATCGGCATCGATCCGGATCACGACACGATCAACAGGGTGACCGACCTGATCAAGGACCTCCAGGACTCGGTCGCCGATCTTGTCGCCTTCAAGCAGGAGGAAGAATCGATCGACGGCATCGAGGCACACTGCGTCTTCATCAAGGACAAGATCCTGCCGAAGATGCTGGAGATCCGCGCATCCGTGGACGCGCTGGAAGGGTTGGTCGCCGACGATCTGTGGCCGTTGCCGACCTTCCAGGAAATGCTGTTCATCAAATGACGAATGCGGTCGGTGCGCTGCTTCTATAGGAGCTGACCTGCTTCCTGGAAACTGGACCATGGCAGGTGTGAAAATTCTCGTTTAGCGAAGAGGGCTGCTGAGCGGGGGAGAGGCATGGAGAGGTCGAGTTTTACCGACGCGCAGATCGCGTTCATTCTGCGGCAGGCAGAGGAAGGCACATCGGTCGAGGAGGTCTGCCGTAAGGCCGGCATTTCACCACGGACCTATTACCGATGGCGGCGGCCGGACCGACCTTGCCCCGCTTGGGCGGAGGCTCCGGTAAGTTTGGGTTGTTCGAACCGATGGGGAAGAGAGATGTCGGCGAGGAAGGGTCGCCGTTTCACGTCGGAGGACAAGGCGGAGCCGGTCGAATTCCAGGGCATCGATCCAAACAGAGCGATCAGCGGTGTTTGGGTCGATGCAAAACCAATAACCTGGTGCTGCGGCTTGTGCATCATCCGGATCCGCCGCTGCACGAGGAGGCGAGCGGTCGCTCTCTGCGGTCGGCTGCCGGTGACGACGGACAGCCGTCACGACCATCCGGTCGCGCCCAATCTTCCGGGACGACGTTTCGAAGCCGTCAGGCCGGATGAAGCCTTGTTCGCCGACATCACCGCCGACATCACCCATGTGCCCACCGGCGAAGGCCGGCTGCCTGTCGCCGCGATCCCCCGGCGCGAATAGGCGCCGTCGCCTTGCGAGCGGATGACCGGCTCTGCCGATCATCATGGCGACCCGCGAGATCGCCGGCGGGGCGATGGCCGACCACCTGCGCGCCGAACTCTGCGCGCGAGCCTTGCTGACGGCGATCCAGCGCCGCCAGCCGCCACGGGGCCCGACCCACCATGGTGACCGCAGGGTGCAGCACGCCGGCACCTCCTGCCGGCAGATCCTGCAACGCCATGGCCTGGCGCCGTCGCCGCAGGGGCAACGGCCTCGACGAGGCGCCGATGGAAAGCGTCTTCGGCCCGATGAAGAGCAGACTTTCGTCCACCGCACCCGCTGCGCAACCCGCGAGGACGCCAAGCGGGCCTTGGTCCGATGGATCGCGTGCTCCCGCAATCGTCGACGTCGTCATTCAGCGCTTGGCTGCAGGACGCCTGACCAGGCTTTCGAGCCGATGACCAGGCCCGCCCGATGCACCTTGCCGGGTCGTCCGCTCAAGCGGGGCAGGGTCCGTCTTGGGACTGCCGGCCAGCAGGACAGACCGTCGCTGACCGCACTGCTCCTGGGCTCGATCTCGGCCTTGGCGAGGCGCTCCACCTCCTTCTTGCGGAAGCCCTTGACGATCTTGAGCTTGATCCGCCTGGGACGGCGCTCGATCGTCGTCTCCACCGCGGCGATGAACGGCGTTTTACCAGCCGCCCCGCGGCCGCGTTTGCCGCCTGATCGTGCGCCGCCGAGATAGGCGTCGTCCATCTCGACCCGGCCCTTGGGCTTCGGTTTCGCTTTCTCGCGCCCGTGCAGCGCCGCCATGATCTTCTGTTTCGTCAGCCAGGCGGTCGCCTCGCGCACGCCGAGCCTTCGCCCGAGGTCCGCCGACGAGATCCCGCCCTTGCTCTGGCTGACGTGGTAGATTGCCAGGAACCAGACCTTGAGCGGCAGCTTGGTGCTGTGAAAGATCGTGCCCGCGGTGACCGACACCTGGTGCTTGCAGCGATTGCACTGCAGCTTGCCGCGCTTCTTCAGATGGCAATGACCGCCATGGCCACAGGACAGGCAGGACCAACCCCGGCTCCAGCACCATTGAATGACGCCGCCCGGCATTGCTCCTCACCGCCATAAGCTTCCTGAAACGCCGCCTCGCTCAGACCCTTGGTCCGGCGACTGAAGCCTTCAATGCCGCTCATCGGTGATCCCCTTCCGCAAAAAACACAGGAAAAGCTAGCACAAAGAAGGAAGCCTCTCACGTAGGATCAGGTTTTTCATTTATGTCGATGCATATCCGCAATGTTGGAGGTAGCGTTCGAACTCGTCGGCGGCGCATTGTTCGAGGGCTATTCGGGGCGCCGTGATCCCGCTCTGTCCGAGGCCGGCGACGAAGGGGGTGGTTTTCCAATGACCATCGGGCGCCTTGGCAAGCAGGCGCCAGTTCGAGGGGCAGCGGCCATCGCGCCTGGCCGGTGGTCGCGGTTGCGGTCCCGTCGTCGACGACGAAGCGCTCGGGATCCATGAAGCGCTGCCAGGCGCGCCAGCGGCGGGGTTTCAGGGCGGTGTCGGGGCGGTCCTGTCCGGCGGCTCTCGGCGACTTTTCCTGAGCCTGAGCCCGAGCCGGCGGAGCATGCGGTGGATCGTCGAGAGCCCGGCCACCCCATCGAAGCGGCGCTTGAGTTCGGCCTGGATCTCGACCTGGGTCATATCGTGATCGGCCGCCACCATGCCGGCCAGCGCCTCGGCATGGCGATCGAGCGGCAGCGGTTTGCGACCGCCCGCTCGCTGCGGCTCCAGACGGCCCGTCGTCACGACCCGCTGCATCAGCTTGATCGCCGCCGACGGGCCTACCGATATTGTCGATTCACTGAGATCGATCCCACGCAATAGGAAAATGCTTGAGCTGGCGACGCGTCCTCCGCCCCCTTGACCTGGCCCCACTTTCGGCCATCTATGGGCACTTTCCCACCTCCATCCGTGCGGAGCCGCCCATTTATGTTCGATTTTGACGAGGTCATTGAGCGCCGTGGCACGCACGCCTCGAAGTGGGACCAGATCGCCGCGCGCTCGGGCATCGAAGCGCCGGATGCGATCCCCATGTGGGTCGCCGACATGGACTTTCGCGCACCGCCCGGGGTGACCGAGGCCCTGCGCGCGGAGGTCGAACGGGGCACCCATGGCTACTATGCCGACACCGGCAGCTGGGCGGAAGCGTGCTGTGCTTGGATGAGCCGTCGCCACGGTGTGGCGTTCGATCCGGCCTGGGTCAGTCCGACGCCGGGCGTGGTCTCGGGGCTCGGTCTGATCCTGCAGGCCACCACGGAGCCCGATGACGAGGTCGTGCTGTTTCCGCCGGTCTACCACGCCTTTCGCCGCATTATCCCGGGCAATGACCGCAGCATCCTGGATGCGCCATTGACGCTGGCGGACGGGCGCTACCACATGAACCTCGACGCGTTGGCCGAGCGGCTGACGGCGCGCACCAAAGTGGTCTTCTTCTGCAGCCCGCACAATCCCGGCGGGACCGTTTGGACGGCCGAAGAAATCCAGGAACTGGCGGCCTTTTGCGCGCGGCATGATTTGCTGCTGGTGTCGGACGAAATCCATTGTGACCTGGTCTTTCCGGGCTCGACGCACATGTCGACGCTGAAGGCTGAGCCTTCCGTCGCCGACCGTCTGATCACCACGGTCGCCGCGACCAAGACGTTCAACCTCGCAGGTGCCCATGTCGGCGCCTGCGTGACCTCGAACCCCGACATCAAGAAGAAGCTGGATAGGCGCATCGGCGCCTCGGGGCTTTCCTCCTATAACGGCTTCGGCATGCTCGCCACCGAGGCCGCCTGGCGCACCGGCGACGCCTGGCTGGACTCTCTCATCCTTTATCTCGACGCCAATCGCCGCCGCTTCGAGACCGGGATCGAGGAGATCGTCCCCGGCGCGCGCGCGATGCCGCTCGCCGCCACCTATCTCACCTGGATCGATTTTTCCGGGACCGGCCTGCGGCCCGACGAGGTAGAGGCGAGAGTCAAAGACGGCGCCCGAATCTTCGCCAGCCCCGGCGCACAATTCGGGCCCGGCGGCGAGACCTGGCTGCGCTTCAACGTCGCGACGCCGCGAAAGATTCTGGAGGAAGCGCTGGCGCGGCTGGGGGAAGCGTTCCAGGACCTTGGCCGCTGATGCCTCCGCCTGGATGCTGAGACCAGGCCTCGAAGACGAGCAGGCAGCGCGTCTTCGATCCGGCATAGCGGCGCATGCGCTCGAGGCGCGAGCAGGCGCGCGGGATGCTTGGTTTTGGATCGATTTGTCGAAACGGCGCTGATCGCTCCGATTGCATCGATCCGTTGACTGAACGTCGATCGAGACTGGTCTGCTGACGACGCCTGTCGCCGCAAAGACGACATGCGCCTTGCGGCGACGCGCGATCAGACGCTTTGGACCGCCTCGCAAAAGCGTGGAAAGCGGCAGCTTCTGTCCCCTTCTTCGGCACGATCAGCCATCCGCTCATAGGCGTGACGGCGTTGGGCGATCCGAACGGCACTTTTCGGGGAAAAGCACCGATGTGAAACCTTCCGTTAAGACATCTTCATTAGAATTTCGCTCGGTGCTGGCTCAATCTTGAGGTGTCACATGTTTCGGACTCTGGTGCAGGTCGGTGTCCTCGTCGCCTGCGCGACGGCTTTCATCAAGCCAGCGCTGGCCGACATTGCTGCCATGCGCAAGCTGACCAGGGCCATGGTTCTGGAAGCTGCCGAGTATTATCGATCCGTGCCCTTCGACGAGGCGCAAGCCGCGTTCAACGATCTGACGTCGGAGCGATGGCTGCGCCAGCCCTTTCATCTCCACATGTTTGGCATGCACGCTGACGGCATGGTCTGGGCCGACAACATCTTTCATGAGCTGGTTGGCGTCGACTTCAGCCTTGTCTACGACCTGGAAGGCGTTCAGTTCGGCCAGGAAATTCTCGAACGCACAGCGGAGAGCACCGAACCCATCACCGTCCAGATCCGCTTCCTGAGCCCTGCAACGGGCAATGAGACGATTTCCGTCGGCAGTTGCATGCGCCCGGAACCGGACCATGTTCTTTGCTCCTGGTCGGAGCAAGAATAGCCGTGCACGTTTAGTGCCGTGTCGATCCAGCTCAAAGTCTGGCTGATTGCCGGCCTGGCCTGGCTTCTCGCCTCCGTCGTCATCGCGGTCAGCGTTCTTGGCGTGGCCCGCGCGAACGGCGCGTTGATCCATCTGAGCTCGGGCTCGCTCAGCGCGCTGGAAGAGAGCAATCAGAACACCCAAAACCTCCTCCAGCTCCACAACGACATTCTTACTTATGCCTTTTGGCAGTTGCTGAATGCGAACGACGCGAGGCTGGCAGCGGCTGAAGAGCGGCTCACGGCCGATCTCGAGACCATCAGCCAGACCTTCGAGGGAACGGTCAGCCAGGAGAAGCTCGAGACCTATCTGGCGCATGTGCGCACCGCTTTCATCCTGGTCAAGCGCAATCCGCGCCTCGGCTTCATGAACATTACCGGTACAGCCTCGCTGTTCGATGACCTCATCCACGAGCAGCAGGCCCGGCTGCACCAGAGCAAGGAGATGGCGCGACGTGAAACCGCGAGCGTCGTGCAGCAGGGCAATCGAACAGTTCTCATCGTCCTCGCCGTGGCTCTCGCGATCGGATCGCAGATCATCATCTTCTCGGCGGTCTTTTCCCGCTCCATCGTCGCCTCGATTCGCGGTCTGACGAAGACGATGAAGGCGCTCGCTGCCGATGATCTTACCGTCGGCATTCCCGATCTTGTCCGCCGCGATGAGCTTGGACAGATGGCAAGGGCGGTCAGCGTGTTCAAAGAGGGTGCGATCGAACGCCATCGAATCGAACAGGATCTCAGGGAGTATCGCGAACATCTCGAGGACCTTGTCGAAGATCGCACACGCGAAATCGAGCGACAGAAAGGCCAGATCCAGGAGGCCCTGAACAAGGAGCGCGAACTGAACGGCCTGCAGCGTCAGTTCGTGTCCATGGTGTCCCATGAATTTCGCACGCCGCTCGCGATCATCGATGGCAATGCGCAAAGGTTGTTGAGGCGGATAGAAAGCGTGACGCCGGAGCGGCTGCAAAAGGCGCTCGGCTCGATCAGGCTCTCGATCAATCGCCTGGTCGACCTGATGGAAAGCGTCCTGAGCGCCGCTCATCTCGAGAGTGGTCAGATCGACATCACCCTGTCACCCATGTCCCTCGCGGACTTGGTCCGCGAGGTCAGTGGAAGCTACGCTGACTTGCACCCTGACCGCCGGATCGTCCTTGACGTCGACGCCCTTCCGGATCAGGTCGTGGCCGACGAAAAGCTCATTCGCCAGGTCATCTCGAACCTCATTTCCAACGCGCTCAAATATTCACCGGGGGAAAGCCATATCTGGATCGAAGGCTCGGTCGACGGGGACCACGCTGTCCTTTCGGTGAAAGACGAAGGCGTCGGTATTCCTCCGGCCGAGCAAGCGAGACTGTTCGAGCGCTTTTTCCGCGCGAGCACGTCCACGGGGATCGCCGGCAGCGGAATCGGCCTTCACCTGGCCTATCATCTCGTTCAGATGCATGGCGGCACG
Source organism: Alphaproteobacteria bacterium (assembly GCA_041398025.1). GTDB lineage: Bacteria > Pseudomonadota > Alphaproteobacteria > Geminicoccales > Geminicoccaceae > JANQPX01. Next base: position 53,071 of record JAWKVM010000029.1, read on the forward strand.
ATCGACGTCGAAAGCGTCGAAAGCCACGGAACGACCTTCTTTGTCAGGCTGCCGATGGCCGGCCCCCCACCGAGTGCGATCATGACGGACGCCGAAGCGTACGATGTGATGTCGCGCCAACGGTCTTCGCATGACGCCGCGGAAGCGATGGCTTAGAGCGTTGATCCTGATCAGCGGAACTATCTGATCGACAAGAAATCACCGCACGAACAAAGAGATGGACGCGCGTTCAGATCGCCTCCTGGCTAATGCCGCTGCGGCGTCGTCGTCGCCCTGATAGATGACGACGGCCTCCGGGCCGGTGGCGAAGCACCAGTTCGTCCAGGTAGAAGACGAGGTCGTTCATGGTGGTGCCGGCGGTGCCGCGCGCGATCACCGGGGTCGGGTCGAGGTCCTCCTGCATGCTGCGCCAGCCGCGGATGCTCGAGCTGACGGTGACCGCCACCTGGCCCGGCGCCGGCGGCAGTTTCTGGAGAAGGGCGTCGACCTCGCTCTGCTTGCGCCTGGAATCGGGATACTCCGCGAGCGCCGTGACCGGCAGGAGGAGCAGCAGGGTGACGCGTGGGTTTCGCAGGCAAGCCGGCACCGGGCGCTAACCCGCATTTCTCACCTGTGATGGAGCATCGACGTCCGTGATCTGCGAAAGTGAGGTTGCAACAATCACTTAGCGGAACCAGGCGGAAGCGCCGATGCTGACAGGCTGTCGAGCCGGGCAGCGCGCATGTGAAGGCGTCGGCGGTCGCCGCGTCGTCGCTGATTTCGAAGGCGGCGCCATGACATCGGATGCCGGCGCACTGCTGCTTCGGCATGCCGATCGGAGCATCGAATTGATCGATCGCGTTGCCGCCTGTTTCGTCGATCACCGTTCTCCTGATTTCGTTGTCCATGGCCTGCCGGCCCTCGCGGGCCAGCGGATCGTCGGCATCGCGCTCGGCTGCGAGGATGTCGGCGACCACGACGATCTGCGTCATGATCCGGTGCTGGCGCTGCTGGCCGGCCGGATCGAGCCGAAGCACCGCGCCTGCGCGGTTCTCGCCGGCAAGAGCACACTCAATCGTCCGGAGCACGCACCGGCCGGATCACCGGGGCGCTGTCACAGGGTCAGCCATGACCCGACAAAGCTCGAGACCCTGTTGGTCGATCTGTTCACCGAGGCCCATGCCCAACCGCCCAAGCGGATCATCATCGGCCTCGACGCCGCCGACGACCCTCTCCACGGCCATCAGGAAGGACGGCTCAGCATCCCACCAAGGGCGCTTCGCTTCACGGCTATTGCGGCTGCTACTGCTACCTGCCGCTCTCCATCTTCTGCGGCCATCGGCTACTTGCCGCCAGGCTGCGGCCATCGACCATCGACGCCTCGGCCGGCGCCAGAGAAGAGATCGAGCGGATCGCGGCGGCATGGAAAACAGGATCAAGGAAATGCAGCTCGATCTGTTCGCCGATCGCACCTCGACCGCCTCCATGAAGGCCAATCAGCTCCGGCTCCGGTTCGCCGCGTTTGCCCATGTCCTGATCGAAGCGCTCCGTCGGCCGGCCTTCGCCACACCCAGTTCGCCACCGCGACCGCCGGCACCATTCGCAACCGGCAGCTCAAGATCGGCGCCCTGGCAACTGTCAGCGTGCGCCGCTGCCTGGTGCGCATGGCTCAGACCTGCCCCTATCAGAGCGAGTTCGCGCTCGCCTGCCTCAGGCTCGGTCATCGGGCCGCCTGATCTGCTGAAAAACCCGATCAGACACAGGGCCTCGCCGAGGTCACGGCAAAGGACGGGCTGATCTTGTCATCGCAAACCGAAAAAGGTTCGACCGTCCTGTCGAAAAGGAAAAAAGACGAAACTTGATGATGCACTCAGATTACTCCCGTCGTCTCAACGCCAAATCAGACGATCAAACGCGCCGAAATGCCGATGCCGTGTGAAATCCAGGTTAGGGCGGTGCGGCTCGTGGGTCATCCGAATGCGCCTCTGCACTAGGAGGCTGGGACTTGCGGGGTCGCTCAATTTTTCCAGATACAAAAAGAAACGATTGGAATATTTCATCAGCATCAATGGTTTTGCTCATTTCACAAGACAAGGCGGAGCTATTCCGTGGCACAGCTTGAAGAAGCATGCGAGCAATTGTCGCTGTTTGCGATCACTGTCGTAAATGCGACATCCAGCACCGCTCTCGACTTGACGCTCACCTGTTGATCAGGCTACGCCACATTGCCTAAGGTGACGAAACGCCCATTGAGGACTGCCATCATCCCATGAGCGACGAAGACCGAGAGGCCATCGCCGCCGCAGCGCGCTATCTCGTCCGTGCGGCGGCGCGCGGATGCCTGGCGACGATCATGCGCGAGGCATCGGGGGCACCCTACGCCTCACTGGTGGCCATCGCCACCGATCACGACGGCTCACCGATCCTGCTGATCTCGGATCTGGCCGACCACACCAAGAATCTGAAGGCGGACGATCGGATCTCGCTGCTGGTCACCGGCGACGATCACCAGGAGGATCCGCTTGCCGGCGAACGCTTGTCGCTGCTGGGACGGTTGCAGCGCTCCGACAGCCCGGGGCTGCGGCAACGCTATCTCGCCAGACATCCGAAAGCCGCGTTCTACGCCGACTTCGGAGATTTCGGCTTTTATCGCATGACGATCGACAAGGCTCACCTCGTGGCCGGATTCGGCCGGATTCACTGGATCGGCGGCGACCATCTCACGGTCCCGGCAGCGGATGCGCTGGTCGCCGCCGAAGGCGATATCGTCGCCCATATGAATGAGGACCATAGCGACGCCCTTGATCTCTATGCGACCCGGCTTCTCGGCCGTGGCGATGGCGACTGGCGCATGACCGGCGTCGACCGCGAGGGGATCGATCTGCGCAAGGGCAGCGAGACGGCGAGACTTGGCTTTGCTGGCCCTCTCAATGATAGCACCGATGTACGCAAGGAATTGATCCGTTTGGTTAACAAAGCTCGCGACTCTTGAAGTCATGATGCCGCATAAGCTAAATAAAACCTCGAAGACGGCCAATGAAATCCAGAGGAAGAACTGAGCGGGCATTAATGGTGAATGCCCCCAAGTCGACGTCTCATCAGCAAGAGGATGCAACAACCGTGAACAGCACCACGCGACATATCGGGCCGGTCATCAGTCGATCCGGTCTGGAGCCACTCGGTCTTACCGCCCCTGGGCAGGTTCAGTGGAATCTGACGCCGGCGGCGCTGGTCCAGCGTGCCGTTCAGGGGCAGGAAGGCCTGCTGGTCGCCGGCGGCGCGTTCAACGCGACGACCGGCAAGCACACCGGACGCTCGCCCAACGACAAATTCTTCGTCGATCGCGCGAGCGTCAGGGACGGCATCGACTGGGGCAAGGTGAACCAGCCGATCAGCGTCGAGGCCGCCGAGCGTATCTGGGCCAAGGCAAGGCAGCATGTCGCGGGCCGTGATCTCTACGTCCAGGACCTGGTCGCCGGCGCCGATCCCGCGTACCAGATCAAGGTGCGCGTGATCACCGAGCAGGCCTGGCACAATCTGTTCGCGCGCAACATGTTCCGGGTGCCGACCGCAGCAGAGCGCCAGGATTTCGCGCCCGACTACACCGTGCTCCAGGTTCCGTCCCTCGGAGCGGATCCGGCCGTCGACGGCACCAGATCCGAGACCGCCATCCTGGTGGATCTGGAGAGGAAGACCGTGCTGGTCTGCGGCTCGAGCTATGCGGGCGAGATCAAGAAATCGATCTTCGGCATTTTGAACTACCTGCTGCCCGATCTCGGTGTGATGCCGATGCATTGCTCGGCCAATGTCGGGCCCCGCGGGGACACCGCGATCTTCTTCGGCCTTTCCGGCACCGGCAAGACCACGCTCTCCGCCGACAGCCGGCGCACGCTGCTCGGCGACGACGAGCATGGCTGGGGGCCGAACGGCGTGTTCAATTTCGAGGGCGGCTGCTATGCCAAGGTCATCAAGCTCAAACGCGAAACCGAGCCTGAGATCTTCGATGCGACCCATCGTTTCGGCACCATTCTCGAAAACGTCGTCGTCGATCCGCTGACCGGCGCCTGCGATTTCGACGATGGGAGCCTGACCGAGAACACCCGCGCCTGCTACCCGCTGGAGTTCATCCCCAATGCCAGCGCGACCGGCATGGCCGGCCATCCGAAGAACATCGTCATGCTCACCGCCGATGCCTTCGGCGTGCTGCCGCCGATCAGCCGGCTGACGCCCGAGCAGGCGATGTATCACTTTCTGTCCGGCTACACCGCCAAGGTCGCGGGCACGGAAAAAGGGCTCGCCGAGCCGCAGGCCACCTTCTCCACCTGCTTCGGCGCCCCCTTCATGCCGCGCCATCCTTCGGTCTATGCCAAGATGCTCGGCAGCCTGATGCGCAAGCACGACGTCACCTGCTGGCTGGTGAACACAGGATGGACAGGCGGTGCCTACGGCGTGGGCGAACGCATGAAGCTCAGCTACACCCGGGCCATGGTGCAGGCGGCCCTCGATGGCAAGCTCTCCGAGGTCGCCGTGCAGGCGCATCCGGACTTCGGGCTTTTGATACCGGAAGCCTGCCCCGAAGTGCCGTGCAGCGTGCTCAGTCCGCGCGGCGCCTGGGCCGACGGCAGCGCCTACGACCAGATGGCGCGCGACGTCGCCGGCCGGTTCGCGGCCAACTTCGCCCAGTTCGAGCCCTATGTCAGCGACGAGGTGAAGTCCGCATCGATCCAGCCGCGGGTCTAAGATCGGCAAAATTCGCCAGGCCGCGGCCAGCGACAGCCGGTTTGGCACGCTGATTGCTTGGAATCTGAGTGGAAGGTCAGAACTTTGGGATAAGGCTGCATCCCCGCATGGCCCGAAGTTTTGGCCTACCACCTCCCCATCTTGGTGACGAACGACATTGGGCCCCGCCGGAAACCGGTGGGGCCCCTTCTTTGATGGTGGATTCGGCTGCCGCTTTTTCCGGCAGAGTCTGTTCAAGATTTAGTCGGCTTCCGCGAGCGGCCCGCCGGCGATGAAGCCCTGCCAGGCGAACCAGTAGGCGATGTGGCCGGGCAGGCGCTCGAAGCGCCGGCCGTCCTCGGCGACCAGGGAATCTTCCTGAACCGTCAACGGCTGGCCGCCCGCGAGAACCTTCGTCGGATCGTCGGTCGCCTGGATCACGACATCGTCTCGGACGAAGGCACGCACCGTTCGGGTATCGGCGTCGCCGATCAGCACGACCCGAAGATCGCCGATGCGATCGTTGACGATCTGTCCGCCCTCGAAATCGGTGAGCGGCCAAGCCTTGGCGAGGCCGTCGACCCGGACGGCGTAGACATAGTCCTTGGCCCCCAGACGCTCGTCCTCGACCAAAGCCGGGAACATCAGATCGGCGGACGCGAAATAGTCGCCATAGGGGCGGTTGGGCGTATAGTCCCGCTCATAGCCCGTGTCGAGCGACAGCACCTTGCTGTCCGGATGCTGCGCCAGCCAGCGCGACCATGACGTGATCGCCACCGGCAGCAAGTCGAGCTCGATGCCGGTGCCGGTGAGCGCGCCGACCACGGGCCTGCCGGTGAACTGGTTCCAGAGGCTCTTGGTGGCCTGATCGTACATCAGCTTGTTGGAGCGGTAGAGAAAACCCGAGGAGCCGAAGATCAAAGGCTCGCTCCGCCCCTCGACATCAGTCTTGTAGAGAATGCCGGAGCCGCAGAGGGTGCAGTAGGCGAGGCTGACCGGCTGGCCGCCAACCACGTCGTTGACCATCTCGTGCCAGTCCATGATGCGCAGCGGATAGGCCCTGATATCGCCGTTGATGTCGATGCCGAACACCAGCTCGTCCGGCGTGAGATAGTCGGCGTCGTGCGCGGCAAGGTGCTTCGGCTGGGTCAGGGCCGGAATCCCGTCCTTGAGCACGCCGCCCCAGACGATCTCTTCGAGGCGGATGTCATGGGCGACGTCGGGCGGGAGAAACACCCGGAAATTCGGGTCGATCGCCGCCATGACATCGGCCTTGAAGCGATCGAATCCGGCAAAGGGCTCGATCTCGGGATGGCTCTGCTGCCAGAGCATCCACTCGCCCCAGCTCTTGCCGGGCGTCTCGCCGGTGAGCCCGGCGATCGCGGCGTCGATGTCGGCGCCGTTCGGAACGAAGCGATAGGCCTGGATCAGGGCCGCGACCACGTCCGGCTTGCCGCGCTTCACCAGAACGTCCAGAGCCTCGGCCCGCTCGGCAGGATCGCTCGCGAGCGCGCGGGCGGCGATCGCCCCGATGTCGTCGTCGGCATGCTGACCGCCGGCTGCATCCGCCCCACCGGCAAAAGCCAGCGCGGCGACCATGGCAGCGAGCAGGTGGACGAGACGTTTCATGCGCCCATAGAGCATCGAACGTCGCTCACCAACAAGTCACAGATCGGCGACGTGGTCGCGATCAGGCGGATTTTCGCCGCATTCGATGCTTGCGTCAGGGCACCTTCCGGCTAAAACCGCGCTATGTCATCCCGCAAGCGTGAAAGCACTGCCCTGCCCCGCCTGACCCTGATCCTGGGCGGCGCGCGCTCGGGCAAGAGCCGCCATGCCGAGCGTCTGGTCGAGGCGAGCGGCCTCGATCCCGTCTATATCGCGACGGCCGAGGCGCTGGACGACGAGATGCAGGCGCGCATCGCCCGGCATCAGGAGCGCCGCGGCCAACGCTGGCGCACCATCGAAGAGCCACTCGCTCTCACCCGAACTCTGCACAGCGTGACCGCAGAGGGCCGCGCCCTCATGGTGGATTGTCTGACGCTCTGGCTGACCAATCTCATGATGCATGAGCGGCCGGTGGAGGCCGAGATCGACGGCCTGGTCGACAGCCTCGATGCCCTGCAGGGTGCGGCCGTCTTCGTCGGCAACGAGGTCGGCCAGGGCGTGATGCCGACCAACGCCATGGCGCGCGCCTTCATCGATCACGCCGGCTCGCTGCATCAGCGCCTCGCCGAAAAGGCGGACCGGGTGCTGTTCATGACCGCGGGCCTCGCCCAAGAACTCAAGCCCTGATCCGGAGATTTTTTTTGACTTTTCGCAACGTTCAGAAAATCCCGACCACCGTGTTCACAGGCTTTCTCGGGGCCGGCAAGACCAGCTTGATCCAGAACCTGCTGCGCCAGGCGGCCGGCCGGCGGATCGCCCTGATCGTCAACGAGTTCGGCGATATCGGCGTCGATCGCGAGCTGCTTCTGGGCTGCGGCGATGCCAACTGCACCGAGGACGACATCGTCGAACTCGCCAATGGCTGCATCTGCTGCACCGTCGCCGACGACTTCGTGCCGACCATGCAGGCGCTGCTCGCACGTGACCCGCTGCCGGATCACATCGTGATCGAGACCTCGGGGCTTGCCTTGCCGAAGCCGCTGATCAAGGCGTTCAACTGGCCGGAGATCAAGAGCCGGGTGACAGTCGACGGCGTGGTCGCGGTGGTCGATGCCGCCGCCGTGCGCGACGGTCTGTTTGCGCCGGACCCGGCGAGGGTCGACCAGCAACGCCAGGCGGACGAGTCGCTCGACCATGAGAGCCCGCTGGAGGAGCTGTTCGAGGAGCAGCTCGGCGCGGCCGATCTGGTGATCGCCAACAAGGCCGACCTCATCACCGACCCATCCGACTGGGGCCTCATCGAGTCCAGGATTCACCAGGAACTGCGCCCGGGCGTGCAGATCGTGCGCGCATCCGAGTCGGCGGTGTCCATCGAGGTGCTGATTGGCCAAGGAGCGGCAGCCGAGGACGATCTGGACAGCCGGAAATCGCACCATGACGACGGCGAAGACCACGAGCACGACGATTTTCTGTCGTTCCATGTCGACATCGCAGTGCAAAAGCAGCCTGAGGCCTTCGTCACCCATCTCAGGCAAGTGATCGCCGAGCACCGCGTGCTCCGGGTGAAGGGATTTGTCGAGGTGGCGGGCAAGCCGATGCGGCTCGCAGTGCAGGGCGTGGGCGATCGCATCCAGCACTATTTCGATCGCCCCTGGAAGGCGGACGAGACGCGGGCCGGCAAGCTGGTGGTGATCGGCGAGCATGATCTTGACCAAGCCGCGATCGTCGAAGCCTTGACGCAACCCGCATCTCTCGCGGCTTAAGTCAACGGACTGGACGCTCCAGTGCATCTGTTGAATGCGCGGCAGGCGACCACGGACGATGACGGCGAGGCGATCGATCTCGGCCAGTCGCGCAGCGACATCGTCTACATCTCGGCGGCCGATACCGAGCTGCGCAGCCTGGCCGCGGCGCAGGCGCGGCGCCCTCAAGATGCGCCAAGCCTCCGGCTCGCCAACATGCTGCGCCTTGCCCATCCGATGTCGGTCGATCTGTATGTCGAGACGGTGGTCGCGGGGGCGAAGCTGGTGGTGCTGCGCCTCCTTGGCGGGCGCGGCTATTGGCCCTACGGCCTGGAACAGATCGCGGCGACCTGCCGATCGCGCGGCATTCCGCTCGCCGTGCTGCCCGGGGACGACCAGCCTGACCCGGAACTCGCCGGCTGGTGCACGCTGCCGGCGGAGGCCTGCCACCGGCTTTGGCAATATGGCGTGCATGGTGGTATCGGCAATGCCGAGGCGCTGCTCTGCTATGCCGCGAGCCTGCTCGGCCGTGACGAGGTCTGGACCGAGCCTGCGCCGCTCCTGCGCGCCGGCATCTATTGGCCGGGCGAGACAGCGCCGGATCTGGAGCGGCTGCGGCAGCGCCATTGGATCGCCGATCGGCCCGTGGCCGCGGTGGTGTTCTATCGAGCGCTGGTGCAGGCGGCCGATCTCGACATCATCGATTCTCTTGTCAACGCTCTTGGCCGCGCCAAGGTGAATGCGCTGCCGCTTTACGCTACCAGCCTGAAGGATGGGAGCGTCGCCTCCCTTGTCGCCGAGCTTCTCGACGAAGCCGGTGCGTCGGCCGTCCTGAACGCCACCGGCTTCGCCATCTCCAAGCCGAACGCACCTGCCCCGACGGTGCTGGATGGCGGCGATCGGATCGTGCTGCAGGTCGTGTTTTCCGGCGGCAGCGAGGCGGTCTGGACCGAGGGCACGCGCGGTCTGTCGGCGCGTGATCTCGCCATGAACGTGGTGCTGCCGGAAATCGACGGCCGGATCTTTTCACGCGCGGTGGCCTTCAAGGCGAAGCAGCGCTTCGATGCGCGTTCGGAAATCGACGTCGTCGGCCTGGTGCCGGTGCAGGATCGAGTGGATTTCGTTGCCGAGCTGGCCCGCCGCTGGATCGCGCTTCGTAACGCACGGGTTGAAGAGCGGCGAATCGCTGTCATCCTCGCGAACTACCCGAACCAGGATGGACGGATCGCCAACGGCGTCGGCCTGGACACGCCGGAAAGTGCCGCCGATGTCCTGAACGCCCTCTCCATAGCTGGGTATGACGTCGGATCCTGGGAAGGCGATGGTCAGGCTCTTGTGGACAAACTCGTCGCAGGCGTGACCAACAATCTCGCAAAATACCAGCAAAAAACATCAAAAATCACACTTTCTCTCGACGACTATAGGCTGTTTTTCAAGGCGTTGCCGAAGACTCTACAGAAAAAAGTCGAACAAAGATGGGGCCTGCCGGAAAACGATCCACAGGCATTCCACAACGTGTTCAAACTTGCTTTGTTGCGGTTTGGCAACATTGTCATCGGGATTCAACCAGCACGCGGTTACAACATCGATCCGGTATCCACCTACCACGATCCGGACCTGGTGCCGCCGCATCATTATTTCGCTTTTTACGCGTGGTTGCGCAAAATCTTTGGCATTCACGCGATCGTCCATCTGGGCAAGCACGGCAATCTGGAATGGCTGCCGGGCAAGGCGCTGGCGCTGTCGGCGGATTGTTTTCCGGAAGCGGTGCTCGGCCCCCTGCCCCACCTCTACCCCTTCATCGTCAACGATCCCGGCGAGGGCGCGCAGGCGAAGCGGCGGACATCCGCCGTCATCATCAACCATCTGACACCGCCGATGACCCGGGCGGAGAGCTACGGACCGTTCGCCGCGCTCGAGGGGTTGGTGGACGAATACTATCAGGCGGCCGGGGTCGATCCGCGGCGGGTCGCCTACCTGCGCGACGAGATCCTGGCGGAGAGCCGGCGGCTTGGGCTGGATCGGGATCTCGGCGTCGAGCGTGACGACGATCCCGACGACGCGCTCGCCAAGCTCGACAACCATCTCTGCGAGATCAAGGAGCTTCAGATCCGGGACGGCCTGCACATACTTGGTCGGGCACCCGATGGCGATCAGCTCACCGATCTCCTTGTGGCGCTGGTGCGCGTGCCGCGCGGCGACGGCTTGGGCGTCGATGCCTCGATCCTGCGTGCCCTTGCCGGCGACCTCCGCCTCGGCAGCAGTTTCGATCCGCTGGACTGTGATTTTTCCGAAGCCTGGCACGGACCGCGCCCCGAAACTCTGGGTGCTGCCAGCACCTGGCGTAGTGTTGGTGATACGGTGGAGCGGCTGGAGCTGTTGGCACGGGCGCTGGTCGCTGGCGAGGCGCGCGCGGATCGGCGCTGGACCGAGACGCTGCTGGTGCTGCGCGAGATCGAGCAGCGCCTTCGCCCGGCGATCGAGGCGAGCGGGCGGGCAGAGATCTCGAACTTGCTGGCCGGCCTCGACGGCCGCTTCGTTATGCCCGGCCCTTCCGGCGCCCCGACGCGCGGGCGGCTGGACGTGCTGCCGACCGGGCGCAATTTCTTCTCCGTCGACAGCCGCGCCGTCCCGACGCCGGCCGCCTGGCATCTCGGGCGAAAGTCGGCGGAGCTGCTGATCGAGCGCTATCTGCAGGACGAAGGCGACTGGCCGCGAACGGTGGTGCTGTCCGCCTGGGGCACGGCCAACATGCGCACCGGCGGCGACGATATAGCCCAGGCGCTGGCGCTGATCGGCGCCAGGCCGGTCTGGGACAACGCCTCGCACCGTGTGACCGGGATCGAGGTGCTGCCGGTAGACCTGCTGGATCGCCCCCGGGTCGACGTCACACTGCGCGTCTCCGGCTTCTTCCGCGATGCCTTCCCCGCCCAGATCGATCTTTTCGACAGGGCGGTGCGCGAGGTGGCCCTGATGGACGAGCCGCCGCACCTCAATCCGATCCGAGCCCGGATCGAGGAAGATAAGGCCCGATTCGCCGATGACGGACTCGATGAAGTAACCGCCACACGCCGCGCGAGCTTCCGTGTCTTCGGCTCGAAGCCCGGAGCTTACGGGGCCGGGCTCCAGGCCTTGATCGACGAGCGCGGCTGGGAGACGGATGCGGATCTGACCAAAGCCTATGTCGCCTGGGGCGGCTATGCCTATGGCGGCGGCGTCGAGGGCGAGGCGGAGCACGGGCTGTTCGAGCGGCGCCTCGGCTCGGTCCAGCTGGTGCTGCACAACCAGGACAATCGCGAGCACGACATCCTGGACAGCGACGACTACTACCAGTTCGAGGGCGGCGTCGCGGCGGCCGTGCGGCATTTGTCCGGCGAGCAGCCGAGCATCTATCACAACGACCATTCCCGCCCCGAAACGCCGCGCATCCGTACGCTGAAGGAAGAGATCGGGCGCGTGGTGCGCGGGCGTGCGGCTAATCCGAAATGGCTCAGAGGCGTGATGCGCCACGGCTACAAGGGTGCTTTCGAGATTGCCGCGACCGTCGACTATCTCTTCGCGTTTGCCGCCACCTCCCGCGTGGTCGAGGACCATCATTTCGATGCATTGTACGACGCGTATCTCGTTGACCAAGCGGTTCGTGACTTCATCGAGCGCCACAATCCCGATGCGCTCCAGGAAATTGCCGGACGCTTTCGAGAAGCGATCGAGCGCGGGCTCTGGCGGCCGCGCGCCAACGACGTGCATGAGCGGCTCGGCGCAATCGTGGACGGTTGATCGCCGGGCGAAATCGGCGTTATCTGCCGGCTTGCTCCAGGGAGACCAGCCATGACCGCAGCCGACACCGACATCAACCAGGCCCATCGCGAAAAAATGGCCAAGATCAAGGCCGTGAAGGACCGGATCTACGCCTCCAAGACCAAGGAAAAGGGCCTGCTGATCGTCCACACCGGCACCGGCAAGGGCAAGAGCACGGCGGCGTTCGGCCTGGTCATGCGCACCCTCGGCCACGGCAAGAAGGTCGGCGTGGTGCAGTTCGTCAAAGGCCGGCGCGAGACGGGTGAGCGCCAGATGCTCGAACGTTTCCGGGACCAGGTCACCGTCAAGGTCATGGGCGAAGGCTTCACTTGGGAGACCCAGGATCGCGAGCGCGACATCGAGGCCGCCAAGGCCGCCTGGGACGAGGCGGTCAAGATGATGGCCGATCCCGATCTGCACCTTCTCCTTTTGGACGAGCTCAACATCGTGCTCAGGAAGGACTATCTCGCCATCGACGACGTGGTCGACGGCCTCCTCGCCAAGCGCCCGGACCTGCACGTCGTGGTCACCGGCCGCAACGCCAAGCCCGAGCTGATCGAGGCAGCCGACCTCGTCACAGAAATGACCCTGGTCAAGCACCCCTTCCGCGACGGCGTCAAAGCCCAGCTCGGCATAGAGTATTAGTGGCACGGCCACTTCGTTGACTTGCCAGACTCTCGCTCCTGACGGTCGAGACCGAGGATGAAGCGCACCGCATCGCTCATGCTGCAGGGGACGGGGTCGAACGTCGGCAAGTCCTTGCTGGTGGCGGGGCTTTGCCGGCTGTTTCGTGATCGCGGCCTGCGTGTCATGCCGTTCAAGCCGCAGAATATGAGCAACAATGCGGCGGTGACCGCCGATGGCGGCGAAATCGGGCGGGCGCAGGCACTGCAGGCGAAGGCGGCGGGCGTGCCGCTGTCCGTGCACATGAACCCGGTGCTGCTGAAGCCGCAGACCGAGATCGGCGCGCAGGTCGTGGTCCAGGGCAAGGTTTTTCGAACATGCCAGGCGCGGGACTACCATAAGCTCAAGCCCGAGCTGATGACGCACGTTCTGACAAGTTACCGCCGCCTCGCGTCCGAGGCAGACCTTCTGCTGGTGGAGGGGGCCGGCAGTCCGGCGGAGGTCAATCTGCGCGCCGGTGACATCGCCAATATGGGCTTTGCCGAAGCCGCCGATCTGCCGGTGGTGCTGGTCGGCGATATCGACCGCGGCGGCGTGATCGCTTCCCTGGTCGGCACCCACCTGCTGCTGGAGCCGAGCGAGCAGGCACGGCTCAAGGGCTATGTCGTCAACAAGTTCCGAGGCGATCCCACGCTGTTCGACGATGCCCATCCCGTGATCGAGGCGCGCACCGGCATGACCGCACTCGGCGTGCTCCCCTGGTTCGAGCCCGCAAAAAAACTTCCGGCAGAGGACATCCTGGACCTCGAAAACCGCGCCGGCGCCCGCGGCGCCCTCAGGATCGCGGTGCCGCGCTGGCCGCGGCTCGCCAATTTCGACGATCTCGACCCGCTCGCCGCCGAGCCGGACGTCGCCGTGACCTTCGTCCATCCGGGCGAGCCGCTGCCGGGCGATGCCGATCTGGTGATCCTGCCGGGCTCCAAGGCCACCTTGGCCGATCTCGCCGCGTTTCGCGCCGAGGGCTGGGATGTCGACCTGCATGCCCATATCCGCCGCGGCGGCCTGGTGATCGGTCTTTGCGGCGGCTTTCAGATGCTCGGACGAAAAATCGCCGATCCCAACGGCATCGAGGGTGAGCCCGCGGTCGCCGACGGCCTCGGCTGGCTCGACATGGCGACGGTGCTGGAGGGCGACAAGACGCTGATCGAGACCGCGGGCACCGAGCGTTCCAGCGGGTTGCCGATCCGCGGCTACGAGATGCATGTCGGCAAGAGCGAAGGGCCCGCCCTGGAACGCCCGTTTCTCGATCTCGCCGGGCGGCCCGAGGGTGCCGTTTCCGCGGATGGGCGGATCATCGGCTGCTATGTGCACGGCCTGTTCGCCAGCGACGCGTTCCGCCACGACTTCCTCGGCCGCATCCGGTCGCGCACGGCCACCACGGCCAGCTACGACGACATGGTCGAGACCACGCTGGATCGGCTCGCCCGCCATCTGGAAGACCATCTCGACATCGCCGCCCTCGGCAGAATCGCCGGGCTGACGCCGGACACCTGATCAGATCAGCAGCCAGACAAATGCAATCAGCCCCGTCATCACGCCCGCGGACCGCCAGAAGAGACGCAGGGCGCGGTGGATGTCGGCGGGGGTCAGGGCGGGGGTGCCGCTGCCGATCCAGGGGTCGGCGGTCATCTCGCCATGATAAGCGCGCGGGCCGGAGAGGCGGATGTCGAGGGCGCCGGCCATGGCGGCTTCGGGCCAGCCGGCATTGGGCGAGCGGTGGCGGGCGGCGTCCTGCTCGATGGTCGCGCGCGCGTCTCGGTGCGAGGCACCCGGCGCCAGCCAGGCGCCGGCGACCAGGAGGCCGGCGGCGAGGCGTGCCGGCGGCCAGTTGGCGACGTCGTCCAGGCGGGCGGCGAAGCGGCCGAAATGCAGGTAGCGCTCGGATCTGTGGCCGATCATGCTGTCCGCGGTATTGATCGCCTTGTAGGCGAGGAGCCCCGGCAGCCCGAGGCTGAAGGCGTAGAAGACGGGCGCCACCACGCCGTCGGAAAAATTCTCGGCGAGCGATTCGACGGCGGCGCGCGCCACGCCGTGCTGGTCGAGCTGCTCGGGATCGCGGCCGACGATCCTGGCAACGGCACGCCTGCCCCCGGCGAGACCCTGCTCCAGGCCGTCTGCGACCGCGCGCACATGCTCGGCGAGGCTCCTTTGCGCGATCAGCGTGCTCATCAAAAGGCCGAGCAGCACCCAGCCGAACGGCAGCAGCAGGCAAAGCCACTGCACCACCAGGCCAAGCGCGATGCAGGCGCCGACCACGATCAGCGTGGTGCGGCGCCCGCTTCGAAAGCGTTCAAGCGGCGTCGCCTCCTCGGTGAAGGCCTGTCGCTCGAAGTCCGCGATCGCCCGGCCGATGATCTCGACCGGATGCGGCAGGCGGCGATACAGCCAGGGTGGATCGCCGACCACGATGTCGATCGCCAGGGCGAGCAGGAGCGCCGGCAGGATGCCGTCCAGCAGGAACAAGGGTCAGGCGTCCCCTCGCGCTGGTGCGACGGCGTTTGAGCATCTCTGATTGATCATATTTGCGACAAACCATCGCTTGTTCCGCATCGATGTCGCTGGTATCCAGGCGTGTCTCGGTTCGAGAAAAGCGGGCTGCTGCGGCGAGAGAGGTGTGAGGCGATGGGCAAACGCGGTGTCATGATCTGCGGCCACGGGTCGAGGGACGAGGGTGCTGTCAGCGAGTTCAATCAACTGGTGCGCGACATCGCCGCGCGGCTGCCGGACATGCCCGTGGAAAGTGGCTTTCTGGAGTTTGCTCATCCGGTCATCCGCGACGGTCTGGAAGGCCTGCGCACGCAGGGGGTCGATCACATTCTGGCGGTCCCTGGCATGCTGTTTGCCGCGGGCCACGTCAAGAACGATGTGCCCTCGGTGCTGAATGGCTATGCCCATGAACATGGTGTCAGGATCGATTTCGGCCGGGATCTCGGCATCGATCCGAAGCTGCTGCAGGCCGCCAAGGCACGCATCGACCAGGCGCTGGCCGCCGCCGGCGCCGACGTGCCGCTCAAGGAGACGCTGCTCGCGGTGATCGGCCGCGGCACCTCGGATTCCGATGCCAACGGCAATGTCTGCAAGCTGGCGCGCATGCTCTGGGAGGGCACGGGCGTCGGCTGGACGGAGGTCGGCTATAGCGGGGTCGCCCATCCGCGGGTGGACGAGGTGCTGGAGCGCGCGGTGAAGCTCGGCTTCAGGCGCATCGTGGTGTTTCCCTATTTCCTGTTCACCGGCATTCTGGTCAGGCGTATCTACGATCAGACCGACGAGGTCGCGGCGCGCCATCCCGAGGTCGAGTTCGTCAAGGCGGGCTATCTGAACAATCAGGCAGAGGTGGTCGACGCCTTCGTCGAGCGCATTCTCGGCATCGAGCAGGGCGACGTCGACATGAATTGCCTGCTCTGCAAGTACCGCGAGCAGATCATCGGCCATGAGGGCTCGGTCGGTGCGCCGCAGGAGGGCCATCACCATCACGTCGAGGGCATCGGCACCGACGGGCATCATCATCACCATCACGGTCCTGGTCATCATCACCACGGCCATCATCACGAGCAGGATGCCGACGGGGCCGAGAGCAAGGCCCAGGTGACGGCGGCCGAATAGGCGCCATGGACCGGCCCATGCCCGCACGGCCAGCCTATCTGAAGGATCCGGACGCGATCTACCGGGCGTCCTTCGCCGCGATACGCGCGGCTGCACCCGTCGACCGACTGCCGGCGGCAGTCCAGCCGCTGGCGCTTCGCCTGATCCACGCCTCGGGCATGCCGGATATTCTGGACGATCTCGTGGTCAGCGACGGGGCGATCGAAAGCGGCGTGGCGGCGCTCGCCGCCGGGCGGCCGATCCTGACCGACGCGACCATGGTTGCCGCCGGCATCACCAGGCGCTTTCTGCCGGCGGACAACCGGGTGATCTGCACCCTCGACCACGAAGCGACACCGGCGCGCGCCAAAGCCCTGGCGACCACGCGCTCCGCGGCCGCGGTCGATCTCTGGGGGGCCGATCTCGAGGGCGCCGTGGTCGCCATCGGCAACGCCCCGACCGCCCTGTTCCGCCTCCTCGAGATCCTGGACGAAGGCGCCCCCCGCCCTGCCCTGATCCTCGGCTTCCCCGTCGGCTTTGTCGGTGCCGTCGAGAGCAAGGAGGCCCTGATCGCCCAAGCCCCCGCCCCCTACGTCACCCTCCGCGGCCGGCGCGGCGGCAGCGCCATGGCATCGGCCGCGATCAACGCCCTTTCCACCACCGACCGGGCTGAGACGGGAGCCCCGGGATGAGCCAGAGGCAAGTCGACGAGGTGGCCGTGCCACCCGCGCCACCCTGGCTGGTGGTGGTGGGGATTGGGGATGATGGGGTGGCTTCGCTTGGGGCGCGGGCGCGGGCGGCGATCGAGGCGGGGGATATCGTGATCGGCGGCGAGCGCCATCTGGCGATGGTGCCGGAGGGTGCGGGTGAGCGGCGGGTCTGGCAGCAGCCGCTGTCGCGGAGTCTGGACGAGATCGAGACGTTGCGCGGACGGAAGGTGGTGGTGCTGGCGAGCGGCGATCCCATGTGCCATGGCGTCGGGGCGGTGCTGGCAAGGCGTTTCGATGCCGCCGAGATGGAGGTGCTGCCGGCGTCGTCCGCGTTCAGCCTGGCCTGTGCGCGGCTCGGCTGGGCGCTGCAGGACGTGGCGACTCTCAGCCTGCACAACCGCGCTCCGAGCACGCTTCGCCGCCATCTTCAGCCGGGCGCGCGCCTGATCGCGCTGACCCGGGACGGCGACACGCCGCATCTCGCCGCGAGCATGCTGGTGGAAATGGGCTACGGCCTGAGCCGGCTGCACGTGTTCGAGCATCTGGGCGGTGCGGCCGAGCGCCGGATCGAGGCGACGGCGGAACGCTGGATCGCCAAGGACATTGCCGCCCTCAACACCGTCGCGATCGAGTGCGTGGCCGGTCCTGCAGCGCGCGTCTACCCGAGCACGCCCGGCCTGCCGGACGAGGCGTTCGCGAGCGACGGCATGCTGACCAAACGGGAGATCCGGGCGCTGACCCTCGCGCGGCTGATGCCGATCCCGGGGCAATGTCTCTGGGATGTCGGCGCCGGCAGCGGGTCGGTCGCGATCGAGTGGCTGCGCAGCGCGGCGAACGGGCGCGCCATCGCGATCGAGCGGGATGCCTTGCGGGCGCTGCGCGCGGCGGGCAATGCCGAGACGCTGGGCACGCCGGAGCTCGAGGTGGTCGAGGCGGAAGCGCCCGCCTGTTTTGCGGGATTGGCCGCGCCGGACGCAATCTTCATCGGCGGCGGCATCACCACGCCCGACATGCTCAGCAAAGCCTGGGGTCGCCTGACCCCCGGGGGGCGGCTGGTGGCCAATGTCGTCACCCTCGAAGGCGAGCGCCGGCTTTTGGACTGGCAGGCGGAGCATGGCGGCGACCTCACCCGCATCGCGGTCAGCCGTGCTGAAAAGGTCGGACCCTATCAGGGCTGGCGCCCGGCCATGCCCGTCACCCAATATGCAGGCGTGAAATCATGATCACAGGCCGTCTCATCGGCGTCGGCGTCGGTCCCGGCGATCCCGAACTGATCACCGTCAAGGCGGTGAAGGCGATCCGCCGGGCGCCGGTGGTCGCCTATGTCTCCGCGAACGGCCGGCCGAGCATGGCGCGGCAGATCGCAGCGGAGCATCTGGGCGGTTCGGCGAAGGAGATCAAGGTCACGCTCCCGATGCATCCTTCGCCGGAGATCGCGCAGTCCGCCTATGCCGAGGGCGCCTCGCGCATCAGCGCCGAGCTCGAGCAGGGCAAGGACACGGCGGTGCTGTGCGAGGGCGATCCGCTGTTCTACGGCTCCTTCGGCCATCTGCTGGGGCGGCTGGCGGACCAGTATCCGGTGGAGATCGTGCCCGGCGTGTCCTCGGTGATGGCGGCAGCCGCCGCAGCCCAGCTGCCGCTCGCATTCGGCGCCGAGGCCTTCGCCGTGCTGCCGGCGACCATGCCTGAAGACGTGCTGGCGGCACGGCTGAAAGCGGCCGATGCCGCCGTGATCATGAAGCTCGGGCGGCATATGGAGAAGGTGCGCATGGTGCTGCAGGAGCAGGGCCTGATCGAGCGCGCGATCTATGTCGAGCATGCGAGCGGCGCCGGTGAAAAGGTGGAGCCGCTGGCCGCGCTGGATCATGCGGACGCGCCCTATTTCTCCCTCATCCTGGTGACGAGGCGCGGTTGAGCGCGCACGGGTCGACACCTCCTGCCGTCGTCCTGCTCGGGCCGAGCGGCCTGACCACCGCGAGACGGCTTGGGGACGGGCTCGGCGATGCCGAGGTCCACGGCGCGGCCGCGCGCTTCGCGCCGGACGAGGTGGATCGCACGTTCGACGATCTCGGCAGCCATCTGCGCGCCCTGTTCCAGGCAGGCAGGCCGCTCATCGTGCTCGCCGCCGCCGGCATTCCGATCCGCCTGTTGGCGCCGGTGCTGGCCGACAAGGCCGAGGAGCCGCCGGTGCTGGCGATCGCCGAGGATGGCAGCGCCGTCGTGCCGCTGCTCGGCGGCCATCACGGCGCCAACGATCTGGCACGCCGTATCGGCGAGATCCTGGATACGGTGCCGGCGATCACCACCGCGGGCGACCTCCGCCTCGGCCTCGCCCTGGACCAGCCGCCGCCGGGCTGGCGGCTCGCCGATCCGGCACCGGTGAAAGCGATCACCGCAGCGCTGCTCGCAGGCGCGCCCGTGCGTCTGGACATCGAAGCCGGCCATGACAAGGACGCGGCCTGGCTCGGCCCACTGCGCGAGGCATCGTCGCCCCACGCCGAGCACCGCATCCTGGTGACCGATCGGCGCGTCGAACCATCGGCAAAGACGATCGTTTTCCACCCGCAGACCTTGGCGCTCGGCGTCGGCTGCGAGCGCGATACCGACCCTGCCGAACTGATCGATCTGGCCGAGCGTGCTCTGGCCGAGCATGGACTTGCCAAGGCCTCGATCGCCGCGGTGGTGTCGATCGCGCTCAAGGCGGCCGAGCCCGCGGTGCATGCGCTTGCCAAGCATCTGGGCGTGCCGGCGCGGTTTTTCGAGGCAGAGGTTCTGGAAAAGGAAGCGCCGAGGCTCGCCAACCCGTCCGATCTCGTCTTCAACGCAACCGGCTGCCACGGCGTCGCCGAAGGGGCGGCGCTGGCCGCGGCCGGCGACGGTAGCGCCCTGATCGTGGAAAAAACCAAGTCGAGAAGGGCTACGGCGGCGCTGGCGCGCGCGAATGTGATCCCTGCCGGTGGCATGGGCGGCCGGCCGCAGGGCCATCTTGCGATCGTCGGCATCGGCCCCGGCCAGGACGGCTGGCGCAGCCCGAGGCCGAGGCGCTGCTCCACGCCGCCGATCACTGGATCGGCTATCAGGGCTATCTCGACCTGCTCGACAAGCTCGCCACGTCCAGGCCCAGGGCTTTCGCCTCGGCGAGGAGCAGCCGCGCGCGCGCCGCGATCGAGCTTGCCGCATCCGGCGAAAACGTCGCGCTGATCAGCTCCGGCGATGCCGGCATCTACGCCATGGCGTCGCTCGCCTTCGAGCTTCTGGACCAGGAGGAAAACCCCGCTTGGCAGCGCATCCAGGTCACGGTGACCCCGGGCATCTCGGCGCTCCAGGCGGCAGCCGCTCGCGCCGGCGCCCCCTCGGCCACGATTTCTGCGCGATCTCCCTCTCCGATCTCCTCACCCCTGGGCGGTGTCGAGCGGCGCCTGCAGGCGGCAGCCGCCGGCGATTTCGTGATCGCGCTGTACAACCCCGCCTCGCAGAAACGCCGCGAGGGCCTCGGCCGCGCCGCTCGCCATCCTCGGCGAAGCCGCCCGCCGACCACGCCCATCATCATCGCCAGAAATCTCGGGCGCGAGGGCGAAAGCGTCGACGTGGTCGAGCTGCAGCACCTGACCCCGGAGCGCATCGACATGATGACCCTCCTGATCATCGGCTCCAGCCAGACCCGCGCCGCCCCTCGCCTCCACGGCCGGCTCCATCTCACACGCCTCGCGGGTATTTGGATCATCAGGACGACAAGGCGCGCTCGGCATGACCGTCCATTTCATCGGCGCCGGGCCGGGTGCCGCGGACCTCATCACCGTGCGCGGCCTGAAGCTGATCCGCCGTTGTCCCGTGGTGCTCTCTGCGGGTTCACTGGTGCCAGGGCGGTGGTCGCCGAGGCGGGCTGGATTGCGGTGGTCGCCGGGGGTGGTCGACACCGCCTCCCTCCTCGACCAGATCGTCGCCCTGATCGAGACGGCCGATGCCAAGGGTCGCGATGTCGCCCGCGTGCACTCCGGCGACCCCTCCCTCTACGGCGCGATCGCCGAGCAGATCCGCCGGCTGAAGGCGCTCGACATCCCCTACGACATCACGCCGGGCGTGCCCGCCTTCGCCGCTGCCGCCGCCGAACTCGGCCAGGAGCTGACCCTTCCCGACGTCGCCCAGTCCGTGGTGCTCACCCGCACGGCCGTGCGCGCCTCCGCCATGCCCGAAGGCGAGACGCTGGAAAATTTCGCCGCCACCGGCGCCACCCTCGCCATCCACCTCTCGATCAACAATCTGGTGCCGGTGGTGCGCCGCCTGACCCCCGCCTACGGCCCTGACTGCCCGGTCGCCGTCGGCTACCGCGTCACCTGGCCGGACCAGGAGATCATCCGCGGCACCCTCGACACCATCGTCGCCCTGGTGAAGCCCAAGCGCTTCACCCGCACCGCCCTCATCCTGGTCGGCCGCGCCCTCGCCGAGGACGACTTCACCGACAGCCGTCTCTACGCAGAAACTCACCACCACATCCTTAGGCCGCGGGCCTAGGCGCGTACTTGCCTGAGCCAGGTCAGGGCGTCGTCGGTGGTTTGGACGATGGGGCCGGGTGATGGTGGGGGGCGCTGGATCATGATGACCGGGAGGCCGAGCCTCCGCGCGGCGGCGATCTTGGCGTAAGTGGCCTCGCCGCCGCTCGCCTTGGTGACGACGGCGTCGATGCTGTACTCCTGGAAAAGCGTGAGCTCGTCGGCCTCCGCGAAAGGCCCCCTCGCCGTGAGGCGACAACAAAGTCGAGGCCGTGGCCCTGCCACCGGTTCGATGGTGCGGATCAGGAACCAGATGTGGTCCAGCGGTGCGAAAGCGTCGAGGTCGCGGTGGCCGGTGGTGAGGAAGACACGGCTGGCAAGGCCGGGCAGCTTCGCGGCGGCGTCCGCGCAGTCGATCGCATCGATCCAGCGATCGCCCGGGCGCTTCGTCCAGGCGGGGCGCAGCAGGCGGAGATGGGGGATGCCGGTGCGCGCTGCTGTCTCGGCGGCATGCCGGCTGATCTGCGCGGCGAAGGGATGGGTGGCGTCGATCAGGACGTCGATCGCCTGCTCGCGAAGGTAGGACGCCAGCCCGTCCACCCCGCCGAAGCCGCCCGAGCGAAGCTCGCCGTGGTGTTCCCCAGGTCGCGTCGTCCGCCCGGCGAGCGACGTGATGAGATGATAGCCGGGCCAGGCGTCCAGCGCGCGCGCCAGGTCGCCGGCCTCCGCCGTGCCGCCCAGCAGGAGGACACGAATCATGTCAACGCGGTCGGCGCTACGACCGGTCCGATGATCGGCCGGCGAGGTTGCCGGCGCGGTCGAAGATCATCACCTCGATCTCGACCTTGCCGTCCACCTGGTCGAGGGCGAAGGCGCGGGCGTTGTCGGCGACGTCGTCGGCGAGCGGCAAAGCGGCGGCGGTCGCGAGCGCGAGGATCTGGCTGGCGATGCGCGTGTCCCGGATCTGATCGAGCAGGCCTACGGGAGCGCCGCGGCGTTCCAGGAGGGCGACCAGGGCGTCGATGTCGACCTCCGAGCGCTTGGAGTGGAGGTCGAGATGGCCTGCGGCAAGTTTGCTGATTTTTGCGAAGCCGCCGGCGATGGTGACGTGCGGGATCGGGCACTTTCGCAGATATTTGAGCATGCCGCCGACGAAATCGCCCATTTCCAGCACGGCCTGCTGCGGCAGGTCGTAGAACGCCTTCACCGCGCGCTCGGAGGTGGAGCCGGTGGCCGCAGCGACGTGCTCGAAGCCGGCGGCGCGGGCGACGTCGATGCCGCGGTGAATGGACGCGATCCAGGCGGAACAGGAATAGGGGATCACCACGCCCGTGGTCCCGAGCACCGAGAGGCCGCCGACGATGCCGAGGCGCTCGTTCGCGGTCCTCTTGGCGAGCGCCTCGCCTCCGGGGATGGAGAGGGTGACCTCGAGGTCGCCGCTGTCGCCGTGGGACCTCGCGATGTCCTGGACGATCTTGCGGATCAGGGCGCGCGGGCCGGGGTTGATCGCGGGCTCGCCGACCGCGACGGGCAGGCCCGGCATGGTGACCACGCCCACGCCCTCGCCGGCGATGAAGATCACGCCGCTGCCGGGGTCGGCGCGGCAGACATGGGCGGCGATCACGGCGCCGTGGGTGACGTCAGGATCGTCGCCCGCGTCCTTCTCGACGGCGGCACGGGCGCCCTGGTCGCTGCGGCGGGCCTCGACCAGGGGGAAGCGGGGGCGTTCGCCCTTGGGCAGCGTGATCTGCACCGGGTCGGGGAAGCGGTGGGTCAGGAGGCCGAGATAGGCGGCCTTGGTGGCCGCGGCGGCGCAGGCGCCGGTGGTCCAGCCGCGCTTCAGCACCTGTTTCGGCCGGCCGTCCGGCAGGAGATCATCTTGGGGATTGCGCGTCATGACGATACCGCTAGGTTGACCCCGTTCGTTCAACTTACATACGACTCATGTCGAACCGCCCGATCACCTTATCAAGCCCCAGTCGAGACTAGAGGGGGCCAGTGGCGAAGCGCGATGAAAGAAGCGAGTTTTAGGCAAATCCGCGTATCGGGCAAGCACCAATGAGCGCGCCGGGCGTGATCGTCGCCGCGCCGGCCTCGGGCAGCGGCAAGACCACGGTGACCCTGGCCCTGCTGCGGGCGC
The DNA here is from genome assembly GCA_041398025.1 of Alphaproteobacteria bacterium. Taxonomy (GTDB): domain Bacteria; phylum Pseudomonadota; class Alphaproteobacteria; order Geminicoccales; family Geminicoccaceae; genus JANQPX01. Next base: position 76,523 of record JAWKVM010000029.1, read on the forward strand.
TCCGCCACCGCGGGCAGAAGGTCGGCAGCTTCAAGGTCGGCCCCGACTATATCGACCCGGTGTTCCATGCGCGCGCGTCCGGCCTCGCCTGCCCCAATCTCGATAGCTGGGCGATGCGCATCGAGACGCTGTCCGGCCTCGGCGATCAGGTGGCGAAGGACGTCGACCTGGTGATCGGCGAGGGGGTGATGGGCCTGTTCGACGGCGCGCTCGCCGGCCAGGGGTCGACCGGGGATCTGGCCAGCCTGTTCGACATGCCGGTGGTGCTGGTGGTCGACGCCGGACGCATGGGGGCATCGGCCGCGGCGCTGGTGGGGGGGTTCATCAATCACCGGGAGGACGTCGACGTCGCCGGCGTCATTTTCAACCGGGTGGCAAGCCCGATCCATGCCGATCTGTTGAAGCGCGCCTGCGACGATCATTTTTCGCAGCCCGTGATCGGCTGCCTGCCGACCGACTCGAGGCTCGAGTTGCCCTCCAGACATTTGGGACTCGTTCAAGCCGACGAGAAGCCGTCGCTGGAGGATTTCTTGAACGAGGCGGCCGGAATCATCGAGAAACATCTGGACCTGGAACAATTTCAGCGGCTGGCGCGGCCGTTCGGGCTCGGGCTGTACGGACCGCCGCCCTGCCCGCTTCGGCCGCTGGGTCAACGAATCGCGGTGGCGGAGGATCTGGCGTTTGCGTTCGCCTATCCGGCGGTGCTGGAGGGATGGCGCCAAGCAGGTGCCGAGGTTTTTTCGTACTCGCCTTTGAACGATGAAGCACCGCCGGAGGATGCGGATGCGGTGTATTTGCCGGGGGGGTATCCGGAGCTGCACGCTGGCAGGCTCGCGGCCAATGCCAACTTTCTCGACGGGCTGAAACGCGCCGCTGCTCGTAGCAGCTTCATCTATGGGGAGTGCGGCGGGTTCATGGTGCTGGGGGAGCGGCTGGTGGATGCGGACGGGATGAGCCATGCCATGGCCGGGCTGCTGCCGATCTCGACCAGCTTCGAGAAGCCCAAGCGGCATCTCGGCTATCGGACGCTCTCTCTCCAAGAGGCCTGCCCTCTTGGTCCAAAGGGGACGACATTCAGGGGGCATGAGTTTCACTACGCCTCGATCATCGCAAAGGACGAGTCGGCGAGCAGGCCGTGCCTGTTTGCCGCCAAGGATGCGCGAGGTCAGGACAAGGGGATGCAAGGCCTCCTTGCCGGGAGCGTGGCCGGGTCGTTCATGCATGTAATCGACCGGGTCGCCGAACCGTCGGACGGGGATTTTCGAACGACAGGACCGCTTCGCGTGGTGCGTGACTAGTGGCGGTGGCGGTGGCGTGGCCACGGCATTGACGTTGACCGGCATAGCCTGGGCCCGCGGTATGCGGCCAGGTTTGCCGACGGACGGGCGGGACTTGTCTCTCGAGGACGGACCACCAGGCCATGGCGACCGTTCGCACGATAGGTCAGTCCCGCAACGGATCGTTAACCTCTTGCCGGTACACTGGGTTTGCTGGTCCATGTGATCCTGGGAGTCCGAGCCTCGCAGGCTTCTCTTTGCAGGCGGCCGGATTCCCAGGATCACATGGACCGGATGCGAGCATGGGGCGGTCGCGTTAAGATTTCGTCAGCAGCAGGCGAAAAACCAGCAGGGTATCTTTCACCACCGCCTAGAGCGTCCCGTCCATGGTTCACCAGTTCGAAAAATTCCTGATCGCGCTCCAGTTTCTGACCCGCCTGCCGATTCCGGGGCGGCTGCAGAGCGTTTGGGGGATGGAGGATCTGCGGGACAGCGTCCACATGTTTCCGCTGGTGGGCGTCGTCGTGGGGCTCGGCGCCGGGCTCGTTTGCGCTGCCGCGGTTTTTTGCAACTTGCCGCCGGTGATATCAGCGATCCTGGCCGTCGCCGCGCAGATCCTGATGACCGGGGCGCTGCACGAGGACGGTCTCGCCGACGTCTGCGACGGCTTCGGGGGTGGACGCACGCGTGAAGAAAAACTCGCCATCATGCGCGACTCGCGCCTCGGCACCTACGGCGCCCTCGGCCTGATCCTCAACCTCGCACTGCGCATCGGGGCGATCGGTGCAATCGCGCAGCCCGCGGACGCGGCTTTCGCCCTGATCGCGGCGGCCGCGCTTTCCCGCGCCGCCATGCCGGCCGCGATGCGGCTGCTGCCTCAGGCGCGGGCGGAGGGGCTGGCGGCTTCGGCGGGCCGACCGCAGCGTGGTCGGGTCTTGCTTGGTGTCGGCCTTGGGGTGGTCGTGAGTTTCCTTTGCCTGCCGGTGATGGTGGCGGGCGTCGCGATTGCCGCGTCTTTCGTCGCTGGCGCCCTGTCTCTTGGCATAGCCAGGCGACAGATCGGCGGGATCACGGGCGATGTCCTGGGCGGGCTGCAGCAGGTGGTCGAGGTGCTGACGCTGCTCACCGTCGCGGCGTTCGCGGGGCGGTGAGCCCCAGGCCTCCCGACAGCGCCGTTCATGCGGGGTTCATCGGCGCCGTGTCGTACTGATCGGCACGCATCGACGTCAAGGGCGGGGCTCGACCAGAATGGGACCTTCACGCTGCCGGACCGCGGCCCTGTCGCTGCTGCTCGCGACCTGCACGGCCTGCTCGACCGTGCCGAGGGACGTGATGCCGGGGACCTCCGCTGCGGGAAGCAGGCTCCCCGAGGAGCCCGAGACCTCCGCGACGCCCGAGTTCGACGTCCTGGCGGACGCGGCCTATCTCTTTCTGATCGGCCTGCCCTGCCTCGTCAGCGCCGCCGCCTCGTCGTCCGGCGGCGACGGCGGCCTTTGGCGGGAAACGTCCGCCCGCGCGCCCGAGGCACTGTTCCGCTGTCCCCCTATTCCTGAATCCGCCACCTGCCGAGGCCCGACGACCGGGGCTCTGCACGAGGACAGGCTCGCCGACGTGTGCGACGGGTTCGGGGCGGGCGGACGCGGGAGAGAAGCTCGCGATCATGCGCGACAGCCGGCTCGGCACCTACGGCGCGCTCGGCCTGATCCTCAGCCTCTTGCGCATCTCGGCGATCGGTGCGATCGGGCATCCCGCCCTCGTGACCCTCGCCCTGATCGCCGCCGCCGCGCTCTCCCGCGCTGCCATGCCGGTCGCCATGTGGCTCCTGCCCCAGGCGCGGACGGACGAGCCTCGCGGCATCCGCCGGGAGGCCGCAGCGCGGCCGGGTTGCTGGTGTCGGGCTTGGGGTGGTGGTGAGTTTTCTTTGCCTGCCGGTGATGGTGGCGGGCGTCGCGATCGCCGCGTCGGTCGCCGTCGGCGCACTGTCTTTAGGCATAGCTAAGCGCCAGATCGGTGGGGTTACGGGCGATGTGCTTGGTGGGCTGCAGCAGTCTTCCAGTCCTGACGCTACTGAACTTCATCGCCTATGCCGGGACCTTGCGCTGACACAATTGAGCTCTTGTTGAATAATTCTACTCATAGTGGATGTGTATATCCTAAAAAGCAATTTTTGAGAGATAAACATTCTGCGTATTTCTAACGCCTGCAGAGATCTTAAATGCGCATTCTGAAACTGTGTTAGTGACGATAATGTTGATGATTATTCAATTCAAATGCAAGGCCTGGCAGTCATCAACTTTCGTCCAAGAATATGACATTAGACTGATAGGCCTCGCCGACGGTGTTATTGGCGATGTAGTCGATGTGCCTATCACTTTTGAATTATCAAACCTATCAATATTAGAAAATACACTATCAGCTTCCACACGAGGAAGTGGTAGTGTGAACGAATGTTCAGGGGATGGCAAAGGAAGTTGCTGAAGCTCGTATCAGCGGACCAATCCGCATCTTCACAGGGTTAGGCAATGGATCTGCCGGCGCAAGTATCCTGAACATAAGTATACATTACTTGCGATCTCCTATTCTCGAGATCGGGTCTCTACCTTTTGGATCTAGAGTTTGGGATAACTGGTTTTATAGCTGCTCAGGGACTAAACGATATTGCGTCCGCCAGCTGGGATCTTTTCTTAGAATCTCCCAACGAGCATTTTGGATTTGGCGGTTTTTTTGGAGAGAGCCAGGATCATCTCTGCGTCTTTACATGCGGATTGAATTTTGACTCCACTCCGGGTCTGTCATTGGTAAATATCGGCAAAGATCGCCGCTTGCCGATAACTGCAACGTTCCGGTTTGACGTTAGCGTGTCACAAGTTACATCTGTGACGGAACCATCCGCCGCTGCTTTTCTCTTGGGCGTCTTTTTCTGGCTAGTCCGACGTAGGGGCTCAACCTGAGCCGAAAGCCACCCAGACACACTCAAACCTGGCGGCATACCGTCGCTCCAGGCTCAAGCGGTCCGAGTCGATGAGGTGCTCAAAGCACAGAGGGTGAGGTGATGTTGAGGAGTTTGCAGCGGAGGAGTTGAGGAGGCTGATGACGGCGTATTGGCGGATGCGGTTGGGGTCGCCGGGGAGCATGGCTTTGGCGGATTCGACGCCGTCGCGTGTGGCCATGCCGAGATAGACAGTGCCGGGCGCGTAGCCTCATGCTCAGTGCCGAGGGCGCCGGTCGCCTCAGGCCGATATCGGCGTCCAAGGAGCTTGCGCGCCGTTCGCGGCGCAGGCGCGCCAGCACCTCGAGAGGTGGTGTCTTGTCTGGAATGCGAAGCAGATCGGCCAGGCTGTCCGGCTGGATGCTGAGGACGCTGCCGCGGAAGACGTCGGTGGACCCCTTCGATTGCGGCGAGGCGGTTGCCGGCCAAGCCTCTGGTCAGGCCCTCGGCGACGGCGAGGGTCTTGTTTTGGGCGCGGAGGTGGTCGAGGATCACGGATTCCCTGGTTGGTCGTCCGTACCAAAGACGTAGTCGCCGATCAGCGTTCTAAGCTCTGCCTCTTCGTTGGAAAGAATCAAGTCAACGCTGTCGGCGTCCGACCCCTTGGTGGTGAGGCGGACCTTGATGCCTTCGATGCCGCTGGCCTGGAAGGCGATGGTCGCCTTGCCGGACGTGTCGAGGTCGGCGATCTTGTCCGCGAGCAGGTCGGCGAGGCCGGACTCGGTGTAGCCCCATGTCCGAAGAACCCGGCTTTTGATGACCGAGGTGACGCCGGCGCGGCGCTTGAGGTCGGGGAGCACGGTGCCCTCGAGCATGGTGCGCATTTCGTGGGGCACGCCGGGGACGGCGTAGATCACTTGCTTGCCGATCGGGCAGACCAGGCCGGGGGCGGTGCCGGGCATCTCGGGGATGGGGCTGGCGCCTTCGGGGACATCGGCCTGGCGCAGATTGCTCGGCGCCATCTCGCGGCCGCGCTTTTCGAACAGGTCGCGGATATGCGCCGCGATCGCGTCCTGGCGCACGAGCTTGCCCCCCATGACCTCGGCGATGGCCTCGCGGGTGATGTCGTCCTGGGTGGGGCCGAGGCCGCCGCAGCAGATGACGGCATCCGAGCGGGAAAGCGCCAGGCGGATGCATTCGACCATGCGCGCCTGGTTGTCGCCCACTTTCGTTTGATAGTGCGAATCAATGCCTGCCAGTGCTAACTGGCCGCCGATCCAGGAGGAATTGGTGTCGACGATCTGGCCCAATAACAACTCAGTACCGATAGCTAGGACTTCGCAACGCATAGTTTTTTTCCTTGTGGCGCGGCCACTTCGTTGACTCGGACCGGCGGTGCCTGGCCCTACGGTATGCGCCCAAGTTCTGGGGCGCCTAGCCCTGGCCTTAACACGCAGCCACGGCGCCGTCGCTGCGCGGGTCACTTGCTCCCTCGATCAGGCCGTCGGGATGATACACCAGCGCGCCGGCGTGACCCATCATCTCCTCGAACGGTCCGACAAGCTCCACGTGATGGCCGACTTGCCTGAGCTGGTCGACGACGTCCGCGTCCATCCTGTCCTCGATCTTGAGGCTGGTCGTCTCCTCCCCCCAGGTCTTGCCGAGAAGCCAGCGCGGGGCGGTGACCGCCTGCTGCAGGTCCTGGCCAAACAGGACATGCCTCGAAAAAATCATCGCCTGGGTCTGCGGCTGGCCCTCGCCGCCCATGGTGCCGTAGGCCATGACGCGGCCGTCGCTGAGCTGCGCGAGGGCGGGCTGGATGGTGTGGAAGGGGCGGCGGTGCGGGCGGAGGTGGTTGTGGTGGCTCTCGTCGAGCGAGAACGAGATGCCGCGGTTCTGCCAGACGATGCCGGTCTCGGGCAGCACCACGCCGGAGCCGAATTCCCAATACAGGCTCTGGATGAAGCTGACCGCCCTGCCCTCCGCATCGACCGCGCCGAGCCAAACAGTATCGCCATTGTCCGGCCTCGCCGGCCACGGCGCGGCTTTGTCCATGGAGATGCCGCTTGCGAGCTCGTCCACGACCTTGTGATCGAGCAGACGCTCGGCCGCGACCTCCATGTAGGCGGGGTCGGTCACGTAGCGGTCCCGGATGGTGAACGCTGCCTTGGTGGACTCCACCAGGGCATGCACATACTCAGGCGAGTCAACGGTCTTGACGTTCAAGCGGTCGAAGGTGGCGAGGAGGAGGAGGGAGGCGAGGCCCTGGGTGGGGGGCGGCATGTTGTAGACGCTGTGGCCGGAGATTTCGGCCTTGAGCGGGGTGACGGTCAGCGGCTGGTGGCGTTGCAGGTCGTCGAGCCTGAGCGGGCTGCCGAGCCTTTCGAGGTCCTTGGCGATGCTGCGCGCGAGATCGCCGCGGTAGAAGTCGTGCAGGCCGTCGCTGGCGAGCTGGTGGAGGGTGAAGGCGAGGCGATCGAGGATCAGGCGCTCACCTTCGGCGTAGGGTTCTTCGTTCTTGAGAAACGTTTCCGCGAAGCCGGGAACGTCCCGGAGCTGGTCGAGCTTGGTGGCGGAGTTCCGCGCCAGCGTCGCGGTGACGGCCGTGCCGTCCTCGGCGTGGTACACGGCGTCCTCGAGCAGGCGGGAGAGCGGCAGTCGGCCGTCCCAGGCATCGCGGCTGTGGCGGAAGGCGGCGTCCCAGCCGGAAACCGCTCCCGCCACGGTCAGTGCGGCGAGCGGGCCGCGGGGCGGGATGGTGTCGTGATCCTGGGCTTTGTAAAAGCCGATGTCGGCGAGGTTTGCTGCACCCCCGCAGGCGTCGATCCCGACCGGGTCCTGTCCCGGTTCGGAAAACAACCAAAAATTATCGCCGCCGATGGCGTTCATGTGGGGGTAGACGACGGTGATGGTGGCGGCCGCTGCGATCATCGCCTCGATGGCGTTGCCGCCTTCCTGGAGGACGCGCAGGCCTGCTTGGGCTGCAAGGTGGTGGGGGGCGGTGACCATGCCGCCGTAGGAGCGGGCGGTTTGCAGCATTTTTTCGTCCTCGGATGTCGCTCAGCCGGATGCCGCGGCGAGCCATGTGCGAAGGGTCAGGATGATGCCTGCGAGCGCGTCGAGCCCGGATGAATGACCGATCTTGCCCGCCACGTCCAGGTCTTGGCGAAGACTTCGTCGACCTGTCGTGAGACTGGCATGGAGCAGGTCGTGCAAGGGGGCAGCCACATAGCCTCGCGCCGCGGCCTGAAGGTGGGCCTGGCTGATCCGATTAGTGGCGGCGGCGACGGCGCAGACGGCCGCTGCGAGCGGCTGCGCGGACTCGATCTCGCCCAGATGATGGCAGGTGATCAGGGCGCCGGCGAGGAGGTCATCGCCGGACGGGGTAAGGCCTGGACCGAGGCCGATGAGCTGTTCGACGCTGTCGAAGGTGGCGGACTCGCCTTGGAAGGACTGGCCGAGCGCGGTGGTGAGGCGGGCGAGCGGTGCGGCGGCGGCTTGTTCCACCGGGGTTGCGGGGGTGGCGCTGTGGAGTGCCAAGCGAATCAGGCCGTCGCTGGGGAGGTTGAGCGTGACGAGGTTACTCAGGAGGATGTCAAGGCCGTATGCGAGAGCTTGGCGGTCAAGCGGCGGGGCGGCGTCGGGAGCCCAGACCGTGGCCTTGGCGAGGTCGATGGCGAGGCCGGTCCCGCTTTGCAGAAGGAGCGGCGTAAGTGTCCAGCGCTGGCCGCAAGCGATGCCGGCGGCGCTCAAACCTGGGACGCGGAGGTTCAGCGGGCCGTCGGGAAGGTCGTTGGCGATGACGGCGACGAGGTCGTCGCCCGTGTCGAGGTAGAAACTGCGCTCGAAGACGGCGAGGACGGTGGCTTGCGTGGCATGCTCCAGCGTCTCCGCCGCGAGGATGCCGACAGCGCTCGCGTCAAGCGCCTGCGTCGTCATCCTCCCCACCGGCGTCCCCGCCCGAGACCGCGGCAGCGTCCGCCCCGTCGCTGGTAGCGACTGTTCCGGCGCGGCCTTCGAGGGCGGCCATGGCCTCGTTGATATGGGCGATGATGACGCGCTCGCCGCCGTCTTCGAGGAAGCGGATCGCGGCATCGATCTTGGGGCCCATGGAGCCGGCAGCGAAGTGGCCTTCGCGGCGATAGGCCTTGAGCCCGGCGAGGTCGATATGGTCGAGCGCGCGCTGCTGGGGCGTGCCGAAATTGATCGCGACCTGCTCGACGGCGGTCAGGATCATCAGGGTGTCGATGCCGAGCACGTTGGCCATGAGGGCTGACGTCATGTCCTTGTCGATGACGGCGGCGACGCCGTCGCGCTCGCCCTTCTGGCCGCGCACCACGGGGATGCCGCCGCCGCCGCCCGCGATCACGATGGTGCCGCGCCTGGCGAGCACGCGCACCAGGGAGATGTCGACGATGTGGCGGGGTTTTGGAGACGGCACGACGTGGCGCCAGCCGCGACCACTATCCTCCTTCATCAGCCAGCCGAGCTCGTCCGTGAGCTTTGCAGCCTCCGTCTCGGTGAAGAACGGGCCGATGGGCTTGGTGGGGTTGGCGAAGGCGGGATCGTCCTTGTCGACCTCGACCTGGGTCAGGAGGCAGGCGACGTGCCGCTCGCTGTCGGCTTTCCTGAGCGCGTTTTCCATGGCCTGCATCAGGAGATAGGCGATGCCGCCCTGGCTGTGGGCGACGCAGATGTCGAGGGGCATGGGAGCGATGCGATCGCGGGTCAGCACCTGGCGCATCAGGATCTTTCCCACGACCGGACCGTTGCCGTGGGTGACGATCAGCTCGTTGTCCATGAGGGCGAGCGGCAGGAGGGCTTCTGCGGTTTCGGCGGCGATCGCCTTCTGCTCGATCGAGGTGCCTTCGATGGTCTCCGGGTGGGTGGCGTTGCCGCCGATCGCCACCAGCAGGCGCCTTGGCAGGGCACGGGGCGGCGGCGCGCCCGTCATGGCCGGCGGTTCAGGGCGTCGATCGCCGCGATGACCGCCTCGGCATTCGAGGCTGCGATCTTCACGCCGACGCGCTGCAGGATCTCCACCTGGCGGGCGCGGTTCTGCGGATCCTGGTCCGTGCCGGTGACCGAGGCGACGATCACCCGGCCCTCGGCCGAAAGATCGGAGAGCGCCTTGGCGAGATGGCCGGCGGGATCGTGATGGCCGCCATAGCCGAGCACCACATCGAGGAGCACGACACCGACCTTGGGATCGGCCAGGGCCTCAGCGAGCGGCCGATCGCGCACGGCGGGGTCGATCATCGGGTGAGGCCTGCCCTGGGTGTAGCGATCGTCGCCGAGATCGATCAGGCGGTGCCAATCCTCCTCCGCTGCCTCGAGCGAGGCGACACCGTCGATCGGCACATTGGAGGCGGCTTTGAGGCCGGCATCGCGCATCATCAGCTGGGCTTCGGCGCAGAGCGTGCCGCCGGCGAACAGGCCGCAGATCCGGGTGCGCTCGCGCAGGGCGGCCGGCACGATGTCGACGCTTTTCAGGGACGCCCGCTCGTCGAGCGGGGGCTGCCCCATGGCGAGGCGGGCGGCATCCCGAAGCGTGCGCACTGCCCTCGCGTTCTCCGGAAGATCGATCGGTTCGCCGCCCAGAAAGCAGACGGTGAAGCTCTTCTCGCTCTCGCGGATACGGGAGACGATGCGCGCCACGACCGTCGACGCCGGCGGTTTGGACACCACCACGATATGCTGAGTCGACGGATCGGCATCCAGCATGTCGATCGCCATCAGGGTGGTGATGCCGCCGACCTCGGCCTTGAGGTCGCGCCCGCCGGTGCCGATGGCGTGCGAGACGCCCTGGCCGCCGCGCGCGATCAGGCAGGAAATCTCCTGAATGCCGGTGCCGGAGGCGCCGATGATGCCGATGGAGCCGGAAGGCACCTGATTGGCGAAGGCGAGCGGCACGCCCGAGACGATCGCGGTGCCGCAGTCCGGCCCCATGACCAGGAGCCCGGCTTCCCTGCCCTGCTGCTTCAGCGCGATTTCAGCCTCGATCGGCACATTGTCGCTGAAGATCATGACATGGAGGCCGCGGTTCAGAGCTTTCCTGGCCTCGGCGGCGGCATAGCTGCCGGGTACCGAAATCAGGGCAAGGCTGGCGTCCGGCAGGGCCTTGAGACCGGCGCGCAGGGTCTTCGGCTGCCAGGCGTCAGCGCCGGCAGCATGCGGGCGCGCCGGTTTTTCCAGAAAAGCTTCGGCCGCTGCGATCGCCCGATCCGCCGCCTCCCGATCGGCGGCGCGGATGCCGATCACCAGATCGCCGCCCTGGGCGCGTTCGCCGTCCGCCGCCAGCAGACCGGCATCGGTCATGATCTGGCGGTTGGCGGGTGTCCCCATCATCAGCGCCGCATCCTCGACGCCGTCCAGGCCCGCGAGATTTTTCGAGCAGCGCATCAGCGCCACGCTGTCCATGTAGAAGGACGGCTTGACCACATTGATCACGACGCTCATGCCGCCACTCCCATCTCGCCGGCAAAGGCGATGAGCGCCTGCCTGAAGCAGTCCATCGGCGCCTTCACCACGCCCGCCCCGACCTGGCCGACGCCCGGTTCCTTGTGGGCGATGCCGGTGTTGATGGTCGGCGCGATGCCGGTCTCGACCACCAGGCGGATGTCGATGCCGGTGGGCACGCCTGCGTAATCGAGGGCGGGAATGGTCCATTCCGGGTTGTCGGTGAGCGTGATCTCACCCATGGCGCGGGTGAAATTGGCGGCCTCGGACGCCGCTCCGGCCCCGACGAACCCGGCCACCGCGGGTGCCGCGGCCATGGCGAAACCGCCGAGGCCGACGGTCTCGACGATGGTGCTGTCCCCCATGTCGGGATTGGCATCCGCCTCGGTGAAGCCTGGGAAATACAGCCCCTCCGGCATTTCCACGGGGGCGGTGAACCAGCGATCGCCGGTGCCGCTGACGCGGATGCCGAAGTCGGTGCCGTTGCGGCTCATGGCGGTGACCACGGTCGAGGCTTCGATGTCGCGCACCGGGTCCATGATCGCCTTACCCATGACCATGGCGACGTTCAGGAAGAACTGGTCGTTGCCGGCGATGAAGGCGAGGATCTGCGCGAGGTCCTCGTGGGCGAGGCCGGTTCTGGCCAGATGCGGGGCGATGGCGCGCAGGAACAGGCCGGAGCAGGCGACGTTGCGCTGGTGCATCTCGTCACCCATGGTGAGGCCGCGCGCGATGATGTTCTTGAGCTCGATGCCGCCGGAGGCTCGCAGGGTCTGGCCGAGCGCCGGCGCCAGGGTGTCGCGCAGCCAGCGGAGACGCGCCCGGACTTCCTCGTCATTGCCGCCGAAGCGCATGACCTTGCCCAGGCCTTCGTTGATCGTGCAGTAGGCGCGGTTGCCGAAGGCGCGGTTCTCGACCACCATCACCGGCTGGGTGAGCGTGGTCATGCCGGTCATCGGGCCGACCGCGTCATAGTGGTGATTGGGCTGGAATTCGAACATGCCCTCGGACGCCATGGTCGCGGCGATCTTGAGATCCGGCGCCCAGCCCTCGAACACGGCGATGCCGGCGATCGCACCGCGCATCGGGCCGCACATGCGCTCCCAGCCGATGGGCGGGCCGGCGTGAAGGATGGTGCGGTCGCCGAGCGCGGGCATGGCCTCGCCCGCGGGGATGACGTCGATCAGCACGGGATCGGCCACGAGCATGCGCCGGAGCGCTTCGTCATTGGCCTCGTCGATGGTTTCGCGAAGACTGGCCATGGGATGCCTCAGAGTCCGAGCTTGGAGAGAAGGTCGGCGAGCTTGGGATCGCCGCCCGCGGGCGGGCTCCACTGGATCTGGACGACTGGAACGCCTCGATCGGCGAGCTCCTTGGCGAAACCTTCCAGGCCGACATTGATGATCTTGATGGGCCGGTCCAACAGACCGCTTCGCGTATCGTCCGACATGGTTTCGTCCCCAATCGTCAGCTTTGGGTGCAGTCTTCAGGCGTATCAGGCGGCGGCGTAGACGTCATAGGCGGCATCGACCCCGGCACCCTGCGGGCAGGTGAAACCGTGGCGGCGAAGCACGGTCTCGAGCGAGGCGAGGCAGCGCAGAATATTGGCCTTGCGGCAGACATGGCCCATGGTGCCGATGCGCCAGATCCTGCCGTGCAGCGGACCGAAGGAGGTGCCGATCTCGATGCCGAAATCGTGGAGCATGGCGCTTCGCACCTTCTCGCCGTCGGCGATCGCATCGGGAATGACCACGCCGGTGACGTTGGGCATGCGATTGATCGCATCGCCGAACAGCTCGAGGCCCATCGCCTCCAGCCCGGCGCGAAGGGCGCGGCTGGTGAGCGCATGGCGGGCGAAGCCGGCCTCCAGCCCCTCCTCCAGGATCACCCGCGCGCACTCCCGCGCGGCGTACAGCATGGAGGTGCTCTCGGTATGATGATTGAGGCGCTTTTCGCTCCAATAGTCCATGAGCATGGCGAGGTCGAAATAATTGGAGCGGATCACCGGACCGTCGCCGTCCACCGCCCCTTCCGGCCTGATCCCGCCCTCGATCTTCTTCCGACGGTTCACGACCCCGGCCACCCGGTCGTTGAAGGTGATCGGCGAAGAGCCGGGCGGGCCGGACATGCATTTCTGCAGGCCCGCCGAGACCGCGTCCAGGCACCAGGTGTCGACCTCGAGCGGCATGCCGCAGATGGTCGCGGTGGCGTCGACATAGAGGAGCACGTCGTGCTCGCGGCAGATTTTTCCGATCTGCTCGAGCGGCTGGGCCATGGTGGTGGACGTGTCGCCCTGGACGCAGGCGAGAAGCTTCGGGCGGTGCTCCTGGATCGCTGATCGAATCGCATCCGCCTCGAACACGCGGCCCCATTCGGTCTCGATGGTGACCACCTCGGCGCCGACGCGCTCGCTGATCTCCTTCAAGAGATGGCCGAAGCGCCCGAAGATCGGGATGAGCACGCGGTCGCCCGGGGCGAGGATCGAGGTGAGACACGCTTCGATGCCGGCGCGCGCCGTGCCGTTCACGAGAAACGCCCAGTGATTCTGCGTGCAGAAAATACGCCGGTAGAGCGCCATGACGTCGTTCATGTAGGCGGTGAATTCGGGGTCGAACTGGCCGAGCATGGGCGTGGCCATGGCGCGCAGCACGCGCGGATAGACATCGACCGGCCCCGGCCCCATCAGCAGCCGCGGCGACGGATCGAGCGGGCCGACCGACAGCGACCCGTCAGACACCTGCATGATGCTCCTCCCCCAAGGCCGGCACATCTCCCCCGAAACGTGCCCGCCTTCAATCATGACCCGGGAGCCGTTTGTCAAGTCGGACTTCAGCGGCGCATCGGCGATCAGGCGCGATGCCAGGCTTTGACATCACCCTTCGGGTGGAGGAGAAAGGTGGTCGGAAACGTCACGCAAGCGAGACGGGGCGACCCCGTCGGAGGCCGATCGCCATGACCGCAGCACCGATTGTCGCCCTGATGTCGCCGGGCGACATGGGCCATTCCGTGGGCGCGCTGCTCAAGCGCCATGGCGCCGGCGTGATCACCTCCCTGGAGGGCCGAAGCGCACGCACGGCGGCGCTGGCCAAGGCGGCCGGCATCGAGGACGCCGGAAGCGATGCGACGATGGTCGAGACCGCCGATATCCTGCTGTCGATCGTCGCACCGGCCGAGGCGGAAGCGCTGGCCGGCAGGCTCGCCCCGGCGATCGCCGAGGTCGGCAGCCGTCTTATCTATGTGGACTGCAACGCCGTGGCTCCGGATACGGCGAAGCGCATCGGCGCGGTGATCGAGGATGCCGGCGGACGCTTCGTCGATGCCGGCATCGTCGGTCCGCCGCCGCGCGAGGACAGCAGCGCCACCCGCTTCTACCTGTCCGGCCGGGATGCCGAGGATGTGACCAGGCTGAACGATTACGGCCTCGACCTGCGGGTGATCAATGATCGCATCGGCGCCGCGTCCGCGCACAAGATGTGCTATGCGGCGCTGAACAAGGGCACGATCGCGCTGATGACCGGCGTGTCGGTGATGGCCGAGCGCCTCGGTGTCGCCAAGGCCTTCGCCGACGAGCTGGCGCTGAGCCAGGAGGCGACCTGCGGCCGCATGCACCGCCAGGTCCCGGGCATGGTGCCGAAGGCGCATCGCTGGATCGGCGAGATGGAGGAGATCGCGAAGACCTTCCAGCAGGCCGATCTGACGCCTGCCGTGTTCCAGGGTATCGCCGACCTCTACCGCCTGGTCGCCAAAAATCCGGTCGCCGACACCTCGCCCGAGGCCTGGAGCCGGGAGGGCAAGTCCTATGAAGAGGTGATCGCGGCGCTGGCCGGCGGCGGAAAATAGCCCGCATGCCCGCGAGACAATAACGCGCAGCCCAGGCCAAGAATTCACGCCTCCGGCGCCGGTCGTTTCATCCGAATTCATGATATTTCTCGGCTCCGGCAAACGCGTATGTTGAAAAACGCCGAAAGATCACGCTCATTTGTCAGGAAACACAAGGACTTGCACTTGTCGTGAGCGCCCGTTTCTGCGTATGGTCCGCCCGGACCTAAGTGATCGATAACGAAGCGCAGAATGCATAGAGAGCTGGGAGATTAGAGCGATGGATGGCTTCCTGTCGCTGCCACGTTTCGCCAAGGGCGGACTTGCCGTTTTACTTGCCGTCGCCCTCCTCGGCTGGGCGATCGTCGCCTATTCCGCGAAACGACAGCATGACGATGCGCGAAGCCGCGAAAGTGCGCTGGCCACGCTCAAGACCGAGACGGGCCGGGGCGAGCAGGCGCTCGCCGAGCTCAAGAGCCTGGAAGAGCAGTTCACTGCCGCCGAGACCGAGCTCTCCTCCAGCCGGGAAGCGATCGCGGCCAGTGCCGCGGAGAAGAGCGAGCTCGATGCCAGGATCCTCGATCTCGAAACCAAACTCGCCGAAGCCCTCGAACCTGCAGGCGGCCAGGGCCAAGCTCTCTCCCTTCTCTCCGAGCAGGAGGGGGGCGGAGAAGCGGCGGCGAGCGCGGTCGATGTCGACACCCTTCGTCAGCGCCTGACCGGCGCCATGACCAGGCTCAGTGCCAGCAATGCGACCCTGCAGCAGAAGGAGCGCGATCTGGCGCGGGCGCAGGCCGCGGCCGAGGAGGCTGCCGCCGAGATCGAAGCGCTGCAGACCGCATCCGAGGAGCGGGACGTGCTGCGCGAGCGCCTGACCGCGACCATGACCACGCTCAGCGCGAAGAGCGCCACGCTGCAGCAGAAGGAGCGCGACCTCGCGCGCGCCAGGGCGGAGGTCGAGGCAGCGTCCGCGGAGATCGCGCAGCTCGAAGCGGCAGCTCAGGAGCGGGATGCCTTGCGCGAGCGTCTCACCAGGACCATGACCACGCTCAGCGCCAGCAACGCCACGCTGCAGCAGAAGGAGCGGGAGCTTTCGAACCTGCGGGCGACCTATGACGAGGCCATGGCGACGATCCAGTCCCTTGAGGCGAGCCAGGCCGAGCAGGAGGAGGCCGGGCGGTCCCTCGATGCGCTCAGCACCAGGCTTGCGGATACCAAGAAGGCGCTGGACGACGGTGCCGGTGCGCTCAAGCAGAACCGGCAGGCGATCGTCGACACCGAGCTCAAGCTGCAGTCGCTCGGCGAGGAGCAGGCGACGCTGGAAGCGGCGATCGCCGACAAGCAGGCCGAACTTGCCGACAAGGAAGGCGAACTCGCAGCGCTCGACCGGCAGGTGCGTGACGAGCAGGCGAAACTGGACGATCTCAAGGCGGAGATCGAGGATGCCGAAGCGCAGCTTCGCACCTTTGAGACCGTGGTGGCCGACGCCGAGGCCGACGGCAGCAGCCTCGAGGCCGAGATCGAGCAGCTCGAAGCGAGCCTCGCCAACAAGGAAGATGCGATCAGCTATGCCGAGGAGGACCTCGCGCGTCTGAAGGAAGAGCTCGGGGCCACCAATGATCGTCTCGGGGTCAGCGAGGAGATGCTCCGGCAGAAGCAGGCGCAGATCGAGGCGCGCCAGGAGGAGATCCGCAGCGTCGAGGAGAGCCTCGCGACGCTCAAGGCGGATCGCCCGGCGATCGAGCAGGCCGCGGCCGATCTGGAATCCACGATCGGCGACCGCGAGGCCGCGCTTCAGGAGCTGGACGCGCTCAAGAACGAACTCAGCGCCACCAAGGTCGAGCTCGACTACCAGAAATCGATCCTGACCCGGCGTCAGGATCAGATCGCCAGGGCCGACGAGCGTCTGGAACGCATCCAGGTCGCGATCCGCGAGAGCGACCAGCGGCAGGAAACCGGCGTAGCGGAGACCTCGGACGGCGTTCCGATCCCGGCGGTCAGCCTGGACAATCTGACCGTGCTGTCGGTCGATCCGACCTATGAACCCTTTCCGATCCAGACACCCATCGGCGTACGCCTGACCCAGATCCATTTCGACCTGGCGAGCGCCGAGCTGACGCCAGGCGGCCTGCGCAAGGCGAAGGAGGCGGTCGCCTGGATCAAGGAGCAGGGCGTCGAGAAGATCCGCCTGGTCGGCTTCACCGATACGATCGGCACCAAAGCCAACAACAAGAAGCTCGCGGCACGCCGGGCCGGAACGCTGCTGAGGCTGTTCGAGGCGGAGGGCATCGATCCCGGCAAGATCGAGATCATCGCCAATGGCGAGGAAGGTGCCCGGGAGGTCATCCCCGACCAGACCGCCGAGCCGCTCAATCGCTGCGTCGGCATCTTCGTCGGCGCTGCAGGATAGGACGCACCGACGCCCCACCTTCTCGACGTCGCACGCCGCGTGCTCTTGAGCTTCGCCTGACCCTGGCGCTAGGCTAGGGATCTGTTCCATGGCCTTGCGGCCGAAACTTGCGGAGATCAATGGCGTCCATGCGCTACGAACGTCCTGAAACCATCGACGCCGCCGTCGCTCTCCTGGCCGGCGGGCCGACACGAACCCGGGTGCTTGCCGGCGGCACCGACCTTCTCGTGCAGCTCAGATCGGGCATGATCGAGCCGGATGTCGTGGTCGACATCAAGGCGATCCCCGGGATGCGCACGATCACCGCCGAGGACGGCGGCTTTCGCATCGGCGCCGCGGTCGCAGGCTCGGAGCTGAAGGAGCATCCCGACGTCAAGCAGCTCTGGCCGGGCGTGGTCGAGGCGGTCGATCTGATCGGCTCCACCCAGGTCCAGGGCCGCTGCACCATGGTCGGCAATCTCTGCAATGCGTCGCCCGCGGCGGATAGCGTGCCGGCGATGATTGCCGCCGCCGCTACGGTGTGTGTCGTCGGCTCCGGCGGCACGCGGGATCTGCCGGTGGAAGATGTGGTCACCGGGCCGGGCAAGACCTCGCTCGCTGATGGCGAGTTCATCAGCTGGGTGTTTCTGCCATCCCGACCGGCGCGTTCGGGCGACGCCTATCTGCGCTTCATCCCGCGCACCGAGATGGACATCGCCGTGGTCGGCGCCGGCGTGAGCCTCACGCTCGGCGAAGATGGCACCTGCACGGCGGCCCGGGTCGGTCTCGGCGCGGTCGCGGCAACGCCGCTTCTCGTCCCCGACGCCGCCGCTGCCCTCGTGGGCACCAAGATCGACGATGCCGCGCTTGAAAACCTGAGTGCAGCGGCGTCGGCCGCATGCCGGCCGATCGACGACAAGCGGGGCACGATCGAATACCGCACCAGGGTCGCGGGCGTGCTCGCGCGGCGTGCTGCGATCATCGCGCGCGATCGCGCCAAGGGGATCGCGTCCGCGAACGGAGGAGCCCACTGATGGCCAAAATTCATGTGACCACCGAAATCAACGGCGACCCCGTGGAGTTCCTGTGCGAGCCCGAGCAGACCCTGCTGGACGTGCTCAGGGACGAGCTTTACCTGACCGGCTCCAAGGAAGGCTGCGGTTCCGGCGACTGCGGCGCCTGCTCGGTGACGCTTGACGGCCGCCTCGTCTGCTCCTGCCTGGTGCTCGGCGCCGAGGCCGAGGGCAAGCGGGTCGAAACCATCGAGGGCATGGCCGACGGCGACAGGCTGCATCCGCTGCAGCAGAAGTTTTTGGAGCATGCCGCCTTGCAATGCGGCGTGTGCACACCAGGATTCTTGGTGGCGGCCAAGGCGCTCCTCGAGAAAAACCCTGATCCGAGCGAGACCGAGGTGCGCTACTGGCTTGCCGGCAATCTCTGCCGCTGCACCGGTTACGACAAGATTGTTCGCGCGGTGCTCGACACTGCCAGCGACATGAGAGGAAGCTGATCCATGGCCACCGCTCTTAAATTCGACAAGCCCGAAGGCGACTATCAGTGGATCGGCACCCGGCCGCTCAGGCCGGACGGCGTCGACAAGGTCACCGGCCGCGCCAAGTTCGGCGCCGACATGGCGCTGCCCGACATGCTCGTCGGCAAGGTCCTGCGCTCGCCGCATCCCCATGCGCGCATCAAGAAGATCGACACCTCCAAGGCCGAAGCGCTCCCCGGCGTCAAGGCGGTGGTTACGGCTGTCGACTTCAAGGAACTGCCGCACGAGCTGTCGCTCGCCGGCGAGATGCCGATCAACTACCGCGATGTCGGCCGCAACGTCATGGCGCGCGACAAGGCGCTCTATGAGGGCCATGCTGTCGCTGCCGTTGCCGCCACGTCGGCGAGCATCGCCAGAAAGGCGCTGAAGCTGATCGAGGTGGATTACGAGGTTCTCCCCCACGTCATCGAGGTGATGGACGCGGTCAAGGACGGGGCGCCGATCCTGCATGAGGATCTGATCACCGTGGGCGTCGAACCGGCGCCGACCAAAGCCTCGAACGTCGCCAAGCGCGTCGAGTTCGCGATCGGCGACATCGACAAGGGCTTCGCCGAGGCGGATGTGGTGGTCGAGCGCACCTTCGACACCAAGCCGGTGCATCAGGCCTATATCGAGCCCCATGCCTGCGTGGCGAGCGTTTCCGAGGATGGCCAGGCGGAGCTGTTCGTCAGCACCCAGGGCCACTTCATCGTGCGCGCCCACTGCGCCAAGCTTTTGGGCATGGATATCGCCAAGATCCGCGTGACCGCGGCCGAGATCGGCGGCGGCTTCGGCGGCAAGACCGTGGTCTATCTGGAGCCGGTGGCGCTGATGCTCTCCAAGAAGGCCTGCCGCCCGGTGAAGATGCAGATGAGCCGGGAAGAGGTGTTCAAGGCGACCGGCCCGACCTCGGGTGCCCATATGCGCATCAAGATCGGCGCCACCAGGGACGGCAGGATCACCGCCGGCGAGGCCGAGCTCTACTACCAGGCCGGCGCCTTTCCAGGCGGGCCGATCGGGCCTGGCGCCATGTGCGCCTTCGCACCCTACGATCTGGAGAACGTCAAGACCGTCGGTTTCGACATCGTCACCAACCGCCCGAAGGTCGCCGCCTACCGGGCCCCTGGGGCGCCGATCTCCGAATATGCGGTCGAGAGCGTCGTCGACGAGATCGCGAAGACGCTGGAGATCGATCCGGTCGAGCTTCGCCTGAAGAACGCTGCCAAGGAGGGCACGCGCACCGCCTACGGGCCAAAATTCGGCAAGGTCGGGCTGGTGCAGACGCTGGAGGCGGCGAAGGCGCACGAGCACTACAACACGCCGCTCGGCCCCAACCAGGGCCGCGGTGTCGCCTCCGGCTTCTGGTTCAATATCGGCGGCGAGACCTCGGCCACCATCAACATCAATGACGACGGCACCATCACCCTGATCCAGGGCACGCCCGACATCGGCGGCTCGCGTGCCTCCAACGCGATGATGGCCGCCGAAGCCTTCGGCATCGACTACGACAAGGTGCGCCCGATCGTCGGCGACACTTCGGCGCTCGGCTTCACCTTCTTGACCGGCGGCTCGCGCGCGACGCTTGCCAACGGCGTGACCACGCGCGAAGCGGCCAACAACGCCATCACCGAAATGTGCAAGCGCGCCGCCAAGATGTGGGAGATCCCGGAAGACGCGGTCAAATGGGAAAACGGCCACGCACTGCCTGCCGGCGACAATGCCGGCAAGTTCGAGCCGCTTTCCATGGCCCAGATCGCCAAGATGGCGCCCAAGACCGGCGGGCCGATCGCCGGCCACGCCCATATCAACGTGCAGGGCGCAGGGCCGAGCTTCGGCACCCACATCGTCGACGTCGAGGTCGACAAGGAGACCGGCAAGGTCGACATCCTGCGCTACACCGTGATCCAGGACGCCGGCCGCGCGGTGCATCCCTCCTATGTCGAAGGTCAGTATCAGGGCGGCGCCGTGCAGGGCATCGGCTGGGCGCTGAACGAGGAATATATCTACGGTGAGGACGGCAAGCTGCAGAACGCCGGCTTCCTCGACTACCGCATCCCGGTGGCCTCTGATGTCCCGATGATCGACACGGTAATCGTCGAATGCACCAACCCCAGCCACCCCTACGGCGTGCGCGGTGTCGGCGAGACCCCGATCGTCCCGCCCATGGCCGCGATCAGCAACGCCATCGAGCAGGCCACCGGCATCCGCTTCACCGAGCTGCCGATGTCCCCGCCCAAGGTCCTGAAGGCGCTGGACGAGGCGAACGGCGGGTAGCGGAAAAATGGCCAGGATCGTGCTCACCCGGGCGCTGCGCAAATTCGCCGACGGCGAGGCGGAGTTCGACCTCGAGGTGGGCACGATCCAGGCTCTCTTCCGCGAGCTGAGCACCCGCTACCCCGCGATCAAGCGCCATCTCGACGAGGGCGTCGCCGTCGCCATCGACGGCCAGATCTACCAGGACGCCCTGTTCGAACCCATCCCCCCCAACGCCGAAGTCCACATCATCCCCCAAATCGCGGGGGGGTAGGCGGCGCCTACAGGCTGGACTTTGGGGGCGGTGGTGGTGAACGCGTTTCGGCTTGGGCTGGTATGCGGACAGGCGAAGACCTGCACGCCCCACCTCTGCGCGCAGATGGTCACGCGGTCACCTAAGCCCGCACAACCTCCTCAAACCTGGCCGCAAACCCGCGAGCCAGGCTCCTCCGGTCCGAGTCTACGAGGTGGCCGCGCCACCCGCGCCACCGTAGCCGAGGTTGCCGAGGCTGTCCTTGATCTCGTCGAGGATGGCGGGGTCGTCGATGGTGGCGGGGGTTTTGTAGGTTTCGCCATCGGCGATCTTGACCATCACGGCGCGCAGGATTTTTCCTGAGCGGGTCTTGGGCAGGCGGTCGACGACGGTGACCAGCTTGAAGGCGGCGACCGGGCCGATCTGATCGCGGACGCGTTTCACCAGTTCCGCCTTGATCTCCTCGGGATCTCTGGCGCAGCCGGCGTTCAGGCAGACGAAGCCGAGCGGGAGCTGGCCCTTCAGCTGGTCGGTGACGCCGATGACGGCGCATTCGGCGACGTCGGGGTGGCCGGCGAGAACCTCTTCCATGCCGCCGGTGGAAAGGCGATGGCCGGCGACGTTGATGACGTCGTCGGTGCGCGCCATGATCGAGATGTAGCCGTCCTCGTCCTTGATTCCGGCATCGCCGGTTTCGTAGTAGCCGGGGAAGGTGGCGAGGTAGGATTTCCGGAAACGGTCGTCGGCGTTCCAGAGCGTGGGCAGATTGCCGGGCGGGAGCGGCAGCTTGATCGCGATCGCGCCCAACTCGCCGGCCGCGACCTCGTGGCCGCCCTCGTCGAGAATGTGGATCTCGTAGCCGGGCATGGGCACGGTGGGTGAGCCGAGCTTGACCGGGAGGAGCTCGATGCCGACCGGGTTGGCGGCGATCGCCCAGCCGGTTTCGGTCTGCCACCAGTGATCGATCACCGGAACGCCCAATTGCTCCTGCGCCCACTCGATCGTGGCGGGGTCGGCGCGCTCGCCGGCGAGAAACAAGGTACGGAGGCAGCTCAAATCATACTTGTCAACGAACTCCCCGCGGGAGTCGTCGCGCTTGATGGCGCGGAACGCGGTGGGGGCGGTGAACAGCACCTTGACGTCGTGCTCGGAAATCACGCGCCAGAAGGTGCCGGCATCGGGCGTGCCCACGGGCTTGCCTTCGAACACCAGTGTGGTGCAGCCATAGATCAGCGGCGCGTAGACGATGTAGCTGTGACCGACCACCCAGCCCACGTCGGAGGCAGCCCAATAGACCTCGCCCGGCTGCATGCCGTAGATGTTCTTCATGGTCCAGTTGAGCGCGACCATGTGGCCGGCGTTCGAGCGCACCACGCCCTTGGGCTGGCCGGTGGTGCCTGACGTGTAGAGGACGTAGAGCGGATCGGCGCCGGCGACCGGAACGCAGTCGGCGGGCTCGACGCCCTTTTGCGCCTCGTGCCAGTCGAGATCGCGGCCGTCGATCAGCTTGGCGGTCGCCTGCTCGCGCTGGAACATGATGGTGAAGTCGGGCTTGTGCTGGGCGAAGTCGATCGCGCCGTCGAGCATGGGCTTGTAGGCCACCACGCGGCCGGGTTCGATGCCGCAGGATGCGGCGATCATCGCCTTGGGCTTGGCATCGTCGATGCGCACGGCGAGCTCATGCGCGGCGAAGCCGCCGAAGACCACGGAGTGGATCGCGCCGATGCGCGCGCAGGCGAGCATGGCAACAGCGGTTTCCGGGATCATCGGCATGTAGATGATGACCCGGTCGCCCTTCTCGACGCCCCGCGCCTTGAGGGCGCCCGCGAGCTTCGCGACCAGATCCTTCAGCTCGCGATAGGTGATGGTGCGTTTGGTATCGGTGACCGGGCTGTCATAGATGATCGCCGCCTGATCGCCTCGCCCGCCTTCGACATGACGGTCGACCGCGTTCCAGCAGGTATTGCACGTCGCATCCGCGAACCAGCGATAGAAGGGCGGGTTGCTGTCGTCCAGCGCCTTCGTCGGCGGCTTGATCCAGTCGATCGCCTTGGCCTGCTCCATCCAGAAGCCCTCGGGATCGTCCTGCCAGTACGCGTAGACCTCAGCGTAGCTTGTCATGTCGTCGTTTCCTCGATGTCGTGTCGTTAGGCGGTGGGTTGCTTTCCCGTTATCAGATCGAGCACGCTCTCGACGGCGTTCAGAATGTTGGTGCCAGGCCCGAAGATCGCACCGACGCCTGCAGCTTTCAGGTAGTCGTAGTCCTGGCGCGGAATGACGCCGCCGCAGACTACGTGGATGTCGGCGCCGTCTTCCGCCTTCAAGGCCTCGATCAGCAAGGGGGCGAGCGTCTTGTGGCCGGCGGCCTGCGAAGAGACGCCGACCACGTGCACGTCGTTTTCGATCGCCTGCCGCGCGACCTCTTCCGGCGTCTGAAAGAGCGGGCCGATATCGACGTCGAAGCCGACATCGGCAAAGGCGGTGGCGATCACCTTGGAGCCGCGGTCATGGCCGTCCTGGCCCATCTTGGCGACGAGGATACGCGGCCGCCTGCCCTCATCCTCGGCGAACACTTCGATGCGCTTTCGAATCTGCTGGAAGCGCTCGTCATCGTCGAACATCGCGCCGAACACGCCTGAGACCGCCTGCACCTCGGCGCGGTGGCGGCCAAACGCTTTCTCCATGGCCATGGAGATCTCGCCGACCGTGGCGCGGGCGCGCGACGCCTCGACCGCGCCCGCAAGCAGATTGCCCTTCCCGCTCTCCGCCATGGCGGTCAGCGCCTCCAGTGCCTTCTGGCAAGCCTCCTCGTCGCGCTCCGCACGGATGCGCTCGAGGCGTTTGATCTGCTGCTCGCGCACCGCCGTGTTGTCGATCTCGAGCGTCTGCAGATCGTCCTCTTTTTCCAGGCGGTATTTGTTGACGCCGACGATGATCTCCTCGCTGCGATCGATGCGCGCCTGCTTGCGGGTCGCCGCCTCCTCGATACGCAGCTTGGGCATCCCTGATGCCACCGCCTTGGTCATGCCGCCGAGCTGGTCGACCTCCTCGATCAGCCTCCAGGCATCCTTGGCGAGCTGGTCGGTCAGCGCCTCGACATAATAGGAGCCGGCGAGCGGGTCGATCACGTTGGTGACGCCGGTCTCGTGCTGCAGGATGAGCTGGGTATTGCGGGCGATGCGCGCGGAGAAATCGGTCGGGAGCGCAATTGCCTCGTCGAAGCTGTTGGTGTGCAGCGACTGCGTGCCGCCGAGGGCTGCGGACATCGCCTCGTAAGCCGTGCGCACGACGTTGTTGTAGGGATCCTGCTCCTGCAGCGACACGCCGGAGGTCTGGCAGTGCGTCCTGAGCATCGAGCTTTCCGGTTTTTTCGGATCGAACTCGGCCATGATGCGCGACCACAGCAGGCGGGCGGCGCGCAGCTTCGCCGCCTCCATAAAGAAATTCATGCCGATGCAGAAGAAGAAGGAGAGACGCGGGGCGAACGCGTCGACATCCAGGCCTTTGGAGAGGGCGGCTTTGACGTATTCCTTGCCGTCCGCGAGGGTGAAGGCGAGTTCCTGCACCAGCGTTGCGCCCGCCTCCTGCATGTGATAGCCGGAGATCGAGATCGAGTTGAAGCGCGGCATGTTTTCGGCGGTGTAGCCGATGATGTCGGCGACGATGCGCATCGAGGGTTCGGGCGGGTAGATATAGGTGTTGCGCACCATGAATTCTTTCAGGATGTCGTTCTGAATCGTCCCTGAAAGCTTTTCGGGGGGAACACCCTGCTCCTCGCCGGCGACGATGAAGTTGGCGAGCACCGGAATGACCGCACCGTTCATGGTCATGGAGACCGACATTTCATCGAGCGGGATCCGGTCGAACAGGATCTTCATGTCCTCGACGCTGTCGATCGCCACGCCGGCCTTGCCGACATCGCCGACCACACGGTCGTGATCGCTGTCATAGCCGCGGTGGGTGGCGAGATCGAAGGCGACGGACAGGCCTTTCTGACCGCCGGCAAGCGCACGGCGATAGAACGCGTTGCTCTCCTCCGCGGTCGAAAAACCGGCATATTGGCGAATGGTCCAGGGGCGGCCGGCATACATGGTCGATCGCGGGCCGCGCAGGTAGGGTGCTTCCCCGGGCAGGTTGTCGAGGTGCTGGATGCGATCCAGATCGCTTGCTGTGTAGAGCGGCTTGACCGCTATGCCTTCCGGCGTCTGCCAGGTCAGGTCGTCCGGCGAACGACCTTTCAATTCCTTGGTCGCACGCTCACGCCAGTCTTCCAGGGCCTTCTTCGGATCAGACATCAGCGTCCTCACTCGAATTCCATGATGACAGCATCGACGGCGAGGCTTTCGCCCTCTTTGACCGGAATCAATTTCACCACGGCCTTGCGCTCGGCGCGAAGGACATTTTCCATTTTCATCGCCTCGATGGTGGCGAGCGGCTGGCCGTCCTCGACGGTGTCGCCCTCCTGCACCGCGATCTGCCTGACCATGCCGGGCATCGGACAGATCAGGAATTTGGAGAGATCGGGCTTGGGCTTCTCGATCATGTGGCGGGCGAGCTCGGCGGCGCGCGGCGTGCGCACCACCACGTCGACCTCGGCGCCGCGATAGCGGATGCGCCAGCCCTCCGGCAGCGGCCGGACCTTCATGACGATGCGCCGGCCGTCGACGACAGCGCCGCAGAGCGTCCGGCCCGGCAGCCATTCGCAGGTGAGGTAGCGCACCGGCCCGCCATTGATCGAGGCGGCGAAGCCTTCTGCGGTGCGGTCGAGCCTGAGAGCGATCTCCTCTTTCTCGACCTGCACCACCCATTCCTTGCGGATGGCGCGCTGGTGGTTGGAGAGAGCGCCCGAAATCTGCGACTCGCGAAGCTGTGCGGTGTGGTGCATCGCGGCGGCGACCACGGCGATCTGGTCGATCAGATCGGCCTTGAGGTCGACGCCGTCGAAGCCGTCCGGATATTCCTCGGCGATAAACGCGGTGCTGATCTCGCCCGAGCACCAGCGCGGATGATCCATGACTGCCTGCAGGAACGGCACGTTGTGGCCGATGCCGTCGATCTCGAAACTATCGAGCGCTTCGCGCATCTTCTCGATCGCCGCGGCGCGATCCTGTCCCCAGGTGCAGAGCTTTGCGATCATCGGATCGTAGAACATCGAGATCTCGCCGCCTTCCTCGACGCCGGTGTCGTTGCGGATGACGCGGCCATCTCCGTCGACGCCTTCGGCCGGCGGGCGCCTCGTCAGCCTGCCGATCGACAGCAGAAAGTTGCGGTAGGGGTCTTCGGCGTAGATGCGGCTCTCGATCGCCCAGCCGCCTCGATCCCGTGCTTCTGGGTGATGGCGAGCGGCTCGCCGGCCACGACTTTGATCATCTCTTCCACGAGGTCTATGCCGGTGATCAGTTCGGTCACGGGATGCTCGACCTGCAACCGCGTGTTCATTTCGAGAAAATAGAAATTGCGCGCGGCGTCGACAGATCAGACTCGACCGTGCCGGCGGACTGGTAGCCGACAGCCTTGCCGGCGCACGCACCGCTTGCTTCCATAATAACGGCGCGTCGCCGCATCGAGAAATGGCGACGGCGCCTCCTCGACGACTTTCTGGTTGCGCCGCTGAATCGAACATTCGCGTTCGTTGAGATAGATGACGTTGCCGTGCCGATCTCCCAAAACCTGAATTTCGATATGGCGCGGCGTGGTAATTTCGATGGTCACGATCGCCGAAGCTGGAAGCGGCCTCGGACTTGGAGCGCTCGAAGCCTTCCCTCGCCTCCTCGTCATTGTGGGCTATGCGCATGCCCTTGCCGCCGCCGCCAGCCGAGGCCTTGATCATCACGGGATAGCCGATTTTTCGCGCGATGGCGGCGGCATCGTCCGCGTCCGCGCAACCCCATAGCTGGCTGCAATGGAGACGCCGGCTTCGGCCGCGATTTTCTTCGATGCGATCTTGTCGCCCATCGCTTCGATCGCCGCCACCGGCAGCGGCAGTCCGATGAAGGCCACCTTCGGCCTCGAGCGCCCTGGCAAAATTCGGGTTTTCGGAGAGAAAACCGTAGCCGGGATGGACTGCTTCAGCGCCGCTTTGCCGGATCGCCGACATGATCCTGTCGATGACGATGTAGCTCTCGGAGGCAGGCGGCGGCCCGATGGCAGGGACGGCCTCGTCGGCCATGCGCACATGCACGGCGTCGACATCGGCATCGGAATAGACGGCGACCGTCTTGATCCCCATTTTCTTCGCCGATTTGATCACCCGGCAGGCGATCTCGCCGCGGTTCGCAATCAGAATTTTTTGAACATTGCCAAGCGCAGATCCGTCTTCTCGCTATCCGCTCCACAGCGGAATGTTGTCGTGCTTCTTCACCAGGGTTCTCGACCTTCTTGTTGCGCAGCGTCGCCGAAGGCGGCGGCGACGCGCTTGCGCGTGCTGTGCGGCATGATCACGTCGTCAATGAAGCCCTTGCGGCGACGAAGGGGTTGGCGAAGCGGTCCTCATATTCGCTTGGTGCGCGCCGCGATTTTTCCGGGTCACCAGCTCGGATCGGTAGAGGATCTCGACGGCACCCTTGCTTTTATCACCCGGCCTCGGCAGTCGGCCAGGCGTAGTTGATGTCGCCTCGAAGATGCTTCGAGCTCATGACGTCATGGGCGCCGCCATGTAAGCTTTGCGCGTCACCGTGACAGCAGGGACGGTCGCGCCGGCGAAGGCGAACGAGGCTTCGCGCCATGCTTGATGATGCCGCCATATTCCTGCGCGGTGCCGGGCATGAAGCCGGCACGTCGTGAAAGGTCAGGATCAGGATGTTGAAGGCATCAGAAGCGGACGAAGCGCGCGGCTTTTCTCGAACTGTCGATATCAGGCAGCCCGCGAGCACCATCGGCCTGATTGGCGACCACCCCGGTCGAGCCCTCGATGCGCATCAGGCGGGCGGTGCTGATCATTCTGAAATCTCCGCCTGCAGCTCGAAAAAATCGCCCTCGTCCGCAGTCTTGCGGATGAGTTCGTGCATGTCGTAGAACTGTTGGGATTGTCCGGGACCAGCGTGTCAGCGAGCTGTCGACCCGGTGGGGATCGTCGAAGAACGGACGGACCGGCGGTTTTCCAGGCGCCCTGACGGCAGGAAGTCGAACAGACGGCGGGTCTGCACCAGGGTCTCATCGTTCTCGAAGGCACCG
The DNA here is from genome assembly GCA_041398025.1 of Alphaproteobacteria bacterium. GTDB lineage: Bacteria > Pseudomonadota > Alphaproteobacteria > Geminicoccales > Geminicoccaceae > JANQPX01. The sequence goes on from JAWKVM010000029.1 coordinate 104,606, forward strand.
TCCGCGACGGACGATTTGGTCGTATGGGTGGAGGCGCCGCCGAGCTCTTTCTGCGTGACGATCTCGTTCGTCACGGTTTTGTGGCTCTCCGGGCCGGTAACGAACATGTGGAGTCCTTCACCATGAAGATGAAGTCGGTCATGGCGGGCGAGTAGACGGCGCCGCCCGCGCAGGGGCCCATGATCACCGAGATCTGCGGCACCACGCCGGAGGCCTGGACATTGCGCAGGAACACGTCGGCATAGCCGGCGAGCGAGGCCACACCTTCCTGGATGCGCGCACCGCCTGAATCGTTCAGGCCGATCACCGGCGCGCCGTTGCGCACGGCCATGTCCATGATCTTGCAGATTTTCTGGGCGTGGGTCTCGGAGAGCGAGCCGCCGAACACGGTGAAATCCTGGCTGAAGACGTAGACCAGCCGGCCGTTGATCGTGCCCTGGCCTGTGACCACGCCGTCGCCGGGAAAGGTCTGGCCGCCCATGCCGAAATCGGTGCAGCGATGGGTGACGAACATGTCGTATTCTTCGAACGAGCCCTGATCGAGCAGCAGCTCGAGGCGCTCGCGCGCGGTCAGCCGGCCGCGGGCATGCTGGCGCTCGATCCGCGCCTCGCCGCCGCCTAGATGCGCCTGCTGGCGGCGCTGATCGAGCTGTTCGAGAATATGCCTCATGATCGTTTAGCCCTTGTTCCCCATGGCAGCAGGCTTGATGAAACTGTCAATGGTCCCTTGAACACACAGTATAAGCCCCGGAAGGTTAAACCATTGGTATTCTTGCCGCAGTTATAAGCAGGATTTTCATCAACTGAAACGATGGTGTCACCGTGGCGTTCCCCGGGGTCTCGCCGGCTCGGATCAGTCGACCGAGATCAGCTCCTGCCTCACCGCCTCGATCGCCTGCTCGTAGCGGCGCTGCTCGGAGTCGAGCGGCACGTCGGCGATGCGTTCGACCCTGGTCGGGCTTTTCGAGAGGAAGACGATGCGATCGGCGAGCGTGATCGCTTCACGCAGGCTGTGGGTGACGAAGACCACGGCGGCGGGGTGGGCGGCAAGCGTGTCCAGGAGGAGGTGCTGCAGGCGAAGGGCGGTCGGCTCGTCCAGGGAGACGAAGGGCTCGTCCATCAGGAGCAGCTTCGGGCGGATGATGAAGGCGCGGGCGAGCGCCACCCGCCTCGCCATGCCGAGCGACAGGCGATTGGCAAAGACCTTTCGCACGTCGCGCAGGCCCATCTCGTCGAGCCAGAGGTCGATCAGCGGCTCGGCGCCGATGCCGTCGTCGAGCACCAGCTTCAGATTGTCCTCGACCGTCAACCAGGGAAGCAGACGCGGTTCCTGGAAGACATAGGCGATGCGGTCCTCGGCCTGCCGCTCGATCTCGCCCTCGAAGTCGGGGTCGATGCCGGCGAGGATGTTGAGGATCGTGGTCTTGCCGCAGCCGCTCGGGCCGAACAGGGCGACGAACCCGTTCTCCGGCACGTCGAGCACGAGGTCCCGAACGACGTGCTTCGGCGGCGCGCTGCCGACCGGCGGAAAGCGTTTCTCGTTGATCCTTGCGCGTAGTGCGTACGTCATGCCTTTGCCGCTAGCGCCGCCGCCAGCTGGTCACGCGGCGTTCCAAGGGAAGCATCAGGGTCCACTCGATCAGCAGGATGACGATGGTGAAGGAGAGGGCGTAGGCGAGGATCTTGTCGACGTCAAAGTTCGCAAAGTATTCGAAGATCTTGAAGCCAACGCCGCTGGAGCGGCCGAGCAGCTCGGTGACCAGGACGATCTTCCAGATCAGGCTGAGGCCGGAGCGCGCAGCGGCGGCGAGATAGGGATAGAGCTGCGGCAGGATCACCTTGGTGAAGGTTTTCTTGCGGCCGATCCTGAAGCTTGCGGCCATCTCCAGCAGGCTCTTGTCGAGCGCCCTCGCCCCTTCGCGCACATTGACGATGACGTTCGGGATCTTGTTGAGGGCCACCGCGACCACCACCGCAGTCTCGGAAAGCCCGATCCAGATGTAGCAAAGCACGATGATCACCAGGGCTGGCATGTTCAGAAAGAAGACCAGCCAGGGATGGCCGATCTGGTCGGCGATGGGCATGCGTCCCATGACGAAGCCGAGGGCCGTGCCGATCGCCATGGCGACCACGAAGCTCGCGATCACGCGGGCGAGGGTGATGCCGAGATGGTAGGGCAGATCGCCCTTCGCGGTCTCGACGACGATCTCGCCGATCACCTGGAGAGGAGTCGGCAGGCGGCGCGGATCGTCGGCGATCAGCGCGGCGAGGTACCAGACGAGCAGGAGAAGGGCGATCGAGACGACCGGCCAAAGCGCGAGCTGCAGCCAGTCGGTGCGCGTCCCCGCTTTCGTCTCATCCGCCGACCCGCGAAGCCCGGTCCCGGCCTCGGTTGCCACGCCGCCGCGGGTCTAATAGGCGACGTTCGGCCAAAACGTCCCGGGCATCAGATCGGGCGACGAACCCACCAGCTCTTCGCCGCCGAGCTTGGCCATGAGCTTGTAGAGCTCGGCGGCGTCCGCGCGCTCGACCTCGCCCCAGCTCAGCGGGATGCCCTCCTGATAGCGGGTCTCCAGGGCTTTCAGCGTGGCGTCGTCCTCGGCCTTGGTGAGCGGGCGGATGCGCTGCCATTCCTCATCCGTCTGCAGCAGATCCTTGGCCGCGCGCGATGCATCGGCGAAGGCCTCGATCAGCTCGGGATTCTCGTTGGCGAAATCCTCGTGGAAGACATAGCCGAGCTGCGGCACCTCGCTGCCGACGCCGAGTTCCTTGAGCGCGTCGTTGACGCCGAGCAGGCGCTTGTAGCCTTGGGCCTCGAGCCGGGCGCAGAAATGCCAGTAGTTCAGCACCGCATCGAGCTCGCCGGTCTGCAGCTTCTCGTTCAGGAGCGGCGGTGCGCCGAACACCGCTTCGACCTCGTTCGCGAGATCCATGCCGTGGCGCTCCTTGGCCACCGCCTGCACCAGAAGCCAGCTCTTGTCGAGGGCGCCGCCGGCGACGCCGATGGTCTTGCCGGCGAGATCGTCGAGGCTGTCGATCGCGGAATCGGGCGGCACCATCAGCGCGCCGACCGAGTGCGAATAGGGGATGAAGACGTAGTTCTCGCCTTCGGCACGCTGACGCGAGACCCAGAACCAGTCGCTGACGATGCCGTCGACGGCATCGCCCTGCAGCGCCACCTTGGTCGCCTGATCGCCGGCATAGGGCTCGACATGCAGCGTGAAGCTGCGCTCCTCATCGAGACCATGGGTCTTGATGACATCCAACTCCCAGTTGACCGTGCCGAAGCCCAGAACGCCGACCCTGAGCGTGCCGATATTCTCCGCCGCCGCCTGAAGCTGCCCGGGCACGCTTGCCGCCAGTGCTGCCGTCATCGCCGCGGCCAAGACCGACCGTCTTTTCATCATCCCCACCTCCCGTCTTCTTGCTCGGGCTGACTTGCCGCTAATCTACTCTCATGTCGGCGGATCGCAAAGGGCCGATGGCCGCAGGCCTCCGACCCTCACATGCCCGGATTTTCATCCTGGGTGCCGATGATCGTCTGATCGAAGTCGATGATCGCGCCGGTCAGCAGACTACTTTCTTCCGAGGCCATGAAGGCCACCGCGCGTGCGACGTCGTCGATCTCGATCAGACGCCCAAAGGGCTGGGCGGCGCTGGCTATCTCCAGCCAGTTCTCCGGGCGGTCATGCACCTGGGTCTGTACGAGATGCTCTCTTGGGGTATTGGTCCAGCCGATGTTCAGTGTGTTGACCCGGATGCGATCATGCTTGACCGCATTGGCGATCGCGCGGGTCATGGTCATGAGCGCGCCCTTGGAACTGGAATAAGGGATCAGGAAAGGCGGGCCGCCATGGGCGACGATGGTGCCGATATTCACGATCGTGCCCGCGATGTTGTGGCGGCGCATGACCTCGATCGCGCGCTGGCTCATGAGGAACTGAGATTTGACGTTGAGATCGAACAGCTTGTCCCAGATCTCCTCCGTGGTCGACTCGATCGTGCCGCGGTCGGTGGCGGCGGCACAGTTCACCAGGCAATCGATACGCCCGAAGGTTGCCTCGGCCTGGTCGATGACGTTTCGGCCGTCCATGACATTCTGCAGGTCGGCCTGCACGAAGATCGTGCGCGTGCCAGCCTCGGTGAGCTCGGCCGCGATCGCCTCGCCGCGCTCGGCATTGCGCCCGCAGATGACCAGCCCCTCAGCGCCGCGCGCGGCAAACAGCCTGGCGACGCCCTCGCCCAGACCCTGGGTTCCTCCGGTAATCACCGCAACCTTGCCCTGAAGGCCGCGGACCTCGCTGCTCGATGTCATGACGACTCCCCTTTCGCATGATGGCTTGACGCCATGGTCGGCCAGACGCTTTGGGTTTGGCAAGGGGCGGGTTCAGAACGCGATCGGCGCGCCGGTCCGCACGGAGCGCTCGGCGGCAGCGCCCATGATCACGGCTCGGAGACCATCCTCGGCGGTCACGTCCGGCCTGCCGCCTTCCTGGACCATGCGCAGAAAACGCTGGTGTTGGAAAAAGGTTGCGCCGTTGTGATGGCCGAGCGCCAACAGCGCCGGGTCGACCGGCACGGTCTCTCGATGGAGCGGCAGGGCGATGCCCATGCGTGCGACCGGCCGGCGCTCGCCGATGGTGAGCGTCGAGGAGGGAATGCCGCATTCCACCTTGCCCCGATCCCCGACCGCCGCGATTTCCTCCTGGTCGCGGCTGGCCTCGGCGAACATGCAGAGATCGAGCATGGCTCGCACGCCGCCCTCGAAATCGACGATGACATAGGCGTTGTCGATGATGTCCGGGCGCTCGCCGTCGATCTCCTCGTCCAGGTGGTTCACGTCCTGCCCGCCCGACGCATAGAGGCGTGTCGGCTCGGCGCCGACGATCAGGCGCATCAGGTCGAAGAAGTGACAGCATTTCTCGACCAGTGTGCCGCCTGAGGTCCGGGAAAACCGGTTCCAGTCGCCGACCTTCTTCAGGAACGGAAAGCGATGCTCACGGATCGAAAGCATGCGCAGCTCGCCCACCCTGCCCGCCCTCACCTCCGAGATCAGCCGCGCGATCGCCGGCATGTAGCGATATTCCATCGCCACCCAAACGGGCGGACGGCGACGACTGGCGAGACGGACGATCACCTCGGCATCCTCGACCGTGGTGCAGAGCGGCTTTTCCACCATGATCGGCAGATCGGTCGCCAGGGCGTCGATCAGCACGTCGCGGTGGGTGTGGTTGGGGCTCGCGATGATCAGCGCGTCGACGAGATCGGACGCCAGCAGGGCGCGGTGGTCGAAAAAGGCTTCGGCGCCGGCGAGCATGGCCGCCTGTTCGCGCATGCCGGGATCGGGATCGGCGACCGCGGTGACGACGGCGCCGTCCAGATGGTTCAGGAAGCGGATATGCTCCTGGCCCATCAGGCCGGTGCCGATCAGCCCATAGCGTAAGGTCATCTCTGCCTTTCGTCCGCGCCCACTGAAGGCGGCTGTTGCAGGTTCATGACAGCCCGCTGATGTGGCCGAGCGCGGCTTGCGGGTCAACGAAAATCACACTGCTGGTCGTGGCCAACGTCTCCACGATGACGCGTGAAGAAAAAAGACTGTGCGTCATGCCCGCTGACGCTCGGGAACCGTCTCCCTTACGCCGCCGCCCTAACCTTGGCTGCAGGTTGCGACGCGCTCGTCGATGTGAGGACGGGACGCGCGCATGAAAGCGCGGCGAGCCGCGTTCGAACCAATGTCCGCAGCGTCGGTGACGGAGGCGGATCAAACGACGGCGTCGAGCCGAAGGGAGGTTATCGATGAAAGCGACGTTTCTTGCCGGAGCTTCGGCAGCCCTGATGATGATGGCGGTGAACGCCCAGGCCCAGGAGAAGCTGAAGATCGGCGTGACCGCGACGCTCGAGGGCACCTATACGGTGCTGGGCGAGGACGGCATGCGTGGTTTCAACGTGGCACTCAAGGAATGGGGCGGCAAGGCAGGCGGCAAGGAGCTCGAGGTGATCGTCGCCTCGACCGATGCCAGCCCGGACAGCGCCGTTCGCGCCAACCGCAAGCTGGTCGAGCAGGACGGGGTCGACGTGGTGATCAGCCCGCTCTCCGGCTCCGAGGGCATTGCGATCCGCGACTACGCCAAGACGCAGCCGGACATGACCTTCATCAATGCAGGCTCCGGCGCGCAGGAAACCACCTACGTCAACCCGTCCGAGAATTTCTTCCGCTTCAACATGGACGGCGCACAGTGGCAGGCGGGACTCGGCGATTACATCTACAACGAGAAGGGCTACCGCTCGATCGCGACCGTCGGCGAGGACTATTCCTTCGTCTACACCCAGGTGTTCGGTCTGGTCACCGAGTTCTGCGGACTTGGCGGCGAGGTCACGGAACGCTTCTGGGTGCCGCTCGGCACCAAGGACTTCGCCTCGGTGATCGCGGCCCTTCCCGATGACGTCGACGCCATCTATCTCGGCCTCGGCGGCGGCGACGCGGTCAACTTCCTCAATCAGTATCAGCAGGCCGGCGGCGATGCGGCCCTGATCGGCGGCAGCATCATGGTCGATCAGACCGTGATGTCCTCCAAAGGCAGCGCCAAGGAAGCCTTGATCGGCACGGTCGCCGCCAGCGGCCAAGCGGACACCTGGGACAACCCGAAATGGCAGGCCTTCGTCAAGGCCTACCAGGATGCCTTCCCGCCGGAGGAGCGCTTCCCCGGTCCGTCGCTGCTCGCCACCAACTACTACAACGCCGCGGTCGCGGTGTTCCGGGCGCTCGACGAGATCGGCGGTGATCTCTCCGGCGGCCATGCGCAACTCCGCGAGGTGCTGGCGAACATGGAGCTGGACGCACCGAACGGCAAGATCACCCTCGACCAGAACCGCCAGGCGATCGGCACCAACTTCGTCACCGAGGTGGTGGAGGACGCTGACGGCAACCTCGTCTCCAAGGTCGTGAAGGTGGTCGAGAACGTCAACCAGACCCTGGGCATGGATCCGGAGGTCTTCGCCAAGATCGGCCTGCCGGCGCGCGACGTGCCGGAGTGCAAGGTCTACGAATAGACCACGCTGTGGACCGGGCGGCTCGTCAGTCCGCCCGGTCCATACCCTCATCATCATTCGATCAACCGCTCTCGGGGGTGCGAGGCCGGCATGGCGCTGATCAACTATCTCACGCGCATTCACTTCGCCGACGGCGCCCTCGAGGATGCCCTGCATGCCGAGGTCGATGGCCTTGGCATGAAACGGCCGCTGCTGGTCACCGACGAGGGGCTGGTGGCCGCAGGTCTGGTCGAGCGCGCAGAGGCGGCCCTGCCGGTGTCGGCGACGCCCGTGCTGTTCACACGCACCCCGTCGAACCCGACCGAACGCGCGGTGCGCGAGGCGGCGGCGCTCTACCGGGCCGAAGCCTGTGACGGCCTGATCGGCGTCGGCGGCGGCTCGCCGCTGGATCTCGCCAAGGCGGTCGGGATCATGGTCACCCATGAGGGGCCGCTCGCCGACTATGCCGCGATCGAAGGCGGGGTCGCCCGCATCAAGGACAAGCTGCCGCCGCTGATCGCGATCCCGACCACGGCGGGCACGGGCTCGGAGGTCGGCCGCGGCGCCGTCATCACCCTGGACGACGGCCGAAAGCTCGGCCTGCTCAGCCCCTATCTCATCCCGAAGGTCGCGATCTGCGATCCGACCCTCACGCTCGGTCTGCCGCCGCTCCTGACCGCGGCCACGGGCATGGATGCGCTCACCCACTGCATCGAGACTTATATCGCCACCGCCTACAACCCTCCGGCCGACGGCATCGCGCTCGATGGGCTGCGGCGTGCGGCGGTGAATATCGAGCGCGCGGTCGAGAACGGCACCGACCTCGCGGCCAGGCGCGAGATGATGGCGGCCGCAATGAACGGCGCACTCGCCTTCCAAAAAGGCCTCGGCGGGGTGCATGCGATGAGCCACGGTCTCGGCGCGCAGACCGCGTATCGGCTGCATCACGGCATGCTGAACGCCGTCCTCCTGCCCCATGTGCTCACGTTCAACGGCCCGGCGGTCGGCCATCGCTATGGTGATCTGAAGCGCGCCATGGGCCTCGGCAACAGCGCGGATCTCGCGGAGGCGATCCGCGTGCTGAACGCGCGTCTTGGCCTGCCATCCCGCCTTGCGCAGATGGGGGTCGACGACGACGCGATCGAGATCGCCGCGCCCATGGCCGAGAAGGACCACACCAACGGCACCAACCCGCGCCGTGCCGACGCCGACGACTATCGAGACCTGATGCGCGCCGCCCTTTAGGTGGTGTGACCACCTCATTGCCGCAGGCCCGTCATCACCAGGATCGGCGGTATGCGTCTCAATTCTCGGGTGGAAGGAGAGCTCTCGACGTCACTGTTTTCCAGCGGTATCCCAATCCCTGAACCAAGCCCTCGACGCCGAGGACCACATCATGAAGATCACGCGCATCACCAGCCACGTGCTGCAGTACGACCTGCCCGAGGAACTCGGCTACTCGCAGCAGTATTACGCGAGGCGCACGGCGCATCTGGTCGAGGTCGAGACCGACCAGGGCGTGACCGGCTGGGGTGAATGTTTCGGACCCGGCAATGTCGCCGTCGCCAACAAGACGATCGTCGAGCAGGTGATCCAGCCTCTCGTGGTCGGCGATCACCCGCTGAACCGGGACGTGATCTGGCACAAGGTCTACAACCTCCTTCGCGATCACGGCCAGAAGGGCATGCCGCTGCAGGCTCTTTCCGGCGTCGACATCGCGCTTTGGGACATTGCCGGCAAGGCAGCGAACCTGCCGCTCCACCAGATGATCGGCGGGGCGCACCGCGCCTCGGTTCCGGTTTACGGCTACGGCATGATGCTCAGGCGCGAGGATCCGGCATCGCTGGCGGCACGCTTCAAGGACGAGGCAGCCGCCATCAAGGCGATGGGGTTCGTGGCCACCAAGATGAAGATCGGCCTCGGTGTCCGCGAGGACGTGGCGCTCGCCGAAGCCGTGCGCCGCGGTGTCGGCGACGACTTCCCGTTCATGGCCGATGCCAATCACGCCTACAGCACCAAGGACGCCTTCTATGTCGGCCGAGCACTCGGCGAGCTCAACGCCTATTGGTTCGAGGAGCCGATAGCGCCCGAGGATCACGACGGCTATCGCGAGCTGCGCAACCGTCTCGAGGTCAACATCGCCGGCGGCGAGGCCGAGTTCAATCGCTGGGGCTGGCGATCCCTCCTGGAGTGCCGTGGCCTCGACATCGCCCAGCCCGAGGTCTGCGCGCTCGGCGGCATCAGCGAATATCTGCGCGTGCTCGCCCTTTGCCACGCCCATTTCACCCCGGTGGTCAACCATGTCTGGGGCTCGGCGATCGCGGTCGCGACCAACCTCCATCTGCTCGCCGCCATGCCGCCGCTCCCGGGCGGCCTCTTCCCGGAGGAGCCGCTCCTCGAATTCGACACCACCGACAACAAGTTCCGGGACGAACTTCTGACCGAACCTCTGGACATTCAGAGCCAGGTCGCACGCAACGGCGGACGCGCCGCGGTCCCGACCGGCCCAGGCCTCGGTGTCGAGCCGGATCGGGCGTTCATCAAGCGCTTCTCGCTCAACCTCTAGGCGTCACGAAGCGGCAGCCTGCGAGGTTCCGATGGCCGCCTTTTCGCCGAGGTCCATACCCGATAGTCTCATTCTACCCCCTGATGTCTTGTCAATCACCGCCCGGTGATCGAAGCTGAGCCTCTAAACAACGGGCATCGAAGCCTGAGGGAGGCATTGAGGGAGCGGCTTCATGAGCAATGCGGTGGCTGTCTATCACGGCCGGTTCGGCCGTGCGACCCTCTACAATCTCGACCATGATCTCGCGACCCACGCGCATCGGGAAGGTCATCTCACCTTCTACGTGCAGGGGCAGCCGTCCTCGATGAGCGTGCAGGACGAGTATTTCCCGCTCGATCCGCATACGGCGGTCGCGGCAAACCCGTGGGAACCCCACGCCTTTCACGCCGGCGATCCGGAAAACGGCAGCCTGTTTCTGGTGCTCTACATCAAGCCGATCTGGTTTTTGGAGACCGCGCGCAACGCCCAGTCCTGGCTGCGTTTCGGGCGCAGCGAGATCGAGATCACCAGCCAGATCCAGCGCTCGGTCAACATGGTGGTCTCGCTTCTTTTGGAGGGCGAAGAAAGCGGCCTGTTCGACGGCTATCTCTATGAATTGACGCGCGAATGCTTCGATCAGTCCTGGCAGTGGACGCCTGACGGCGCGCCGCGCGTCGACTGCGCCTCGCCGTTCACCGACTTTCGCGTCAGGAAGTCGATGAAACTGATGTCGGAAAAGCTCGGCGAGACGTTCGAGCTCGATGACGTCGCGCGCGAAGCCGGCCTGTCGCGCCCGCATTTCTACAAGCTGTTCCGCAAGCAGACCGGCCTCACGCCCAATCTTTTCCTGAACACGCTGCGTATGGAACGCGCCATCGACAGCCTCACCAGCACCGAGAAATCGGTCACCAATATCGGCTTCGATCTTGGCTTCTCGTCGCAGGCGAGCTTCACCCGTTTCTTCACCTCCAATGTCGGCATCGCCCCTTCCGACTACCGCCGCGTCGCCCATCTGGCCTTGAGTTAAGCCAGTCGGGCCACCGACTTTGAAGAGGGATGGCCAAGTGAAGAGACTGTGGGATATGCCGCCCCAGCCGCGGGCAGTCTAACCTGTTCTGCCAAGCTGGGGCGATGCGTCCCGGAATGATGGCGATCAGGGGGACTCGAAACCGTCGATGGTCGACGCGAACCGATATGGCGGGGAGGCGGGGGACGGACGCATCATACGGTTCGTCGAGCGTCGTCCTTTCTGGTCGCTGATCATTTTTCTGATCGTCGTCGTCCTCCTCTGGCTGATCTTTGCGGTCTGGCCGGACGGCCTCGAAGACGCCATCGGCCGCAAGAAGATCTTTTTGAACGCGCTGTTCAACGGCGTCACGCTGGGCGGGCTCTATTTTCTGGTGGCGAGCGGCTTCACCCTGATCTTCGGGCTGATGCGCAACGTCAACCTCGCCCACGGCTCGCTCTATCTGCTCGGCGGCTATATCGGCTACGAGGTCGCCGATGCCACCGGCTGGTGGTTTCTTAGCTTCATCGTCGCCTTCATCGTCATCGGGCTGATCGGCATCGTGCTGCAGATCGTCGTCTTCCGGCGCATGGAGGGCCAGGATCTTCGCCAGACGTTGGTGACCATCGGCATCTCGATTGTGGTCGCCGATCTGATGCTCTGGATCTGGGGCGGCGACTTTTACCAGATCTTGCCGCCGGACTGGCTGAACGGGCCGATGACCCTGCCCTTCCTGACCGCGGTCAAGTCCAACGGCGATCCGGTCTATCTGAAATATCCGATCGTGCGCTTGGTCATCCTGCTCGCCTCCATCGTCATCGGCGTCGGCATGTGGCTAATCCTGAACCGCACGCGCATCGGCATGCTGATCCGCGCCGGCGTCGACGATCGCGAGATGCTGTCCGCGACCGGCGTGCCGATCCAGCTCGTGTTCGTCGGCGTGTTCGCCTTCGGCGCAGGGCTCGCAGGCGTCGCCGGCGTGGTCGGCGGCACGTTCCAATCGCTCGCCCCCGGCGAGGACATCCGCTTCCTCCTCGCCTCGCTGGTGGTGGTGATCGTCGGCGGCATGGGCTCGATTCCGGGCGCTGCGCTCGGCGCGCTGCTCATCGGGCTCGCCGAGCAGTTCGGCTCGGTCTACGCGCCCACCTATGCGGTCGTGCTCACCTTCCTGATCATGGTCCTGGTGCTGGCCTTCCGCCCGCAGGGCCTGCTTGGACGCGCCTGACATGGCGATCGCCCGCGAGGATGTTCGAACCCAAGTGAACCCGTCAGTGGGCACACTGTGGTACGAAAAAATCCCGCGCGCCTACTGGGTGGTCGGCTTCATCCTCCTGGTCATGCCGCTGATCGCCGGCGACTTCGTCCTCTATCAGATTTTCGGCTGGTCCTTCATCCTCGGCATGATCGCGCTCAGCCTGATGTTTCTCGCGGGCTATGGCGGCATGGTCAGTCTGGCGCAGATGACCATCGCGGGCTGCGCCGGCTACATGGTCGCGATCTTCGGCGACAGCGGGATCGATGCGATCAGCATGAACTGGCCCTGGTGGATCGTGATCCCGCTGGCGCTGATCATCGCCGTGCTGTTCGGCACGCTGTGCGGCGCGCTCGCCGTGCGCACCGAGGGCATCTACACCATCATGATCACGCTCGCGATCGCCGCGGCGTTCTTCTACTTCACCCGTCAGAACTATGTCGTGTTCAACGGCTTCGCCGGCTTCAACGGCGTGCTGCCGCCCGAGCTGTTCGGCGTCAACTGGCGGGGGCCGGTCGCCTTCTACTACCTCACTTTGTTCTGGGCCGTGCTCGCCTATTTCGCCGTCCTCTACGTCCGGCGTTCGCCCTTCGGTCTCGCCCTGCAAGGCGTGCGCGACAATCCGCGGCGCATGGAGGCGCTCGGCTTCAACGTCACCGCGCATCGCATCGCCGCCTACAGCTTCGCCTCCCTGATCGCCGCCATCGGCGGCATCCTCCTGGTCTGGAGCAATTCCCAGATCTCCCCCGGCACCGCCGGCATCGGCCCGGTGATCGACATCCTCGTGATCGCCGTGGTCGGCGGCATCGGCCGGCCGATCGGCCCGTTCATCGGCGCCTTGATCTACGTGCTGCTCAGAACCTTCGCGCTTGACGTCCTGACCAGCGTCGGCCTACCGCCCGAACGCTTCCAGCTCCTGATCGGCCTCGGTTTTCTCCTGATCGTCTTCTGGTCGCCCGACGGTGTCCTGGGTCTTTGGCAACGCTGGCAGTCGCGCGCGCGTGACAGCGCCGGCTTCAGGCGTTCGGCCGGTCGCGATATTGCGGGAGACGATCGATGAACGCCGTGTCCGCGCCGACCGCGTCGGTCGCTCACCGTCTGTCGGCGGCGGGCACCGCGAATGCGCTGGAGCTGCGCGGCGTGACGCGGATGTTCGGCGCACTCGCAGCGCTGACCGACATCACCCTCAGCATTCGCCCGGGCGAGCGCCGCGGCGTGCTCGGCTCGAACGGCGCCGGCAAGACCACGCTGTTCAACTGCATCACCGGCGACTTTCCGGTGACCTCGGGCACGATCCGTTTCTTCGGCGAGGACATCACCCACTTTCCCGCCCATGAACGCATCCGCCGCGGCCTCAGGCGCACCTACCAGATCTCGCTCCTGTTCGCCGGCCTCTCGGTGCTCGACAATGTCTATCTCGCCTGCCGCGGCGTTTCCCGCGCGCGTTTTTCTTTGCTGCGCCCCCGGCGGAACGATGCGCTGATGCAGGCGGCCGAGGACCTGGTGGCCGCCGTCCACCTCGACGACGTGAAGGATAACAAGGTCGCCACCCTCGCCCACGGCCAGCAGCGTCAGCTCGAAATCGCCCTCGCCCTCGCCGGCGCGCCGCGCTTCATCCTGTTCGACGAACCCGCCGCCGGCCTGTCGCCGACCGAGCGCGCCGAGCTGGTCGAGATCCTGACCTCGCTGCCCGCCCATATGGGCTACATCATCATCGAGCACGACATGGACGTGGCGCTGCGCGTGGTCGAGCACGTCACCATGATGCACAACGGCGCCATCTTCAAGGAAGGCAGCCCGGAGGAAATCGAGAACGACCCCGAGGTCCAGGAACTCTACCTCGGAGGCGCCCATGCCTAGGACGCGAGGGACGCGAGGCGCGTCGGCCCGAACTGCCACGCTGCAGATACGCGGACTCAATGTCTATTACGGTGCCTCGCACGCGCTGCAGGGTGTCGACCTGACGCTCGACCACGGCGTGTTGTCGGTGGTCGGGCGCAACGGCATGGGCAAGACCACACTCTGCAAGACCATCATGGGACTTGTGCCGGCCGCGAGCGGCTCGATCACTTTCGGCAGTCAGAGCCTGCTCGGAAAAACACCTGCCGAGATCGCAAGGCTCGGCATCGGCTATGTGCCCCAGGGACGCCGCCTCTGGCCGTCGCTCACGGTCGACGAGCATCTGCGCATGGTCGCGACCGAAGGCGCTTGGTCGATCGATCGCATCTACGCGACCTTCCCGCGCCTCGCCGAACGCCGATCGAACGGCGGCGGCCAGCTCTCCGGCGGCGAGCAGCAGATGCTCGCGATCGCACGTGCGCTGCTGCTGAACCCCGCCCTCCTGATCATGGACGAGCCGACCGAGGGCCTGGCACCCGTGATCGTTGCTCAGGTCGAGGACATGCTGGTGCGCCTCGCCGACGAGGGCGACATCGAGGTCCTGGTGATCGAGCAGAATATCGGTGTGGCCACCGAGATCGCCGAGCAGACCGCGATCATGGTCAACGGCCGCATCAGCCGCGTGATGGACAGCCGCGCGCTCGCGTCAGACCGCGACCTGCAGCAGCGTTTGCTGGGTGTGGGTAGACACGGTCACGACGACACGCCCGGGCCGGAGGCCGGCCAGCCTGAACAAGTAAGTGCGGAGCAGCGGGAACAGCGCCGCGGCCCGACAAAGATCTACATCTCCAATCCCACCATCCCGACCCGCTGGACCCCGCCCGTCCCCATCGCACGCATCGAGGCTGCCGCTAGAACGTCGTCGTCAGTTGGACGAACCACGACCACCGGAGCGAGAACCGCGACAGCGTCAACGCCTTCGCGCGCACGCGACTTCAGCGGTGTCGTTTTGATTGCTGGGACGCTGGACACCAAAGGCGTCGAGCTTCGTTTCATGCGCGACCTGCTGAAGGACGCGGGACTGCGCACGCGCCTCGTCGATCTCTCCACGTCCGGCAAACCATCGAGCGCCGACATCCCGCCACACCAAGTGGCTGCCTTTCATCCGCATGGCGCCGCTGGCGCCTTCACCGACGATCGCGGCCGCTCGGTCGCGGCGATGACCGAGGCGTTCGAGGCCTGGATGCGCCATCAGGACGGCATCGCCGGCATCATCGGTGCGGGAGGCTCCGGCGGCACCGCGATGATCACCCCGGCGATGCGCGCTTTGCCGGTCGGTGTGCCCAAGGTGATGATCTCGACGGTCGCGTCGGGCGATGTCCGCCAATATGTCGGCCCTGCCGACATCATGATGCTGCATTCGGTAGCCGACGTGCAGGGTCTGAACTCGATCACCCGAGAGGTGCTGACCAACGGTGCCAACGCCATGATCGGCATGGTGAGGCGCAGACGGTTCCAGCGGGACACCGATCAACGTTCGGCCCGTGGCGGCTCGCCACCCGTTGGGCTGACGATGTTCGGTGTGACCACGACCTGCGTGCAGCAAGTCACCAAGGCGCTGGAGTCCGACTACGACTGCCTGGTGTTTCACGCGACCGGCATCGGCGGGCAGTCGATGGAAAAGCTGGTGGACAGTGGGCTGCTCAAGGGCGTGATCGACATCACCACCACCGAGATCTGCGACATGATGATGGACGGCATCTTCCCGGCGACCGAGGATCGCTTCGGCGCCATGATCCGCGCGTCCATGCCCTATGTCGGCTCCTGCGGCGCGCTCGACATGGTCAACTTCGCAGCGCCGGCAAGCATCCCGGAGCGTTACCAGGGGCGCAATTTCTACGAGCACAATCCGCAGGTCACGCTGATGCGCACCACCGCCGACGAGAACGCAGAGATGGGCCGCTGGATCGGCGAGCGCCTGAACCAAATGACCGCCCCGGTGCGCTTCTTCCTCCCAGAGGGCGGCGTCTCCGCCCTCGATGCGCCGGGTCAGGCTTTCCACGATCCGGCAGCGGACACCGCGCTATTCACGGCGCTGGAGCAGACCGTCCGAAAAACCTCGACCCGTCAGCTCATTCGTCTCCCGCATCACATCAACGACCCCGAATTCGCCGCCGCCGTGGTCGATGCCTTCCGCAGTCTCCACGGCCAGCGCACCCATCAACGCATGACGAGACACTGACCGATGCGCTTCGAACGCTGCAAGCTCCTGGAAAAATACCGCGACATGATCGAACGCGGCCAGCCGATCGTCGGCGGCGGCGCGGGCACCGGCCTGTCGGCGAAATGCGAGGAGGCCGGCGGCATCGATCTGATCGTGATCTACAATTCCGGCCGCTACCGCATGGCCGGACGAGGATCCCTCGCTGGATTACTTGCCTATGGCAATGCCAATGAGATCGTCGTCGAGATGGCGCGCGAGGTGTTGCCGGTGGTGAAGAAGACACCGGTGCTGGCAGGCGTCAACGGCACCGATCCGTTCATGATCCAGGACGTGTTTCTGAGTGAGCTCAAGGATCTCGGCTTCGCCGGCGTGCAGAACTTTCCGACGGTCGGCCTGATCGACGGCACGTTCCGCGCCAATCTCGAAGAGACCGGCATGGGCTACGGCCTCGAGGTCGATATGATCCGCGCCGCCCGCGAACTCGACCTGCTGACCACGCCCTATGTGTTCTCCGAGGACGATGCGCGCGCGATGGCGGTGGCGGGCGCCGACATCATCGTGCCCCACATGGGGCTCACGACCGGCGGCTCGATCGGCGCGGACACCGCCCTCAAACTCGAAGACTGCCCTGCCCTGATCGACACGTGGGCGGCCGCGGCGAAGTCGGTGCGGCCCGATGTCATCGTGCTCTGTCACGGCGGCCCGATCAGCATGCCGGAGGATGCGCGCTACATCCTCGACAATACCGAACACTGCAACGGCTTCTACGGTGCCTCCTCGATGGAGCGCCTGCCGACCGAAGTCGCACTCACCGAACAGACGAAAGAGTTCAAACGCATCGGCGGAGACCGGTGACAACGTAAGGGACAACCCGCCTCGGGTTGGGAGGTGACAAAAATGTCGGGTCAGTTGATCGGCAATCTCATTCTCTGGCTGATCGTCGCGGTCATCGTCATCGCGATCATCTACTGGGTGATGAACTGGCTTTACCGCCGCTCGACCAAGGAAGTGGCGTTCGTACGCACCGGCTTTCTCGGCGAGAAGGTGGTGATCGACGGCGGCGCGTTCGTCTGGCCGATCATCCACGACATCACACCGGTCAACATGAACACGCTGCAGCTCGAGGTGATCCGCGAGAAGGACGACGCGCTGATCACCAAGGACCGCATGCGCGTCGACGTCGAGGCGGAATTCTATGTCCGCGTCGCCCAGACCAAGGAGGCAGTATCGATCGCCGCCGCGACCCTTGGCCGACGCACGCTTGAGCAGGAACGGCTGCATGCGCTCTTGTCGGGCAAATTCGTTTCGGCCCTGCGCTCGACCGCGGCTGTCATGACCATCGAGGAGATCCACGAACAGCGCAGCGACTATGTTGCGCGCGTGAAGGAGTCCGCCCAGGCGGCGCTGGCGCAGAACGGGCTGGAGCTGGAATCGGTCGCGATCACCGACATCGATCAGACCGATCTGGAATATTTCAACCCGTCCAACCGCTTCGACGCCGAGGGCCTGACCAAGCTGATCGAGGATATCGAGGCGCGACGCAAGCTCCGGAATGACATCGAGCAGGACTCGATGATCAAGATCCGCTCCAGGAATCTAGAGGCTGAAAAACAGGCACTGGCAATCGAGCGTGACAGCGAGACCGCGCGTCTGGATCAGGAGCGCGAGGTCGAGTTCCGCAGAGCCGCGCAGCGTGCCGAAATCGCGCGCGAACGGGCGGAGCGCGAGACCGATGCGGAGAACGCGCAGATCATCGCCAGAGAGGAAATCGAGAAGGCGCGGATCGCCAACGAGCATGCGATCAGCGAAGCGCGCATCGCCTCCGAGCGCGCCATTCGTCAGCAGGAGATCGAGCGTCAACAGACCGTCGACGCCGCCGAGATTACTTCGCGCGAAGCCATCGAAAAAGCGCGGATCGCGCAGGAGCGTGCGGTCACCGAAGCGCGCATCACCAACGAGCAGACGACGCAGGCGAAGGAGATCGCGCGGCAGCGTGCGATCCGTGAAGCCGAGATTGCCTCGCGTCAGGCGACCGAGAAAGCGCGCATCGAGCAGGAGCGTGCGATCACCGAGGCCGAGATCTTACGTGATGAGGAAACGCGCCGGCGCGAGATCGAGCGCACCCGCGCCGTCGAGCAGGCCGACATCGCCGCACGCGAGGAGACAGAGAAGGCGCGCATCGCCCAGGAGCGCGCGATCACCGATGCGCGCATCGCCAATGAGGAGATGACGCGGCAGCGTGAGATCGCGCGAAATCTCGCTGTCGATCAGGCCGAGATTGCAGCACGTGAAGCAGTCGAGACCTTGCGGATCAGTCAGGAGCGGACCGTGAGCGCCGAGCGCATCGAGTCAGACCGCACCATTCGCGAGCTGGAGATCCAGCGCACCAAGATGCTGGACGAGGCCGACATCGCCGCCCAGCAGGCAACCGAAGCGGCGCGCATTGCCCGCGAAAGGCACCTGCAGGCGGAGCGCATCGCCGCGGAGCAGGCGACACGCGAGCGGGAGATCGTGCGCCAGCAGACCGTCGAGGAAGCGGACATCGCTGCTCGCGAATCGATCCAGGCCAACCGCATCGCCCAGGAGGAGCGCGTGCGCTCGCTGGAGATCGCGCGCAACAAGGCGGTGGACGAGGCCGAGGTCGCGGCGCGCCAGGCCGTGGATGCGGCGAAGATCACCAGCGACAAGGCGCTGGCCGCCGAGCGCATCGCCGCCGAGCAGCAAACCCGCGACCGCGAGATCGCGCGCGACGGTGCGGTCGAGGCCGCCGACATCAAGCGCCGCGACGCGGTCGAGCGTCAGCGCATCGAAACTGAGCTGGAGCTGGAGAAAGAACGCATCGCTTCCGCCGAAACGCGCGAAGTGCGCGACATCGACAGGAAGCGTCTGGTCGAGGCTGCCGAGCAGGAGCGCGTGATCGAGCTCGCCGCGAAGAAGAGCGAACGCGCCGATGCCGACGCCAAGGTCAGACGAGCCGAGATCACCGCGCAGAAAGACATCGAGACCGCCGACGTCGCCCGCGAACAAGCGCTGGAGGCGGCGAGGCTGGAGCGCAGACGGTCGATCGAGCAGCTCGAAGTGGCGCGCGTGCAGGCGTTGCGCGAGGCCGAGATCGCATCCCGCGAAGAGGTCGAGCGCGCGTCGATCGCCTCCGAGCGCGGGCTGGATGAAGCGCGCATCGGCCGTGAGAAAGAGCGCAGAAAGCTCGAGGTCGATCGCGAGCAGGCGATCGAGACCGCCATGATGGAAAAGGCGATCGCCCTCTATCAGAAATCGCTCGAAGAGAGCGCCGCCCAGGCCGAAGCCGAAATCGCGCGCGCCAAGGCGGCCGAGGCCGAGGAGCGCGTGCTGACCGTGCGCGAGAGCGAGGCCGCCAGACGCAAGCGCGCCGTCGATGTCGAGCTGGCGGAGAAGGAAGCGGAGGAAAAGCGCATCGCAGCGCATGCCGAGCAGGTGCGCGCAGCGGTCGAGGCGGAAGCACGCAAGCTGCTGAACGAGGCTGAAAACGTGCTGACGGATCAAGCACGCTATTCGTTGTTCAGACGCAATCTCCTGGAGCGCATCGAGGGCATCGTCGCCGCTTCGGTGAAACCGATGGAGAAGATCCAGGACATCCGCATCATGCAGCTCGACGGTCTGAACGGCCATGGCGACGGCAAGAGCGCCAAGAACGCCACCGACGAGGTGATCGACAGCGCCCTTCGCTATCGCGTGCAGGCGCCGATGGTCGACAGCCTCATGGCCGACCTCGGCATCGAAGGCGGCAGGCTCGCCAATATGGGCGGCCTGGTGCGCGACGCGCGCGACATCCAGTCCATCGCCCAAGCCGAAGCCAAGGCGGAAGAAACGCGCCGGTCGCGTGGCGACGGCGGTGACTCTCGGAGCGGCAGTGGCAATGACAGCGGTGGTGAGCCCCCCTCGGGAACTGGTGGTTCTTCGGGTGGAAGCAGCCGCGGGCGGCGATCATCGTCGCGCAACAAATCATAAGGGAGGAAACTATGGCGCGGGTTTTTACATCAAGCGTGATCGGCGCGCCGGCGTCCAAGGTCTGGGCGCGCATTCGGGATTTCAATGGGTTGCCGACCTGGCATCCCGCGATTCGTGAAAGTCGGATCGAGGACGGCGAGCCTGCGGACAAGGTCGGCTGCGTGCGGGACTTTTACTTGCAGAACGGCGATCGCATTCGAGAACGCCTGCTCGGCCTTTCGGATCACGATCTCTTTTGCACCTACTCGATCCTGGAAAGCCCGATGGGCGTCGAGAACTATATTGCGACGCTTCGGCTGACCCCTATCACCGATGGCAACAGAACCTTTGCCGAATGGTCCGCGGAATTCGACTGCC
>JAWKVM010000030.1:0-115211 GCA_041398025.1 Alphaproteobacteria bacterium
AGGGACGCCCTGGACCGTATAGTTGCCAATAACATCCCGAAAAAAGTCGGGGGAATCAGCCTCGCCCATGCGCTCAATCCGTCCGGTTCGGTGCGCTCGGAATTCACCATCACGAAGCTCGAAGACGGCCTGCTGGGCGAACGGTTTTTCCTGATTTCGGGCGGTGCCGCCCACGACTACGACCTGGACTTCCTGCAGAAGCTCATGCCCAGGGACGGCTCGGTGCATCTGCGTGACGTCACGACCCAGTACGGCGTATTCGTCCTAGCGGGGCCCAACGCGCGAAAGATCCTGGAGCCGCTTGCAGACGCGGACATCTCCAACGAGGCTTTCCCCTGGCTTACCGCAAGGGAGATTCCGATAGGTTACGCGCCCGTCGTACGGGCGTTGCGCGTGAACTTCGTCGGCTCGCTCGGCTGGGAGCTGCATCACCCGATCGAATATCAAAACCACCTCTATGACGCGATCACCAGGATCGGCGCCGGCTACGGCCTCGGCCATGTCGGCATCCGCGCCATGGACAGCATGCGCCTGGAAAAAAGCTACCGCATGTGGGGCACGGACCTGAACGCCGAAAACACCGCCCTGGAGGCCGGCCTCGACCGCTTCGTCCGCCTGAACAAGGTGGCGTTCACTGGCAGAGAGTCACTGATTCGTCAACAACAGGAGGGCATTCCTAATGCCTTCTGCACGATCGAGATCGACGCCGACGACGCCGACCCCTTCGGCAACGAGCCGATCTTCATGAACGGCGAGGTCGTCGGCCGCGGCACAGCGGGCGGCTACGGGCACTACGTCAAGAAATCGCTGATGCTTGGTTATGTCCGCTCCGACGCGGCCGAGATCGGCAGGGAATGCGAAGTGCGGGTGCTGGATCAGTTGCGGCCGGCGCGGATTATTGCCGAGAGCCCGTATGACCCGGAGAATGCGGCGCTCAGAGCCTGAAACCGTCAATCGACTGAAGGACGGCCCTCAGGCGTCCACGGTCCGACGCCGGGAACGGCCGCTGCGGCTACCGTTCTTCCTGCTGGCTTCCGCCTTGGCCGAGCTGCGCGCCTGCCCGCCCCGCTGACCCATGGCGGCGGGCCAGGCCTTCGAGCCTGTGGTCTCGGCCAGGAGAGCCGGCACGTCGAGATCGGCGTCGTGCTTGCGGGTCAATCGCCTACATCAGCCCGGGAAGATAGAGCACGATACCCGGAACGATGATCAGCAGCGCGATCAGCAAGGCATCGCAGGCGAGAAAAGGCGCTGCTGCCAGGGCCACCTGCTTCAGTGTCGTGCCTCTGGGCGCCACGCCGAGCATGACGAACAGCAGCAGGCCGAAGGGCGGTGTCGTCTGGCTCATTTCGAGCGCGATCAGCATGAAGAAGCCGAACCAGAGCGGGCTGATGCCGATCGCGTCGATCAGCGGGAAGAAGATCGGGATGGTGATCAGCATGATCGAGACCGGGTCCATGAACATGCCGAGCGTCAGCAGCGACAGGAAGATCAGCAGCAGCACCGTCAGCTCGGAGACGTCGAACGAGATCGCGAAGTTGAGCATGCCCGAGCTCGCGCCGGAATAGGCGAGGAGCTGGCTGAAGATCGACGAGTTCAGGATGATGAAGAACACCATGCCCGCGACCTTGATGGTCGAGAGCATCGACTGTTTGACGACGTCGACCGTGAACAGCCCGAAGGCGACGATCAGCACGAACACGCCGAGGACGCCGAAGGCCGCGGATTCGGTCGGCGTGGCGATGCCGAAGATGATCAGACCGATCACCATGAAGACCACCATGGCCATCGGCAGGATGTTGATCACTGCGAGGCGCAGAACCTCGGCTTTAGTCAGCTGCTCCACGTCGTAATGCGGCGTGTAGTCCGGGCGCAGCTTGATCTGCAGGGCGATCAGCAGGGTGTAGAGAAGTGCCAGAAGAAAACCCGGGAGGATGCCGGCGATCAGGAAGCGGCCGACATCGATTCCGGCAAGCGATGCCAGGAGCACACCCAGGGTCGAAGGGGGGATGATCATGGCGAGGCCGCCGGTGCCGAGGATCGGTCCGAGCGACATCCGCCAGTGATAGCCCCGGCGCTGCATCTCGGGAACCATGAGCGAGCCGAGCATGGCGGTGTTGGCCATGCTGGAGCCAGTGAGCGTGGAAAAGGCGGTGCCGCCGGCGACGGTCAGATAGCAGAGCCGGCCGGGGATGCGGCCGAGGATCTTGTCGAGGGTGTCGAACACCCGATTCGCGAGGCCCGAATAGAAGAACAAGGAGCCCATGAAGATGAAGAACGGCACCGGTGCCAGCTGAAAGCGGGTGATCAGCGAGGTGGAATTGTCGACCACCTGGATCAGCGCCGTGCTGCCGCCGATGAAGATCAGGCCGCAGATCAGGTTGGTCGCCATGAAGGTGAAGGCGACCGGCACGCCCAGCATCATCAGCCCGATCACCATGGAGAGCAGCAGGGTGAGCGCCCAATACCATTCCATGGGCTACATCGACTCCAGCGACTGCTCTCGCGCGTACATCGAGTCCGCCCCGAACAGGTAGCGGGCGAACTCGATCGCGATCATGGTGAAGCAAAGCGGGAAGAGGACGTAGAGCGCCCAATAGGGGATGTCGACCGAACGCTCGTCGACGAAACCGAAGCGCCAGCCTTCCTCGAACAGCACTGCGCCCATATAGGCGAAGACCAGCGAGACGGCGATGCAGAGGACGTAGACCAGCTTCTCGATGAACCGCCTTGGGCCGGCGGGCAGCCTGCCGACCGCCATGTCGGTGAACACATGACCCTTCTCGCGCACCAGATAGGGCGCGGCCAGCAGCACGAAATAGAGCAGGATATATTCGACGAAGGCGACGGTGAAGCCGGGTGGCTTGAAGCCCGTGGCGCGCATCATCACGTCGACGATCACCAGGACGATGCCGATGGTGATCAGCAGGCCCGCCAGGACGACGCAGGCCTTGAGCAGCAGATCGTAAAGCTGCGTGATCCGTTTCAGCATGGTGTCCCGCACCCTCGCCATCCCTCGGAGCGGATCCCGATCAGGATGTCATCGGGATCCGCTTTCTTCTTTGATTTGCAGGCCGTTTCCGATCGGGGAAAGGCTTACTCGGTCTTGTAGAGCATGGCCTTGAGCTCGGCGACGCCGTCGGCACCGACCTTCTCCTCGACCCGGCTCCACATCGCTTCGGAGGCGATCGAAAGATACTGGGCACCGGCATCGCCTTCCATGGTGATGGCTTCGACACCGGCGGCATCGGCGGCCGCGATGTCGTCCTTGTTGCGCGCGATCATCTCGTCCACGGAGGTGAGCTCGTATTCCTCTGCCACCTCGGAGACGATCGCACGCGCCTCCTCCGACAGGCCGTCCCAGCGATCCTTGGAGATCAGGACGACATTGGCGAGATTGTAGAATTTGGGCTCGATCCGGTAGTCGACCGATTCCGCCAGACCGATGGACGCGAGCCCGACCGTGGGCCAGCCGAAGCCATCGATGACGCCGCGTTCCAGCCCGGTCGGCACGTCGCCCGACGGGATCTGCACGGTGGTGGCGTTCAGCGCCTCCTGGATCGGCCGATAGGCGCCAGTGGTGCGCATGGAGAGCCCGGAAAGATCGACCACACCGTCTTTCATTTCCGGCTTTTTCTTGGTGTAGAGATAGTAGCCGGACCCAGCGCCGGTTTCCGACCAGGCGATCAGATGGGCGCCGAGGCGCTCGCCGAAGATCGCGTCATAGGCATCGACAGCACCCTCCGCCCTGAGCGCCTCGATGCCGATATTCTGCAGCATCATCGCCTGCGCCTGCGGCACCAGCCCGGCGACATAGGCGGCGGGCGTGAACAGGATGTCGAACACGCCGCGCTGCATCGCCTGGGGTGCTCGGTCCGCGGGCGTCACTTCCGGTCCGCCGAGAAGATTGATCTGGACGACACCGGCGCCCGCGGCGTTCAGCGGCTCGATGAAATGCTTGATGTAGCTCTGCGAGAGCGTGTGCTGGGTCGGCAGCGCGGTCACGGTGCTGAGCGTGACTTCCTCGGCCGACGCGGTTGCGACAAAGCCTGAAAGGGCCAGGGCTACGGCCAGGCCTTTGACTTGAAAAGAAGTGGTCATCGTCGTCAGCTCCCTGTCGTGATTTGTTGATGCCGAATTCAATGGTCTCCTGCGGCCGGCTGCCGGTTTCAGCCGGCAAACCCGACGCGCGCGCGCAGGTCGGCATGGGCGGGTGCGGTCAGGATCTCGATCAGTGCGCGCGCCTCCTTCGGTAAGGCCGCCCTCTTGCAGATCGCGGCGGTGTAGGTGGTCACGAGGCCATGCTCGGCCGGCAAGTCGCCCGCATAGGTGACCCCAGGCGTATTCAGAATTTCGGTGATCTGGGTCGTGCCGACTGGGTTGGCGTCGTCGCCCGCGGCCATGTGCTTGAGCGCGGTCTGGCCATTGGCAAAGCAGCGCAGCCGGTCCGCCACCGCATCGGCGATGCCGAGCGCCTGCAGCACGCCGGCGACATGCAGGCCGGCGGTCGACTTCACGGTGTCGGGGACATAGATCGCATCGGCGGCAAGAAGGACGTTCCTGAGCGCCTCGCCGGTCGAGACATCAGGCAAGGGCGTGCCGTCCTTGACCGCCACACCGGTCACGACATCGCCGATATCGGTGACGCTGGCCGCATCGACATGGCCGCTCGCCGCCAGGCTTTCGGCGATGGCGCGAGTCAGGATGATCATGTCGACGGCCTCGCCGGCGAGCACCCGATCGCGCATGCCGCCGACGGCGCCGAAATCGCCCTCGATGCCCATGCCGCTCGCCTCGGTGAACGCCTCGGTCAGGGCCGTCACCAGGCCGTTCGCCGCCCCGCCGCTCAGGATCTTCAGCGCCATGACCGCCCACCCCTTCGTGATGATACCCGCCTCACAGGAGTGCAGCCATGATGGCGTCGCGGTTCAGCGGCATCGCCTTGACGTGCACGCCGATCGCCATGCGCAGCGCATTGCCGATGGCGGCGGCCACCGGGCCCTGCGCGGCCTCGGCGCAGCCGAGCGGCGCCTGGTCTGGGCGAGGGATCAGGCTGACCCGGACGTCCGGCACCTCGCTGAAGGTCAAGATCGGATAATCGGACCAGCCTTCGATGGCGACGCCCGGTCCCTCAAAGGTGACCGCCTCCTTCAAGGTCCAGCTGATCGCCTGCAGAATGCCGCCCTCGGTCTGGTTGATCACGCCATCGGGATTGATGACCTCGCCGCAATCGACGGTGGCACGCACATGGGTCACGCGGATGGTCTCGTCCACCTCGATGCGCGCGACCACGGCGCAGTAGCTCGCGGTGTTCTTGTAGCGGGCAAAGCCGATCCCCCAGCCCGCCCCCTCACCCGGCTTCGCCTCGATGATGTCCTTCGATGCGGCCACAGCATTTTCGATCACGGCGACGGCGCGCGGGTCGTCGAGATGGCGCAGACGGAACGCCACCGGATCCTCGTCCAGATCACGCGCGATCTCGTCCATCAACGTTTCGATCGCATAGACATTGGCAAAGCCGCCCAGCGCGCGCATGGACGAGGTGCGATAGGGCAGATCATGCACCAGCCGCTTGGCGCCCCGCTTGTTGGGGATGGTGTAGTAGGGAACGGAATTGCGATCGGCGCCGCCGCCATTGGCGGCCGGAATATCGGCCGAGCGCGGGACCGGGAAAGGTTTTTCGAGATAGGCAGACGCGCGCAGGTTTGGCGCACCGTTGCGGCCTGGCCGGTTGCCGTGGGGCGCGCTGTTGGCGAGCACGTCCATGGCGGCGATGCGCTTGTCCTCGCCGACGACCGCCTTCGCCGAGACCGACATGCCCGGGCCGAGCGGGGCATAGCGGAACTCGTCCGCCCGGCTCCACACCACCTTCACCGGCCGGCCGGGCACGGCGCGCGCCAGAAGGGCGGCATCGAGCGCCACGTCATCAGCGCCATTATGGCCATAGCAGCCAGCACCTGGCCGGTGCATCACCTCGATGTTTTCCGGCGGCAGATCGAACACGGCGCCAAGTGCAGCGCGCAGGGGATAGGCGCCCTGGGACTGGGACCAGACGCGCAGTCGACCGTCCTGCCAAAGCGCGACGGCGGCCGAAGGCCCGATCGAGCCATGGCTCAGATAGGGCCTGGAAATCCTGGTCTCGAACCGGCGGCCGTCGACCGCCTCGACATCGCCCTCGTCATGGACCACCTCGATCTCGCCGGTGGACGCGGCGATCGCGGCGATGGCGTCGTCCGGGCTCGCCGCTGGCGGCGCGTAGACCACGCGGTTCTTCGCCCAACTGGCGGCGGCGATGGCCTCGGGCTCGCTGGTGGCGACCACGCCGACGAAGCTGCCGTCGCGCACTGCCTCGACCACGCCGGGCCGGGCGCGCAGCCCCGCCATGTCCAGCTCGACCAGCCGCGAGGACAGGGCCGGCGGATGGACGGGCCGGCCGAACAGCATGCCGTCGAACACCAGATCGTGGACGAAGGGCTGGCCGGTGATCCGGCTCTCCAGATCGATGCGCGGCAGCGAGGTGCCGACCACGCGGCGCGCGTCGGGCGGTTTCGGATCGGCATGGGCGGCAGCCTCGACCTGCAGATCGACCGTCTCGGCCAGCTTCCAGAGGTCGAGATCGGTATCGACGCCGCCGCGCATGATCCGGCCGGCCTCGATGGTGAGCTGATCGGGTGAGCTCTGCAGCAGCTTTGCCGCCTCGGCCAGCAGGAGATGGCGCGCGGCCGACGCCGCCAGCCTGACCGACATGCCGCCATGGGCGATCGACAGGCTCGAGGAGGTGAAGCCCTCATTGGGCGTCTGCGTGGTGTCCGCGCCGATGATGGCGACGTCGGCCGGATCGACATCGAGCTCATCCGCCGCGATCTGCAGGATCGCAGTCATGTTGCCCTGCCCCAGCTCGACCCGGCCGGAGAGGACGGTGACCCGGCGATCGGGCCCGAAGCGCAGCCAGTCCGAGACCAGCGGCGCAGTCTGCAGAGGCAGCGGCAGGGTCTTGGCGCTCATGCTCCGGCCTCCGCCAGGCTTTTCGCTGCGGCCTCGATGGCGGCCAGAATGCGCAGATGCGCGCCGCAGCGGCAGAGATTGCCATCCAGCGCCATGGCGATCTCCCGGCGTGATGGCGCTGGATTATGCGCGAGCAACGCCTTGGCCGCCATCACGATACCGGGCAGGCAGTAACCGCATTGTCCGGCCTGGATCTCAAGCATGGCGGCGACGATCGGGTCGCTCGAGTCGACACCGGCAATCGTCTCGATGCTGGTGCCGGTGGCAGCGCTGA
Organism: Alphaproteobacteria bacterium; assembly: GCA_041398025.1. Classification (GTDB taxonomy): domain Bacteria; phylum Pseudomonadota; class Alphaproteobacteria; order Geminicoccales; family Geminicoccaceae; genus JANQPX01. The sequence goes on from JAWKVM010000030.1 coordinate 7,277, forward strand.
CAGGCAGATTGCACGAGGGCGTGGCCTCGCCGTCGACGATCACCATGCAGGCCCCGCACGTCCCCTCGCCACAGCCGAAACGGGTGCCGAGATTGCCGAGCTGACCCCGCAGGACGTAGAGGAGCGGCGTGTCCGGATCGGCCTGGATCGTGACGTCCCTGCCGTCGACGATCAGATCCACGCCCGCTTTGGTCCCCGTCATGTCAACACTCCGCAAGCTTCGAGCCAACCGACTGCCGTCATCACGCATTCCTTCCTGCTGGCGGCGCCTCGAAGAGACTGCTGGCGGTCAGCGCGAAGTGGCGTTCGGTCAAATCACAGGCCAGATCGGCGTCCCGTGCCAGGACTGCCTCGGCCATGGCACGATGTTCGGCACCAAGGTCACGCTCGCCGCGTTTTTGATAGACGGAGGCACGCCGGTAGCGGGCGCATTGATCATGCAGACCGGCGCGCACATTGAGCAGCCAGCGCGAGCCGCAGGCAGCGACCATGGCGGTGTGAAAGGCGGTGTTCGCCGCTTCCCAGCGATCGGTCACCCTGTCCGCCGTCGCCGACAGAGCGGCGTCTTCCTTGCCCATGAGATAGCCGGCAGCAACGATGCCCGCCTCCCAGGCGTCATCGCCCTTGGCGATCGAAAGTCGCAGCGCAGCATGCTCGACCACGGTGCGGGCGACATTGAGATCCTTGAATTCGTCCAGATCGAGCTGGGCGACACTGAAGCCGCGATTGCCCTCCACCAGCACCAGCTGGTCAGCCGCCAGCATCTGCAGCGCCTCGCGCAGAGGCGTTGGCCCGAACCCGTAGATCGCCTTCAGTTTCTCGATCCGCAAACGTTCGCCGGGCGCCCGGGCGCCTTTGATGATATCGGCTCGCAGCTCGCGATAGGCAGCGCGCGCCAGCGTCTCGCCAATATCCGGCTGAGCCGGCTGTCCACTCGCCATCGCCTGCAGACCGTTCACATCAGCGTCCCCCTGACCGGTTGACAGCCTGGGAGCCGCAACCTGGCGATTTCTCTTCATTCACTGTGATTCTATATGACACAGATTTTTATCGAGAAAAATAGGTTATCTCGAAATAATGGGCCTGACGACAGGTCATCGGAGTTTTGTGTCTGGCAGAAGCATGGAAAAGCGATGCGTGGTTTTGCGAAGACCACCACCGAATGCCGTTTCCTGGTTCGTCGTGCAGAAGCGATGCTCCATCCCGGGCAGGCCAGACTCCATCGGGATCGGCAGGCGCCTCCTAGCCCACCAGAGGCGAAGTCTCTAGGCTTGGGCCTGCAGGATACTGGTCGCTGTCGGGAGAATTCTGGATGGACCTTCAACTCGCCGGGAAGCGGGTCTTCATCACGGGTGCGAGTGCAGGGATCGGCCGTGCCGCCGCCGAGCTGTTCGCGGACGAAGGCGTGGAGCTCGCCGTGCATGGACGACGCGAGAAGGCGCTTGCAGACATTGCAGACGCGATCGACGCTCGCGGCTTGCAACGGCCGCATGTCGTCGTCGGTGATCTGCAGGAACCCGCAGAGTGCACCAAAATCGCGAAGGAGGCTGCGGAAAAGCTCGGCGGTTCGATCGATATCCTGTTCAACAATGCGGGCGCTTCCATGCCGATGGACGATCCTTCGGATGAAGCGCTTTGGAAACGGTCCCATCAGCTCAATTTTGCCGCATCGCGACAGATTGCGGCTGTCGTTATCCCGGCTATGAAGGCCCGGCAGTGGGGTCGGATCATCAACGTGACCGGTGCGATGGTGGCGCCGACGCCGAACGCTGCCGCACCGGCAAAAGCAGCACTTCAATCCTGGTCGCGCGGCCTGGCGATTCAGCTCGCACCCTTCGGCATCACGGTGAACACGATTGCGCCAGGGCGGATCTCGACCGACCAGATCAACAACCGGCTGCATCCGACGGCGGAGAGCCGGCAAGCCTTTATCGATCGCTTCATCCCTGCCGGCTATTTCGGCGAGCCGAAAGACCTCGCCGTCCTGGCGGTCTTTCTGGCTTCGCCCCTGGCACGCTACATCAATGGCGCAGCGATCCCCGTCGATGGCGCGATGCTGCGGGTGGGATGAGGCAAGCGATAGGGCGACGGCTTCCATCATCGATGCCGGCTCGATCCTGCCAACGGGAGCAAGCCGAGTAGCGCCTTACCAATTGCGGTGATAGCCTCATGCACCATTTCCGTGGCAAGGGGGTTGCCCGATGGCTACGCGCGGATCGCCTTCGGCCGTCTACGAGATCGTCACCAGAGCATCGGAGGACGCCGCGGCGATCGCCATGGTCCATGGCGTTTCGCAGGACCATCGTCTGTTCGATCGGCAAGTGGCCGCCTTTGAAGGAACCTGCCGGCTGATCCTGATCGATCTGCCTGGACATGGGCGATCATCGGCGATCCCGGGGCCCTATGGGGTGCAGGAATACGCGGCAAGCATCGACGGCGCTCTCCGGGACGCCGGCGTCGATCAATGCCATTTCTGGGGCACCCATCTCGGCGCTGGCGCCGGGCTGCTTCTGGCGTGCCAGCGTCCCGATTTGTTTCGATCCCTCATCCTCGAAGCCCCCGTCTTTCCCGGCAGGCCCTTGCCGTCCGTGAGCGACTTGCTTCGTCGGATCTCGGTCGTTGCCAAAGCTCAGGGTATTGCCGCAGCGCGGGAAATCTGGTGGCAGGAGGGAGGATGGTTCGAGGTGATGCGTCGCCGTCCGACGGAATGCCGTGCGGCTGCGCAACGGCGCATGATCGATGACTTCGGCGGTCAGCCTTGGCTTGACGCGGGCCTGATCTCGCGCCCCGTGGGCGATATCGGAGATCGGCTGGCGGTGCTCGAAACGCCTTCGCTGATCATCAGCGGCGAGCACGATCTCCGGGATTTCCTGAACATTGCCGAGGATCTCGAAGCGATCATGCCAAAAGCCAGCCGCGTGACGATTCCCGAGGCCGGCGGCTTTCCGCTATGGGAGTTCCCCGATCGGGTCAATCAGGTTGTCATGGACTTTCTCGGTCGTCGCTGAAGTCTGCCCGCTCAGGCGAGGTCGGTCTGGATCCAGCGCGGCGAGTGATGAATATCGATGGTCTGCAGCCGCCCCGGCCCGAGATTCTCGAAACGGTGCGGCACGCCCTTCGGGCCCAGCACCACCTCGCCGGCCGCGGCGTCGATCACCCGGTCGCCGACGAAGAACCGTGCCTGGCCCTGGATGACGACGAAGGTTTCGTCATAGGGATGAACGTGCAGCCGTGGCCCCTCGCCGGGGGTGTCGTTGCCATAGGTCAGCACCGTGACCGGCCCGCCCAGCACTTCGCCGTCGACCGAGCCGCGCCAGGGACCAGGCGCCGTTCCGTCGAAGAGTTGCGCCTTCTTTGGCGGGCGCCCGTCGGGCGTGACGGTGGCGGGATCGAAATCGTTACGGGCCATGGGTATGCCTCCGATCGAGCTGTTTCCAAAGGCTGCGAAACGCGCAGCGTGAGCGGGCGCCTGCTTCAGGCATAGGCGATCCAGCCGCGCCAGGTGAACGCCGCGTAGAACAGGCTGACGCCGGAAAAGCCACCGGCGCGGAGGATCGCCTCGTCCTGCTCCGGGCTGAAGGTGTTGAGGCTCGCCGCCACCGCCGCGCGCGCGTCCTGCACCTGGTCGGGATCCGCCCCTGATGCGATCGGATAGGCGGCATAGCGATCGAGCCAGACATCGCGCTCCCCCGCCGCTTGGGGAAAGCTCGCATGCGCGGCGACGAACGGCGCGCCGGGGCGCAGGCGATCGTGAATTTGCCGCGCCGTGCTCACCCGCTCGGGCTCGGCGAGAAAATGCAGCGTAAGGAGGCAGGTCGCCGCATCGAACGGGCCGGCCGGGGCATCGTCGATATAGCCCTCGATCAGCCGAACGCGATCCATGTACGCTCCGACGGTGCGTTCGGCGAGCCGGAGCATTTCCGCGGCCGGATCGACGCCGACGAAGGTCCATCCCGGGTAGGCCTCCGCCATCGCCGAAAGCTCGCTGCCGCCGCCTGCCCCGAGCACCAACACCCTGGCATCCGCCGGCGCCCGCTCCGCCAGCAGTAATCCCGTCATCCGATGCAGCGCCTCCAGCCCGGGCACGTAGCGTCGCGGCCCTTCGGCATAGCTCGCCACCTTCTCGGGGTCGGAGAAGTTCTTCAGAAATGGCTCTTCGTGAGCCACACCTTCACTCGGCATGATCGGCTCCTCGGGCACAGCCCGGCGCGCGCCGGGCAAGACGGTGATGAAAAGCCGCGCTCAAGCTTGCCAGCGTGACCTTGCGCAACGATGCGAGCAGAAGCTCTTCGGCCTCGCCCAGGCTCGCATCGAGCGCGGCGTTGACCGCCTGCTCGACCGCGCAGTCCGACGCGTCGTTGCGATTGGCGATCGCGAACAGCGAGGGGGCTCCGATGCTCTCGTAGATATCATGCAGGGTCACCGCGTCGAGGTCGCAGGCGATCGTCCATCCGCCGCCGTGCCCCCGCTCGGAGCGCACATAGCCCTGTTCCCGCAGGCCCGCCATGATCCGGCGGATCACCACGGGATTGGTCTGCATCACGCGCGCGAGCGCCGCCGACGTGACCGGCTCCTGATACTCGGCCATGTGCAGGAGAACATGCAGCACGCCGGACAATCGGCTATCGCGATTCATGTACTTTCATATGTTACATGAATCTGTCGGTGTCAATGCGACCCTCTCTCCAGGTCAGAAAAATAAAAGGATCGCTAGAAAGACGACGCCCCTTCTTTCGTCTGCTGCGGGTGGGGCCTGAACCGGCTGGCTGCGCGGGGATCAACGCCTCGAATTCAGCGCATGGCTGAAGGCAGCCGCGACCATGTCGATCAATTGTGCGTGGATCGCGCTCCGCGAACGCCCGCTTCCATCGGCACAGATCGGGTCTTCGATCCCCTCTTCCAGGGCGATTTCCGCCGCACCCGGCTTGCATTCGGCGAACATGGAAAAGTGGCTGGCGTCCTCGATCACCTCGTAGCCGGCGCCGGGAACGGCTTTAGCGATCGTCGACGCCTGCGCGGTTGCAGGAATGTCGGCCTTCCCGCCAAGATTCACCAGGGCGACCGGGATCGACATGTCGTAAAAGGTCTCGGCCGCGAAAATATCGGCAGGGACCGGATCGATCGCCATGGCGAACCGAACCCGCTCGTCTCTGTTATCACGGCGGGCGGCCGCCTTATCCATCGCGTGCAGATCGACGTCGCTCAGACGCACCCAGTCGCACAGCGACGCATTCAGATCATTGGTGTCGCAGTAGCTTGCGAAAAGCTCGGGATCGAGCCGGGCGCCCGCGATCAGCAGAGCGGTATTGCCGCCCATGGACAGCCCCAGAACGCCGATCTTGTCGGCGTCGATATGGGGCAGGAGGGCCGTGTCCGTCTCGAGGACATCAAGCGTCGCCGACAGGTCCGATGGTCGGAGCCAGAGCTTCATGGTCTCCGCCGCCGAACGGTCGGGCCCGGTATTGCCGGGATGCGTGGGCGCGGCCACGACAAAACCTTCTTCGGCGAGCGGCGTGGCCATCCAGCTCAGGGCCTCGGCGCGTCCCGCCAGCCCCGCACCGTGTGAAAGCAGGATGAGAGGGAATGGCCCGGCAGAAATCGGCGCATCCCGCATGGCCTGCGTTCCCTCGAAAAAGACGTTGTCGCCAAGCATGACAACCTCACCGCCCGATGATGCCGGATACCAGACGGTCACAGCGAGATCGGTCCCGCGCTCCTGCGAGGGTACGACGATCCGCCGCACGCCCGCTTCGTGCGCGCCAGCGGTCGCCTGAAACATGACCGCCATCGAAAGCGTGATGGCACCCATTACCGTAGGAGCACTCATTTTAAATTCCCTTGCCTTTCTCGTCGAGCTTGAGTCGTCTCGCCTTTGGTGGGATCGCCATCGCCTGGCTTGGAGCCTTATCGCTCTGGTGCATCGATCCAAACAGAGCGATCAGCGATGTTTGGGAGTTTGATGCTAAACCAATAACCTAGTGCTGCGGCTCGTGAATCATCCGAATGCGCCGCTGCACCAGCATAGCGGGCAGACGGTTCGACAGCTCGTCCGCAAATTCGCCCGCACGGCATTGATCAACTGAGTCCCCACGCTGACATATCCAGCCTGCGCAGTCGGGCTTCGGCTTGGTCACAGTGCCGCCGACGAAAGCGGACGCGAATTCTGGCCTGCGAGTCCGGAGAGTCGTGACCCAACCCGGCAAGGTTGGTCTGCTATCGTGGGCGAAAATAGCGGAAAGCCGACCCTAGGCCGGACCTCCGGCAAAGCAGATCAGATTCCCATCTGGATCTGCCACAATGAAGAAGACGGCGATGTCATCATCCTTGCTCCTCCACTGCAAAGCCAGCCTCGACGATCTCGCGAGATCCAAAGGACGATCGCGGTGGCCACGACATCTGAGGCTTGAGAAAGCGCTTCGGGCCCGGGATTGCCCTTCGATGTATCGCCGGTCGGCTGATCAGAAAGGCCTCTTGGGGCAATCCTTCTGATGACTGCAAGGGGAGCAGCCCCGCCCTCGGTCGACCCCCTGCCGTGGTCGTGCCAGCCTTTCTCATCGACCGAGGCGGTTCGAGCCTGCTGGCCAAGTGGCCGCGCATGGTCTCATCGGTGACCAGACCCTGCCGCATCGGTGCGTTGGATCACGAACCATTCGCGAGTGCCGAGCAGCTTGCCGGGGATCACCAGGGAGCGAAGCGCATCGTCGCTGACGCAACCGCCGACCTTGCGGATGCCATGGGCGTCGCCTTCAGGGTGGCCTGCATATTCAGCCGGATCAAGCCACGCATCCATGCAGGCAAGGATGGCGAAGCCGCGAGCCCGCGGCAAAGCGAGATCGCCTTTCTCGAAGTTCTGAGCGCTGGTGCCGTCCGCCGCGAGCACCTCCTTCAGAATGTCGCTTACGACCGTTCACTCCCTCCCTGGACAATCTCCATGGTCAATTTGCGGCGAAGCAGTAGAGCAGACCGTCCCCGCCGGTGCCTTGAAGCGCCTCCTGGCTGCAGCCGCGGGACGGATGCGACGAATTCCAGGACTTGGACGGGGCGTCATCGCGGAGACCCATGCGATCGTGGTGGCCGACGATCGCACTACCCTCGCCATCCAGGGTCCAGTCGCCGCAGGTTTCGGCGGCGGCGGTGCCGTCGGCATTCGAGCCGGTCAGGATGTCATGGCGGTTCGGGCTGTCGCCGCGGCCGTTCACCGGCTCGCCGCTTTCGGTGAGGCCGGTTTGCTTGCTGATCGCATTGGCATCCCCGTGCAGCGCGTCCAGATCCTCGGCGATCAGCTCACCCCTAGCATTATGCCAGGGGCCGGCGCCGATGCGGTCGCGGGCATTCGTGTTGCCGCTGCTGAGATAGGCGCGCCAGGTCCTGCCACCGGCACCAGCCGCCTCGGCGAGCTGCTGGCAATGGGCGTCCGCCCCGTCGAGCCCGCCGAGATTGGCACCGTCGCCCGGCCCCTGGCTGGTGATGAAGAAGGTCATTTCGGCGTCCTGCGCGCCGAGGGGCGGCGACGCGGCAAGCAGCGCCGCAGCCGTGAAGGCGAGTGCTGTTCTCTTCATGACGAAACCTTCCCTGACGATGATTTTGTGAGTAGCCGTCAATGCACGCATCCTGACCCTCAAGACTTGCCATGACCAGCGGCAATCACGGAATTTTTATCGAGGCAACAGCCCACCGTCCCGCTTTCCTGCGAAGGCCTCGGCCGGTGACCGCCTGACCGCTTCAGCAGGGGGCGACATCCAGTTCCCGGGCGATCGCCTCAAGCTCGCGGCGAAGTGCTGCATGCAGCTCAAGGCCATCGGCAAGACGTTTGGCGCAGGCGGCCTCGCGGCCTTCGCCCGGAATGCGCACGGGATCGTGCCCGGGCAGCGGCGGCGAGGCGCGAAGCTCGGCGAACACGCTCGACGCCAGCGCGGCGATCGCCTCCGGATCGCCGAAGGCGCTGAGATCGATCGCCGCGACGAACTGGCCGGTATTGGTCGGGCTGGTCGTGTTGGCGGTGAAATCGACGACGTCGCCGCCGAAGGCCGCCCCGTTGAGCACGCCCGCGAGCAGGCCGATGGCGAGGCTGAGGCCGTAGCCCTTGGGACCGCCGATCGGCAGCAAAAATCCCTCGTTGCGCTTGGCAGGATCGGTCAGCGGCTTGCCATCCTTGCCGACCATCCAGCCCTCGGGCATCGGCTCGCCGCGCTGTTCGAGCACCTTGATCTTGCCGACCGCGGCGACGGTGGTCGCCATGTCGAGCACGAACGGGTCGGGATCGATGCTGGGAAAGGCGATCGCGATTGGGTTGGTGCCCAGGAGGAGGTCCGTGCCGCCGAAGGGTGCCACGTGATTGGCGCTGCCGACGGCGGCGCAAAGTCCCGCCATGCCGGCTTTCGCCTGCGGACGGACATAGAGCGCAGCTGGTCCCGCATGGTTGCCGCCGCGCACGCCGACCCAGCCGATCCCGGTTTTTCTCGCCTTCGCCATGGCGAGCTCGCGCGCGGCCTTGAGCGTGAGCTGGCCGAGGCCGTTGTCGCCATCGAGGAGGGCCGTCGCCACTGTTTCGCTGACGATTTTTCGCGCGGGCCTCGGGTTGCAGCCGCCGTCGCGCAGGCGATCGACATATTGCCGAAGGCGAAACACCCCGTGGGTGCCATAGCCCAGAAGATCCGCCTCGACCATCATGCCGGCGACGGTGCGGGCGTCCTCGGCCGGAACGTCGAGCGCTTCCAGCACACGGCCGACGAAGTCTTCGAGGGACGTCGCCTGTACCGGCCCGGCCATCGCTCAGCCCTCGCCCGAGACCACGCGGTCCCGGTGCCAGAAGACGAAGCGCCGCTGCACCCAGACCACCAGGGCGAACAGGGCGAGGCCGACCAGGCTGAGATAGAGGATCAGCGAGAAGACGCGCGGCGTGTTGAGCTGCGAGGCCGCGACCCGGATCAGCTCCCCGAAACCCTTGCCGCCGCCCAGGAACTCGGCGGTGATCGCGCCGGCCATCACGCCGACCGCGGCGATCTTGAGGCCGGTGAAGATATGGGGGAGACCCATGGGCAGCTTCATTTTCCACAGTGTCTGCCAGCGCGACGCGCCCATGGTCTTGAACAGCATGCGCGCGTTCTCGTCGGCGGCGTGCAGGCCGGCCGCGGTGCCGACCACGATCGGGAAGGTCGCGATGAAGGCGGCGAGCGCCACCTTGGAGCTGATATCGAAGCCGAGCCAGGCGACGAACAGCGGCGCGAAGGCGACCTTGGGCATGGTGTCGATCGCGACCAGATAGGGCATGACCGCGCGCTCGCCGAAGACCGTCTCGCCCACCAGCACGCCGAGCGAAAAGCCGATCAGAAAAGCGATGACGAAGCCGTAGATCACTTCCAGGATGGTGATCCGGAGCGCGTCCAGCATGTAGCCGCCGGACAGCAGGTTGCCGCCGACGAAGATCAGGTCCTCCAGGGTCTCCCAAGGGGTCGGCAGAATGATCGGCGAGACCAGGCCGGTCCAGGTCAACAGCTGCCAGAACATGATGAACACCGCGAACACCGCGAGCATGGCGACGCTGCGCGGCACGCGGTCGATCCAGCTTATCTCCTCGACCCAGACGGTATCTTGTGAAGGGTCAACCTCTTGGAGGCGATCGCGGGTGATCATAGCCCGGCCCCTTCGTCCAGACGGCTGCGGATATGCTCGACCAGGGCCCCGAATTTGGGCGTGGTGATCATGTCGAGGGTGCGCGGGCGCGGCAGGTCGATCGGCACGGCTTCGGCGATGCGGCCGGGGCGGGGCGCCATGACGTAGACCACGTCCGAGAGGATCACCGCCTCCTGGATCGAGTGGGTGACCAGGAAGGCGGTGGCGTGCTTTTCGATGCAGATGCGCTGCAGCTCCATGTTCATGAAGTCGCGGGTGAGCTCGTCGAGCGCGCTGAACGGTTCGTCCAGCAGGAGCACCGTGGGCTCGGTCACCAGCATCCGGCAGATCGCGGCGCGCTGCGCCATGCCGCCGGAAAGCTCGTTCGGAAAGACACCCTCGAAGCCCTTCAGGCCGACCAGCTCGAGCAACGCTCTGGCGCTATCGTGAGCGGCGCGGGCCGCTGCCCGCCCGTCGCGGATCTCGATCGGCAGGACCACGTTCTCGATGGTGGTGCGCCAGGGGAAGAGGGTGGCCTGCTGGAACATCATGCCGATGTCCCGGCGCGGGCCGGTGACCGGCCTGCCGGACAGCACCACCCGTCCGGTGGAGGGCGGGATCAGCCCCGCCATGATCTTCAAGAGCGTGGACTTGCCGCAACCGCTCGACCCGATGACCGCGGAGAAGCTGCCCTTGTTCAGGGTCAGCGTGACGCCGGTGAGCGCCTCGACAGCGTTGCTGGCGTAGGTCTTGCCCACGTCGGCGAGCGCGTAGACGGGCTCGGCGGACGCCTCGGTCGCGGGCGAGACGGTTGCGACAGTCGCCATGACTCTTGGCGCCCCTACTTCAGACCTTCGTTCCAGATCGGCACGAAGTCGTTGGTGTAGGCGGCCTCGAGATCGTCGAGAGGACCCTCGAGATCACCGCCGGCGATCAGGCTCTCCTGCCACTCCGCCCAGATCTCCGGCGGCTGCCAGCCGAGGCCGTTGCTGTCGTCGAGCGGAATAGTCTTGGCGCGCACCGCATCGAACAAGGCGGACTGGAAGGCCGCGTCCTCGCCCTCCTGCGGATTGCCGGCCTTGAGATGCGCCAGGACCTTCTCGCGATTGGCGTCGTCCAGGGCGAAGGCATGCGCGCGCGCATGGGCGCGCCCGAATTTCTCGACCAGCTCCGGATTGTCGCGGATGGTGGCGCCCATGGTGGCGAGGCCGTTGCCGAAGAATTTCTGGTATTCGTCCGGCGTGATGTCGCGCACCGGCAGGCCGCGCTGGGTGAGGATCGCGGCATCGGCGACCGAGGCCGAATAGGCGGAGATGTCGCCGCGGGTGAAGGCGGCGGTCGCCGGGCCGCCGTCGCCGACGGTCAGAAACTCGTAGTCGGTGCCCTCGACCAGCCCCGAGCCGTTGAGCACGTTGCGGGCGAAGCCGACCTCGGCGCCATCCGCCGTGCCGGTGCCGATCACCGTGCCCTTGAGATCCTCGATCGCCTGAAACGCGCTGTCCTCGGCGACCACGAGGCCGAAATTGGTGCGCGCGGCGACATTGTAGATGAAGACCACGTCCACGCCTCTGGCGCGTGCGCCGAGCACCGGCGCCGGCCCCGGACGTCCGAACTGCGCCTGGCCCGCGGACAGCGCCTGCAGCACCGAGGCCGAGCCGTTGACCGCCTCGACCGTGACCTCGAGCCCCTCCTCGGCGAAGAAGCCCTCGCCGATCGCCACGAACACCGGGAAGGAATTGACCGCCGACGGGCTCGGCTGGGCGAAGGTGATTTTCTCGAGATCCTGGCCTGTCGCCGGCAGCGTGAACAAGGCCGCCGTGGCCGCGGCCATCGCGCCGAGCGCCATGGCAGAACGCCGGTTGACGGGATGTGTCTTCGTCGACATGTCATGTCTCCCTGTTTGTCAGCTCGTTGATTGTCACGGACGGGGTGCTGATGCCCGCCCGCTCTCCTGAAGCATGATACCGCGTTCAGGTCACGGTCGTCATCCGGTTCTCCAGCCTGCCGATGCCGTCGATCTCGCAGACGACGATATCGCCGTCCACGAGGTAGCAGGGCGGGTCCATGGCGTAGCCGACCCCGGACGGCGTGCCGGTCGCGAGGATGTCGCCCGGCTCCAGGGTCAGGCCCTCCGACAGGGAGGCGATCAGGGTCGGAATGTCGAAGATCATGTCGGCGGTATTGCCGTCCTGGCGGGTGTCGCCATTGACGGTGAGGCGAAGGCCGAGCTTCGACGGATCGCCGATGGCGTCCGATGTGACGATCACCGGCCCGAGCGGGCAGGAGCCGTCCAGCCCCTTGCCCTTGAAATACTGCCCGCCATGGCGGCGCTGCACGTCGCGCGCGGTGACGTCGTTCAGGATGGTGTAGCCGAAGATGTGCTCGAAGGCGCGCTCCTTCGGAATGTCGCGCCCAGGCTTGCCGATCACCAGAGCGAGCTCGACCTCGTAGTCGATGTTCACCGACACATGCGGGAAGATGGGCACGTCGGCGCCGGGGCCGACCACTGATGTGCGCGGCTTGGTGAAGTAGACGGGATGCTCGGTCACGCCGATCTTCGTGTTCTGCGCGCGCTCGCCCTCGGCGATATGCTCGAGATAGTTGCGGCCGACGCAAAAGACGTTTTTTCGAGGGTTGGGCAAAGGCGCCAGCAGGCGCAGGTCGGCGGCGGAGACGAGAGCATCGGTGAGGGCGGCACCCGCCGCTTCGATCGCCTTCAGGCCGTCGAGCGCGCCTGGACCGGCTTCGATCACCGCCTGCAGATCGCCGGTCGCGAAGGCGGCGGCCGCCGCCTCGGGCAGATTGCCTGTGAGCGCCACCGCGGCGCGGTCCAGCAGGACGGCCGATCCGTCAGCCAGCATCAGGGCGGCCTTCGGGCTGCCGTCGAGATCGAGCGTCGCAAGCTTCATCAAGTCCTCCCCTTTGTCCGACGATTCCGGGCTGCGCGTCGTCTGGCCCTGCCAGGACGCATCTTTCTTCCGGACGGACGGTTTGCATCACGACTATGCGCCCGATTTGCGGGCTTTGGAAAAACCAATGTGGAAATTGATTTCGAGCCCGCCCGGCCGTAATCTCGACCGGGCTACGGGCCGCCGCCGGTCCGTCGATTCGAGGTAAGATCAGCGATGGATGCAGCCCTGACCGGACGTGTCGTCGGGCAGATCAAGCAGTTCATCGACGAGCGGCGTCTGGGGCATAACCAGAAGCTGCCGCCGGAGCGGGAATTCTGCCGCCTGCTCGGCGTGTCCCGCGTCGAGCTCAGGAAGGCGCTCGCGGCGATGGAGGCCGACGGGCTGATCTGGCGCCATGTCGGCCGCGGCACCTTCATCGGCTCGCGCCCGGTGCACAATCTCGACGACCTGGATTTTCTCCGTCAGCTCGCCAATCCGGCGCAGACCATGGACGCGCGCCTGGCGATCGAGCCTGCTTTGGCGGCGCTCGCGGCACGGGACGGAACGCTCGCTGATTTCGACCAGATCCGTGAATGCAACCGCCGCTGCCGCGCCGCGCTGGAATGGCGCAGCTACGAGGCCTGGGACAACAAGGTCCACCACGCCATCGCCAAAGCCACCCACAACAAGGTGCTGCTCTACCTGTTCGACACGTTCAACGTGGTGCGTCGCTCGGTGGTCTGGGGACAGGCGAGGTCGAGCCGGGGGCCGGCGCCCGATCATTTCAGCTTCGATCAGCATGACGCCATTCTCGCCGCGATCGAAGCCCGCGACGCCGCCGGAGCCGCGGCGCGCATGCGAGCCCATCTCCAGACCGTGCGCGAGCGTGTCCTTCCGGCGGTGTCGTGAGGCTCCCGACGCCGGGGGCCGCCCTGGCGCCGACGATGGACATGGCATCGACGGATGGTAAGCTCGTAGCCGAGAATAAACCGGCGCCTTCCGGCGACGGAAAACCGACAGGGAGTGAAACGATGCTGGGAGTGACCCGACGCGGGATCATGGGGCTGGCCGTGGGTGCGGCTGCCCTAACGACTATGCATGCCGGAGAGGCCGGGGCGCAGACCGCGATCACCTTCGTCACGCCGAACCCATCGGCGATCACCATCGCGCCGCTCTGGGTTGCGATCGGCGAGGGCTATTTCGCCGAGGCCGGGCTCGACATCACGGTCGAGGCGGTCGACGGCTCGTCCCAGGTGCTGCAGGCGATGGCCGCCGGCCAGGCGCAGATCGGCCTGCCCGGACCCGGGCCGGTGCTGGCGGCGAGGGAACGCGGCGTCGACGTTGTCTTCATCTACAACCTCTACGCCAAGAGCGTGTTCGGCGTGATGGTCAAGGACGAGTCCGCCTATCAGTCACCGGCCGATCTCAAGGGGCAGGTGGTCGGCATCGGCACGGCCGATGGCGCCGAAGTGGCGTTCGCCCGGGCGATCCTGAGCGATCTCGGCATGAGCGAAGGGACCGACTACACCTTCCTTCCGGTGGGTGACGGCGGCACCGCGGCGGTCGCGTTCATGCGCGACGAGGTCGAGGCCTATGCCGCGGCCGTGGTCGATTCCGCGATCCTGGCATCCCGTGGGCTGCAGCTTCGCGAAATCACGCCCGAGCAGTATCTCGCCTTCTTCGGCAACGGCTTCGCGGCGCTGCGTGAGACCATCGACCAGAATCCCGAGCTCATCGAAAGCTTCGGCAAGGCGCTGGTGCGCGGCATGAAGTTCGCCCTCGATCCGGCGAACCTGGAGACCGTGCTCGCGCACTGCGCCGCCGGCAATCCGCAGGAAGGCGAGGATCAGGCGTTCGCGACCTCGCTGCTCGCCGCCACGCTCGAGCGCATGACGCCGACCGATGCGTTCCTTGACCAGGGCTTCGGCTACCAGCCGCCCGAGCATTGGCAGCTCTGGCATCAGAGCGCCGTCGACAGCGGCACGCTGAGCGCGGCGCTGCCCGATCTCGAGGCGGCCTATACCAACGAGTACATCGAGGGCTGGAACGCCGACTGACGGAGTCTCTGCTCTCGACCGCGGCAGCCCCGCCGGCCGCCTCCGGGAGGTGGCCGGCGCACGCTTCGCCGACCGGGACCGCCCCGCAGCATAGCGACTGATGCCTGCGGGAGAGCGGCCGCGTTCACCCTTCCTTAACCCGTCATCGCTAAAGTCCGGACTCGTCCTGGTCCATGCGATCCTGGGAGTCCGAGCCTCGCCCCACCTCTTCAGGCGGGCGGGCGGATTCCCAGGATCGCATGGACCAGGAAACGAGGATATCGGGCAAGGGTTAAGGTTTTCTTACCCGAAGGCTGAAAACGGCGCATCGCCGCCGCGGCCTCAGGGACGATCGATGACGCGTGATGCGATCGACATAACTCGTTCGTGAAGGACATCATTGCCCATTTCGGTGCGGCCAGGCTGTACGTATCGGCGACCTACGGTTAATATTGTCGTCAAGAAAAACTACATTTGATTGCTGCTTGAAGTCTCCAGCTGTTCACAGCATGACCGAGCAGGACGCTCCGAGGCATCGGCCTCATCATCAACCGGGGAGGCATGGATGGCGACCATCAAGGTGAACGGCGAGACCCATGAGGTCGACGCCGAGGGCTCGACTCCGCTGCTCTGGGTGCTGCGCGAGCATCTGGATCTGACCGGCTCGAAATATGGCTGCGGCATCGCCGCCTGCGGGGCCTGCACCGTGCATATCAACGGCGAGGCGCAGCGCTCCTGCGTGCTGCCGCTCGACGCGGTCGCCGAGACCGACGAGATCACCACCATCGAGGGCCTGTCCGCGGACGGCTCGCACCCGGTGCAGCAGGCCTGGCTGGAGCTGGACGTGCCGCAATGCGGCTATTGCCAGGCCGGCATGATCATGGCGGCCGCCGCGCTGCTCGAGCAGACGCCCGAGCCGACCGACGACGACATCGACGCGTCGATGACCAATATCTGCCGCTGCGGCACCTATCGCCGGGTGCGTGCCGGCATCCACCACGCGGCCAAGATGAAGGCGTAGGGAGCATCACCATGAAAACGACGCTTGATGTCACGCGCCGCGGCTTCGTGGTCGGCGGCGCGTCCGCCGGCTTCATGCTCGGCATGGGTCTGCCGCTCGGCGATCGCCTGGGGGCGCACGCCCAGACCGGCTTTCCCGACGAGATCAACGCCTGGGTGGTGATCCAGCCGGACGAGACGGTGGTCATCCGTATCGCCCGCTCGGAGATGGGCCAGGGCACGCTCACCGGCCTCGCGCAGCTCGTCGCCGAGGAGCTGGAATGCGACTGGGCCAACGTCACCACCGAATATCCGACGCCCGCGACCAATCTGGAGCGCGGCCGCGTCTGGCAGAGCATGTCCACCGGCGGCAGCCGCGGCATTCGCGAGTCCGAGCAGTATGTGCGCGAAGGCGGCGCCGCCGCACGCCAGATGCTGATCCAGGCCGCGGCCGATGCGTGGGGCGTCGATGCGTCCGAATGCACGGCCGCGAAAGGCGTGATCAGCCATGAGGGCTCCGGCCAGTCCACGACTTACGGCCAGGTCGCCGAGGCCGCGGCCAAGCTCGAGGTGCCATCAGGCATCCCGCTCAAGGACCCGAAGGACTGGACCATCGCCGGCCAGCCGCTGAAGCGTCTCGACACCAGGGACAAGCTCACCGGCAAGCAGATCTACGGCGCCGACATCAAGCTGCCCGGCATGCTGAACGCGGCGATCAGGCAGTGCCCGATCTTCGAGGGGAAGCTTGCGAGCTTCGATGCAGCCGAAGTCAAAAACATGCCGGGCGTCAAGCATGTGGTGCAGGTCGGCGACGATGCGGTCGCGGTGGTAGCCGAGCGCTGGTGGCAGGCAAAGACCGCCCTCGATGCGCTGCCGATCGAATGGGACGGCGGCGAGCACGCAAACCTCACCAGCGCCGAGATCGCGGCGTTCGTCGAGGAGGGGCTGGACGCCGAGGACGCGATCACCGGCAACACCGTCGGCGATGCCAAAGCCGCGATCGCGGCGGCCGCGAGCACGGTCGAGGCGGTCTACGCCTATCCCTTCCAGCACCACGCCACCATGGAGCCGATGAACGCCACCGCGCTCTGGACCGAGGACCGCTGCGAGGTCTGGTGCCCGACCCAGAACGGCGAGGCGGCGCTCGCCGCCGCGGCCGAGGCCGCCGGCCTCCCCCCGCAGCAATGCGAGGTCTACAAATACCACCTCGGCGGCGGCTTCGGCCGGCGCGGCGCCGTGCACGACTATGTGCGCCAGGCGGTGCTGATCGCGCAGAACGTCCCGGGCACGCCGGTGAAGCTGCTCTGGACCCGGGAAGAGGACATGGCGCATGGCGCCTATCACCCGATCACCCGCGCGAAGATGACCGCGGGCCTGAACGAGGCGGGCGAGATCACCGGCCTCCATGTCAGGATCGCCGGCCAGTCGATCCTCGCAGGCCTGATGCCGCAGCGCCTTCAGGATGGCATGGACCCCGTCACCTTCCAGTGCCTGGCCGCCGAAGGCGACCACGCGCTCGCCTACACCTTCCCCAACTTCCTGGCCGACCACGCCATGCGCAACCCGCCGGTGCGGCCTGGCTTCTGGCGCGGCGTGAATGCGAACCAGAACGCCATCTACATGGAGTGCTTCATCGACGAGGTCGCCCATGCCGCCGGCAAGGACCCGCTCGACTTTCGCATGAGCATGCTCGGCAACCATCCGAAGAACGCCGCCGTCCTCAAGGCGGTCGCCGAGCGCGCCGGCTGGGGCACGCCCGCCCCTGATGGCATCTTCCGCGGTCTCGCCCAGTGTTCCGCCTTCGGCAGCCATCTCGCCGCCTGCGCCGAAATCTCCGTGACCGACGGCAATCTCAAGATCCATCGGATCGTCGCCGCCACGGACAGCGGCCATGCGGTCAACCCGCAGCAGATCGAAGCCCAGGTCGAAGGCTCCTTCGTCTACGGTCTCTCCGCCATGCTCTATGGCGAGTGCACCGTCGCCGACGGGCGGATCGAGCAGGCGAATTTCGACACCTACCCGGTGATGCATATCGACGAGATGCCGGAGGTCGAGACCATCGTCATGCCGTCGGGCGGCTTCTGGGGGGGCGTCGGCGAGCCGACCATCGCGGTCGCGGCGCCCGCGGTGCTGAACGCGCTGTTCGCCGCCACCGGCAAGCGCGTCAGAAGCTTCCCCTTGAAGCACCATGATTTGAGCGCCTGACGCCGGCGGGCGTAGCGTTGACCTTGGGGAGAGATTGATGGTCAGCCGCCGGGCAGCATTGCTTGGAGCTGGCGCAGCCGGCGGCTTCGCCCTGCTGCCCGGCACGGCCTCGGCGACCGTCGAGCTTCGGGATCAGGTGCTCGCCGAGCTGACCAGGGTGGCGCCGGTCGATACCGGCCGCGTCACCCTGACGATCCCTGGAGTCGCCGAGAACGGGCTTTCGGTCTACACCATCGTCGAGGTCGAGAGCCCGATGACCGAGGCTGACCATGTGCGCGCTGTGCACATCCTCGCCGCCAACAACCCGATCGCGCGCCTGTTCACCGCGAGCTTCACGCCGGCGAGCGGCATCGCCCGGGTCGCGACCAACATCCGCCTCGGCGGCTCCCAGGAGGTCACGGCGCTCGCCGAGATGAGCGACGGAAGCTTCTGGCAGGACCGAAAGCAGGTGGTCGTCACCATCGCCGCCTGCGTGGATGGCGGCTAGGCGGGTGGTGCGGCCACCTCGGCTACTTTGGCACCGCGTTTGTCGGGTGTGGATGGAGCGAGTAGGAGACAATCATGGCCCTGCCGAAAGCGCGGGTGTCGATGGCCGAGACGGCGAAGAAAGGCGAGCTGGTCGAGATCAAGACCCTGATGCGCCACCCCATGGAGACCGGCTACCGCGTCGATCGCGTCGGCAAGCCGATCCCACGCCACATCGTGCAGCTTCTGACCGTGGACTATAACGGCGCCGAAATTTTTCGCATGAACATGACCCAAGGCGTCGCCGCCAACCCCTACATCTCCTTCTTCGCGCTCGCCCGTGAGAGCGGCGATTTTCTGTTCCGCTGGGAGGATGATCTGGGGGAGGTGGTGACCGTCACCAAGACGCTGACGGTGACGTGAGCGCCAGGCACGCTTTCGTCCTGATCGCATGCCTCCTGCCGGTGGCAGGCGCAGCCGACCCGCTGCCCTCCGGCTCGACCTTTCTGGGCGAGGACCTCCAGGCCCGGCAGGCGGACCCCACGGTCAATCCCGGCATGCTCTGGGTCGACGCCGGCTCAGCACTCTGGACGGAGCCGGCGGGCGGGTCACAAAAAAGCTGTGCCGACTGCCATGGCGATGCGAAGGACAGCATGCGGGGTGTGGCGCCTCGCTACCCCGCGGTCGACGAGGCCTCCGGCGACCTTCTGAACCTGGAGAGGCGGATCAACCGCTGCCGGACGCGACATCAGCAGGCGGAGCCCTTCGCCTACGAGACCGACGAGCTGCTCGGCCTCACCGCTTTCGTCGCCCATCAGTCCCGCGGCCTGCCGATGAAGGTCGCCATCGACGGCCCGGCAGCACCCTTCTACGAACAGGGAAAAACCTTCTTCCACGAGCGCCAGGGACAGATGGATCTCGCCTGCAGCCAGTGTCACGATGAGCATGCGGGCGAGCGATTTCGCGGCGACGTCATCAGCCACGGCCTCGGCAACGGCTATCCCGCCTATCGCATCGAGTGGCAGACCCTGGGCTCGCTGCACCGCCGTCTGCGCGCCTGCTCGCTCGGCGTGCGAGCCGTGCGCTTCGACTACGGCTCGGACGAATATCTCGCCCTCGAGCTCTATCTCGCCAAGCGGGCGGACGGCGTGCCGATCGAAACGCCGGCGATCCGCAAATGACCGGGAGAACGGCCATGCCGTCCAGACGCGACATGATCACGGGCGCAGGCGGCCTCGCCGCAGCCGCGGCCTCTGGCCTCGCCTTTCCCGCCCTCGCGCAGGCCCGTGCGAAGGTCGTCGTGATCGGCGGCGGCTCGGGCGGTGTCACCGTCGTTCGACGCCTCGCCGCAAGAGCCGGCGACCAGCTCGACATCACCCTGGTCGAGCCGAAGCCCATCTATACGACCTGCTTTTACTCCAACCTCTATCTGGGCGGTTTCTTTCCCCTCGACGCCCTGCAGCATGACTACGCGCTGGTGGCGAAGCTGCCGGGCGTCACCCTCGCCGCCGATCGCGCCGCAGCGATCGATCGCGACCGCCGGGAGATCAGGCTGGAAAGCGGGGCGACCCTTCCTTACGACCGCCTGGTCGTCTCGCCGGGTGTCGAGCTCGACTACGCGTCCGTTCCCGGCTGGTCGAAGGAGGCCGAAACCCTCATGCCCCATGCCTGGCAGGCCGGCGAGCAGACCGGGCTTCTCAAGAAAAAACTCGATGCCGTCCCGGATGGCGGACTGATCGTGATGATCGCTCCGCCCAACCCCTATCGCTGCCCGCCCGGCCCCTATGAGCGCGTCTCGATGATGGCGCACGCGCTGAAGTCCACCGGCCGCGGCCAGGCGCGCATCGTGATCCTCGATCCGAAAGAAAAATTCTCGGCAGCCGCTGTTTCAGCAGGGGTGGGAGCAGCATTATCCTGGCATGATCGAGTGGCTGCCGCCGGTCATTCATGGCGGTGTCCAAAGCGTGCATCCTTCGACGATGTCGATCGAGACCGATTTCGAAACCTATCACGACGTCGATCTCGTGAATGTCATCCCGGCGCAGACAGCGGGACGGATCGCCAAGGATGCCGGGCTCGCCGATGAAACCGGCTATTGCCCGACGGTGCCTGCCGGCATGACCTCGAGCATCGATCCCAGGATCACCGTCCTCGGCGACGCCGCGATTGCCGGCGACATGCCGAAATCCGCCTTCGCCGCCAACAGCCAGGCGACGGTCGCCGCCGACGCCCTGCTCGCCGCGCTGCTCGGCACCGAGCCGGACAACGACGGCTACCGCAACCGCTGCTGGAGCCTGATCGCTGCCGATGACAGCGTCTTCGTCGGCGGGGCCTACCAGGCCGGTGAGGAAAAAATCGAGCAGACCGCGAGCGAGATCTCGGCCCTCGACGACGGTCCCGGGCAGCGCCGGCGGAACTTCGAGGACTCAGGCGCCTGGTATGCCGGGCTAGTCGGCGATCTCTACGGCTGAGATCGGCCTTTCACGACCGTCAGACCCGGAACATCAGATCTATCGGCGCCGACGCTGCCGCGGTCTTGTCTCGGCAGCCTCAAGCTTCTTCCGCCACCAATCGCGAGGCCCCTCGTCCTCGCGCACCACACCCACCTCATGAGCCCAGCACCCAACGCCCGAAAACCAGGCCGCATACCGTCCAGCCCGCCTGAGACGGTCCAAGTCAACGAGGTGGACGCTCCACAAAACGGTTGGGGCTGAGGAAGAAGGAGAGGACCAGGGCGCCTTCGGGGGCATGGGCTTCGTGGGTGCTGCCTGCCGGGCGCCAGACGTAGTTGCCGGCCGTGGCGACGCCTTCGTCGTCGACCAGGCTGCCTTCGAGGACGTAGGACTGTTCGAGATCGGTGTGCTCATGAAGCGGGAGCTTCGCTCCCGGCGCGAAGCGGGTGAGTGCTGTCAGGAGGCCGGTGTCCTCGTTCTGCATCAGGATCTTGAGGTCGACGCCGGGAAAGGGCGTCGGCTTCCAGGGCAGCTCGTCGACATCGACATAGCGTGATGCGAAGTCTCCAAGCGACTGGTGATTGCTGGCATGCGGCGTGATCGTCGCCATGGTCAAACCTCCCGAAAGCTTTTTGCTGTCATCGACCGATGATCTAGGCTTCCTCCGGCATTTGAAAAGGGCGGCCGTGGTCGAAGCCTGGTTATGTGGCGTCGAAATCGAGCACCAGGAGCGGCGATGTCGGGCGGGTCTGGCAGGCGAGCGTGAAGCCGGCTTCCAGCTCCCAGGGCTGCAGCGAGTAGTTCTGGATCATCTCGCCGCTGCCTTCGAGCACCTTGCAGCGGCAGGTGCAGCACATGCCGGCGGTGCAGCTATAGGGGAGATCGAGGCCGGCACGGCGGGCGGCGGCGAGCACGGTCTCGCCGGCTTCCGTCAGAGAAAATCGGCGCCTCGCCCCGTCCAGGATGACCTCGACCGTGACCCCATCAGCCGCCGCCTCCGTCGCGGCCTCGGACGCACTCGCGACCGGCGGCGGTCCGCCCGGCGGCGTGAACAGCTCGACATGGATTTTTTCGTCCAAGACGCCGAGATCGCGCATGGCGCCCGATGCCGCTTCCATCATGGGCTGCGGGCCGCAGATATAGACGCCGTCATGCCGCCCGGGCTGGATCACGCCCGCCCGCGCGAAGGCGGTGAGCTTGTCGCGATCGAGCCTGCCGTTCAGCAACGGCGTCTCCTGCTCCTCCTCGTCCAGAACATGCGCCAGCGCGAAACGCGTCATGTACCGGTCCTTCAGGGCGTCGAGTGCCTCTCTGAACATGATGCTGTCGCTGGTGCGGTTGGCGTAGAGCAGCGTCACGCGGCTTTCCGGCTCGCCCGCGAGCACCGAGCGCATGATCGACATCATCGGTGTGATCCCGGATCCCGCGGCCAGCAGCAGATAGTCGTGCACGCCGCCGACCGGCGCCAGGAAACGGCCCTGCGGCGTCATCACGTCGAGGACGTCGCCCACCTTCAGCGTCCTGGCGAAGGCCGAAAAACTGCCGCCGGCGATGCAGCGGATGCCGACCGACAGGCCGTCAGCGCCCAAGGCCGAGCAGATCGAATAGGAGCGCCTGACATCCTCGCCATCGAGATCGACGCGGATGGTGACATACTGGCCCGGAACGAAGGCATAGTCGTCGCGAAGCGCTTCGGGGACAGCGAAGGTGACGGCGCGCGCGTCCGCGGTTTCCTCATGGATGGCGGCAATGGTCAGGGGATGGAATCTCGGCGCTGCCACGGTCAGACCTCAGAGGCACTTGAAGTAGTCGAAGGGCTCGGCGCAGGCGAGGCAGCGATAATGCGCCTTGCACGGCGTCGAGCCGAAAGCCGCGAGCTTTTCCGTTTTTTTCGAACTGCAGCGCGGGCAAGGCACCACCGTTTCGGCGAACAGAACACCCTCGTCGCCCCCTTTGACCGGCGGCGCGATACCGAAGGCGCGCAGCTTTTCCCGGCCCTCCGCGGTGATCCAATCCGTGGTCCAGGACGGCGACAGCACGCGCTCGATGCGCGCCTCGAACCCCGCTTCGCGCAGGGCCGTCTCGATCGCAAGCTCGATCGCCAGCACCGCCGGGCAGCCGGCATAGGTCGGCGTCACCCTGGCGACCACGACATCGCCCTCCATCTCCACCGAGCGCAGAATGCCGAGGTCGGCGACGGTGACGCAGGGCACCTCCGGGTCAGGAACCCGAGCTGCGACATCCCAAGCGTCGGCAGCCCGATCGGCGGCCTCGACCGGCGCGACCGTCACCATGTCAGCCCCGGATAGGTGCGCTGCATATATTGCAGCTCGGCGAGCAGATGGCCGAATTCCTCGCCATGCCGCCCCTCCCTCCCGCCGGACAGCGGAAACGCCACCTCCGGAATCTCAAGCCCGGCCTCACCGAATATCCGCCCGATCGTCGCGTCAAAGGGAGCCCGCATCGCCGCCCTATCAGGCACCAGCGCAAAGTCGACGCCCTGGTCCGCGACCAGGAGTTCCTCGGTGTAGGGGTGGAGGGCGTCGACGGCGGCCTGCATGCGCCTGGCACTCTCCTCCGTGCCGTCGCCGAGGCGGATGATCCATTCGCCGGCATGTCTGACGTGATAGGCGATTTCCTTCTCGGCCTTGCCGGCAATCGCTGCAAGCTTGTCGTCGCTCGAATCGGTCATCGCCCGCCAATAGGGCTGCATGAACGCCGAAAAATAGAGCTGGCGCAGCATGGTGTGGGCGAAATCGCCGTTCGGGCGCTCGACCAGGAGGCAGTTGCGGTAGTCGCGATCCGCTCGGAGATAGGCGATATCGTCCTCGCTCCGCCCCCTGCCCTCCAGCTCGGCCGCATAGCCGTAGAGCGCGCGCGCCTGGCCCAGCATGTCGAGCGCCATGTTGGGCATCGCCAGATCCTCCTCCAGCATCGGCGCATGGCCGCACCATTCGGAGAGTCGGTGACCCAACACCAGGTGGTCGTCCCCAAGCCCTACGACTGCTGCGAGCAGATCGTTGACTTGGACCTCGGCACGACGGGCAGGGTCGGTGACCATCAGATATTATCGACCTCGTCGGGAATCGTGTAGAAGGTCGGGTGGCGGTAGACCTTGCTCGCGGTCGGCTCGAAGGTTTCCTCGGCCGACTCAGGGTCGGACGCAGAGATCGCGCTCGACGGGACGACCCAGATCGAGGTGCCCTCGCCGCGCCTGGTATAGACGTCGCGCGCGGCCTGAAGGGCGAGCAACTCGTCGGCGGCGTGCAGCGAGCCGACATGCTTGTGGGCGAGGCCGTTTCTCGGCCGGATGAACACCTCCCAAAGCGGCGTCAGCCCGTCCGTCGCGCTCATTCCGCCGCCACCTGCTCGGCCGCCTTGCGCGCGGCGCGCTTCTTCGCGTGAGCGAGGGCTGCTTCCCGCACCCAGGCGCCCTCCTCCCAGGCCTTCCTGCGTGCGGCGATGCGGTCCCGGTTCATCTGCCCGCCGCCCTTGACCACACACCAGAACTCGTCCCAGTCGATGGCTCCGAAGTCGTAGCCGTTTTTCTCCGGATTCCACCGGAGCTCGGGGTCCGGCATCTTGAGCCCGATGAACTCGGCCTGCGGCACGGTGGCGTCGACGAATTTCTGGCGAAGCTCGTCATTGGTGAAGCGCTTGATCTTCCATTTCATCGACTGGTCGCCGTGCTGACTTTCGCTGTCCGGCGGCCCGAACATCATCAGGGAAGGCCACCACCAGCGATCGAGCGCATCCTGGGCGAGGGACTTCTGGTCAGCGGAGCCCTGCGCAAGGGCCATCATGATCTCGTAGCCCTGGCGCTGGTGAAAGCTTTCCTCCTTGCAGATGCGGATCATCGCGCGCGCATAGGGGCCGAAGCTGCAGCGGCAGAGCGGGATCTGGTTCATGATCGCGGCCCCGTCCACCAGCCAGCCGATCGCGCCGATATCCGCCCAGGTCGGCGTGGGATAGTTGAAGATCGAGGAATATTTGGCCTTGCCCGACAGCAGCTCCTCGGTCATCTGCTCACGGCTGACACCGAGCGTCTCGGCGGCGCTGTAGAGATAGAGCCCGTGCCCGCCCTCGTCCTGCACCTTGGCGAGCAGAGCCGCTTTGCGCCGCAACGTCGGGGCGCGCGTGATCCAGTTGCCCTCCGGCAGCATGCCGACGATCTCGGAATGGGCGTGCTGGCCGATCTGGCGGATCAGGGTTTTTCGGTAGCCCGCCGGCATCGGGTCGTTGGGCTCGATCTTCTGCTCGGCGTCGATGCGCGCCTGGAACGCCGCCAGAAACTCAGGCGTCTCCTCGGTCTTGCCATCGGCATCGATCAACCCTTGAGCGTACATCCGACCGCTCCCCTCATCACCCGGCCCGGCTTCCACCCTCGCAAATCGCCGTCATCACGGCAAGCGCGGCAAGTTTCGCGACAAGATCATACCATGGCCGAAGCACGCGTCAGCGCTACATCAAAGAAATGGATCGCCCGAAGCGATCTTGAAGAGCCCGACGACGCCCGACCATCAGAGGTCCGTGCCCATGCGTTCGACGCCGCCGGATAAAGCCATGCCGACCGACCCCGTGTCTGGCTCCGAAAACCTGGTGATACGTCCGTCATCCCCTTCGGATATCGAGGATTTTTACGAGCTTGCGACGCTCGCAGGCGCCGGCTTCACCAGCCTTCCGGCCAACGAGGCGGTGCTTGCCGAGCGGCTTTCGGCCTCGGCGCGGGCCTTCGAGGGCGAGCCCGGCGTGCTCATGCTGGTCCTCGAGGATAGGAGCCAGCGCCGTGTGGTCGGCTGCGCCGCGGTCAAGCCGGGCGGCACGCCGCGACCGGATTTTTTGAATTTTTCGATCACCGATTCCGCACTCACGCCGACATCACGCTATGCCGACATGACCGAGGTCGGCTCGCTGCTGCTGCACCCGGACTATCGAAAGAGCGGCATCGGCCCCTGGCTCGCGAAGAGCCGCTATCTGCTGATCGCGACCGACCTCGAGCGTTTCGGCGGCAACATCTTCTCCGAGCTGCGTGGCGTGGTCGATGCGGACGACCGCTCGCCCTTCTACGACGCCGTCTGCGCGCCCTATTTCGGCTGCTCCTTCGCGGAGGCCGACGACCGCTGCGCCCATGGCCGCCAGGGCGAGCTGAACGCGCTCCTGCCGGCGCATCCGATCCCGCTGGAAAGCCTTCCGCCATCGGCCAGCGCCGCCATGGCCCAGCCGCACCAGGCGGGACGCCGCGCCCTGGATTATCTGGACCAGGAAGGCTTCCGTTTCGAAGGCGTGGTCGACCTGCTCGACGGCGGTCCGGCCGTGGTGGCCGAAACGCGATCGATCGGCACGATCAGCCAGAGCTTCGAAGCGCTTCTGCAGCCGTGCGACATCGACGACGAGATCTCTGCCGAAGCCTATATAGCGGTCGGCATCGGACCGGACTTCCGATGCTGGCGGGCGGGCGTTTCGCTCGGACATGATGGCGAGGTCCGCTGTCCGCCGGACGTTCTCGAGCCCCCCAGTTCGCAGGACACGAGCACCGCCCGCGTCCGGCTGGTCGACGACCGCGCCCAAAGCCTCGCGCAATGCGGTGACGCCGTCGCCAGGCAGGAGGGCCTGCTTGTCGGCTGAGCCGGCGCAGCGCAGCCTGCCGCTCGAGGCGGTCTTGAATCAAGCTGCTCCCGCAGCTCCGAGAAGGTCCAGAATCGTCTCCTGCTCAGCCTTCGCCTCGGAAGATCCGCCGCCTCCGTCACGTCACCGGGATCATCACATGCTCGCGGAACGGCGCTCGCTCCTGCAGGCGGGCGTACCAGGCTTCGAGCGCCGGCAGGGTCGGGCGGTCGATGGGAAGATTGACGTAGCGGTAAAACGCGCAGCCGAGCGGGATGTCGCCCATGGTGAGGCGGTCGCGGACGACATAGGAGCGATCCTGCATGAAGCGGTCGAACAGCGGCCAGATCCCGGCGAGCTCGGCGGCGGCGCGCTCGATCGCCTGCATGTTGCGGTCGGCCTCGGGCGTGCGGATCAGGCCCCAGAAGCAGACATGCATCGGCGGCAGCACGGTGGTGATCTTCCAGTCCATCCAGCGATCGGCGATGGAGCGCGCGACCGGATCGCTCGGCCAGAGAGTGCCGTCGCCATAGCTGGCGGCGAGGTAACGGACGCAGGCGTGGGACTCCCAGATGAGGGCGGCGGACGCATCATCCCGGAGCACGGGGATCTTTCTGTTGGGATTCATCGCCCCGTACTCGTCCGTGTCGAGACCGCCGAAGGCGCCGCCGACGTCGATGCGCTCATGGTCGAGATCGAGCTCGCCCACCGCCCACATCACCTTTTGCACATTGATCGAGTTCGGCCGTCCCCAGATCGTCAGCATCGTTATCGTCCTTGTTGTCAGCCGTTCCTGGGCATCAGCTCGCCTTCGGGATCGGCCAGATCGTTCAGCATTTCGTAGTCGCGGATCAGCACCGTGCGCCCGCGGCGCTCGATCACGCCGGTGTTGACCAGCTGACCGAGTGCCCGCGCCACGGTCTCGCGCGTGGCGCCAACCTTGCTCGCCAGATCATGCTGGGTCGGCATCGCCTGGATCACGGCGTCCGTCCTGCCGGGGCCTGGCTCGCAGAGGCGCAGCAGCTCGCGATAGATGCGCTGCACGGCGGTGACCGTGCTGAGCTCGGCGATGCGCTCGTTGGTGGTGCGGATGATGCCGGTCAGATGGCGCAGCAGCTTGGAGGCGATCTCCGCATGGGTCTCGTAGAGCCGGCGAAAGCGCTCCGCAGGCAGGGCCGCGATCGTGCAGGGCTTGAGCGCCACCACCGAGGCGGAGCGTGCCAGCCCGTCGATCGCCGCGATCTCGCCGACATGGCGACCGGCCTCGATCACGGCAAAGGCAGTCTCGCGCCCGCTCGCGGAGTAATTGACGACGCGCACCTGCCCCTCAGTGATGAACAACAGGTCGTTGGTGTCGCTGTCGCGATCCAGGATCTGCTCGCCGGCCGCATAGCGGCGCCAGCTGCAGTTTGCAGCGATCATCGAACGCTCGGCGTCGTTCAGCGACTCCAAGAGCGCTATGCCGCCGAGCGATGCCCCCTCCCCGCCGGTCAAGTCCTCTCTCCCACGGACGATGCGATTTCACAGAAGCTTAGCGCATCACCGGAGCAAGAGCTATCGACGCCGGAGCGATAAGCCCCTCGCTCACCATACCCACCGCCCGAAAACCTGGCCGCATACCCGCGGCCCAGGCACCAACGGTCCAAGTCCATGACGTCGCCATGCGACTAGGAGGTGCTGTCCTGGGTTTCGAGCCAGGAGGCGCGGGGCTTGGTCAGGCGCTGAAAGAGGGACTGGTTGACCTGATAGGCCCAGGCGGCGGCCTTGTCGTTGATCGCCTCGATGCGCTGCAGGGTCT
This sequence comes from Alphaproteobacteria bacterium, assembly GCA_041398025.1. Taxonomy (GTDB): domain Bacteria; phylum Pseudomonadota; class Alphaproteobacteria; order Geminicoccales; family Geminicoccaceae; genus JANQPX01. Next base: position 35,340 of record JAWKVM010000030.1, read on the forward strand.
GATCGGCCGCGGCCTTGTCCTCGGGCAGCTCACCGGCCGCAGCCGCGAAGGTCGCCCAGGGCTCGTCATCGATCAGCGCCATCTCGACCGTCAGGTCCATGCCGTCGAAGGTCGAGACCTTGACCACGCTCTTCTGCTCCGGCCAGGCCACGTCGCCCTTCGGCTTGACCGCGGCGAGACGGACGGAGGTCAGGGCGCTCGCGAGCTCGGCGGTGCTGGACCCTTCCTTCAGAACCTCGCCGTCGGCGAGTCCCTCGAACTGCAGCTCGTCCTCCGCTTTCTCGCGCGAGACGCTGTAGCCCTCACCTTCGGCCAGCGCGACCTCGACCTTCTTCACCTGGTCGCGATCGACCTCGACCACGATCTGGTCGAGCCAGGCCTCCACCTCGGGATCGAGATCGAAGCCGCCGGAGGCGAGCCAGCTCTGGTTCTCGCCCGGCCGGCGGATATAGGTGCCGGAATTGGCGCTGCCGGTGAGGCGGAACAGGCGCTTGCCGATCAGCGCTTCGGCCAGGACCTTGCCGCCCTCGTCCTCCAGGCGGATCAAACGGGAGTTCGCCTTGTCCGCCATGTCCTCGACCTCGAGGCGTCCATAGCGCTCGGGGCTGGTGGTCTTGGCCTCGATCAGGCGCATGTCGTTGAGCTGGCGCACCAGCTTGTTGATCTTGTCGTGGGCCGCCGGATAGTCGAAGCGATCGGGCGAGGTCCAGGTCTCGGGCGAGGTGCGGGCCAGCGTGATCGTGCCGTCCTTGGTCTGGATAGTGACCTTGGCGACCGCATCCGGCGCGGCGCGCAGCTCGGGAAAGGCCGGCTCGTCGACATAGGCGACTGGGGCCGTGGTCGGCTGGCTCATCACCGCAGCCACAGCGCCCGCGGTGGTCGCGAGCGTCAGCACCGCGAGGCCGAGAAACGTCCTGGGTGTCATCGGGAAAGCTCCTCCAAAACTATTCGCTCGGACGCGCGGCAAAGCGCCAGGTGCGCATCTGCCGGAAGAAGGCAAGACCGATCGCGAACAGCGCGATCACCACGGGCACCGCCCAGATGTTCAGGAACTTCAGCCGGGTGGCGAGGGTCTCGACATCCTGACGAAGGGAGCGCTGCACGCCTCTGAGCTCCTGCCGGAGACCGATCATCTCGGCGCGGAAATTCTCGATCTCGGTCTGCTGCTCGGCGGTCAGGATCACGCCCGACTGCTGCTCCTCGTCCTGCAGCTTCTGAATGTTCTTCTGGGTATCATCGATCTTGGCGAGCAGCTCCTGCTCCTTGGCGCGGTATTTGAACTCCGCCTCCTGGGCCATCTGCTCGACCACGGTGAACGGCCGCACGCTGAGGCCGCGCGAGCGCAGGCCGATCAGGCTCTGGCTGCCGGACAGAAGCTCGAGCGCGTTCACCGCGAAGTCGGCATTGTTGGCGATCGGCAGGTTGACGCGCTGGCCCAGAAGATCCTGCTGACGCACCCAGTTCTGGTCGTGCAGCATGTCGGCATCGGCGACCAGCACCAGGCTGAGCGGCTCCTTGGCCTCGGCCATATGGTTCTTGGCGAGCTCCTCATCAGCGCCTTCGGGCGGGCCGTCGGGGAAGGCCGACTTGACCGGGCCGGTGACCTTGGCGGCGAGCGTGTAGATCTCGCCGGAAGGCTGGAATTCGGCGATCAGCTTCGCCGGATCGGGCGCGATCTTGAGGGGCTCGGCGTCGATCTCCATCGCCTGATTGCTCGAGGTCAGGAGCCGCTCGATGGCGGTGGTCGCCCCCTCGCGCGCCCGGATCGAGCCGGCGCTGTTCAGCGTCACCCGCTCGAGCTGGGCGGTGATGACGTCGCCATCCGAAAAATTCTGCTCGCCGAGGCCGAGCCAGGGCAGGTACTGCACGACTGCCTGGCGGCCATTGATGCGAGCCCCGACCTGCTGCGCCGTGACGGCATCGGCGATCACCTTGCCGTCGGCGATCTCCACGCCCCAGGCCTTGAACAGCGGCTCGAGCGCCTGAACGGCGTCTCCCCCCTGCGGCGTGAACTGATTGGCGCCGTTGACCATGCTCTCGGCGAACGGATCGACCATGGCGAACACGCGCCCGCCCTTCATCACGAACTGGTCGATGGCATAGAGGCTGGGCTGATCCAGGTTCTGCGGCTGGGCCAGCATCAGCACGTCGATCTCGTCCGGGATCTTCTCGTGATTGCCGCCGAGGAAGCGCATGTCGAAGAACTGGAACATCGTCTCCAGCACCAGCCAGGGCTGACCCTGGTTGAACTGCGAGCCCATCAGCGGCAGATCGCCGAGCACGCCGACCACGGGCTTTTCCGGATGGCCGAGGTCGTAGATCATGCGGGTCAGGTCATATTCCAGAAAATCCGCGCGCTCCGGCGCCAGATAGGCGACCACCTCGGTGTCGTCGGTGGTGTTGCGCCCGGAGATGCCGAAATAGGCGAGATCGCCGCTGTTGGAGATGGGCAGGCCGCGCACGCCTTCGGCCACCGCCAGATCCTCCTCCTTCGAGAAGGGCTCGGGATCGAGGCGCTCGATCCGGATCTTGCCCCCGGAAAGCCGCTGATATTCGGCGAGCAGCTCGCGCACGCGGCCGGCATGGGTGGAGAAATAGGCACCGACATCGTCGAGCTTGTCGCTGTAATAGAAGCGCAGATCGATCGGCTCATCGACCGTGGCGAGCAAGTCCTTGGTGCCGTCGGAGAGCGTGTACAGCCCGTCCGAGGTCAGATCGAGCCGGGTCGAGGTGAAGACGTTTCTCGCGAGCAGGTTCAGCGAGAAGAACAGCACGATCGCAAGGCCGATGCCGATCCAGGTGAGACGGCCGCGATCCATGGACGAGAAGAAACCCACCGCTCAAGCCCCCTTCTTGAGGTCGACGATCGCGACGTTGATGAACAGGCTGATCGCGATCAGCGAGACGAACAGGATCAGATGCCGGACATCGATGACGCCGGAAACGATCGCGTTGAACGAGGTCAGGAGGCTGAGATTCGAGACCGTGTCGACCACCACATGCGAGGCCCAGCCGGAGAACATCGCCTGCACGATCTCGACGCCGCTCATCAGGAACAGAAAGCACACCGCGGCCGACAGCACGAAGGCGATCACCTGGTTCTTGGTGAGCGCCGAGATCGCGGTCGAGATCGCGAGCATGCCGCCCGCGAGCAGCCAGCTGCCGATATAGCCCGCGAGGATCACGCCATTGTCGGGATTGCCGAGATAGTTGACGGTCAGCCACATCGGGAAGGTCAGAAAAAGCGCGATGCCGATGAACAGCCAGGCCGCCAGAAACTTGCCGACCACAGCTTCCGTGGTGGTGACCGGCAGCGTGGTCAGGAACTCGATCGTGCCGGTGCGCCGCTCCTCCGCCCAAAGGCGCATGCCGATCGCCGGCACCAGGAACAGGTAAAGCCAGGGATGCCAGTTGAAGAAGGTGTCGAGATCGGCGCGCCCGCGATCCAGCCAGCCGCCGAGATAGAAGGTCATGCTGCCGCAAAGGGCGAGGAAGATGACGATGAACACGTAGGCGAGCGGCGAGCTGAAATAGCCGGCGAGCTCGCGCCTGGTGATGGTCAGAATGCTGTGCATGGCCAGGCCTTCCTCACGCCGCTTTGGTCAGGTCGCGGAACACGTCGTCGAGGCGTCCGCGCTCCAGGAAGAGCTCTTCGAGCGCAATGCCGCCTTCGCCGATCTTGTGGCGCACGAGGTCGATGATCTGCGCGCCGTCTTTGGGCAGCACGATCAGATGCACCTGCTCGGCGCCCGCGTCCACCTGGCGGATGCCTGCGACACCTTCAAGACCTTCGAGCGCCGCTTTCGCCGGCTCCAGATACTGCCGCTGCAGGCGCAGCGCCACCGCGTTGTGCAGCTTGGATCTGGCCAGCAGCTCGGCGGGATCGGCATCGGCGACGATCTTGCCGCGGGCGATGACGATGGCGCGCGAGCAGATCGCGTCCACCTCCTCCAGGATGTGGGTGGAGATGATGATCGCCTTCTGGGCGGCGAGCTCGCTCAGGAGCGTGCGCACCTGATGCTTCTGGTTGGGATCGAGGCCGTCGGTGGGCTCGTCCAGGATCAGGACATCGGGATCGTGCAGCAGCGTCGTGGCCAGGCCGACCCGGCGCTTGAAGCCCTTGGAGAGAGTCTCGATCGGCTGGGCGAGCACACCGCCAAGCTCCAGACGCTCGGTCACCTGGTCGATGCGCCGCTGCTTCTCGTCGCCCCTGATCTTCCTGATATCGGCGACGAAGCCGAGCAGGCTCGCAGGCGTCATGTCGCCGTAAGCGGGCGCACCTTCCGGCAGATAGCCGAGGCGCTTTCGGATCTCGATCGGCTGGGTCGCGACGTCGTAGCCGCAGACCTCGATCCTGCCGGCGCTCGGCGTCAGATAGCCCGCAACCATGCGCATGGTGGTGGACTTGCCGGCACCATTCGGCCCGAGAAAACCGAGCACCTCGCCTCGGCCGACCTTGAAGTCGATGCCATCGACGGCCTTGATCGCGCCAAAGGTCTTGGAAAGGCCGCTTATCTCGAGAAGCGTGTCCATGCGCATCCTGTTCCTTGTTCTCGTCGAGCCGTCCGACTGCCCTGATCGTCGGAACCCGGCCGTGCCACCGCAGCAGCAGGCACCGGGTCGACGGTCGGATGGCAGCTAGTGCGGATCGGCGAACCGAGTCGCGCCTGGATTTACGCGATCACGAAATCCTGTCAAGTGAATGATTTTTCATACAAACGGCGCGCGTGAATAAGAAATTCCCGATTGCCCTTGGGCCCGAGAATCGGGCTCGGCGTGATGCCCAGGACCGACCAGCGCTGCTCATCGGCGAGCCAGGCCTCGATCTCCGCGCACACACGGGCGTGCAGCGCCTCGTCCCGAACCACCCCGCCCTTGCCGACCTCGCCCTTGCCGACCTCGAACTGCGGCTTGATCAGCGCGATCAAAAAACCCTCCGGCCGCACCAAAGCGAGGCTCGCCGGCAGCACCAGCTTCAACGAGATGAAGCTCGCGTCGCACACCACCAGATCGATCGGCTCCGGGATCTGCGCCGACGTCAGATAGCGCGCATTGGTCTTCTCCAGCACCGTGACGCGCGCATCGTTCCTGAGCTTCCAGTCGAGCTGGCCGTGGCCGACGTCGACCGCGTAGACATGGGCAGCGCCGCGCTGCAGCAGCACGTCGGTGAAGCCGCCGGTCGAGGCGCCGACATCGACGGCGGTCATGCCGGCCGGATCGAGCCCGAAATGATCGAGGCCGTGGACCAGCTTCAAGCCGCCTCTGGACACATAGGGCAAAGGCTGGCCGCGCAGGTCGAGCGCCGCATCCGCCTGGAGGGCCTGCCCGGGCTTGTCGATCCTGGTCTCGCCGGAAAAGACCGCGCCCGCCATGATCAGCGCCTGCGCCCTGGTCCGGGTCTCAGCGAGGCCACGCTCGACCAGGAGCTGGTCCGCCCTAACCTTGGCCATGTTTTCTCGAACCCGCGCCAGCCGTGACTCTCATCGCCGGACGGCGCCCAGGGAATAGAGATCCTCCGGCTCGACGGTAAGGTCGAGCAGGACCTTCACGGCGATCGCCAGCACCATCAGCGCCAGCAGGATGCGCAGCTGATCGGTGCGCAGCCTGGTTCCGAAGCGGGTGCCGATCTGCGCGCCGATGGTGCCGCCGACCAGCAACAGCAGCGCCAGCACCACGTCGACGGTCTGGTTGGTGACCGCCTGCAGGAAGGTGACGTTGGCGCTGACGAAGGTGATCTGAAACAGGGAGGTGCCGACCACCACCGCTGATGGCATGCCGATCAGATAGATCATCGCCGGCACCAGAATGAAGCCGCCGCCCACCCCCATGATCGCCGAGAGCAGGCCGACCAGCAGCCCCACAGCCGCCGGCACCACGGAGCTGATATAGAGGCCGGAGCGGCGAAAGCGCATCTTGCCGGGCAGATGATGCATCCAGGTGTGACGATGCACGCCGCGATGCAGCTTGCCGGTCTTGGCGCGCCGCTGCTGCAGCATGATCTTCAGCCCGTCGATCAGCATCAGACCGCCGAGCGCGCCCAGGAGCAGGACATAGCAAAGCGAAATGGCGAGATCGACCTGCCCCAGGCTTTGCAGCCAGCGGAAGATCAGGACGCCGACCGAGGACCCGATGAAGCCGGCGACCACGAGGATCACGCCCATCTTGATGTCGACATTGCCGCGCCGCCAATGGGCGAGGCAGCCGGAGATGCTGGCACCGACCACCTGATTGGCGGCCGAGGCCACGGCGACCGTCGGCGGGATGCCGAGCTGCATCAGGAGCGGCGTCAGCAGGAAGCCCCCGCCCACGCCGAACATCCCGGAGATGAGGCCGACCCCGGCGCCCAGGCCGATGATGACGAACATGTTCTCGGGAATGCCCGCGATGGGCAGATAGATCTCCATGACGCGGGCCGTGTCGTCCTGTCCGGGAAGCCGCTGGCGTGACTTTCAATCTGCCGGCAATCTAGCGAAGTCCGTCAGGGCTCGCTCCGAGACATTTTGTCCATTCACCTGAAACACCGCCCTCCACAACATGCCGCGCACCTTGGTGACCGACACCAGGTCAAGCCCGTGCCGGCCCGGCACCTAGGCGCGGGCGGCCGGCATGACGGCGGCCTCGGCGTTCGGCTTCAGGATGACGCGGGCGAGTGCTGCGATATGCCGGGCGTTGAGGCCGGCCTCGTCATACATGCCGGCGGGCGTGCCGTGATCGATGAACACATCCGGGAGGACCATCGAGCGCAGGCGCAGGCGGCCGCTGTCGAGCAGGCCGGCCTCCAGCATGAACTGCTGCACCTGGGAGCCGAAGCCGCCGATCGAGCCTTCCTCGATGGTGATCAGCAGCTCGTGCTCGACCGCGAGCCTGCGGATCAGCTCCTGGTCCAGGGGCTTGGCGAAGCGCGCATCGGCGACCGTGGTCGGCAGGCCGCAGGCGGTGAGCTCGTCCGCCGCCTTCAGACATTCCTGGAGCCGCGCGCCGAAGGATAGCAGCGCTATGGGCCCACTCATCTCGCGCACCATCCGGCCCTTGCCGATCGCGAGCGGCGTGCCGCGCTCGGGCAGATCGACGCCGACGCCATCGCCGCGCGGATAGCGCAGCGCCGACGGGCGATCGTCGATCACCGCCTGGGTGGCCACCATATGCATCAGCTCGGCCTCGTCGGCCGCCGCCATGATCACGAAGCCCGGCAGGCAGCCGAGATAGGCGACATCGAAGGCGCCGGCATGGGTCGGACCGTCGGCGCCCACCAGGCCGGCACGATCGAGCACGAAGCGCACCGGCAGCCTCTGGATGGCGACGTCGTGCACCACCTGGTCGTAGGCACGCTGCAGGAAGGTCGAGTAGATCGCGCAAAACGGCTTGTAGCCCTCGCAGGCAAGCCCGGCGGCGAAGGTCACGCCATGCTGCTCGGCGATGCCGACGTCGAAGGCGCGCTCGGGATGCGCCTTGATGAAGGCATCGATGCCTGTCCCCGACGGCATGGCCGCGGTGATCGCGCAGATCCGATCGTCATGCGCGGCCTCGGCGAGCAGGCCCTTGGCGAACACGGAGGTATAGGAGGGGGCATTGCCCTTCTTCTTGAACTGCGCACCGGTCGCCGTGTCGAACTTGACCACGCCGTGATACTTGTCCGCGGCCTTCTCGGCCGGCGGATAGCCCGCCCCTTTGCGCGTGCGCACATGGATCAGAACGGGGCCCGACTCCTTGTGATCGCGCACGTTCTTCAGGACCGGTACCAGATGGTCGAGATTATGCCCGTCGACCGGGCCGATATAGTAGAAGCCCAGCTCCTCGAACAGCGTGCCGCCGGTTACCATGCCGCGGGCATATTCCTCCGCACGCTCCGCCGCCGTTCGCAGCGGCCGCGGCATGTGGTTGGCGAACTGCTTGGCGAGATCGCGAAAGCTTCTGTAGCCTTCCGACGAGATCGCGCGGGAAAGATAGTTGGACATGGCGCCGACCGGCGGGGCGATCGACATGTTGTTGTCGTTCAGGATGACGATCAGGCGCCTGCCCATGTCACCGGCATTGTTCATGGCCTCGTAAGCCATGCCGGCGCTCATCGCGCCGTCGCCGATCACCGCGATCACCTCGAAATCGTCGCCGGCGAGGTCGCGCGCCGCGGCCATGCCCAGACCGGCCGAGATCGAGGTCGAGCTGTGGGCGGCGCCGAACGGGTCATACTCGCTCTCGGCGCGCTTGGTGAAGCCGGAGAGGCCGCCCGGCTGACGCAGCGTGCGGATACGGTCGCGGCGTCCGGTCAGGATCTTGTGGGGGTAGCACTGGTGGCCGACATCCCAGAGAATCCTGTCGTCGGGCGTCTCGAACACGTAGTGCAGCGCGACCGTCAGCTCGACCACGCCGAGGCCGGCGCCGAGATGGCCGCCGGTGACGGACACCGCATCGATGGTCTCGGCTCTGAGCTCGTCGGCGAGCTGCCGGAGGCTCTCGCTCGGAAGGCGCCGGAGATCGGCGGGCGTGCCGACCTGGTCGAGAAGGGGTGTTTCGATCATCGGCATCCATCGCTTCCAAGGGCTATGGTTGAGGCCGCGATCGCCGAACGCCTAATGCGACCGGCCGATCGTGAAGGCGAACAGCTGGCGGAGCGGGCCGGCCGCGGGGCCGAAGCGCTCGAGATGATGCAGGGCGCTCGCCTGCAGATCCGAAAGCCGTCGTTCCGCCTCGCGCACGCCGAGCAGCGCCACCAGCGTCGCCTTGCCGGCTTCTGCATCCTGCCCGAGCGCCTTGCCGGCCAGCGCCGGGTCGCCCTGAACGTCAAGGAGATCATCTTTGATTTGAAATGCAAGCCCCAAATCGTCGGCATAGGCGGCAAGCGCCGCACGTTCCGGGGAGGAAGCCCCCGCCAGGACCGCCCCGCACTCGCTCGCAAAGCGAAAGAGGGCCCCGGTCTTGAGGCGCTGCAGATGGACGGTCTCGTCGAAACCGAAGCGCCTCGTTTCCGCCTCCAGATCGATCATCTGGCCGCCGCACATGCCGGCCGCACCGGCGGCGTGAGCGAGCATGCGCACCAGCTCGAGCCGCAGGGCGGCATCGGGATGGGTCGCCTTGTCAGCCAGGACCTCGAAGGCCAGGCTCTGCAGCGCATCGCCGGCCAGCACCGCGGTCGCCTCGTCGAACGCGGCATGGCAGGACGGGCGGCCGCGACGCATCGGCGCATCGTCCATCGCCGGCAGATCGTCATGCACCAGCGAATAGCAATGGATCAGCTCGATCGCCACGCCGACACGCAGAGAGCGCCCCTCGGGTACGTTGAACATCCGGGCACCTGATGCCACGAGAAACGGGCGCAGACGCTTGCCACCGTCGAGGGTGGCGTAGCGCATGGCCTTGTGGAGCCGCGCCTGAGGCCCGCTCGCCGCGGGCAGGAGGTCGAGCAGCAGCGCCTCGACCGCGTCGGCATGGGTCTGGAGATCGCGCCGGAAATCGGCCATCGGCTCAGGCCAGCGCTGCAGGCTCGGTCCCGACCTTGCCGTCCTGGCCGATGGTGATCTTGTCGACCCGGAGCTGCGCCTCCTTCAGCTTGCCGTCGCAATGGGCGCGCAGCTGGGTGCCGCGCTCATAGGCCTTGATCGCGGCATCGAGATCGAGCTGGCCGCGCTCCAGATCCTGGACGATCTGCTCGAGCTCGCCCAGCGCCTGCTCGAAGGTCATGGCGGTAATCGCCGCGTCGGTCTTGGCTGCTCTATCGGTCACGATATCCTCAATGCTTGCAGGTGAGCCAGAAAACTGCCGGTCAAGGCGGCGAGATCATAGCCGCCTTCGAGCACGGAGACCACACGGCCCTTCGCATGGCGCCTGGCGAGCGCCATCAGCTCGCCGGTCACCCAGGCGAAGTCGTCCTCGACCAGCTCGAGCGCGGCGAGCGGATCCGCGCGATGCGCATCGAAGCCCGCCGAGATCATCACCAGCTCCGGCCGGAACGCGTCCATGGCGGGCAGAATGTCGTCCACGACCACCTCGCGCCACACCCGGGAGCCGGTGCCCGCCGGCAGCGGCCGGTTGACGATATTGCCGACGCCCGTTTCCTCCTTCGCCCCGGTGCCCGGATAGAGCGGCCACTGATGGGTCGAGAGATACTGCACCCGTCCATCCCGCTCGAACGCCGCCTGGGTGCCATTGCCGTGATGCACGTCGAAATCGAAGATCGAGACCCGGCTCAGCCCATGCGCCTCGATCGCCTGCATCGCCCCTACGGCCACGCCATTGAACAGGCAAAACCCCATGGCGCGGTCCGGCTCGGCATGGTGACCGGGCGGCCGAAGCGCACACATGGCGTTCTCCGCCTCATCATTGATCAGCGCATCGACCGCCGCGCACACGGCGCCCGCCTGGCAAAGCGCCGCCTCGCCCGAGGCCGGCGACATCACCGTGTCGGCATCGATGCGCACATAGCCGTCAGCGGGCACCGCGTTCAGGATCGCCTCGACGAAGCGCGCATCGTGCACGCGCTCGAGCTGCGCGCGCGTCGCCTCGGGCGCATCCCGGCGGATGACGTCCAGCAGGTTGCCCTTCTGCTCCTCGCGCTCGATCGCGCCATAGATGACCTTGGCCCGCGCCTGCTGCTCCGGATGGCCGGGCCCGGTGTCGTGCTCCAGGGACGAAGGGTGGGTATAAAGAAGTGTTCTCAACGGTCATACCTCCCAGTCAGACAGAGATCTAGCACAACCCCGCGCCGCCGTCGCCCACCCGGTCCACATTGTGATCGACTGCCGCGGGCAGTGCGTTGACTTGAAGCAAGACATGACCGGCACCTACCAACCCGGCCCCCGCTGCCTTCGAGCCACTCCCCGCTTTTCCGATCAGGCTCCGACGACGAAGTTCTTCGAACGGATGGGCTTACCTCATCGATAAAGACATGCGGCAAGAACACACAAAGAGAACAGGCCCTCCGATCACATTCGATCGAACGCCATTTCGGGGTGAAGGCGAAGATATCTTCAATTTGCCGGACCGATAATGATGCAGTCGCAAGCGACGAGCTCTTTACCGTTTCTTCATCTTGTCTTGCGATCATGGCCCCCTGGTCCATGCGATCCTGGGAATCCGAGCCTCGAGCCCCACCCGATTTTGGCGGGCGGACGGAGTCCCAGGATCGCATGGACCAGATCGTCATGGTGGAGCAACGGGGTTAAGACATCGTAAAGCCGGCCGCAAAAGGCATGACAGCGATCGATGAACGAGCCGCATCGTGGCGGATTTCGATCCATGGCGCTGAAGCACCACGCAGACGTAAGGCTCGAACATGGTGGCCGAGGGTTTGGACTATCGATGCACAGATTGTTTACGGCTTTTTTACCTATCCGTGTCAACATGGGAGACTTCATGGTCCATGCGACCCTGTGAGTCCGTGCCATCCGCTGGGCTTTTCTGGCTCGGCCCGGACTTCCAGGATCGCATGGACCGTAAGACAGACTACCGCGGGAAGGTTAAGGCGTGGTTAAAAACGTTCCGTCTGACGAGATGACTGTGCGGATACAACCGTGCGAAATGGCTTTCTTCCGTGATCGACATGGCGTGAACGCCGATCCACATGGTCAGACAGCCCCGATCTCACCTCTGTTGGCCCACCCGCTTTGACCAGGATGTTCGCTTCGGCCTCCGAGGCGGGCAGCCCCCGGGTCAGGCCGCCAACCGCGCCAGCTCGTCGATCAAGCCGCGCACCTGCTTCAGACGCTCGTCGGACGAGGCCGTGGCATCGGCGACCACGATATGATGATCGGGCCGCAGGCGCACCCGGCCGCTGTTCTCCGCGATCCAGCCGACCAGCCGCTCGGGCCGGGCGAAGCTGTTGTCGTGGAAGGCGATCACCATGCCCTTCGGTCCCGCATCCACCTTGGCGACGCCGGCCCTGCGGCAGAGCTGTTTGATGCCGATCAGCTTCAGCAGCTGTTCGGTCTCGGCCGGCACCGGGCCGAAGCGGTCGATCAGTTCGGCCGCGAACGCCTCCACATCGGCGGCCGTTTCCAGGGAGGCGAGCCGGCGATAGAGGCTCATGCGCAGGTCCAGATCCTCGACATAATCGGAGGGAATCAGCGCCGCGGCATCCATGGTGATCTGCGGCGTCCAGTCCGCCGGCGAGGAGGCCTCGCCGCCTTCACCTTCCTGTCTGGCGAGCTGCACCGCCTCTTCCAGCAGGTGGTTGTAGAGCTCGAAGCCGACCTCCTTGATGTGCCCGGACTGCTCGTCGCCAAGCAGATTGCCGGCGCCGCGGATGTCGAGATCGTGGGAGGCTAGCTGGAAGCCTGCACCCAATTGATCCAGGCTCTGGATGACCGACAGCCGACGTTCGGCGACCTCGCGCAGGATGCGCTTGGGCGGGAGCGTGAAATAGGCATAGCCCCTGACCTTGCCCCGGCCGACGCGCCCGCGCAGCTGGTAGAGCTGCGATAAGCCAAAAAGATCGGCGCGATGCACGATCAGGGTGTTGGCGCTCGGGATGTCGAGGCCCGATTCGATGATGTTGGTGGACAGCAGCAGATCGATCTTGTGGTCGTAGAACGCCGCCATCACCTCTTCGAGCTGCTTGGCCGGCATGCGTCCATTGGCGACGCCGACCTTGATCTCCGGCACCAGGCTGTGGAGCTGCTCGGCGAGCTTCCCCTGATCCTCGATCCTGGGGCAGACATAGAAGCTCTGGCCGCCGCGATAGTGCTCACGCAGGATCGCCTCCCTGATCACCACCGGATCGGCCGGCATGACGAAGGCGCGCACCGCCAGGCGATCCACCGGCGGCGTCGCGATGAGGCTCAGCTCCTTCAGGCCGCCCAGCGCCATCTGCAGCGTCCGCGGGATCGGCGTCGCGGTCATGGTGAGCACATGCACCTCGGCGCGCAGCTTCTTCAGGCGCTCCTTGTGCACCACGCCGAAATGCTGCTCCTCGTCGATCACCACCAGACCGAGTTGCTTGAACGCGACCTTGGGCGCCAGCAGCGCGTGGGTGCCGACCACGATGTCGACCTTGCCCTCTGCCAGATCCGCCTTGACCTGGCTGGCCTCCCTCGCCGTCACGAAGCGCGAGAGCTGGGCGATCCTCACCGGCAGGCCGGCAAAGCGCTGGCGCAGCACCTGATAGTGTTGGCGCGCAAGCAGCGTGGTCGGCGCGAGGATCGCCACCTGCTTGCCAGCCATGGCGACCACGAAAGCGGCGCGCAGCGCCACCTCGGTCTTGCCGAAGCCGACATCGCCGCACACCAGGCGATCCATCGGCTGGCCTGACGCCAGATCGTCCAGCACCTGGTCGATCGCGCGGTCCTGATCCTCCGTCTCCTCGAAGGCGAAGCGCGCCGCGAATTCATCGTACAGACCGACCGGCGCGTCGATCGCCTCGCCCTTCCTGGTCGCGCGCTTCGCCGCAAGCTCGATCAACTCGCCGGCGATCTCCTGAATGCGCTTCTTGACCTTGGCCTTGCGCTGCTGCCAGCCGAGGCCACCGAGCTTGTCGAGCTGCACAGCGCCATCGCCGGAGCCGTAGCGCGACAGCACGTCCAGGTTCTCGACCGGCACGAACAGCCGGTCATTGCCGTGATAGGTGAGCTTCAGACAGTCATGGGGGGCGCCGCCGAGCTCCAGCGTCACCAGCCCGTCGAAGCGGCCGATACCGTGGTCGTTGTGCACGACGACGTCGCCTTCGGCGAGCGACGCCACCTCCGGAATGAACTGATCCGAGCGCCGTTTCTTCTTGACCGGCCGGGACATGCGGTCGCCGAAGATATCGGTCTCGGAGAGCACGACGTAGTCCGCCGTGGTGAAGCCGTGATCCAGCGGCAGCACGCCCAGCGCCGGCCGCTCCAGGCGCGCAAGCTCGTTCCAGCACTTCACGCGCGCGACATTGTCGAGGCCGTGATCCGCCAGCACCAGGCGAAGGCGCTCCAGCGAGCCCTCGCTCGCCGCGGCGATCAGCACCTGGATCTCCTTCCGGTCCGCCTCCTTGATATGGGCGACCACGGCGTCGAACAGGTTCTGATCCTGCTTGCCACGCTCGACCGTGAAGTCGTAGGCCGCGCGTCCGCCGAGATCGATCAGCTCCGTGCCCTCCGGCGCGCTCGGCGGCGCAGCGAAGGTCGACAGATCGATCACCTCGCGCTGATCCAGCAGGCGCTGCCAGCGCTGCTCGCTCAGATAGAGGCTGTCGGGCGGCAGCGGCCGATAGGGTGCGGCGCCCATGGCACGCGCGGCCGCCGGCGGCTCGCGCCGGCTCTCGTAATGCTCGCCGACGGTCCCGAGCCTGGCCTCGATCGCGTCCCGCGCCAGCGGATCGAAGCTGATCGGGGTGTGCTCGGCCACATAGTCGGTGATCGGCACCAGGGTGTCGTGAAACAGCGGCAGCCAGTGCTCCATGCCCGGGAAGGGTCGGCCCTCGACGATCGATTCGAACAGCGGATCGGCGGTGGCTGCGCCGAAATGCTGCATGTAGCCGACGCGAAACCGCTCGATCGAGGCCTCGTCCAGCAGCACCTCGCTCATCGGCAGGAGCTCGATTTTGTCCACCTTGCCAAGCGAGCGCTGGGTGAGCGGATCGAAGCCCCGGATCGCTTCCAGCTCGTCGCCGAACAGATCGAGGCGAAGCGGCTGCTCGGCGCCGGTCGGAAAAATGTCGATGATCCCGCCGCGGACCGCGTAGTCCCCGGGCTCGACCACCGTGCCCGAGCGCCGATAGCCGTTGCGCGCGAGGCAGGTGAGCAGCTGATCGCGGTCGATGCGCTCGCCGGCTTTGGCGGTGAACAGGCCCGAGCGAATGACCTCGGCGGTCGGCAGCTTCTGCAGGAAGGCGTTGACCGTGACGATCAGCAGATCCGGCCGCCTGGCCCCCTGCCCCAAGAGCCGCGCCAGCACCTCGAGGCGTCTCGCCATGACGTCGCTGTTCGGCGACACACGGTCATAAGGCAGGCAGTCCCAGGCCGGCAGCACGGCGACGTCGAGCTCGGGCGCATAGAACGCGATGCGGTCGGCAACCTGGGTCGCGCGCGGTGCATCCCTCGCCACATGCAGGGTCAGGCCCTGACCATGGGTTTTCTTCGCCAGCTCCGCCAGATAGAGCGCATCAAGCCCATCCACCGCCCCCGCCACCAAGGTGGCAGCGGTGGCGGCGCCACCGGCTTGACTTGGGTCGGTGGAAGCGGGGGTGTCGGTGAACGGCTGGTCGAGGTTCAGAGCAGGTTCGGCCACGGTCTTCTTTCTCGGCAGGCGGCTGATGGTTGGTCAGGCCGGATTGGCAAATCAGAAACGGCAGGCATCGCTCGGACGTCGGTCCCACGCTCAGGCAAGTTCAGGCCGAACCGCCCCGGTTCACGTTGAAGCGCTTCACGAGATCGAATATGTCGTTGTCGTGACGCTCGGGCACGGGCTCCCGACCGGTCAGCCAGGCCAGGAGGTCCTGATCGCTCTCCTCGATCAGCGCCTCGTAACGGTCGAGGGCTTCCCGGTCCAGGCCGTTGACATGAGCGTCGGCGAATCGCCCGAAGATCAGATCGGCTTCGCGGCAGCCCCGGTAACGGCTTCGGTGAACCAGGCGCTTTCGGCGCGTGGTGATCGGTTCCGTCATCGTCAGGTCCTCGACAAGGCTTCGATCGAACGTGTCCGCACCCAGGCAGAGAACCAAAGCCGGCACCATGGATGTAGCGAAAGATGGGCAGGTTTCAAAGGGCGGAAAGGTCCGGCCGCCGGAAAGTTCCGCCGAAGCGGCAGCCCCGCACCCGCTGTTCAGCCCGATCACCACGATCAAAGGCGTCGGCCCGCGCATCGCGGAGACCCTCGCCCGCCTGCTCGGCGCGAAAGATGCGAGCGCGGCCAGGCGCCTCGATCTGCTGCTGCATCTGCCCCACGGGCTGATCGATCACGAGCTGAAGGAGGACGGCACGGCGCTGGTCGAGGGCGAGCGCGCCACCCTCGACATCACCGTCATCGCCCACCACCCGCCCTATCAGCGCCGCCAGCCCTACCGGATCGACTGCCTGCTCGGCGACGAGCCGCTGCAGCTGGTGTTCTTCCAGGGCCGGCGCAACTATCTGCAGGACCAGCTGCCGATCGGCGCGCAAAAGATCGTGAGCGGCAAGCTCGGACGCTATGGCAAGGGCAGGAACCAGGCCTGGCAGATCGTGCATCCGGACCTGATCGCAGCACCCGCCACGACCCCGGGCGAACGCTGGCTGCGTCCGGTCTACCCCTCCACCCAGGGGCTGACCCAGCGCGTGCTGCAGAGCCGCATCCGCACCGCCCTCGACGATCTGGACGCGGCCGGGGCGCTGCCCGAATGGCAGGATCCGGCCTGGCTGCAGCGTCAGGGCTGGCCGAGTCTGGCCGAGGCGCTTCGCTGCATCCATGTCCCAGAGCAGGCGGACGACATCGCGCCCGCATCCAAGGCGCGCGCCCGCCTCGCCTATGACGAGCTGCTCGCGACCCAGCTCGCGCTTGCCCTCACCCGCCATCGCGGCCAGGACGGCAGCGGAGCTCCCAGGCCCGGCGATGGTCGCTTTCGCCGCCCCCTGATCGAGGCGCTTCCCTTCACCCTGACATCGGCCCAGGAGCAGGCGGTCGCCGAGATCGGCGAGGATCTGGCGGCTCCGAAAAAAATGCTGCGCCTCCTGCAGGGCGATGTCGGCAGCGGCAAGACCGTGGTCGCGGCGCTCGCCATGCTGCAGGCGATCGAGGCGGGCGCGCAGGCCGCCCTGATGGCGCCGACCGACGTCCTGGTGCGCCAGCATGCGAACGCCCTCGATGCGCTCCTCCGCCCCACCGGCGTGACCTTGGCGCTGCTCACCGGACGCGAGGCGGGGGCCGCCCGCCGTGATCTTCTCGAGCGGCTGAAATCGGGAGACGTCCAGGCGGTGGTCGGCACCCATGCGCTGTTCCAGGACGACGTCGCTTTCGCGGATCTCGGGCTTGCGGTGATCGACGAGCAGCACCGCTTCGGCGTCGATCAGCGCATCGCGCTCGCCGACAAGAGCCCCGATGCCGACGTCCTGGTGATGACCGCGACCCCGATCCCGCGCACGCTGGTGCTGTCCTTCTACGGCGACATCGCCCTTTCCGAACTTCGGGAAAAGCCGCTCGGGCGCAAGCCGATCCGCACGCGCGCCGCCCCGAAGAGCAAGCTTGGCCAGGTCATCGACGCGATCGGCCGCGCCCTCCGCCAGGGTGACCAGATCTACTGGATCTGCCCGCTGGTCAGCCCCTCCGACGAGCTGCCGCTGACCGCCGCCGAGGAACGTTTTTCCGACCTGAGAGAGCATTTCGGTGACGCCGTCGGCCTGGTGCACGGCCAGATGGCCCATGCCGACAAAGACGCGGCCATGCAGGCCTTCAGCACCGGGCGCACGCGGCTGCTGGTGGCGACCACGGTGATCGAGGTCGGGGTCGACGTGCCCGACGCCACGGTCATCGTGATCGAGCATGCCGAGCGCTTCGGCCTCGCCCAGCTGCACCAGCTCAGAGGGCGCGTCGGGCGCGGCGACAAACCGTCGAGCTGCCTTCTCCTCTACGCCGATCCGCTCGGAGGGCTCGCGCGCCAGCGGCTCGACGCCATGCGCCAGAGCGAGGACGGTTTCTTTCTCGCCGAGGAGGATCTCCGCCTGCGCGGCCCGGGCGAGGTCCTGGGCACGCGCCAGAGCGGCGCGCCCACCTTCCGCCTCGCCGATCTCGCCGTGCACGCCAATCTGCTCGGCGCCGCGCGCGACGACGTGAAGCTGATGCTGGCGCGCGATCCCGAGCTGGAGAGCCCGCGCGGCCGGGCGATGCGCCTCCTCCTCCGCTGGTATGACGAAGCGCGCGCCGAAGCCTGTCTGCGCTCCGGCTGAAACCGGTGATCCCGCGCGGCAGGGTCAGCCGGTCGTGGCCGACGTCCGGGTGATCGGAGCGCCCTCCGGTTCCGGGCGCAGCCTTGCCTTGGCCGGGGCCTTGCGCAGCGAGTCCGGCTCGGCGTCGTCGAGCGGGTTCTTCGGTGCGACGATGCCGCCGGAAATCACCAGCTTGATCCCCTCCTCCACCGTCATGTCCAGATGGATCAGGTCCTTTCTCGGCACGAACAGGAGAAAACCCGACGTCGGGTTCGGGGTCGTCGGCAGGAAGACGTTGATCAGGTCACCGTCCGTGCGCTCCTGGATCTCGCCCTGGGTCGGGCCGGTCACGAAGCCGATCGCGCCGATGCCGCGCCTGGGATATTCCACCAGCACCACCTCGCGAAAGGAGCGCGAGGACTGGTTCAGGACCGTTTCGAAGATCTGCTTCAGCGTGCCGTAGACGCTGCGCACGACCGGCATGCGCGACAGGAAGCGCTCGCCGAGGCGCACCAAGGCGCGGCCGGCAAAGCCCGCGGTGATGAAGCCGATCAGCGTGAGCACGGCGAGCATCACGATCAGGCCGATCCCGGGCACGCCGAAGGGCAGATAGTCACGGATGTAATGGGCGGGAACCAGGCCGCCGACATAGGAATCGAGAAAGGTGATGAACTGCCAGACCAGGAAGATGGTGATGGCGAAGGGAGCGGTGACGATGACGCCCGTCAGGAAATAATTTCTGAGCCGGGACAACAGGCTTGGCGAGCTTGGCGGCTCGGCGATGGTGAACGTTCTCTCGGGCTCGGCCAGGCCTCCGGGGCCGTCTCCACGTTCATCTCTTGGCGCCACGCTACACCCCTTGTCTCAGCCCCGATCGACGACCGCCTGTAGACGGAGGCGCAACGTTTCGACCTGCTCCAGAAACCATAAGCACCGGCCGTGCAACCGTCCAGCAGGGAGTGGACCCGAGACCCCTCGCCTATGAGGCGATCATCTCCCGTCGCACACCAACCCCACTTAAATCTCGTAAAACGATGTGGTTTCAAGTCCCAATCACCTTTTCCGCGATTGTGCGGCTGCAGGTGATGGGAGGATTTCACAGTTAACTCATTCTCATTCCTGAGAAATCCATTTTGGCCTGTGCGAGCCAATTTATATCAAATTTTTTGGAACTTTTAATAAAGCAGTGTTAAATAAAATCGTAGAAAAAAAGGTGCTTGACAAGTGTTCTTCACAGGAATGATTAAGAGACATCGCTGCAGGTCATGTTATCGCTATGGTTGCACAAAAGATTAGCTTAAATGCAGTGCTGATCTTAGCCAAATCGGCACCGGAGCCGTGACCCGCAATGAAAACGACCGATAGCCGTTGCTTGTTTCAACCTTTCTTCGACTTGAGCCGGGAGGACTAATCGTGAACATCGCCGAGCGTAAGACGCACCCCATCATCGCCCAAGACAATGTCCGCATCATCACCAATGCCATGGTTCTGACCAAGCGTATCCATGACTTGCAGGCGCGCCGTCAGAACCTCGTCTCCCGGCAGGAGCATTTGCGCACGCAGCTCCCCGACTGGGCCGTCGAGCCGCTGAAACTGATCGGCATGACCAGCAACGAGGTCCGCGGCCTGGTCGATGATCTGTCCTCGGTCGAGGCCGAGAGCGGTCTCGACGATATCGACAAGGAATTGAACGCCATCGACCAGCAGATCGAGGAACTCGAAAACATGCTGGTCAAGACGCGCTCGCAGTCCTTCGAAGAAGTCGCCACCGTCATGGACCTGGTCATGACCCGTTTTCGCGAGATCTTCGTCACCGATCCTTCCGACGTCTTCTACGACCATGGCGAGGCGCGCCTGCTCTGGCTGATCGAGCGCGTTCACGAGGATCTGAACGGCCTGCTGCGGGCGTCGCATCAGGACGCCAGCTAGAGCTTGACGATCACCGGCATTCACCTGATCGACGAGCCCATGCGGCGAAGACAAAGAGATAGAGCGTGCATCCTGATCGCCTCCGGTCGGGATCCGCTCTAGAACCACCGGCCGCCCAGGATGGCATGGCAGCACGCGTCCGACGCCAGGCCGTGCCATCGGGGTCCCGCCACCGTACCCTTCTCACCCCGACCATGCGCTTTCCGGCCCCCTCCGCCCGCCTTCCGACAGCCCGTCCGCACCGGTTCATGCCCGATTCTTGCGGTCGTCGTCGGGAGTTGCCCAAGAAAGCCGGATGTGCCATTTTCCCCGCTCATCCGACGACCGACCACGGGATCGGGCGCCGATCTCGGCGGCGGTATGCCAGGTCATGAGCGGAGCAATCGGCAGATGCCCGGATACGATCGCTACTTGCCAGTCATTGTGCTGGCGATTTCATTCGGCGCCGCGGCGGCAGAAGCAGCGGAAAGAAGCCAGTCGACCTGCACCAGCGGAAGTCTCGTGCGGCGCGTGATCGTCGAGGCTGGCGATCTCAGCACCGGCCTGCCCTGCGAGGTCGTCTACTGGAAGGACACCGAAGCGCCGGGGGTGCGCCGCGTCCTCTGGAATGCGCGCAGCGACGCCGCTTTCTGCGACGGCAAGGCGGCAGGCCTCGTGGGCACGCTGGCGAGCGCCGGCTGGAACTGCACGAGCGAAGGCCAGCCGACCGGTGCCGCTGCGGCGCCGGCCCCGTCGCCGACACAGGCCTTCGACGCGGCGGCAGTCGGCCGCATCGAGCCCTCGGCCGCGCCCCCCCAGCAGCCTGCGGCGTCCGTAGCGACCGGCACGCCTGCGCTCGGCGTGCCGCCGACATCCCAGGGGACAGCCTCGCTGGGCACGGCCTCTCCCGGCGCGGTTCTGCAGCCGGCGCCTGCGGCCGGCAACCTGCAGACGGCCGCGGTCGCACCCGCGACCGCCACCGGCACGGCGACCGGCCAGCCCCCCAAGATCGATCGCCTGCAGACGGTCATCCAGTCCAATCTCGCCAGCCTCAACGAGACGGTCGACGGCGACTTTCAAGCGCAGATCGGCGATTTCGGCGACCTCAACAATGACGGTGTCGACGACGCCGTGGTCTTCTTCAACTACGAATCCAGCACCGCCGACTTCACCCAGTTCGTCGCCGCCTATCTGTTCAACGGCGAGGACTACCATCTGGCCGCCACCAAGCCCGTGGGCGGCACGGACCTCGCCGTGCGCCAGGTCGAGGTCGAGGACATCGTGGACGGTTTGATCCAGCTCAGACTTGTGCTGAACGATGCCTCGCAGAGCGAGAATCGGCGGGCAGCCATGATTCTCAAGGATGGTCAGCTGGTCGAGACTCAATAATGTCCCGCGCCCGCCAACGGCCGTCGTCCGGCTACTTTCCCCTCGATGCGCGACGGCGCTTCGGCCCTTCGGGACGATGATCGAGCGACGCGGCAGGACCCGGCAAGGACAAGCGCGGCGGCTGGCGGCGGCTCCCGCATCGCTCGCAGCCGCCATCCTGCTGTCGGCCATCGGCCATCAGGCGCTTGCCGATCAGCGCTGCTCCAAAGGCACCGACGTACGCCTCATCGAGATTCGCTTCGCCAACGCTGCCGGCGCGCTGCCCTGCAAGGTCATCTATCGCCCGGAGACCGAAAGCGACACGCTCGGCATCGTTTCGTGGCAGAACCTCGCGAGCGAGGCCGCCTGCGCCGCCCGGGCCCGCGAGGTGACCGACCGGCTGAGCGAGGAGGGCTGGACCTGCAGCGACGAGGTCGCGGCCGCCAGCGAACGCCGCACGATCCTCGCCACCACGGCGGAAAAACCGGTCGACGGCGTGACCGGCGGCGAGCCCGTCGTCACGCCGCCCGCGGCGTCGCCGACGGCCGAAGCCCCGCATGCCGTCCTGCCGGCCGAAGCCGATGCCAATGCCGATGCCGCGGCAGCCGAGGTCCCCGACCGGCCGGCCCGCCTTCTCGACAACCCCGACCTGCCGGCGCCGCCCGCTCCCCTCGCCGCCCTCGTCCGGGAGGATCTGGGCGAGCTCGACACCACGCTCGACGGCCAGCTCGAAGCCGAGATCGGCGCCTATGGCGATCTCAACGACGATGCGATCGACGATGCGCTGGTGGTCTTCACCTACCGGTCGGCACAGCCCGCCTACCGGCAGTTTCTGGCGGTCTACATGTTCGACGGCTCCGCCTACCAGCTGACCGCCACCCGCCCGGTCGGCGGCACGGGCAGCGGCACCATGGACGCCCGGATCGAGGGCATCGATCGCGGCGTCGTCCATCTCAGCATGCGCGCCTTCGAGCCCGGCGACGCCTCCTGCTGCCCGAGCGGCACCCGCCGCATCGCGCTGGCCCTGCGCGACCTCGATCTGGTGGAAATCGACCGCAACAGCCCGACGCGCTGAAACGCCGCCCGAGGCGGCAGCGCTAGACCGGCGACGGCACCGCCTCGACCTGCCGCCAGTCCGGCAGGAAGCGCAGCACCTGGACGCGTGCCGGCAGGCTCGGGTTGAACAGAGCGTTGTGCCAGTAGGTCGCCTGGAAGGCGGGATCGTCGGGGTCGAGCAGCTCCGCAGCGCAGGGGAGCCGGTAGCGCTGGCTGAACTGCTCGAAGGTGAGCACGCCGTCCTCCCGCCCCGCCATCTGCCGCGGCAGCTCGGCATCGACGCCGAACAGCGCGGTCGGGCGGTCGTCGAAGGCGGCCGGATCCTGATAATAGGCGGACTGCAGCAGGCGCAGAGCCGCCTCGTAGCGCTCGCGCGGGTCGTGGGTGCGTTTGACGATATGGCGAAATTCGCGCGTGACGTCCTCAGGTTCGCGCAGCACGATCACCACGTTGATCGCACCGGCATCCTGCCCCGCGACGGTGAGGGCGGGCCGCATGCCCGATGTCGGCCGCGCGTCGCCGTCGCGCACCGCAAGCTGGCGAAGGCGGCACTGCCAGCCGAGAAAGGCATGGCGCAGGCGGTCGGCCGCCGGCTGCAGGCGCATGATCCCAGGGTCGGTGCCGGTCAAGCCAGGTCTCCCGAACGGCCGCCCCCGCCTTCAACTGCCTCCGCCATCATCCGCCTCCGATGACGATGCCGCCCAAAGACGCCAGGCAGACCGGGGGCATCAGCGCCTATTGCGCGACCCCGATCGTCTTGCAGAAATCACTTGAGGGCAGCATCAGGCCGATGCCGGTGTCCTTGAACTCGTCGAACGCGGCTGCGGTCGACGTGCGCTCGGCCAGGATGGCGAGGGTGATGCCGACCACCTCGCCCTGCTCGTCGAACACCGGCCCGCCCGAGGTGCCGAGCCCGACCGGAAAGCCGAGGGACACGTAGCGCCCGGCCACCAGCCCGCCGGGGGGCAGGTAGCCGCCCATCATCACCCATTGCGACTGGATCGGGTGGCCGACGGCGATGACATGCTGACCGGGCGCCGGCTTGTCGCAGGACAGATGCGCCACCGGATGGCCCTCGGGGACGTCGACGTCGACCAGCGCCAGATCGCGATCGGAATCGCTCCAGATCACATGCCCGGCTTTCGCCTGACCGCTGAAGAAGCGCACGTCCAGCGCCTCGCCCTGAACCACATGGAACGCCGTCAGAACCCGGTCCTTCCCGACGATCAGGCCGGAGCCATGGCCCTTTTCATGCTCGATCAGCACGGTCGAGCGGTGCAGCGGCGTCAGCGGCGATGTCGGCGTCGCGGCGCAGCCCAGGAGCGACGCCATCAGCAGGCCGCCGATCAAAGCGAGGCGAAGACCACCTGTCGGCACAATGGTTTCCTCCGGCTTTTCTGGATTATTTTGTTCAAACTTGAGCAAGCATAACATCGGCTAACCACCGACCGCTATGGCCGATCGCCCGGAAATGCGTACTGATTTACCGGAAAACCTGGTGAATCCCGCTGGCGCACCGACGATGCGCAAAAATTTCGAAAAATCTCAGGGACTGTGATGTCGCTCACATAAGCCGTGATGGCCTTGGTCTATAACCCATCATGCCTCCCTTTGGAGCCGCCCGCGATCCGCGAGCCGGCTCCGCCCGAATCTCCCTGGTAATTGACCCCGGCTTTCCCAAGCCGGGGCTTTCTTTTTCTTGAGCGCCGCCTAGCGCAGGCTCAGACGGCCGAGCCCCGGCAGCTTGACCGCGAGATCGAGCGGGTCGAGGCCGAGCGTCAGGCCGAGAAGGTGCAGCTCGATGCCCTCCTCCAGGCTGAGCGACAGGCCGAGCACGCCGAACATCGAGAGCTGGTAGCCGCTGCCGGACGGCGTCGAGGCGGCAAAAGCCCCCTTGTCCAAAAAGTCCTTGCCCACCGCGGTCGGCGGCAGCTCGAGGCCGAGGGCCGGCACCTTCCTGCCGATATGGGCGATGAAGGTGTTGGAATTGGGACCGGGCCAGGTGATGTAGCTCGCCGGATAGGGATAGTCGGCGATGGCCTGCTCGACCTGACGCACCAGCACCTCCACCTCCGGCCCGCGCCGATCCAGCAGAAGCTCCGGCCGGTTGCCGGCCCAGTAGCCATCAGCGGCGGCGTGACGGTTCTTCCGCACGGCGGGCGCCCCCTGCCCCACCCCCCAGCCCACCACCTCGTAGCGGTCATAGGCGCCGCTGCCGGCGTGCTTCAGCACGATCCAGCTGTGCACCGCGAACACGCCCTTCCAGCCCCAGGCGCGCGCCGCATAGACCTGGACCACCGCCTCGTCCTGCCCGGCGGGGCGGGCATCGATGATGCCGGCACTGTCCCAGCGCGCCTGGCTCCAATGGGTGTAGCCATGCAGCCTTGCCGCCATCAGCAGGTGGGGGACGATCAAAAGCGTCAGCAGGATCAACAGCACCATCATCAACCGAAACCTCATCTTGCCTCCAAGGCGTCATCATCGTCGGCGATGCTGGCCCGTCCTCGATGAACCCTGGCTGACCCGCAGCGCCGGAGGAGGGATCCGGCATCGGCATGGATCGCTCCGACCTGACGGGCATTCCCTCTTCGGTGCACGATTTACACTTGCTGTCGCCGGGGTGCGATGACAACTATAGGCAAAGCTCACAATGTGATGACTGATGTCCGTATCTGAGAAAAAGTCTGACGTTTCAACGAGAACCCCGCAGCATTCGGCACCGAGACGCCCGCCTGAGATGTCGACGGTCCTGATGAAGATCCTGGGCGTGGTGCTGCTGGTCTCGACGGTCGGTCTCGCCAGCTGCCAGGCGATGTGGACCAGCGCGCTGACGCTCCCGTTTCCCGGGCTCTGGAACTGAACCATGACGAGCTCGAGCCCTGCGCGGCGGCGCCCCTTCTGGATCGGCGGCTGGCTTCTGTTTCTCCTCCCCATCCCGCTGTTCTGGGCCATGCTCACCGCTTTGGCCAAAGGTATGCTCGGCGGTTTTCTGGCGCACGCGATCGCGCTCGGGATTCTGCTGCTCGGCGCCTGGATCACCAGGAAAGGCCTGTATCAGGCCAAGCGCCGACCCATGAGCTCCTCGCTGCCGCTGAAGACGGTCGGCGGGGTCCTGACCGCGGTCGGCACGGCGTTCACCGCCTGGAGTGCGGGCCACAATCCCGCGATCGCCGTCTGTTTCGGCGCAGGCGCCCTGCTCGGCTTCTATCTCACCTACGGCTTCGATCGGCGCCTGAAGCTCTCCAGCGACAAGGATGTGGCCGAGGCCCTGGAGCAGGCCTATCGGAAGCTGGAGCAGCTCGAGGAGGCGGGCGGCAGGATCCGCTCCTACAAGCTGCGCGAGCGCATCCGCAGCATCACCGCCTGGGGCGAGCGCATTCTCGATCGCATCGGCGAGGATCCCAATGATTTCCGCCGTGCGCGCAAATTCGTGAATGTCTATCTCGATGGCGCGCAGCAGGTCACGGACAAGTTCGCGCGCGCCCAGGGGGATGCCAAGTCGGCGGAGCTCGAAGCCAGTTTTCTGACCTTGCTCGACGACATGGAAAAGGTCTGCGAGGAGCAGTATCAGCATCTGATCGACGATGACGTGGTCGACCTCGACATCCAGATGGAGGTGCTGACCACGCGGCTGAAACGGGAAGGCGTCTATTGATCCGGGGGTCGTGCGACGACAGCGGGGACGACATCCAAGGGAGGAACTTTGACGATGGCGACTGAAACCACCACCACCACCACCTCGACCGCGTCTCCGCCGCCTGTGCCGATGGCGCCCGAGCAGCTCCTGAAGGGCGATCTGGTGCCCTATGAAGAGGCCGGCCCGGACAAGCGCGCGCGCATCGAGAAATGCATCGCCGAGCTGGAGATGGACGATGCCAACTCGATCATCTTCTTCGGCGCCAAGGCGCAAAAGCAGCTCACCACCATCTCCGACAGCATGCTCGAAGGCGTCAAGAACAAGGACACCGGACCTGCCGGCAACGCGCTCAACAACATGGTGACCGTGCTCCGCGGCTTCGACGTCGAAGGCCTCGACCCGCGGCTCGAACCCTCCTGGATCGAAAAGATCTTCGGCTGGGGCAAGCCGGTCGCCAAGTTCCTGCAGCGCTACGAGGAGGTGCGCGACCAGATCGAAAGGATCGAGGACGAGCTCGACAAGCACGTCAACCGGCTGATGACCGACATCGCCTCGCTCGACCGGCTGTACGATGCCAATCTCGACTATTTTCACGTGCTTGCCGACTACATCGTGGCGGGCGAGGAGATGCTGAAGCGCGCCGACGCGCAGATGATCCCCGAGCTGCAGAAAGAGGCCGAGTCGACGGGCGACGTGCTCAAGGCGCAGGAACTGCGCGATCTGCGCGCGGCCAGGGACGATCTGGAGCGCCGGGTGCATGACCTGAAGCTCACCCGCCAGGTGGCGATGCAGAGCCTGCCCTCGATCCGCCTGGTGCAGGAAAACGACAAGAGCCTCCTGAACAAGATCAACTCGACCACGGCCAACACCGTGCCGCTCTGGCGCCAGCAGCTGGCCCAGGCGGTGACCATCCATCGCTCCAACCAGGCGTCCAAGACCCTGAAGAACGCGACCGACCTCACCAACGAGCTGCTGACCGCCAATGCCGAGAACCTGAAGCAGGCCAATGCCGAGATCAGGAAGGAGGTGGAGCGCGGCGTGTTCGACATCGAGGTGGTCAAGAACGCCAACAAGATGCTGATCGACACCATCGAGGAAAGCCTGCAGATCGCCGACGAGGGCAAGAGGAAGCGCGCCGAGGCCGAGCGCGAGCTGCGCGAGTGCGAGAGCGAGCTCAGAAACGTCCTCGCCGCCGCCCGCGCCCGCTCCGCCGGTCAGCGACCGGAGGCTTGACTTGCCGGGTGACCCTGCTGACGCGTCGCGGTCTTCCGCTGCGATGACGTCGCTATCGGAGGCGGTTCTCTTTCGGGAGGTTGTCGACAGGTATGGGCACACGGCGCCGCCGGAACGACACATCGAGCGGCTGGCGTCCGAGCCCAGTCTTTTTTTGTCGGGCAAACGGATTCCCAGGGTCGCATGGACCAGTCGGCGAGCCTAATTGCTGGAGATGAAGATTTCGTTAGCAGCGGCGAAACCAAGGCAGAGGTCGTGGATGTCGACGCATCGTGGAGCGATCGGCGGCGTTTTGCCGCCGTCATTCCCACTGTTAACGAAACTTTAAGGTGTGATGGCTAGGGTTCCAAGGAGGTCCATGCGATCCTGGGAGTCCGAGCGCTGGCTAGGTGTCCTCGCCGGGCGGACGGACTCCCAGGATCGCATGGACCGCGAGATAGGATGACAGGTAAAGGTTACGATTTCCTTTCAAGATCGTCGCGACACGGAAATCGCCGCTGCGCATCGGAGAGTGTTGAGGACGGAGTCAGAGAACCATGATTTGGGATAAGATCGTCGGCGAATTCGTCGATGTCATCGAGTGGACCGACGACAGTTCGGACACCATGCTCTGGCGCTTCGAGCGGCATGGCAACGAGATCAAATATGGCGCGCAGCTCACCGTGCGCGAGAGCCAGATGGCAGTGTTCGTCAACGAAGGCCGGGTTGCCGACGTGTTCGAGCCCGGCATGTACACGCTGGAGACCGCGAACCTGCCGATCATCTCCACCATGGAGAACTGGCATCACGGCTTCCAGAGCCCCTTCAAGGCCGAGGTCTATTTCGTCAACACCAAGCGCTTCACCGACCTCAAATGGGGCACCAAGCATCCGGTGACCCTGCGCGATCCCGAGTTCGGGCCGGTGCGCCTGCGCGCATTCGGCACCTATGTCACCAAGATCAAGGACCCGGTGACGTTCATCCGCGAGATCGCCGGCACGGACGGCCATTTCACCACCGACGAGATCACCGATCAGCTCAGGAACATGATCGTGTCGCGCTTCTCCTCGGTGATGGCCGACAGCAATATTCCCGTGCTCGATCTCGCCGCCAGTTACGAGCAGCTCGGCACGTATCTTACCAACAAGATCAAGCCCGAGTTCGACCTTTACGGCCTCGAGCTGTCGCAGATGATGGTCGAGAACGTCTCGCTCCCCGACGTGGTCGAGGAGGCGCTGGACCGGCGCACCAGCATGGGCGTGGTCGGCGATCTCTCCAAATACACCCAGTTCCAGACCGCCGAGGCCATCGCCAAGGCCGCCGAGAATCCGGGCGGCGCCGCGGGCGCCGGGGTGGGCATCGGCGCCGGCATCGCCATGGGCAACCAGATGGCCAGTCAGATGGGAGGCGGGGCCTCCAACCCGAACCCTTCTTCAAGTCAAGCCGGTGCTGCCAGCACCCCGCCGCCCTTGCCGGCAGATAAAGTGTTTCATGTGGCGGTGGACGGCAAGGCGCAGGGACCGTTCGGCGCGGACCGGATCGCGGCGATGATCGCGGAGGGCGCGCTCCGGCGCGACACGCTGGTCTGGGCGCAGGGCATGGATGACTGGCGGCCGGCAGGACAGGTTGCCGAGCTCACCGGCCATCTCGCCGCCGTGCCGCCGCCGCTGCCCGAGAACTGAGGCCAGGCGCAAGCGAAAGGACCCGAGCAGCCGTGGCGATGGCTCAGTCGGAGACGTCGGCAGAGCGGACGACGGGGGTCGAGACCCGTTTTCCCTGCCCGACCTGCGGTGCCGTGCTCCGCTATCTGCCGGGCACGGATCAGATCCGCTGCGACCATTGCGGCCATCAGAGCCGGATCGAGCCGAGCGGCGACCCGATCGTCGAGCTCGACTATCAAAGCGCCGTCGATCGCCTGCGTCATCAAGCACCGGTGGCCGAGCGCCGCACCGTCAAATGCCAGGGCTGCGGGGCCAGCTTCGACTTCGACCCGAATGTCGAGGCCGATGAATGCCCCTATTGCGGCAGCGCCATCGTCCTCGAGGCCGAAGCCAGCAAGCTGATCAAGCCGCAGGCGCTGATCGCCTTCGTGCTCGACGAGAAGCGGGCGAAGGAGCAGCTGCAGGACTGGCTTCGCTCGCTCTGGTTCGCGCCCTCCGGGGTCAAGAAATATGCGCGCGGCGACGGCCGGCTGACCGGCGTGTACGTGCCCTACTGGACCTATGATGCGAACACCGCGAGCAGCTATGTCGGCCAGCGCGGCATCGTCTATCACGAGCGTCAGACCTTCGTGGTGCGCGACAAGCAGGGCCGGCGCATGCGTCAGGAGCGCCTGGTGCCGAAGATGCGCTGGAGCCCCGCGCGCGGTCAGGTGCGCCGGCGCTTCGACGACGTCCTGATCCTCGCCAGCCACACCCTGCCGCACGACCTGACCTCGGACCTCGATCCCTGGCTGCAGGAGCATCTCGTCCCCTATCAGGAGGAGTATCTCGCGGGTTTTCGCAGCGAGGCCTACCAGCTCGATCTGGAGAGCGGCTTCAAGGATGCGACGGAGGAGATGGCGCAGGTCATCCGCCTGGACATCCGCCGCGACATCGGCGGCGACGCCCAGCGCATCCACGACGTTCAGACCCGCTACGGCGACGTCAGCTTCAAGCACGTCCTTCTGCCGGTCTGGGTCGCCTCCTATCGCTACGGCGGCAAGGCCTATCAGTTCGTGGTCAACGGCCAGACCGGCGAGGTCCAGGGCGAGCGCCCCTATAGCTGGGTCAAGATCGCGATCGCCGTGATCATCGGCCTGATCCTCGCGGGCGTTCTCCTCCTGGTGGCGAGCGAAGCCGACGTCTCCAGCGGTGACATTCCCCTGATCATCGACCAGATTTTCGATCTCCAGCCGACCTTCCAGAGCCGCTGATCGGCACGCCCTCGCATCTGCGGCGTTGATTTGTACCTGCATGACTGTTAAATATTTAGCCATGATCGTATGTTACGGCCAAAGGTTCAGATCTCACGTCTCTTGATTTCGGGTAAAGCCATGAACTTATCCACAAGGCGTCGCCCCCTGACAGCGCTCCTGACGGCCGTTGTCATGATCGTTGCATCACTGCCGATCGGTGTCGTTCATGCCGGCATGGTTTCGACCAAGACGATCATCGAGCAGCAGAAGGATGATGCGGGCGAGAGCGCACAGGCTGCGTCCGCGCGCGAGCGGGTCCGTGCGGTTCTGGCGCGTGACGACGTGCGCGACGAGATGATCGCGCTCGGAATTGCGCCTGCCGAAGCCGAAGCGCGGATCGCCGCGCTGACCGATCAGGAGATCATCGACATCGCCGGCAAGCTCGACCAGCTCCCCGCCGGCGAGGGCGCGGGCGGCATCCTGATCGTGCTGTTCATCGTGTTCGGCGTCGCCGTCCTCCTGGACGCCCTCGGGATTCTGGACATCTTCCCCTTCGTCTGCGGCCCCGGCCAGTGCGGCGGCCACGCCCAGGCCTATTATCCCGAGCCCGCAGCCGGCCCGACCGTGGTCGAGCCCTATGTCTATGAAGGCCGCCAGCCAGCCTATCGGCGCGATCAGTTCGACCGCTACGACAACCGCAATCCGGGCGGCTACAACAGCAACCAGTACTACGAACCCCAGCCCCAGCCTCCCGTCCGCAACTACTATGAGGAACGCTACGGCGCCCAGCGCTACGTGCGCTGATCCACCTCGCCTGACGGGGTGATGGCCACACCGAACCACCTCCTGGCAATCGCCTTGGCGGTCTCTGGCCTGGTTGCCTGCGCGCGTGTCGACCCACCACTTTTACCCATGGCTACCAACGGATTGGCGCCGAGCGTCACCCTGGCATCCGTACCCTTTCACCCCCAGGCGGAGCGCGACGATTGCGGGCCTGCGGCGCTTGCCATGATGCTCGGCTGGAGCGGCATCGACACCGATCCCGCCACCCTCGCCCCCGCCGTCTACACCCCCGGCCGCGAAGGCACGCTGCAGACCGACATCGTCCAGGCCGCCCGCCGCGCCGGCCGTCTGGCCGTGCCGGTCAAATCGTTGGAAGACCTCCTGCGCGAGCTCGACGCCGGTCATCCAGTGCTGGTGCTGCAGAATCTCGGGCTCGAGCGCTGGCCCGTCTGGCATTACGCCGTCGCCATGGGTTACGACCTCGACAGCGAGACGCTCTATCTGCATTCCGGCCGCGAACCCCGCTTCGCCACGGATTTCGACGACTTCGAGGCGAGCTGGCGCTCGTCCCGACGCTGGGCATTGACCGTCACCGGGCCGGACGATCTGCCGGTCACGCTGACCCAGGCCGAAGGGCTGGAGGCAGCGAACGGCCTGGAGCAGGCGGGTCAGAACGCGGCCGCCGGCCTCGCCTACGGTGCTCTTCTCGGACGCTGGCCGGACAGCCTCGCCGCCCTGATGGGCTTCGGCAATGCCCGCTACGCGGCGGGCGACATCGAGGCCGCGCGAAAAACCTTCCGCCAGGCCGTCACGCTCCATCCGCAGGCGGCGGATGCCTGGAACAATCTCGCCGTCAGCCTCGCAGACGAAGGCCGGCTGGCCGCCGCTCTGGATGCGGCGCGCGAGGCGGTTCGCCTGGGCGGGCCCAATGAGGCCGTCGCCCGGCAGACCCTTGCCGAGCTCGAAGCCGCGACCGATAAGCTCGAGGTCAGGTAACGTCCTGAGAAAAAGCTGACGTCGGAGGAGATACGCCTTGGCCCTGTTGTTCCTGAGTGAAGCCGATCCCGCGGATGCGTGGCGCGACGCGCTTCTCGCCGAGATGCCCGATCTCGACTTTCGCGCCTGGCCCGACGAGGTCGGCGATCCCGCCGACATCGACCTCGCCCTGGTCTGGCTGCCGCCGCCGGGCGAACTCGCGCGCTACCCCAATCTCCGGGCGATCCTGTCGCTCGGCGCCGGCATCGATTCCATGGTCGCCGACGACACCCTCCCCGATCTCCCGCTCGCGCGCATGGTCGATCCGTCCCTGACCGACACCATGGCCGAATATGTCCAGCTCGCCGTGCTCCGTCATCACCGGCAGTTCGACCTGTTCGAGCGCGAGCAGCGCGCGGGCCGCTGGACCTTCGCCCTGCCCCGACCTGCGCGCACCCGCACGGTCGGCATCATGGGACTCGGCGTGCTCGGTCGGGCGGCCGCACGAGGGCTGGTCGGCCACGGCTTCGACGTTCGGGGATGGAGCCGGTCGGCCAAGACGATCGAGGGCGTTTCGACCTTTGTCGGCCGTGACCAGCTCGGTGATTTTCTTCTTGCAGAAACCGAGATCCTGGTCTGCCTCCTTCCCCCTCAATGCCGATACCGAAGGTATCCTGAACGCCAGTCTGTTCGCTGCCCTCCCCAGGGAAGCCTGCCTGATCAACGCCGCCCGCGGCCGTCATCTGATCGAGAACGATCTGATCGAGGCCCTCGACCGAGAACAGCTGTCATCGGCGACCCTGGACGTGTCTGAAACCAACCCCCGCCTGCGGAAAGCCCGCTCTGGCGGCATGACAGGATTTTGATCACCCCCATATCGCCAGCTATTGCGATCCCAGGACAGCCGCCAGGGGCGTGATCGACAACATCAAACGCGCCCGCCTGGCCAGATGCTCAACCACCAGGGCTGACCGACGCCAGGGGCTACTGAATCATCCCCATCACCGAACACCGGCAATCGAGCTCGGCTGTCTGCCGCAGCCTGGTCCCTCGACTTGGTTTTCCCTTCCTCCAAACGCTCTGGAGAGACCTGTGCTCGGATGGTGTATTTTTTATTATATATCAGATAGATGCGGCTTTCTCCATTCGTCTGGACCGTCAGACGAGGGATTGACAGGGTGCTTTTCAGACTGGGATCAGGACGTTTTGGGTTCGTTTAAGGTCTCCAGCCATCGGCAATGACGTCGCTTGACGGTCTGAAATGCGCCGAATGCCGGCGGCAGATCCTTCCATCTTGCTCCAGAGCGGGCCATCCAGAGCAGCGCATTGATAAAACGCCGGTTGTCGGTTCTGGGTCCGCGCCTGCCTTCGCTGCCACCGGGGATCAACGGCCAAATCCGAGCCCACTGATCGTCACGAAGGTCATCTTGATCCAACGAATCTCTCAAAAAAATGTCGTTTGGGATCAACATGTTGGATAAAAAACATCAGACGATAGGCGAATTGTCACCACCGCCTAGAGCGTTTTCATTCACGTAGATCCATATTCCCAATGTTGGAGATATCCTTCGCACTCGTCGGCGTCGCATCGTTCGAGGGCTATGCGAATGGCATCCCGGAGCGCTTCTTTCGTTCTCGCCGCGGCCTTTCGCAGAATGGCCTTGATCCTGGCGAACACCTGCTCAATGGGATTCAGGTCCGGGCCGTAAGGCGGCAGGGAGAGAACCGATGCGCTGGCGCGCTCGATGGCCTGCCGGACGCCGTCGACCTTGTGTGCTGACAGGTTGTCCATCACGACGACGTCGCCCCGTTTGAGGGCTGGCGCGAGGAATGGCTCGGCATAGGCCCGGAAAGCCGCACCCGTCATCGGGCCGTCGAGCACCGAGGGGGTTATGATCCCGCTTCGTTTGAGGGCGGCGACGAAGGTGGTGGTGCGCCAATGCCCGTGGTGCGCCTTGGCCGCCAGGCGCTGGTTCGAGGGGGCAGCGGCCATAGCGCCTGGTCATGTTGATGGCGGTTGCGGTCTCGTCGATGACGACGAAACGTTCGGGATCCATGAAGCGCTGCCAGGCGCGCCAGCGACGGCGCTTCAGGGCGACGTCCGGTCGGTCTTGCTCAGCGGCTCTCAGCGACTTTTCCTGAGCCTGAGCCCAAGCCGGCGGAGCATGCGATGGCTGGTCGAAAGCCCGACTGTCACATCGAAGCGGCGCTCAGGCACGGCCTGGATCTCGACCAGCGTCAGGTCGTGATCGTTTGCGACCATATCCGGCCAGCGCCTCGGCATGGGGCTCGAGCAAGAGCGGTTTGCGCCCGCCAGATGGCTCCGGCTTCAGACTGCCGGTCGTCTCGATACGCTGCATCAGCTTGATCACCGCCGACGGGCCCACCGAATACCGAAGCGCCGCCTGTCTGATCGACCTGCCGCTCTCGACGGCCGCAACAAGCCGCTCTCTCAAATCCAACGGCAACGGTGCCGGCACTGTCCCCACTCAGTAGTCTCAACCGACATTGTCGAATCACAGGGATCGATTCCATGCAATAGGAAAATGCTCTAAAGTCCCGGCAATTCAAAAGTCGGGAACGGGATTCATGCCGATTTGGCTCCATGTGGTGGCCCTGGCGCCAGCCTTGCTTCTGCTCTGGTATTTCACCAGCCGTGATCTCTATCCCGAACCGCGCCGGCTGATCTGGATAACCTTCGCTCTCGGCTTCGGTGCCGCCGCTCCGACAGCCCTGATCGGCGAAATCTTTTTCTATCCCTTTGCCGATCGCGCGGACAATCCCTGGATCGCCAGTGCCATTCTCGCCTTTCCCATCGTCGGTGGCATCGAGGAGCTGTCGAAATTTGCGGTGCTCTACATCTTCTGCCGACGATGGAACGATTTCGACGAGCCGATGGATGGCCTGGTCTACGGCGTCGCCGCGTCGCTCGGCTTCGCCGCGATCGAGAACTGGTCCTATGTTTATGACTCAGGCCTGGAGACCGCCCTTTGGCGCGCGATCAGCGCTGTCCCGTTTCACGCCATGGCGGGTGCGATCATGGGCTACTATTTCGGCCTCGCCCATTTCATTCCCAACCAGCGACGCTTCTATCTCGCCCTGGCGCTGCTTATTCCGATCGTCCTCCACGGCGCCTATGACTATCCGCTCATTTTGCAGGAACTGCTCTTCGCCGAAGGACAGGCTGCGGATTGGCTGGGCGTGGCGGTTTTGCCGATATTGGCGCTGGAAACCGGCATCGCGCTGGCGCTCGCCCGTCGCTTACGCGCGGCACAGGAAGCGGGCCACCACGAAGCCGCTGACGATCCCGACTATCACGGCCTGCACCATCCCTACCAGGCCTGGAGCCGGCACCGTCATCTCGCCGGTCCGGTGCTCCTCATGATCGGTGGTGCGCTTGTCTGGGAGACCGCCACCGAGCTCGCGATGATCTCCAGCGGTCTCGCCGCCGGCTGGCTCGGCTATACCGGTACCAATGCCACCATTCTGGCGGTGGGCGATGCCTTCATGACGCTTGGCAGCGACGGCATCGCCATGATGATCGGCATCAAGCTCGCCATTCTCCTCGCCGGGCTTTGGATGTTCCGGCAGGGTATCACCCTTTTGAACAGGCGGAACGAGGTCGAGCAACCCTGTCAGCCGAGCGAAGCCGTCTGAACCGACGTCAGCATCAAGCCTCCGCGTTCTGGTGCTTTTCGATGCCCTGAGCGAGTGACGCTTCCAGATAATCGTCGATATCGCCGTCGAGCACGCCTTGAGCGTTGCCCTTTTCGACGCCGGTCCGGAGATCTTTGACCATCTGGTAGGGCTGCAGCACGTAGGAGCGGATCTGATGGCCCCAGCCGATGTCGCTCTTGCTCGCCGCCTCGGCATCTGCCGCTTCCTGGCGTTTCTGCAGCTCCAGCTCGTACAGCCTGGCGCGCAGCATGTCGTAGGCCTGGGCGCGGTTCCGGTGCTGCGAGCGGTCGTTCTGGCACTGCACGACGATGCCGGTGGGCAGATGGGTGATGCGGATCGCACTGTCCGTTTTGTTGACGTGCTGTCCGCCCGCACCCGAGGCGCGGTAGGTGTCGATCCTGAGGTCCTTCTCCTCGATCTCGATCTCGATCGACTCGTCGATGATCGGATAGACCCAGACGCTGGCAAAGCTGGTGTGACGCCTCGCCTGGCTGTCGAAGGGCGAAATGCGCACCAGACGATGCACGCCGCTTTCGGTCTTCAGCCAGCCATAGGCATTATGGCCCAAGACCTTGACGGTGACCGACTTCAGGCCCGCCTCGTCACCGGCACTCTCTTCGATGAACTCCAGTTTGAAGCCGCGTCGCTCCGCCCAGCGGACATACATGCGCAGCAGCATCTCCGCCCAGTCCTGGCTTTCGGTGCCGCCGGCACCTGCATGGATTTCGAGAAAGCAGTCGTTCTGATCCGCCTCGCCGGAGAGCAGGCTTTCAAGCTGCAGCTTGGCGAGACGCTCCTTCAGGGCTGCGAGCGCGTCCTCGGCTTCCTTGTGGGTCTCCTCGTCGCCCTCCTCCTCGGCGAGCTCGGCAAGCCCGACCTGATCGGCCAGCTCCTGCTCCAGCTCGTGCTGGCGCTCGATCGCGCCTGCAAGCTGGTTGCGCTCGCGCATCAGCGCCTGCGCGCGCTCGGCATCGTTCCAGAGGTCGGGGTCTTCGGAGCGCTGGTTCAGCTCTTCCAGGCGTCGATTGGCTTGATCCCAGTCAAAGATGCCTCCTCAGCAGGGCCAGACCCTGCTCGATCTCGGAGGCCAGATTGGCGATTTCCGCCCGCATGCCGTGCTCCTCATCAAGGATATCAAATCGCGGCGAACGGCTTAGCACGATCGGGCGCCTGCTGTCACCACGATGATCGCTGGCGCCGAAAGCGGACTTGTGCCCTGGCCGGATATGGAGACAATCGGCGCGAAATCAGCAGAGAAGCAGCGATCGACCATGAACGCCAAACCCCTCCGCATCGCCAATGGCGACGCACGCCGCCTCTGGCTCCATGCCCAGGGACTGGCCGAGACGCCGACCGGCCCCCTGAATCTCCCCGGCATGATCGAGCGGCTCGGCTTCGTCCAGCTCGATACCATCCGCGTGGTCGCGCGCGCACACGATCATATTCTCTGGAGCCGCAACCAGCATTATCGGGAGCCCATGCTGGGCAAGCTGCTCGCGAAGGAACGCGCGGTCTTCGAGCATTTCACCCATGATGCCTCCGTCCTGCCGATCGCGACCTACCCCTTCTGGCGCCGCCAGTTCGGCCGCCTGGAACGAAGGCTCCGCCGCTCTGGCTGGTGGGGCTCGACGCCGGATGCGACCGCGCGGGCGGATATCCGTCAGCGGATCGCCGAGGAAGGCCCCCTTTGCACCAATGATTTCGAGAGTGATGGCCATGTGCGCGGTCCGATGTGGACCCGGCCGCCGCATAAGCGCGCCCTCGATTTCCTCTGGTTCGCAGGTGAGCTGTCGACTTCGCATCGGCGAAACTTCACCAAATATTACGACCTGACCGAGCGCGTCATTCCCGAAGCCCTGCGCGCGGATCGGCGCGCCGACGAGGAGCAGATCGACTGGCTCTGCAACAACGCCCTCGATCGCCTCGCCTTCGCCACGACCGGTGAAATCCAGCGTTTCTGGGAGGCGACCAGCATTGCCGAGGTCAAGAGCTGGACCGGCGACACGAAGAACACCCTGGTCGACGTCGAGATCGGAACCGCGGCCGGCGACTGGCTGCCGGCGATCGCACCCGCCGACATCGAGGAGCGCATCGCCACTCTGCCCCGGCCGAGTTCCAGGCTCAGGATCATCAACCCGTTCGACCCAGTCGCGCGCGATCGCAACCGCCTGCAGCGCCTGTTCGGCTTCGATTACCGCATCGAGATCTTCACCCCGGCGGCGAAGCGGCAATGGGGCTACTACGTCTTTCCCCTCCTCGAAGGCGACCGGTTCGTCGGTCGGATCGAGGCGCGCGCCGAGCGCAAGAAAGGGGAGCTTGCCGTGCTCAATCTCTGGCCCGAGCCAGGCATTCGCTGGACCGCCAACCGGCAGGAAAAACTGCTCGCCGAACTGGCTCGTCTCGGCCGGTTTATCGGTGTCGCTGACGTTGTCTGGACCGAGGAGGCCTGGCGTCCGTGACGGTCGTTTTCGGGGAAGAATGCTTTTCCATCAATGAGATCACACGCTTGACCTGACGCCGCAAGTCACGGTCTAATGTCATCCAAGATGTTTCTGCCAACCAGAAAATCTCAAGGAGACACCGCATGCGCGCCTTCATTCCCTTGACCATAGCCGCAGGCTTGGCCATCGCCGCTCCTGCCCATTCTGAAACCTTCGTGACCATCGGGACGGGTGGTCAGACGGGTGTTTATTATGTTGTGGGTCAGTCGATCTGCAAGCTTGTGAACCGTGGTGATGCGGGGATCAAGTGCACGGCGCCGTCGACTGGCGGGTCGGTTGCGAATATCAACGCGATCAAGGAAGGCTCGATGGACATGGGGGTCGCCCAGTCGGACTGGCAGGCCTACGCCTATGAGGGTGCGCCCGAGTTCGAAGGCGGCAAGTTCGAGGATCTGCGCGCGGTGTTCTCGGTGCATGGCGAACCGTTCACCGTGGTCGCGCGCAACGATGCCGGCATCGACAGCTTCGACGGCCTCAAGGGCAAGCGCGTCAATATCGGCAATCCCGGCTCCGGCCAGCGCGGCACCATGGAGGTGATCATGAAGGCGCTCGGCTGGCAGATGAGCGACTTCACCCTCGCCTCCGAGCTCAAATCCGCCGAGCAGTCGGCGGCGCTCGGCGACAACAAGGTGGATGCGATCGTGTTCACCGTCGGCCATCCCAACGGCTCGATCCAGGAGGCGGTGAGCACGGTCGACGCGCATCTGGTGCCGGTGGAAGGCCCGGAGATCGACAAGCTGGTCGACGAGCACTCCTACTACGCCAAGGCGGTCATTCCGGGCGGCATGTACCAGGGCACGGACGACGACACCCACACCTTCGGCGTCAAGGCCACCTTCGTGTCGTCGGCCTCGGTCGACGAGGAGACCATCTACCAGGTGGTCAAGGCGGTGTTCGACAATTTCGACCGCTTCAAGGGCCTGCACCCCGCGTTTGCCGGCCTCGAGGAAGAGGAGATGATCAAGGACGGCCTCACCGCCCCCCTCCACCCCGGCGCCGAGCGCTACTACAAAGAACGCGGCTGGCTCTGAGGGCGGCGCGCCCTGGCGTTGACTTGCCTCAGCCTGGCCCGGCGGTTTGCGCCGCAGATGTCGGGCTGAGGTGAAGCGCGAGGGCGTGACGAGGAGATTATCTGGACGACGAGGCCGGCGGGCAGGCCAGACTTGTCTAGACAAGTAACAACGACATAAAACCAGCGGCGCAAACCGCCCTGCCAGGTTCCGGCAAGTGAACGGTAAAGGCCGCGCCTTTTGGGGGCTGGGTATGAGCGAAGGTGAGCGCAGCGAACGTCAAGCAGGTGCTGCCAGCACCGACCTCGACGACCTGGTCGCGTCGTCCGATACCGGTGCCAGGAATCCGGCGGGTGCGGTCGGCAAGCTGCTGTTCGCGGTGGCGCTGGTCTGGTCCCTGTTTCAGCTCTGGATCGCGTCGCCTTTGCCCTTCATGGTCGGCTTCGGCGTGTTCAACGACACCGAGGCGCGCTCGATCCACCTCGCGTTTGCGATCTTCCTGGCGTTCGCCGCCTATCCCGCCTTTGCCGGGAGTCCGCGCGACCATATCCCGATCCTGGACTGGGTGTTCGCCGTGGTCGGCGCGTTCGCCGCGGCCTATCTCTATCTGTTCTATGTGAGCCTGTCCGACCGGCCGGGCGCGCCGATCGCGCAGGACTACGTGGTCGCGGTCGTCGGCATGATCCTGCTGCTCGAGGCGACGAGGCGCTCGCTCGGCCCGCCGCTCGCGATCATCGCGATCGTGTTTCTGGTCTACACCTTCGCCGGCCAGCACATGCCCTCGATCATCGCGCACAAGGGCAACACGCTGGGCGAGGTGGTGAACCATCAGTGGATCACGACGGAAGGCGTGTTCGGCATCGCGCTCGGCGTGTCCACCAGCTTCGTCTTCCTGTTCGTGCTGTTCGGCGCGCTCTTGGACAAGGGCGGCGCCGGCAATTACTTCATCCAGGTGGCGTTCTCGCTGATGGGCCACATGCGCGGCGGCCCGGCCAAGGCGGCCGTGGTGTCCTCGGCGATGACCGGCCTGATCTCCGGCTCCTCGATCGCCAATGTCGTGACGACAGGCACGTTCACCATCCCCCTGATGAAGAAGGTCGGTTTTTCTTCGGAGAAGGCGGGCGCGGTGGAGGTGGCCTCGTCCGTGAACGGCCAGATCATGCCGCCGGTGATGGGGGCGGCCGCCTTCCTGATGGTCGAATATGTCGGCATCCCCTATTTCGACGTGGTCAAGCACGCCTTCCTGCCGGCCCTGATCTCCTATATCGCCCTCGTTTACATCGTGCATCTGGAGGCGATGAAGGCGGACATGCAGGGCCTGCCGCGCGCCTACGAGCCCGGCCCGATCCTGCAGCGCATCATCATGTTCCTGTTCGGCGTGGTGGTGCTGTGCGCGCTTTCGTTCGCGGTCTATTACGGCGTCGGCTGGATCCGGCCTGCCTTCGGCGCGGCGGCGAGCTGGATCATCGGCGCTCTTCTGATCGCCGCCTATGTCGCCCTGGTCGCCTTCGGCGCGCGCTTTCCCGAGCTCAAGATGGATGACCCGAACGCGCCGGTCACCGCGCTTCCGCTCCCCGGGCCGACCATCAAGGCCGGGCTGCATTTCATCCTGCCGGTCATCGTCCTGGTCTGGGCGCTGATGGTCGAGCGCCTGTCGCCAGGGCTGTCCGCGTTTTGGGGTGCTGTTTTCATGATCTTCATTCTGGTCACCCAGCGCCCGCTGTTCGCGATCTTCAGGAAGGACGGCAAGGATGTCGGCGAGGAAGCCCGCGCCGGTTTTCAAGACCTGCTGGACGGCCTGGTCGCCGGTGCCCGGAACATGATCGGCATCGGCATCGCCACCGCGACCGCCGGCATCATCGTCGGCGTGGTCAGCCAGACCGGCGTCGGCTCGGCGCTCGCCGACGTGGTCGAGGTGCTCTCCGGCGGCAACCTGCTCGCCATTCTGTTCCTGACGGCTTTTCTGTCCCTCATCCTCGGCATGGGCCTGCCCACGACCGCCAACTACATCGTGGTCTCGGCGCTGCTCGCCCCGGTCATCGTCACCCTCGGCCAGCAGAACGGGCTGATCGTGCCGCTGATCGCGGTGCATCTGTTCGTGTTCTATTTCGGCATCATGGCGGATGTCACCCCGCCGGTCGGCCTCGCCTCCTTCGCCGCGGCCGCGGTCTCGGGCGGCGATCCGATCAAGACCGGCTTCGTCGCGTTCTTCTATTCGCTCCGCACCGCCGCCCTGCCCTTCCTCTTTATCTTCAACAACCAGCTTCTGCTGATCGACGTCGGCTGGGCCGAAGGCATCCTGGTGTTCGTGGTCGCGACCATCGCCATGCTGGTGTTCGCCGCCGCGACCCAGGGCTGGTTCTTCGATCGCCTCAGGATCTGGGAGATCCCTCTCCTCCTGCTGATCGCGTTTTCCCTGTTCCGCCCGGGCTTCTGGATGGACATGATCGTCCCGCCCTACAAGGACGTGGCGCCCGCTGAGATCAGCCAGGCCTTCGAGTCGACCTCGCCCGGCTCGGAGCTGCGCCTGCGCGTCGCCGGCCTCGACCAGTTCGGCTCGCCGATGGAGTTCGTCGCCCCGATCACCATGCCTGAAGGCGCCAGCGGTGACGAAAAACTCACCGCGGCCGGCATCACCCTCAGGCAGGACGGAGAAAAAATCCTGATCGACGACGTCGCCTTCGACAGCCCCGCGCAGAAGGCCGGGCTCGACTGGGACCAGGAGATCCTCACCGTCCGCCAGCCCAACGCCCAGCCCAGCAAGTACTGGATCTACATCCCCGTGCTCCTGATCCTCGCGGGCGTCGTCTGGCTGCAGAAACGGCGGCGTTGAGGCGGGAACCGGAGCGGCGTCAGTCCCTGCATAGCTGGCATGGGTGGCATGGGTGGCATGGCCACCTCATGAACTTGGGGCCGTTGTCGATGAACGCGTTTTTTTACGATCAGGTATGCGCCCAGGTTTGAGAACCCAAGTTTCGATACAAGGGTTCAGGCAAGTACGAGAAAAAAGGAAAAGAGATGAGCCAGCATGTGCTTTTGCCGCTCGATCCGGACGAGCCGTCGACCTGGAAGAAGGCGCTGCCCGAGGCGGTCAGCCAGGCGCGGCAGCGCGGTGCCACCCTGCATGTGATGACCGTGGTGCCGCGCTTCGGCTCCTCGATCGTCGCCAACTATTTTCCGAAGGACTTCGAGCAAAAGGCGCTCGCCGAGGCCGAGCAGCAGCTGCGGGCGCTGGTGAGCAAGGAGGTGCCGAGCGACCTCCCCCACCAGCTGATCGTCGCCCACGGCCGCATCCACCAGGAAATCGTGACCGCCGCCAAGACCGTGAACGCCGACCTGATCGTCATGGCCTCCCACAAACCCGACTGGTCCGACCACTTCCTCGCCCCAAACGCCGCCCAGGTCCTCCACCACACACCCATCTCCGTCCTCATCGTCCGATAGGCACGCCGGATGGAGGGCGGGAGGGACGGCAACGCTGCCGCGTGGCCTGGGAGCCCCGTAACCTGCTTCGTGTCAGCCCTGGATCCGACGTCATGCCCCCAGGTCGGACCCCGATCAGCATCACTTCGCTCGATCGCGCATGTTCAGGTCACGAACGACATGCTCTTAACCGTTTCTTCACCTTTTCCTGCGATCATCGCCTTCTGGTCCATGCGATCCTGGGAATCCGAGCCTTGCACCGCCTGTTACTGGCGGGCGGGCGGAGTCCCAGGATCGCATGGACCAGATCATCAAGGTCACGCAGCACGGTTAAGATATCGTAAAGCCGGCGGCAGAAAGGCCACCAGCGATCGGCGAGCGAGCCAAGCCTGATAGGGTTTCGACCCCGGACTCACGCTGGTTCAAAGAGGAACTTTTGCCTCGGCGGCCGGATTGGCAAGGCCATGAAGACGGGCATCGCGCACATCGACCGTGTCGTCGACCGGCGGCAGCACCTCATGTCCGCCTGCGGGTGTGAGCTCCTTCGTCCCCGTCTCCTGAAACGTCTCGACCATCGACCAGAGGCCCATCACACCGACCGCATAGACCATGCCGGCGAGACCGAGAGCCAGCCAGCGCCTGGACCCCGCACCGGGCTCATCGGAGCGCGGCATCTTTGGCAGGCCGCCTGGCCGAGCCACGGGCCGCGCGACCAGATCCGCCTCCGGACTCTCAGGTCCTGCAGACCTGAGCGCCGATTGCGGTGCCTTCGGTCGGATGATCCAATGATCGGCGCGTGCCGCGCCAAGTGCTCCCGCCGCTGCTTCGGCCGGCATGTCCGTCTGCATGGGGTGAGGCGGCGCGGAGGAGCGTCCTCGATCCGGCGCGGGATCGATCTCCATCGCCGGCGGAATGCTCCTGCCATCCTCCGGTGCACGGGCAAATCCGTATCCCCCTGCAGGCAGGTGATCTTTCTGGTTCATCTTACTCCGACCCTATCCCACGGCGATGGCACCGAGCATCCATTACAAGCTGGCGCTCGGGGACCATCAAGGCAAGAGGTGGTGCCTCGAAAGTATCGGGATACGGGGCCTTGGCGGGATTCGGCCGTTCAGTTGGTCAGCCGCCGTTCCACACTCTCGAGATCGGGCAGCCTGCCGACCGGGCCGATGGCCGCAAGGCATGGGCGGCGGCCTTCGATCAGACGCTCGCCGACCCGCTTGATCGCCGCGGCATCGACCGCGTCGATCTCGGCGATCGTCTCCTCCTGCGGAATGCGTCGATCGAAGATGAGCAACTGACGCGCGATCTCTTCGCTCTGCGCGAAGCAGCTCTCGAGTCCCATCATCATGCTCGCCTTGAGCTGCGCGCGCGCGCGCGACAACTCCTCTTCCGAGGCCTTGTCGATCAGAGCCGCGAACTCGTCGCAGAGCACCGGCACGAGTTCTGCGGTCTGCTCCTCGCCGGTGCCGGCATAGATGCCGAACACCCCGGTATCCTTGTAGCAGGCGGCAAAGGAAAACACGGAATAGGCGAGACCGCGCTTTTCCCGGACCTCCTGAAACAGCCGGGACGACATGCCGCCGCCGAGCACGGCCGAGAGCACCTGCAGCGCGTAGAAGTCGTCGTCGTGATAGGAAAAAGCGGGTAGGCCGAGGATCAGATGGACCTGCTCGAGATCCCTCTCCTTGCGCAGTTCGCCCCGTGCATAATGCCCGGCCTGCAGGTCCGCGGGCGCCGATGAGTTGGCGGGCAGTTTCCTGAAGAGTTCCGCCCCCAGGTCAACCAGGCGCTCATGCTCGACCTTGCCGGCCGCCGCCAGCACCATGCGCCCCGGCGCATAGTGTTCGGCCATATAGCCCATGAGCTGGTCCCGGCTCATGCCCTGGATGATCTCGGCGGGTCCCAGGATCGAGCGCCCGAGCGCCTGATCGGGAAAGGCGGTCTCCTGAAACAGATCGAAGATCAGATCGTCCGGCGTATCCAGTGTCTGACCGATCTCCTGCAGGATCACACCGCGCTCGCGCTCGAGCTCCTCGGGCTCGAAGGTCGACTCCTGCAGAATGTCGGCGATCAGGTCGGTGGCGAGCGGCAGGTCCTCGGCCAGCACCCGCGCGTAATAGGCGGTGTTTTCGCGCGAGGTGTAGGCGTTCAGCTGGCCGCCGACATTCTCGATCTCCTCGGC
Source organism: Alphaproteobacteria bacterium (assembly GCA_041398025.1). Lineage (GTDB taxonomy): Bacteria > Pseudomonadota > Alphaproteobacteria > Geminicoccales > Geminicoccaceae > JANQPX01. Next base: position 79,767 of record JAWKVM010000030.1, read on the forward strand.
GATCACCCTGGCACTGCGCCGTGCCGTGCCCTTGAACGCCATGTGCTCCAGCATGTGGGCGACGCCGTTGACCTCCGGCCGCTCATGCCTGGCACCGGCATCGACCCAGACGCCGACGCTCGCCGTCTGCACGCTCGGCATGGCCACCGTGGCCACGCGCAAACCATTGTCGAGGGTGGTGATTTCGGTGGTGTCGTCGGTCATTGTTCAGCAATCGGCAGGTTGTCGATATGGGCCTGGAGGGCGGCGAGGTCGTTCGGCAGCTCGGTGCAGCGCTCCTCGCGGGTCATGAGCTCGGCGAGATGGGACGGCAACGCCGGCGTGATCCCGGTGGCGCGCCGGACCGCATCTGGAAACTTCGCGGGATGCGCCGTCGCCAGCGTGATCACCGGCGCTTCGGTCTCTTCGCGAAGGGCCTTGGCGGCGGCGAGGCCGACGGCGGTATGCGGATCCACCACCTCGCCCGTGGCCTCGAGCACCGCGGCCATGGTGGCGAGCGTCTCCTCCTCGCTCACCCGCTGCGCCGAGAACAGCTCTCGCGCCTGCGCCAGCTGGTCGGGCTCAAGGGTGAAACACCGCTCTTCGGCGAAGGTCGCCATCAGCCGGTTCAGCTGTTCAGCGTCGCGTGCCACCAGGTCGAACAGCAGGCGCTCGAAATTGCTCGCCACCTGGATGTCCATGCTCGGGCTGATGGTCGGCGCCACCTCGCCCGCCTGGTAGCTGCCGCTCGCGAAGAAGCGCGCCAGAATATCGTTGCGATTGGTGGCGACCATCAGCCGGTCTATCGGCAGACCCATCTTGGCGGCGACATAGCCCGCATAGACGTCGCCGAAATTGCCCGACGGCACGCTGAACGCGACCCGCCGCCAGGGTCCGCCGAGTGCTAGGGACGCGGTGACGTAGTAGACCACCTGGGCCATGATGCGGCACCAGTTGATCGAGTTGATCGCGGCGAGAGCTTGGCGCTCTCGAAATGACTGGTCGTTGAACATCGCCTTGACCAGCGCCTGGCAGTCGTCGAAGCTGCCCGCGATCGCGACATTGTGGATGTTGCCTGCGGCGACCGTGGTCATCTGCCGGCGCTGCACCTCGGACACCCGACCCTTCGGATGCAGAATGACCGTGCGCATATGCGCGCGCCCGGCGGTGGCCTCGATCGCCGCCGAGCCGGTATCGCCAGAAGTCGCGCCGACGATGGTGATCCCCTGCCCGCGCTTGTCCAAAAAAAACTCGAACAGCCCGCCCAGGAGCTGCAGCGCCACATCCTTGAAGGCGAGCGTCGGCCCATGAAACAGCTCCATCAGCCACTCGCCGGCGGCGAGTTGCTTGACGGGAGCCACGGCTTGGTGGCGGAAGGAGCTGTAAGCGTCGTCGATGAGCTTGCGCAGCTGCTCCTCGCTAAGCGCGCCGTCGACGAAGGGAGCGAGGACGAAGGCGGCGACCTCCTGGTAGGAGGCCCCCTGCAGGGCGGCCAGGCGTTCGCGATCGAAGGCCGGCCAGCTCTCCGGCACGAACAAGCCGCCATCGCCGGCGAGCCCGGCAAACAGAACCTCCTCGAACGAGGCAGGTTCCACGCGCCCGCGGGTGCTGAGATAACGCATGGTCATAGGTGAAACGGAACCTTTCGGGACGGCGTGACGGTCCCATGGATCTAGTCAGAACAGCCCCCGATCGCAAGCACCATCCGCCGCCCCGGCCCTCTTGTCACGGCGATCCACCCGATGTAAGCCTAGTCGCCGTCGTTCAGCCTGAATTGGCTCGTGTGCGGAGAGGTGCCGGAGTGGTTGAACGGGGCGGTCTCGAAAACCGTTGTACGGGCGACCGTACCGAGGGTTCGAATCCCTCTCTCTCCGCCAGCATATCAGTCGTACAATGCAGAAATCCCAGAATTCTAATTTCTGAGAGCCATTGGTTATACACACTGGCATGGTTTTGCATCGCGCTGACGCGTCCTTGCTCCCTGACCTCATCTCCCCTGTCTTAGGACAGGACACCCCGTCGTCACTTCGGCGGCCTGGCAGTACTTCGGCAGATTGGAGCTGGGCGACCACGGTGTCGCCTGTATCATCCATGTCCGTGAGGTGTTTTTTCAAGAACGAATGTGATCGACCTTCCGAGCAACGACCTGGACGAGCCCGAGGCGACTCTTGAGCAGGATCGCTACACCGACAGCGAATGGCAAAACGGTGCGCCCATGCATGACCGTTGTCAGCATGCTGCACCGCACAATTACAGAATCGCCGCTGGCTCTCCTGCATGGACCGGACTGCCGGCAGCACACCATCCAACGCGCGATGGCGCTCGTTCGTGGTCGGGATCGGAGAATGCAGAGCGGCCGACCGAACCTGCACCGAGCGCACTCGATGCGGTTAGACATCACGACGTGACGTCGCCAGAGGGGCCCGGCCCGCGGCGAAGACATGGACGCGGACGCGTTGCTCGTCAAGACGGTTCCCGGCCGGTCCCTGGCAGCCGCGACACTACCGCACGAGATGGCCCGTGGCGAAGCCGACGGAACCGATGATGCCTATGAGCAAGCCAAGGAAGCCGGCCGCGGTCAGCACGCCGAGTGCAAGCCACACGCCATCCCGTTCGGACAGTCCCAAGGCAACGAACATGATCGCCCAGGCGGGAATGCCGTTGCCGAAGGGAATGGGCAGGATGAGGACGAGCGCCATCACCAGAACGAGGAAGCCGACGAAGCGTTCGGCGACGCGGTGCGGCATCAGCCAGTGGCGTGGCCGGGCGAGTTTCTCGAAGCGCTGCAGAGAGGGCTGCAGCCGGATCGCGAGACTCCTGAACCGCGCTCGCTCCAGGGAACGGTCGCGCAGCCAGCGCGGCAGCCATGGGTGCTGCCAGCCCAGGAGCAACTGCGTCGCCAGCAGGATGAGCGGGATCGCGAAGATGGTCGATGAGCCGGGACGCAAAGGAAGGACATTGGGCGCAGCGAACAGCAGCATGAGCGGTGCAAAGCTTCGGTCCGACAAGGCGTCGACGATGTCGCCGAGCGAGGCACGTGCCCCGGCATGCTCCGCGAGATCGATCAGCACCTGCGACAGCGGCCGGGATGCGGGCTGTGACACCGGCCTCTCCGCGAGTCGGTTCAGCGCCATGGTCGCGCCGAGTTGCTGATCATCGTCGGGAGCTTTCAACGACTACGGAACATGGATGAGGCGCCTGCCATCGCAGCAAGTCAACAGTGGATATCTATTTGCAGCACACCAAGCCCTCAAATTCTTCCATTCACTCAAAAAGAAATATCTCTGCGAACGACTTGACGTTGCTTATGTGCAGGATCATCCTTCCTGCTATCGTTGTCAGTGCAGCGATCCGCGCGGCGTCGGCCTCTGACGCCGGGACAAAAGACGAGATGGGCTCGGACAATCGGTTCCTGGGCATAGTGGCGTTCAGGCGCGGCATCGCGCTCCTGGCCCTTGCCCTTCTCGTCATGAGCACCTTCGCCAAGCCCGCCATCCCGAACCTTGCAGAACGGGCATCGCCTGTATCGGACACCTTCCTTTCGGAGGTGGACCAGCGCACCGATCCGGTCACGATGCCGGCGCCGTGGCCATCGGCCTTGAGCAGCACGGCCGTTGTGGTGATCGCCCGTGCGCTCGGAGAATCGGCGCGCGGCTTCCCGCCGATCAAGAAGTCGATGCCGCTCATCACGGCCGAAAGTCAGGTCGCGGTGCGCGCTCTGACCCGCGCCTTCCGGCCTGACGCCGATCGACATTCATCCATCCAGATCAGCGCCGTCGGTTCGGCGCGCGCGCCCACCGGACCACCTCTCCCCATCGCCTGACCTGTTTTCCCCAACCGCCGAAGGCGCCACGCCTGCCGGCCAAGGGGTGGGCTCCGCGCATCTTAAGGGGAGGTTCCCATGGAACTTCTGTCACTGCTGCATCTGCCGATGTCGGTATTGGGCAGCGTGCTCTTCTTACTCGGTTTGGTCCTCATCCGTCTCGCCAAACAGGTCGGGCAACGTCCCGAGCCGCCGCGCTGGCTGCGTCACGATATGACCTGTCTCATCGTCGGTACGCTGCTGTCGCTGCCACTCAGCTTCGGCCTTGGCCTGCTGATCGCGGCCGGCATGGAGACAGTGACGGGTCGCGGCGAGTCGCCGTTCGCTCTGCTGGCGGCGATCGTCATCATGGTCATCGGATGGCGACTGGCAAAACGCACCAGGCCCGGTGCCCTGCCGGCACAGGCATGATCCTTGGGTAGAGGCCCGCCGGCAGCCAATGTACAGGCGGCCGGTGAGCCCGACATCGACGATCATCGAGATAGAAGGAGAGAGCCGATGGGCTCATTCAGCATTGGCCACTGGCTGGTGGTTCTGGCGATCGTTCTGATCCTGTTCGGCGCCGGCCGTCTGCCCCAGACCATGGGCGATCTTGCCCAAGGTATGCGCAATTTCAAGAAAGGCATGCGCGAGGACGCCCCACCGATCGCTGTCGAGTCGACGGAGAGCCCCCCCGCCGACGGACCAGGAAGCGGCGTGAGCCGGCCGTGAGACGCCTCGCCGCCGGGCGCAGCCCCGGCGATCCACAGGAGTGATCGACATGTTGGTTCTAGGCACTCTGCTGATAGCACCCGCAATCCTCGCCTTTCTCGAGATCGGCACCTTTTTCAACCGCGCCGATGCACCGTCCTGGACAAGGCGCGGCTGGGTCGGCGAGACCACTGCGATCCTGTTCGTTTTCATGATCGGCCTCGGCACGGCGTGCGTCATCGGTGGTCTCGTCGACGCCGGGCAGGACGGGATAGGCGCCGTCGACGCCAGTCTGGCGTTCGCGTTGGTCGTCCTCGCTGTCTTCTTCGGTCACTGGCGGCGCCGAGGTCGCAGGGCCGCGGCAAAGGCGTCTGCTTCGGCACGGCTGGTGGATGTCGCAGCTGTGCACTCGGCCCTTGCCGATCAGCCAACCCCGCCGCGTGATCAGCCGCCAGCCGGCCGCTCCATGCGGCCTGCGGCTTAAACCGGCGTTGATCAGAAGCGGCGGCATTGCGGCCCCCTTCGCCGCCAGGATCACCCAGCGTCTGCCGGATCGGCCGCTGATGATCCTGGTGGCCGTCGTCAACCTGCTGAGCAGCCGAACCGCGCTGCAGGCTCTTTTCTGACACATCCCAACGGACGATCGTCATGCGAACCTTCCGCTTTATTCCGGACATCACGCACATCGCCTTCGTGCGCTATCGCTTTGCCGCATACGTGTTCTCCGGCCTGCTCGTCCTCATGAGCTGTCTGCTCCTGCCGACCAAGGGGCTGAACTACGGCATCGACTTCCGGGGCGGCGTCCTGATCGAGGTCGGGATGCCACAGGCTGCCGACGTCGCTGCCATGCGCGCGACCCTCGGCGCGCTCGGCCTCGGCGACGTCGCCCTGCAGACCTTTGGCGATGAGCAGAACGTCATGATCCGGATCGAGCGCCAGGCCGGCGGCGAGGAGGCGCAGCACCAGGCGGTCGCCGCGGTCAAGCAGGCGCTCGCCGAGCGCTTCGGCCAGGAGATCGACTATCGCAGGGTCGAGTCGGTCGGCGCCAAGGTCAGCGCCGATCTTCTGCGCTCCGGCATCGAGGCCGCGGTGTTCGCGCTTCTCGCCATCCTGGCTTATGTCTGGTTCCGCTTCGAATGGCAGTTCGCGATCGGCGCCGTGATCGCGCTGATCCACGACGCGCTCACCACGGTCGGCCTGTTCACCCTGTTCGGGCTGGAGTTCAACCTGACGACAGTCGCCGCCCTTCTCACCATCGTCGGCTATTCGATCAATGACACCGTGGTGATCTACGACCGCATCCGCGAGAACCTCCGCCGCTTCAAGACGGCGCCGCTCGGCGAGCTGATCGACCGTTCGATCAACGAGACATTGGCACGCACGGTGATGACCGGCCTCACCACACTCCTGGCGCTCCTGGCCCTTCTCTTCTTTGGCGGGCCTACACTTCGCGACTTCTCCGTCGCCTTGATCTGGGGCGTGCTGATCGGCACTTATTCGACCGTCTACGTCGCTTCGCCGATGGTGATGCATCTGAAACTGAGACGCGAGCCCGCCGACAAGATCGATGAGATCGACGTGAGTGTATCTGAAGCGGGTTGAGTGGCGGGCCACGCAATGAGCGCGATTGAGGACGGCCTTGCTTAGGATGACTCCGGGGCACCGCAAGCTGATCACGACGAAAAGTGCTCAGAGGGCGTTGCGCTACCCCGCCGCAATCCACGAAGATCGGCCGTGAATGATCGCTTCATGGACAAGGACGGCAAGCGCACATTCGCCGCGATCTTCGCACCGTCGGCCATCACGCGTCATCGATCAGGCGATAGCCGATGCCGGGGTCGTCGCCGAGTTTTTGCGCAGTCGGCCTACATAGATGCGCAGATAGTGTGTCTCGGTTTCGTGCGCCGATCCCGAGACGTCGTGCAGGATCTGGCGATGCGTGGGCAGTCGGCCGGATGGCCATGCTCCCACGCCTATGGCGCGGCACCCCAGGCGGTCGACGACATCCGGTCCTCCGGCGGATAGCCGGCGGCGATCTGGAGCCGCCCGTCCTGGGGCATCAGCGCCAGGGACCGGGCAAGCGAACGGCCTTCAAGGTCGCGGCGACGTGGTGGACCACGGCCCAGAGCACGTCGTCGAGCGCGGCGGCGCCAGCGATCCTGCGGCTGAAGTCATGGAGGTTGGCGGTGCGGCGGGTGACCTGGCGCATGGCTTCGACCTGCACCTTCAGCCGTGCCGCGAGGTTGCCGACGATCACGGCCACCAGCAGGAAGAACAGGATCGTCAGCACGTCCTGCTTGCCGGCGACGGTGAAGGTCGAGTACGGCGACGTGAAGACGAAGTTGTAGGCAAGAAAGCCGAGCAGGCTGGTGTGGACGTCGATGCCGGCGGCGATCAGCTCCTCGACATCCTGCCAGCGCTTCACGTGGCGCGCGCCGGGCACGTTGGTGTGGGCCAGCTCGTCGACGATCGCGAGCTGCGGCTTTTGCCGGAGCAGTGCTGCCAGGTCCATCTCGGCGAACATAAGGCCGCGGTGGGACAGCCGCCATCGCAGCAGTATCTCGAGGCCAGGCAGCAGCACCTCGGTCTCGCTCCGGCCATGGGTCTCGACCATGCCGACGGCGACGTCGGCCCCCTCGCGCCTGCGCTCCTGGGCCGCCTCCAGCATGGCATAGGTCTTGCCGACCCCGGGATAGGCGCCGAGGAAGATCTCGAGCCGGCCGCGCTCCTCCTTGCACGCCAGCTCGAGCAGTGCGTCCGGCGCGGGACGGCTGCCCGCGTCGTCAGCCATCGCGCCCAGGCCGGCGCTCGGCGCCGGGTGCCCTCAGCGCGTCGAGGGTAAGATTGAGTCGCAGCACATTGACCCGTGGCTCGCCGCGCAGGCCGAACAGGCGGCCTTCGGTGCGGGACCCGATCAGCCGGCGCAGCTCCGCGCTTCGAGGCCGCGCGCCACCTGGAACTGCGCGGCGGCCGGAGAAATGTGCGGATCGAGCCCGCTTGCCGCAGCAGGCTGCCATTCGCCTGGACGGGGAACAGGAGCTGCGCCAGGCCGGCCATGCCGAGGGGGTAGGCGATGCCGGTCAGGACGGTCATGAGCAGCGTGATCAGCACAGCAGGTCGAAGGTCTTGCAGCACGCTCCTTGGACAAGGCCGACGCCGGCCACCGCGAGGTCGATCAGCTTGATGCCGACGAACGGCACGATCAGCCCGCCGAGGCCGTAGACTAGAAGATTGCGCGGCAGGACAGAAGCGACGCTCATCCGGGTCTGGGCGGTGAAGGCGATGAACGAGGCGACCCAGCCGGGGGCCGCGTTGAAGCCATATCGGCCGCTTGCCGGATCGACGATCGAGCGGCCCTCCGGGGTTTCGTCGTCGAGGGAGGCAAGCGCCGCGGCTTCGGCAAGCTCCTCGACCGGCCGGCCCGGCAAAGGGATCAGGTCCTCGGCCATGCGGTTGCCGTGGGTGATCGTGCCGGTCTTGTCGAGCAGCAGGGTATCGACGTCGCCCGCGGCCTCGACCGCGCGCCCGGACTTGGCGATCACGTTGACGCGCAGCAGCCAGTCCATGCCGGCGATGCCGATCGCCGAGAGCAGGCCGCCGATGGTGGTGGGGATGAGCGTCACCAGCAGCGCGACCAGAGAGGCGACCGGCACGGTCGCACCCGAGTAGATCGCGAACGGCTCGAGGGTCGCGACCGCGATCAGGACGATCGCGATCAGAAGGCCGACGAACAGCGGGCCGTCGGTCGGGAAGGTGCCCGCCGAGCCCGGGATCATCCGCTTGGCCGCAAGACTGCCGGCGACCGCGAGCATCGGCACGATGAAGGCAAAGCGGCCGAGCAGCATGGCGATGCCCTGGAGCGTGGCGTGGAAGGGTGTCGACGCGTCGAAGCCGGCGAAGGCCGAGCCGTTGTTGCCGGTCGCCGAGCTGTAGGCGTAGGGGATCTCGGTGAGGCCATGCGGGCTTGATCCTGCACCGAGGCGAGAACAGCGGGCAAAATCGCGGCCAGGACGCCGACCGGCATGACCAGGAAGGTCAGGATGGCGAGCTTGACCTCCTGCGCCTCGATCTTGATGCCGAGATATTCCGGCGTGCGTCCAACCATCAGCCCGGCCATGAACACGGTCAGCACGACGAACAGCAGCATGCCGTAGAAGCCGGCGGCGCCGAACACCACCTCGCCGATCTGCTTGATCGCGATCTGCGAGGACGCCGGTCCTTCCCCAGCACCTGCTGGCCGCCCCGCACCGTGGTCGCATCGACATAAGGCAGCAGGTTCTGCGGCGTGCCCTGCCAGACCAGCGGCGGCGGAGCGAGGAGCGAGAGCGGCAACAGGAGGTAGAGCATCATACGGGTGAGGTCGACGTGGAAATTGCCGATGATGCGGCCGACGAAGCCGAGGATCACCGCGATGCCGACCGCGATGTCGGTGGCGGCGGAGAGAAAGTTCTGCACCGTCAGGCCGGCCATCTGGCTGAAATAGCAGAGCGTGGTCTCGCCGCCATAGGCCTGCCAGCTGGTGTTGGTGACGAAGCTCACCGCCGTGTTGAAGGCGAGCATCGACAACGCGTAGCGGCTCCAGATCCGAGGCCATGGCGGAGTGTCCCTAGAAGTCTTCCGGCCGGAGCAGGGCTTAGGCCAGATAGCCGAGGAGCAGCAGCGCGATCAGGCCGCCGACGAGAAGATCGATGCCCATCGGGATTTCACAGCCGCTCGCAGCCAAACACGGCAAGGGCGAAGGCCGCGAAGCTCGCCAGCGCGAGGACGAGGTAGACGGCGTCGAGCATGGCGCTCCTCCTTCATCGACGACGATCGAGAGGCTAGCGGCCGAAGGCGTAAAGGCTCCAGGTGAAATGCCCGTGCTTGGCGTAAAAATGGCGTTCCATTTTTACGAGGAATTTATGCGCCCTGCAGCCCTCGATCCCGACGCTGACACGATCCTCGCTGCATCGTTTGTTCCAGCGGCCCAAGCCTTGAATTTTGGGCATCAGTCGGCTGGCGGATGTTCGTGACAGGCCATCAAGATCGAAGTTCAAGGCCTATGCGATCGGTTACGTTCACATCGACCCATAAGCTGACACTGGGCCGAGGTCCGAACCGAAGAAGGCGGGCTCCACCTGTTCGTTGGTATCGATCGAACCTCCAAGCCCGTCTTCGCCAGGCTGGAGCCCAAGGCCACCCGCATGATTGCCTGCCAGTTCCTGCGCGACCCGATCGACGCGTTCCCCTATCGACCGCACACCGTCCTGACCGACAACCGCGTCCAGTTCCGTCATCCACCGCGCTATCGCGATGGGCCGACAGCAAAGTTCGCCGGCCATCCGTTCGAGCGCATCTGCGCAGAAAATCGGATTGAGCACCGCCTGACCAAGCCAAACCGCCCATGGACCAATGGCCAAGTCGAACGCATGAACAGGACCATCAAGGACGCCACGGTCAGACGCTACCCCTATGCCAGCCATGATGAACTTCGACGGCATCTTCAGCTGTTCATTGAAGCCGACAATCATGCCAGGCGGCTCAAGACGCTACGCGGGCTTAAACCCTGCGAGTTCGTCATTCAACAATCGACGAAACAGCCAAAACGATCCAACACTGATCCGTCAAACCACACCACGGGGCTCAACACATGTCGAAGGCCTGTCCCACCCTCTCGCTTCGACAGGGATAGGGGCCGAGATCGATACGATGATTGTCTGTCGGTCCTGAAGACTTGCGCGATCGTCCTGATCCGCGCGTCAGGCCGAGCCTGTCGGAAACCTCCACCTGCCGGCGTCGGGCAGCGGCGGACGTGTCAGCTGTCGTGAACCTGCCGGGCCGACTGGAAGCGCTTCGGCGCCTTCCCGGTCGCGCGTTTGAAGGCGTTGCTGAACGCGCTGACCGAGGTGTAGCCGAGGCTGTCCGCGATCTGCGACACCGGCTCGGTTCCCCGCTCCAAGGCCCGCGCTGCCAGGCGCATGCGCCAGGCCGACAGGTAGCCGAGCGGCGCGCTGCCGACCACCGACTTGAAGCGCGCCGCGAACACCGAGCGCGACATGCCGACGGCCTGGGCAAGCTCGGTCAGGTGCCAGGGGCGGCTGGGATCGGCATGCATCAGGGCCAGCGCCGGCGCGATGCGCGCGTCGCCGAGACCGCGCAGCCAGCCGACATCGGCGCTCCTGCCGGAATCGAGATGGACCCGAAGCACACGCACGAACAGGAGCTGCGCCAGGCAGGCAGTCGACAGTGTCGCCCCGACCTGCTTTTTCAGCACTTCGGCGACCACTTCCCGCGCCAGCCATTGCAGTCCCGCCGCCTGCTCCGAGTCGCGGGCGACGTGGATCAGCGCCGGCAGCTCGTCCAGCAGCAAGGTGCACCGCGCGTGGTCAAGCTCGACATGGCCGCCGAGATAGGAGACATCCGCTCCGGCACCCAGGGACGCCATGCCGTCGATTGCGTCCCGAAAAACCTGCCTCGCATCCGAAGGCGGGACGTCGACCTCGCTCAGCAGGTCGAAGGATCGGTCGCCCCTGACGAAAAAGACGTCGCCGGCCTGCAGGCGTCGCGGCGCCGCCAGGCCTTCCATGGCGAGCCAGCACGCCCCGGTGGCGAGCACGCCGAACTTGATCGCATCGGGACGCGGAAAGCGGATGCCCCAGCGCCCGCCCGCGGTGAAGCCGCCGGCGACGAGACAGCGCGCGTCGACGAAGGCGAGGATCTCCGAGAGCGGATCGTCCAGCATGTTCGGGACTATCGCGCAAGTCTTCGGGATCGACAAGCATTCGGAGTCCTCGGTCGACGGTCTATGCTCCGGTCACCGACTTCGGTCGCTGAACGGCAACACCGGAAATCGCGGACAACGAGAGCAGATCATGACCACAGCGATAACGAGACGGCGTCTCGTCACCAGGGCGTCCGCGATCACCGGCGGCGCGGTGCTCGGCATGGCGGCCGGAACGAGCGGGCATGGCTTCGCGCAATCGGAGACCGAGATGGCGGGTTTGTCGTTTGATCGGCTTTTCTCCACGTCCACGACCGCAACCGCCCTGATCGGCGAGGCCGCCGACCGCGTCGCGATCCGAAAGCTGATCGACGCCTGGGGCCACTTTGCCGACCGGCGCATGGCCGACGATCAGGCGGCCCTTCTGATCGAAGCCGGCACGATAGCGCTCTATGATGGCGAGCCCGAGGGACGTGAGCCCCTGGTGCTGCGCACGGGCCGCGCGGAGCTTCGCGAGGGGCTCGAAGGGCTGAACAAATACAGCCACACGACCCATTTCAACGGCCAGTCGGCCCTGGCGGTCAGCGGCAGCCGCGCCATCGGCGAGACCTATTGCATGGCCCACCATCTGTTCGAGGAGGAGGGGCAGCGGATGCGCCAGGTGATGGCGATCCGCTATTACGACGACTTCGTTCGCGAGGGCGACAGATGGTGGTTTGCCGCGCGTCGGCTGATCATCGACTGGAGCGAGACGCAGCCGTCCGTAGCGTGAGGTGGCACATGGCGGCCGACCCGCTCCAGGTCTGCGAAGAGCCCGCATCCCTGCTCATTGATCAATAACGGCGCGATCCACTGCCAGTGCCTCTGGAGCCGCCGAGGATCGCCCCGCTTTCGAGGCGTTCTCACCATAGAACCATCGCCCAGCGGCGACGTTGCGATGGCGCGGTCAGGCCCCCATCGCTGCACGTACTTGCCCCAAATTCTATTCTAACGCTCTCATGGAACGTGGACATGCGCGCCTGGTGTCTCATGATCGCGCCGACAGAAATATTTTCCGCGCAATAAGCACGCTTGAAACATCTTCATAGAAAGATTAAACAAACATAGCGACATTCAAAAGCCAATAACTGATGTCTGAAACATGATAACTGCTGCCCAGCTCCGCGCCGCACGTGCCCTGCTCGGGATCGACCAGCGCCAGCTGGCGGAGCGTTCGGGCCTTTCGGTGCCGACCATTCAACGGATGGAGGCCAGCGACGGGCTCATCCGTGGCAATGTCGACTCCCTGGTCAAGCTGATCGCCGGTCTGGATTCCTTCGGCATCGAGCTGATCGGCGACGGCGCCGTGAGCCAAGGCGGCGGGCGCGGGGTCCGGATAAGGCATGCCGGGGTCGATGGCGGCGATCCCGGCGGGACCGGCGGCGTGCCGCCGCGCGCGGCTTGAGGCGATGAGCGCCATGCTGCTGTTCCTGTCGTTGTCCTGTGTCGCGCTTTTGCTCGGCACCTCGCTCGTCTCGATCGCGCTCGGGGGCATGCCCGGGTTTCACCGGGCGGCCTACGGTGCAAGCCTGGCGGCGACCGGCGCTGCGATCATCGCCGCCGGCGCGCAGCTTGCCTTCGGCGGCGGTGCTGCCCCGACCCTCACCCTGCCGCTCGGCCTGCCCTGGATCGGCGCTCATTTCCGGCTGGACGGGCTGGCCGCGTTCTTCCTGGTCGTCGTCAATCTCGGCGGCATGACGGCCAGCCTCTACGGGCTCGGCTATGGCCGCCACGAACCAGCGCCGGCAAGGGTCCTGCCCTTCTTTCCGGCGTTTCTGGCCGGCATGAATCTGGTGGTCCTGGCGGACGACGCCTTCGCGTTTCTGCTGTGCTGGGAGTTCATGTCGCTCGCCTCCTGGGCGCTGGTGGTGACGCACCACCGTGATCCCGAGAACATCCGCGCCGGCTATATCTATCTGATCATGGCGAGCTTCGGCACGCTCGCCCTGCTGCTGGCCTTCAGCCTTCTCGCCGGACCCGACGGCGCCTATGGCTTCGCCGCGATGCGCGCTCACGATCCATCCTCCGGCATCGCGGCGCTGGTCCTGGTGCTGGTGCTGCTCGGCGCCGGCTCGAAGGCCGGCCTGGTGCCGCTGCATGTGTGGCTGCCGCTGGCGCACCCGGCAGCACCGAGCCACGTCTCCGCCCTGATGAGCGGCGTCATGACCAAGGTCGCGATCTACGCCTTCATCCGCATCCTGTTCGATCTGCTGAATCAGCCGAGCTGGTGGGCGAGCATGATCGTCCTGGCGCTTGGCGGCGCCACCGCAACGCTCGGCGTGCTCTACGCGCTCATGCAGAACGACCTCAAGCGCCTGCTCGCCTATTCCACGGTCGAGAATGTCGGCATCATCTATATCGGCCTCGGCCTCACTCTGGCGTTCCAGGCGAACGGCATGGGCTGGGCAGCGGCGCTCGCGTTGACCGCGGCCCTGTTTCACGTGCTGAATCACTCCCTGTTCAAAAGCCTTCTGTTCTTCGGTGCGGGTGCGGTCCTGACCGCGACGGGCGAGCGCGATATGGAGCGCCTGGGCGGCCTCATCCATCGCATGCCCTATTCGAGCTTCGCCTTCCTGGTCGGCTGCGTCGCCATCTCGGCCTTGCCTCCCCTGAACGGCTTCGTCTCCGAGTGGCTGATTTTTCAGGCCGTGCTGCAGAGCCCCGAGCTGCCGCAATGGGGCCTGAAAATCATGGTGCCGGCAGTCGGCAGCCTCCTGGCGCTGGCGGCGGCGCTCGCCGCCGCCTGCTTCGTCAAGGCGTTCGGCATCACCTATCTCGGGCGGCCGAGAACTCCCGCCGCGACGCGCGCGCGCGAGGTCGAGAGGACCTCGCTGGCCGCCATGGCGCTCCTCGCGGCGCTCTGCCTGCTGGCAGGCCTGTTTCCGGGCGTGGTCATGGACCGCCTGGCGCCGCTGTCCCTTGCCCTGCTCGGCGATCGCATGCCGGTGCAGCTTGCCGTGCCCTGGCTGTCGATCGTGCCGATCACCGAAGCGCGCAGCTCCTACAACGGCGTCCTGGTCTTTCTGTTCATCACCTGCTCGGCAAGCCTCGCGGTCTACACCATCCACCGCTTCGCCTCGCACGCCCTGCGCCGGGCGCCGGCTTGGGACTGCGGCCAGCCGGATCCGAGGCCGATCACCCAATACACCGCCGGCAGCTTTGCCCAGCCGATCCGCCGCGTATTCGGCAGCATCGTGTTCTCCGCGCGCGAGCATGTCGATCTGCCGCCGCCCGGCGATCCGCGGCCGGCGAGGCTGCAGGTCGAGATCAAGGATCTGATCTGGGCGTATCTGTACATGCCCATCGCGCGCGCCGTCGACGTCGCTGCCGATCGCCTCAATCATCTGCAGTTCCTGACCATTCGACGCTATCTCAGCCTGGTGTTCGCGGCGCTGATCCTGCTGCTGCTGGTGCTCGCGACATGGCCGTGATCACCGGGCTGTTCGTGCAGGCGCTGCAGATGACGCTGGTGCTGCTGCTCGCGCCGCTTCTGACCGGCTATGTGCGCAAGATCAAGGCCCGGCTGCTGCGTCGCCGCGGACCATCCGTGCTGCAGCCCTATCGCGATCTCCTCCGGCTGCTGCGCAAGGAGGTGGCGCTGGCCGAGGGCGCCTCCTGGCTGTTCCGGGTGACGCCCTACATGGTGTTCGCGGCCACCTGGGTGGCGGCGGCCCTGGTTCCGACCTTCGCCACAGGCCTGCTGTTCAGCTGGGCGGCGGATCTCATCGCGCTGATCGCGCTGATCGCCAGCGCCCGGTTCTTCCTGGCGCTCGCCGGCATGGACGTCGGCACCAGCTTCGGCGGCATCGGGTCCAGCCGGGAGGTGATGATCGCGACCCTGGCCGAGCCCGCGATGCTGCTGATCGTGTTCACGCTCGCGCTGGTCGCGGGCTCGACCCAGCTTTCCACGGTCGCCGCGCTGTTCGCTTCGGGCGAGGTCGGCCTGCGCGTCTCGCTCGGCCTCGCGCTGATCGCGCTGGTCATGGTGGCGATCGCCGAGAACGGCCGGATTCCCGTGGACAATCCGGCAACCCATCTCGAGCTCACCATGGTGCATGAGGCGATGGTGCTGGAATATTCCGGCCGGCATCTGGCGATGATCGAGTTCGCGGCATCGCTCAAGCTTCTGCTCTACGCCTCGCTGATCGCCTGCGTGTTTCTGCCCTTCGGCTTGGCGGCGCCTGAGGCCGGACCCAGGGCCTATGCGCTCGGACTGGTGAGCTACCTCCTGAAGCTCGCCGCCGCCGGCTTCCTGCTGGCTCTGTTCGAGACCGCGGTCGCCAAGATGCGGGTGTTCCGCGTGCCCGAGTTTCTGGGCGCTGCGCTGATGCTCGGCTTGCTCGGCACCCTGCTGCTGTTCGTGTCGCGGAGCCTCTAGATGGACCGTCTCGTCTTCGACATCGCCCATCTCCTGGCCGGCGGCCTGGTTCTGGTGAGCTTCATGCTGCTCTACCAGGATCGGCTCTACGCCATCCTCAACGTGTTCGCGCTCCACGCCTTCGTTCTCGCGCTGTCGGTCGCCTGGCAGGCCTTCGTCCAGGACGCGCCGCATCTCTACGTGACCGCCGCCATCGCGCTCGGCTTCAAGGCCATCGTCATCCCGCTGGCGCTGCACCGAATCATCCAGCGTCTGGGCATTCACCGCGAAATCGAAACCGTGGTCGGCGTCGGCCCGACCATGCTTGCGGGGATCGGGCTGGTCGCCTTGTCCATGGTCGTGATGCTGCGCGTCACGGTCGCGGCCGACCCCCTGGCGCGCGAGGATCTCGCCTTCGCTCTCGCGGTGGTGCTGCTCGGCCTGCTGATGATGGTCACGCGGCGCAACGCCGTCAGCCAGGTGGTCGGCTTCATGTCTCTGGAGAACGGCCTGGTTCTCGCCGCCACCGGCGCCAAGGGGATGCCGCTGGTGGTCGAGATCAGCGTCGCCTTCTCGATCCTGATCGCGTTCATCGTCATCGGCATCTTTCTGTTCCGCATCCGCGAACGCTTCGACACGGTCGACATTCAGGCCCTCGACCGCTTCCGGGGAGAGCGGCGATGATCGCCTTGCCGATCGATCCGGTCGCCGCCCTTCTGCTGATCCCCATCGGCGCGGCGGCCCTGGTCGCACTGCTGCCGAACTACCGGCTGACGGCGCGCCTCAACATGCTCGCAGCAGGCCTGACCTTCATCGCCGCGGCCTCGCTCCTCGCGGCCGAAGGCCCCGGGGTCGGCCGCTATCTCTTCATCGACGATCTGAACATCGTCTTCATCGTTCTGAACACCTTCGTCGGCTTCACCACCAGCGTGTTCAGCGCGAGCTATATCGCCCACGAGCTCGAGATCGGCCGTCTGACGCCGACCCATCTGCGCTTCTACCACGCCATGTACCAGCTCCTGATGTTCGGCATGAACCTGGCGCTCATCGCCAACAATGTCGGCCTGATGTGGGTGGCGATCGAACTCGCCACGCTCACCACGGTTCTCATGGTCGGCATCTATCGCACCCATGAGGCGCTGGAAGCGGCCTGGAAGTATTTCATCCTCGGCAGTGTCGGCATCGCGCTCGCCCTGTTCGGCACGATCCTGATCTACATGGCAGCGCTCCCCGTGATCGGCGAAGGGGAGGACGCCATGATCTGGACGGTGCTGATCGACAAGGCCGCGGCCTTCGACCCGGCTTTGCTGAACGTGGCCTTCGTGTTCCTGCTTCTGGGCTACGGCACCAAGGTCGGCCTGGCGCCGCTGCATGCCTGGCTGCCGGACGCCCATGCGGAGGGTCCGACACCGATTTCGGCGGTGCTCTCCGGCCTGTTGCTGAACGTGGCACTCTATGCCGTCCTGCGCTTCAAGCTGCTGCTGGCGGCAAACCCGGAAGCGCTGGCGCCCGGCCCGCTGATGGTGACCATGGGCCTGACCTCGCTGATCTTCGCGGCGTTCATGCTTTACCGGCGGCGCGACATCAAGCGCATGTTCGCCTACTCCTCGATCGAGCATATGGGCATCATCGCCTTCGCCTTCGGCATGGGCGGCCCGCTCGCGAACTTCGCCGGCCTCCTGCACATGACCATGCACAGCCTGACCAAGTCCGCGATCTTCTTCGCCGTCGGCCATATCGCCCAGGTCAAGGGCACCCAGAAGATCGCCGATATCCGGGGTCTGACCGAGACCCACCCCTGGCTCGGCTGGTCGCTGCTGGTCGGCGTCACGGCGATTGCCGGCCTGCCGCCGCTTGGCATCTTCATGAGTGAGTTCCTGGTGGTCAGCTCGACCTTCGCCCGCGAGCCGCTCCTGGCCATCCCCCTGGTCTTCGGCCTGCTGGTCGCCTTCGGCGCCCTGCTGTCCCGGGTCGGCGGCATGGCCTTCGGCGAGCCGGTCGGCAGCACGGCGCCGGTCGAGGCGTCCTACCTGCCGATGCTCGTCCATCTGGCACTCGTGCTCACCGCCGGCGTGTATCTGCCGGCGCCGCTGGTCGCCTGGTTCCAGCAAGTCGCCGCGGCGCTCGGCTGATGGGGAGCGACGCGCCGATGCCATCCCTCACCGACCTCCTGCAGCGAGGCGAGCTGATCCGCGACCACCGGCCGTGGCCGCGCGCCGTCGTCGACCCGGCACTCTGGACGCTGGCCGCGGACCGGCTCGCCCCGGAGACCGAGCAAGGGCGCTGGACCCTTCTCGGCCTTTGGGGTGAGCCGGACGCCGTGCATCTGGCGCTGCTCGACGAGCGGGCGGGCGAGGCCGGCGTGCTGAGCCTGGCCTGCGCCGACGGCCGCTATCCCTCCGTCGGTGCCCGGCATTCGCCAGCAGTGCGACTGGAGCGCGCCGCGCATGACCTGTTCGGCCTCGTACCATCAGGCTTGTCCGATGGACGGCCGTGGCTCGATCATGACCGCTGGGGCGTGCGTTCGCCGCTGAACGGTGCCGCGGCGGTCGACCCGCTGGCGGCGCCCTACACCTTCCTGCCGGCCGAGGGCGAGAGCCTGCATCAGATTCCGGTCGGCCCGGTGCATGCCGGAATCATCGAGCCCGGACATTTCCGCTTCACCGCCAATGGCGAGACCGTGGTGCGTCTGGAGGAGCGCCTGGGCTATGTGCACAAGGGCATCGAAGGCCTGATGGCCGGTGCTCCTCTGGAGCGCGCCGCGAGGCTCGCCGGGCGTGTCTCGGGCGACAGCACGGTCGCCTATGCGCTCGCTTTTTCGCGCGCGGCCGAGGCGGCGCTCGGTGTCGAGGCGCCGCCGCGCGCGCACGGGCTGCGCGCCTTGATGGCGGAGCTCGAGCGTCTCGCCAACCATCTGGGCGACATCGGCGCCATCTGCAACGACGCCGCCTTCGCCCTGATGCACGCCCATTGCGGCGTCCTGCGCGAAGGCGTGCTGCGGGCGTCGGAAGCCTGTTTCGGACACCGGCTGATGCGCGATCGCGTCGTTCCAGGCGGGGTCGCGGCCGACCTCGGGCCAGCGGGAAGGAGCGCCCTGGATGACCTGCTGCGCCATGTCAGACGGCACTTCCCCCCCCTGGTCGATCTCTACGACAACACCGCGTCCCTGCTCGACCGCACGGTTGCGACCGGCATTCTCAAGCCGGCGCTGGCGCGCGAGTACGGCGCCGGCGGCTATGTCGGGCGAGGCTCCGGCCGTGCGTTCGACGCCAGGCGCTGGCCCGGATACCCGCCCTATGACGGTCTCGACTTCGAGATCCCGGTCCGCGAGGACGGCGACGTCAACGCCCGCGTCTGGATTCGCATCCGCGAGGTGGAGCAGAGCCTGTCCCTGATCGAGCAGATCCTGACGCGTCTGCCGGAAGGTCCGATCCGGACGGAGCTGCCGCAGCGGGCGGGCGAAGGCGTGGCGCTGATCGAAGGCTTTCGCGGCGACGTGCTGGTCTGGCTGCGGCTCGCCGCCGATGGCCGGGTCGCCCGCTGCCACCTGCGTGATCCGTCCTGGTTTCAATGGCCGCTGCTGGAAGCGGTCATCGAGGGCAACATCGTCGCCGACTTCCCGCTTTGCAACAAGTCGTTCAACTGCTCCTATTCGGGCCACGATCTCTGAGGACGGCCATGCGCTATTTGCTCTTCAGGAACCTCTTTCGCGCCCCGCTGACCGAGCCACCGCCCGTCGAGCGCGACGAAGCGCTCGCCGCACTCGCCGCACGAGTCGATCGCGCCGCGCGCCGGCGCCTGGGGCGGAGCCTCGCGATCCGTGAGGTCGATGCGGGGTCCTGCAATGGCTGCGAGCTCGAGATCCATGCGCTCAACAACCCCTATTACGATCTGGAGCGCTACGGCATCCGCTTCGTCGCCTCGCCGCGCCATGCGGACGTGCTGCTGGTCACCGGCCCGGTGACCAAAAACATGCGAGAGGCGCTGGAGCGGACCTACAACGCGACACCCGATCCCAAATGGGTGGTCGCCGCCGGCGACTGCGCCCTCGATGGCGGCTGCTTTGCCGGCAGCTATGCGGTCGTCGGCGGTGTCGCCGAAGTCGTGCCGGTGGATCTCCACATCCGAGGCTGCCCGCCCAGTCCGGCGCAGCTCCTGGAAGGCCTGCTCACCGTTCTCGACGCGGAGGCACGATCGACGCCTGCTCGGAAAACCGATTGAGGAGAGCGGCTGCTATGCTTGTTCTCCCGCTTTCGACCGCTCAGAGGTTTCCCGACGCTGCCTCCTTCAGGATGAGCTTTTCAAGCGCCAGATCGGCAACCGCCCTCTAGCCGGACAGGCTCAGCGAAAGGGCATCCTTTTACTCCGCCTGTCCGCCGACCTCAGGCCTTGTCGAGCGCGTCGTAAAGCCCGCGCTCGAACTTGGCGTAGACGTCGAGCATCGGGCCGTCGGCGAACGGCAGGAGCTGGGTCATGATCAGGCCGGTCACCTTCCTGGTCGGATCGATCCAGAAATAGGTGTTGAACAGGCCGGCCCAGCAGAGGCTGCCGGCGCTGCGCCCCGCCGGGCCCTCTTCGGTGTTGATGTCGAAGGAGAGCCCCCATTTGTGCGACATGCCCGGGAAGAAGTTGGCGTCGTTGGAAAGCTCGGGGTTCGCCGTCTTCAG
The DNA here is from genome assembly GCA_041398025.1 of Alphaproteobacteria bacterium. Taxonomy (GTDB): domain Bacteria; phylum Pseudomonadota; class Alphaproteobacteria; order Geminicoccales; family Geminicoccaceae; genus JANQPX01. Next base: position 100,022 of record JAWKVM010000030.1, read on the forward strand.
GGTGACGACCTCGAGATCGCCGATATGGTTCTCGCGCATGGTCGCGATGGTTTCCGGCTTCAGCACCTGGGCGCCGTTGAAGCTGCCGTCGTTGAGCTGCATCTGCAGGAAGGCGATGTAGTCTCTCGGCGTGCTGAACAGCGCGCCGCCGCCCATGAAGAACTCCGGCCGCTGCGGCATTTCGAAGGGCATGGAGGCAAGCGTGCCGTCCTCGCCCCGGCTGAACATGGTGGCGGTGCGCGCGCGCTGCTCCGAGCCGATCAGGAAGCCGGTGTCGACCATGCCGAGCGGCTGGAAGATGTTCTCGCGGAAATAGACTTCGAGCGACTGGTCGCTGATCGCCTCGACCGCCTTGCCGACCCAGTCGATATTGATGCCGTATTCCCAGCGGTCACCCGGATCGAAGGCGAGCGGCGCCTTGAACGCGTCGTTGTCGCAGCTGCCGATGAAGGGCGTGCCGGTGACCTCCTCGTAGCGGCCCATGGGCTCGCTCCAGATGCTGTAGACGAAGCCCGCGGTATGGGTGAGGAGATGGCGAAGGGTGATCGGCCTAGCTGCCGGCCGAAGCTTGGGCTGGCCCGCGTCGTCGAAGCCTTCCAGCACCATCGGGTTCGCGAGCTCAGGCAGCAGCTCGCCCATGGTCTGGTCGAGGGAAAGCTTGCCCTGCTCGACCAGCTGCATGCAGGCGGTCGCGGTCACCGCCTTGGTCATCGAGGCGATCCAGAAGACCGAATCCGTGGCGACATCGGGGCCGCCGCCCTCGTTGCGCTTGCCGAACGCCCCCTCATAGACGATGCCTTGATCGGTCGCACCGATGGCGACCACATGGGGCAAGGTCTGCGCCTCGACCGCCTCGCGCAGGGCGGCATCGATCGGTGCGACCGCGCCACTGGCGAGCTTGGCATCGGCCGCCATGGCCGACCTCCCGGTGACGCCGGCGACCGACGAGGCCGCGACAGCGGCGGACGCGGCCTTCAACACGGTGCGGCGGGTCTGATGTTTCAATGTCATTTTTTTGCCTCCCCTGGGGCCGGTTTTCCGACCGACGATCGGCCGCGATGGCCGCCCCGACAGTTAACCTATGGCTATCGAACGAACGGACAAATCTGCCTTCGACGTTGTCTTCGATGCTGCGCGAACAGCGTCACAGTCCTCCCTTTCACGAGTCTCCCTTGATCGCCGCCATGGCCTCGCTGTACCCCTGATGCAGGATGTCGACATCGGTGCCGTAGGCGAGCAGCAGGGCGCCTGCCTCCCGCCACTGGCGCGCCTGCTCGGCGCTGGAGACCAGCATCGCGCAGGTCTTACCGCGCTTGTTGGCGGCGGCCAGGATCAGGTCGCGCTTTTCATCCAGCACCCGCGCCTGATCGGGCGTGCCGAACACGCCGAGATCCTGGGCGAGGTCGGCGGGACCGAGGGTCAGACCGTCGATGCCGTCCATGGCTGCGATCTCATCGAGATGATCGAAGGCGGCCGCAGTCTCGAACATGACCGTGACGAACACCTCGCGATTGGCAAACGCGCGGCGCTCGGCCACGCTGCCGCTAGTCTCGAAATCGGTCGACGGGCCGAGCCCTCCATTGCCGCGCAGGCCCATGGGCGCGTAGCGCGAGGCGGCGACGATCTCGGCGGCATGCTCGGCGTTCTCGACCTGCGGGCAATGCAGGTTCCAGACGCCGAGGTCGAGCAGGCGCGTGATCCACTCGCGATTGGCGGCGGGCGGGCGCACGACGATCGGAAAATCGATCGCCCGCGCCAGCAGTGCCATGTCGGCGATGGTCTCGATCGAGGGGCCGGAATGCTCCATGTCGACCCGGGCGAAATCCAGGCCTGCGGCCTTCAGCAGCGGCAGGATCGCCGGCGTGCGGATCATGTTGACCCAGGTGCCGATCTGCACCTCGCCGCGTTCCACGCCCGCGCGCATCGGATTGCCCCGCATCGCCAAGCCTCTCCGCCTTTTTTTGTTCGTTGGACCTTGGGTTCGATAGAACCCGACCCCGCGTCAGCGAGACGAGATCTAAAATAAGCCTAGTGCTGATTGAATAATCATGTCAACTCAATCAAGAATTAAATCACGGCAATATCTAGTGTATTGATGATAGGTATTCTTTTTTATTCTTGATAGGTATTTCCTTTGAAAAGTCGACGTTCTTGACAGAAGAAATATTCGCCATGATCAATAAGAAAGATGGCGCCGGACAGCCCGGCGATCTCGACAGAACATCATGAACGACAATCAATCAGAACGCCGGCGCAGCGACGCCGGGTGGCTTCAGGGAGAGCCTGTTATGACCTGGAAAACGAGAAGCGGCCCGTTGACGCTGGCACTGGCCGCCGGCCTCTTGGCGTCGAGCGCGCTGGCCGCGGAGAAGGACGTCACCATCGTGCTGCAGGAGGAACCGTTCTCGGTCGAGCCCTGCGACGCCAACACCTCGATCATCGGCAAGGTCCTGAAGCAGAACATCGTCGAAACCCTGGTCGACAAGAACGCCGAGGACGGCTCGCTGGTGCCGCGGCTCGCCACCTCCTGGGAGCAGGTCGACGACCTCACCTGGCGTTTTCACCTGCGCGAGGGCGTCACTTTCCATGACGGCGCCCCGTTCGATGCCGACGCGGTGATCTACGCGATCGAGCGCACGCTCGATCCGAGCATCGACTGCGAGGTGCGCATCAAGGTCTTCAGCGAGATCCAGATGACCCTGAACGCCGTCGACAGCCACACGCTGGAGATCGCGACCGACAAGCCCGCCCCGATCCTGCCGACCATGATGGTGCCGCTCACCATCATGTCGCCGAACACGCCGATGGGCGAGATGTCGCGCAATCCGATCGGCACCGGCCCTTACAAGTTCGTCGACTGGAAGGCCGGCGAGGAGATCAACCTCGCCCGTTCCGACAGCTATTGGGGCGATGCGCCCGAGGTCGAGAACGCGCGCTATGTCTGGCGAAACGAATCGGCGGTGCGCGCCGCCATGGTCGAGACCGGCGAGGCCGACCTCGCGCCCAACATCGCGGTCCAGGATGCGACCAGCGAGACCATGGACCACGCTTATCCCAACTCCGAGACCACGCGGCTTCGCATCGACGTCGACCAGCCGCCGCTCGATGATCGGCGCGTTCGCGAGGCGCTGAACCTCGCCCTCGATCGCGAGGCCCTGCGCGGCAGCGTGTTCTCCAAGGACGTCGAGCCCGCGACCCAGCTCATCCTGCCGAGCATCAACGGCCACAACCCCGACCTCCCGGTCTGGCCCTACGATCCCGCGCGGGCGCAGGAGCTGATCGCGGCGGCGCGCGCCGACGGCGTGCCGGTCGACAACGAGATCACCATCATCGGCCGGCTCGGCGTCTATCCGGGCTCGACCGAATCGATGGAAGCGGTGATGGCGATGCTGCAGGAGGTCGGCTTCAACGTCTCGCTGGAAATGCTCGAGGTGGCGCAGCATGTGAAGTATCTGCAGAAACCCTATCCCGAGCCGCGCCGGCCGATCATCCAGCAGGACCAGCACGACAACAATTCGGGCGATGCGGTGTTCACCGTCTTCTACAAATACCACACCGACGGTGCCAACTCCGTGCTGCACGACGCCAATCTCGACAGCGTGATCGAGCAGGCCTCGGCCGCCGTCGGCGAAGACCGGGTGAAGCTCTGGAACGAGGCCTTCCGCATCATCAATGACGAGATCATCGCCGACGTACCGCTGTTCCACATGGTCGGCTATGCCCGCGTCGGCGAGCGCATCGCCTACCACCCGACCATCTCCACCAACAGCGAGGTGCAGCTCCAGACCATCACCTTCAACTAGTGGCGCGGCCACCTCGTTGGGTTCAGGCCGCCATGGCCTGCGTCGAAGGTATGCGGCCAGGTTTTGGGGGCGATGGAGGTAGGAGCCTGATGAAGATGTGTCGTGCGTAGTATGCTGTTCGGCGGCGCTGGGTCTACAAGCCACCGCCGCCCCCTTTACCCGAGCTAGCCAGAGGTCCCTCCTTGCCGATCGATGTCCTCGTCAATCTCGACATGCCCGAATACAGCCGCAGTCACCTGGCTGAGACCTACACACTTCATTACTGGCCGGACCCGGCCGAGCATCAACAGCTGGCCGATGGCCCCGCCGGCCAACGTATCCGAGCGGTGCAGACCAATGGCTCGCATGGCATCAAGCGGCCCTTGATCGAGCGGCTGCCTGCCCTCGAACTCATCTGCGCGGTGGGTGCGGGCTATGAGGGCATCGATCTCGACGCAGCACGCGAGCGCGGCATCGTTGTCACCCACAATCCAGGCTCGAACGCGGCGACCGTCGCCGATCAGGCCTGGGCGCTGATCATCGGTTCCATGCGCCGCGTCTCCTGGTGCGATCAGGCCGTGCGCGCCGGGCGCTGGGAAGAGGCGCGTCAGGCCATGCCTGCCGTGAGCGGCAAGAAGCTCGGCGTGTTCGGCCTCGGCCATGTCGGCAGCGAGATCGCGAAACGCGGTGCCCTCGGTTTCGGCATGGAGGTCGGCTATCACAATCGAAAGCCGCGCGCCGATGTCGACTATCGTTACCTTCCGACACTGGTCGAGCTTGCCGAGTGGTGCGACGTGCTCGCGATCGCCGCACCCGGCGGCCCGGCGACGCGCCACGCGGTCGGCCGCGACGTGCTCGCAGTCCTCGGCCCCGAGGGCTATGTCGTCAATGTCGCGCGCGGCAGCCTGCTCTCGTCCGAGGCCTTGATCGAGGCGCTGAACGAAGGCCGCATCGCCGGCGCCGGGCTCGACGTGATCGATGGCGAGCCCGCGGTGCCGGAGGGTTTTCTGAGACAGGACCGGCTGGTGCTGTCACCCCATGTCGGCGGTTTTTCACCGGATGCAATCAAGGCGATGATCCATCGTGTCCGCGACAATTTCGATGCCCATTTCGCCGGCAGGCCGCTGCACTCGCCGGTGCTGACATGACGCCCTGAGGCGTCCACCAAAAGGGAGGACCATCATGACCGTGATCCAGGGCGAGGGGGAGTATCGCTACGAGATCAGCAATGACTGGGCGAAGGTGCCGCCCGGCATGGCATGGCGCGAGGTCGCGGCGGTCGCGGTCGACCACAAGGATCAGGTCTACGTGTTCAATCGCGGGCCGCATCCGATGATGGTGTTCGACCGCGACGGCAATTTTCTCCGCTCCTGGGGCGAGGATATTTTCGCCCATGCCCACGGCGCCTATTTCGCCCCGGATGAAACGCTCTATCTCACCGACGACGGCGACCACACCGTGCGAAAATGCACGCTTGACGGCAAGGTGCTGATGACGCTGGGCATCCCCGGCAGCCCGTCGCCCTATATGAGTCAGGAGCCGTTTCACCGCTGCACCCACACCGCCCTTTCGCCGGAAGGCGACCTCTACGTCTCGGACGGCTACGGCAATGCCTGCGTGCATAAATACTCGCCGGACGGCAAGCTGCTGCTCACCTGGGGCGAGCCGGGCTCGGGCGAGGGCGAGTTCAACCTGCCGCACAATATCTGCTGCGACGCCGACGGCTGGGTCTATGTCGCCGACCGCGAAAGCCACCGCGTGCAGGTGTTCGACGGCAAGGGCAAGTACGAGACCCAGTGGAACAATCTGCACCGGCCGAGCGGTCTCTACATGCCACCCGGGCGCTGCCCCGTCTGCTATATCGGCGAGTGCGGCCCGGTGCTCTCGGTGAACCGGCTGTCCCCCAATCTCGGCCCACGCATCAGCATCGTCGACAACCAGGGCAAGCTGCTGGCGCGCATCGGTGACCGGGCCGGTGCCGGCAACGCGCCCGGGCAGTTCCTCTCGCCCCACGGGCTTGCGGTCGACTCCCATGGCGACGTCTATGTCGGCGAGGTCTCGGCGACCGCCTGGCCGCAGCTGAAGCCGGACGAGCCGCTGCCGAACCCGCTGAGCACGCTCCGGAAGATGACCAAGGTTCCGGCGTAGCAAAACGCGGGACAGCGGCGGAGCGATCGCCTTGGCGGACTATATCCTCACCCGCATGGTCTACTCGGTCCTGTCGATCCTCGGCCTGCTGATGCTGGTTTTTTTTCTGGCGCGGCTGACCGGCGACCCCTCGCACCTGCTGCTGCCGATCGACGCCAGTGAAGAAATTCGACAAGCGTTTGCCGAGCGCCACGGCTTCGATCAGCCACTGCTCGTGCAGTTCGGCAATTTCCTCTGGGATCTCGTGCATCTGGATTTCGGCATCTCGCTACGCCAGCAGCGCTCGGCCATGGAAGCGGCGCTCGAAGCTTTTCCCACCACCTTGAAGCTCGCCGGCGTGGCCATGGCGATCGCGACCCTGCTCGCGATCATCGTCGGCTCACTCGCCGCGAGCAAACCCGGCGGCGCCTTCGACCGCATCGCCAGCACGCTCTCCCTCGGCGGTGCCAGCGCCCCCGATTTCTGGGTGGCGATCATGGGCATCCTGTTCTTCGCGGTGACCCTTCGCTGGCTGCCGACCTCGGGCAGCGGCGGCATCGAATACTGGATCATGCCGATCACGGTGCTGATGCTGCGCCCCTTCGGCCTGCTGGTGCAGGTGGTGCGCGGTACGATGATCGGCGCCCTCGCCTCGCCCTACGTGAAGACCGCGCGTGCGAAGGGGCTGAAGCGGGCGCGCATCATTTTCGTGCATGCGCTGCGCAATTCCATGCTGCCGGTGATCACGGTCGCGGGCGATCTCACCGCGAGCCTGATCAATGGTGCCGTCATCGTCGAGAGCGTGTTCGGCTGGCCCGGCATCGGCCGGCTGATGATCGACGGCATCCTGCAGCGCGACTTCGCGATCGTGCAGTCGACCATCCTGGTCACGGCGCTGACCATCTTCGCCATGAACATCGTGATCGACGTGCTGTACGCCGTGCTCGATCCGCGCATCCGGCATAGCTGACCATGGCAACCCCGATCGATGCGCTTCCGAAAGCCCCTGCCGAAGAGACGGCGCCGCCCGGCTTGTTTCGCCTGCTGCTGCGCGATCGGTTCGCGCTCGTCGGCGCCGTCTTTCTTGGGCTTCTGGTGATCGCCGCCGTGCTCGGCCCGCTGCTGATCGGCGATCTCGCCACCAAGCTCGCCCTCGGCCAGCGCAATCTGGCACCGGGCTCCCTGGAGCACGGCATCGCCTATGTGCTCGGCGCGGACAGCCTCGGGCGCAGCCTGCTCGCCCGGCTGATCGTCGGTGCGCGCAACACGCTTGGCATCGCCGCCGCGGCCAGCCTGCTCGCGATCCTGATCGGCGGTACGCTCGGCCTGATCGCGGGCTATGCCGGTCGCTGGATCGGCAATCTGATCATGCGCCTGACCGACATCGTGATGAGCTTTCCCTCCCTGCTGCTCGCGCTGGTGGTGCTGTTTCTGCTCGGCCCGAGCATCGTCAATCTGATAATCGTGCTCGCGATCACGCGCGTGCCGATCTATCTGCGCACGACCCGCGCCGAGGTGCTGGAGATCCGCGAGCGGCTGTTCGTGCAGGCGGCGCGGGCGATGGGTGCGCGCAGCACGCGCATCGTCCGGCGCCATATCCTGCCGGTGGTGCTGCCGACGCTGGTGACCATTGCGACCATTGACTTCGCCACCATCATCCTCGCCGAAAGCGCGCTCTCCTTTCTCGGCCTCGGCATCCAGCCGCCGTCCTTCACCTGGGGGGCGATGGTGGCGAACGGACGCAACTATCTGGGCTCCGCCTGGTGGCTCGCCGCCTGGCCGGGCCTCGCGATCATGCTGACCACGCTGTCGCTCAACATGCTGTCGAGCTGGGCGCGCACGATCGGCGATCCGCAGCAGCGCTGGCGCCTCGAGATCGCGGGCAAGCGGCGATGAGCGGAGCGTCTGCCCCGGTGCTCCCCACCCCCGTGCTCGAAGTCCGCGGCCTGAAGGTCGGCTTTCATACCGGACGTGGCTATGTGCGCGCGGTCGACGGGGCGAGCTTCCATGTCGATCCCGGCGAGACCCTGGCGATCCTCGGCGAGTCCGGTTCCGGCAAGAGCGTGTCGGCGGCGGCGATCATGAACCTGATCGACAGCCCGCCCGGCGACATCGCCGAGGGCCAGATCCTGTTTCACGGCCACGATCTCCTCGACATGAACGAGGAGAAACGGCGCCTGATCAACGGCGAGCGCATCGCCATGATCTTCCAGGACCCGCTCGCTTATCTGAACCCGGTCTACAGCGTCGGCTGGCAGATCGCCGAGGTTTTTCGCACCCGCCCGAATGCCGGGGTCACCGATCCCTGGGGCGAGGCCGTGCGCCTGCTCGATCGGGTCGGCATTCCGGAGCCCTCCGAGCGTGCGCGCCGCTATCCGCACCAGTTTTCCGGCGGTCAGCGTCAGCGGGTGATGATCGCCATGGCGCTGGCGCTGCGGCCTGAACTCCTGGTCGCGGACGAGCCGACCACGGCGCTCGACGTCACCATCCAGGCGCAGATCCTGGAGCTTCTGAAATCGCTCCAGGCCGAGGAGGGCATGAGCCTCCTTCTGATCACCCACGACCTCGCGGTCGCCGCCAACATCGCCGACCGGATCGCGGTGATGTATCGGGGCGAGGTGGTCGAGGAGGGACCGGCGAGGCGCGTGCTGGAGCATCCCGAGCATGCCTACACCAAGCGACTGATCGCCGCCGAGCCCGGCCGTGCCGGCGGTCTCGGCACCGACCGTCAGGGGCAGATGCGCGAGGAAGCGGAGGTGCTGCTTCAGGCCGAGCATCTGGTCAAGGACTACAAGCTGCCGGGCGGCTTGTTCAGGCGAGCCAGGCTGGTGCGCGCCGTGCGCGATGCCGGTTTTTCGATTGCCGCCGGCGAGACGCTCGGCATCGTCGGCGAATCCGGCTCAGGCAAGTCGACGCTCGCCCGCCTGCTGCTCCGCCTGGACGAGGCGACCGGCGGTCACGCGTTCTATCGCGGCCGGGATATTTTTGCCATGGACGAGGCGGAACTCTCCGCCATGCGCTGCCGCGTCCAGATGGTGTTCCAGGACCCCTACGGCTCACTCAACCCGCAGCTCACCGTGGCGGCGATCATCGCGGAGTCCTGGGAGATCCATCCGCAGCTTCTGCCCAAGGCCGAATGGTCGGCGCGCATCGCCGAGCTGTTGCAGATGGTCGGCCTCGAGCCGGCCCATGCCGAACGCTATCCGCATCAGTTCTCCGGCGGCCAGCGCCAGCGTATCGCGATCGCCCGAGCCCTCGCCTCCGAGCCCGAGCTGGTGATCTGCGACGAGGCGGTCTCGGCCCTCGATGTCTCGATCCAGGCACAGATCATCGACCTGCTCGCCGGCCTGCGCGACCGTCTCGGCCTAGCTTACATCTTCATCACCCACGACCTTCCCGTGGTGCGCCATTTCGCCGATCGCATCCTGGTGATGAAGGACGGCGAGGTGGTCGAGGAGGGGACGACGGTCGACATTTTCGAGCGCCCTCAGCATCCCTACACCCGGGCCCTGCTCGCTGCCTCGCCCAGGCCGAAATGGACGGCGGGCGATGAGCACGAGATGGTCTTCGGCGAAGAACGCCTTCAGCGTTCCTTACCGACGAGATAGTCGACGAAGGCCGCCGCCGCGGGCGACAGGCTGTCCCGGCTTCTCATGCACAGCATCAGCCGGCGCGCGACCCAGGGCTCGTCCAGGGTGACGGCGCGCACCCTGCGCACACCGACATAGCTCCTGGCGAGGCTGTCCGGCACCAAGGCGACGCCGAGGCCGGCATCGACCATCCTGCTGATCGCCTCGAAGCCGCCGGCGCGCATGCGGAGCGTCACCTGCCGGTCGAGGGCGTTCGCCGCCTCGGTGATCGCGATGTCGATCGAGCTGCCGCGCGGCGTGCCGATGAAGGCGTGATCGAGTGCCAAGGCGAAGCGGATCGAGCGTTCTTCCGCGAGCGGGTGATCCTCCGGCACCAGGAGGCAGAGCCGGTCCTCGCGGTAGAGCATGGACTCCAGATGGGCGGCCTGGATCACGTCGCCATAGATGCCGATCTCGGCATTGCTCTCGGCGACCGCGTGGATGGTCGCCTGGCTGGTCGCCTCCTCGATCTCGACCCGCACCAGCGGATGCCGGCCGAGGAAGCTTTTGAGGTCGTCCGGCAGATACTGCACCATCGCCGAGGTGTTCGCGAACACCCGAAGCGTGCCGCGAAGCCCGCTTGCGAAATCCACCAGCTCGGCTTCGAGCTGGGTGAGATTGTGCAGGACCCGGCGCGCGTGAATGATCAGGGCGTGCCCCGCCGAGGTCGGCTGCATGCCGCTGCGCGTGCGCTCGAACAGCTTGACCCTGAGCTCATGCTCCAGGTCGGCGAGCCGCTTGCTCACCGCCGAGGCCGCCAGATGCTCGCGCTCGGCCGCCTTGGCGAGGCTCCGCTCCTCATAGACCGCGACGAACAGCTTCAGTGTCTGCAGATCCAGGCGCATGGCGGGTCCGGCGTAATGGGCGACGTGGGTCAGCCTTCGTCATCCACGAAGGGAGGTTCCCGCCCCTGCCTTCGTCAACGACGAAGGCAGCTTCCCCAATGAGAACTGGACCTCGGGCCGCCCCTTCTGGGACGCTTGCATCATAAAAGAGCGAAGCGGCCGGAACAACGGTCGCGGTTTGCAGGGAGGCGCTTGGCGTCACGGTGGCGATCGTTCCGAAATCAATGTTGCACCGCTGCCGAAGGGGACTTGGCGCATGACCGCCGAGGCTGCAGCGGTGCGAACGACCACCGTGACGTCAACGCGACCGACGGTTCGAAAGCGCATCGACTGGCTACCCTACTTTCTGATTGCGCCGATCGGCCTGCTGCTGCTGGCGATAACCGTCTACCCGACCCTGCAGGCGATCTATCTGGCCCTCACCAACGCGTCGCTGCTGCGTCTGGCCAAGGCGAAATTCGTCGGTCTGCAGAATTTTTCGCGCATGGCGAGCGACCCGGTTTTTCTCGACGGGCTCTGGCGGACGGTGCGCTGGGACGTCGCCGTGGTCGGCCTGGAGCTTCTGATCGCGCTGCCGATAGCGCTCTTCCTCAATCTCGCCTTTCGCGGCCGCGGCTTCGTGCGCGCGGCGATCATGGTGCCCTACATCACCCCGCCCGCCGTGGTCGGCCTGGTGTTCTGCTTCATGTTCGACGGCAATTACGGCGTGGTGAACGATCTCCTGGTGCGCATCGGCGTGCTGGATGAGTATGTCGCCTGGCTGTCCGATCCTGACGCGAGCTTCTGGATCGTGGTGTCGGCCATGGTCTGGTACGGCCAGCCGCTGATGGCGCTGATCCTGCTCGCCAGCCTGCAGACCATCCCGGCCGAGCTCTACGAAGCCGCCGAGGTCGACGGTGCCGGACGTCTCGCGCAGTTCTGGCACATCACGCTGCCGCATCTCCTGCCGACCATCTTCTTCCTGGTGCTGCTGCGCACCATCTGGATGTCCAACCACATCGACATGATTTTCGTCATGACCACGGGCGGCCCCGGCTTCGCCAATTACACCGAGGCGGTCTACAGCTTCCAGCTCACCAACCAGTTCGAGATCGGCTACGCGTCTGCGGTCGCGGTGGTGCTGGCGATCATCCTGATGGCGGCATCGGCCTTCTATGTGCGCCATCTGGCGAAACGCGTGCTCGCGGACAGCTCGTCATGAGCGCGGTCAGTGCAGGCACCGGGCGCTCCCGCGGTCTCTGGATCGCGATCGGCGCCGGCGCCATTCTGCTCTACTCGCTCGGGCCGTTTCTCTGGCTGTTCATCGCCTCGATCACGCCCGAAGCGATCGCGGATTTCGACCAGCCCTATCTCAGCGACCGCACCGTCACCTATTTTCCGGCCGAGCCGTCGCTGAAGAATTACTTCCTCCTGTTCGACGGCGTGCCGTTCGCGACCTATTTCCGCAACAGCACGATCATCGCCACCGGCAACATGCTGCTGACCCTCGCGGTCGCCAGCCTCGGCGCCTACGGCTTCGTCCGCTTTCGCTTCGTCGGCCGAAGCTCGTTCCTGATCGCCATGCTGATCGCCTACACGATCCCGAGCGTGGTGCTGCTGGTGCCGCTCCTGGTGATCTTCAGAAGCTACGGCCTGAACAACACCCATCTCGGCATGATCCTGGCCGAGGCGACCCACGCCGCCCCCTTCGTGCTGCTTCTCATGATCAATTATTTTCGACGCTGCCCAAGGAGCTCGAAGAGGCGGCGCAGGTCGATGGCGCCGGGCGGCTGACGGCGTTCTGGAAGATCGTGCTGCCGCTTTCGCTGCCGGGCCTGGTCGCGGGCGGCCTGCTCGCCTTCATCATGTCCTGGAACAATTTTCTGTTTGCGTTCCTTCTGACCTCGACCACCGAGGTCAAGACGCCGCCGGTGATCATGCGCCAGTTCGCGCTCGGCGAGCCGGCCGTCTGGGGTGAGTGTGCCTGCTCAGCACTCCTGCCGGTCGCCCTGATCTTCCTGCTGTTCCAACGGATGCTGATGAAGATGGCCTCGCCGCCGGGGCGGTGAAGGCGTGAACGACATCAACGAATAATCAGAGGAGGCCGAACCATGACCGGATATCAAACAGCCGACGAAGACGACACCAGAAAAGGGCCATGGCAAGTCAAAAAGACTCCTGAGGGCGAGGCTATCGGCGTGGCTGGTGCCGCCGCCGGTGCGCTGGTCGCGCGCCGAAGCTCGCCTCCGCAGGTGCGCAAGAAGTGGCTCACCTATTGGAACTGCGGACAATCCCAATCACCTCAAGATCTCGACCGACTCACGCTGTTCAACGCGTCTCAGGACTTTATCGAGGTCGAGGTCGACGCCAATATGGCGGTGATGGACTGCGAAAGAAGCTGGTGGTCGCCTATGCCGCCGGTGCCGCCCCCGATGTCATCATGACGGTGCAGTACTGGCTCCAGGACTATTACGACAACGGCATCCTCGAGCCGCTCGAGGACCAGTTCAACGCCTGGGAAGACAAGGACGACTTCTTCCCGAACGTGATGGAGCAGGTGCGCTCCAAGGCTGGCCAGCCGATCATGATGATACCGCAGACCAGCATCCCCTATTTCAACTTCTATCGCGCCGACTGGTTCGAGGAGGCTGGCCTCGCTGTGCCGGACACCTATGACGAGTTCATCGCCGCCGCCAAGGCGCTGACCAAGGCGCCCGACCGCTACGGCTACGCGCTTCGCGGCCAGAAATACTCTGCCATCCAGGTGATCCTGCCGATCTGGCACAAAGGCCGGCGTCAACTCGAACGAGATGGCAGCGTCGATTTCGACAGCCCGGAGGCGATCGACGTCACCGACAAAAGGGTCGGCATGCTGACCCGGGACAAGTCCTGCCAGCCGACCGCGATCAATGACGGCTATCGCGAGCTCTACGCGCTCATGGAAAAGAGCAAATGCGCGATGTGGCTCTACGGCCCGCATGCCAGCCCGGCCCTGATGGCAGCGCTCGGCGATGCAATCCAGGGCGCTCCCAATCCGCGCGTCGGCGAGGATCGCTACATGCTCGCCAACCCGGAGGGCCCGATGCTGGTCTCCAGCTGCCCGGAGAAGGAGGCCGCCTGGGAGTTCATCAAGTTCATCACCACGGGCGACGCCGCGATGCTCTACACCGCGAACCGCGCCGTGCCGCCGGTGCGCCACTCGCTCGCCGAGGCCGACGTTTTCCAGAACAATCGCTTCATCAAGATGTCCCTGGATGAAAGCGACACCTGGTGGACGCCGCCCTATCACGACGAGAACTGGACCAACTTCCAGGACAAGATCGCGCCCTTCTGGCAGGAGACCCTGGGCGAAAAAATGTCGGCGGCCGAGTTCAACCAGATGGGCGCCCGCCTCCTCCGCGGCGAGGCGTGAGGTGTGACCTCCTCATGGACTTTTGAGCGTCGTCGCCTGGGGAGACGGTTTGCGGTCATGTTCTAGCGGGCCGGGGGTGAGCGGCATGGCCTGGGATCGGGGTGTGCCGCCCTTCCGGGTTTGACGATGGCCTCGCTCGGCTTTAGGAACGCGCCGGTGTGGCGAGAGACGTCGTTCTGACAGAATGAAGGAGATCATCATGAACCACGGACATTGTCCGCGGCGCGGCACTCCATCCATGCCCGCGGAGCGCTGAGCCTATGCGTATCGCGGTCATCGACGATTGGCAGAAGGTTGCGCGAAAACTCGCCGACTGGTCGGCCCTGGAGCGACGCGCCGAGCTCGTCTTTTTCCATGAGGCTTTCGCCTCCGAGGACGAGGCGGCAGCGGCGTTGCAGGACTTCGACATCGTCCTTTCCATGCGCGAGCGCACGCCCTTTCCGCGCTCCCTGCACGAACGCCTGCCGAAGCTTAAGCTGTTCGGTATGACGGGCAAGCGGGCGAAGGCGCTCGACATCAAGGGCATGCTGGAGCGCGGCCTCACCGTCAGCTACACCGTCGGCGGCGCCGACGGCAGGGAGACCGCCGAGCTCACCCTCGCCTTGATGCTCGCCGCCGCGCGCCAGGTGCCGGCAGGCGATGCCGCGATCCGTAGCGGCAGCTTCCAGGAAACCCTAACCCCCGGCATCTGCCTTTCCGGTCGCACCCTCGGCATTGTCGGTCTCGGGCGCATCGGCAAGCTGATGGCGAGCTATGGCGCCGTGCTAGGCATGAAGGTCATCGCCTGGAGCCCGAACCTCACAGCCGAGCGCGCCGCCGAGGTCGGCGTCACCGCAGTCAGCAGGGAGGCCCTGTTCGCCGAAGCCGACGTGGTCACCCTCCATGTGGTCTTCTCGGAGCGGACCGCCGGCCTGGTGACCGCCGATGATCTCGGCCGCATGAAAAACGGCGCGATTCTGGTCAACACCGCACGCGCGCCGCTGGTCGACCAGGCGGCCCTGCTCGAAACCGTGCAGTCAGGCCGCATCACCGCCGCCCTCGACGTGTTCGAGCAGGAGCCGCTGCCCGAAAGCCATCCCTTACGCAGCGCTCCCAACACCGTCCTCACCCCCCATCTCGGCTACTGGACCCACGAGGTCGCCAGCGCCCACTACCAGCAAAGCGTCGAAAACGCCCTCGCCTTCCTCGACGGCAAGCCTATCCGCACCCAGGAATTGAGTGCGTTCTAGGTTGTGTTGGCCTTTGATCCGGCGTCGCGTCGTCACCGTTAACGAAGCCTTCATCTCCAACCACTAGGTACTGTTGACGTTTTACCGCAAGAGGAGGCATGCGGCAGTGAAGTGCACGAAGGCGAGATATCGTTTGGCGAGCTTGTCGAAGCGCGCGGCGACACGGCGATAGTGCTTGAGAAAGCCG
>JAWKVM010000031.1:0-114610 GCA_041398025.1 Alphaproteobacteria bacterium
AGCACAGCACTCGGCAGGTTCGTCAAGGGTGGATTGGTTCAGACGATGAGGATATCCTGATGCGTAGGCCGATCGGCGACTTACCTTCTGCTTCTAGACCACGACTGAGCGTGATAGATCTTGGTGAGCAGTGGCCAACATCAATCAGACATCTTCCTTGGCAAACCAGCGCATCATGTCCAACGCATCTGGCAGGTCGCCGGAGCGAGCGCGAGACCAGAATGTCGGTGAGCCAAGGTCAGCAAAGCCTTCCATGGCGGCAAGGTCATCCTGGTCGACATGGCGAAAGGCCATCGACCAGTCGCCAAAGCTTCGGGCTTCGCTGTCGCCCTCCTCGAACACCACCATGTTGCGATGACGCGGATCGGCTTCGATGCGCGTGCGGGTTGCTGCGAGCGCTGACGATGGTCCTTCCAGCAACTGCATGAAGTAGCCATGATCGTCGCCCGAGAGCGAGGCCTTGTAGATCAGTAGCCCTGTGATTTCATTCTCACCATTGCGCTTTCGACTGCTTTCCAGAAGGTCAGCCAAGTCCTCCGAACGCATGGGCCGAGCTGCCTGGCTCGCGTAGATCAGATAGTTCATGTAGGAGTTTTCCCTTGGGGGCCGCTGCCGCTGTTGTTGGTACAAGCGGCAAACCGACGGATGTGTTGGTATTCGCAGCAATCCTGAAATCTCTTCGCAAAATTCATCACAGCACGACCGCGGTCAATAGGAAGCTTAAGAAACCACATACATTTTCGTCGAATTGTTGACTCCTCTTATGGCGCGTGGCTGCGCAGCGCAAGACTACCCATCGGCCACCTTGAACGAGACGCCTACCGGAGCGAAGCGCTCCGAGGAGACGACGAGCTTGACCACTCCTGGAGCACCAACGGATTCCAGCCAGAAGCCCACCGAGCCGCCTCGAAGCGTCGGGCGATCCGGTCCGATCAGTCGGGCGGGGCCGTCCACGTGGATGCACACCGGGTCGTTGAGGAACGGCAGGAGCGAGCCGGCCTGGTCCAGGGCGCGGACGATGACGCGGACGGCATCCTTTTCCGCGGCGTCAAGCTCGAGCGCATCGGGGAGAAGCTCTAGGCGCGCCGGCGCCGGGTCGGCGGCCATGCGCAGCTCCTTCACCACAGCGCCCTCGATCAGGCCACGCAGGGTCAGATCCTCCCAGGCCACGCCCCACCATCCAAGCTCGTCGGGCGCGACGTTCCGGTGATCGATGATGACCGGAGCGTGCGGTAGATGCGCGAACGTCTCACGGTCGGGCGCGAGGCGCTTGAGAGGTCCGTCGCCATACTGAAACTCGATTTCCTGGCAGTTGGTCAGGATGATCAGCGGGAGGACGCCGCCGATGCTACGTTCGCCGCGCGCCCAATAGGTTACAGGCTGCATGACGACGCCCTCAGCCGGGTCGCCCTGGCTCGCATAGACGTAGGCCGCGAATTTCGGTTCGCGGAACATGTCGAGCACGCCGTGATGGCAGATTCTGTCCCCTGAGCCGAAATCCTTGTGGGTGTTGTAGTCGGCCATGCACCAGCCAATGCAGCCGGCGATCTCCGGGTCCCCATATGCGGCATTGAGAACCTCAAGGTGGCGCAGGACATGCTCCGCCTGCTGCTGCTCCGGGTCGCCTCGCTTGGTCGGATGCATATGGCCGTTGAACTCGCTGACCAGATAGGGGACTGGATGCTCGAGCCCGGTGACCTCGGCTCGGGGGCGGAGCGGAACGCGAGCTTGATTGCTTCCAGGCATCTCCTCGGCGCCCAGAATGAAATCATTCATCGTGTAGACGTCTTCCAAGAACTCGCTCTCGGCGATGCAGCGCACGCCGCCTGTCTGCCGGGTCGGATCGAGCGCGCGGGCCAGGCGGTTGGTCTCGCTGTAGAACGCGTGGTGATCCGACGACTCGTTGATGCGCACGCCCCAAAGCACGATCGATGGATGGTTCCAATCGCGCTGGATCATGCGCCGCACAGTCTCGAGGGACGCCTGTCGCCAGTGCTCGCCGCCAATATGCTGCCACCCCGGAATCTCTTCGAACACCAGCAAACCGATGCGATCGCAATGATCGAGGAACCATGGCGATTGCGGATAGTGGGACGTGCGCACCAGGTTGCATCGAAGCTCGTATTTCAAGATCTCGGCGTCGCGCTCCTGGGCTCTTCGCCCCATGGCGTAGCCTACATAGGGATAGGCCTGGTGACGGTTGAGGCCGCGGATCTTCAGCGTGCGGCCATTGAGCCGAAAGCCGCCGGCGCCGAATATGGCCTCTCGAAACCCGAACGCGGAGGCAAGGCGATCGCTCCCGGCGGCGCATTCAAGCATGACCTCGATGTGGTAGAGGATCGGCCGATCGACATCCCAGAGAACGACATCCGTCAGTCCCTCAATCCTCAGCGTCTCGACCTCATGCTGGATCGTGGTCGTGGTCGTTGCGATCTCCCGGCCCTCGGAATCGCGCAGCATGGCGGTCAAGACGCCGCCGCTCGCCTCGGCGGCGTTTCGGATTTTGCAATGAACATTGAGCGACTTGGTCGGTTCGAGCACGGCCTCCGGCTCGATCTTGATACGCTCGATTGAGACCCGATCTCGCACCTCGAGCCAGACATCGCGATAGAGGCCGGCATAGGTCAGGTAGTCGATCTGACCGCCGAACGGCGGGATCTCGGGGTTCTCGCTACCATCGATGATGACCGTTAGGAGATTCGCGCCTTGGCGCAAATGGCCGCTAAGCTTCGCCTCAAAAGGCGTGTAGCCGTCCCGATGCGCCGCGATCCGCTTGCCGTTGAGCCAGACGACCGCGTCGGCCATGGCGCCATCGAACAGCAGGAACACCTCGCGTCCGACAAAGGACTCGGTCCATCGAAGGATTTTCTGATAGGCGAATCGGCGCTGGTACAAGGTTTCGTCGAAATAGCCGAGCGGCAGCTCCACGGCGCTATGCGGCAGCCTCACGGCCTTGCCGGGACGCGCCTCGTTTTTCAGGTCTTCCCCGACCTCGTCATGGAAAACCCAGTCGTCATTGAAGGGTGCGGATATACGCACGATGCCGCCTTGCTCCCACTTCAATCGGCTGCGTCGATCGCGATCGCGAGGCCGGTCTGCGCATAAAGCGCCGGCAGGCCGATACCGATCATGGCGAGCACGTCCCCCATCATCACACAGCCATCGCTCCAAAGTGGGTTGTCGAAGCGGCGGTTGGCCTTCTCGACCTGCTCCGAGGCAAATTGCAGCGACACGCGGTAGGCTCGCTCCGGCTCCAGACCGAGGATGGGCATGCGCGGCGGTAGGGAAGAGCGCGGCCGATCGATCTGAGCCATGATCATCCGTGCCCGGGTTCGCTCGGGGGAAACGGCAAGCATGCCGATGAGGCCCGGGTCGACCGTCTTGATCCGTCGAAGCCGGCCTTCGTGCCAGATGGCGCGATCCGCCTTGTAGCGGGCGACGGCGTCTCGAACAATCTCGCGATCGGCATCGGACATCCGGGTCAGATCGGCCTCGATGCCCATATGGCCATAGCCCGCGGCGAGCACCCGCAAGCCGGTGTGCAGGCCACGCCCCGAGGTATGGCTCCAGGCGGGGCCGACATGCGCGCCCATGACCTCGGGCGGGAAGAAATGGGAGAAGCCATCCTGAATGCGGAAGCGCTCGACCGCATCATTCGAGTCGGACACCCAGAAACGATGGGTGCGCTCGAGGATGCCGTAGTCGATGCGTCCGCCGCCGGAAGCACAGCTCTCGATCTCCAGCGAGGGAAAGGCTTCAAGCAGGCGATCGATCAGCCGGTAGAGGGCTATCACCTGGCTTGCTGCCGCCGCCTCGCCTTCCTCGTTGCCCGGCAGGGCCAAGTCGCGGTTCATGTCCCATTTCAGGTAATCGATGGCGTGATTGCCGACAAGTTCGGCAAGGCGTTCGAACAGATAGTCGGCGACCTCGGGCCGGGCGATATCGAGCACCAGCTGATTCCGGCCGATGATCTTCGGATAGGGCTCGACGCCGAGCGCCCAATCCGGATGTCGGCGAAAGAGGTCGGAATTCGGGCTGACCATCTCCGGTTCGACCCAGAGGCCGAACTGCATGCCCCTGGCGCGCACATAGTCAACGATTGGGCCGAGACCGTCCGGATAGATCGCTTCGTCGGGATACCAGTCGCCAAGCCCGGTGGCATCGTCGCGCCGCCCCCGAAACCAGCCGTCGTCGAGAACGAAGCGCTCGGCGCCAATGTCAGCGGCGGCATCGGCAAGTGCCGTCAGCTTCTCGTGACGATGGTCAAAATAGATGGCTTCCCAGGTGTTGACGGTGACCGGCCGGGGCCGGTTGGCGGCGGGGAACTGCAGCAAACGGCGGCGAACATGATCATGGAACTTTTGCGAAAGCGCATTCAGCCCACAATCGGATCGCGCGACATAGAGCGGTGGTGTCTCCATGACCTCGCCGGGCTCGAGCAAGCCTTCCTGGCTGAGCAGCAGGCACCCCATCTGGAGCTGGACGTCGCCTGTCGGCAGGCGCTCCTGCAGCAGGCGATGATTGCCGCTCCAGCCGAAATGGCAGCCTAGGCAGGCACCCGTCTCCTCGCCGGTCTCAGGCGTCAGCAGGATGATGCCCGGAAAAGCGTCGTGGGAAGTCCGGCTGCGGCGGTTCTCTCTGACCATGGCGCCCGGCAGAACCGGCGAACGCGTCATCCCGAACTCGGCGCACCAGCGGCCGTGAAAGCTGATCTGCTCGCTGTAAAGCTGCGCTGGTGCAAGCACCGGGACGGTGAGCCAGTCGATGACAAAGGGCGTGTCCGCCCGGTTGCCCAGGCGAGAGCGGAAGGTTGCGACATCGGTGTCCTGATCGAGGCGACAGTCCAGCTCGAGCCAGAGGCCCCGCGCCTCGTCGATCAGTCGAAAGATGACGCCATCGTCGCGCCGTTCCAGTTGAGGATGGCGAAAGCGGCCGGCCCATCCCCTCGCCGACGTCGGACGATGTCCGATCAGTGCCGGATGGCCGGGAAATCCTCGTTCGGCTTCCGGATGCAGTGATACGGGCTCGTTGACATCCAGGGTCGCGTGCGGCAGGGGACGCTGGAAGCAGGAGACCAGAGTCCCGAGGTCGATCGACGTCGGCAGCATCGCTCCCTGATAGAGCAATGCCGGCGGACCGTCGGTCCAGGCGAACACCAGCGTGGTTTCCGCTCCGTCCAGCCGAAAGGCGTCCAACTCTTCCATCAGCCTCAGCACTCCGACAAGGGGACGAGGTTCGATCAATGCAGGGGCGCGTCGCCCCTAGCCTTTGGTGGCGCCGAGCGTCAAGCCGGCGATGAAGTGGCGCTGCATCAGGAAGAACATGATCACCGGCGGCAGCGCCGCGACGATCGAGCCCGCGGAGATGAGGTGCCAGGCGGCGACCCATTGGCCGTTCAGCGAATAGAGACCGGCGGTGACCGGCAGCGCGTGGCTGCCCTGGACCAGCACGGTCGCCCAGAAATAGTCGTTCCAGATGAAGGTGAAGACCAGGACAGCGAGGGCCGCGATCGCAG
This sequence comes from Alphaproteobacteria bacterium, assembly GCA_041398025.1. Lineage (GTDB taxonomy): Bacteria > Pseudomonadota > Alphaproteobacteria > Geminicoccales > Geminicoccaceae > JANQPX01. Next base: position 5,516 of record JAWKVM010000031.1, read on the forward strand.
GGCGCATCAGCGGCAGGACGATATGCCAGAAGATCTTGAGCTCGCTGACCCCTTCGACGCGCGCCGATTCGATCAGCTCATGCGGCAGCGCCTTGATGAAGTTCCTCATGAAAAGGGTGCAAAAGCCCGTCTGAAAGGCGATGTGGAACAGAATGAGGCCAAGCGTCGTGTCGTAGAGGCCCATGTTGAGGGTCAGATCGCGCACCGGCACCATCAGGATCTGAAACGGCACGAAGTTGCCGGCGACGAACATGAAGAACACCAGCAGGTTCGCCCGAAAGCCGTAGACGGCAAGGGCGAAGCCGGTGAGGCAGGAGAGCGCCACCGTGCCGATGACCGTCGGGATCGTGACCTTGAAGCTGTTCAGGATGTACTGACCGATCGGCGAATTCTCGAACACGGCCGAGTAGTTCTCGACCAGGGCGATCGACGACGGCAGCCCGAAATAGTTGCCGGCCGCGAGATCGCTCGATGGCTTGATTGAGGTCATCATCACGCCGATTAGCGGCAGGAGCCAGAGGATGAGCGCGATCGGCAGCGCAATGTTGTAGCCGAGGCGAAGACCGGGAGACGCCTGCTCGATGGGTTTCGGAAACATCAGCGACCTCCCCGCTCGTCGGACACCATCTTCCAGATGAAGCCGGTGATGAAGATCATCATGATGAGGAACAGGATGACGGCGATCGCAGCGCCATAGCCCATGCGGAAGCCATATTCGGAAAGCGCTTGCTCATACATGTAGAAGGACAGCACGCGGCTCGAGCCATAAGGACCACCGTCGGTCATGATCGAGACCAGATCGAAGGAGCGAAGGGCGCCGATCACCGTCACCACCACCGCGATGAAGGTCGCAGGTCTGAGCTGCGGAATGATCACATGCCAAAGCATGCGCCAGCTCCTGGCGCCGTCCAGGCGCGCCGCCTCGATCTGATCCGGCGACACGTTGTTCAGGCCTGTAAGATAGAGGATCATGCAGTAGGCGATCTGCGGCCAGAGACCAGCAGCGATGATCCCGTAAGTGACGAAGCGCTCATCGGCCAGGATCGCGATATCGCCCATGCCGAGCCAGGCGAGGATCTGGGTCAGGAGGCCGAAATTCGGCGCGTAGAACCAGGCGAAGATCAGACCGACGACCACCTGGCTGATGACGAAGGGGAAGAAGAAGAGGGATTTGTAGAGCCGGATGCCGACGACATTCTGATTGAGGAAGATTGCGATCAGAAGACCGGCCGGCACGGCCAGCATGTAGAGCACCAGCCAGATGACGTTGTTCTTGAGCGAGGTATAGAAGGCCTCGTCGTCGAACAGTTCAACATAGTTGCCCCAGCCGATCCAGGTCGCCTCGCCGATGCCGTCCCAGTCATAGAAGCTGATCCACATCGATTCGAAGATCGGGATGATCACGTAGACCAGGAACATGAAGACGCCGGGCGCCAGGAAGATCCAGGGCGCCAGCCTCCGCTGGTTCGCTTTCCACCAGGACTTTTGCGCGGGCGCCGCCGTTACGGGCATGACGACAGGTGTGGCCATGACGATCCCTTCCCGGACCAGATCATCCTGCTGCTGGGGAAGCCTGGACCGGCACCTCGCCGGGCGAGATCCAGTCCAGGCCAAGCCCCCTGTCGGCTATTTGTAGACGCGGCTCCGGATCTTCTCGAGACGCTTCAGAATCTGCTCGCCGCGATCAGGCTTCACCATGAACTCCTGGAAGCCTTCCATGCCGGCTTTCGCCATTTCGGCGACCGCGTCCCGATCATAGAACTGTGCGAGTGCACTGGCGCCGGAGAGCATTTCGAAGCCCTGCTTCAGAAACGGATCTTCCGGCACCTCGGACTCGTTGTTGACCGGCAGCTGCCCGAGCGTCGCGTTGATCTTGCTCTGCACGTCCGGCTGAGCGAGGTAAGCGAGGAACTTCTTGGCGTCCTCCTTGTTGCTGGCGTTCGCCGGGATATGCAGCGTGTCCGTCGGCGCGTCCTCGGCCATGGGGACATCCGGATTGATCACCGGGAACTGCATGAAGCCGAGCTGATCGTCCGTGAGGCCGGCTTCGCGGAGCGGCGCCACCGCGAAATTGCCGATCAGATACATCGCGGCCTGGCCCTGGACGAGAAGTGGCAGGGCGTCCTGCCAATCAAGGGCGGCGTGGTTCTCGACGAAGTAGCCGGGCTCAAGCAACGCGCGCCACCGGTCGAATACCGCCTTCACCCGATCATCGGTGTAAGGCACGTTGCCGCCGGTCAGCTCCATATGGAATTCGTAGCCGTTCTCGCGGAGGTTCAAATAATCGAACCAGCCGGCGGTCGGCCATAGTGCCTTCGTGCCGATGGCGATCGGCGTGACGCCACTCTCCTTGATCTTGGCGCAGGCCGCAAGGAACGCATCCCACGTTGTCGGCGGCTCAATGCCGAGGTCGGCGAAAATGTCCTTTCGGTAGTACACGCCCCACTGATAGTAAGTGTAGGGCACGCCCCACTTCTTGCCGTCCAAGGTCATCGACTCGGCAGTCGACTTCATGGACTCGTCGAGGCCATTGTCCGCCCAGACATCGGAAACGTCCTCGAACAGCCCGGCATCAACATAAGGCACCATGCGGTTGCCGGCATACCAGGCGGCGATGTCCGGCGCATCGGCCGTCAGAAAATTTCTGATCGAGGTCTTGTAGCCCTCGTGATCAAACACATTCCAGGTGACTTGAACATCGGGATGCGCCTCCTTGAAGCCGTCGATCAGTTCCTGGAACGCCTGCTTCGGCGCCGGGTCCGAGGTGTCGGTGTTGACGACGATCGTGCCGGCGGCAACGGGTGCGGCCAGCCAGCCAAGGATGGCAAGAGCCGACGCAGCGCCGGCAAAATATCGGTTCATGGTTGACCTCCCCAGACCGTGGCTGCCGCCAGCGGCCTTGTACTGGTTCCATCATTTGGAAACTTGTTTCGATGGTTGAAACCATATGAGTGGCGCGCTATGGTGTCAACCAGGTAATCGCGAGATCGCCCTGGAAGGAAATTCGAATACGGTATGGCGACCAACTTAAATTCTGATCGGATGCGCGATGACCGCAGCGCTGGCACGCTGACCAAAGGTCTCTCGCTGATCGAAGCGATCGCAGCCGGGTCGCAGCCGCTGCGGTTCACCGATCTCCTGCAGTCTCAGCCCTATCCGAAGGCGACGCTCCATCGCCTGCTCAAGACGCTGATCGAGTCCGGCATGGTGATCTACGACGATGAGCAGCGCAGCTATCACCCAGGTCTGCGCCTGATCCGGCTCGCCCATGCGGCCTGGCAGCAGACCAGTCTTGCCGATGCGGCGCGCACGACGCTCGATGCCCTGGCGCTGGAGATCGGCGAAACCATGCACCTCGCCGTTCTGGACAATGGCCAAGTGCTTTACCTGGACAAGCGGATGCCGCCCAGACCGGTCACCATGTTCTCGTCGCCCGGCAAAGTGGGGCCAGCCCATTGCACCGGCGTCGGCAAAGTCATGCTGGCCCATCTGGATGACACGGCGCTCACTGACAGCCTAGGCCGGCAGTCGTTTCATCGCTACACGCCGGCAACGATGACGACGCCGGCGGACCTTCGAAGAGAGCTCGAAGAGATCCGCGAGATGGGCCACGGCTTCGACCGCGAGGAGCACGAACCGACGATCATCTGCATCGCCGTGCCGATTCGATCGAAGCGCGGCACCCTGCTCGGCGGCCTGTCGGTTACATCGACCACCTACGTCACCGATCTCGAAAAGCTCGAAGCCTATGCGCCGCGGCTCAAAGCCGCCGCCGTCGAGATCGCCGAAGAAGCAGCTGTTCGCATGCTGCCTGGAACGTGAACAAAGAACGGGGAGAAAAGCGTGTCCGGCTTGAAGCTCAATGACGTCGTCAAACGCTTCCAGAGCGTCGAAGTCATTCATGGCGTCTCCTTCGACATTGCCGACGGCGAATTTTGCGTCTTCGTCGGCCCGTCGGGCTGCGGCAAGTCCACGCTCCTGCGCATGGTCGCCGGCCTGGAAGACATCACCGGGGGCACGATCGCGATCGGCGAACGCGTGGTAAACGGCGTCGACCCTTCGGAACGCGGCATCGCCATGGTGTTTCAGTCTTACGCTCTCTACCCGCACATGACGGTCGAGCAGAACATGGGCTTTGGCCTCCGAATGGCGAAGATGCCCAAGGATGAAATCAAGAAGCGGGTCGACAACGCCGCCCGCATTCTTCAGCTGGACCATCTCCTCGAGCGCACGCCGAAGGCGCTCTCCGGCGGCCAGCGCCAGCGGGTCGCGATCGGTCGTGCCATCGTGCGCAATCCCGGCGTCTTCCTGTTCGACGAACCGCTATCCAACCTGGATGCGGAACTGCGCGTGCAGATGCGGGTCGAGATCGCGAAGCTGCACCAGGACCTGGGCGCCACCATGATCTATGTGACCCACGACCAGGTCGAGGCGATGACCCTCGCCGACAAGATCGTCGTCCTCCGCTCCGGCCATGTCGAGCAGATCGGAGCGCCCCTCGACCTCTACAACGATCCGGACAATCAGTTCGTTGCGGGCTTCATCGGCTCACCCAAAATGAACTTCCTGAACGGCAAGGTTGAGAGCATCGAAGGACAGATTGCGACAGTGTCGCTGACCGATCAGGGTGGCGCCAGGCTCCAGCTCGCAGTCAGGAACGCACCAGCGCCCGGCATGCCAATTCAGCTTGGCATTCGGCCGGAGCATGTCGCCATTGCCAATGGCGCGCCGTTTGCAATCGAGCTCCACGCCGATGTGACCGAGCAGCTCGGCGGCAGCTCCTATGTCTATGCAAAATCGCCCGCGGGAGAGCCATTGGTGGTCGAGCAGCGCGGCCACAGCCCGGTCAAGACCGGCGATAAGGTCGCCTTCACCTTCGACCCAGACCAGGCGTTTCTCTTTACCGAAAAAGGTGCTCGTATTCGCTAGGCTGGTTATCGCTCCTGTGGGAGACTCGATCTCGGACAGAGCCGCTTTCTTATAGCAACCAAACTGTCTTGCTTCCGAGTAGTTCTTAAAGAGTCCGCCATGAAAAAATGTTCAACGTATTGAATCGGCGGGATTCTTTTGCGGGAACGCTTGTGTGATAATACCGGGAACTGGTTCCTGCAGCCCCGATTTCCGGTGTTTTTCCATGAAGCCTGTCCGCCGCGGTCGTTCCAATCCCGATCTCTTTCGTGAGCGCCTCGATGCGGTCATCGACATGCGCCATGGCTTGGTGCGTCTGGCGGGGTTGATGCCGTGGTCGGCGTTCGATGAGAGCTTCGGCAAATTCTTCAAACCGATCGGCCGTCCGGCCAAGCCGACACGGCTGATGGTTGGGCTGCATTATCTCAAGCACGTCTACAACCTCTCGGACGAAGAGGTGGTCGAACGCTGGGTGGAGAACCCTTATCATCAGTATTTCTGCGGCTTTGAGTTCTTCCAGCACGAGATGCCGATCGATCCGTCTTCGATGACCCGCTGGCGCAAACGGGTCGGGCCGGAGGCGTTGGAGGAGGTGTTGAAGGCGACGGTGGCAGTTGCCCTGGAGACGGGGACGGTGAAGCCGTCGAGCCTGGAGCGGGTGACGGTGGACACCACCGTGCAGCCGAAGGCGATCGCGCATCCCACCGACAGTCGTCTTTATCTGAAGGCCTTGCTCACCCTGGCGGGTAAGGCGAAGAAGGCGGGCATCAAGCTTCGCCAGAGCCACACGCGTCTGGCCAAGCGGGCGGCGATGAAGGCGGGACGCTATGCCCATGCCCGGCAGTTCAAGCGGATGCGCCGGGAACTCAAGCGCTTGAAGACCTATCTCGGCCGGGTGTTCAGGGACGTCTGCCGCAAGATCGACGGCCATCTCGACCTGGCGGCACGCTTTTCTGAGCTTCTCGGCTTGATCGAACGCCTTCTGGCGCAAAAGCCTGATGACAGCAACAAACTGTACGCGCTGCACGCCCCCGAGGTCGTGTGCATCAGCAAGGGTAAGGCGCACAAGCGCTACGAGTTCGGCTGCAAAGTCGGGATCGCAGCAACCAACCGCGAGGGGCTGTTCATCGCCGCCATAGCGTTCGAGGGCAATCCCTACGACGGCCATACGCTGAAGACCTCGGCCGCCAAAACCGAAGAGATGACGGGCATTGCGATCCAACGCCTCTATGTCGACAAGGGCTATCGCGGCCACGATTATAACGGCAAGGCCAAGGTCATGATCTCCGGCAAAAAACGAGGCCTGACGCCGACCATGAAGCGCGAGCTCAAACGCCGCTCCGCGATCGAGCCGATGATCGGCCACGCCAAGAATGACGGCAGACTTGGGCGAAACTACCTCCTCGGCACCGACGGCGATAAGATCAACGCGCTCCTCGCCGCCGCCGGCCACAACCTCCGGCTCGTCCTGACGCGCCTGGCGCGTCTTTTGGCCCGATTCATCGGTGCTGTCGCAGGGTTGATGGCGAAAATCGGCCCGAGTTCGATCACTGCCGAACCGGAACCCGTGTTTTCGAATATTGGCCTTCGATTTTCAGGCCACACAACTTCAATGGCTTAGGCGTTTTTCAAGGCCGACTAAAGAATGGCTTCCTATGGACGCCGGGCAGACTTTGACTCGATTGCGTCAATGACCGAAACGAGAACCGCGCCCCTGAGTTAAGCGACGCGACGCCCTATTGTGACGCATAATGATATGCTCGGCTGCCAAATGTTCATGATAGAAGGTTGAATTGTAAGCACCATCAAAGGGCAGCTGGTAGCCGCGGGAGGCGCCGTTTCGGCAAGTTGTGATGAAGCACCAATCGTTCGGTATATCAGCATTACTGTACGATACGGCTTTGCCACTGGGAATCGGCCCATCCTGCGGGCCGACATGCCCGCAGGACCGGCAGAGGCGCAGGTGCACCCAGACACTGCCGGCCTTGAGACAGTCCTCGCAGCCGCGCGCACTTGGCGTCACGGTCGCGATGGTATCGAGGTGGGCGCAGTCATCCATGCTGGATCTCCTTGACCGGCGTTCAGATCAGGACGAGCACGCAGATCCCGGCGAGCGAGGCCACTAGAAACAGCCCGATCCCGGTCAGGAACAGCCGCCGCCGGCGTTGAGGTCGCGGTCGAGCGCCGGCAGCGCGACATTGACCGCCGAGCCATCGATGAAGGCCAGGCTCGAGCCCAGGATGGTGGCGGTTGAGCGGCGCGCTCGGATGGCGGCAGGGTTGCGATGGCGTCGCCTCGGCGAGGCTGAGGTCGCAGGGCGAGAGCGTGGCCGATCTCATGCGGCGCGCGCCGGACCGGGCGACGTCAGGACGGACCAGACTTCCGAAGGCGCACCCGCCGAGCGGGCCGCGCCGCTCAGCCGCCGATCGTCCACAGCGTCGTGTAATTCATGATCGGCCGCTCGAAGGTGGCGCCCTGCTCGGCGAATTGCTTGCCCAGGTCGAGCATCGGCTGGAAGCTGTCCATCTGCTTCGCATCGTCGAGCGTCCGCCATACGCTGACGTTGGTGAGCGACGATGTCGCCTCGTCGGCGCCTGCCCAATATGAAACGAGCCCGTGCATCGCACGAATCCCCGGCGCCAGCAGGTGCTCCGCTTCGGTCATTCGCCGGCGAAAGTCACTGAACCGGCTCGGATCGCAACGCATGATCGACACACGCACAACATCCGGCATCCCGATCTCCCTTTCCGATCACCTGCCAGCATGGCTCGACCCTTCAGCCCCTCGCCTTCGTCCGGGGCAACACACGTCAAGCCACGCCGGGATTGAGGAACTGGTGGATCGCCTGAACCACCACCGAGCCTTCGCCCACGCCCGAGGCGACACGCTTGACCGAGCCCGCGCGCACATCGCCGACCGCGAAGATGCCGGGCATGCTCGTGGCGAAGGGTGAGGCGAGCGCCCTGCCGTCGGCATCCCTGCCGGTCTCGACGAAGCCTTTTTCATCGAGCGTCAAGCAGCCGTCCAGCCAGTCCGTATTGGGCTCGGCACCGATCATCAGGAACAGGTTGGCGATCGGATGGACCTTGCTTTCGCCGGTCTTGCGATCGGTCAAGGTGATCTGGCGCAGATACTCGTCGCCGTCGAGCGCAGTAACTTCGGTGAACGGATGAACGGTGATGACCGGCGAGCTTTCGATCCGTTGGACGAGATAGTCCGACATCGTCGCCGCCAGTCCTGCGCCGCGCACCACGACATGGACGTGGCGCACGGTGCGGGACAGAAACACTGCGGCCTGGCCCGCCGAGTTGCCGCCGCCGACCACCGCGATCTCCTCGCCGCCGCACAGCTGCGCCTCCATCGCGGTCGCCGCATAGTGGATGCCCGAGCCCTCATATTTGCCGTAATTCGGCAGAGCGAGCTTGCGGTAGCGCGCGCCGGTGGCGACCACGACGGCGCAGGCCCTTACCGTCTGGTCGCCTGCAAGCCTCAGCCCATAGGACCGCTCGGCGCAGTCCAGGCCCACGACCTCGCGCGCGATCGCGAGCCGCGCGCCGAACTTCTGCGCCTGAGCCTGCGCCCGCCCGGCAAGCGCCTGGCCCGAGATGCCGGTCGGGAAGCCAAGATAGTTCTCGATCTTCGATGATGTGCCCGCCTGCCCGCCGGGTGCGATGGATTCGAGCACGATCGTCGAGAGCCCTTCAGAGGCGGCATAGACCGCCGCCGCCAGCCCCGCCGGTCCGGCGCCGACCACCGCGACATCGTAGACCTTGTCGGGATCGAGGCTCTCGGTGATGCCGAGCCTGTCGGCGAGCTCGCCGTTGCTCGGGTTCCGCAGCACCTCCTGTCCCGGCAGGATCAGCACCGGGAGCTGATCGGCGGTGAGCTCGAAACATGCCAAAAATCCGCCGGCGTCGGGGTCAAGCTCGGTATCGAGCAAGTGGTGCGGATAGCCGTTCCTGGTCATGAAGCGCTGCAGACGGATGGTGTCGCCGTCATGGCCGGGGCCGACCAGCTGAACCCCGCCCTGCGCATGGCGGATCAGGCCGACGCGTCGCAGGATGAACGCGCGCATGATGATCTCGCCGATATCGGTCTCGCCGGCAATCAGGCGGCGGAAGTCGGGCCGTTTGACCCGGATCACCCTGGTGGCACCTTTGGCACGACCCGAGACGAGGATCTGGCGATCGTTGAACAGGTCCATCTCGCCGGTGAACTGGCGGGGGCCATGGGTGGTGAAGACGTTGGGCCGGCCCTCTGCATCCATGTCGAAGATTTCGATCGCACCGTCGAGCAGCAGGAAAAAGTCGACGCTGCGTTCGCCGCGCTCGAAGGCCAGCGCACCTGTTTCCAGTGTCTCCTCGCTCCCATATCCGGCGACCCGCGACGCCTGCTCCTCGCTCAGCTGCGGGAACGTCTGCGCCTCTCGTGCGTAGGGATCGCTCGGATCGACGGCTTGCTCATTGTCGGTTGGACGTCCAGACATGGCATCTCCTCTACCACCGGATTGTGTCAGGCGCGAGACGCATCTTCTACGTGATGCACGCCTTCGCCGGACCTGCCCAGGCGGGCAGTAGGCGCGCCATCCTCGCATGCGCACATTTAACCGCACATCCGGAGGAGGTCGATATGTCTGCTGCGCTCAAACCTGATCCGCTCAAATCTCTGTCCGACTCGCTATCAGCCCTTGTCGCGAATGCCGCGCCGTGCCTCGTGTCCGTGCATGCGCATCGCTCGCGCGCCTCGGGCTTCATCTGGAAGCCCGGGCTGGTCGTCACCGCCGACGAGGCGCTGGCCGAGGAGGGCGACGTCGCGATCACCCTGGCCGACGGTCGGCGGACCGCCGCCTCGATCATAGGCCGCGATCCGAGCAGCGACATTGCCTTGCTCCGAGCCGATACGGACGACGGCACGGCCGTCGATTTGGGCGAGGCGACGCCAGCGGCGGGTGCGCTGGCGCTGGTGGCCGGCAGCGCGGAGGGCAGGCCGCTCGCAGCGATCGGCATCGTCGCCGCATCAGGCCCGGCCTGGCGCTCGATGCGCGGCGGCGCGATCGATGCACGGATCGAGCTCGACCTTTCGCTGCGCCGCGCGGCCGAAGGCGGCGTCGTGCTCGACGCCCACGGCAAGGCGTTCGGGATGGCGGTGTTCGGGCCGCGCCGGCGCGTGCTGGTGATCCCGGCCGCGACGATCGCGCGCGTCGCCGCGACGCTCGAAACCCATGGCAAAATCGCGCGCGGCTATCTCGGGCTCGGCCTCCAGCCGGTCCGGCTCGACCGCGAGGGCGGGATCGGCGCGATGGTGATGAGCGTCGACGCCGAGGGGCCTGGCGCCAAGGCTGGTGTCCACCAAGGAGACGTCATCGCCGCCTGGGCCGGTCAGCCGATCGGCTCGGTGCACGCCCTGCTGCAGGCGCTGGGGCCGGACAGCGTCGGCACGACCGTCGCCCTGTCGCTGCGCCGCGGCGGCGAGATGCACGCGCTTGAGGTCAAGATCGGCGAGCGGCCTTGAGCGAGGGCGGCACTGCAAGCGAGCCGATCGTCGTGGCCCTCGCCGTCGTCGACATGGCCCTTGCTGACCGGCTGGCAGCGCTGCTCGCCGGCGTCCCCGGGCTTCGGCTTGCAGCCGCTGGCGAGCCGGCCGACGTCCGCCTGGTCGGCGCGCAGGAGGATCCCCCCACCGATCTCGACCAGCCGCTGACCCCGCGCGAGGCGCAGGTGCTCACACTGCTGAGCGAGGGCGCGTCGAACAAGGCGATCGCACGAGCGCTCGGCATCTCGGTCCACACCGCCAAGTTCCATGTCGGCCAGCTGATCGACAAGCTCGACGCGACCGGCCGCACCGACGCCGTCGCCCACGCCGCCCGGCTCGGCGTGCTTCATCTCTAGGGCGTGCTTCATCTCCAAAAAGGCGCCATGAAGGTCGACGACGATCTCGCCTTGCCTGAAATCTTGAGGGCTCAAAGCCTCGCGCCCGAATCGCCGCTCGATACCTCTTCGCGCGCCATCGACGAGGTGATCGCAACCGCCAGCTTGACGAAGAAGGCCAATGTGGCGCGGGTGTGCGGACGCTGACGCCGTAACCTGGCCGGCCTCGCCAAATGGCGGCGGCACGACGCCTGGCGGCAAACATGAAACGAAAAGTGCGACGCCACCGCAAAAAATTGCTCGACCACCTTTGCAGCCGCTAAGGTGGTCGAGAGCGGGCCGGCGTCCGCGAACACGAGATCATCCCTATCGACCGGCTCGATCCTGCGCGTTTCGCGCGGCCACTTCGACCGGCGCACATTGCCTACCCTTTGACGTTGACGCCGATTGTAGGGCAGACGGCAGAAAAATCGTTGCCTCCATAAAGGTAACCGCGTTGCCTGCAATGTCCGTCGTCAGGCTTTTTGGGACAGATGGCGGCGTGAACGAAGAGAGGCTCTGGCTCATCTGATGGGTGGATTTAGGCAGCAGCGGTTTGATGCTGCAAGCGTCTTTGCTGGATGGACTGTCGTTTGATCCTTTCACGCTCGAGCAGGATGGTCTTGCCGCGGCCGAAGTAGACGTCGGCGGGCGTCAGATTGCCGAGGCTCTCGTGGTAGCGGTGGTGATTGTAGTGATCGACGAAGGCTTCGATCTGGGCTTCGAGATCACCCGGCAGGTAGTAATGCTCGAGCAGGATCCGGTTCTTGAGCGTCTGATGCCAGCGCTCGATCTTGCCTTGCGTCTGTGGATGGTGAGGCGCGCCGCGGATGTGGGTCATGTCACGCTCGTCGAGCCAGGCGGCGAGATCGCTCGCGACGTAGCTCGAGCCGTTGTCGGAGAGGAGCCGCGGCCGGTGAACCACCGTCGCCTGATCGCAGCCTGAGGCTTCGAGCGCCATCTCGAGCGTGGCGGTGACGTCGCCGGCCCTCATCGTCGTGCAGAGCTTCCAGGCGACGATATAGCGCGAGAAGTCGTCCAGGATGGTGGACAGGTAGAACCAGCCTTAGCCGGTGACCTTGAGATAGGTGAAGTCGGTCTGCCAGAGCTCGTTCGGCGCCGAGCGGAGAGCGGACAAGACACTGGAATGCGTATCTTCGCCGACGAAAACATGGACCCCCGGGGCCCCGAACAACCCGGACGCGTCAGCATCCCAGCCATGGGCGCGCAGCACATGGCTGCGGGCGGCGCACAACGCCACCATGTTGGCGACCGTCGCACCGGTAGCGAAGCCGACTGAAGCCTCAGCCGGCAATCGGAGGATTTCGATCAGCCACGTCGCCGCAACCTGCTCGATCGCCGCGGTCGATGGCGCCGGCGTGTGATAGCCGATATTCTGGCCCCAGGCGCTGACCAGCCAATCCGCGGCGACCCCGACCGGGTCGGACCCACCCAGCACGAAGCCGAAGAAGCGTGGCCCAGCCATGCTCATCAGACCAGGCTCGGCACGATCGACGAGCTCTCTTATGACATCGGCGCCGCACATTCCCTGTTCAGGAACCGCTTCGCGGAAGCGATCGCACATTTGCCGATAGTCGAGATCGGGACGGTGGGGACGTGCATGCAGTGACGCACGGTAGTCGCATGCTGCCTCATGCGCAGCGGCAAGGACATTATCGTCTCCGCTTTCGGCGTGCTCGACCTCGTTGATCATATCGCTTCCCAAGTCAGCAAATTTGCAATGCCTCACCAGACATTGCGCCTGCCGTCGGCAGCCTGTCTTTGCCGATCTGCCGCCATGCTTTGCCGAGGCCATCCACGGATGCCTCACCGATGCGCAGCCGCAAGCCTATCCCCTGTCGACGCCGCGCAGGGTGATCTGCGTCACCAAGGGTGTGCCAATCGCACATGAAATTTTGCAGACGGCCGTCAGACCTGCCGGTCTGGAGCGGTGCCGTCACCATTCGCGAGATCCGCCCTCCGGTATTTCGCCGGCGGCAAACCAAACTCTCGCTTGAACGCGCGGATGAAACCGGCCTCGGATTCGTAGCCGACTTCTAGGGCCACTTGAAGAACAGTATCGCGCGACGTCTGCAGCCGTCTTGCGGCCAAGCTGCATGCGCCACATCGCGAGATAGGCCAGCGGCGACTTATCGAGAAAGCGCGCGAACCGTTCGATCATGACGGAGCGCGAGGTTGCGGCTTCTTTGGCCAGATCGTCCAATGTCCAGGCGCGACCAGGGGCGCGATGCATGGCGGCAATCGCGGCGCCGACGATGTCATCGCGGGCGGCCGCCAGCCAGCCGGTCTGTTCCGCCGGCAACTGCTCCATGTGGCGGCGCAGCGCCTCGATGAATAGCGCTTCGGCCATCTTCGACAGCAGCACGGACCGGCCAGGCCGCGCGCCGCCGGCTTCCGTGACCAAGTGGCGGATCGAATGCTCGAGCCACTGTCCGGCCACGTCGTCGCGCAGATGGGTCTTGATCGCAATTGGAAGGCCGGAAAGAAAAAGGCGGTCCGCATGACGTTCGCAGCCGAAGTACCCGCATGCGAGCTGCGTTGCAGCACCACCGCCACCGATCTGCAATCGCGAGACGTCACCGGCGAAGTAGCGGCTCAACGTGACATCCATGATCCTCGGCGCACGGCCGTTCGAAATGACATGCGGATCGCCATGCGGCACGATCAGCACATCGCCTGCCGTGATGGCAACCTCCTGGCCATCGCCGAACCGGACGGCCGCATCGCCTTCGATCACCAGATGATAGCTGACCACGCGTTCCGAGCCGGGCGCCAGCAGATGCGCATATTCACGCAGCGGCGGTATCGCAACCCCCCAGGGGCTGGTGCATTCCGCGTGATAGAAGATGGCGCCGGTCATGCGCACCGAATTGAGCGCTTCGGATAAAGCATCCATCGCCTTCCTCCGGGCCTTGTCTTGTTGTCCTGCAAGGACTTTAGGCCTTGCGGCAAATATTCGCCCTGCCTCTGCGCTTATACCTTTTGTCTATTGGCGTAAAGGTTTTGCAAATCTTCGGAGGAAGCGATGACGAAGGCGATCGATGAGACCAAGCTCAATCAATTCGTCGGGCAGATGCTTGGCGATCTCGGCGGCGCGCTGAGCGTCCCGCTGGTGCGGATCGGTGACCGGCTGGGGCTCTATAAGGCGCTCCACGCCGACGGGCCGATGACGCCGGCGGAGCTGGCAACAAAAGCGCATGCCGCCGAGCGCTATACGCGCGAATGGCTGTCGCATCAGGCGGCATCCGGCTATCTGACCTACGATGCCAAGACCGGCAAGTTCACCCTGCCGCCCGAGCAGGCGATGGTGTTCGCCGAGCCTGACAGCCCGGTCTATCTGCAGGGCGGCTTCGACCTCGCAGTGACGATGATGGAGAACCAGGCGCTGCTTGAGCCGGCGTTTCGATCAGGCAAGGGCGTCGGCTGGGGCGAGCAGTCGCCATGCCTGTTCTGCGCTGCGGGACGCTTCTTCCGGCCGGGCTACCACAACAGCCTCGTTGAGACTTGGCTGCCGGCGATGGACGGCGTCGTGGCGAAGCTCGAGCAGGGTGCCGCGGTCGCCGATGTCGGGTGCGGGCACGGCTTCTCGACGGTGATCATGGCAAAGGCGTTTCCGAACTCGACCTTCATCGGCTACGACTTTCACCCGGGCTCGATCGAGCAGGCCCGCAAACATGCCGAACAGCACGGCGTCACCGCAAACACCCGCTTCGACGTCGCCCTAGCGAGCGCGTTCCCCGGCGAGAACCTCGATCTGGTGACCTTCTTCGATTGCCTGCACGACATGGGCGATCCCGTCGGCGCGGCCCGGCATGTGCGTCAGGCGCTGAAGCCCGACGGCAGCTGGATGATCGTGGAACCGGCCGCCAGCGACCGGCTGGAGGACAACCTCAATCCCGTGAGCCGCCTGTATTACGCCGCCTCGACGATGATCTGCGTGCCGACCTCGCTTGATCAGCCGGTGGGCGCCGCGCTTGGCGCCCAGGCCGGCCTGAAGCGACTGTCGTCGGCGATCTCAGAAGGCGGCTTCAGCCATGTCCGCAAAGCCACCGAAACCCCGTTCAACATGATCCTGGAGGCTCGACCCTGAACACGGGCGATCGTTGAGTGCATCAGGGTACGCGCACCTTAGTATCGCTCGCTGGTCTAAACTGTTATAGGCCGTCCCGCTGGCGCAGGCGATCGGAAAGGGTGTTATGAGGGTCGTTGGCACTATTGAAGGTTTGTGGCGCTATCCTGTGAAAAGCATGGCCGGCGAGACGCTGATGGAAGCCTACATGGGATTCTCAGGCATCTACGGCGACCGCCGCTATGCCTTCAAGAATACGGCCGCACGCAAAGGGTTTCCGTATCTGAACGCCACCGTGCAACCGCAGATGCTGCTCTTTCGCCCGCAGTACCGTTTCCCGGCGAAGGCAGGCAGGCCACCAAATCTGCTCGAAGCCATGAGCATTGCACCAGGCGTCAATCCTATGGATCCGGAGCCAGGAGATCTGGCCTTGGATGTGGTGACGCCTGACGGCGAATTGGCCAGGATCGACGATCCTGCATTACGCACAATGCTCGGGGAAGGGCTGCGCGGCGAGAACCATATCTCGCTCGTTAATTCAGACAGGTCATTGACCGATTGTCGCCCGGTGTCACTTATGGGCCTGCAAACGGTGAGGCAGATTGGCGAGGAGTTGGGCGGCCAGGTCGATAAACGGCGCTTCCGGGCCAACATCTATGTCGATATCGCATCAGATAACGGATTTGCCGAGGACGAATGGGTTGGCCGCCGACTGCGTCTCGGGCACAAGGCAGAGATAACTGTCTTGGAGCGCGATCCGTGCTGCAAGATCATGTCGCTCGATCCGGATACAGGCGAACACGATCCAGCAATTTTACGCAAGCTGGCGCAAAGGCATGACGCCTATGCGGGGATCTATTGCGCCGTTCTGGTGGAAGGGATCTTGTCCGTGGGCGATATCGTCGAGGTAGCCGATTGATCGCATTCAGGGCAGGAGCGCGCTGATCTAAACGCTCAACAGCCTGCAGGGGCGACAAGGGCCGCGGCGAAGGGTCGATCTATCATGAGCTTGAGGTAGAGATTTCGACGCTGGTCGTCCTGACGCTCACCGCCGGCATGGCGAGATCACGATAATTGTCCAGCGACAAGCAGCGACCTAAGCTCAACGGCTCAGGGCATTCTTCGGCTGATCTGTGTCGTGCCGATGGCCCTGATCAGCGTTGTCGAGGCAGAGCCGGCCTAATCCGCAACAGCAACCGCTACGATCGTACCCATCCGGAATTGATTTGCACCCTCAGGCCCGGATCTCGACCTCCGCTTCAATCTCGACGGGCGCGTTGAACGGCAATCCCGCCATGCCCACCGCCGAGCGGGCATGGCCCCCTCGCTCGGCGCCGAAGACCTCGATAATCAGATCCGAGAAGCCGTTGATCACCAGCGGGAAGCGATCGAAGCCAGGCGCCGCATTGACCATGCCGAACACCCGCAGCCAGGCCGTGATGCGATCGAGATCGCCCAGCTCACGCTCCAGGCTGCCTAGGATGGCAAGCGCCGTCTGGCGGGCGGCTGCATAACCCTCGTCCAGAGAGACCTCGGCGCCGACCTTGCCTAGCGGCTCGGCAATGGCGCCGTCGGCCTCGAGCGCGACATGACCGGAGACGAGAGCGCGATTGCCGTGCACCCGGATCCAGGAGAACGGCAGC
The DNA here is from genome assembly GCA_041398025.1 of Alphaproteobacteria bacterium. Taxonomy (GTDB): domain Bacteria; phylum Pseudomonadota; class Alphaproteobacteria; order Geminicoccales; family Geminicoccaceae; genus JANQPX01. The sequence continues at coordinate 22,063 of JAWKVM010000031.1, forward strand.
ACGATGCCGGGTGGCAGCTTGATCGCGGCCGGCAGCGCCAGGCCGAGTGCTGCGAGCTTCGAGCTGATCTCCGACATCCGCTGTCTCCACTATGTGTCTTTCTTCTCGACATCCGCCGCCCTGCCTTGCTGTTTGCGCCACTGGGACGGCGTCATGCCCATGCGGTCGGCGAACATGCGGCCGAAATGGGAGCTGTCGTTGAAGCCGCAGGCGAAGGCGATATCGGTGATCGTGCGGTCGGCCGCGGCGACCGACGACAGCAGCCGGGCGGCGCGCTGCACGCGCTCGCCCCAGAGCCGCTCCATGACGGTCTCGCCATGCTCGGCGAAGATTTTCTGCAAGAGACGCGCGGACACGCCAAGCTTGGGGGCGATGCTGCCGGTGGCGAGCTCGGCATCGTCGCAGCAGAGCATTATCAGCCGCCCGGCGCGGGCATGAAGATCGGCGCGCCTTGCCGCGCGCAGGCCGCGCGTCTTCGCGATCTCGGCGGCATCGCGCGTGGCCCCGATCGCAAGCGCGATGAGATCGATAACGTGGCTGACGGCAAGCCGGCAGGCTTCCGCCGACAGGGTCGCGCCATCCTGAAAGACGAGGCTGGAGTAGCCGCTCAGCAGCCTGACGGCCTCGGCATCGGCCGGCACGGCCGTCGACATCATTTTGTCGAGATCCGCGAGCATAGGCGCCAGGTCCCGGCGGCGTAAGGAAAAGATGGACTGCCGCGCGGCGGTCCGGTGGGTGACCAGCGGATCATGGTTCGACGACAGAAAGGCCCCGCCGCCGGTCACCACCACCTCCTTGCCCCGCTGCTCCCGCGAGGCGCCGCCATCGTGCATCACGGCGAAGACGAGATCACGACAGTCGTCCGAAGCTGTGCCGTGTGGCCGCTCGATGCGCAGGGCCGATGAGGTGATATGCGCGATGCCGAGCCTTGGCAGGTCAAATGAGACGGCGTCGAACTGAAAGTCCTCGGCCGCCGCCTTGATGTCGAAATGCCCGACACTTCGGTCCAGCATGTCACGATAGGCGGGCAGACGATCTGCCGGCGGTAAGGACCCGGTCGAGAACGACATCGATGTCACGACCTCGCTGATCGGCCGCATTGCGTTCGCTCACAATCGAAAGGCGGGGCGCTCCGGGTCGAGCCACCCTGTCGCCAAGCGCCTAGGCTCAATCTCGAAAGGGAGCGACGACAACGGGATGTCGATCGACGCTCCTGCAATGCCGGCGATGTAGCATCCTCCCGGCCGATTTCAAGATTGGAGAAACGCATGGCAAGAATTGCCAAGATGGCATCGATCGTGGCGGTGAGCGTTCTGGCGTCTTCGGTCGACGCCGCAGAGCTGCCGAAAGTGGCGGACCCGAGCTTCGCCGCGTTCCTGCCGTCCTTCATCGAGGGAACGAAGCGTTTCATGGAGGGGGATGCCACGCTCTGGAAACAGAATGCGGCCCACAGCGAGGACGCGATCATCATGGGCGCCTGGGGCGCCTACGAGAAGGGCTGGAAGGAGGAGGTATCGGACCGCTACGACTGGGCGGTCCAGCGATTCCAGGACAGCGAGGCCGACCTCGAGATCGAGTACCTGAACGCCATGACCAGCGGCGACCTCGCCTTCACCACCGCCATCGAGCACGCCAGGGTCAAACTCGCCGGCCAGAACGAAGCCAAGCCGATGACGCTGCGCGCCACCCAGGTGTTTCGCAAGGAGAACGGCCAGTGGAAGCTCATTCTGCGCCACGCCGACCCGCTGATCGCGAAGATCGCGACCGAGGCCGTGCTGACGAAATGACGGCTTGGTCGGAAACGGCTGAAAGCTGCAGCTGATAGGACGCACCTTGCCACTGCCGCCGGTGCAGGCCGAGGTGATGCCGAAACCTGCGCCGGGCCTGCCGGGTGACCGAGGTCTGATCCTCGGCATGAGCCGCTTCTCATCTGGCGCTACAGCGCTGACTGCATGGCCAGCTCTGGACGTGAAGGCGTTGGCAAGAGATCCAGACAATGCCATTGCCGCCTGACCCGGCTCACGAACCGTCATCGAGTGGGTTCGCGGCTATGCCGAGGCGGGCTCTGGCGGCCATTGCGCATCTATTTTGCCTTGAACGTGATGGGCAGGCGAGCGAGGGCGTGGACAGAATTGCCGGGTTGCCATATCGGGTCGCCGGCAAGCTCGATCGAATCGACCCTGGTGGCGATCGCGGTCAGCATGGCGATGGTCTCGGCGCGGGCGAGGTTCTGGCCGACGCAGCCGTGAATGCCGACCCCCAGGGCCAGATGGCCGGCCGTCTTGCGGCCGATGTCGAAGCGGCTCGCCTCCGGCCAATGATCCTCGTCCAGATTGGCGGCGCCGAGCACGCACAGGATCTTGGTGTCGGCCTCGATCCAGATGCCGCTCACGACGGTATCGGCATGGGCGGTGCGGCAAAAGGAGTGCACCGGCGAGGTATAGCGCAGCGCTTCTTCGAAGGCATGGCGAGCGAGGCTCGGCTCGGCCTTCAGGCGCTCATACTGGTCCGGGTTGGTGGCCAGGCACCACAGCGTATTGCCGATGCCGGCGATGGTGGTGTCCATGCCGGCCGTCAGCAGCGAACGCACCAGCAGGCCCGCCTCTTGTTCGCTGACCTCGCCGCGATCGACGGCGGCGTATATCAAGGCGCCATGCCCGTCCGGCGCCAGGTTCTCGCGCCGGCATTGCAGGGCGATCCAGGGCACGACGTCGGGCGCCTTAGCCATGGCCAGCCGGCGCAGCTCGTTGTTCGGCCCCATCGCATTGAAGACCATCTTGCCGTAGTCGACCAGCAATTGCCGCTCGCAGCGCTGCAGGCCGATGGCGGGCGGAAAGACGGTTGCCGGATAGGCTTCCGCGAGGTCCGCGATCGCCTCGAATGTCCCTTTCGCCATGAGCTCGTCGATCAGCCGATCGGCAGAACTGGCAAACAAGCCTTTCAACGCGCCGACCGCCTTCGGCGACAGGGCGCAGCCGGCGACGAAGCGTGTCTTGTCGTGATAGGGCGGCTCGACCTCCAGAAGGAGGCTCGGCGGTCGCCACGGCTTTTCGAACTTGTAGTCCTCGAGGCCGACGCCGCGCGAAGAAACGAAACGCTGCCAGTCGGAGAAGACCTCCCGGGTTTCGTGGTAGCGGCCGCAGGCCAGCATCTGGTAGCGCGACAGATACGCGAATGGCCCCTTGGCGCGCAGCTCGGCGTAGTATTCAGTCGGATCGCTGAGAATCGCGGGATCATAAGGATCGACATCCCAGGCGAGCACACCTGCCGGCTGCTCGATCGCCCGATGCCCCTGGCTGAGCTGCACCGCCGTGTTGCCTCCATCGCTGCCTGCCGCTGGTCGACGGCCTCTCAATGTTGCGTATAGACGCTGGCCGGCATGGGCGCTCGATCCTGAGCGCCCCGCCTTTCGACTGGGAGCGAACAGGACAATCCGGATCGGAGCGTGAGATTCCCGCGTCATACGATAGGGGCGATGATGTTACGTCTGGCGAAATCGGAATTGGTCGCGGTAGCATGCTGGCGTCATGCCGTTGTAGCGGTTGAAGATGCGCCGGAAGAACGCCACGTCCTCGTAGCCAGCCGACATGCCGACTTGTTTGATCGAGGGCGCGCCGTCCTCAAGCAGTCGACGGGTCGCAGCAACGCGGATCATCTGGGGAAAGGCGCTGGGCAGAGACTCGGTGGCTTCCTTGAAGCACCGTATGAGGGTGCGGCGGCTCATGCCTGAGATTTCTGCCAGCTCTTCGATGGGAACATCGCGCCAGAAGTTGGCGCTGAGGTGCTCTTCGAGTTGCCGCACATGCCTGTCGCTTTGCTGCCGGGCCAGGATCGCGTATCCAGACTTATTGAGGCGCGGCATGTCGAGCAAAAGCGCCTTGGAGCATTCGACCGCGATCTTGCGGCCGCATGACCGCTCGACAAGGTAGAGACTGAGGTCGGTCGCTGCGTTCACGCCACCGCCGCAGAAGAGACCGGCACCCTCTTTAATGAGCAAGTCGGTGCGCCAGTTCACCTCCGGATACCGGCTCCGGAACGCCTCCGCGACGCCCCAAGGGGTCGTTGCTCGGCGACCATCCAGAAGCCGTGCCTCGGCGGCGAAGAAGGCGAGGCCGGAACTGACGCCAGCAAGTAGGGTGCCCTGCCGATAGCGCTCAACGAGCCAGGGCAGCAGAGCTGCGTGCCGCGTCATCCACATAGACGGCAACGCACCCGAGGCCGAGACCATCATGAGATCCGCCGGGCCGACGTCAGCGATGCTGCCGTCGGGAGCGATGCGCAGACCATGGGCACTCTTGATCGGTCCGCCGTCGATCGATGCCATTATCACTCGGAACCGCGGCTCCGGATCGACTCCATGCATCTCATTGAACATGCTTCCGGCCGATGTGAAGACCTCGATCGGACCGACCGCCGTCGAGGCATAACTACCGTCGACCAGCACGATTACCACGTCCAGGTTATCACCTTCAGCCATCCTTGTTCGCCTGCTGTGTGACAGCATGGTCTCGACAAACGGGCGCAGAATCCTCAGAGGTGCTCGAAGGGATCGAGCGGCTCGAGGACAATCCGCATGTCATCATCGGCACGAATCCCAGACAATATCTGACCGACATGCAAAAGCCCTGGCGGCGGATCAGAAAGCGAGCCGGCCTCGACGACGTCCGAATCCATGATCTCCGCCACTCCTTCGCCTCGCAGGCCCTGGCTGGTGGTGAAAACCTGCCGATGATCGGCAATATGCTGGGCCACAGCCAGGTGCAGACCACGGCCCGCTATGCCCATCTGGCCGAGGATCCGATCAGGGTAGCGACCGATCGGGTTGCCGAGAGTATCGCCGGCGCCATGGGCTGCAGTGCCTAGTTCGACCATCTGAGGCATAAGAGGGCTTTTCTTTAATCAATTCCTCATCCTCCGCGAGCGTTATCCAGCGATGATCACCGTAAGGCTGCGGCTTGATCTGTGAGCAGGCCCATGTTAGCCGCTGGGCCATGGTATCGAGATCGTAGCGCCGATTGAAGCAATAGGCGAAGTTGGCGAGACAGCGCTCGGCACGCTTGGGACTGACATGATGATGGGTGCCGGTGATCGCGGTTTTTTTATTGCCGAGCACCGTGTTGACCCATTTGAAGGGTGCCCATTGCGCCGCCTGGCGGCCTGATCCAGTGCGCATGGGAAAGTGATCGACGTTCGGCTTGATGACCGCCGGCCAGCAGTTCAGTTCAGGCCAACACCTTTCAAGCCCGACGCTTACCGATATCGGCGCGCTTATGCGGCGCATTCCAGCAAGGAGTTTGAACGCCTCGAATGGCTGTCCAAGTGCAACGCCGTGAATGGGCGACCGGGGTGCGCCGGGCGACGGCGACGCCCTTCAGCATGATCCTCGAGGTTCGCCTTCAAGGCGACTTGACGTTCCGAACTATCTTTGGAAGGCCGGTCCCGCTAAGCTCGGTTTGAAACCGGCGAGTTGAGAGGTTGGGCCCGAACCAGTCAGGAGCATCTAGCCATTCGCGACCCAGAAGCTCTTGTCGACACGTCGCAGCTGGCCGCCATGCTGGGCGAACCTTCATTGCGCGTCTTCGATTGCACGACCTGGCTTGATCCGCCGCCGGCGGGCAGCGACCAGCCCTACTTCGCGCGACCGGGCAGGGACAGCTTCGAGGAGGCGCACATCCCGGGCGCCGGCTTCCTCGATCTGCAAGGCGCCTTTTCCGATCCGTCGACCAGCCTGCGGTTCATGATGCCGCCGGTGGATCGCCTGGAGGCCGCCTTTGGTGGTCACGGCATCGGTGTTGGCACGCGTGTCGTTCTCTACAGCATCGGCTCGATGATGTGGTCGACCCGATTCTGGTGGATGCTACGGGCTCTGGGATTCGACCATGCGGGCGTCCTCGACGGCGGCTTCGACAAGTGGCGAGCGGAAGGCCGCCCGGTCGAGAGCGGCCCCGGAGAAGGCTATCGGTCGGCCGCCTTCATCGCGAAACCGCGCCCTGGCCTGTTCTGCGACAAGCTTGCCGTGCAGAAGGCCATCGGCGAGCTCCGCACCGCCATCGTCAATGCTCTCGGACCGCAGTACCACAAGGGCCTGGAGCCGAGCCGCTATGGCCGTGCCGGCCGCGTGCCCGGCAGCGTCAACGTCGCAGCCGCTGCGCTGGTGGACCCCGCGACCAAGGCGCTGACGTCGCTTGCCGAAGCCAAGGCCAGCTTCGAGGCGCAGGGCGTGATGCCGGACATGGAGGTCATCTGCTATTGCGGCGGCGGCATCTCTGCGACGATCGATCTGTTCTTGCTGCATCAGCTCGGCTACGACAACCTCGCGCTCTACGACGGCTCGATGGGTGAGTGGGCCAGCGACAGCTCGGTGCCGATCGAGACGGGCTGACACCGCCTCAGTCAGGATGACCTGTCGCGGCGTCATGGTCGCCGGTCTCAACGTCTCCGTGGACGATGAGACCGCTTCGCCACGTGCAAGCCATCGTGACCGGGCTTCTCAATATTGGCTTGCGGTCTTCAGCACGGCCATGGTCACGCGCGCGATGCAGACGAGCTTGCCTTGGTCGTTCTCGATCCGAACCTCCCAGATCTGGAGGGTGCGTCCGAGATTTACGGGACGGGCCATACCGTAGACATGGCCCTCCGTCGCGGGCCTAACATGGTTCGCGTTGATCTCGACCCCGACGCAATGATGCAGCTCTGGATCGACACAGAAGGTTGCCGCCCACGATGCCAGCGTCTCGGCGAAGGCGACGGAGGCGCCACCATGCAGCACGCCTGCCGGCTGACGGGTGCGCTCATCGACGGGCATTCGCCCTTTGAGGTAGTCCTCGCCCGCCTCCAGAATTTCAATCCCAAGGTGGTCGATCATTGTCCCGAGCCCACGCTCCTTGGCGTAGTTCATAGGGAAGTTCTTGAACCAGATAGCCATCAATGCCGCTCCCTGCGGATGTGGCAAGCACGCCGGTCATGACAAGGCATCGCTTGGCTGGCAAGCCCAAGGCGTCCTAGCTGCGCGCCAACTGCTTAGCCCCTGAAGATCCAGCGAAGCGTCGCCGGCAGGGTCGCTGCTGCATGCTCGAAGTTATGGCCGCCTTTGCCGAATTCGAAACGCATGTCGTAACCGCGAAAACGCAAGGCCGCCGCCATGTCGACATTCGCCGTCGGCCAATGCCCGTTGGTGTTGTCGAGATCCTGAGCACCACCTTGCAGAAAGACCCGGATCGGCTTGGCTCCGTTCTGCCGGACGCGCGAGGGATAGAGGTGACCGCCGCGGATGTTGGTGAAGCTGCCAACGTGGCTGACGACCAGACCGAACAGATCGGGCCGTTCCCAGGCGGCATTGAAGGCGCAGATGCCGCCCGAGCTCATGCCGCAAATCGCGCGCTTTTTCGGGTCATCGGCGATGGTCAGGCCGTGGAGCGCCTCGGGGAATAATTCCTCCGTGAGGAAGCGCACATAGGCATCGGACAGCTGATCGTACTCCAGGCTGCGATTGGCGCGCGAGCCCTTGGGCTGGCCGGCCCAATCGCCGGGATCCACGAACAGGCCGACGGTTGGCGCGAGATCGCCGGCGGCGATCAGATTGTCGAGCGCCGTGGCGGCGTTGGTGCGCTCGAGATAATTCGCACCGTCCTGAAAGACAATGAGATTCGCCGGGCCTGCCATCACTGCGGGGACATAGACCCAATAGTCACGCTCGACGTCGGGCCAGACGGCCTTGCCGGCATGACGTCCCTTCCGAAGCTTGATCTCGGCGCCGTCTGGTCGCAAGCGGGATTCCACGGCCGGCTCAGGGACGTCACTCTCCCGCGCGGCCGCGAAGACAGCCTCGTCCTGCGGGCTGACGAGCGTGGTCGGGATGTCAAGTGTCAGGATCAAGACATGCTCCATCGTCAAGGACGCGCGATGTCGTCAATGATATGATGGGATGATCTCATCTTGCTAGACGCCACGCTCCGCGTCCATGGATAGGGGCGCTATTGCCGTTGAGTCAGCGCTCGACGCCTCGGCTCGTTGATCACTTGACGCCGACGCCGAAGTTGATTGCGCAGGTCAGGACGGCGCCACCGTCACCCCCCACTCGATTGCGGACCCGCTGCTCGAGCGCCTCCTCGATGTCCTCCCTCTCGCTGCTGGTTATGGCGAGGTCGGCTAGCAGACGTTCGACGATGGGATTGCTCGATCGCTGCCACGTCCAGAGCTCTGCGCCGGTGCGGAATACCAGGGGCTCTTCACCGGTTTCGACTCGAACATCGGCAAGGCCGGCCGAGCGGAGCTCACTGCGCAAACGCTCGGGGTCCTGCAGCTGGAAGGGCAAAGGCGGCGGATCCATAGGCGGGCCGGTGAAATCCGGGCGGACCGATTGGATGGCGTCCACTAATATCGCGAAGAACTCCACCTTTCGAGGATCGCCAAACGCCGTCACCAGCACGCGGCCGCCGGGCTTCACCACGCGGGCCATCTCGCCGATGCCGCGCGGCATGTCCGGAAACAACATGACGCCGAACTGCGAACCCGCCATGTCGAAGCTGCCGTCATCGAGCTCGAGCGCCTGGCCGTCCATGACCCTGGTCTCGATGTCCAAGCCTTCCTCGCTGGCGCGCTGTTCGAGTCGGTCGAGCATGACCGGCGAGAGATCGGTCGCCAGGACCTTGGCGCCCAGCCTTGCGGCCGGAATGCTGAGGCTGCCACTGCCGGTGGCGACATCCAGGAAGGTCATCCCAGGCCGCAATCCGGCCAGCGTGAGCCCATCATCCCCCAATTGCAGATGAGTGGGCGTCACGGTCCGATCATACGCCGTTGCGATTCGATCCCACGCGGCCTTGGTGTCTGCCAAGCTGCTCATGCACGTCCTCCATGTCCGATGTGTAGCTTCGCAAAGGGATGCTAGGGGACCGGAGGAACATGCGCTTCGGCGAGATTGCCGAGCGCCATGAGATGCGGACCTCGGTGAAATTACCCAGACGCAATGGCAGGGTCAGGCCAGGTTGTAAGTCAAAATGGGTGGTTCCCCCGAAGCGCCGATCTGCTGCCGCCTATAGCCTGGACAACATGGTGACACCGTAGGCATGAGCGAGGAGCAGATCATGGCAGACACAGATTTGGGGTCTACAGCCCAGGTAACAGCAGCATGGCCGCGTCAGCCGTCGTCCATTGCGGAGGACGCGCGACATAGACTTATAAAGACAATGCCCGTGGCGGAACGCCGGCTGCAGATTGCCGGCATCCCTACCGCTTTGCTCGAAGGCGGAGACGGACCGCCGGTGGTTCTGCTGCACGGCCCCTCGGCCTATGCCGCCCATTGGCTGCAGGTGATCCCTGACCTGGTGACGAACCATCGCGTGATCGCGCCGGACCTGCCGGGACATGGGGCGTCGACGGTGACCGACGTCGCGCTGGATGCCGATCGCGTGCTTGCATGGCTTGGTGAGCTGATCGATCGAACCTGCGGATCGCCGCCGGCATTGGTGGGCCAACTGCTCGGCGGCGCCATCGCCGCCCGCTTTGCCTGCGACCATGGTCGGCGGATAAGCCGCCTCGTGCTCATCGATACCTTCGGCCTTCGGCGGTTTGAGCCGGCACCTGAGTTCGGTCTCGCCCTGAACCAGTTCCTGGAGCAACCGAGCCAAGAGACGCATGACGCACTGTGGCGCCACTGTGCTTTCGATCTAGCTGGTCTCCGCCAGCGCATGGGTGACCACTGGGCGCCGTTCGAGACCTACAATATCGACCTTGCCCGTACACCGACCGTCCAAGCCGCGCTCGCGACCCTGATGGACGCATTCGGGCTGCATGCGATTTCGGCGGACGATCTTGCGCGGATCGTGGTTCCCACCACCCTCATCTGGGGACGGCATGACCGGGCGACGCCGCCATCGGTCGCGGAGGCGGCGAGTGCACAATTCGGCTGGCCTCACCTGGTGATCGAGAACTGCGCCGACGACCCGCCGGTGGAACAGCCCGCATCTCTGCTGCGCGCCCTGCGCACGACACTCCAAAACGTTTGAACGTTAGCAAAGGAGCAACTTCATGGCGAGCCTCGAGGCGACGCGAGCCGCGTGGGACAAGATCGCGCAGGGCTATGACAAAACCAATACGCCGACGCAGATGTGGCTCGGCAAAGAGTGGCTCTCCGTGCCGGCCTCCGCGCGGGCATGCGTTTTCTGGACGTTGCATCCGGCAGCGGCGCGCTCAGCATTCCTGCAGCTCGGATGGGCGCGTCAGTCCTGGCAACCGACCTCTCGCCCGTGATGCTCGATCTCCTGAAGCCGCGCGCACGCGAGGAAGGACTGGACATCGAGACCCGCATCATGGACGGCCACGCTCTTGAGTTCGAAGACGACAGTTTCGATATGGCAGGATCACAGTTCGGCGTCATGCTGTTTCCCGATATGCCAAAAGCCGTCAAGGAGATGGTGCGCGTGGTCCGGCCTAGCGGCCGGGTGCTGATGAACGTTTACGGCGATCCGCATGAAATCGAGTTCCTGGGTTTCTTGATCACGGCGATCCAATCGGCTCGGCCGGAGTTCACAGGGCCGCCGATGGATCCGCCGCCGCTTCCCTTTCAGCTGCAAGATCCTGAAAGGCTGCGTCGAGAACTTGCGATCGCAGGCCTGAAGCACGTCAGTGTCGAAACCATCACCGAGACGACGGAATTCAAGATCGGCCAAGCGTTGTGGGCGTGGCTGATCTGGAGCAATCCGATCGTGGAAACCGTGCTCGGGGAACTGAACCTGACCAGCGGCGAGCGGAAAGCGATCGTGGTGACGCTGCAACGACTCGTCGAGGAGCGTGCGAACGGCCTGGAGGTCGCAGCCTTGACCAACCCCATCCATATCGGCATTGGCATCAAGTGACCTTGTGCAACCGACCAGGATGAGCCGTCTGATCAGGCCAGATTGTGCCTATAGGCATAGGCGGCGGCTGCGGTGCGGGTGGTGACGTCGAGCTTGGTGAAGATGTTGCTCACATGCCGGTCGACCGTCCGCTCGCTGAGGTGCAGCACGGCGGCAATGGCCTTGTTGGTCTCGCCCGAGGCGACGAGATGCAGCACCTGCAGCTCGCGCGGCGTCAATCCGTGTCGCGTATTCGACCTGCTATGGCTCAACAGCGCGTCCACGCGGACGACATCCGGAGCAGCGCCCAGCTGATCGAACACCGCGCGCGCGGCATCCAGTTCCAGGCGACAGCCGTCCGCGTCGCCCATGTCGCGGCATGCCTGCCCCATCAGCAGGCGTGCGCGCGCCGCCGCATAAGGCACGTCAAGCCGCTGCCATGTCTCGAAGGCAAGGCGCAAGCGTTCGAGCGCCGTGCTAGCTTCGCCCTTGCTCAGCAAGATCGCCCCGTCGGCGAAAGCGGCCGTGGCGCGAAGCGCCCCGCCTTCCAGAGCATCGACACCGTCTTTGAATTCTCTGCACGCCTCGGCGGCGGCATCGAGATCGCCTGCCGCGAGCATGATTTCGACGTAGGCGGGCAGCAGCCGCAGCCGTTGCGGCCGCTCTCGAGCGGAGTCGAGGCTTCGCTGCATGGCGCCGACTGCCGTCTCATGGCGTCCCTGCGCCAGCCGCAACAGGGCCAGGCCCGGCTGCGGATCGAAGCCGAGCTGACTTGCGCCCTGATAGGCATGCTCGGCTGCGGTCAGCTCGCCGCGCAGGCGATGCGCTTCGGCCTGCTGATAGAGGGCCGCAGCGGCGGCCGGACGATTGACCTGCCGGCAGCGCTGATGCGCACGCTTTGCCTCGTCGAGCGCCCTGCTCCAATCGCCCTGAAGCAGCAGGATCTCGGCGCGATGCACCTGGCAGACCCCGGCGAAGGCCACCATCTGCGGCTGCGCCTCGCACCAAGTCGACAAGGCGGCCGTCCACTCAGCCGCACGGTCGATCGCCCAGATCTCCTGATAGGCCTCGATCACGCTGCAATAGATCAACCCTGTCATGATCGGCGACAGGGTTCCGGACGCGACCATGACCATCGCCTCGTCAAGGAGAGCCAGTCCTTCGCCGACCCGCTTCTGGACGAAGCAGGCGCGCCCTTGCACATGCCGAGCACAGGCCGTCAGATCATCATCGCGGCAGCGCTCGCCAATCGCGGCGGCATCGGCCGCGGTCACATACGCGGCCTCGACCTCGCCCCTGGCCAGACATTGCTCGGCCAGGGGCAGCATCAGATAGCCATGCTCGGCGCAATCGTCCGGAGCCCCGTCGAGCAGCCGCCTCGCCCGCGCAAGCCATCCATTGGCCCGGCCGCCCTCGCCGCGCAACATTAGACGCAGTCCCAGCCAGAAGACCGAGCGGATGGCGGCGGTCAGCTGGCCCGCCGCGAAATGGGCCTGGTGGGCCTGCTCCAGAGCCTGGAGATAGGCGTCGTCCTCGCCGACCAGATAAGCCGCGACCGCAAGCCGTTCGAGATCCGCGCCGACAAGGCCGCCGGCGCCGCTTGCCGATGTCAGCGCCCGATAGGCGTCGGCCCAACGACGTTCCTCGAAGGCCCGTCGGCCAAGAGCCAAGTCCGGTTTTGCACCGTCTCCACTTTCCGTCGTCAATCGTCAAGTCTCGCCATGGTCAGGAGTCGAACATCATCCAGGTATCGGCATGGATGATTTCATGCGGCCATTCTACGATGGCCGACCGCGCAAGGCGATGATAGCGCTGCGGATGCCGGCGCATCAGCGCGCATCGATCACGGTCATTTGCCCTGGCTTGACCTCGACCCGGTCGATCGAAAAGCCGCTGCCCTTGAGGGTGTAGAAACCCACCGGCAGCACCACAGGCCCGCAGCCGGCGCATAGCCGGTCGACGACCTCGCCGGCCGCATCGACGACGTCGGCGCTGAGGCTGCCATTGATCGAGAGGAAGCCGGCGACCGGGCGACCGTCGAAGATCGTCTCTTCGCCGCCCTTCACTTCGATTCCGGCGAACTCGATCTTGTCGTTGACCTTCAGCGTATAAGGTCCTGCGGAGAGCTTGAGCGGCGTGCAGCCGGGGCAGACCTTGCCGACCCTGGTCCCGGAACCGTCGATCACCTCCGCAGCAATGCCGCCCTGGGTCGACAGCGAGCCGATGTCCGGCGTCACCAGGACCGTCTCGGGCGCTTCGACCTCCTCCTTGATCTCGCTCATCGCCGCCAGCAGCTCGGCGGCGTTGGCCGCGCTGAGGAACCTGCCCCCAGTGCGGTCGGCGAGGCATTGCAGTTGGCTATTCTCTTCATCCGTCGTGCCGAAGCCGATGACATGCACCGTGAAGTCGATACCCGCCGCCTCCAGCTCGGCGACGGCGGCGCATGGATCGGCGTTGCAGGTCTCCAGCCCGTCACTCACCAGGATGACCGTTGCCTTGGCCTCGGTCGAGCGCAACGACGCAGCCGCCTGACGGACCGCGGCGGTGATCGGCGTCTTGCCCTTCGGATTGAGACGGCCGATTGCGGTTTTGATCCTTCCTGCATCCACCGGTCCGACAGGCACCAAGGTCTCGATATCGGCGCAATTCGCCTTCTCGCGATGGCCATACGCGATCACGCCAAGCTCGATGGCCGGCGACCATTCCTCCAGTAGCCTCGCAATTGTTGTCTTCGCGATCTCGATCTTGGTTCCGCCCTCGATTTGCCACCACATGCTGCCCGAGGCGTCCAGCACCAGGATCGCCTTGTCGGCCAGGACGCTGGACGACGTCACGGCAGCCGCCACCATCGCGCCAGCAAGAAGAATGACCATACGCATCGGCTTTACTCGCCTTCGTCTGTCAGCAACGGGGTGAAACGATTTTCAATCCGCTGCAAGGAACAGGTCGGCACGGGTGATCCGGGTGACCACGAAACTCGATCTGTGCTCATGGGTAGGTGCTGCCGCCGCCCCCGACCATGGCGACTGCCTCCTGCTCGTCCGGACCGGCGCCAGCTTTGACGGCGCGCTCCTTGATTATGGAAAGGGCAAATGTGCCGAAAGGGTCGGCTGGCTCGCTCGCCATGGATCCGTCACCGATGCTGTCCGCGCCGGCAGGCGCAACGGCGGTGTTGGTCTCGCCAGCATGCCGGTCAGGCAGCGGCAGGCGATCTGCGCTCGCCACGCTGCCAAACAGCATCGTGGCGGTCGAGACGATCATGGAGATGGCTCGGAGCGTCATGGTTCCTCTTCCGTCACAAGGTTGTCGAGATGTCCTACGGACCGGCGATCATCAGGACCGATTGAACAAGAGTGCCGCTGGATTGCGTCGCGACTTGTCCTCGGTGCAGACCGCCGCACCGAGCTGCGTTTGGAGATGAGGGTAGCGCTCAGCGAGCTGGGCAAGAGAGATATGCTCAGGGATCCTCGGGTGCGCGACGCAGATCGCTCCATCGACGCCCCAGGCGGCCTCGAAGCGCATCGGCACGGCACGATCGGACGTCTGGATGCCGAAGCGATCGTAGATATCGACCAAGGTGCCATCGCGCGTAGTCATTTGGCCGTCGCCGCCATAGTCCGCCCGCACCATGTGGACGCAGGCCCGGTGCAGGGCGCCCAGCGGCGGGCCGTCCACTCGCTCGTCCCAGGGGCGATAGCCCCAACGGATGCATTTGCCGATGGCGCCCGCGGTACAGGTGAGATCGAAGCCACCCTCGCCGTCCGGAACCGGAAAGCCAAGCCTGCGCCCGTCGGCATCAGGCGCGCAAAAGTCGCTTGTCCGGCCCTGCTGATCCGTCACGATCAGATGATGCAGCATGACCCGGCCGCCGACCGCCTTCCGATCTTCCTGCACATTTTGGATCGTCACGTCCGTGGTGCCGCCCGCAGCGGCGATCCTGAGCGTGGCGCCCACCAGATCGACGCTACGCAAGATGCGGCCGTCGGCCATGGTCAGCACGAACTCCGTGCCCTCGACATGCAATTGCGCGGGCTCGGCGGCAGCGGCCGGCATCGCCAAGACCGACGCCACCGCCAATCCGAGAAGCGAGGTCAGGGTGCGTCGGGCGAGCATGATGCCAGCCACCTCACCGCCCGGCTGAGCAAACGGTGCATCCGGCGCCGGAAGGCGCCCAGGCCGGGCGGCTAACGAGGGTGGCGATCCCGAGCAGGATCATGGCGGCCATGGTAAGTGCAAGTACCGAGCTCGAGCGCATGATGGACATCCCTCCCGATTGAGCATCTCAGGCCCGGCTTCCGCGCCGTCGGATCGCACCCGGCTTCGCATTCCGTCCACCGGCTAGCGCAGGTTCAGCACGGCGCCGGACGGCAGGATGACCGCCTCGATCGCTGACGGTTCGGAGTCGTCTCGGGCGCAGCCGACATCACTCCCGATGACAGCCTGGGCGGTCCCGACAATGCTGTGTTCCCGAACGAGACCTTCCGTAGAAATCGGTCCGAGCAAGCAGCTCTGCCCCTCACACCCGTTCGCCGCGGTTCCGTTGGCGATAACATGGGCGCCCACCGGGTGAGCGATACTCATGGCGAGAGCCGCGATGAAAACGATCCGTTCCATGGTCATGCCATTTCTCCAATCTTTCAGGGGGCGAGGGTGTGGACGTCGGATGAATGTCCGGGCGCCGGACAGCGGTCGCAGCTATCGGCCTGAAGCTTTGCAGTCTCTCCGCTTGGCAGGGTCACCTCTTCGACCATTGGGGGTGCGGATCGTGCCACAACTTCCTTGCCGGAAGCCAAGGTGATGCCGGAGAAGGGATGGATTTGAAGGCCGGCAAGGGTTCGACCATTCGAACGGCAGCCGTTTAGCGACCTTCCGTTGGCCGCGATATATGCGCCGGCGGAAGGTACGGCGGCCATCATGGCCACCACCAGAGCGATGGCGAAGACGCCTTGATGTCGACCATCACTTTCATCGGATGGGTGTGAGGGACACCGAAACGTTGGAGAGGTGCTCATCGTCATCAATCCTTGTATGTTGACCATCGATCGACGTCGGTCCGGACGATGCTCGATCCAGTGACTGGTTGGTTCATCAGCACATTGCTAGTCCTCCCGAAAGGCGCGGGCGGCGCTGTCGAGTAGAGGCTGCAGGAGATAGGTAAGCAGGGGCCGGGCACCGGTCGTGATCAGCACCTGGACGGGCATTCCAGGGTACAGGCCTATGTATTCAAGCTGCTTTGGATCTTGGCGCGCGACAGTGATGCGGGCATCGTAGTAGGCATCGCCGCTGCGCTCATCGACCAGGCTGTCGGCGGAAACATATGTCAGCTTGCCCGACAGCGTGGGCGTGAGCCAGGCCTTGAAGGCAATGAGACGTATCTTGGCGGCCAGACCAGGACGCACGCTGTCGATGTCGGTGAGACGGATCTTTGCCTGGATCGTCAGCTTGTCGTCTTCCGGCACGATCTCCATCAGAGCAGCACCCGGCGTCGCGATGCCGCCTGCCGTAACGGTCTGCAGATTCACGACGCTGCCGCTGACCGGGGCCAGAATGGAGCGCCGTTGCAGAACATCCTCGGTCGCGGTCACTTGCTCGCGCAGATCGGCTATCTTGGCCTGGGCATCGCCCAGCTCGGCGACCACCTCCTCGGCGCGTCGATTGCCGAGATCGATGATTTGCAATGCCGTCTCGCCGATCGCCTGACGGGCCTTGGCGATGGCGCTTTGACCTTCGCCGAGCCTGCCTGCCAGTTCCGCCTGGCTGCGCTCCAATGCAAGCAAGCGTGGGCGACGCTCCAGACCTCGATCGACCAATGCTTGGACGTCGGCAATCTCCGCCCGGATTAAGCGCTGCTGCGCCCGTATTGCTTGCAGCTGCGCTTCGAGGCCGACGATTTCCGAGCGGAGTTGAGCAATGCGCTCGGTCAGGATCTGGCGCTGCCCGTCGAGCGCCGCAAGCCGCGCGTGGAAGATCGACGTCTGTCCGGCCATGGCCGTGCGCGCCGCCGCACCGGTTTGGCCAGTGGCCGACAGATCCGGTGGGAAGACGATGCGCTCAAGGCCGTCGCGTTCAGCTATCAGGCGTGCCTCGAGCGCTCGCTCGGCCATCAGCTGGCCGTGCTTGATCTGCCAGGCAGCCTGGGCCTGGGTGATATCCAGCTCGACCAGGGGCCGGCCGGCCGTGACATGCTCACCCTCGCGCACCAGGATGCGACGGACGATGCCGCCCTCCAGATGCTGGACGGTCTTGCGCTTGGTCTCGACCGCGACACTGCCCGGCGCAACGATCGCGCTCGAGAGTGGTGCATGCGCCGCCCAGCTGCCGAAACCGCCGAGGAAGACCAGCAGAATCGCCACGCCCCAGAAGACCGGCCGGGCGATCTCCGGTCGGGTTGGCAGCTGGCCTGGGTCGTCGCCGCGATGACCGCTTCCGGCGGGATGCCAGACCTGCAGGGCAGCGGTCATTGCGCTGCCTTCCGTTCCGTCAGGATCGCGCTGTCGGGGGGAGCAGCTGCTGCCGGCAGGTCTCGACGTCGCGATGCCAAGTCCTGCAATACCTCGGTGCGCGATCCAAAGCGCTCGACCATGCCCGCGCGCAGCAGCAAGATTTTGTCGGCCTGCATCAGGATGCTCTGTCGATGGCTGATGACGATGGTGGTCGCGCCGGCTTGCTTGAGGGCCAGGAGCGCCCGAGCGAGCGCGAGTTCGCCGTCGCTGTCCAGATTGGCGTTGGGCTCGTCGAGCACAACCAGACGCGGGCTCCCGAACACGGCGCGCGCGAGCGCCAGGCGCTGACGCTGGCCGGCCGATAGCCGCGCGCCGCCGTCTCCGATCTCGGTCCGATAGCCTTCGGGCAAGCGCAAGATCATCTCGTGCACGCCGGCAAGCCTGGCAGCCGTTACCACATCCTCGTCGGCCGCCTCGCCCAGGCGCGCGATGTTGTCACGCACGCTGCCGGCGAACAGCGACACCTCCTGCGGCAGATAGCCGACATGCCGGCCGAGGTCGGCGCGCGGCCAACCATAGACATCGGCGCCATCGAGCCGGACCACGCCGGCGGTGGGCTTGGCAGTAGCGACCACCAGCCGGGCGAGGCTCGACTTGCCGGCCGCTGACGGGCCAAGCACAGCGAGCACCTCGCCTGGGCGAGCCTCGAAGCTCACACGCCTCAGCACTGGCTCGGCGACACCCGGCGGCAAATAGGTCACGCTCTCGACTGCAAGGTGGCACTCGGGAGCCGGCAGCGCCAGGCCGCCTCGAGGCAGCGCCGGCAGCGCGAAAAACCGCAGCAGCCGATCGCGAGCGCCGCTATAGTCGACAATCTGCCTCCAGGTGCCGATCGCCTGCTCGACCGGGGCGAGGGCCCGGCTCATGATGATCGAGGCGGCAATCATGGAGCCGGGTGAGATCCGTTGGTCGAGCACCAGCAGGGCGCCGGCGCCGAGCATCGCGATCTGAAGCGTCAGGCGGATGGCCTTGGTGGCTGCGACCAGCATGGTCGAACGCCGGCTCGCGGCCTGCTGAAGCGCAAGAACCTGACCATTACCCGCAAGCCAGCGTGCGGTGATACCTTCGGTCATGCCCATGCCGACCACCGCCTCGGCATTGCGCGCTGCCACCTCTACCTGGCGCAGGCCCTTCGTCCAGAGATCATTGGCAGCCCGCAACGGCGCCCTGGTGAGCCGCTCGTTCAGCCAGGCAAGCGTCAGGAGGATGAGGCTGCCGATGAGAGCAATCAGCCCGAGCCAGGGATGCAGGAGAAAAATCACGATCAGATAGAGCGGCGCCCAGAAGGCGTCGAACAGCACGAACAGGCTGGCGCCGCCGAGGAAAGCGCGCAGGGTGGCGAGATCGCGCAGCGCCTCGGTGGTGTAGTCCTGCCGGCGCAAGGCGGTCGCGATCGCCTGGGCCAAGGCCTGTGGCGCCAGATCGCCGCCCAGCCAGCCGCTGACCTTGATGGCGATCGCCGAGCGGCAGACGTCGAGCAGGGCCATGACGAGTAGCATGCTGAGCGCCAGCAGTGTCAACCAGCCCAGCGTTGCCAGGCTTCCGCTGGTCAACACCCGGTCATAGACCTGCATCATGTAGAGCGGCACGCCCAGGACCAGTAGGTTGATGACCAGGCTGAACAGGCCGATCGGCAGCAGCACGCCACGTGCGATGGCCAGGCTGCGGTGCACCGGATTGTCGCGAGGGCTGTCCATATCGGGATGGCTCGATCCGTTTTCCGGGCTGCTGGCGCCCTGTCGAGAGATCCGTGGCCGGCATCGCGCCGGCCACGGTGTCATCGGCTACAGGACGAAATCATCGGCGCTCAGATCGAGGCCGATGCCATTGAGCTGGATCTCGAACTCCGGTGCCGCGTCGTTATCGGTGTTGCCTCGGATGATCGTTATATTGCCGACCTCGACGAAACCGATCTCGCCCCTGCCGACCTGCCCGTCGCCGACAAAGGTGAAGTCCTGGTCGAAGTCGACGGTGAGGTCGGCATCGATGTTGGCGACGTGAATGTGGTCGCCCTCGGCCGCATCGAAGTCGATGATGCGGTCGCGGTTTCCGGAGCCGACGCCCGTGTCGTAGATGACGTCCTGGCCATCGACCTGATCGCTGTCGTCGAACAGAAACCTATCGGCGCCGTCGCCGCCGCGATTCTCGTCGTTGCCGAGTCCGCCCTCCAACGTATCGTCGCCGGCGTCGCCGAACATTCTGTCGCGGCCGCCGCCGCCTTGAAGCTTGTCATTGCCAGGGCCACCGACCATGGTGTTGTTGCCGGTGTCGAAGCTTTGGGCTGTCAGCACGTCATTGCCTGCGCCGCCGTCTAGGAAGTTATCCTTGTTGTCGGGAACTCCGAGACCGCCAGCTTCCAGCTGGTCGTTGCCGGGGCCGCCGCGCAGGAAGTCAGCGCCGCTTCCGCCGAATAGCACGTCACGATCGTCGCCGCCGAACAGGCGGTCGTCGCCTTCACCGCCGGACAGATTGTCGACGCCCGCATTGCCGTTCAGCGTGTCATTGCCGCCCAAACCGTTCAGCCTGTCGTTGCCGGGTAGGCCGGATATCTCGTCGGCGTCATCCGTTCCATCAAGGACGTCGTCTCCGGGTGTTCCTCTGATAATCGCCATGATGATGTCTCCTTAAGTTAGATTTTCCGGCTACTCGATATTGAATAGCCTGTTCATACCTTCGCGATAGAAATGCCGAACTCTACAGGCTGTCGAATGCGCGAAGCGTTGGAGTGGGTGTTGTATTGATCGTTGTATCTACCTTCGCTGTCCTTTGAGCGTTCTGCTCTAGCCGGGCCAAACGCGTAGCGGTCCGATCTCGCAGATGCCTCGCGTGGGCGCTGCAGCACTGAATCGCAGCAGAAGCGCAAGATAGGGGAGATACTGGCTAGTCACTCAGATCAGATTGCCCCGCTATGCCATCGAGATTGCATATAACGCTGCTGGTCCGACATGAAGGCATGATGCCAGCTATGCCCGTGAGGAGGCGGGCGAACACCAGATACGCTCGATCCGGGCTGGTCGGTCCAACAATCAACGTTCCGGGACGGCGTAGGCGTGAATCGACGATCTCGGTGGGAGCTGGCAAAGCATGGTGTAGGCGCCGATGACCGGCGCGGTCCGCGGTATCTGAATTTCGAGTCTGGCTCGTCCGACACCGGTGAACTGAGCCGAAAAGCGAGACTCTGTCGCACCGGTCTCCGGCACGGTTGTTTGAAACTCGCAGCTGAGCGGGTCGTTGTTGAACGCTTCCCGCTCGACGAAAACCAAGAGCGCGCCATCGGTGCCGTTGGTCGCCTTCGTATTATCTCGGACAAAGGGGCAGGTCACCGTTCGGGTGGCGGTGGAGCTGCCGTTGGAAATGGTTGCCGAATTCTTGAAGATTTCCAGAGCCCCATTTTCGGCGTCGCACATGCTGCCGGGGTAAGCCTTGTTGTCGCCTGCAAAGGCCGATTGGGGCAAACCCAACGTTGGTACGGCGATGACAATGGTCGAGCACATAGATAATAATAAATGTCGCATGCCGGCCCTCATTTTACGTTGGCCACCGATCAACCGATTGTCGCCTTCTGGCACGGCTGCGGAGCTTCGATCCTTGCTGTCGCCACAAAAATCGCGGCTACGATCTGAAGGAACAATCGTCTCAATAGAATTGTCGGATCCGTTGGATTCATTGACGTTAGCCATGACAATGTTTCTCCAGGTCAGGGGGCTCGGCGAACGAGATCGAACTGTCCGTCGGTTGCTTCCCGACAGGCTCGCAGAATCATACATCCTGCCGCTCACGGGATACGTTGGAGCAGGCGTGGTATTCGGCGTCGAAAATTGCATCGAGCTGCCGAATCACTGGACTTCTGCGCCCTGCGGCGCGACCACACATGCCGAGTGCGAGCGCCGCTCTGGCGGAGGACGAAAGTAAAGATCGACCGGCCGTCACTCCGTTCGAATCACCCGCCATGTGGTCGTGGTATGGGGCATGGCGATGCCGGGCCGCCAATTTGCATCGTGTCGCCGCGCACCGGTGCTGTGCCGCAACGCAGCGATCTCGGTTCAAGCGATGCCAATGCATTGCGCGGCTTGCTTGAACAGAGCGATGGCATCGGGGGCGAAACGGAAGGCAGCGATGAAATCGTCAATACCATAGTCTCGTTGTGTCTGATGGATCAAATCGGTAAAATCGCGCGCTTCATCGAGGCGATCGGCCGTCGCCAGGCAGAGGGCCGCGATCGCCCGGGTATGGGCGTGGGCGTTGGGCCGGCCGGCGGCCTTGAGTGCCCAGTCGCACGCCGCGTCGATCCGGTTGAGCCGGAGATTGGCGATGGCGTAGTTGGCAAACATACCGAACAGCAGAGGGTCGCAAGGGCTGAGCAGGTAGGCATGATCTGTCCAATGGATCGCGGCCTTGGGGTTCCTCGACTGCGCGTGAAAGAAGCCAAGTCCGTAGTATCCCAGAGCGAAGCTGGGGCTCAGATCAATCGCCCTGGTCAGCTCGGCCAGGGCTTGATCCTCACAACCACGCAACCAGAACGCCCTGCCCATGGCCCAATGCGCAGCCGGATCGCGATCATCGACGATCAGGCTCTGGCCAGCGGTCTCGACCGCCAGGTCGATGGCTTGGTCGCGCTCCGCCCAGCCCTGTAGAGCAGCCTGGAAGTGGGTACAGGACAAACCTGCATGGGCTCGGGCGAACGTGGGGTCCCGTCGGACGGCCTGCTCGAATAATTGCTGGGCCTGGTCGTTGTCGGCGCGGGTAAAGCGATCCATGTACCACAAGCCGCGATGATAGGCCTGCCACGCGTCCAGCGAGTTCGGCGGCACGAGGACGGCCCGGTTGCGTTCGGCCATCTCGATCTCATGAGCGATCGCGGCCACGATCCGATTGCCGATCTGGTCCAGCACATCGAAGAGTTCGTCGAGCCGGCTCTCGAAGGTCTCCGCCCAAAGAATCCGGGCGGTTCGTGATTCAACGAGCTCGACCGTCACCGACAGGCGGTCAAGATAGCGCCGGACCAAGCCGCTGCAGACATAGTCGACATCCAGCCTCCTGTCGGCAGCTTCCGGACCGATCTTCCGCATCTCCAGAGCTAGGACCGTACCCCACGCGATGACGGCGAGACTGCGGAGCTTGGCAAGCCGGGTGATGACGTCGTGGGTCAGGCCGTCGCCCAACCCGCCGCGACCGTTGCTCGACGCCAAGGAGTCCTGGAACGGCATGACGGCGATCGACCTGCGGCCGAGGGGCGCCTCGGCGAACATCGAGGGCGTGCCTGACAACGGCGCCAAGGAATAAGCCGTCATCGTCTTCGAAGACAGCGATCCGTTTGCCGACCGAGAACGGAGGCCTCGCCAAGTGGCGCGGAGGGGCGACCAGTCCAGACCTTCAGCCTCGAAGATCTGAGTCACAGCAGCCAGATGTGCGTCTCCATCCTCCAAGCGCCTGTGCCGTGCAAACGCTGTCAGCAGGCGTATATGTGCTTGCTGGTCGAATGGCGCGAGCTGGAGCCATTGCTCGGCGTAGCTCATCAGCTCTTCGGACTCCGGCGGCAGGCTCTTGGTCAGCTGCTCAAGGATGGTGACGTTCCAGGACCGGAAACGACGCCGCTGAGCGCCGAGCCAGCTACTAAATTGTGGACTGCGGGCTAGGCTCAGTCCGGCAAGAAAGTCGCCTGCGAACAGATCTGCGAGCCCACGCAGTCGCTCCGTGTCGAGTGTCTCGATCCCGGAGCGGACCGCGTCGGCCACGTCGATCGCGTCGACCACGCAGCTGCCGAGATCGAGGGCAACGGTGTCGCCGCGGCTCTGGACCTTGGGCAGGGTTGGCGTATCCAACAGATTCCGAATTTTGTTGAGACACCAGCGCAGCTCCCGCCTTGGGTCGTTCGCAACGTCCCACAAGAGATCGCAGAGATGACTCCGCCCCACGGCTCGCGGAGCAAGCGCCAGATAGCCAATAAGGGCGCAAACCTTACGCGATGGCGGCAGGCTGATGGCGATGTTGTCCCTATGAAACGCTAGTGGTCCAAGCATCTGCAACCGGATACAGGGTTTCACACATGCTGCGCACGCGATGGTCGACTGGGATTGCATTTCCTGTCGGCACGGCTCGTGCATCTGCCTAGCCTGTTGACTATGAACCGGTGAGCTCATGGCGCATGAAGTCCAGAAAGGCTGTGTCTCGCCTGAGCATCGGTGCGCAAGAGATCCGGAACGGCGCTGCCAGAGAGCCGTGGTAGAGCGTTCCAATCCCGATACGTCATTGTCATTTAGACGGAGCCCGATTTGCTGATTCGACGCTTATCGGTCCCTACAAAACGGCCCTCGAAAACTGCGACCGCGCCCTTGAGCTCGATGTTCACCTCGTCGAATCGCTGCCGTAGGGCGAGATCCAGCGCGTCAATCGTGTCGTCTGCGTTAGAGAAGATGCCTCTTCGGTTGTAGAGATCCATGACCGCCTGGGCGGCTCTTGATCGGGGCGCGTCGCCTTGCACGATTGTTGCCCCGAAGACTCGAGCATTGGGCGATAGCAGAGGCCGTAGCAGGTCGAAGGCGATCGCCTTGGCCGCCATGTTGCCGGGCAGGCAATGGAGCAGGTAGCAGAGGCCGACAGAACTGAAGGGCCCAATCGGCGGCAGAGGCTCCACAACATTGGCGATGATTGTCTGGGGTGTGTAGCGTTCGAGCCGCCGGGCAGCGAACGTCAGGCAGTCTGCATTGAGGTCAAGGAGCGTGATCGCCGGTTCCGCGACCGGCCAGCGGGCATGATCGAGAAAATAGCCGGTGCCGACGCCGACATCGAGATGCCGGCCGGTAACGTTGCAATCGTACAGCCGCCTTAGGTCCGTTGTCGAACAACGCCAGAACACGGAATTCGACAGGCCCAGGACAAACCAGTCATACCAGCGCAGCGTCCGCAACGAGTAGATCGACTGACCGGCCTCGATCTCCGCAGGTGTCACCATCGATCGATGTTTCGACGTCTCGCGGCCGACATAGCATTGATATCAACGCATCGATCGGATGCACGCTGCATTGACGATGGCAGGGTCGATACCATGATCATCCAAGATCCTTGAACAGTCGGCAAGTCTGTCGGGCGCCTCCAAGCTTGGACGAACGGCCGCCCTCCATTGCTTGTGCAGCGCTTTGCGTCAGCTTGCCGTGGGCACCGAGAGCTGGCCCCAGGTCGCTTGCCCGTCTGGCCAGTCCCATGCGGCGCCGGCTCGCAACGACTAAGGGTGTGCCTCCAGGATGAGGTTGAACGGTCCCTGGGTGGCACGGCGGAAGTTCGAGAAGCCCGCCGCGGTGACCACGTCGGCGATCGCCGCCTCACCGGCCTGAGCGCCGAGCGCTTCGCCCACTTCCTGTGCGAGTGACGTCGGCACGCAAATCATGGTCGACGCATTGTAGTAGAGACGGCCGACGGGGTTCATGTTGTCTAGCGGTGTATCGCCAGCCATCGGTTCGACGATCATCCAGGTCCCATCGGGTTTCAGGATCCTGCGCATATGCTTGGCGCATCCCTTCGGGTCGCCCATGTCGTGCAGGCAGTCGAAGGCAGTGATCAGATCGAAGCCACCTTCATCGATCTCCTTGGCGGCGGCCGTTTCGAAGCGCACGCGCTCGCCGGTGCCGTGCTCGGCCGCGTGGCGCCTCGCGTCGACGATCGATGCCTCGTGGAAATCGAAGCCGACGAACGAGCTGTTGGGATAGGCTTCCGCCATCAGCAGGGTCGAGAAGCCCACGCCGCAGCCGATGTCCGCAACCTTGGCGCCTGCCTTGAGCTTGGCTTCGACGCCATGGAGTGCCGGAATCCATTCCTGCACGATGGCATTGGCGTAGGTTGGCCGGAAGAATGCGCCGACGGAGCAGAACAGGCATCCGGCGGTGTCCCCCCAGCGCACCCCTGAGCCATCCCGAAAAGCGGTCTCGACCTTCTGTTCGCCTTCGATCATGGCGGCCACGAGGTCGAAGGCGCCGGCGAGGTAGACCGGGCTGTCCTTGACTGCGAACACCATCGCCTGCTCCAGCGACAGACTGAACGTTTCCGTCTTCGGGTCGAAGGTGACGAAGCCGTTCGCTGCCTGCGCCAGCGCCCATTCCCGGACATAGCGCTCGGCAAGACCGGTTCGCTCGGCGAGCTGCGCCGCCGTCGCCTCGCCCTGATGCAGGGCATCGAACAGGCCGAGGCGAAGGCCGATGCGGGTGGTCGGAATGCTGAAGGCGCCGCCGAGATCGCCGAGCATCTTGCCGACGAAGGCGTGCAATTTTTCCGTATCCAATTCGGTCATGATTCCTCCTTTGCCTACGCGCGGCAGGCACTGATTTGATTGTGATGGTGAAAGCGAGTTCGGATGGCGCCTAAGAGGTCTTTTGCAAGGTCATCAACGGATGCCTCCGACGCTCGCTATCCGGGCGACGTAACCATCGTCGCCGTCATTCGGCGGCGGCGGGGTCCGCAATCGCCGTCACTTTTGCGATTTTGTCCGCCGGCAATCCCAGGCAGCGTGCATGCTCCAGGATGACATCCTCACTCGGCGCGACGAACACACAGTACATCTTATCGGCCGTCAGGTAGCTGTGGATCAGTGGATCTCCGATCCGAGCTCCCGGTTCATGCGAACCGAGTCAGCCGACGCTTGCTTGACCTGTGCCGCGCTAAGCTTGTCGAGATCAGGGATGCTCCGTTCAATGATGTATTTGGGCATGTGAATGATCCTCCATCTATGGCTTGGCATACCGTCGGTATGATTACGACATACCAACGGTATGTCGTCAATTGAAATTTCATTGCGTTCGTTCCAAGACTGACGAGTCGCGCCATGTTGACCCGTCGGCATCCGGCCACGCGCGGGGTGGGTTTGAGCGTGTTGCCGACGCCATACCTATGGTATGGAATGCGGGAGCGTGGTTATTGAAGTCTAAGGTTGGAGTTGAACGACGTTCATGAGAAACGGTCGCGCCATCAGAAAGACCAACCAGCATCCTGATACGACACGCGACGCTTTGCTGGCAGCTGCACGCAACCTTTTTGGACGCCAAGGCTACGCTGAAACGTCTCTTGATGAAATCGTGACGACAGCCGGCGTGACCAAAGGCGCGCTCTATCACTACTTCTCGAACAAGCAGCAGCTTTTCTTTCACGTGTTCATGGACGTCAGGCGCGAGCTGAGCCGCGAGGTCTTCCCGATCGATGTCGAGAACAATGATGTATGGAACGACCTCCTTCGTCGCTGTCGAAATTTCATCGAGAAGCACACCCAGCCGCAGGTTCAGCGGATCGTGCTGATCGATGCCCGGTCGGTCTTGAGCTGGGATGACTGGCACAAGGTCGACAGCGAGTACGGTATCGTCTTGCTTCGCGCGGGCCTGCGACGCGCCATGCATCACGGCATCATCGAAACGCACCCCCTCAATTCCTTGGCGCTGATGCTCGTGGGTGCCATGAACGAGGCGTGCATGTTCGTGATCAATGCTGAAGATCGGGATGCCGCCCTGGAAGAGGCAGTGACCATCATGGCGCGGCTGCTTCAGGGCTTGCGCCCGCCGCCGCCGAGCGAGGACGCTGCGCGGCAACGCAATAGATCGATGAGAATTTGAAACCAGGGACGGCGCTGGTCGACGCTGCACCGCAGGTCGCTCGAAACGTTGCCGCCATTTCAGTCTTCTCGGCGATTCTCTTTGCGAACGCCGAACACTACTTTCCCCGAAGCTGGTCATCTGCGCTCCGTTGCTCGACTGATACTTCCGGCACGAGATGCTAAGGAGCGGGCAACGCCTGGGCTTCGGCGAAATCGCTGAGAGCGGCGGAAAAATGCGTGGGTAAAAATGCTCATGCCCGCACTGCCCGGCAGATCAGCTCGATCGGGGCGATCAGATGCCCGTCGAGATTGCTCATGGCATTCGCGAATTTCTGCGGAACATCTTCTCTCATCAAAAGATGCGTGCCGAGCGGCGGCGGGCCGCCGGCTTCGGCGATGCGCGCCGCGACCTGGTGAAAGAACGCGCGGGCGTAGTCGCCGCGGTCCCGTTGCTTGATGACCTCGAAGCCAGCAGCTTCCAGGCCGCGACGGTAGTCGTCGACGCCTTCGACGAAGCTGGTGCTCGCATCCGCCGCCCAGTGCAGCGGAAATCGCAATTCGCCGTCACCGGTGCGCATGACGTCGTAGATGGCGAATTGGCCACCTGACTTGAGCACCCGCCGGACTCCAGTGAACAGCCCGGGCTTGTCCTCGATGTTCATGCCGACATGCATCATATAGGCGGCATCGAAGGTGGCATCCTCGAAAGGAAGAGCCGATGCGCTCGCCTGCTTGTAGGCGACTCGTTCCGTAAGGCCGAGCCGGCGGGCGAGCGCCGCCGCGGTCCGGACATAGTCATCGGTCAAATCGATGCCGGTGACCCTGCAGCCGTACGCCGCCGCGACGAAACGCGAGGCGCCACCGATGCCGCAGCCGATGTCGAGGACATGCATATCGGGCGTGATCGCCATCTGGCGAACCAACTCGACCGTCGCCTCGCGCCCGCCGGTATGGAATTCATCGGCGGCAGCAAGGTCGTCGGGTGTCAATCGATCGACATCCTTGCCGGACGCCACCAGAGCATCGAGGATCACGCGTTCAAGGTCATGACGCGCGTAGTGCCGGGCGACGCGGTCTTCTATGTTCGTGGTCATGTTCACGTCCTCAAATTGTCAATCCGTTTCGCCAACCTATGCAGAAAACATCTTCAGCAAACCGCCGTCAGGGCCGAGCCAGCAGGC
Organism: Alphaproteobacteria bacterium; assembly: GCA_041398025.1. GTDB lineage: Bacteria > Pseudomonadota > Alphaproteobacteria > Geminicoccales > Geminicoccaceae > JANQPX01. The sequence continues at coordinate 50,150 of JAWKVM010000031.1, forward strand.
AGCGAAACGTCGCCCGAACGCGATAGCTGCCGCCCGCCTGGCGGAAGGGGGCGAGCGCCTTCCTGTGCGCCGCCATGACCGCCGCCTCGCTGCTGTGCTCCATGGCGCGGACCGCGACGCCCGCGGCGTTCAGGCCGCGTACAGCCGTGGTTTCGTCCGCATAGATGAACGGGCTGTCGACATCGAAAATCTCGACCGGCTCCAGGCCGGCATCGACGGCGAAGCGCCGCAGTGCCACCTCGTCGGACAGGGCGAAGGGTCCGGGCGCGCCGGGCGGCGCCGGCGGCAGCAACGGGCGCAGCGCCGCGAGCAGCGAGGCCGCCTCCATAAGCGCTGGATCACCCCAAGTCATGACGACCACCGCACCCCCCGGCCTGGTCACGCGTCGGGCTGCATCCAGAGCCACCACCGGGTTGTTGGCATACTGGAACGCGTTGAAGCCGGTGACCACGTCGAAGCTCTGATCATCGAACGGCAGATCCTCCAGATCGCCCAGACGGAAATCACCATCCGGCGTGCGGCGGCGAGCAATCTCGAGTAGTGCTTCGGCTGCATCGATGCCCGAGACGCGGGCACCGCGCGCCGCGGCGATCTGCGCTGCCAGTCCGGCACCGCAGCCGACATCCAGATAGCACGTTCCCGCCATGACCCCCGCGCGCTCCGGGGCCGCCTCATAGACAGGACGAACGGTTCCCTCCTGGATGCCGGCCCAGCCATCGGCCCGAGCCCCCCAAAGCCGGCCATTGATCTCCGCGGTGCGAGGCTTCAATTCGGCTGGCATGATGCCCCCTCCATCGGCGGCGTCTTGCGGCTATTGCGCAATGCTTCTGCCCAAAGACCACCTGACCGAGCCGTTAGCGATCTTCGATGTCCGTGACATGTATTGGCGATTATTGGGCCGATCATGACGGTCCACCTATGCTCGCGGTCGCTTTTGTAGGACAATAGTTGAGAAGTCGTGTCGGTCATTCCTCGACCGCGAGGGTTGTCGCATCTATATCGAGGGATAGGTCTTCGCCGGCCCTGCAAGCTATTGCTCTGATTTTTCAAGCTATTGATTCGCTTCTCATATCAAAAAACGGCTCTGGCGCTCACCCTCGCAGGCTTCGAAGCCACTGACAGAGAGGACCTTAGGATGCGCCCATCAGTCTTTAGTCAAAATGGTGTCAAAAATTCATCAATTCGCAGGTAGTATCGAACCGCGATGGCATTGATTAAACTGAAGGTTTTGGGCGGCTTTCAGCTTTTTGGACGAGGTGGCAAGCCCTACCTGCTGCCCACAAGAAAAGCCGAAGCACTGTTCGCCTATCTCGCCCTGCCGCTTGGACGGGCCCATCGGCGCGAGCGGTTGGCAGCACTTCTATGGGGCGATCGCGCCGACAAGCAGGCCCGCCACAGCTTGAATCAGACGGTATTCTCGATCCGCAAGGCCCTTGCCGGCGCGGATGTCGATCCGATTCTGGTGAACGGCGAAACCCTGGCGCTCAACGCGGATCTCATCGAGGTCGACGCCATGCGGTTCCAGGATTTGACCGGCGGCCGGCAAGGCGGGATCGACGCTGATGCCGCGGCTTTGTACGACGGCGACCTGCTCGAAGGCTTCGGCCTGCGGTCGCCGGCGTTTGAAGACTGGCTGGCCGTTGAGCGGGCTCGGCTGCACGAATTGGCTCTGGCGGCCCTGAACAGGGTTCTGAGCGCGGAGATCTCCGCGCGCAAACACGCGGCCGCCCTGCAGACGGCGCTGCGCATCATCGCGCTCGATCCGCTGCAGGAATCAATTCATCGGGCGCTGATGCAGATCTATGCGGATCTTGGGCGCGTCGACGCCGCCTTGCGGCAATATGAAAGCTGCCAAGCGACCTTGCGGCGAGAGCTGGACGTTGCGCCGGAGGCGGAGACCGAAGCGCTCTTTCGGGAGCTTTCGGATCGACGCCTGCGAGGACGAGATGCCTCTAGCGGAACGCAGCACAACGGACCTGCCTCGCAGATCGGCGACGACGCCAGCGGATCAGTCGAAGCCACAGCTGTCGTCGAACGGGCGGCATCAGAACCATTTGGCTCGGAGCGCAAGGTCGTCACTGTTCTCGTTTGTGAACTGGTTCCCGGCAATGAGGCAGATCTCGACCCCGAGATCATTCTCGAGTTTCTCGACGACGCCTTCGATGCCCTGACGGCCGCTGTGGAACGCTACCAGGGCACGCTCGTTAGCCGGCAGGTACAGGGCATCACGGCGCTCTTCGGTGCGCCTGCAGCTCAAGAGGATCACGCGATCAGAGGCTGTTACGCAGCTCTAATGATCCAAGAGTCGATCGCTTCGCTCTCCGGACGACGACTGTGCGTCTGCGTCGGCCTCAGCTCCGGACCGGCGATCGTGCGCTACAGGAACGACAACGGGCCATCCAGATGCGAAGCCATCGGCCCGGCGGTCAATATGGCAGGGCGGATCCAGCAGACAGTTCCGGCGGACGAACTCGGCTTGGACCCGCTGACGCTGCAGCTGGCGAAAGATTTCGTCGAAGCCGAGGCCGCCGAGCCGTCTGCCTTCGAACGGGGGGACCTGACCCAGATCTATCATCTGCGACGGTGCCGGCCCCTGATGCGGCCATGGCAAGCAAGAAGGGCGCGCGGTCTTGGCCGTTTTGTCGGCCGCGAGCGCGAAATGGATCTGCTGAAGCAGGATCTTGCGGACGCGCATGCAGGACAGGGGCGGTTGATCACCGTGGTCGGCGATCCTGGCGTTGGCAAATCTCGCTTGATGCACGAGTTCATCCGGTCTTGCGTGACGACGGAGTGGCGCGTGCTTGAGGCAGGAGCGTCGCCGCTCGAGACCGTCTCGGCCTACGGCATGATTGGCCAGCTTCTGCGTGCCTTGTGCGGCGTCAGCCGACGCGATTCGCAAGCAGACCTTGCGGACAAGGTCCGAACGACGGTTTTGACGATAGACGATTCGCTGGCGTCGGCATTGCCGGTGCTTTTTGCTTTGGTCGATCTACCTGTCGAGGATGAGGCGTGGGCCACACTTGCCCCCGCCCAAAGGAGACAACGTATATTTCTTGGCGTCAGGGCTCTCCTGTCTCGCTTGGCGCAGACACGGCCGCTGATGATCGTGCTGGAGGACTTGCACTGGTCGGACAGCGAGACGCAGGCCCTGCTCGACACCTTGGTCGGCAGCCTGGACGGCTCGCGCCTGCTTCTCCTCGTGACGCATCGACCGGAGCTCCGTCATGACTGGTCAGGACGCAGCGGCTTTGGCCTCGTCCGCTTAAATCCCCTTCCGGACGTCAATGCAGATGCGCTGCTCCGTCATCTCATGGGCGACCATCCGAGCCTGACAGACGCGCGTCGCCTGCTGATCGAAAGCACCGGGGGGACCCCCCTGTTTCTCGAGGAGACAGTCCACGCCCTTGCCGAAAGCGGCGTGCTTGCCGGTCATCAGGGGCACTACCTCCTTCGCGGAGATCTTGGCAACATAGAGATTCCGAGCTCTGTTCACGCCGTGCTGGCCGCGCGTCTTGATCGGCTGCCGCCTGGAAGTAAAGCCCTGCTTCAGGCGGCTTCGATCGTTGGTGTCGAAGTTCCAGACAATTTGCTGAGGCCGATCGCGAATGTTCCTGATGACAGCTACCAAGCGGCGATCGACACTCTGAAGTCGTCCGAACTCCTCTACGAGGCGCAGCTGCTGCCCGAAATCTCGTATCGCTTCAAGCATGCGCTTGTCCAGGATGTCGCCTACGACTCATTGTTGATCAGCCAACGTCAGCGGCTCCATGCCCGCGTCGCAGAAGCGCTGGACAAGCAATTTCAAGAAGCTGGCGAGCTACAGCCAGCACTGCTTGCACATCATTACGAGGCCGCGGGTCTTTGGGACCGGGCCCTTGTCTACTGGCAACGCGCAGGCATGCAAGCGAACAGCCGCTCGAACTACACCGAGGCGGAACATCACCTCACGCGAGCCATTGACCTGGTGCCGCGACTTTCGCCGGGCATGCATGCGCACACTGAGTTTGATCTGCAGATGGCGCTTGGTGCGGTGTATCGCGCCACTCGTGGTACAGGGTCAAGGCAGACCGAGCAGGCGTATGAGCGTGCCCGCGGGCTCGGCGAGGGCATTCTCCAGCCTGAACGTCTTTTGGACGTAATCTATGGCCAGTTCATCTGCGCCTTCAACAGGCCAAATCTGCATGAGGCAGAGCGCCATGCCAGGGACTTCCTCGACATTGCGCGTGATTGCAATGCGTCAGCAGTGGCGGTGGCGAACCAGCTCGTCGGCACCACTGCCTTCATTTTGGGTGATTTGATACGGAGCCGCCGGCTCCTCGAACAGTGCCTGCAGGTCGATGATGTCGACCAGGCCCTTTTGGACCTCTATTCGCATCGACAGTACCCAAACATGGCGCTGACCTATCTCTCTTGGGGACTGTTCGTGCTCGGCTTTCCGGAGGAGGCGCATGCCCGTTCAAAGGAAGCCCTTTCGACCGCTGAAGAAACCTCTGCCTTCTTCTACGCGATGGCACTCGGCAATGGCTGCTATCTGCACCACTTTTGCGGCGATCACGCGGCCGTCGAAGCCAATCTCGAAGCGATGCTGGATCTCACCGAGCAGAAGGGCTTGGTTGTGTTTCACGAAATCGCGCGTGTTTTTCAAGGCTGGACTCATGTCCGTCGCGGCGCGATAGACCGGGGTGTAGATATCATCCGTGACGCCCTGACGGGGCTGAGAGCAACAGATCAGGAGCTTGAGGTCCCATACCTGATTTCGATCATGGCCGAGGCCTTTCTGCAGGCCGGTCGGTGGACGGACGCGCAGGTGCAGCTCGATGAGGCCCTGCGCCTGGTCCGAGCCACGGACGAGCGCTGGTACGAGGCGGAACTGCACAGGCTCGCCGGCGAGGTCGCATTGGCGCAGGGCGACAGGGTGAAAGCCGAGACGCAATTCCAGCACGCCCTTGCGGTTGCCCACGCGCAATCGGCACGCATGTGGGAGCTGCGCGCGGTCAAAGGGTTGGCACGAATCTGGCAAGGTTCAGGCAGACTTGTCGAAGCCCACAGGCTGGTGGCAAGGATCCTCGACGGCTTCACCGAAGGGTTCGACACTGCCGACCTGATGGATGGAAAAATGCTGCTGGAAGAACTCGCCGAGGCGCACGATCTCTAGGCTGCCGCCTTTGTCGACAAACAGTCATTGTCGTGTTCTTGACGTAGCTCCCTGAACCCGGACCAGGGCGATGTTGATCTATGCAGTGTCCGCCTCATGGGTGACGCCATGGATGCAAATGCCCCCTTTAGCTGTCTATGAAAGGGTGTCTACGGCATGCAGCCGTGGCGCAAGCGCTTCGGAGGCCAATTCCATGGAGTTGCGCCAGCTACGATATTTTGTCGCCGTTGCGGAGGAATTGCATTTCGGAGCGGCTGCGCAAAAAGTCTGCATCGTCCAACCAGCCCTGAGCCGGCAGGTTCGCGACCTCGAGGCCGAGATCGGCACTGACTTGATCGACCGACGCGGCCGCCGAGTTCGGTTAACCCGTGCGGGCAGCATGTTCGCCGACCATGCTAGACGCATCCTGCAGGACATAGATATCGCCGTAACTGCGGTACGCCTTGCTGCACGCGACCACGCCGAACTTCTGCGCCTTGGGATGGCCGCCAATTTGGCCGCGCATTACCTCGGCCCGATCATTCAAGCCTGGTGCGATGTCCATCCAACAGCCGATGTCGACCTTCGATCGCTCGACATGGCAGCGCTACTGGCAGCTCTACAGGACAACAAGATCGATGTCGGCATTGGACCTATACCTTCAGCCAAAGGCCAATTGATCGCAGCTCCTTTGTGGCAGGAAAGCATGACAGTTGCCTTGCCGAGCCGTCATCTTTTGGCCTCCAGCAAGGTCATCGACCCATGCGACATTGGTGACGACAGGATCTTGCTGCCCACATGTAATTCAGATTTTCTCTTTCTGGCAAAGCAGGTGCTCCACGACGCCGGCATCAGTCAGAAAGCTACACAGGAAACCGACAATCTCTCAACGGCGATGTTGCTGGTTGCCGCCGGGCACGGCCTCGCGCTCGTGCCCGAACTCCTTGGCAGGAGCGTGTCAGACGATGTCAGTTTGGTGCCTCTGCGATCGCCAAAGGCTTTGTTCGAGATCGGCCTGATCCAGCGAGCTAGCGAGACCTCACCGTTGGTGTCGAGCTTCGTCGAGATCGGCAAGGAGGTGGTCCGGCAGCGCCTGCCGCGTACGGCCAGACCACCTCGACCGAGGGCCATCGCCAAAGCGGTTTGAGCTGCGCCTTGATGGGTCGTCATTCCGCCGACGACACCGCAGATTTCGCTTCGACGCCCTTCGGCGCCGCTTCTCCCCTTCCCATTCCTGCTTTCCTGCTCCTGGCAAAGCCCCGATCGCTGTCGACGAAGCTCTGAAGCATGAAGGGGATGAGCTCCTCGACCTTCTCCTGCTGGCCATAGGCAGCGCCATACGCTTCGGCATAGGCGTCGAGCTGGTCTTTCAGATCCGGCGTGATGGTGATCGCAAGCTTGATCGGCGTGCGATCAGGAATGCGTCCGAGCTTGAGCCTGGCCATGATGGGTCCTCCTTCCTTCAGCCCTGGTAGGGCCGGAGCACGATGTCCTTGCTGACGATGATCCTGACCGGGAAGCCCGGGCGGATGGTGATGGTGGGCGCGACGTCGAGATTGCGCCTCGTGATCTCCTGGCCGACCTGGTTGGCGCTCTCGAAGGCGGCATCGCGCCCGGTGCCGATCAGGCGGTCATCCTCGTCGCCGGCAGCCAGCTCGGCGCCGACGCCAAGGACGGTGGCAAGCGCCACGCCCTTGAGCAGCCGCCAGGTGTGGAAGTTGACCTGGTCCTCTAGCCCGGCATAGCCTCCGACATCGCTGCCAGTGAGATTGTCGAGCTGGATCGAGGAGCCGTCGGGATTGATCAGCCGGGTCCAGATCAAAAGCACGCGCTCCTGGGCGTAGCCGATGCCGCTGTCGTAGGTCCCGAGCAGACGGGCGCCCTGCGGGATCAGGAGATGCTGGCCGGTGACCGTGTCGTAGACGTTCTCGGTGACCTGGGCGATGATCTGACCCGGCAGATCGGAGTTGATGCCGGTGATCATGGTCGCCGGGATGATGGTGCCGGCCATGACCTGATAGGGCGAGGCCGGAGTCTGCAGACCATGCGCCGAGTAGATCGAGGCGTCCTGGCCCTGGTCGAGGAACGCGAGCCGTCGATCCCCTGGTCCCGGTCCACCGCCGGCGCCAACCTGCGCCAGCCTGGCCGGATCGAGCCCGGCGAGATCCGGCATCTCGGGCAAAGGCGCTGCCTTGCCGCCATTCTGCCGCCCGCCGCCGCGTTCGGTGTCGAGCTGGAAAAACAGGCCGCTCGCCCTCGCCTCGGCCAGCTCCTGCTGGCGGCGCAGCTCCTCCTGCCGCCGACGCTCGGCCTCGGGATCAGGCCCCTGCAAGGCGAGGTTGCCCGCCTGGGCATCATGCCAGGCCTTGCCCAAATCGCCCGGCAGCGGTGGGCCGAGCTCCGGCGGCGGCTCGACCTGGTCGTAGCTCGCCGGCATGGCGTTCAGCCCGTCGGCGAGCGGCTTGCGGTCGACATTGTAGAGCTCCGGCCCGGCATCGGCTTCGCTCGCCCAGCCCGGCGGATCGAGAGCGTAGATCGCTGCCCCGCAGAGTAGGGCGCAAGTCGTGCCGGCCAGGGTCGCAATGACCCGCCGATCGAGCCGCGCGACCAGCGATGGCCGGGCGCGCAGCTGCAGGGCCTCAGGCGCCTCTTTCACCGGCGCCGTCGGCTTGGGAGTGGTCTGATCGCTCATGTCAGGCATCCGTGCGCGTGATGCGCACGACCTTCTGCGGCTGATCGCCGAGACGCAGCTCGGCCGCGGCGAACAGCCGGTCGACCACGTAATAGCTGCCGCGCAGGCGGTAGTTGACCAGCTGGCTGTCGCCGCCGGCGCCGACCACGAAGAGCGGCGGCGCCTCGCTCTGCCGGAGGCTGGCCGGGAACTGGATGTAGACCTTGGCGCCGTCATCGAAGGCGCGCACCGGCCGCCAGGGGACCTTGTCGCCCTCGATCTCATAGCGGAACTGCAGCTGATCGATCGACAGGCCGCGATCGGCGATCTGGGCGCTGGCGATGATCGCCTGGTCATTGTCGGTGACGATCTGAAGCAGGTCGTCGAGGGGGTAGGTCCACGAGACCGACGCCATGTAGGTGTCGCGGGTGCTCTTCAGCTCCAGATGGTAGGCGCGCCGGTCGGTGTTGATCACCAGATTGGTGGTGAGCCTGCTGGTGACCGGCTTGACCAGGACGTGGACGCGCCTGGTCGGTCCCTGGCCGCTCGCGGTATCGCCGACCACCCAGCGCACGGTGTCGCCGGCGGCGACGCTGGACAGGCTCTCGCCCTCTTCGAGGGCAATAGCGGTGATCTGCCCCGGCGCGGCGTAGAGCTGATAGAGGGCGCCCGGGCTGTAGGGATAGATCTGCACCGCATTGACATAGCCGTCCCGGGTCGGGGCGATGGTCGCGGCCTGGTTGGCCGCCTTGACCCGGGCCGTGGGATCGGCCGGCTCGGGATCGTCATCCTCGCCCTCGCCCGGCAGCTGCTTCAGCTGCCCTGGCAGCGGCAAAGGCTCGGGCACGGTGACGATCTGCTTCGGCAAGGGCGCCTCGCCGGCAATACGCGCCGGCTGGAAGTCGCCACTGTCATAGGACGGACGCAGATGGCTGCAGCCGGCGAGCAGGACGAGCGCGCTCGAGGCGAGCAGCAGCGTTGGTAATCTCATCGGGGTCATGGGTGATCTCCTCAGGCAAGCTCGCGCGACCAGTCGAGGCCGTTGACGTAGATGCCGAGCGGGTTCTTCTGCAGCTGATCCTCGGTCGCGGGCGGCTGCAGGACGATGCTGAGCAGGGCGGTGTAGCGGCTGGTGTCGCTCAAGGTGCCGCGCTCGAAGGTCTGCTCGATCCACTTGACCTGGAAGCTGTCGTCCGAAGCGCGGACCACGCTGGTGACCTCGACAGAGATCGAGCGGTCGCCGACCGCGGCGAACGGGTCATGCGCCTTGGCATGCTCGTTCAGGATCTTGGCGGCGCGGTCGGTGGTGACGTCATAGGCCTCGAGCCAGCTCTGGCGCACCACCACCGGATCGAGACTGAGCGCACGGACATTTTTGATGAAGCGCGCCAGGTGATGGGCGATCTGGGCATCGCTCGGCCGATAGGCTTCAGTGGCGGGACCGACCGCGCGCACCGTGCCCTCCTGGTCGACCTCGACCACATAGGGCGTGATGCTGCTTTGGTTCGCCTGATGCATCAGGCCGATGGCGAGACCGGTGGACAGCGCCATCATCGCGAACGCCATCAGGCGCCAGTTCATCGCCTGGGCCCGGGCGCTGCCGATGCGCTCATCCCAGAGCTGTCGGGCTTTCTGATACGGCGTCTCGGGCGCATCGCTTTGGCCGTAGCGCTGGGACGCACGCTTGAACAGAGGCATGGTTCAACCCTCCGAGTTGAGCTTGGGATTGGCGCCGGCGGATGGCCGGTCACCATCACGAATGGCATGGGAGACGGCGGTGGCGCCGGCCTGAAGCCGCGCCCGGCGCTGCAGGCGGCGCGCCCAGGCTGGACCTTGGGTGGCCGTCGACGTGCCGTCGCCGGTCAGGTCGGTGTCGGTACCGCCGCCGTTCATCATCCTGGCGCTGGCGGTCTTGACCCGCTGGCTGATGGCGGCGCCGCTGGCCTGAGCGATGCCGGTCATACCGGCGGCAGCGGCACGGACCCCGCTCTTGCCCGACGCGGCAGCGCCCTCGCCATAGGCAGCCTTGGCGGCACTGCCGAGGTTGGTCGCGGCACGCACGCTGGCGAGACCGCCGCTGGTCGCGGCCTTGACCCCGGCCGTGGCGACGACACCGCCGGCGATCGCGCCTCCGACCGCGGCCCCTGCCGTGCCGACCGCCGCCCCGGCGCCGAGCTGCGGCGCGCCGCTGACCAGGCCGGAGGCGATGCCGGGACCGAAGATGCCAAGGCCGAACAGGCTGAGCGAGGCGAGCACCAGGGCGAGCGCGCTCTCGAGATTGGGCTCCTCGTCGCCGAAGGAGGTGATGAACTCGCCGAAGAGCGTGGTCCCGATGCCGACGATCACGGCGAGCACCAGGATCTTGATGCCGGACGCGATGACATTGCCGAGCACCCGCTCGGCGAGGAACGCGGTCTGGTTCCAAAGGGCGAACGGCACCAGGACGAAGCCGGCGAGCGTGGTCAGCTTGAACTCGATGATCGCGATGAACAGCTGCACCGCGAGCACGAAGAAGCTGACGATCACCACCAGCCAGGCGAGCAGCAGGACGGCGATGTCGAGGAAATGGACGAAGAAGCCGGTGAAGCCGAGCATGGTGCTGACATGCTCGAGGATCGGCTGGCCCGCCTCCATGCCGACCGACGCGAGGCGCCCGGGCTGGAGGAACTCCTGATAGGTCAGGCCGGCGCCGGTCGCTTCCAGGCCGAGGCCGGCAAAGGAGTTGAAGACGATGCCGGCGAGCAGATTGAAGTTGTTGATGATGAAGGCGAAGGCGCCGACATAGAGCACCTTCTTGACGAAGCGCCCCAGAATGTCGGGCTCGCCGCCCATCGCCCAGAACAGGCCGGCAAGGGCGATGTCGATGCCGACCAGGATCGAGGTCAGAAAGGCGACCTCGGCGCCCAAGAGGCCGAAGCCGCTGTCGATATATTGGGCAAAGGTGTTGGTGAAGCGATCGATAACGCCGAGATCGTTCATGACGCTACTCGCTTGTCGTGGCTGAATGAATCGTTTGTCGATGCCGAGTAGCGGCTCAGTCGAAGACCTGGACCGGCTCGGGCGTGTAGGCTTGGCCGTCGCCCAGGAACTTCTGGCGCTCGACGCGCGCCTTCTCCTCGGCGGTGGCGCCGCGGGCGAGCTCCAGGCTCTCGGCGCGGTATTGCGAGGCCATCAGATGCTCCATCTGGATCATCTGCTTGGTCTGCAGCGCCAGGAGCTGGTTGTTGGCCTGAACCGCCTGCAGCAGGCCCTCGGCCTGGTCCGAACGGGTCACCAGCTGCTGCATCTCGAGGACGTCGGACTCGACGTCCTGGACCACGGTCGCCTGGACCGAGAGGGTATGCTGGAAGGCGTCGACCGAGTGCTCCCAGCGCGCCCGCGCATCCAGCGCCAGCTGATCGCTGGTGACGGTCTCCTCGTAGAGCTTGGGATACTGCTCGGCGAAGATGTCCTCGATCGCCTGGACGTCGTAGGCGATGCCCTGGACCTCCTGCATCAGGACGTTGATCTGGTTGAGGGCGAAGATCAGTTGGTCGAGCGAGGAGTAGTCCAGCGTGGTCAGGTGCTTGGCCATGTTGATCAGCATCTGCGCCTCGTTCTGCAGCTGCTGGATCTGGTTGTAGTACATCTGCAGGGTGCGGATCGCGGTCAGCAGGTTCTCGACATAGTTCGCCGCATCGAACACCGCGAACTGGCTGTGCGCCGGCTCGGGCGCCACCGTGACGGCGAGCGAGGTCGACAGCAGCAGGGCCGCTGCGAGACGGCGAAGGCGCCCGCTCCTATCAATCTGACTGATGCTAAGCTCTGTCATCGGATGATCCTCCTGGATCGGCGCGCTCAAGCGGCGACCGGCTGATGGGCCGCGATCAGCTCGGCCGCCCAGTCCAGCCCCTTGGCGCGCAGGTAGGCGTCGGCAAAACCGGCCTCGCCGTGCTCGGCGAAAAGGCGCCGGATCAGCGCCTGGTCGGGCTTGCTCGACGCGCCGCAGAAGGCGAGCGCCGCCTCGCCGAGGCCGAGCTCGAACAGGCGGTTGCCGAGGCGGGATTGCAGGTAGTAGTCGCGCTTGGGCGTCGCCCGGGCGATGATCTCGATCTGGCGGTCGTTCAGGCCGAAGCGCTGATAGATCTGCCGCGCCTCGGGCTCGATCGCGCGGTCGTTGGGCAGAAAGATCCGGCTCGGGCAGCTCTCGATGATCGCCGGCGCGATGCTGCTGGCGGCGATATCGCTCAAGCTCTGGGTGGCGAAGACCACGGCGACGTTCTTCTTGCGCAGGGTCTTCAGCCATTCGCGGATCCGGCCGGCGAACAGCGGGTGATCGAGAAACACCCAGGCCTCGTCCAGGACCAGCAATGATGGCCGGCCGTCGAAGCGGGCTTCGAGGCGATGGAACAGATAGGTCAGCACCGGCAGGACCACCTGGCGCGTGTGCATCAGCTCTTCCATCTCGAAGCATTGGACATCGCCCGTGCCGAGCCGGTCCCGATCGGCGTCGAGCAGACGGCCGAACGGCCCGTCAAGCAGATAGGGCTGCAGGGCGCGCTGCAGCGCCTGGCTCTGCAGGAGCACGGCAAGCCCGGTGAGGGTGCGCTCCTCCTGCGGCGCGCCTGCGAGGCTGCCGAGCGCCGACCAGACCATCTCGCGGATCTCGGGCGAGAAGGTGACGCCCTCCTGGGCGAGCAGATCGCCGATCCACTCGGCCGCCCAGGCGCGCTCAGACTCCTGGTCAATCAGGGCGAGCGGCTGGAAGGCGAGACTGTCGTCGCCGCCGAGATCATAGAACTGCCCGCCCATGCCGGTGACCGCAGCCAAGGCCGAGGCGCCCTTGTCGAACAGGAACACCTGGCTCTGCGGGTAGCGGCGGAACTGCAGGGCCATGAGGGCGAGCAGCACCGACTTGCCCGTCCCGGTCGGGCCGACGATCAGCTGATGGCCGACATCGCCGATATGGGAGACCAGGCGGAACGGCGTGCTGCCGGTGGTCTTGGTCAGGAGCAGCGGCGGGCCGTCGAGATGCGCATTGCGCGCCGGGCCGGCCCAGACCGCGCTCATCGGGATCAGATGGGCGAGATTGAGCGAGCTGACCAAGGGCTGGCGGACATTGGCGTAGCAATGGCCGGGCAAGCTGCCGAGCCAGGCGTCGACCGCGTTCAGGCTCTCGTCGATGGTAACGAAGCCATGGCCGTTGATCACCCGCTCGAGCGCCTTGACCTTGTCCTCGGCCTTCCGGGCATCCCGGTCCCAGACGGTGACCGTGGCGGTCAGATAGCCGAAGGCGACCGCATCGGAACCGAGCTCCTGCAGGGCCTGATCGGCATCGACCACCTTGTTGTCAGCATCGCTGTCGACCAGGGGCGTCTCCTGCTGGAACACGGTCTCGCGCAGCAGGGTGACCACGCCCTTCCGCTTGGCGAACCATTGCCGGCGCAGCCGGGTGATCTCCCTCGTCGCCTGATCCTTGTCGAGCGGCAGGAAGCGGGTGACCCAGCGATAGGGCATGGCCAGATGGTTGAGGTCGTCGAGCAGGCCCGGCCGGGTCAGATTGGGCAGCCCGCGGATGGTGAGCGTGCGCAGATGGCAGTCACCGAGCCGCGGCGCGAGGCCGCCGTTGAGCGGCGTGTCAACCAGGAGGCCATCCAAGTAGAACGGAACCTCGGGCACGGCGACCTCATGCCGTTTGGTCGAGATGGCGCCATGCAGATAGGTGAGCGTCGCCGCGTCATCGAGCGGATCGAACGCCGGCATGATGGTGGCGAGCAGGTCGAACACCCGGTCGGTCTGGCTGACGAAGGTCGCGAGGACCTCGTCATAGTCGATCTCGGCCTTGCTCTTGCCGCCAACCAGCAACCGCTTTTCCACCTTGCCGGCGCGCTCGACCGGCGGCAGATGCAGCAGGGTGACGAAAAACCGGCTCTCGAACAGCTCGCCTTCGGCCTCGAACAAGCCACGGCGCTCCTCGTCGATCAGCCAGGAGACCGGATCGGGGAAGACGCTGTCGGGATAGCCGGTGGTCGGTCGACGCTCGGCCTCGACGAACAGCGCCCAGCCCGAGCCGAGCCGGCGAAGGGCATTGTTCAGCCGCGCGGTCAGAGCGACCAGCTCGGCCTCGGTCGAGCTCTCGAGATCGGGGCCGCGAAAGCTCGCCGAGCGCTGCAGGCTGCCGTCCTTGTTCAGGACCACGCCGGGGGCGACCAATGCCGCCCAGGGCAGGTAGTCGGCCAGGCCGGTCGGACGGTCGCGATATTCCTTGAGGTTCAACATCGCTGGTCCCTCATGCGTCGAGAAAGGGCTTGTGCTTCAGATGCCGGGCGAGCACCTCGAAGGCCTGGGGATCGCGCCTGGCGGCATAGACCGCAACCGTGTGGCCGATCAGCCAGAGGGCGATGCCGACCGGCCAGAGCTGCAGGCCGAGGCCGATCGCGGCGGCGAGCGTGCCGTTGAGGATGGCGACATTGCGTGGCGCGCCACCCAGGAGCAGCGGCTCGGTCAGCGCCCGGTGCAGCGGCACCTCGTAGCCGTCGATATGGCCGGACATCAGATCAGCGCTCCGCCGCCGAACTGGAAGAAGGCGAGGAAGAAGCTGGAGGCGGCAAAGGCGATCGAGATGCCGAACACGATCTGGATCAGCCGGCGAAAGCCGCCGCCGGTGTCGCCGAACGCGAGCGACAGGCCGGTGACGATGATGATGATCACCGCGACGATCTTGGCGACCGGGCCTTCGACCGAGTTCAGGATCGACTGCAGCGGCGCCTCCCAGGGCATGCCGGCGCCGGCGGCAAAGGCGACCTTGGACCAGGCGATGACGCCCAGGGTCAGCAAACCATGACGCAAGAGCTTGCTCATGACGAACCCTCCGAACGAGATGGGGATGGGGTGACTGGGGACGGCGGCGTGGACGAGCCGCTGGCCAGGGCCGGGGTCAGCCGGTAGCCGTCGGCATCGCCGCCCTCGAGCCGGGCAATGGTCTCGACCTTGCGGGCGCCATCACGGCCGGCGATGAACACGACCAGGTCGATCGCCTCGGCGATCAGCGCGCGTGGCACCGCGACCACCGCCTCCTGGATCAGCTGCTCCAGGCGATGCAGGGCGCCGAGCGCACTGTTGGCATGGAGCGTGGTGACACCGCCCGGATGGCCGGTGTTCCAGGCCTTGAGCATAGCGAGCGCTTCCGGGCCGCGGACCTCGCCGACGACGATGCGATCGGGCCGGAGGCGAAGGGTGCTGCGCACCAGATCGGCGAGGCTGACGATGCCGGGCCGGGTGCGGAGCGTGACATGGTCCTTCGCGGCGCATTGCAGCTCGCGCGTGTCCTCGATGATCACCACGCGGTCGCCGGTGGCGGCGATCTCGGCGAGGAGCGCATTGGCGAGCGTGGTCTTGCCGGTCGAGGTGCCGCCGGCGATCAGGATGTTCTGCCGGTCCCAGACGGCGCCGCGCAGGATGTCGGCAAAATCGGGGGACAGCGTGCCGGCGGCGATGTAGTCGTCGAGGGTGAAGATCTGCGCCGCGGGCTTGCGGATAGCGAACACCGGGGCAGTGACCACGGGCGGCAGCAGGCCCTCGAAGCGCTCGCCGCTCTCGGGCAGCTCGGCGCTGACCACCGGTTGCTCCGCATGGCATTCGACCTGAACATGGGAGGCGACCAGGCGGATGATGCGTTCGGCATCGGCCGGAGTCATTGCCGTCCCGGTCATCACCCTGCCCTCGCCGCGGCGGTCGAGCCACAGGTGGCCATCGGGGTTGAGCAGGATCTCGACCACCGCCGGATCCTCAAGGGCGGCGGCAATGGCCGGCCCCATGGCGGTCTTGAGCATGCGGCTTTGCCGCTCGGCCCGGCTCTGGCTGTCAGGACGGGTCATGGCCTGCCTCCTCGGTGACGGACGCACTCATGTCGTCGGCACCGTCCGGATCGGGCGGCGCGGTCAGATCGAGCGGCAGCTCCTGCACCAGGGTCTTGCCCTGCTGCAGGCGGCGGCCGAGGCTGTCGACGAAGCGCTCGAACCGTTCCTTGCCCTGGGCGCGAGCGGCAGGCTGGTCGCGCTCGGGCAGCGCCGGGGTCACGGTCAGCTGGTAGCGGATGAAGAGGGCGAGCGCCTCGATGCCGATCAGCAGATCGCGCTCGAGCTTGCCGAGCTGGGCGGACAGACGGTCAAGACGGCGCAGGTAAGCCCCCTCGCGGTCCGGGCCCTCGTCCGCGCTGAAGAAGGCGAGCAGGGCGGCCTCGACCACGCCGGACTTGGTAATGCGCTCGCTGGCGCTCAGCGCATCGATCCGGGCGGCGCAGTCATCGGTGAGATAGAGATTGAGACGTCGGCGCATGGCGGCTCTCACAGCGGCAGGAGGTCGTCGTCATGGTCGAGCACCGCGGCGCGGCGGATCGTCTGGCGTCGCCGCTCCTGTTGGCTGCGCTCGAGATCCAGGGCGTCGTCGGTGTCGTCGTCGATCAGCTCGAGAGCGTCGGCAGCGTGCTCGGGCTCGGTGGGCTCGGCCTGGACCGGCAGCTCGATCTGCTGCGCCGGGCCGCCCTCATCGGTGTCAGCCTCAGTCGCGCAACCCTTGGCGATCGAAGCGGCTGAACCACCGGCCGAAGCTGCGCTCGTCGCTGACGCCAGATCGCTCCAATCGTCCGGCCGGGCCGCCGGCTTGTCGGCATAGTCGCCGGCGTCGAGCTCAGGCGGCGGCAGCAGGCGCTGGGTGAAGTTCTGGTCCTGGTAATAGCGCAGCTTCGTCGCCCGGATCGGCGGCGTGCCGCCGAGCAGCACCAGCGCCTGGTTGGCCGGCAGCTGCATGATCTCGCCAGGCGTCAGCAGCGGCCGCGCCGTCTCCTGGCGCGAGACCATGACATGGGCGAGCCAGGGGGCCAGGCGGTGGCCGGCATAGTTCTTCTGCTCGCGCAGCTCGGTCGCCGTGCCCAGGCTGTCGGAGATGCGCTTCGCCGTGCGCTCGTCATTGCTGGCAAAGGCGATGCGCACATGGCAGTTGTCGAGAATGGCGTTGTTGTCCCCATAGGCCTTGGTCACCTGGTTCAGGCTCTGGGCGATCAGATAGGCGCGGATGCCGTAGCCCGCGATGAAGGCGAGCGCGGTCTCGAAGAAGTCGAGGCGGCCGAGGGCAGGAAACTCGTCGAGCATCAGCAGGAGCTGGTGCCGTGGTCCCTTGCCCTTGCCCTGCGCCAGGGTCTCGGTCAGGCGCCGGCCGAGCTGGTTGAGCAGGAGTCGCACCAGCGGTCGGGTGCGCGCCAGATCCGACGGCGGCATCACCAGGTAGAGCGACAGCGGATGCTCCGCCTCGACCAGGTCGGCGATCCGCCAGTCGGAATGCGACGTGGCCTGGGCGATCAGCGGGTCGCGATACACCGCAAGGAAGGTCCGGGCGGTCGAGACCACGCCCGAGCGCTCGTTCTCGGCCATGTTGAGCAGATCGCGCACCGCTGACGCCACCCGGGGATGAGTTCGCGGCCGGTCCACGGTGCCGAGGTGATTGGCGTGCAGCATGCGCCGCAAGGTCGTCTCGAAGGTCTCGCCCGGATCGGACAGCAGGTTGGCGACGCCGGAAAGCGTCTTGTCGGGCTCGGCATAGAGCACATGCAGGATGGAGCCGACCAGGAGCGCATGGGCGGTGCGCTCCCAATGGTTCCTCTGCTCGCGCGAGCCCTCGGGATCGACCAGGATATCGGCGATGTTCTCGACATCGCGCACCTCGTTCGGCCCCTTCCTGACCTCGAGCAACGGGTTGTAGCGCGCGGTCTTGGGATCGGTCGGATTGAACAGCAGGCAATGGCTGAACTTCGCCCGCCAGCCGGCGGTCAGCTGCCAGTTCTCGCCCTTGATGTCATGGATGACAGCACTGCCGGTCCAGGACAAAAGGGTCGGCACCACCAGGCCCACGCCCTTGCCCGAGCGGGTCGGGGCAAACGCCATGACATGCTCCGGCCCGGCATGGCGCAGATAACGCCGGCCGGCACAGCCAAGGAAGACGCCGGCATCACTGAGCAGACCCGCCTGCCGGATCTCGGCCATGGAGGCAAAGCGGGCCGAGCCGTAGGTCGTGACCTGCTTGGCCTGCCGTGCCCTCCAGGTCGAGCCCAGCACCGCGACCATAGCGGCGAGGATGCCGCTGCCGGCTGCCAGGGCGCCCGCCTTGGCGAACACCGCCGGCGCGTAGGCGTCGAAGAAGAACCACCAGATGAAGATGCGCCAGGGGGAGTAAACGCGCAGGCCGGCAAACGTGAACCAGGGGGCGCCGAGCTCCGGCTGATGGCCGAGCATCGAAGCCGCCCACTGGGTGGCGCTCCAGACACCAGCGAGCACCACCAGCAGCACCACGATGATCTGACCGAACAGGATCTTGCCGGGCGTCATGCCGAAATCCTTCCAAGGCTCGGCACCGGTGCCACACCAGTGCCTTGGCGCAAGAATTCGGCAGAATAGAGCTAAATGTCCAAGACCGTTTGGTTATCGATCGATGCCCGAAAAGCATCAATCGCAAGTCAGGCGCAAGAGAGGTAAAAATGGCGAAATCAATCGTAGGTCAGCGTAGATGCATTTTTTGAAATTGTCTGACGTTGACATGGCTCTCCACGCATCGAGCAATATAGTATCATAATCATTGACCATTTCGAGGATAGATATTCAGGATGCAAGATCATGCATCACCCAGGCTCGCCATCCAGCGCCTAGTCCCTGAACTCTGGCCCTTGATGGGTCAATACCGTCAGCCATGGGCTATTGCAGGAGGCTGGGCAGTCGATCTGTACCTTGGTCGCGTGACCCGGCATCATGGCGATCTCGAAATTGCAGTGCTGCGCCGCGACCAATGGGAACTCCATGATCTTTTCTCCGGCTGGTCGATATCCTATCTCGACGCTGGCAAGATCCAATCCTGGCCTAGATCGCTCCGGCTCGAACTGCCAATCCATCAGATTCGTGTCACATCGCCTCAAGATCAAACGCTCGACTTCCTGCTGAATGAGGCCGAGGGCGATCAATGGCTCTATCGGCGCGACCAGCGCATCACCTTGCCGCTTGGGCAGGCGATACTCGGGGAAGACCTGCCTTATCTGGCTCCAGAGATCGTGCTGCTGTTCAAATCCAAGCAGCCAAGGCCGAAGGATGAAAAGGACCTTGATTTGCTATTGCCTGTATTGATGACGGACGCCCTATCCTGGCTGAGAAATTGCCTCAGAGTGATCGCACCTGATCATTCCTGGCTGGACCGCATGTAATGCAGCAGCACTTGCATTCAGCAAACCTGCCAGGAAGGCTGGATTATTCTCTTGTAGCCGCCCTCGAGTTTTGGGCACGCCGTCGTCGAATTGTGGTTGGCTGATGCGCAAATGAGCGTCAGCGCAACGTCGAGGCAGACCAATGCTGAGTTCTCGATTACCGCTATGCCCATGGTCGCCGTCAGGTCGCCGCCTGCTTGAAGTTACCGATCGAGATATTTCATTGAGGAGCTGCCATGCTCGCGCGTAGGGCCTCGCTTCGGCTGGTGCTATTGCCCCCTTCCCGCTCGAACACTTCCCTCAGGTCTTGGGCGTACTGCAGGCTGTCGGCGGCCGGCGGCGGCGCCACGGCGTATTGACCGAGCTGCTCGATCGCAAAGGGTGTCGCCTGACGGCAGTGGGGGACAAGGGCAGGCTTGAAGTCGAGCGGTGTCGGCCGCCAGAAGCCGACGGCTTCAGGCTCGTCATAAGCCAGCACGCCATCGGCGCCATCCTTGGCCCGCCATTCAAGCGATCGGCTCGGCCACGCCGAAGAACATCAGCCCGATGCCAATGCCGACGGCGAACAGCATGGGAACCAATCGAGACAGGGCAAATACGAGCTGGCATCGGCCGCCGAGCCGGACCGAGCCGAAGGGCGCGACGATCAGGAAAAGACAAAACAGTACGAGGACATAGAGCCGGCGATCGCGAGCAGCTAGTCAAACACGGCCGCCGCCGTCGGCCTGAGCCAACCGAAGAACTCGCTCGCCGCTTCTTGGAAAAGCGAGGTGGCCATCACGGAGACCAGGATGACGACGGCCGAAACGACGAAGTCCGGGTTGTGAACATCCAGCTTGTCGAAGCGACGTGGCCAAGCGTGTTCGCGTCTTTCTTGCGATCAGAGCGACGGGCGTCGTGGTCGACGATTTGTGCGCGATTGGTGCTCGAGAAAGCGCATAGGCGCAAAGTTCATACAACTCAGCCCTTGGCGCTGACGATCTAACCAAGCAAATGCCAGATTCCCCTGCCGTGTTCCGCGAGGCTCTTTCGAGCCCTCAGCCGATGTTCCCTCCGGCCGGTGTGTGGGCTAGTTGTTTTGCATGATCTCGGTCCCACTTCCCTTCGTCATTGCGCTTCTGTTGGCCTTTCTGCTTTGCCTTGTCCTGGCACAACGAGAACATGGCAGTTGGCCCGTCATTGTGTTTCTCAGCGTCTGTATCGCGCTGATGGTCGTGGTCGGCCTGCGCTGGAGCTACGAGGCGAAGGTCTTCCGATTTTTGCAGCCGGTGACGGCTGCGCTTCTGCCGCCTACTGCCTGGCTATGCTTTTCGGGCTTGCGCGGATCTGTGCGCAAACCCGTCTGGCCGCATTTCGTGCCTGCCGGCGTCATTCTCCTGCTCTCGGCTCTTTGGCCATGGCTTCACTCGCCAATCGATGCCCTGCTTGCCACCTTGTTCTTCGGCTATGGCGCGCAGCTGCTGCGGCGTGGCCTCGCGGGACCGGACAGCCTAGATGGCGCACGACTGAGCGAGGCGCCGCAGGCAGGGAAAGCGGCCGCGCTTGCGGGCGGCTTGCTCATCGTCTCAGGTTTAATCGACCTTGCGATCGCGCTGGATTTCGGCCTTGGCAGCGGCAGCCATGTTGCAGCGATCGTTAGCGCGGGCAACATGATGACGCTGCCGCTGATCGCCTGGGCGACGATCCTGATGGGACGCAGCCTGCCGGAAGCCGAATCCGCCAAGGTCGACCATGTCGCTCGGAAGGATCTCTCCGCGCCCGACGACGACCGTGTCGTGGCAGAGGTGAACCGGATGATGGCTGCGCAGAGGCTCTACCGCGACCCGGACCTGACGCTCGAACGGCTCGCGCGCCGTCTGTGCATTCCGGCGCGCCAGGTCTCCGGGGCGATCAATCGCAAGCGCGGCCAGAACGTCTCGCAGGCCATCAACGAATGGCGGGTCCGCGAGGCGATGGCGCTGCTGTCCGAGACCGACCGCCCCGTCACGACGATCATGTTCGACTGCGGCTTTCAGACCAAATCGAACTTCAATCGCGAATTCCTGCGCGTCGCCGGTGCTCCGCCCAGCGAGTGGCGCCGCAGGGAAAGGTCGAGAACGGACAGGCAGCTCAGCGGGACGGCAGGGACTGGTCCAGAAAGCTGATGATCCTTGCGGCGACCTCATCGTGGATCGCCGCGCGACCCCGATGTTCCCCGTCGCGGCAGACGATGCCGTCGCCCGGATCTTCCTTCTCGATCATCGCCTCGGCGCCCGGCTTGCAAAGCTGCATGAAGCTGAAATGCATGGCATCCGGGATCATCACCAGATGGGTCGTTTCGCCGGGCAGGTGTTCAGCCAGCCAACCTGACTCCAGTGCCGCCGGCATGCCGCCGATATCGATGCCCGCCCCGAACACGAGAGCCGGAACCGTCACCGCAGCAAGGCTTTCGGGCAAGAAGCCGCGGGCAAGGCCGAGGTCCAGCGTCACGAATGCCTTGACACGCGGATCGCGCAGATCCTGGCCGAGGGCAGGATCGGTCAACCCCAGCTCCTCCGAGAGCGTGCAGGCCCGGAGGCCGGCGTTGTCGTCGCAATCTTGCGCGAAAAGCTGGGGATCGAACCGCGCGCCCGCCAGCGCGGCAACGGTCCATCCGCCGAGCGAATGGCCGATGGCGGCGATCCGGCCGGGATCAACCGGCCCGGCCAGCCCAGGATCGGCCAGAACGGCATCGATGGTTCGGCTCAGATCGTGCGGACGTTCCCAGAGCTTCGCGGCTTGTGCGGGGTCGCGGTCGAAGAACGTCGTGCCGGGGTGATCCGGGGCGGCAACAGCAAAGCCATGTTCGACCAGAACTGCCGCCAGCCAGCTGAGGTTGCGCCAGGTGCCGCCATATCCGTGCGACAGCACGACAAGAGGATGGGACCTAGGATCAGGGGTTGCATCCGGAACTGTCGGAATACCGAAGAACGCCCGGTTCTCTCCGACGGTCTCAGCAGATGCGTCATCGCCCGTCGGATACCAAAGCGCGACGTTCAGTGGGCGCGAGCCGCCGGTGTCGATGGTGATCTGACGAAAACCGATCGCATCGGCATGTGTGGCCGCGACCGGGAGAAGCATGAGCGCGCAGATGATGGAAACAGGCTTAAGCATCTTGCAGGTCCTTTCGAGGAATGAACCTGCCCGTCATGCACCGAAACGAATGCCGCTGAGACCTGATTCGCGATTTAGGACCGAACGAGATGATCGCGATGTCCGCGCCGTCCACATCTCGGTCAATCGCGCCGAAGATCCGATCTCGGGCAATCGTCAGGACGATGACAGACCTTGACCGTATGTCTCTCACCTTTAAGCCGTACCAGCCTTCTATCGACATCCCTTGATATAACTATAAATCTGGTTATATAGTTTATTAAGAGTTTCCTCGAACACGCTTTCATCAGCAGCGTGCATCAAGAAGAGTAGCGTACGGCTGGCAGCACGGCATTCATTGAGGATAAAAGCCATGAACAATCAGGCCGAGCTGTCGAACATGAGCAATCTGCTTTGTGGCGTCGACGGTTCAGAACCGGCTTGCCGGGCTGCGGCGCTGGCTGCTCAACTCGCATCTGCGCTCGATGTCAAATTGACCTATTTGACTGTCGCACGCGAGATCGAGCCAAGAGGTGACCTCAAGGGCTATCTGGAGGCGGAAGGCTTGAAAGGGCGTGCCTTTGCCTCCATCAGAAGCGGAGGAATGCCTCGATCAGGCGCTCTCTATCGCCCGCAACTTGGGCGCAGCTAAAGCGGAACGCATCGTCAAAACCGGCGACGTCGCCAACGTTATCTGTGATGTCGCTATTCAGATCGAAGCGGACTGCATCGTGCTTGGACGACATGGCAAGGGAGCTGTTCGGAGTTTATTGACAGGATCGGTTTCGAAGAGCCTGGCTGAGAAATGCGATATGACTCTGATCTTGGTCAAATAAGGCGTCTTCTCGCATGTCTTCTTCTCATGCCGGGGATCTGAACGATTTCAGGCGAACCTCATCTGCCCCAGCCACACACGACCGCGATCGAATTCGACCTCGAACTCGTGGGCGGTTTTGTTCATTGGCCCATCTCGATCCTAATGGCCGCGGGCAGAAAGGACGGGAAACTGTCATTCGCTGCATCTCCTTCCTAGATGCTTCTCGAAATAGAATCGGCGCAGTCCAGCGCCCAGCGTCTTGTTGCTTTGGGTTGTCACGAGTTCCTCCCTTAACTGGGCGTAGCCAGAAGACCGATATAGCGAAAGGGCGGCAGTCTGGAGTTCGGAGGTGCTCAGAACGAGTCGCGTTTTGCCCGACCGGCGTGTTTGCTCCTCCGCATGGGCCAGAAGCAGGCGACCAATCCCACGGCCACGAACGGAGGGGTCGACATACATACGGCGAAGTTCCATGGCATCGCTGCCAATGCTCTCGAGACCGAACATGCCGACAATTTGCGCGGATAGTTCGGCGACAAAGAAAGATCCGTCCTTGTTCCGATAGTATGTTGCGATCTGATCGATTTCCTCAGCCAGAGACTGCTCGACATAATTGTCAAACGCTTTCGCCATGTGGTCAGGCGCCAAGTGCTGGTTCACCCGGATGAAGAGACTTCGGACAGCCGAAGCATCAGCAGCGACGAAAGGGCGGATGATCGGAAGCGTTTCCATGAAAGTTAAGTTCCCGCCGAACCATGATCTTTTCAACAACCGTGTTCAGCCATCTCGCGTGGGGATATGAGCGCTGACATGCATCTTTACTATCTGCCTGGTTCTTGCGCCCTCGCGCCGCACATCGCCTTGGAGGCCAGCGGCCTGGCTTTCGAAGCTGTTCGCGTCGAGCGGGGTGACCAAACGAAACCGGCTTATCTTGCCGTCAATCCTCTTGGCCGTGTCCCAGCGCTCGTCACGACAAAAGGCTCGGTCCTGACGGAAGTTCCCGCCATCCTTTCGCTGATCGCCGACAGCGCGCCGGCCTCCCAGCTCCTTCCGGCCATCGGCGACCCCGAACGATATGAGGCGCTTCGTTGGCTCGCATTCCTTTCGAGCACGGTGCATCCCGCTTTTGGGCGGCTGTGGCGCGCCGAGCGGTTCGTCGACGACGTCACTTGCGTTCAAGCCATCGAGCACCGGGCCGAGCGTCAGCTGAGGGATGACTACGCTCATATCGACAGGATGCTCGAGGGCAGAACATTCTTGGTGGGCAATAGCGTCTCCGTTGCTGATTTCTACCTCTTCGTGTTCGGTAGGTGGGGCCTGCGCTTGACGGAATCCACGCGCCGCTTCCCCAATTTGCTCAAGCACACCTTGCATATCGCCGAGCTCGCTGCGACGAAAACCGCACTCGAACAGCAAGACGTGACATTCGAGGGGCCGAAGTCCGGTCCAGGGTAACCCATTCGAACTTGTCCAGACCCATTTTCCAGTTCGATCCCGCGGGCAGATGCTGTTCGATGGCGACGTTGCCCGCAATCTCGCCCCTACGGCAGAAATCGGGTTTGGTCAACGGACTCTGGCCCTGGCGGCGTCTAGCACGGCCGATAGCGCCATTTCTGCCTGGCAATCGGCTGGACATCTCCGAAAACCTGGCGATTTGAGGGTGTCTGAGTGAGCTCACCCCGAGCGTTGGGAGGACGAGCCTTGCCGAAGCAGCCGGGACTTGGAGTGTTGAGGATCGTCTTCGCGAGTTGTCGGCGCAATGCGTTAAACCGGGATGGGCTGGGTTTCCGGTCAGGAAGTCCGCCGGCGGGCACCGAATGGCAGCTGTCCATTTTCTATCAATGGATAAGATTGGACGGCTTGGCTGTTCACGCTGTAGGAGAAGCTGTGGAAAGCCGTCTCGCCATGTCCCGCTATGCCCGCGTCATCGCCGCTTACGACAACGCCTATCCCGATCCAATCAGCGGCAGGCGCGGCGATCTGTTCCGCCTGGGACACAAGGACGAGCACTATCCCGACTTCATCTGGGCGACGGCTGCGGACGGTCGGCGCGGCTGGGTGCCTCAGTCCTATCTGCGTCGCGACGGTGATCTCGGCCGTCTGGTCCGCGACTACACGGCCCAAGAACTCACGGTGGACGAAGGCGAGCTTGTCGAGATCCAAGACACGATCGGCGGCTGGCTTTGGGCCGCTACGATCGATAGTGTACAGTGAAGGAGCCGGCGACGCATGGTCGCCAGGTCCAAGCCGTGTCATCGAGAGTGCAGATGCGATCGGGAGATCGAAGGTATTGACCGCAACACTATTGTACTAGACTCGGTCGAGTTCAATGGAAATTTGAGCCAATGAACTAGTAATTCTTCGAGAATGACGCCATGATTGCCAAAGCTGTCCGATTTATCTCTTTCTATTGCTTGTCAGTGTCGACATGAACCTGCAGAGGATTTGGTGGTCGCTGGCGGCGATCGTTCAGGTCGCCACGGCTTTCGCGGGCCCCTCGCACGCCCAGGACATCACCTGCCGCAATGGCGAGACTTTCCGGCGCGTTCAGGTGGTGATCGCGAATCCCACGCGAGGACTGCCCTGTGATGTCATCCTATGGTCCACGCCTGATGATCGGCGCCGGCTGTGGCGCGCGGAGTTCGAGCGCGGGTTTTGCACCGAGAAGCTGCAGGACTTCGTCAAGCGGCTCACGGATGCCCGCTGGCGGTGTCAGCCGACCCATCCGCCGCCCAGCGAGCGCCGGCCGGCCGGGCGACAGCCGGTGATGTGAGCCCGGCCTGACAGTGGCTGTCGCCGCTCGCGACGACCATCGGTGCGCCGATTTAGGCTTTTTTCACCCTTTTGGGCCAAGATGAGTGCGCCCCCTCTGGCGGGTGGCATGCGACGCGAGGGATGAGCTGCAACGACCATGGCGACGATCATTGTCATCGAAGATGACCCCGACCTCCTGCAGCTTCTGGTGGAGGAGCTGGAGGATGCGGGTCATCGGGTGCTGGCAGCCGGCAACGGCGTTGAGGGTCTGGCGGCGATCAAGGCCGGCAACCCGGATGTGATCATCTCGGATGTCTGCATGCCCGTGATGGATGGCTATCAGCTCCGGCAGCGGTTGGAGAGCTGTCCGCGTTTCCGGTCGACGCCGTTTTTCTTCGTCTCGGCGCTGGCGTTTCAGCAGGCGATCGATAAGGGGTTTAGCATCGGCGCCGATGCGTTTTTGACCAAGCCAGTGGATTACGACGTATTGCTGTCGCGGATCAAGGCGGCGATCGCTTGATCTGGGGAAGACTTGGAGGATGGCGGCTGCCCTCCTGGAAATGGGGGATAGGAGGACAGCCGCCGGGAAATCCGCTCGAATAACGAGATCGACAACCACTATAGGCTAGGGGCTGCGCTCCGCAAGGATGGTGATCACCTGGCGCCAGGTTTCGCGGTCATAGACAGCGCGCAGGGCGGCATATCGGGCGAGCAGGCTGCCTTGTGGGTGGTTGGCGCGGTCGAGACATCTCAGGGCGAAGGCGACCCTCGGGGCGACGGGCCGGGTTTTCGCCGCCATTGTGCTGGGCGCGCCGTTAATGTGCCGCGACATGGTCCCTCCTTCGGATGAGGGCGCTCTGGGCGTAGGATAGCGGCTTGCCGGAAGGGCGCAACAGCATTTCCGAGACTGCCATTCCACGAATGGCGCCGGCGACCTTTGCACCAGCGACGGCAGGAAGGAATGTAGGAGAGGATGTCTGCGTTCGCGTCAGGAGCGATGCAGCGGCTGGCCAAAGGTGCCAAATGCATGCGACACGCTGTGACAAGGTAGTCATCAAGGTGGTCATTTCCAGATGACCAGGTTGTCACCCCTAGACCCCACGCCTGCATCGTGCCTCGAAGTCATGGGATCAGGGTGTGACAAAACGGTGGAGCATTCAAATGACCGGACACTCTTGAAGGAACGGCTAAAGCCCATCGGCATTCTGGACGCGTCTGTCGAGACCGAACTACTGGCTGGGCTGGAGGCGAGCCTTCAAGCCGATTTCCACGTTCGAGACCAAGCTCGACCGTTCCCCGCGGACGCTGTCTGACGGCCGCATTCGTCTATGGCTGTGGGTTGCGCCCGACCCAGACGGCGCATTCGCTCGAGAATCTCGACCGCCGTCACATCGCCTTCATCAACCAGCGGCATGGGAATGAAGGCATGCTCAATGAGGCGATCAACTCCGATATCGATGCCTCTGCGGCCATCGGCCTGCACAAACGCTGGGGCTCGGGCGATGCCGCATCGACCGACGGCATGAAGTGGGACGTCCACCCGACCAGCCTCATGACCGAATGTCATGTGCGCTATCATCCGTACAGATTCCGCGTTCTTGTCCATGGTCAAGGCTCCTCTGTTGATCGAGGATACTTGCCTACAATTTCAAGTGAGCTTGAAGTCACGAGACAATCGCGACACGGCTTTTCCATTGAAATCCGCCCTGACCATCAGCGAGATCGCCCGCCACAGCGGCGTCACCGCCTCGGCGCTCCGCCTTTGTGAGGTGCGTGGACTGATCGCATCCGAGCGGGCCGGCTCGGGCCATCGCCACTACCCGCGATCGGTGCTCCGCCGGGTTGCATTCATCATGTTCGCCCAGCGCATCGGCCTGGCCCTCGATGAGATCGGCGCCGAGCTCGCGAAGCTCCCGGCCCATCGCTTCCCGACGTGCAAGGACTGGTCGCGACTCTCCAGCACCTGGCTGAAACGGGTCGACCAGCCGATTGCCGAGCTGCAGCGTTTGAAAACGGGGCTGACCAGCTGCATCGGCTGCGGCTGCCTCTCGATCGACCGATGCCGGCGGGCGAACCCGGAGGACCGCACCGGACGCACCGGTCCCGGGCCGCGCTATTGGCTGTGAACGGACGCGACTCACGAGACCCGCCCGTGGCAGCGGGCGAGGCCGAACGGCGGAGCACGGATTGCCGCAGCGAGCGCCGTGATCAACACAAGCGGTCGGACAAAACCGGAGAGCAGCCTGATCGGGCGTGCGGACGGCTAGCAAGATCCGAATCGAGCGAAACAGAGCGTTCTCCAGCGGACTGCCGACAGCGCCCTCAATCATAACGCACTCGCCAATGCGGACATGACGGCGCCGCGCCCTCCTTGTTCCGCGCGCAGGCGATCAACGCCATGTCCTTCCGAGATGAGTGTCAAAGAGGCCTCCGCGCCGGCATGCCTATCAGACGCCAGTCACACGCTGCCGACAATGAAGAAAATTTCCCCTCCAAGACACTGATATTACTAGGAAATATCATGATCAGTCCGATCCTTCAGCAATTTTCTCTAAAAGTCCTGCAATAATTTCGAAGAGCTGGGTGTCTTTAGATACCGAGAACGAGTGGATTTCGGCGATGACAACCAGACCTCCCATCAGCCAGAACCCCAGAGCGAACACAAACGAGCGACGGCGTCCTCTCAACAGCTTCGCAAGCAGGGCAGGACGCGCTCTGACTGCTGTCGGACTGTTTTTCCTGACATCACATGCCTCGTCAGCGTTTGATCTGCGCGGCACGCCCTGGGAGCATGCAGCGCGATCGCAGAATGTCGATCCGCTGATGCTCTACGCTGTTGCCCTGACCGAGAGCGGCCGGTCCCAAGGGCGCGGGCTCGTCAGGCCTTGGCCATGGACGCTCAACGTTGAAGGACGTGCGGTCTTTGCCGAGTCCAAAGCGGACGCTGCCGAGCTACTGGCCATCCATCAGGGCAAGTCCGTCGATGTCGGTCTGCTCCAGATCAATTCCCGTTGGCACGGTCACCGTGTGGATCGCCTTGAAGCGCTCCTCGATCCGGAAACCAACCTTGCCGTTGGGGCCTCGATTCTCAAGGACGCCCTTGCCGCGAATCCCGGCGACCTGACCGCCGGTATCGGCCGCTATCACAGCGCATCGCCCGTTCGAGCCAAAGCATATGCCCGCACTGTGCTCGCGCTGTATCGACATTTACTCCACCAAAAAGAAAACGGAGGAGCCTCACAATGACCCATCTGGCGATGACCAACGATGAAGCGGCCCAAGCCATTGTCGCCCTCAATCAAGCCTACGTCGCTGCGGCTGCGGATTTCTGCCGCAGACGTCCGACCATGGCCGGAATCCACCTCAATATGTCGCCGGATCACGTGGCGCAGTTCGCCGAGATCAGACCAACCGATCTGATTCGCCTGAACGCCCTGCCGATCGCGATCGTCTCGCCGCTGACAAACGCGGGCCGGCTGCTGAGTGCGCGCTCGGTCGAAGAGATCCTGGCATCGACACAGGCTGCCATCTCGACCTATCGGCCGGGAGGACAATGATGCCGTCCGGGCGACTGGCCGACTGCAGTGATCCGGTGGTCCAGCATGTGTGCGCACAAATGTTCGCGCTCGAGCTGCTGCAGCGCGGCATTCGTCCGAAGCAGGTGGCCATCATCACCAGGCTGAGCAACAAGCGCGTCAACAGGCTGCGCGAGGGCCTGCTGCCGGTCGCCGACCGCACCGGGCGCCCAACATTGTCGACAGGCACGATCTTGCGCCGGGCGGAGCTGCGCGCCGCCGGGTCGCTCTTCGTCGAGATCTACCAGCGTGTCATCGGAAACGATCTTTCCGACTACAATTGGCCCCTGTTTCTCGAAAGCTACGACGTCTACGCGACCCAGAGCGCCATTGTGGCGAACGGGTTTCCCGAAGCGCGGGCCGTTCTCGCGATCGAGGATGCGTGCACTCTCGTCCTGTCTCTCCATCGTGATCAGCTCCGCTCCGTGCGATGCGAGACACACGGCACACATTATCTGATCATCCCTAACCACAGCCGTGGATGGCGCTGTCCCTATTGCACCTGCGCCGAGCGGGACCACGCACTCGTTCCGCAGGCATCGCTCGTCGATGTTGCCCGCATGGAGCCCTTTTTTGGTGTCCATGCGGGCAACACCGACCGTGAGGAACGGGATAGAGTCGGGGCTTAGAACAAAGAGGACTGGCGATGACCTCCCTGCCCCGCACCGTGGATGACCCACCCTATTTCCTGCTTTGGCGGCTGGACGACTTCGCGCCACCGACCCTGATGCTGGCGATCGGCTTTCTGCTGAACGCTCCCTTCATGATGGCGTTCGCGGGCCTGGTGCTTGGCTTCTTCTATCAGCGCTACCGCGAGGGCAAGCCCGAGATGTTCGTGCTCCACGCCATGTACTGGTTCGGCGTCTGGCCGTCGCGCGGCCATACGCTGCGCAATCCCTTTCAGCGGACATATCTTCCATGAAGCTGGATCTGTTCATGCGCGACTGGGCAAGCACGCGGGCGCAAAACCGCTGGCTCTTCCCGACGGTCGCGGGGCTCTCGGTTTGCGTCCTGGTCCAAACCTTTGCCCTGATGAGTCGCGATGAGATCGTCGTCCTCGTGCCGCCGGAACTTTCGGCCGAGATGGAGGTCGCAAGCTCTCGTGCGACGCAGGACTACACCAAGGCCTGGGGCCTGCATATCGCCACCCTGATCGGCAATGTCACCCCGGGCAACGGCGCATTCATCAAGGAATCGGTCTACCCGCTGCTGTCGCCCGAGGTCCACGACCAGGTCACCACGATCATCGAGCGGCAGTTGGATCAGCTGGAGCGCGACCGGGTGGCGCTACGATTCGAGCCGCGCCGGGTGGTGCAGAAGGGCAGCCGCGTTTTCGTCTTCGGCTACGGCGTGACCAGCGCGATCGGCGGCGCCGACGAGGAACGAACCAAGCGCACCTACGAGGTCGAGCTCGAGATCGAACGGCACCGGCCGGTGATCCGTTATCTGCGTACCTATGCGGGCGAGCCAGAGACCGACGATCGGGCGGCCCTCTTTTGGTCGTCGGAGGCAGCATCATGAGGGGACGGATGGCAACCGCTGTGTCCATCCTGGTGCTGGCGGGCGCGCCTCAGGTGGTTGCCCAATCGGCCAAGGATCAGCAGCCAAAGTCGATCGCGCTGCCGGCGGTGTCGGCCGACGCCGATCCACGGCGGGCCAAGCCGGGGACGGCCGAGCGCGTGCAGTTCGCCGACACGCTGCAGAAGATCACTGTCGAGCCGGGCGTCAATGAGATCATCCAGATCGCTGAAGGCCATCCCAACCGCATCGTCACACCCTTTGAGGAACCGCGCATCGTCACCACGGCCGCGGCGAGCGTCGAGACCAGCGAGAACGTGATCTATGTTGCCCCGGCCAATGCTGGGTTGATCACGATGTTTCTCACCGAGACCGGTGATGAGAGCGTGTCGATCAGCCTGACGCTGCAGCCCAAGAAGATCCCACCGCGTGAGCTGCGTCTCGATCTGCCCCCGGGCGTGCTGGTTCCCAAGGCCGATGACGCGGCGCCAGGGCTCGATCGGACGGCACGGCCTGAGAACGGCCGCGCCTATGTGGCCAGGGCCGGCGAGGTCTTCGATCAGCTGGCGCAAGGCAGAGTGCCCGGTGACTTCGCCTTCAGCCAGCAAGCCTCCCCACCCTACCCGCTCTGCACCGCGGAGAACGGTTTTGAGGTGTCGTTCTCGACCGGCCAATATCTCCTGGGTCAGCGGCAGGAGGTCTATGTCGGGGTGGTGCGCAACGGCGGCCCGGCGACCGCTTCCTTCCAGGAGCCCTGGTGCTACAGCGAAGGTGTGATTGCCGTAGCACTTTGGCCGCACGCGACCTTGCAGCCGGGTGAGTATGCCGAGATCTACCTCGCCCGCGCTGTCGTCGATCCCGCCGAATTTGATCCGCGGGCGCCCCGTCCATCCCTCCTGCAGGCAAGGCGCCAATGACCTGGGACCATCTCTCGGCCCGCACTCGGCGCTGGCTGACGGTCGGCGGCGTCAGTGCCGGCGTCTTCCTGGGCTGCTGGATGATCGCTTCGGGGTTCTCGACCGGAACGGGCAAGACCAAGCGCGCCGAGATCAACGAATCCATCCTGACTGACGCCGACACGCGGCAAACCACGATCGATCGTCTGGCTGCACAGCTCGAATCCTCGCGCTCGGAGAATGCCGACCTCGCCAGGAAGCTGGAAGAGCTCGCCGAGCGGCAGCAGCGTCTTCCCGAAACGGTCGCCCAGCAGCTCCAACGGAGCCTCGACCGTGACGATGCCGCACAGGGTCGCGTACTCGAAGGGCGTCTGCAACAGCTCGAGGTCCAGCTCGAGCGCATCGACGAGCGGGTCAAGGCGGCGAAGGACGAGCCGAAAAAGGATGAGGCCGATCCCCTGAAGACGGCCGAACAGCCGGACGACGCGCCGTCCGAGGCCGAGGGCAGCAAGGGTGAGCGAGCGGACCCGGTCATTGCCGCCGCCTCGCCCGGAATCGCGTTTCCGGATGCCAACGGGCTGCCACGCCAGCAAGAACCGGCCTCGATCTTCGAACGGACCACACCGGCTGCGCCGAGCGCCGTTCGGCCGGGCGGCGCGCCGGCATCAGAAGGCGACGGCGCCAACCGTGCGGGCCAGGCCTTGGCAATCCGTTTCGTGTCCAGGCGCGACGCCGACGCCGCGACCGAAGGCCATGCCGACTTGCCGCCGAACGGTGACAGCCTCTTCAGGTTGCCGGCGACATCGATCCTCACCGGCACGCTGATCACCGGCCTGGATGCGCCGACCGGCGCGCAGGCACAAGGCGAACCCCTACCGGTGCTGCTTCGGTTGAAGAAGGAAGCCATTCTGCCGAACCGCTTCAAAGCGGATGTGAGGGAGTGTTTTGCCCTCCTCGGCGCGTATGGCGATCTGTCGTCGGAGCGGGCGCACATGCGTGGCGAGACCATGTCCTGCGTGCTCAATGACGGCACCATTCTGGAGCAGCCGCTCAAGGCGTTTGCCGTCGGCGAGGACGGCAAGGAAGGGCCGCGCGGCCGGCTGGTGCGGCGCGAGGGCACGTTCATCGCCCGCGCCCTTCTGGTCGGTTTCCTCGAAGCCGCCGCCAATGCTTTTGACGATAATCAGGTCGCCCTGATCGGCGGCGGCGCCAGCTACGACATCGAAGGCGCGCAGGCCGCGGCAACCTCGCTCGGCGGCGCCGCGGCCGGCAACGCGCTTGGCCGGGTCGCCGACTGGTACATCGACCAGGCCTTCCAGCTGTTCCCGGTCATCGAGATCGACGCCGGTCGCGAGATCGACGTGGTCCTGACCTCGACATTTGAGATGAACCTGCCATCGGAGGACGGTTGATGCGTATGACCATCGTTGCTGCAATGGGCATGGCCATCGCGACCCTCGCCGCCTGCGTCCCTGGTCAATCGGAGTTCAGCTGCCAGGGATATCCCGACGGCGTCTCCTGCATCAGCGCTCGCAATGTCTACGAGCTGACCAACAGCCGATCCAGGGTGACTCAGGAGGACATCGAGGGGATCGAGGCCGCCAAGGGCCCAGCCTTTGGCGATGTCCGGCAACCGCTACCTGGGGCCGACCCGAAGCTCGCGCTGGCGCCACCCGTCGGTGCAGGCGACCAGGCCGCCGAGCCGGCCGAGGGGGTCATGCGCGTTTGGGTCGGGCCCCACGCGACCTCGAGCGGCGATGTCACCGCACCGAATTACGTCTACTCCCGGGTGACCTCGAAGCCGGCGGACCCCAGCAACGGGATCACGCGCCGATTCGAGCCGCTCAAGGGCCGAGCGGCGCTCACGCCTGGGCTCGACGCGCGACCGCTGGAAGACGGCGATGTCGTGGTGACCGCTGAACCGAAGACGATGGCGGGCGATCGGAGGGAGGCTCAGACGCTCGCCGATACACCAGGGACTGTCAATCCCTTGACCACCAGAAATGTTCGAGTCGCAGAAGTCTACTTCGACAGCGGCAAGGCGAGCGTATCAGCCAGCGGCCAGAACCGACTCAAGACCGCGAGCACGAGGATCGCCGAGCTCAAGCCGCGCTCGGTCCTGGTGGCCGGCTTCACAGATCGGGTTGGCTCCGACGAGGCCAATCAGAAGCTCGCGCAGCGGCGCGTCGACGCCGTGATCGAGATCCTGAAAGCCTCGGGCGTGACCACCGAGATCCTCGATGCTGCCCAGGGTGAGCCCGAAGAGCTCAAGCCGAGCCCGGACGGCACCGCCGATCCCAACAATCGCAAAGTCTGGGTCGTGGCGCTCGATGTTGCCTTGAAACCTGCCTCGGCCTCGGCTCGCTTCGGTGTGACACGGACTTTGACTCCGGAGACCACCGATAAGGCGGAGGCCGCTGCCAATGGTGACACGCAGGAAAGAACCTTGGCTGCCAGCTACAGTGAACCATCGTTTTGGAGCCGCTGGTTCGGCGGGTCATCACCGGCTTCATCCGATGACGCCAGAGGCTGCAGGCTTTGCCGCCATCCCGACGATCATGGCGACAACGATGACAAAAGCGCCAAGGGCCACGATCCGGGCATGACGCACTAGCCTGCGTTGCAAACACGGAGGCTGCGCCATCGGCAACCATGCGGATGATAACCGGTGAGGAGCGTTGGCATGACCAACCCATGGTTCTCGATATTGCTTGCAACACTACTCATGGTAGCGACGATGAGTCCAAGCTCGGGCCAGACCGAAGACCGGGGCCGGTATTTCGATCGCCGCGAGGAGGGCTGGTTCTGGTACGAGCCCGAACCGGAACCCGTTCCGGAGATTGCGCCGAAGGAAGCTGAGAAACCAGCCGCTGCGCCGGCGCCGGAGATCGACGTCGCCGCGCCGGCCGAGGCGACAGCGGACGAGCCGAAGCCGCTGAGCGCTGCCTGGTTTCGCGCGAACCTCGATGACTATCGCGACCGGGCGCTCGACGATCCCTCACCGGAGAATGTCGAGGCCTATCTCTATCTGCAG
The DNA here is from genome assembly GCA_041398025.1 of Alphaproteobacteria bacterium. GTDB lineage: Bacteria > Pseudomonadota > Alphaproteobacteria > Geminicoccales > Geminicoccaceae > JANQPX01. The sequence goes on from JAWKVM010000031.1 coordinate 84,878, forward strand.
CGCATCGCCTTGGAGCGTGCCGGCGGTTTTGCCGAAGCCAGCACCGCGGCGGCGGCCCGGGATCCCTGGCTGGACGCCAATTCGGAGCGGCCGATCGCGACCTATGCCGCACAGGCCATCGATGCCCTGGCCGAGGGCGCACGCAACGCTGTGCTCCGCGAACTGGCCAGGGAAACGGGCATCCTCTTCTTCTACCGGGCCGACTGCCCCCTTTGCGACAGCCAGGCCGGCGTCTTGAAGCTCGCCGGCGACGTCCATGGCTTCGAGATCGTGGCCGTGTCTTTGGACGGCTCGCCCCCTGCCGGCGGCCTGGAGGCGCACCGCCTCGACGACGGTCAGGCCGACCATCTCGGTGTGGCCGCTCTCCCGGCAACCTTCCTCATACGACCGCCCGATCTCATCGCGCCCCTGGCCCAGGCGCCTCTCGATCTCCAGACCCTCGGACGACGTATCATCGGCCAGGCGCACGCTCTGGGTCTTGTGCCTGAAGAGACCTATCTCGCGACCCGCGCCGTGCGGCGGCCCTTCAACCTGCCGACCGACTTCGACGATCTGCCGCCCGAGATCCTGGACGATCCCGCCCGGCTGGTCGCTCATATCAGGCAGAAGGTCGGCATGGCAAACACCGGAACGCCGTGATGACCAAGATCCATAAGCCCTTGATGCTGGCGACGGCGCTGTCGATTGGCCTCCTGAACCCGCCAGCGCGGGCTGACCTCCAAGGTGAGATGAATCAGTTCTTCGACAACCTCGGCAACACCACCGATCCCACCGTCACATCCACCGCCAGGCGTGGTGTCATTGCCGGCGGCAGCGTCCAGATCCGCAATCGTATCGTCGATACCAATCTGGTGACCTTCACCCCGCCGAGCTTTCAAGGCGGATGCGGCGGCGTCGATCTGTTCGGCGGGTCCTTCTCCTATGTTTCCGGCGACCAGATCGTTCCGCTCCTGAAGGCCATCGCCAGCAATGCGGTCGGCTATGCCTTTCAGATCGGGCTTTCGGCGATCTGCGAGACCTGCATGGGCGCGATCGAGACCATGCAGAAGAAGGTCCAGGCGCTCAATCAGCATTTCGGGAACTCCTGCCAGCTTGCACAGGGCATCATCAATGACGGCCTCGATGCCGCCGGCTACAAACGGCACTCAGACGCCTCGCTAATTGCCGCCACCAGCGGTGCGGTTGAGGATATCTTCGAGGCGCAAAGCGGCGATGCCGTCGGCGACGCGCAGGAGGCCGCTCCGGAGCAGGTGGCCGAGCAGATCACCGGCAATGTCGTGTGGCGAGCCCTGGTGCAGCAGGATGCGGCAAGCCGCTTTGCCTTCGGCGACACCGCCCTTCTCGAAGTGATGATGAACATCACCGGCTCGATCATCGTTGCGCCACCGGTCGATGACGGCGTGGGAACGACCACGCCGCTTTCCCACATCCGGCCCAAATATGAACTGTTCGACGCCATGCTCGACGGCGGCGACGTCACCATTGAAGGCTGTGGCGGGGACAACGGCCCCAATGGCTGCCTGGATCCACAGGCGGAGACGATCACCCTCGAAGGCTTTCAGGAGCGGGCTCGGCTGGTGCTGCTCGGCGACGACACCACGCCAGGCATCCTCGCCAAGCTCAGAGCCAATGATCAGGCGTTCAATGACGAAGAGGCCGCATTGCTGAGCAATCTGCCCACTGGAGCGGGCGGCATGCTGATCCGCACGACCAGCATCAGCCTGGATGCCGGGCGGACCTTTGCGGAAACCCTGATGCCGCACCTTACCACCGAATGGGCGCGGATCATCAGCGAGGACCTCATCGAGACGGTGGTGGCGTCGGTCACGCTTACCGACAGCGAGCACGCCCAACATATCCAAAGGCTGGTCGATCAGGCGCGAACGCGGCTGGGCGAGGAGGTGCGACGGCGGCAGGACGCCCAAGGTCCGATCTCGGCCGTGTTGACCGACTACAATGCGCTGCTTGCGGTCACCGACGATTTCATCTTCGCATCACCCGCTGACGCCACCGAGCGCCCCTAGGGAGACGCGGTCATGGATGTCTACTCGATTGGCGACGGCCGGTTCCTGGAGCAGGTGATCCAGGCTGTCACGTTGGTCGCGGGGTCGGGTGATTTTGCCACAATGGCCAAGATCGGCGTTCTTTTTGGTGTCATCCTGATCACCTTTCAGGCGCTGACCTCCGGCGGTCGAAGCTTCAACTTCACACAGATCGGCATCGCCGGCCTGGCCTACGCCCTGATGTTCGGCAGCACCCAGACCGTCACCATTACCGATGCGTACACCCAGGACGTCCGCGTCGTCGACAACGTGCCGACCGGGGTCGCCGCCACCGGCAGCTTTCTCTCCAGCATCGGGTTCAACCTGACCGAGCTGTTCGAGACCGCCTTCGCGACGCCGACCATGACCGCCCAGGGCTATGGTTTCTCGCTCGATGTGCTGAAGCGTGTGCGCATGAACAGCCTGACAGAGTTCCATCTCGGCAGCGCCAATGCCGGCACGCCCAACACCAACTTCGTCGACAGCTGGTCGGAATACATCAAGACCTGCGCCCTGCCCGCCATGGAGCTCGGCTTCATCACCAAGGACGATCTCTTCCGGACCACGGATTTCCTGTCGGAGCTCGCCGTCGACGATCCCAACCGAGCCGCTCTCCTGAGGGTCACGCCCACGCCCGAAACAGTGATCTGCAACGAGGCCTTTGACGCCCTCGAGACCTACACGCAAACCGTCTTCCTGCCGACGTTCAAGAACGACGTCCTTCCGGGCGTGCTCGATCTGGAGCCGCCGGCCGGCGCCGCCGAGGTCGAGCAGACGATCAACGACGCCTTGAACGGCCTCGGCGTCGGGCCGGCGCCGCAATCGAACTTCACGGCGAATGCGCCGCCCGTCGATGCCGACGATTTCATCATCACATCCGTCCTGGTGCCCATCTACTACAAGGCCGTGCGGGAGCGCTACGTCCAGGACGGCAACTTCAGCTATGCCGATCAGCTCGACGATGCCGTCAGGGCGCGAAATTCCCAATGGATGGCAAATCAGAGCCTTTTTGATCGTTATCTGCGGCCGATGATGACCTTCATCGAAGGGTTCGTCTTTGCCGCCACGCCGATTCTGTCCCTGCTCATTCCGGTCGGCGCGATCGGCATCGGCGCCGCCGGCCGCTTCCTGCTGGTCGGCGCGTGGATCCAGCTCTGGATGCCGTCGCTCGCGATCGTCAACCTGTTCCTGCATGATGTGGTCGCCGGCAAGATGGCGGCCCTCGCCGATGCCGGCACGCCGCTCACCAGCCTCGCGGGGCTGCAGCAAGGCGACGACATCATTCAGACCTGGCTTGCGACCGGCGGACTCATGGCCTCCGCCGTGCCGGTCCTGACGCTGATGCTCGTCTATGGCGGGGCGATCAGCGCCAACTTCTTCGCCACGCGCCTGCAAGGTGAGGACGTGGTGATGGAACGCCAAGCGGCCGGCGCCACCTTCGCACCGTTCGAGCAGATGCATGTCGCTCCAGCCAGAACCTTCGATCGTACGGCGGGCATCGCGGCGCAAACTGGCGCCGAATCGCGATTGGATTACTTCAGCTACAGTTCGCGCGCCGGCAGCATGCATGAGAGTTCGGCTGAGGCCCGCATGCAGGCGGTCGATCAGTTCAGCAGCGATCTTCGCCAGAGCGTGAGCAACGCATGGACGTCCCAGCAATCAGCGACCGTCGGCGAGAGCTTCAGCCAGCGCCTTGTTGCCGAGGGCGGACGCACCGAATCGGCGCTGAATCAGCACTTCGGTGACATCATCAAGGACATCGAGACGAAGGCCGGTGCGACAAACAGTGAAGCCACGAACTGGCTCGCACGAGGGGCTGCCGGATTGGGTTTCAGAGCCCTTGGAACCGGATTTTCGGGTGAAACCAACCTTACTGAAGGCGAATCTAAGATTGAGAGTGCGTCACAAAGCGAAGGATGGAAGACAAGCATCTCAGACCGGATCGGCAACAGCGATGAGATCAGAGCCAGCCTGACCGAAGCGATAGCCGCCGACATTCAAGGCAACACGTCCGACGCTCTCATCAGCTCCGAGATCCTCGGGCAGGATGAAGCGCTCTCCGCCTCAGCGCAGGACGTTGTCTCAGCAGGCAACGCGTACAATGAGTCGGTGAGTGCCGGGGCGTCGATGGAAGCCAGTCGAAACGTTTCCGCGAAGGTTCTCATTCCTGCGATTGCTGCCAATCCCCAAGCCGCCGCCGAGCTCAATGACGTGATCGTGCAGAACGGCCTCGCCGGCGAGGTTCAAACCTACGAACATTATCACGGCGAACGGGATACGGAGTCGTTCGGCGGCAACAGCGAGCTCGCGCACCTCTATGCTCAAGCACACGTTGCATCCCAGCATACCGGCACCGGCGAGGAGAACTCAGCACGGATCCAAGCGGGTCTGGCCGACGCGTTCCAGTCGGCCGAAGGCTTTGGTCGCTATGCCGGCAATGCATCCGCCAACGAGACGATCATGGCGAACGGACCTACCTTCGGCGCCACGGCAGTAGACGTCGGCGGTAGCCTTCCATCTGGACCTGCTGGCGTAGACGCGTTCAATCAGCAGCTGGCGGACACAAGGGAGTCGGTAGCCGATCACATGACCGGCATCCCGTCGGCGAATCAGATCAATGTGCATGCTGTAGAAGACCGCAGGGCTCAGTATAACGAACACCACGCTGACCGCGTGGCAGCGAATCAGGACGCGCAGAAAGAAGCGTTCGAACGGGTCAACACCGAAGTCCTTAACGCTCCGGGCGATCTGTCGAAATGGATTCAGAGTCAATCAAAGCAGGCTGATCCAAGGACCAGCCAGAGCGATGACGACGCGATCTCTCCCTGACTTCGCCGCCCCAATATCGCTCAGCGTTGAACATCCTGAAAACTACAATTGTTGAGGTCAGCATCCGCGCTACCGAAATGCGTCGTTATGAGATTCCCAGAGCCTTCGAGCGGCGTCATCGGATGCCCTTTGGTCCTCATTTTCCAGATGTCGTTCGATCTCTCGAAAAATGTGATCGCGCTTATCGCGCGCATCTTCTGGACTGACTGAAAACGGCCAGACGAACCCTGGCCCTCCAAGGGAGGCTTCTTTCGGATCCATAAACGAGATCCCACGGCCCTTAAAGATGCCGACGATCATCCCCACCACTATGAATGTCAAAACACCGATCGAAATCCACATGATGCTAGATCCGCTCTGAACGCGTTGCTAGGATCACGAAGGGTAGCTCAATCGTCGGCTGGTTGGCTAGCGTAAGCCATCACGACTCAACTTTATGAGGCGCGCTCAACGGGATCACTCTTTTTCGTGGGATGCATTGCTCTTTGCCGGCCTCCCAACAGCCTGACCTCCCAGGAAGCGGCGAGCTGACTGACTCGGCCCCGCCCAGCCCGTCTAATTCACGAGCGAGTAGTTCATGCTCCGCCCGCCCGCTCGATCGCGTTCAAGCATGCTGCGAGCCACGAGATCGTTGATGTCCTGGAGCGTCGTGTCCTGAGAGCGCTTCGCCCCTTTGGCCCGTGTCGATGACGTCAGCTTGCCCTCGAAACCATCGAGCATGCGGTTGAGAACCAGCCGCTGCCCTTCACCGAAGCGTAGAGATCCGACAGGGACAGGACCTTCTTGTCTTCGGGTCGCGAGAACCATTCCGTCAACACGCGGCCATTATGTCCGCCATGGAACGCATCCGCCATGTAGCCACCGCCGCACGCGGGGCGGCCGTTCCTGATCGCAACCGCCGTCATGGCTGAGCTCCATGACGGCGACCCGAGAGGCTCTCTCCACCTACAAACCCGTTGCGGCGACAGCCTTAGGCCTCTGACTCGGAGACGGCCTTGAAGGCCTCCGCCGAAGTGTACGGCCAGGATTCGACACCGCCGGGGTCTCACGTATCGCAGAATCTCGGTTGTATTTGCCTGAGCGAACTGCTAACTGTCATATTTGATGGATAATAAGGCTTTGGGCATCAGATATGGCGGTTAAGGTGAGTTCACTGAGCGCACGGCGGGCGCTTGAAGCCCTAGGAGCGAATATAAAGACGGCTCGTCTAAAGCGGCGGATTTCCGTGAAAGGATTCGCCGAACGGGCCGGCGTGTCCGAAAGCACGATAACACGCCTGGAGAAGGGTGACGATGGTGTCAGCATCGGCACGCTGGCTATGGCTTGTCTCGTGCTTGGGGAGATCGATCGAGTTTCGGGCTTTCTCGACCCCAGTTCTGACGATACCGGACTCCTCCTCGACAAAGAAACGCTGCCGAAGCGGATCGATCGACCGCGACGGACAAAAAGAACAGTATCTGAGAACAAAGCCCAGTTCGATACGCCTCCAGACGGAGATGATGAGGAAGGGGTCGGTTTCTGATGCCCGAAACCATCGTCGCACTCGGCGAAGGCAAGCGTGTCGTCGGCCGCCTCCGCTTTGAGAGCGATGGGCGGCGTCAGCATTCACAGTTTGAATATGCGAATGCATGGTTGTCCGCGCCTGACCGCTTCGCGCTCTCACCTGGACTGACCCTTCGCGAAGGAAGTCACTACAACTCTGGCCGTGGCGACGTACGAACAGCGCTGTCTGGGTGTTTTGCGGACGCGGCGCCGGACTCTTGGGGACGAGCGCTGATGACCAAGGCGCTTGGAGGCGGCCTCAATGAGTTCGACTATCTGGTGCTCTCGGACGACCGAACACGGCATGGAGCATTGCGGTTTTTGGGCGACGACATGGAGCCGCTCTCAAATCTTGCGCCGCCGATCCCGCGTTTGGTTGACCTCGAACGATTGCGCGCGATCGCGCAGCGGTTTGAGCGCGATCCGAGCGGAGCGGAAGAAGAAGCCCGCGGTCTGGCCGGGGTGGCTGGATCGCTCGGCGGCGCCCGCCCCAAGGCAAACATCGAAGGCGGCGGGCTTCTCTGGATCGCCAAATTCACGTCCGCACGAGACACCAAAGCTGTCGAACGCGCGGAAGTTGCGACCCTGAAACTAGCGGCAAAGTGCGGTTTACGGGTGGCCGAAGCCAAACTCGAACTGCTGGAAAGCGACAGCCCGGTCGCACTCATTCGCCGGTTTGATCGTCGAGGCGAGACGCGCATCCCGTACATTTCGGCCCGCACGGCGCTGGACTGGCAGAGCGATGAACGCGGCTTCTATACAGATATCGCCGACGTCATCCGCCAGATCTCAAGCAGACCTGTTGATGATCTGCATGAACTTTGGCGACGGATCGTCTTCACCATTCTCGTCTCGAATACAGATGACCACCTCAAGAACCACGGGTTCATCTATGCAGGGTCGGATCGGTGGCGGCTATCGCCAGCCTTTGACATCAATCCTTCGCCGTCGCGCCGCCGCGTGCTTGAGACCGGCATCATCCAGGGCGGATCGTTTGACGCTTCCCTCGAGCTAGCCCTTGAAGCCTGCGCGTTCTTCGACGTGAGCCTGGTTGAGGCCAAACAGCGTGCAGCCCAAATGGCGAAGACCATTGCCGGCTGTTGGGAGCAGGGACTTCGGGACGAAGGCGCATCGCCCGACGATGTCCGGACATACAGAGATGCATTTGAACATGGCGAAGCCGAGAAGGCGCGACAACTGGATGAGTGACGGAGCGGCCTTGAAAAGGAGAAGCTTTTCGCCTCCAAAGCAACTCCCGGAGCAGTGATCTCGGAGCGCCAGTGTTGTCTGCAGCCAATCGTGCTCAGGCGTGCCCTGTCGCCCAGTTCGGATAAACACTCGACCGTCTCCAGTCCGGCGATGTTGATGCCGAGTCGACGCGAGAGGGACGAGCGGACCCGATCGGCCGGCAGGTTCTCGCCTTCGATTTCACTGGGCTTCAAGGCATCTTATGTCAGGGTGGCAGCACTGCTTCGGATTGCAGCTCGAAGCCAAGCGCGCTCATTCGACCGATCAACCGGCTCCGACGATGACATACGTCGGCAAGTGACGCGGACCATTCCTTGTCGCGCCAGCGACGTCTCGGCCAATCCGCCTCCTCGTGGATGTACGTCAGCATTCACTGCAAAGTCTGCGGCGATTATGCTGTGATTTCGCCGCCTGGCGAATTTGGCCGCACTTTTCGCAGCGATGACGCCTGATCCTCGACGCAGGGTCCACCAAAGTCGAAGAGGGAACAATCCCTCGCTGCCTGCTGTCGGAGGTTGCCCGCACGGAGCCCCATTTTGGCGCCCATGCGGGCAGCCCGTCGATTTGGTTCTGTGCTTGGCTGAGATCGGACCATGCCCGTCGCGGCGCGCGCGGCGGTCTCTTCGTCCATATCGGCAGCACACCGCTTGGCGGCCATCGACAGCTGGCCAGATATCGGCATGTCACGCTGCTGAGTGGTCACGAGCTAGTCGGTCTGCTGCAAGTCAAGCCGCTGCATCTGTTTCGCCCCGAGGGCAAGGTTCCCGTCGCCGATCCATCCTCGAATGCGCGACCGCCGGCCGACTAACCCAGACCGAAGATCCGCCGGTCACTCCGGCTCAGAACGTAGTCGCGCAGCGCTGTGCGAGCCCGCTCTTCGACCGCAGGATCGAACGGCCGCTGGCGCACGCACACAGCGCTGCATCGGACGTCAAGCCAGGGCTGGAGCGGCACGCCGGTTGCCGGTGACCAGATGGCATCACCGCTCGACAGCGTAACCAGACTGAGCCGCGCTGCCGCTTGGTCAAGCGCCGTGTTCACGAACGCAACATAGGCATTGATGCTCGTCGTGAAAGGCATTTTCTTGAATTGCTCCTCCCGCGACGCTCGGTAGCTGAGGAGACCGGCGGCCAAGGCGTCGAACGCGATGGGGGCAGCACCCACGCGCGTTACCCAATGCAAGTCGGTGCTGACATAGTCGATGAACCGCTGACACAATCCAGGAACGGACTCGACCTGAACCCACAAACAATTCGCGTCATCGAAAAGGTCCCTGTGCCGCCGCCAGAATTGATAGAGAGGGTTGACGTATCGAGTCGGTCGCGGCAGCAGGCTGACAGCGCCGTCGGCTACCCATTCCTTTTCCATAGGTCGTCGTCCTTTGCCGGAGACGTTCGAGGCCGATCCGTCCCCATGTCTCGATCGATTTCGATTGTCCATTGTCGCACCGATCCGGCAGGCCGTGTTGCCCGCAAGGAGCCCTTTTTTGGTGTCCATGCGGGCAACACGGATCTCGCTTTTCGTGATCTCATCTCCGCGTCGAAAGGAGATGATCCATGAAGATCAGACAGACAGTGCCCCTGGCCATCGGAGCGACGGCCCTTTTTCTGGCGGCATCGCCGGACGCCTTCGCTGGCGGCGGTGGCGAGGAATTTTCCGAGGTCTACGACACGCTCACCGATTGGATCGAAGGCATCCTCGGCCGGATCATTGCCGTGGTGATGGTGGTCGCCGGCGTGGCCATTGGCATCGCCCGGCAGAGCATTGCGGCGTTCGGCATCGGCATCGCCAGCGCTCTCGGCTTGGTCAACGCGCCGACCATCGTCGACAACATCGTCACGGCAAGCCTTGTTCCGGCTCCAATGATTGCCGAGCAGTTGCCGGCCGTCATTGCCGTCATCGAGGCGGCAGGGCCTTAGCCCCTCGGTTGTAAGAAAGCAGCGGCCTCATGACCACGACGCCTTGGCGCGGGCGGATCGCCATCCTGGCCAGTCTCCTCGCCCTCGCCACTCCAAGCCTCGCCATTGGTGGTTCGACATCCGGTCAATGGGATCGTTTTGCGCCCTTTGTCTTTGGCGACGGGCGTGACGAGGTTGTCGTCTTCACCGCGCCGAGCTGCCCTTTCTGCCGGCAGCTGATCGACCGCCTGCCTACCATAGCGAAACGCTACCGGGTGATCGTGCTGCCGATTTCCTTCACCGGCTACGATGCCCAGCGTGTGCGCGCCATGGCTTGTGCCGACGATCAGGAAGCGGCTGCCCGCGCGTTCCTGCTGCATCAGGACGTGATCCTCCCCCAGCGAGAACCCTGCGATCTCCGCGCGGTCGAGGCGCGCTACGCCGAAGCTGTACGACAGGGCGTGGTGGCCGTGCCCTTCATCATCAGATCCGATGGCGCGATCAGTCGGGGTCTGCGGGCGGATCTCGGTGCCTGGCTTGCCCGAGGATCCGAACCATGACCCCTGACGATCGAACCGGCTCGCTCCTGCCGGTGCTTGCCTATGAGCCGGACCGAAAACTGTTCTTCAGTGCCGATCAAACCCTGGCCTTCGGCTTTCTTTGTCAGCCGCTGACCGGCGGCGACGACAAGACCGAGAGCAGGCTTCGGGTGCTGCTGGAAGAGGACTGGCCGGCCGGCACCCTCATGTCGTTCTGCCTGTTGGCCTCGCCCAACATCAGACCGTTTACCTATGCGGTGGGATCGCTGCACAATCCTGATAACGCACCGATCCTGCGTCACGCGGCCAAGGATCGCCTCGCCTTTCTCGAGGCCGGCGCCAACCAGGCGCTCGTTGAGACCGCAACCTTCGTCCGCGACTTCCAGCTGATCATCACGGTCAAGCTGCCGATCGCGGGCGCGCGCCAGCCCACCGCGCACGACATGGAAGCCGCCGACGGCCTACGACGGCGCGCCGAGCAGTGTCTGCGCGATGTCGGCGTGGCGCCCGTGCCCCTGGACCCGAAACGCTACGCTACGGCACTGGCGCCGTTCCTCAACGGTGGGCCTCATGCGCCATGGCGACGCCACGGCATGGTCTCGATCGACGAGCAGCGCCTGATCGCCGAGCAGCTGTTCGACGAGGATGTCGATGTTCGTCATGACAAGGACGGCATCTGGCTCGGCGACACGCGCGTTCGGACCCTCTCGGTCAAGACTTTTCCGCCGGCGATCAGCTTCGGCCAGATCAGCTATTTGATCAGCGATCTGCTCAGCGGGCATCGTGGCCTCAAATACCCGTTCCTGCTGACGACCAATCTCTACTTCCCGGACCAGCAGAAGACCCGGACCGGGCTCGGCGCCAAGCGCCAATGGACCACCAACATGGCCTACGGCCCCATGCTCAAATGGGTGCCGCAGCTCGGCGTCCGGCGGCACGATTACGAGACCCTGTTCGCCAGCCTCGACGACGGCCACAAGCTGGTGCGCGTCGCCATGTCGCTCGCCGTCTTCGGCGACAGCGAAGCGGAGGCGGATGCGCGGGTCGCCAGCGCCATCAACTACTGGGCCGAGCAGAATTTCACGCTGCTCCCGGATCGCTTCATCCCGCTGCCGGTCTTCTTGAACATGCTGCCCCTTGGCGCCGACCGGCAGGTCATCGTCGATCTCGGCCGCTACCGCACCATGACAACCCAGCACGCCGCCAATCTGCTGCCCCTCTTCAGCGATTGGAAGGGCGCATCGACCCCGCGCGTGACGCTGCTCTCCAGAAACGGCCAGGTCATGGGCATCGATCTGTTTGACTCCTCGACCAACTACAATGCGGTCATCGCCGCGCAGTCGGGATCGGGCAAGAGCTTCTTCGCCAACGATCTGATCTACGCCTATCTCGCTTCCGGCGCCCAGATCTGGGTGATCGACATCGGCCGGTCCTATCAGAAGCTCGCCGACATCCTGGGCGGTGAATTCATGGAGTTCGACAAGTCGAAGGCCATCGGGCTGAACCCGTTCGCCCTGGTCGAAGACTATGACGACGAGGCCGACATGCTGGAGGGCCTCATCGCCGCCATGGCGGCACCCAATGAGCGGCTGAGCGACCTGCAAAAGGCGGCGGTCTCGCGAGCCCTCCGCGAGACCTTCGGCAAACATGGGCGCGAGACGACGATCGATCAACTCGCCGCGGCTCTCCTGGAGGATGGCGATCAGCGCGTTCGCGACATCGGTCAGCAGCTCTATCCCTTCACCGCGAACGGCTCCTATGGCAGCTTTTTCAGCGGCGCCAACACCGTGTCGTTCGAAAACGATCTCACCGTGCTCGAGCTCGAGCATCTGCGGAACCGCCGCCACCTGCAGAAGGTTGTGCTGCTGCAGCTGATCTACCAGATCCAGCAGGCCATGTATCTGGGCGATCGCTCCAGGTTGAAGCTGGTCTTCATCGACGAGGCCTGGGACCTCCTGACCGACGGCGACGTCGGCAAGTTCATTGAGCATGGCTATCGCCGCTTCAGAAAATATAACGGCGCCGCCGTCACGATCACCCAGTCGATCGGCGACCTCTACGCCTCGTCGGTCGGCCAGGCCGTGGTCGAGAACTCGGCGAACATGTTCCTGCTCGGCCAGAAGGCGGAGACCATCACCAGCCTCGCCGCCAGCGGCCGCCTGCCGCTCTCGCAGTTTGGCGTCTCGCTGTTGCGCACGGTTCACACCCAGGTCGGCCGCTACAGCGAGATCTACTGTCATACCGGCGCGGGCGCCGGAGTCGGCCGCCTGGTGGTCAGCCCCTTCCTACAATTGCTCTACTCGACCTTACCGGCCGACACCGCGGCGATCGAACGCTACCGCGCCGAGGGCTTGAGCGTCGCGGATGCGATCAATGCCGTCCTCGAGCACCGACGCGCCATGCAGGCGGGAGAGGCGGCATGAAGCGCCTTATCCTCGCATCGCTCGCCGTAAGCCTCGGAGTTACGGCGTTGGCTGCGGCCGCAGGGACCTGGCTCATCCGAAACGAGCTGGCCTTGCGTCCGCCGATCGCGGTGGTCGACTACAGCCCGATCGCCAATGCGATAGCACTCGGCGTACCGCTCGACCAGATCCAGCCCTATCTGCGCGAGACCAAACGCCGGGCCCAGGCCTATCAGGCGGCGGGCTTCGTCGTGATCAACGCCGCCTCGATCGACGCGGCGCCTGTCGACGTCTTCGTGCCGCCGCTCGACGACCTGCCGGAAGCCTGGCGCGAGTCAGCGTCAGCGGCGCCGAAGATATCGCCGTCATCCGACTTCGAGGGCGACGGGAGTCTTCCATGATCGGGCGCATCCCCTTCATCAAGCACGGTCCCTGGCGGCCCTTCCTGTTCAAAGCCGCCCTGGTCACCATCACCCTCGTTCTCAGCTTCGAATACATCGCGAAGCGCTATCGGCTTGGCATCGATTGGCAGGTGGAGCGCTGTCTGCCGGACACGCACGCTGTCTTGATCGATCTCCGCGCCGACGTGCCAAAACGCGGCGGCCTCATCGCCTTTCGCGGTCAGGGGCTCGAGCCGCTGTTTGCCGACGGTACCCACATGGTCAAGATCCTGGCCGGCCTGCCGGGCGATCGCATCGAGATTACGCCCGAGAGAACCACCGTCAACGGCATCGAGGTCGCGACCGGCCTTCATCTGGCCGAGCGCCTCGGCCAGCCGCCCGAGGCCTTTGCACGCAGCTTCGTCGTGCCCGAAGGCCAGTATTTCGGCGTGGGCAAGGCCGACAGCAGCTTCGACAGCCGGTATTTCGGGCTGATCAAGCAGGAGCAAGTGATCGGCAAGGCGTGGAGGCTCGGATGAGACGCTTTCTCCTGGCGATGCCCTTCATCGTCATTATGGCCTGTCCCGTCTGGGCGCAGCAGACACCCTCACCGGATGATCTCGAAGCGATCGATCGTGCAGCGACCATTCTCCGCGAGCAAGGCAGCGGCAACCCGCTGCTGCGCGATCTGGCGGATCAGGCCGAATCGCTCGCCGTTCAGCAGCAACAGCAAAGCCGGCCGCTGACCCTGCCGAGGAAAGGTCAGCTGATTCTGTTCGTCAGCGCATCCTTAGGCGAGGAGGGCCTGAGGCGCGCCTTTCAGGCGGCAAGTGGTGATCCCGATACCACGCTGGTTTTTCGCGGCGCGCTGCCCGGCGAGACATTCACCCAAGTTGCGCGGCGTCTCGCGGCACTGATCGAGGACATAGACCCCAAGCCCAATGTCGCGATCCACCCGAAGTCCTTTCGCGACCATCACGTGACGCTGGTGCCGACCATCATTGAGCCGGCGACCGGCAAAGTGATCCGCGGCACCGTCCTCGCCGAGACCTTCCGTGAGCGCGCCAAAAGAGGGACCGAGATCGACCTCGGGACGGTTGGTCCGGCGAGCGACATCGTCGAGCCGGATCTCACGCTTCTGATCAGGGAGCGGCTTGCCGAGATCAATATTGAGCGCCGCGCCAGGGAGTCGGTAGCGTCCTATTGGCAGCGCGCACCCTTCATCGACGTGCCCAAGGCCAGAAAGCGACGGGTGCGGCGGCTCGATCCGACCGTCATCACCGAGAACGACCTTCGCGATCACGAGAGGCGGCTTCTTGCGCCAGCGGGCGCCAGGATCAACCCGCTCGCCGCGCTGCCTTTCACCAGCCGGCTGCTGATCTTCGACGGCACCGATCCTGCCGAGCGAGAATGGGCGAAGGAGCACATTCGACCGGATCGGAAGACCATCCTGATCACCTCACGGATTGACCGTGATGTCGGTTGGCCGGCCTGGAAAGAGCTGCACCAGTCGCTCGGCCTGCCGGTCTACCTACTCCAGGCCAGGTTCGCCGGGCGCTTCGGCCTCGAAGTCACGCCGACCATGATCGAGGCTTCGCCCGACGGCAAGACGCTCCTGATCACCGAGGACGTGCCGAACGATCGGGAGAACCCGTCATGACCTGGAAGCGCCTGATCCTTGCTGGCCTGTTGCACTTGACGATGCTCGTGTTCGTCCTGCCGGCCGCCGCGCAGGATACGGACGACGGCGCCGAGGATACCAGCTCGGTCGATTGTCCCGATGCCGATGGCCTCGGCGCATCGCTGGTCAACAATATCTGCTGGGATTGCATCTTTCCGATCCGCATCGCCGGCGCTGACATCTCTTTAGGCGACAGTTTCGTCCCTGCCCGCGCCGCCAGGACGCCGGTCTGCGTCTGCGGCAATTGCGTCGGCTTTACGGTCGGCATGTGGGAGCCGGCGCGCATGGTCGAGCTGGTCCGAAAACCCTCCTGCTCGCCGACCCTGAACGGCGCCGATCTCGGTCTGGAGAACGGACGGGAGCGCGGTTCCAAAGGCTCGGTCGACTACGACAAGGGCGACAGCGCCTTCTATCATTCGCACGTCTTCGCCTTTCCGATCCTCTTGTTCCTGGATTTCTTCTTCGATGGCGCCTGCCTCGAGGACGGCAGCGACATCCCTGATCTCGACATCCTCTATCTCTCCGAGATCGATCCCACCTGGAACAATGACGAGCTCAACGTCTTCCTCTATCCGGAGAGCCTGCTGCTCGCCAATCCGATCGCGCTTGCCGCCTGCCTCGCCGATGTCGCCGCCGCCGAGATCCGCGAAGCAATCGATCCCCTGTTCTTCTGCGTCGGCTCCTGGGGCCATCTCTATCCAGTCGCCGGCCATCACCTGCAGCACACATCGATGCCGCGAAACACCAGCCTCTTGGGCAGCCGCACGCTCGCGCAACTGCATCGGCTGGGGCTCGCCCGCCGAACCATGGGCGACGACACCGTCTGCACCGCCCAGCCCGAGCCCTTCCTGCCCAAGACCCAGTACCAATGGTCGGTTTTCTATCCGGTGCCGGAAGCCAACGGCAAACATCCGACAGGACGGAGCACGTTCCGCTGGGGCGAAAACCGGGTCATTCCGGGCGTCGGCGAGGACTTCGTCTACCTCCTCTGGCGCTGGAACGACTGCTGTCAGATCGTGGTCTGCTTCGGATGACTTCGATGACCCGTCGTCTTCCCGCGACCGCAGCCCTCCTCCTGATCGTCACGTCCCCCACCCTGCTCCTCGCCGACGAGATCGACGATGCCGCCGCCGATGGCGCCGGCTTTGCGACGACCATCTTCCCCGACGCCACCATCGATCAGGGCGGCAATGTCTCGATCGGCGGGCAGGAGGAGGACCTGGCGCCGGAGGAACTCTTCCCCGGCGCCAATGATGACGATACTGCCGCGTTCACCGCGATCGACACCGAGAACGAAGCAGCGGCGGCCGGTGACCAGGCGCGTGCCCAGGGAAGCGACGCCATCGACGTCACCGACGACACCAATGCACAGGACCGTGACGATCTCCCGCAAGATCCCTTTTTCGACAGCACCGATCAAACTTTCGGCGACATCGATTCGGTCGCCGATGAGTTCGGCGCCTGCTCGACCGCGCGAGCAATCGTGCCGGCCGTCAACACTGCCTTCCTGCCGGACCAGCGGTCCTGCGAGCGCATCCGAAAGGTCGAAGGCGCGTGCACGATCACCCATGAGTTGAGCGTCGATGCCGCAAGCGGCACCGTGCTGGCCGATGAATGGGGGCCGCCTGAGTGCATGATCGCGGCGAGCCATGTCGTCGGGCCGAGCGTGTGCACCGGGACGGCGACCGTGATCGCGGGCGCTGCCCTCGGCGATTGCCTGGCGATCGACGGCACGACCATCTGTCCAGGCGACCCGCTCCATGGGCAGCTGAGCCCACCGCCCTTCGACGGCAAGGAGCAATGCATCTCGCGCCTGGCGCTCAGCGTCGACATCGGACCGCTGGATTGCGAATCCAACCTTCCGTCTCTTCCCTGCACGACAACCTCGACCGGCGAGGAAATTTGCCCGGCGGATGAAGGCGACATCATCGACACCTGCGACGGCTTGCGCGCCGACCCGGCATGTCGTTTCATCGATCAGGCCTGCGTGTCCGACGCCGAGGTCGATGGCGTCTGCTACCTGGAGGAGCTGCTCTTCGCGTGCGACGAGGAATTCACCTACGACACCTACCAGCAGCAAACCAGCCTGAACTGCCCGGAAAGCGACATCCGCTGCAACGGCAATGAATGCATCGAGATCGATACCGAGTCCAACAATGGCGCCACAACGGGCCTGGCCGCCCTGACCGCCAGCCAGCTGCTAGCCGTCGACAGCACCTGTAGCCGCCTCGATCCCAATTCATGCGATGTTTATCCTGGCAGTGCCGACGCCTGCCAGCGCGGCATCGGCGGCATCTTCGATGCCTGCGAGCTGCCGGCGCCGATCGGCCCAGGACCCTATCTCGACCTGGTCTTCGCGATCGGCGCCCTTGATACCAGCCTCACGGCGCTGGAACCCACCTCACCGCTGAGAGGTGCTTGGGAAAAGCTGCGCGATCCCGCGGTGTCAGCGCTCGATACGCTTCAAACGCCCTTCGTGACGCCGAGCGACACTGTCTCGGCCAGCACCACCCCCAATGCCGACGACGGTGTCGCCGCGGAGGATCTCCAGGCGGCACGACAGGAGCTGCTGAACGGCACCGCCGACGATGTCTTCGCCACCTTCGGTCCCGCGGCGGTCAATGAGCTTTTTGTCGGACCAGCGCCCGACGGCACTGCTGCCAACGAGGCAGGACGGATCGGCAATGTCGCCCTGCGCGAGGCGCCCGAAGGCGAAACCGCGCTTTCGCTCGTCGCCAATGCCTACAGTGCATCGGCGAGCGAAACGATACCCGCCGAGCCGGCGCCGCTTGTCGACGGGGACGACGTCGCCACCGCCGCCCATGACGACGCCCGTAACTGCTTGTTCGTCGGATCGCAATGCACCGAGGACTCCTTCGGCGCCTGCATCAGCCGGGATCGCGTGCTCTGCTGCTTCAATTCACCATTGGGACGGCTTGCCCAGGAATCGACCGTGCCACAATTCGGGCGGGATTTCGGGTCCGCCGAGCTGCCGAACTGCCGCGGCCTCACCAGCGCTGAAATCCAGAATTTCGATTGGGCGGGGCTCGATCTCGACCAATGGATCGCCATTCTCGGCACCGCCGAGCGCTACCCGGACCCGGACAAGCTCACCCCCGGCGGCCTCACCGGCACAGGCAACTTTCTCGATCTCGCCATTCCGGACGTGCCGAGACCCGACGTCATCACGCGCACGCGCCAGCGTGTCGACGGCATCGACACCGAGCAAGTGCGCCGCCGCGGTCGAGACGAGCTCAGGGCGACGGAATGATGGTCGCGATGCTTCGGAGCTTCCTGAATCGGAACCCTTCAGGCCGAAGTCGGATCGCGATTGCATCGCTCACGCCCGACCTTCAGCACCGGCGCCTCCGGGCAGATCGGCGGCTCTCTGGCAAGAGCACCATCCCGGCGATCGAACAGCACGACGGCGCAATCAGGCCCGAGGGCGCGGCTATCGAAAACGAAGCCTTCCATCTGCTGCAGGAAGGCATGATCGCCACAGCCGGGGACATGACAGGCCGGCTTGCCTTTGGGACAGGTTCCGTAGGTGCAAAGCCGGCCGAGATAGCGATCGCTGCCCGGCTCGAGCACGAACACATCGACCTGATGATGGGCAACGCCGATCTCGCGTGTGCGGTGGAGCTTCGTCAGGACCTGCCCGCGAAGCCGATTGAGCCATGGCAGCTCGTGCAAGCCGGAGAGCCAGAGCGCCAGGTCGACGTCCTTGCATTCATGCCAGAGCTCGATCCCAGCTCGGCGATAAGGGGCGAATCGCGGCACCTCCTTCCACAAAGGCTGTGCGACCGAGCCGATCAGCGCGATGCGCATCACCGTGGCGAGTTGCGACCAAGCGTCCGCCAGCGCATCGGCAGCCAGGCGAAACTGCTGATGGCGCAGGGCCAGAAGACGATTGTCCTCGTCGATCCGCTGCTTTGAAACCCGCATGATCCTCTTCATGATATAGAGAATCGGCGCGAGGAAATAGATGCGCGTCGTCGCTCACAAGCGCAGCAGGGAGGGGCGTGATCACCACTCCGACGGGCTCCAACATCAGCGGCTTTCTGCTGACCCGGCAGTGGCGGGACCGGGACCATGGCCTGGAGCTGGTCTATTGGATCGCCGCTGAAACGGGTCCGGTGCGGGCGGTGGTGACCGACCAGGAGGCCGTCTGTTTCATCCGCCGGGACGTCGAGCTAGGACCGTGGGCGGAGCGGGTCGCCTTGGCCCGCCGGCCGCTTGCGCTGCGCAATCTCCAGGACCAGGCGGTCGACGGGCTCTATTTCAAATGCCAGCGAGATCTTCGCGAGGCCCGTCAGCTCTGTCACGCCCGAGAGATCCAGTTGCTCGAGTCGGACATCAAGCCGAGCGATCGCTATTTGATGGAGCGCTTCATCACCGGCGCCTGCAGCGTTCAGGGCGAGCCGGTCCGGTGCGACGGTTATGTCGAAGTCCGCGATGCCCGCCTCGCCCGAACGACCTATGATCTGCCGCTCCGCCATGTTTCGATCGACATCGAAACCGAAGGGCTGAGCGGCGCGCTCTATTCGATCGCCGCGGCTTCGCCGGAAGACGCCCAGGTTTTCGTGGCGGCGAGCCCGAGGCCGGCGCCTGCCGGTCTGCCGATCGCGTGGTGCGCAAACGAACGGGCCGTGATCGCGCGGTTTTTCGCGTGGCTGAAACAGGCCGATCCGGATCTGCTGCTCGGCTGGAACATCGCCGGTTTCGATCTTGATTTCCTCGAGCGCAAATGCGCCGAGCTCGGCTTGCCCTTCGCCATCGGCCGTGGGGATGATAGGGCCACTATCCTGCAGCCGGAGACGTCCCGCGGCATGGTGGTCGCGCGCATTCCGGGCCGAGTGGCACTCGACGGCATCGAGCTCCTGCGCGCCGGTTTCTGGTCTTTCGAGAGCTTCGAGCTGGACGTGGTCGCGAATCAGCTTCTGGGGCGAGGCAAAGCGATCCACACACCGCATCAGCGGCTCGAGGAGATCCGGCGGATGTATCGGGAGGATCCGGCCGCCCTCGCCGCCTACAACCTCGAAGACTGCCGCCTCGTGCTCGACATCTTCGCCAAGGCCAATCTCCTGGCCTTCGCCCGGGAGCGCGCTGCCGCCACTGGCCTCGCCATGGACCGCTATGGCGGCTCGGTCGCCGCGGTCGACCATCTCTATCTGCCGCGGCTGCACCGCGCGGGCTACGTGGCGCCGGATGCCGGCGACGTCGAGCCGGGCGCGGCCAGCCCCGGCGGCTATGTGATCGACTCCAAGCCGGGCCTCCACGACAACGTCCTGCTGCTCGACTTCAAGAGCCTGTATCCGAGCATCATCCGCACCTTCAGGATCGATCCTCTGGCGCTCATCCGGCCGGGGAATGATCCGGTGCCGGGCTTCGACGGCGCCAGCTTCTCACGAAAGGTTGCGATCCTGCCCGATCTGGTCGCCGAGCTTTGGGCCGTGCGCGATCGGGCCAAGGCCGACGGGCACGCGGCCCTTTCCCAGGCGGTCAAGATCCTGATGAACTCGCTCTACGGCGTGCTCGGGGCGACCGGATGCCGTTTTTTCGACTCCCGGCTGACCAGCAGCATCACCCGCCGTGGCCACGAGATCATTCAGAAAAGCCGGGACGTCATCGAGGAGCACGGACATCAGGTGATCTATGGTGACACCGATTCGCTCTTCATCCTGCCGAGTGACCAGGACGACGACGCCGAAACCCGGGCGCTGGGCGAGAGACTTGCAGAGGCGCTGAACGAATGGTGGCGCGGGCATCTGGAGACAGAGTATCGTCTCAGATCCTATCTGGAGGTCGAGTTCGAGACCCATTTTCTCCGCTTCCTGATGCCGACCATCCGCGGCGCCGAGACCGGCAGCAAGAAGCGCTATGCCGGCTTGATCCGAACGGCGGACGGCGAGCTGGACCTGGTGTTCAAGGGACTGGAGAGCGTGCGCACCGACTGGACACCCCTGGCACGCCGCTTTCAGCGCGAGCTCTATCGCCGAATTTTTCTCAACGAGCCGTTCGAAGCCTATATCCGTGACACGCTCGCCGATCTGCGCGCCGGTAGGCTGGACGACGAGCTGGTCTATCGAAAGCGCCTGCGCCGGGATCTGAAAGACTACACGCGCAACGTGCCGCCCCATGTCCAGGCCGCGAGAAAACTCGACTGGCCAGAGCGCTGGATCCGCTATGTGATCACCCGGCACGGCCCGGAACCGGTGGTCGACAGCGTTCCGACGCCGGATTATCAGCATTACGAGCGACGCCAGCTCGCCCCGGTCGCCGACGGCATTCTCGGCTTGGTCGGCACGAGCTTCGAGGCGATCGCCGGCGATCAGCTCGAGCTCTTTGCCAATCCGGAGTGACGACTTGCACCTGTCTCTTGGCATAAGGCGACACGCCGTGTCGTTCGCCTTTCCCGGAGACGTAGATATGACCACCGATCGGAAATTCTTAACGACTCGGACATGGCCGCGCTGCCCGCCTGATCGGACGCCTCCAGCGTAACGGATGTCACGGAGCTTCGAAACCAGCCTGGGCCCATGCGCGGCAGTCTCCTTGATCCGACAACTTGTTGGCCTGATACGTTGGCGTCATCGTTCGACAGGGCTAGAACAACATCATGAATCCAGCACGCCTCCGCGCCCCGCTTGAAACCGACGGCCTGCCGCCTGAGAACGCGCTCCGGCTCAATCAACAGCAGGCCGAGACCCTGCTGCCCATGGTGGTCGAGACCATGGACAGCATGGCGGCGGGCGTTTTCCTGCTGCCGCGTCAGGAGCACCTCCTCTTCCACGGCCTGCACGCCCTGGCCGCCGCCCGCTGCCAAGGGCTGTACCGGCCCCTGATACGCTGGCTTCGAAGCCCCGACACCGATGTCCATCGCGCCTTGGGATACGGCTATAGCGGCGAGATTCTCCCCGGTATCGCGCTCGCCGTGTTCGACGGCGATGCCGCGCCCCTGATCGAAGCCATCGAAGACCGGACGGTCGATGGCTGTCTGCGCTGGAGCCTGTTCGACGTCTTCGCCCGGTTGGTGTTCGATGGTGCGATCAGCCGAGAGACGGCACTTGCCCTGATCGACCGGTTCGATCAGGAGCGTCTGGCCGATGATGGGGATGCGGCCTGGGAAGGCTGGCAGGACGTCATCCAGCTACTGGGGATGGAGGAGCGCGCCGATCGGGTTCGTGCGTCCTGGAAGGACGCCCGCAATCCGCAGCGGGACGTCGACCGGCAGGATTGGGAAGCGGAGCTGAGACGCGCGCTGGCCGAGCCTGCCGATCCAACACGGTTCGTCGAGCAGAACATCGAGCCGCTCGCGGATGCGGTCGCGGTGCTGAAGGCGGTCTACGATCGATCGGAGCCGGACGAGGAGTCCTCGAGGATCGAAGGGAAGCGCCTGCCGAAGGACCCGGCAGCGAAGATCGCGCTCGGCGACGACGAGATCGATTGGCTGGATGGGTTTCTCCGCTCCGCTCAAGCCCCCGACACCGTGATGGAGCTCGAGGCGCTCGACGGCTTCTTCACCGCGCTGATCGTCGGGCCGGACCTCATCCCGCCGAGCCTTTACCTCCCGGTCATGTGGGGTGGCGACGGCGCGGGACCCGACTTTGACAGCCTGGAGCAGGCCGAACACGTCATGGGTCTCCTGATGCGCCACTGGAACACCATCGCTCGGCGCCTTCGCCGCGGCTATCCCTGCATGCCTTTGCTCGCGCATGGCGCCGCCTGGCCCAAGGGGCGTCGCTGGGCGGAAGGCTTCAGCCGCGGGATCGGCTTGGATTTCGAGGCCTGGGAGCCGCTGATCGATCACGAGGAACATGCGCAGTTGCTGGCGCCGATCATCATGCTGGAGCGCGATGATCCCGAGCTGGTCGAGCGGCCGCCCGGTTCCGAGGACCGTAACAAGATGCTGGGCGCCGCCCTGCTGGCGGCGCACGGCATCGATCTTTTCTGGCGTGACCATGCCAGTGCCGACACTTCGGCCGCCCGGAAGATCGGGCGCAACGAGCCTTGCCCCTGCGGCAGCGGCAAGAAATACAAGCGCTGCTGCGGCAACGCCGTCGCCACGACCCTCCATTGATGAATTGACCAAACAATCAGTTGGTTGCTCGCAATCGACCGGACGCGCGCGCCCTGGCGGATGAGTTTCGCGATGTCGACACCGGCCTCGAGGCCATGTTTCAGGCCTTCGACAACATGCCGGTGAGCGGGAACTGATGCAGCCTATCGACGCTCAGCATAAAGCCTTCGAGGCTAGGGAAAACGAGGCTGAGGACGACATGCCCGGTCGCTCCCAACCGTGATCCGCGGCTTCCCATGCGGTGGGCCTCGCCTCGTCAGGCGGTTCATCGGCTCGATCTCACACGACACGCCAGCAACGACGATCGAGCTCCCCTGATAGGAATTGTCCCTATGAACCTGCACGGCGGATCTGCAGCAATACCGCAACGATGCCGCCGATCATGACGGTGATGAGAAACGGTGCTCCGTGACCGAGACGCCAAATCGGATGCATGGCGCCAAGAAGGGCGGCGACCGGGAGCACCAAAGCGGCCACGGCAACGGCTCCGAAAGTCCAGCGCGCGATCGGCTCCTCGGCAAGGTAGAGTCCGGGGACTCCCGCCGCCCCATAGCGCGGTGACCGCTGCCAACAGGATCGAGCCAATCGAGGCAGCAAGTGCATGGATGCAAACAAACCGGACCTCTCCGAAGCGGCCGGCCAGTCGGGCGCGCAGCGACCAAGGGACGGGACGAGGCGAATCTGGACTACACCATGGAGTGGCTCCGGCTGCACGACGCCTATGGCCAATAGTTCGGCAGATTGAATAAGGAGCAAGACATGTCCGTCACCGTGGTGAACGACTACTACTTCAAGCCCGACGGCGATATCCGCGAGGGCAAGGCGGCCGCAGCCGACCTGGTCGCGCACTTCGAGGAGAACGTGCCGGAGGTTCAGCTTTCCCTTTGGCTCGCTTGCCGGGAGAACCCGCTACACCATTTTCACATCACGGTCTATGACAATCCGGACGTCCTGGCCGAGCTGCGCGACAGCGACGCGATCAAGCGATTCACCGATCGCCTCTATCCTCACATCGACCATTCGACCTTCGTCTACCCCGTCTGCGACGTGTGGCTCGCGGGTGGAAGAGGCGTCGAGACTGTCGGCCGATAGAACAATGCCGGAGACTGCATCATGCAGGCGGAAGTGACGAGCAGCGCGTCGCCCTGCAGATGTGCATCGTCAATGAACTGTGCGCGCTTTGTAGCGTCTCAAGCGAGCATCAAAACCACGCGACCCTGACCGGTGGGCTCAACGTCGGATTCGGACCGAGACAGCGCTCCTGAACGGATTCGAGAGGTTTCCAATATCTCTCCGCTGACGTCTTGATCAGGTGCGGCGCTTAAGAAACTTCAAGCCGGACCAGTCAGCATCGACGGCGCAGACCTTCACGTCGACCCAGCCGAAAGGAAGGATCACATCCCGGACTCCGTCCTCGGTCAGATCCTCGAACAATGGCGACGATTTTTTTGGCCAAGAGACCCATAGAATGCCGCCATCGGCGAGATGGGAAAGCGCGCGTTCTGCCATGCCGGTCAGATCCGATGTCCTCCGGCAGAACAGATGGACGAGATCGGCCTTGTCCGTGCTGGTGACAAAGGAGACGCCTTCCGCACCGGCGACCAGATCCCGGTGTTGCGCTGGCGCATCGATCGCAAGGCAGATCATGCCCGGCTTCAGACCAAGCTTTTGATCAAGCGGCTTGCCTGAGTAGCCGGGGGTTTTGACCGACATGAGCGTTTCTCTCCCTGTTTTGCACGAATGATGCAGAGCCATGCTCCCGGCGATGCGACGAATTCGTCCGAGCACACGAAGGGTAGTTCCGGACGCCGACTGCTGGGCAAGCCTGCGGGCACGGCCCCCCAGAATGCCTGAAAGCGTCGGCCCGAGATGGAGTTTGCCACAGAAGGACGGCCAAGGTGACCGCTCAACGATCAGAGACCGATCGAGCGCATCATCGATGTCGTCGAGCCGCGCGAAATCGAGCGCACCGGTGACGATCAGGCCCGTCGATCTCTTCAGATGTATTCAGATCGTGATCGAAATTGACCAAAGAGGGCTCCCCTGCAACGTCGAGCGCTGGTCCTCACCAACCACTCGCCGAACCGCCTGGTGTGCCGAGAAAGCACGGATCATGATCCAAAGGTTGATCGACGCCCGCTGGCGATGTCATCCGACCAAAACCCGACCTTCCGAGCGCCCGCCGGTCGGCAAGCAGCCGGTCATGTGATGCTGCTGGATGGGGAGACGCGTCCTATATGGGCGCCAATATGTAGCGGCGCCGTCGCGCCCTTCGTGGCGGTGTCGGAGACGAGCGTGAGAGTCTGATCCTAGCCGGTCTTCTCTCATGGGGACGAGCCCGGTCCTCTCGCCCCTCAGCCGCCTGCGCAAGCGGCGAGGACGGCGACGCCTTTTTCTCATCTTGTGCAAGAGTCGCGCGAAAGGCATCGAACAATTTACGAGTCATCGGCGTCACTCTCCCAGAACAGAAGATGACGACCTTCCGATTTAAGACAACGGAAGTCAATAGAAAACACACTGTTGAATTACGCAACCCGATAATCACAGATGATCGCTGTTTTTATTGACTGGCAATTTCATTTTGTGACAGTTCTGTTACATGACATTCTTGTTCTACATGAAGGGCTATGGCCAACTTCATCGCTGACATGCGGGAGCGGCCAGCCTCGCCAAGCTCGAAGACCCTTGCGGTACCGCAACATCGTCCGCTCAGGCGAGATGATCAGCGCCTTCATTCCCTGGCGTGGTCACGATCGCCCGCTGTCATTTCGTTCACGTCTTTTTCATCATTTTCGGCCACGCTGTCCGGCGGTAAGCGACAAGAGGGATGAGCCCCCCCGGTCATGGCAACGATCATTGTCATCGAGGATGACGCCGACCTTCGGCAGATCCTGGTGGACGAGCTGGAGGATGCCGGTCATCAGGTCCTGGATGCCAGGAATGGCGTCGAGGGGCTGGAAGCGATCAAGGCGAGCGAGCCGGATGTGATCGTCTCCGATATCGGCATGCCCGAGATGGACGGCTATCAGCTCCGAAAGAGGCTGCAGACCTGTCCGCGTTTCAGCGCCACGCCGTTCTTCTTCGTCTCGGCCCTCGCCTTTCAGCAGGCGATCGACAAGGGCATGCGCATCGGCGCCGACGCCTTTCTCACCAAGCCGGTCGACTTCGACGTCCTGCTGGATCGGATCACCGCCGCGGTCGCCTGAATGCGCCATCCCTTTGAAGGGAACGGCTCAAGCCAAAGACATTGCGGCCGCCCTCCAAAGGGGGGGAGCGAAGGGCAGCCGCGACTGCAAGTGGTGATGTCAATGCGGGCTTTTCACTATAGGCTGGTCGCGGCATTGGGCAAGCTCGGCGATCAGCGGCGGCGAACATTCGGGTCGCAGGGGTAGCGGTTGAGAAAACGATCAGCGCCGCCTCAGAGAGGGACGCGATCGCACCTGCAGCTTCCCTGCCCTCGGAATCGACGGTGGAGCGTCAGAGCATCGATGGTGACGCCATGTTCAGGGCCAGGATCGCCACTGTCATGATGACGATGATCCAAAAGCGGATCCACCCGCCGGTGATCATATGGTGTCCCCAAAGGAGACCTCGATCGACGGCGATCACCATCACGAACAGGCCGACCCAGATCGCCCAAAGCGGACCGATCGCGACCATCAGGAGATAGCGTTTCCCTGGCCCGACAGGCGCGGCCGTCTTCATCATGTCGGGACGGCGGAGGCCCCATTCCGCCAGCTCGATCCCAGTCAGCAAGTAGAGCCCGAGACCCAGCTCCATCATGGCACGCGTCATGGTAAGCCTCGCTTCCCTCGCACCGCCGGCCGGCGCCGAACGCCCGGTCGATGCCCGTCTATCGACGCCCCCGACGGCTTAGGCCGCCACGAACCAGATGATCACGATCACCACGACCGCGCCCGCGATCCACCAGAGCCGCCGATCATTGAAGTTCATCCTGTTTCCCCTCCCCTTTGGCGGCCTGCCTGGACGAGGCTCTCCCTCTCGAACGACACCGCCCTCGCCATGAAACACCTGCCTATAGGCACGCTTCGGCTGCCTGCCGCAGTGCCGGATCAGGTCACAGCGCAGCGATTTCCGGCGGCGGCTCGACCTGCAGATCGAGCTCGACCGACCCAGACTTGCTCAGAATATCCAGCACCGGACAACGGGCGTTGACCGCCTCCCTCAATCGCTGCAGATCCGCCTCGCTCGCCGGCGAGTCCAGGACCACCGTGCCCCTGATGCGCTGATAGCCCGGCCGCACCGCGTCATTGACGCCGAAGAAGCCCTGAAGGTCGTTGTCGCCCTCGAGCGTCACGGACACGCCGTCCAAAGCCACGCCCATGGCCGTGGCATAGGCCCGACAGGTAATCTCCTGACAGGTCCCGAGGGCGGCCAAGATAAGCTCCACCGGATTCGGTCCCTGATCGGCGCCACCAAGGGCTTCCGGCTCGTCGACCAGCAGCTCATGCTGGCGCATCGCCGCCTTCGAACATAGTCCCTGCTGCAGTCGCGACTGCGAGGCAAAGGTCGTGGCGGCGGTCGCAGGATCCTTTTGGAACCTGCTCTGGGTCTCCGCGATCACCTGCTCGAGCGCATCGGTCATCTCGACTCTCCCCGATCGATCGTCCGATCATCCATGGTCGGCCCAAACAGGCGGCGGATCAAGCATGGTCGCACCCTGCCGGAAGCCCTACGGCCGCTCGTCCTGACGTGCTGCCCCCGGGGATCAGGTCCTGCCGGCAGTTCGCTCCTGGGCTACCTCGACCCAACCCTTGACCCGTGTCGTCGAGATCGGCTGCGACACCTTGAGCTTCGCGGCCAAGGCATCGGGATCGGCGGCCGCGAGTGCTGCCAGGCTGGTGATGCCGAAGCCTCTGAGCTTGGCCTCTACCGCCGGGCCGATGCCCTTGATCACGGTCAGATCTTCGGCGCCATTGTCGTCAGGATTTGCGCCGGCCTCGTCGCCAGTCGTTCCGAGGTCGGTCGAATCGTCGCCGTCCATGGTCGACGATGGCTCTGCCTTTGCGTCGCTTGTCTGCTCATCTTTTGTGGTCGGCAGCCACCAACAGCAGAGGTCGAACCATCGCTTGCAGAAATAAGCCCACATCATCTGCTCCGTCTTTCAAGTCGTGGCGATCATCCGACCTGGCTCAGGTCCTATCCTGCCGGTTCATCGTCACGCCCTGAACGCGATCCAGGCTTTGGATCGCGGCCACCGCCACCGCCGCAATCTTGATCATGTTGTCACGAAACGCAGCGTCCGGCTCGGCATCGATCGTCTCGGCGGCAGCGCGGCCCAAATACTTCGAGAGGATCAGGCACCAGTCACCGGGATAGTGGCTGTCATCATGATCGGGTCCGCCATACTTCTCGTCCTGGCGGTCACGCTCCCGTCTGATCTCCTCGAGAATTCGATCCATGACCATTCCTCCTCGTCTGCGGTTCCTGCCGCCGTGTTATCGATCTCCGATCACCCCTGAAACCCGTGGGCGCTGGCTATCTGGAGCGCCTTGATAGCGGCCGCCGTGCGGGTCTTCTGCGCCGGGCATGGCGGATAGCTGTGCTCGCCGCTTCGGATCCAGGCGATCCATTTCCTTGTGGCTTGATCACGCCACGCATGAACGGCCCCGAACATACTCGGCAAGCTCATCCAGCATTCTTGGCCGCGGCTTCGATGCCAGCTCTTCGGATTCGATGCCTCCCGATGGATGCGCCGGCAGGGTGAAGGATCGACCAACGTGCCCTCCCTTCACAGTCTTTGCTCGACGTTGTTGCGCTCGTTCGGCGATGAGCGCAAGGTCAATTCGCATTCATCGTCAAGAGGATAGACACCGGCTCCAGGGAGCGGACAATGCCGATACACTTCAGAACAACGTTGACATTTGGATTTCTGGCGATCGGAGTCGCGATCGGCGCTATGCCGGCATCAGCAGCCGACGAGCCGGGCAATCTGATCAAGTACCGCAAAGCCACGATGACCGCGATCGGCGGCCATATGGGAGCACTCGGCGCCATGGCCAAGGGCGAAGTCAGCTTCACCGATGAGGCTGTCCTTCATGCGCGCGCGATCAACGAGATGAGCCAGAACCTGCTTCGCCTCTTTCCCGAGGGATCCGGCTATGAGGTCGACAAGAAGACCAACGCGCTGCCGGCGATCTGGGAGCGCTGGGCGGATTTCGAGAACGCGGTGACATCCCTGCAAGATGAAAGTGCCAAAATGGTGACCGTCGCCGAGGGCGGCGACGCCGCCACGCTCCGCGAGCAGGTCGGCGCGCTCGGCCGAGATGGCTGCAGCAACTGCCACGACACCTTCCGCTACAAGGAATAGCGGCAGCGATAGTATGCGCCGGAGGCTGCACACCTGAATCCGGAATGGGTTACGGGCGGGTTCGAAGCCACTGCCCTGCTCGCTCTACGCTTTGCGCGTTTTGGCGGCGGGCTTTTTCGCCGCCCTCTTCCGAGGCGCTTTCGCCGGTTTCGGTGGCTCCGGTTTGCGGCCAAGCCCGATCTTCTTGGCGAGCGCCGAGCGCTGCGCGGCATAGGCCGGCGCCACTAGCGGATAGTCGTCCCTAAGACCGAACATCGCACGATAGGCATCGGGCGCAAGCTCGTGCCGGGTGGCGAGATGGCGCTTCAGCATCTTTTGCGGCTTACCGCAGATCAGGCAGACGATGTCGTCCGGCCGCACCGAGCGCTTGATCGGGACCGCGGGCTTCGGCTTTTCGTCTTTCGGCTCGGCCGGCGCCTGGCCGAGACCGGCAAGCTCCCTGCCGACCGTGGTGATCAGGTCCGGCAGATCGGTCGCCGCCACCTTATGGTGGGCGACATAGGCGCCGACGATTTCGGCCGTGAGCACGGAGATTTCCTGGTTGCTGGCCCGGCCCTGTTCGAGCTCAGCCATTGACCGCGTCTTTCAGCGCCTTGCCGGCCTTGAACTTCACCGCCTTGCTCGCCGGAATGGAAATCGTCTCGCCGGTCTGCGGATTACGTCCCTGGCGCGCAGCACGCTCGGCGATCTCGAATTGACCGACGCCCGGCAGACTGATCTTTTCGCCCTGACTGAGCGACGTCTGCAGATGCTCGATGAAC
>JAWKVM010000032.1:0-108054 GCA_041398025.1 Alphaproteobacteria bacterium
TGATTAGCTAAGGGGGAAATGGTGGGGCGTCAAGTCGTTGCCGAGGAGATTCGTCCTTTTGACTGCGGAGGATGTGCGCGCAGGCGTCAGCCGCCGGGCAGATTCTTGCGGGGGTTGTAGGGGTGGTCGGCGGACCAGCGTTCGAGGAAGCTATCGAACGCCTCGTCGGTCGAAGGCGGCAGCGCGAGGCTGAGGCGGACATACTGGTTGCCGCGCGCACCGCCGTTCGGGCCACCGATACCTCTTTCCTTGAGGCGCAGCATGGTCCCGCTGTTCGAGCCCTTGGGCACGGTCATGGTGACCGGGCCGTCGATGGTGGGGACGTCGATCCTGGCGCCGAGCACGGCCTCGCCGAGGGTGACCGGAAGCTCGATATGGATGTCGCGGCCACGACGCTCGAACATCGGATGCGGCCGGATCTGGATCTCGACCATGGCATCGCCAGACGCTCCGCCGCGCGTGCCGGGCCGGCCCTTGCCGCGCAGGCGAAGCGTCTGGCCATCCTCGATGCCCGCCGGAATTGCGATGTCGAGCGTCTTGCCGTCGCCCATGACGACCCGCTTCTTGGCACCTTTGGCCGCTTCGAGAAATTCGATGGTCAGCGTGTAGCTGGCATCCTCGCCGCGCGTGGCAGGGCGAAAGCCGCGCCCCGCCCCCCGGCCGAACATCTCGGAAAACAGGCCTTCCAGGATGGACTCGTCAAACCCGCCAGCGGTACCGGCGCCATTGCCGTAATGGGCGTAGCGCTGACGCGCCTGTCCGTCGGCGTCGATCTCGCCGAGATCGTAGCTCGCGCGCTTTCGCGGATCGGACAGGATGGCGTGCGCCGCGCTGACCTTCTTGAAGCGCTCGGCCACGGCGTCGTTGCCGGGATTGAGGTCGGGATGCAGTTCCTTGGCGAGCTTGCGGTAGCGGCGCTTGATGTCGTCCTGGCTCGCCTGACGCGAGACTCCGAGCACGCTGTACAGATCCTCGGCCATGGTCAGCGCCGCCCCTCCCCGTCGCGGCGTTCACCGCTCATCCCGGTCACCTGGTAGCCTGTGGCGCCGCGGATGATCTCGAATCGCCGCTCGGCGATGCCGCCGCAGGGCTGGCTCAGATAGACCAGCCGGCTCCAGTCCGCATCCATATCGGCATGCCGGTCGAAATAGCTGTAGCGCACCAGCATCACCTCGCCGCCCTCGGCCGAGCGCTCCAGCACATGCCGATCCTGAATGCTGTCGATCTTCGGGCTGCGGCAGGCGCCCTGCTCCTCGGTGGCGTGGGCCGCATAGTAGCCCCTGATCGCCGAGGTCAGACGCGGATCCTCGTCCGATGCCCCCGCGCAGGCAGCCAGCAGCAGCAGGGCGCCGCAAGAGAGCGCTTTCGGCCATCGCGCCATCAGGTGGAGCCTTGCGCAGGCAAGCCGACCTGGCCTGCGGCCGGCCGCGGCGTCGGACGCCAGCCCGGCGGCGCCATCTCGAACCCATCGAAAGCGAAGGCAGGCGCCACGATGCAGCTCACAAGGCTCCAACGGCCGAGGGTCTCCGCCGTCTGCCAGCAGGCGGGCGGGAGCACGATATGAGGGCTCTGGCCGGCAGCGAGATCCACCCCCAGATGCTTCGCCTCGGCGTCATGGCCGTCCGCGGAGAGGGTCAGCACCAGCGGATCGCCCGCGGCGAAGTGCCAGATCTCGGTGGCATCGATCCGGTGCCAGGCCGAGACCTCGCCCGCCTGCAGGAGAAAATGGATGCAGGTCACGGCACCGCGCGCGCCGCTTTCCGGCGCGTCGCGAAAGGTCTCGACATAGTGACCGCCTTCCGGATGCGGATGCATGCCGAGACGATCGATCAGCCAGGCCGGCGTCATCGCCATGGCAACCGGCCTCGCCCTGGTCTACGCTGATGATCTTTAGGCAGCACTCAAATGACCCCACCGATTGTCAGCCCGGCCCTCAGCGTGACGATCACCTGGCTCGAAGAGGCGCGCACGATACCACCGCCGCCGGGCGCTATGCCTCTGCTATGTAGTCAGCCCGGCGCCGCGGGTCCAGCCATCGTTTGCCGCAGCGGGCTCAGGCGGCGCACCTTCGGCGACGCGACCGTGTCGTCCGCGCGACGGAGCGAGGCCAGACCATGAGCGCGCTGATCATCACCAATGGCGACCTGGCGGCTGATCTCCTGCGCCGCGCCGGCTGCGAGGCCGTGATCCTGCCCTGGCGGGATGTCCTGCATGAGGGTCCCGTGCCGGAGACGTCGAAGGGCCACGCCCATGATCTGGAGGCGCTCTCGAGCATTCGCGCCGCCTTTCTCGCGGCCGCTTCCGATCAGCCCTTGGAAACCATCGGGGAGGACTGCGCGCAGCGGGACCGGATGCTCGGCGACCATGCAGGCTTCGATCAGGTCACGCTCTGGTTCGAGCATGATCTCTATGATCAGTTGCAACTGCCTCAGATCCTTTCCTTCTTCCATGGAGAGAAACGCTCGGCGCCGGTGCATCTGATCCAGGCCAACGACCATCTGGCGAGACAGACCGCCGAGGAACTCCGCCGTCTCGAGGCATCGCGCGCGCCGCTGTCGGGGGTGCAGTTGGCGCTTGCCGATACTCTGTTCCGGGCTTTTCGAAAGCCGGCCCCGATCGATCTCGCCGCCTTTCTCCAGCAGGACCTCGGCCCCCTGCCCCGCATGCAGGCCGCCCTGCGACGCCTGTTCGAGGAGCTGCCGTCCTCGGCGAACGGCCTTTCCAGGACCCAGCATCAGGCCCTTTTGTGCATCGACCGTGAGGGCCTCGCTCCCAAGCAGCTGTTCGGCGCGGTGCAGACCATGGAAGAGGCCGCCTTCATGGGCGATCTCAGCTTCTGGCGCAGTCTGGAGGAGCTGGCGTTCGCGACCGTGCCACTGGTCCGTGGCCTGCCCTGCCGCTTTCGCTCGTCAATGGCCGAGGAGAGCCGGCAAGCCTATCTCGATGCCCGCCTCGAGCTGACCGATGCCGGCCGCGAGGTTCTCTCCGCACGCAAGGATCATGCCGCCATCAACAGCATCGACCGCTGGCTCGGCGGCACCCCCATCGCCGGAGGAACGCTCTGGCGCTGGGATCGGGACGCCGCCCGGCTGGTCCCGCCATCCTGATGCCTGCAAGGCAGCGCGTCCGCCGCCTACTCGCCGATCAGATGCAGCGTGACATGGCGGCAATACGGACGGTAGCGGTGCTCCACCAGGAAAACGCCCTGCCAGGTGCCGAGATCGGGCTGGCCGCCGGTGACGGGGATGCCGAGATGCACGGTGGTCAGC
This sequence comes from Alphaproteobacteria bacterium, assembly GCA_041398025.1. Taxonomy (GTDB): domain Bacteria; phylum Pseudomonadota; class Alphaproteobacteria; order Geminicoccales; family Geminicoccaceae; genus JANQPX01. The sequence goes on from JAWKVM010000032.1 coordinate 3,270, forward strand.
GCGGTCCTGATATGGGCGGGCATGTCGTCCGGGCCTTCGTAGCCGTGGCGGTACGAGCGCCCGTCTTCAGGCACCAGGCGTTTGAAGAAGCTCAGGAAATCGTCCTGGACGGTCGGGTCGGCATTTTCCTGGATCATGAGGGAGGCGGATGTGTGATGCAGGAAGACGGTCAGCAAGCCAATGTCGATCCCCTGCTCGGTGACGAAGGTCCGGATCCGGTCGGTGATGTCGTAGAACCCCTGCCCCGCCGTCTCGACCTTCAGCCCCGCTCGCGCCTGACGTAAGCTCACGATCCCTGCCTCCTGCCCCAAAATGCACTACCGACACTGCGGCGTTCTCGCCTCGTCGCGTCGATCCATCGCCAGAACGGTGAGGTCGGATCGCCAGGCGGCGAACAGGCCGTCATCGATGGCTCAGGACGATGCGGACTGGCCTCTGCCACCCCACTTACGGTACACAGACCTTGCATACCAATTCTCTCCAAAGAAGCTGAGCGTCATGCCCGACCAAGTTCTCGTCGTCGTCCATCAGGAACATTCGACCCCCGGCAAGATCGGCGATTTTCTCACCGATCGCGGCTACGCTCTCGACCGCCGCTGTCCCAATCTCGGCGATGCGCTGCCCGAAGATCTGGACGCCTATGCCGCCGCCGTGGTCTTCGGCGGGCCGATGAGCGCCAATGACGATCATCTCGATGGGATCAGGGCCGAGCTCGACTGGCTGGAGCGGCGGGCGCTCCCGAGCGACTGCCCGCTTCTCGGCGTCTGCCTCGGCGGTCAGGAGATCGCGCGCGTGCTCGGCGCCAGGGTCGGCCCGCATCCCGATGGCCTGGTGGAGATCGGCTATGTCGAGGTCCGTCCGACCGGCGTCGGCTCGGGCTTTCTGAAGGAACCGACCACCTTCTATCAGTGGCATTCGGAAACCTTCGAGATCCCTGAGGGCGCGGTTCACCTCGCCGAAAACGACGCTTTTCCCGGCCAGGCCTTTCGCTATGGCAACAGGGTCTACGGCATCGAATTTCATCCGGAGATGACGTCTCAGATGATCGACCGCTGGTCGACGTCGGATCAAGGAGCGGCGCGTCTGGTCGAGCTTGAACTCAAGGGCGCGCAGCCGCGGGAGGCGCATCTCGCCGGCTATGAACGCTATGCCGAAGGCTCCGATCGCTGGCTTCACCATTTCCTCGACAACCATCTCCTGATTCGAGATTGCGTCAAGCTGCGCGACGCCGTCTAGGGGGATGTCCACTTCATTTGATTCCCGCCTTCGTCGCCATGATCGGCGGCATGCAGCCATATGCTCAGTAGGGTCGGTGGAGTCATTCGTTTCGAAAGCACCACCAGATTGCGATGGTCCTTCGTCAGGCGTCTTTCCCACGCCCGCAAACGAAACGTTAAGCTTTTAGCCATACTCTCCGTCATCTCAGGTCCATGCGATCCTGGAACTCCATGCCTAGCGACTCCAGCACCTGCAGGCGGATTCCCAGGGTCGCATGGACCCGGTCATGAGTGTGCACGTGGCGGGTTAACATTTCGTTGATGGGCAACCTTCTCCAGAAGATTGGTCGCCAGGACACAGGGTGTCACGAAGCTCCGTGGGGCCAGGCCTGCTCCCTGCCCGACCGTCCGATCCGCCGGCCGCCGGGGCAAGCGGATGACGCCGCCATCGGTTCTTTCTGATCCGACCGGGCTTGCCGCCCCGGAGCGCCTGAACCAGGATCAAAGGCTGTGAAATAGCGAATGGGGACGAGCGGGTGGACATTCTGATCAAAGGCGGGCGGGTGATCGATCCCGGACAGGGCATCGATCGCAAGGCGGATGTGGCGTTCGCCGACGGCAAGGTGCTGCGCATCGACGACGACATCGCGCCGGACAATGCCAAGGCATTGATCGACGCCAGCGACAGGATCGTCACGCCGGGTCTGATCGATCTGCACACCCATGTCTACTGGGGCGGCACCTCGATCGGCATCGAGGCGGACAGCATCGCGCGCCGCGCCGGCACCACCACCTTCGTCGACGCTGGGACGGCGGGGCCTGCGAACTTTTTGGGATTCCGACGTCATGTGATCGAGCATAGCCGTGCTCGCATCCTCGCCTTTCTCAACATCTCCTTCGCTGGCATCTACGCGTTCAGCGCCAAGGTCATGGTCGGCGAATGCGACGACATCCGGCTTTGCGATCCGGCCGAGGTTGTCCGGGTGGCGCGCGACCACCTGGATCTCACCGTCGGCGTCAAGGTGCGCGTCGGCAAGGTGGCGAGCGGTGCCGATGCCGCCCCCTACGGTCTCGCGCGCATCGCCGGCGAGGAGCTGTCGCTGCCGGTGATGACCCATCTCGACCTGCCGCCGCCGACCCATGCCGACGTCGTGCCCACCATGAAGCAGGGCGACATCCTGACCCACTGCTTTCGCCCCTTCCCCAACGCGCCGATCATCTCCGAGCGCCGGATCAAGGCGGAGGTGCTGGCGGCGCGCGAGCGCGGCGTGATCTTCGACATCGGCCATGGCATGGGCTCGTTCAGCTACGACACCGCGCAGGCGATGATGCGCGAAGGCTTCATGCCCGACGTCATCTCGAGCGACGTGCACAGCCTCTGCGTCCATGGTCCTGCCTATGACCTCCTGGTGACGCTCTCGAAATTCGTCTGTCTGGACATGCCGCTTCCCGATGTCATCCGCGCTGCGACGGTGGCGCCGGCGGACGCGATCAGGCGTCCGGAGCTGGGCACGCTCACGTCGGGCACGGTCGGAGACGCCAGCGTTCTGGAACTGCGCGAGGGCGCTTATGACTATATCGATTCCACCGGAAAGCCGGTGACCGGCAATCGCCGCCTGTTCTGCGACGGCGTGGTGATCGATGGACAATGGTGGCCGAATGACGGCTGACGCGACCGAACGCGGGTTCAGGGCCCGGGCGCTCGGCGAGATCGCGATCCGCTGCGCCGATCTCGAAGCCATGGCCGCGTTCTACCGGGACATCATCGGTCTCGACCATCTGAGCGGCGACCATCGGGACGGCATCATCTTCTTCAAGATCGCGGAGGGGTTCGGCGGCCATACCGCCGTACTCGCCCTCTTCCACCACCAGGCCGGGCGGCGCGAGCTGCATCCGCAGAGCGCCGAAGCGCCGCTTGCCGGTGCCCGCTCGTCGCTCCATCATCTGGCGCTCAGCCTGCCCTTTGCCGAGCAGGAAGCGGTGATGCGCTGGTACGAGCGACACGGCATCGCCTATCGGGAGCAGATCTTCGACTGGATCGGCTGGCGCGGCATCTTCGCGACCGATCCCGAGGGCAACACCGTGGAACTGGTCGCCTATGACCGCTCGCTGCTCGCGGTGCCGAAAGCGCCGTAGCCGCAACATGGCATCAGGCAGCCTCCGGCGTCTGCCGGATGGCACCGAAAAAGCCGCTCGCTTCATCCAGCAGTTCGAGCAGCAACGTGAGCTGGGTGGGTGTGGCCAGAGCCAGGGTGGCCTTGGCCTCGGACGGATCGAAGCGCAGGTCGGCGTTCAACTTACGCACGAGGTGAATCATGCTGCCATTGCGCGGCAGGCAGACCAGATGCAGCGAGCCGATCAGCCGGTTGCGTGCGATGATGGCGATGCGCCGCAGGAGCTCGGTGCCGATATCATGGTTGCGCCACGGCTGCTCGACCGAAAGGGCGACCTCGGCATCGCCGAACCAGGCATCGCCGAGCGGCCTCAGCTCGCCGATCCCGCGCAGCTCCTTGTCCACCCAATAGCCGAGAATGCTGTCCCGGCGCCAATCGATGCTGTCGCAGTAATCACGCAGCCGGCCATCGCTCACCCCGCCGCTGAAGCGCAGATTGCGATCATCGGGGCTGAGCCGGAGCAGGTGCTGCAAGACGGCCTCCCGCTCGAACCAGTAGACGCGCCGGAACGACCCGTCCTGGCCGGACGCCGATGCATGCGGACCGCTCGCCCGGTCGATGGGCGACCTTCCAGATTCTGCGCTCTGCTCAAGCTCCATTGCCCACTCCTCTCGTCGAAGGGCGGGATGGGCGTGGTCAAAGCAACCTTCGGGGACATGCCCGCCCGGCTTTTCAACCCGACGCCATCCCCGACGATCAGCATATAGCGGCGAGCAGCGGACATCAGAACGCAACTTCTTGCAGGGCAGCCCCATCTTTTCTGCATAGGTGAAGACCAGATGCCGGGAAACCAAGGAAGATCACCAGAAAATGATAATCTTACCTAGAATTTTCCGAAAAAATATCTGGATTTTCTTTCGAAGTTAATTTGGCTGCAGGCCAGGCCTTATGCTGAGAACTGTCGCCATATCGTCACGGGTGTCTGCGCTGCTCACGAGGACTGAACAGCGCCATCAGACACGCCCTCAAGCCGCAGCCCTGCTTTCCAGTTCCAGATCCCGCCAGACGGTCTGGAGCGCGCTGATCAGCCGGTCCATGAGGCCGTCGTCATGCAGCGGCGTCGGCGTGATGCGCAGCCGCTCGCTGCCTTTGGGCACGGTCGGGTAGTTGATCGGCTGGATGTAGATGCCGTGCTCGGCGAGCAGCCTGTCGGAGGCCTGCTTGCACAGCACGGGATCGCCCACCCAGACCGGCACGATGTGGGAGGGATTGTCCATCACCGGAAGGCCCGCGGCCTTGAGCCGGCGTTTCAGCGTTGCCGCACGCTCCTGATGGCTGGCGCGGGTGGCGCCGCCCTCTTCACGCAGATGACGCACGCTCGCGAGTGCGCCGCCGACCACCGCAGGCGCGAGCGAGGTGGTGAAGATGAAGCTGGAGGCGATCGACCGGATCGCGTCGACGATGTCGGCCTTGGCGGCGATGTAGCCGCCCATGCAGCCATAGGCCTTGGCGAGCGTGCCCTGGATCACGGTCGGCCGATGCATCACGCCGAGCTGCTCGGCGACGCCGGCGCCCGTCGGGCCGTACATGCCAACCGCATGGACCTCGTCGAGATAGGTCAGCGCGTGATAGGCCTCCGCAAGGTCGCAGATCTCCTCGATCAGCCCGAAATCGCCATCCATCGAATAGACCGACTCGAAGGCGATCAGCTTGGGACGGCCGGGATCGGCGGCTTTCAGGAGCTGTTCGAGATGCTCCAGGTCGTTATGGCGAAAAATCACCTTCTCGCAGCGGCTGTCGCGAATGCCGTGGATCATCGAGGCGTGGTTCTTCTCGTCCGAGAGGATCAGGCAGCCCGGGAGCAGCTTGGCGATGGTCGAGATCGCGGCCTCGTTGGCGACATAGCCCGAGGTCATCACCAGCGCCGCCTCGCGCTGATGCAGTGCCGCGAGCTCCTGCTCCAGCAGCACATGCAGGTGGGTGGTGCCGGAAATATTGCGCGTGCCGCCAGCACCCGTGCCGTAGCCTTCGAGCGCCGCGGTCGCCGCCTCGACCACCACGGGGTGCTGGCCCATGCCGAGATAGTCGTTCGAGCACCAGATGGTCACCGCTTTCGGCTGGCCGTCCGCATCGATATAGCGCGCATGGGGGAAACGACCGCATTCACGGGCGAGATCGGCAAAGACGCGGTAGCGGCCCTCCTGCCTGATCTGGTCGACCGCCTCCTTGAAAAACCGATCATAGTCCATCATCGTCCCCTTTCAGCCTATGGCCGCTCGACCAGCGCGCTGCGTTCGCCGGGAGCAAGCTGCTGCGTTGGCATGTAAGATTCGAACCGTTCCAGGATGACCTAGACATTGCATGAACATTAAGCGCTGCCAACATGTTAAACATTACTTCTTATTCATAATGAAAAGCAGTTAACAATTCGTTGCCTGCACCATCGTCAGGTGCACGATCATTTCATTTATTGTCCCCCCTGGCTGTGGTCTGGTTCACATGCATCGAAACAATCCGAACTCGCCGGTCCGTTTCTCGGCCCTCACATCAAGTTTGCGCGCTACGGGCCTGGAATTACTCGGATCTTTCAACTTGGAGATGCAGGAACGCGTCTTCCCGGATCGCGCCCGCCAGCCGCGTGCGCTTGCCCTGATCGGCAATGTCGGCTCGGCGATCTGGCCGTTTTTCGACGCGGCACGACAGAACACTCCCGGGCTCACGCTCGATCGCTGGACCGAAGAAACGGTCGGCAGGATCGCCGCGGATGCCGGCCTGGAGGCAGTCTATCCGTTCAATGGCCCGCCCTACCATCCCTTCATTCAATGGGCAAAACGCACCGGCCGCCTGTTCTCCTCGCCGATCGGTCTCACCATTCACTCCGATCACGGCCTCTGGCTCGCCTTTCGCGCCGCCCTGCTGAGCGATCGGCCGATCGACCCGGCGGACAGTTCGGCGGCGCACCCTTGCGAGCGCTGCGCCGATCGGCCCTGCCTCACCGCCTGCCCGGTGGGCGCCTTCACCGACCGGGGCTATGATTTCCAGCGCTGCCTGGACCATGTCGCGAGCCCCGACAACGCCTGCCGCGAGGGAGGCTGCCTTGCCCGCATCGCCTGCCCGGTCGGCCGGCAGCATCGCTATGTCGAGCCGCACGCCGCCTTTCACATGAAGCAGCTGCTGCGCGCTCACGGCCGATCGTAGCGCGCCCGGGCGGGGCTGCTTGACAGCGGTCATCGCCCCTGGGCAACCTGCATCAGGCAGGCGATGAACCAGGGAGCAGAACCGGTGAAACTCTACGACTTCAAGCTCGCGCCCAACCCGAGACGGGTGAACATGTTTCTTGCCGAGAAGGGCATGGAGATCCCCTCGGTGCAGATCAACACGCGCGAGCTCGAGCAGTTCAACGAGGACTTCAAGAAGGTCAGCCCGCGCTGCATCGTGCCGGTGCTCGAACTGGACGACGGCACCTGCATCGCTGAATCCGTGGCCATCTGCCGCTATATCGAGGAGATCCAGCCGGAACCGCCCTTGTTCGGCCGTGATCCCAAGGAAAAGGCATTGATCGAGATGTGGAACCGCCACGCCGAGGCCGACTGCTACAGCTCCGCCGCGAACCTCGTGCGCAACAGCCTGCCGGCCTTCAAGGATCGCGCTCTGGCCGGCCTGCCGAGCGGCGTGCCGCAGATCCCGGAACTCGCCGCACGCGGGCGGAGCACGCTGGACCGGTTCATGCACTATCTCGATGCGCATCTCGCCGGCAGTCCCTTCGTCGCCGGCGACAGCTTCTCGGTCGCCGACATCACGGTCTACGTCACCATCGATTTCGCCAAGCGCGCCGACTACGCGCCACCCGAGGACTGCGCCAACGTCAAGCGGTGGTACGACCAGATCGCGGCACGGCCGAGTGCGGCGGCGTGAGCCAGCCGGTCTGCCTGGTCACCGGCGTCGGCCCGGACAAGGGGACCGGCGCCGAAATCGCGCGACGCTTCGCCGCCGGCGGCTATCAGGTCGCCATGCTCGCCCGGGACAGGGCGCGTCTGGCCGACCTCGAACAGGCGATCGACGGCGCCACCGCCTTTCCCTGCGACATCGGCGATCTCGACGCCCTGGTCGCCACCGTCGCTGAGGTGCGCGAGCGCCTCGGCCCACCATCGGTGGTGGTGCACAACGCGGCGAGAAGCGTGCGCGGCTCGATCCTCGAGCTCGATCCCGAGGATCTGGAAAAGAATTTTCGGGTCAACACCACCGCCCTTCTCTACCTCGCGCGAGAGACCCTGCCGGACATGCTCGAAGCGGGCAGAGGGGCGATCCTGGTGACCGGCAACACCTCGGCCACGCGCGGAAAGACCAATTGGGGCTTCTTCGCCTCGACCAAGGCCGCCCAGCGCATCCTCGCCGAATCGATCGCGCGCGAATTCGGCCCGAAGGGCATCCATGTCGCCTATTTCGTGATCGACGCCATGATCGACACGCCGCGCACCCGCCCGCATCTCGCCCCAGACAAGCCGGACGACTTCTTCGCCAAGCCGAAAGCGATCGCCGAAGAGATGTACCACACCGCCCATCAGGACCCCTCCACCTGGTCCTTCCTGGTCGAGCTCCGCCCCTACGGCGAAACCTGGTGACGGGGCGACAGGGCGGCAGGGCCGCCGGCCTTGACTTGGCCGGCCTTGACTTGAAGGAGTTCTTTTTATGACCAGCCAGAGAAATCGGCGCTTCGTTCTCGCGCACCGGCCGAAGGGATTGCCGACGGCGGATGCGTTTCGGCTGGAAGAGACCGACATACCGGAACCGGCGGATGGCGAGATCGTGGCGAAGACGCGCTATCTCTCGCTCGATCCCTACATGCGCGGCCGCATGAACGACGCGCCCTCCTACACGCCGCCGGTGCCGATCGGCGGGGTCATGGATGGCGGCACGGTCGGCGAGGTGATCGCCTCGCGCGCGCCGGGGCTCAAAGAGGGCGACATCGTGGTCGGCTATGGCGGCTGGCAGGAGTTTTTTCGGCTCAAGGCGGACCAGGCAAGGAAGGTCGATCCCGCGATCGCGCCCGTCTCCACCGCCCTCGGCGTGCTCGGCATGCCCGGCCAGACCGCCTATGGCGGCCTGACCCAGATCGGCCAGCCGAAAGCCGGCGAGACCCTGGTGGTGGCCGCAGCCTCGGGCGCGGTCGGCGCCGTGGTCGGGCAGATCGCCAGGATCAAGGGCTGCCGTGTGGTCGGCATCGCCGGCGGCAACGACAAATGCGCCTATATCAAGGACGAGCTCGGCTTCGACGACGCCGTCAACCACAGAGCCCCGGATTTCGCCGAGAGGCTGAAGACCGCCTGCCCCGCCGGCATCGACATCTATTGGGAGAATGTCGGCGGGCCGGTGTTCGACACGGTCCTGCCGCTTCTCAATCAGTTCGCGAGAATCCCGGTCTGCGGCCTGATCCACTGGTACAACGTCACCGAGATCCCGACGGTCCCCGACCCGACGCCGAAGCTGATGCGCGCCATCCTGGTGAAGCGCCTGCGCATCCAGGGCTTCATCGTGTTCGACTACGATTTTCTGATGGCGGATTTTCTGCGCGACGTCGGCGGCTGGATCAGGGACGGCAAGATCCGCTATCGCGAGGACATCCGGGAGGGCTTCGACAACGCGCCGGCGGCGCTGATCGACCTGCTGCAGGGCGGCAATTTCGGCAAGATGCTGATCGACCTCGGCGGTGCGCCCAAGGCTTGACGGAGGCAGCAATGACGGACGTGACCTTCTATTACGACTACGGCAGTCCCGCTTCCTATCTCGCCTGGACCCAGCTCCCGGCGATCTGCGCGCGCCACGGCGCCGGGATCGACCACCGGCCGATCCTGATCGGCGGTCTGTTCAAGATCACCGGCAATCGTTCGCCGGCCACGGTCGAGGCCAAGGGCGCATGGTTCTTCAAGGACATGGCGCGCTACGCCGAGCGCTACGGCGTGCCCTTCGAAAAGAACCCCTATTTCATCATCAATTCCCTGCCGCTGATGCGCGGCGCGATCTGGGCGGCCGAGCAGGGGCGGCTCCAGGACTATGACCGAGTGATGTTCGAAGCCTGCTGGGTGAACGGGCGCAATCTGAACGATCCGAAGGTGATCATGGCCACGCTGCGCGAAGGCGGCTTCGACGCCGATGCGATCGCTGCCGCCATCCAGACCGCCGACATCAAGCAGCGGCTGATCGAGGTCACCGACGAGGCGGCGGAACGCGGCATCTTCGGCCTGCCCACCATGCTCGTCGGTGACGAGATGCATTTCGGCCAGGATCGCCTGGACTGGGTCGAGCAGGCGCTGGCCCGTCATACTGCCGCCCCGTCGTCTTGATCCGTGCCTGGAGCTTTTCCCGGTCAGGTGCAAACAGCTGATCGATCAGGACATGCAGCGAAACAGTGAGATCGCGCGTGCATCCCGATCCCGTCTCATCGCGATCCGCTCTGGAGAGGCTTCGTCATCTTCATCACTTCTTAACCCGGCACCGCGATACTCCTACCCTGTCTCGCTGGTCCATGCGATCCTGGGACTCCGAGCCCAGCGCAATCTCCTTCGGCGGGCGGGCGGATTCCCAGGATCGCGTGGACCAAGAAGCATCATACCGTCGATGGGTTAACGAAGGCCTAACGCTCGGCGGAAAATCCGACCGCTGTCACGTGGCTCCGCGGCCGCCCGAGGAGATCGGGGAGATCGGGGATGATGGCGATCGGCTCCAGATCGCAATCACTTCGTAATCGGTGGCGTCAATCACCAGGGCCTTCGGCAGTTTCCAGATGGGCGAGGTAGGGATCGAGGGTGAGCGGGCTGCCGGTCGCGTCGGCGGCAGGGTCTGCATGTCGACCGTCGAGCCGCGCTCGTGAACATGGGGAGCGCAACCAGCCGATCAGCGCCGAAAACTCGCCCTTGGCGATCTGCTCGATATCCGGCAGCGCGCCGCGGATGCTACGAACAACCTGCCCGTGATCGCGCCCAGCGTGTAGCGGGAAGTGAAGCCGATGGCCGCCCGGCCAATATGTCCTGGGAGACGGCCTTTGGCGATGTCCCGGCGATGCCGGAGGTCGGCCATGCCGTCGTTCCCAGGCGAGCGGCAGGTCCTCGAGCGCAAGATCGCCTGAGCCGCGCCTGCTCCAGCCGGTAGCGCAAGGATGATGTGCAGCGGATGATGGTCTCGTCGGCATCCACCCGGATGAAGCCGCGCGCTCCACCCAGATCGCATCCAGATAGAGATTGCCCGGATCGAACGCCGCGTTCGCCCGAACCTGCGCGCGGCGAGCAGCGGCGAAGATAACTCAAAAATCCTTGGAGCGGCAGACCTGCATCTCGACCAGCAGGGACTGGCTTTCATGCACCACCATGCCGAGCGACGAAGCCGACCGGCTGGCCGCCAGGCTGCGCCCGGGCGGCCCCGCCTCGTAGAGCGCGTGCCCGGTCTCGTGCAGCACGCCCATCAGCCGAGGCCACTTCCGCCTCGTCGCGGGTGGTGTGCACTGCGATCGTCCCAGACCGCCCAAAACGGATGCTGGCTCTCATCCAGCCGGCCGTGATCGAAGTCAAAGCCGAGCGCCGCCATCAGACGCTGGCCCAGCGCCTTTTGCGCCGCCGCTGGAAAATGCCCCTCAATCGGCATCGGTTTCTTTTGACGGGCCAGAACATTGTCCAGAAAATCCGGAAGAAACCCGGCGAGGCGATCGAAGATCGGGTCGATCGCCGTGCGTCGAAGCCCGAGTTCGAAACCGTCGAGCAGGGCGTCATAGGGCTCCAGATCGAACGCCCGGGCGTAGCTCGCCGCCTTCTCGCGCGTCAGCCGGAAGACCTCGTCGAGGTCCGGAAGCAGAGTCGCGAAATCAGCGTTTGCGCGAGAATCCCGCCAGGTCATCTCGGCGCGGTTGGTCGCCCTGGCCATGGCGGTCACCAGCGCCGGATCGATTGCCGCCGCCCGGCGCTGCTCCAGGCGCATCTTCTTCAGATTGGCGGCCTGCCAGGCGTCGAGCGAGGCCGCGGCGGCCTCGGCTTCGTCGAGAAGATCCGGCAGATCGTCGGCCGTCGCGATCTCGTGCGCCATCGCCGAGAGCGTCGCGATCTGCTCGCCACGCGCCTCGCTGCCGCCCTTGGGCATCATGGTCTGCGCGTCCCAGCCGAGGATCGCGAGCGCGCCGTGGATGTCGTCGATGCGCTTGGCGCGCGTTTCGAGGGTCTGGTAGGCGTCGGTCATGAAGGTCTCGTCAAGCGGTAGGGGACGGGGCGGACGTGCGAATGCTGCCGGTCTCGCCGCTCTCGGCGGCTTGCGCCTGCAGGATACGGGCGAGCAGCCAGGAGACCTTGGCGAACAGCAGAATGCCGTTGGCCTGATGCAGGAGTGCCAGCCAGATCGGCACCTCGAAGAACACGGTCAGCATGCCGAGCGCGATCTGCACGATCAAGAGCAGCCCGATCGCGCGATCGAGCCCGCGCAGCCGCTCCTCCCGCCTGACCCGCCAGCCGAGAAGAGCGAGCACCACGAAGCTGGTATAGGCGAGCAGGCGGTGGATCATATGCAGGCGTTCGAGCGGATCGTCGAAGTCGGGCAGCAGGCTGTCATTGCAGAGAAAGGGCGAGGCGCAGGCGAGCGACGCCCCGCTCTTGCTCATGACAGCGGCCGCCGCGATGGTGGCGAGCAGCAGCAGCCAGCCAACGAGCGCGTGCAGCCTTAGGCCGGGCGTGCCCAGCGCGATCCTCCTGTCGGCGGCACGCTCGACAATCATCCAGAGCGTGGCGAACAGAAGAAGCGCCGTCGTCTTGTGCACCGCGACCGACCAGGGGCTGTTCTGATCGAGCACGGTGACCGCGCCGAGGGACACCTGGACCAGCAGCAGGACCACCAGCGCCGCGCCGAAGGCCGGAAGCTCGCCCGCCACGCCACGCGCGCGCCAGCAGCACAGCGCGATGATCAGCACCAGCGGCCCGACCAGCACGCCCGCGATCAGCCGGTGCACCCATTCCAGCATCACCTGGTAATAGGCATAGCCGGCATCGGCGGGAATGCTGCCGGGCAGCGGCACCCAGTAGCCGTAGCAGGTCGGCCAGTCCGGGCAGGACAGTCCCGAATTGGTCGCACGCACCCAGGCGCCGAGCAGGATCAGCAGGAAGGTCAGGATGATCGTAACGCCGGTGATGCTGCGAAGCCTGCTCATGGTTCTCTCGATTTCGGCCGGTCAAGTCCCCGAACCGGGCTGCGCCCGGTGGCGTCGAAAGACGATATAGACGCCGATCAGCCCGGCTGCCAGCCCGTACCAGGTGATCGCGTATTGCAGATGGTTGTTGACCAGCGTGATCTGCGTCTGCCCGCCGATCGGCAGCCCGCCCGGAACAGGCGTGTCGTCCGCCTCGACCACGATCGGCGACAGCGGCATGTCGACCGCCTCGGCCATCGCGTCCAGATCGTAGGCATACCACTGCCCGGCCGCGGGATCGTTGTCCGGCGTAAACGCGCCTGGTCGATCGTCCGCCCGGTAGCGCGCGATGCCGTTCACCGTCACCTCACCTTCCACCTGCCCCTTCGGCCGGGATGCCGGATGCACCTTGTCCGCCGGCACCCACCCCCGATCCACCAGGATGGCGAGGCCATCAGCCTGGACAAGAGGTGTCAGGATGTGGTGGCCGAGCACGTTGTCTCTGGCCTGCACGCCGAACAGCTGCTCGAGGTCATGGCGAAACACGCCGGTGACGCTGACCTTGCGGAAATCGAACGCCTTGGCCTCTTCCGTCGTCTCGAAGCTCTCCGGCAGCGCTGCCGGCGCCCGGCCGAGCCCGGCCTCGCGCTCGGCAATCAGCGCCTCCTTCCAGGCAAGACGCTGCATCTGCCAGGTGCCGAGCCCGAGCAGAACGAGCGTTGCCGCGAGAACGGTGAGAGGAAGGATGAACCGGCGCATGTCGCTCGCCTGATACGCGTGGACGCTAGGTTGCAACCCCGCCTAGCAGACGATCCACCGCGCCGCCACCCCGCCTGCCACGGCTGAAACAACAGGTCGCAACCGGATCGCATGTAGCGACGTGATGCACGACAGGCGCTATAGAGGGCGGACAGGCTTTTCTGCTCATCGATCATGGACCCAACGATGGCGCTGATCATTCGAGTCGGCCCGGCGCGCGAGGCGTGGTGGCACCAGCACCTGCAATCCCTCCTCCCAGAGATCGACTGCCGCCCGTGGAGCGACCCGGGCGATCCCGCGGACATCGAGATCGCCGTGGTCTGGAAGCCGCCCGCAGGCGGTCTCAGGCGTTTTCCGAACCTGAAGCTGATCGTCTCGATCGGCGCAGGCATCGACCATGTGCTTGCCGATCCCGAGCTTCCCCAAGACGTGCCGATCATGCGCACCACCGGCGAGGATCTGACCGTGCGCATGCGCGAATATGTGCTCCTGCATGTCCTTCGCCTGCATCGCCGCCTCGCCGAGATCGAAGCAGCACAGGCACGAAAGGAATGGCTGCAGCTGGTCAATCCTCCCGCCCATGAGCGCCGGGTCGGCATCATGGGCCTCGGCAAGCTCGGCGCCGATTGCGCGAAAAACCTCGCCGCCGTGGGTTTCGACGTGGCCGGCTGGTCGAGACGCCGGAAGGCGATCGACGGGATCAAGAGCTTCGCCGGCGACGAGGAGCGTGACGGGTTCCTCGCGCGCACGGACATCCTGGTCTGCCTGCTGCCGCTCACACCCGAAACCGAAGATATCCTGAACGCCGATCTGTTCGAACGCCTGCCGCGCGGTGCCGCCGTCATCAACGCCGCGCGCGGCGGCCATCTGGTCGAAGAGGATCTGCTCGACGCCTTGGATCGCGGACAGATCGGTGCCGCCACCCTCGATGTCTTCCGCACCGAGCCCCTGCCCGCGGCCTCGCCCTTCTGGGACCATCCGAAGGTGCTGGTGACCCCGCATGTCGCCTCGCTGATCGATCCCGAGACCGGAGGCAAACGCATCGCCGCCAATATCCGTGCCTTCCTCAAGGGCGAGCCGGTGACGGACCTGGTCGATCTCGAGCGGGGCTACTGACCATGACCATCCTGGTCACCGGCTCCTCCGGCCATCTCGGCGAAGCCCTGATGCGCTGCCTGGGTGCAGCAGGACGCGCGGCCCGCGGCCTCGACATCACGCCTTCGCCCTTCACCAGCCATGTCGGCTCGATCACCGAGCGCAGCGTCGTGCGTAGCGCGATGGCCGATGTCACCGCCGTCATCCATACCGCCACCTTGCACAAGCCGCATGTCGCCACTCACACGTGCCAGGACTTCGTCGACGTCAACGTCAGCGGCACGCTCAACCTGCTCGAAGAGGCCGTGGCGGCGAAGGCAAGCGCCTTCATCTTCACCAGCACCACCAGCGTGTTCGGCGACGCGCTTCGCCCGCCGCCGGGCGCGCCGGCCGCCTGGATCACCGAAGACCTGCGTCCCGATCCGAAAAACATCTACGGCGTCACCAAGACCGCCGCCGAAGAGCTGGTCGCGCTTTTCCAAAAGCTGCACGGCCTTCCCGGCATCGTCCTTCGCACCTCGCGCTTCTTTCCCGAGGAGGACGACCAGCGCGCGATCCGGGACGGCTATGACGACGCCAATGCCAAGGCCAACGAGTTTCTCTACCGCCGGGTCGACATCGAGGACGTGGTCGACGCCCATCTGCTCGCCCTGGAGCGCGCGAGCGACCTCGGCTTCGAGCGCTTCATCATCAGCGCCACCACGCCCTTTCGTCCGGCGGACCTCGCCGAGCTCCGAACGGATGCCGCCGCCGTGCTTCGACGATATTGCCCAGGCTATGAAGTCGACTATCGCAGCCGCGGCTGGTCCATGTTCCCGTCGATCGACCGCGTCTACGTCAATACGAAGGCACGCGACAAGATGGGATGGCGGCCGCGCCACGACTTTCAGGCGATCATCGAGCGTCTCAGCCGAGGCGAGGACCCAAGAAGCCCGCTTGCCCGCGCCATCGGTGCGAAAGGCTATCACGACCGGACGTTCAGCGACCGTCCCTACCCGGTGGCGTGATACCGTCCGAGCATCTTCTGTAATCGGTCCACGGTTCTCTTTCGGGCATCATGATCGTAGATGCGGGTTTCACGCTTCTGTTCGTGATTGTCACCTGCGGGCATCACATGCCGGCGGTGAGCATCAGGATGACGAGCGCGCAAAGATGCCGGATGGCGTCGAGGATCGGGCGGAGATTGTAGCCGCAGGCGGCGGCAACCGCTTCTTGATCTTGCCCTGCAGAAGTGGACGGTTTAGGCCGCCATTCGCTCCATGTCTGCCGGTGAACGGTAACCTATCGGCGAATGCAGTCGTCGTGAATTGTAGAACCCTTCGATGTAAGCGAACAGATCACGGCGGGCCTCGGCCTGGGTTGCGTAGCTCCGCGTGTGGACGCGCTCGACCTTGAGTGTGTGGAAGAAGCTTTCCATCGGCGCATTGTCGAGGCAGTTTCCTTTGCGGCTCATCGACGGGATTATCTTTGCTTTGGCAAGGGCTTGGCGATAGTCCTCGGCGGCGTATTGAACACCTCTGTCACTGTGATGGATGAGGCCAGGCGCAGGTCTCTGACGATGAATGGCCATGGCCAGAGCCTCGAGAGCGATGTCGGCGTGCAGCGTTTCACGCATGCTCCAGCCGACGACCTTGCGGGTGAACAGAATGATCGGCGGCGCCGATCATCCGTTCGCGCAGCGACGGCGCGTATTCGCGCCGAGGGATCGCGGCAAGGAAGAGCCAGCCTTCTCCGGTTCTCACGAGGTCGATCAGCGAGCCTTGACCGGCAGACGAAAGCGGAGCTTTACGGCGAGAGGGGGATCTGGTTCGGCGCCGTCGCCGTAAAGCCCGCCGGAGCCTGTTCGGTGCGATCGGATGGTCGTGACGGCCGTCGGTCGTGCGCACCTTCGGGGATCGCCGCCAGGCCGCGCAGCCCGGAGCGGCGCATCAGCCGGGCAATGCGGTGACGACCAACGTTGTGGCCGGCGGCACGCAGGGCGGCGTGAACGCGGGGCGACCCATAGCTGCCGCCACTCTCGGCATGTACCAGCCGGACTGTCCTGAGAAGGGTGCGGTTCTCGAGGGAACGAGGGCTCTCCGGCTGCAACCGCCAAGCATAGTGGCCGCTGACGGAGACGCCCAGAACGCGGCACATCAGCCGCACCGGCCAGTGACCACGATGCTCATCGACGAACGCGAACTTCATCGCGTGGCCGCTCCGAAGATGAGCGCGGCTTTTTTTAGGATGTCGCGCTCCGCCTGCGCCCGCTGTAGCTCGCGCTTGAGACCCGGTCTGCAGCCGCATCGCGGCGAAGATCCGGCATGCCATGCCCGACCTTCGGAGCTTCGCTCCTGCAGGCGGGGAGCCGGGCGTTCTCCGCGGCGAGATCCGCAGGCGACAGCCCCGGCGTCTCACGGGAGGGCCGGCGACGCGTCGTCAACGCAGTGGTCTGGCCGAACTGCCGAGCCCACCGC
The DNA here is from genome assembly GCA_041398025.1 of Alphaproteobacteria bacterium. Taxonomy (GTDB): domain Bacteria; phylum Pseudomonadota; class Alphaproteobacteria; order Geminicoccales; family Geminicoccaceae; genus JANQPX01. Next base: position 20,068 of record JAWKVM010000032.1, read on the forward strand.
CGAAGCTGGCTCGTGCACGCCGAGCGCCGCTGCGAGCTCGAACAGAGGCAGCCCACTCGTCAGGGCGCGCTCCACAGCCTGCCGCTTGAACTCATCTGGAAAATGCCGGCGTCTCTTCTTCTCCATCGGACACCCCTTTGCAGGTCAAAAAACCTATCACGGGTGTCCACTCAAGCGGGCCAAGATCAGCATTGATGGCGTCGCCGATCACAGCCACCGGGCCGTTGCGGCGTTTCTGCTCGCGGCGCATGGTCGGCGTCGGGCCGCACTTCTGGCCGGCGACGATGACGCGGGCTTTGCCGTCGTAATCGTGGCCGCGATAGCCGCGGTCGACGTAGATCCGTTTGGGATCGGCGCCGCCTGTTCGCACTGACTGCGCGACCGTCGCCTTCAACGTATGGCCGTCGTGGGGTGTTTCTTCGAAAGCTTTCGCGGCGAGAATGAAGCCCTGGTTGAAGCAGGCCGCTTCCGGGGCGTGCAGGCAGTAGAGCCTGCCCTTGCTGTCCTTGGTCTGGGTGAGTAGCCGTCAGGCCGAGCAGTCGGGCGAAGCGCTGCTGCAAGTCCGGATCGTCGGCGATCTTGCGGCCGACGTCGCGGTGCACCCGGGCGAGATAGGTCTTGAGGCGCCTGATCTCGCGGCGCATCCGGCGGTACTGCGGGCACGACCGTAGCGCTGCACCTTGCGACGAGCCTGCTTGGCGAGACGGAGACAGGATTGGCGAAGTCGGAGGCCGGCGCGCTTGGCTTGGCGGACCAGGATCTCGAGGGCTTTGTGGTAGAACCGGCTGTCGAGCGGATGGGCGATCGCCTTTGACTGGATGGTTGTATCAACGTTGATGTGCTCCAGGCTCGACGGACGCACGGCGCCGGCATCGAGACCGACCCGAACCGTCTCCGCCAGCAGCCTCTCCATGCCGTCCGGTACGACGCGCTTGCGGTAGCGGACCAGCCGAGGTCGGATCGCAGGGCGGCCTGTGCTGGAAAAACTCGAAGCCGCAGAAATGCTGCCAGTACGGATTCTCGACCCAGAGCTCGAGCAGGCGTTCGTCGCTGATATCGAAGCTGTGCTTGAGGTCGCAGAGCCCGACCATCAGCCGCGTCGGCAAGGCCGGTCGCCTGGCGCTCCTGTAAAACCGGCTAAAGGCTTTTTCGAAACCCGACCAGTCGATCAGCCCGCCGAGCTGCGCGAGCCCATGTCGCGGATCGATGATGTTGTCGAGCCGGCTGCGGAACAGGTCGTCGGCACGGGATCGGGAGGGGTGTTTCGGGGGCATCGCCAATCGCAAGGTTTCGAGGGTTTCCGCGTTGTTCCCTGCAATCTACGATAGTTGGGCGGCCAGAAAAACCGATCCGAATCCGATAGATAGGCATTTTCAGGGGCGACGAGCCCAGCATGTGATGTTCCGCAGGTGGCAATCACGAACAGAAGCGTGAAACCCGCATCTACGATCATGATGCCCGAAAGAGAACCGTGGACCGATTACAGAAGGCGCTCGGACGCACAAGGTTTTTTACCAACCCGCCCGGGACATGACCGCTCTGCCGATCGCCTTCACCGGATGATGTGATAGGCCTTTTTAATCCGATGTTAACCCGGTGCTGCCATATCTTTTACTGGTCCATGCGATCCTGGGAGTCCGGCTGCCCGTCGAGAAAAATGCGGAATTATGTAGCAAACACACCTTCCTGTTGTTGTTGGGAACCCATTAAAAATATTACATTCTTTCAATGGCCAATCCCATCGTCGTCTCATCGCTCATCGCCAAGCGCTCCGAACTCGCCGGCCTCGCCGACGCCAGGCGGGGCGAGCTGAACGCCATCCTCAAGGATCTTGACCATCTCGACGCGGTGATCAAATTTTTCGCGCCCGAGAAGGTGCCGGAGTTGATCCCTGAAGCGCCGGGCGAGCGATCGGAGTTCGCGCGCCACGAGTTGACGCGGCGGATCTTCAACATCCTCAGGGAAGCCGAGAGGCCGATGACGGCGCGGCAGATCACTGATCGGATCGCCGAGGATAAGGGGACGGATGAGCCAGCGGCGCAGCTAAAGGGGCGCGCTGTTCGGGCTTTGAAGCGGCAAGAGAAGGTGCTGGAGAGCAGGATCGAAGGAAGGGAGAGGTTTTGGCGGGCGGCACCTCGCTAGTGCATCGATCCCAACAGAGCGATCAGCGGTGTTTGGATCGATGCACTAAGTTCTGTTGACATTTCACATGATAATTTCTGACTATCTGATGTATTGGGAGCGATAGTTAGAGATGTGATCACCGGCACCGGTTTCGGGAGGATCAGTGGGACCGGATTTATCAGATCCTTCCGAGATGATCAGGTCTTTACATTCGGCAGGGAGGCGGCGACCCGTCGGTTTGTTGAAAACGTTCTATGGATAGCGAGAGCCGGTTGTGCCTGGCGGTTGCTGCCCGAGGAATACGGCGCCTGGAACAGCCTCTCCAAACGGTTCGCCCGCTGGCAGGAAGAAGGCGTGTGGCGGGCCTTGTCGGGATCAGGTTTGAGCGCGGATGCCGATCTCGAATGGGTGATGCTGGACAGCACCGTGGTGCGGGCCCACGCTTGTGCGGCCGGCGCAAAAAAGATGCGGGTGATCAAGCTCTTGGCCGCTCTCGTGGCGGCTTTTCCAGCAAGATCCACGCTGCCGCCGACGCCCTTGGCAACCGCTGCCGCTGCCGGCTGCCGGCCGGCCATGAAAGGCGATGCGCCAGAGGCATCGGATCTCATCGATGGCATCGTCTCCAAGGCCTTTCTGGCCGACCGCGCCCTATGACAGCGATGCGTTGCTCGCGAGAATCGGATCCACAGGCGCCGCAGCCGTCATCCCGCCCAATCCGACACGCTCAGGACGGCGGAAAACCGATTGGTGGCTCGCCGAGGCGCCACAAAATCGAGGTCATGTTCGACTTTCTCGAGCACCATCGCCAGTGTCGCCGCGCGCTTCGACAAGCTCGCCAAACGATATCTCGCCTTCGTGCACTTCACTGCCGCATGCCTCCTCTTGCGGTAAAACGTCAACAGTACCTAGTGTTGTTGCGATCGCCGCTTTCATGGCGCTAACTGTTGCAGCAATTGTTAGAGCAGAATCATCACTTGTCTTGTCTAAGAGCCCGTTTTAAAAGAAGTTGAGCGAAAACAGCCAGTTATGGCATCCGAATTCTGCCAGAACGACGGAGCCATGACCGACTGCTTTCGCTCGAACGCACTATGAGCGTTTGAACGCTCGCTATGCAAGCGACGTCACCGATGACGAGTATGGCTTGATCGAGCCCCTGTTGCCGCCGGCGGGGCATGGTGGTCGGCGACGGACGGCGGATCTGCGCAGGTCTTGAACGCGTGATCCTTTATCTCGTGAGTTGGATGCCAGTATGGCGCTTGCTGCCGAAAGACTCCACCATGGAGCACGGTCTATGGCTATTTCCGGCGCTTCTGGCAGGAAGGGATATGGCATCGCATCTGGATGATCCTCTTGATGCAGGCGCGCGAGCAGGACGGCAAGGAGGCGTCACCGACGGCAGGCGTTGTCGACAGCCAGAGCGTGAAAACCACAGAAGCTGGCGGATTGCGCGGCTATGACGCCGGAAAAGATCAAACTGGCGAAAGCGCCATCTGGTCACCGACCTACATCAAACTGCCACTCAATCTGGCGGTGCATGCGGCCAACATCCAAGACCGTGATGGGCTGGCCTTGGCCTGCCGCTGGATCAAGCGGCAGTTTCCTTGGCTGCACTGTCTTTTCGCCGATGCCGGCTATCAGGGACCTATCGCCGCGAACAACGCGGCGGCGCCAGGCTCCGGCTCGAGATTGTCAAAGAACTTCACACGCCGAAGGGTTTCGAAGTAGTCCCAAACGCTGGGTGATCGAGCGCACCTTCGGCTGGCTTGGTCGCAACCGCCGTCTCGCCAAAGATTTCGAACGGCTGATCGAACATTCAAAGCCATCGCCGTCGTCGCCATCATCCAGCTTCTCGCCAGGCGATTGGCAAACCCATGAAATCGCCAGAAAACTTCAAAAACGGGCTCTAATGCCATCGTGGCCGACCCCGTTGGCGCGGAGTCGCTTGACCGGCAAAGCGATCTTGCCTCAGCTTAAGGCCGCGTTTGATCGCTGTCCCGAGCGACTCCACAGGTTGCGGGACAGGCACAAAGCCGGGCAGCCACCCGGCTTTTGCCGTTTCTCGGGGCCTCAATCTCACGAATTTTAGTTGAATGCAACGGGCCTAATTACGCCCCTGCCAATAGCCCGCCCATACCTTCGAAGGCTTGCTCGCCCCCGCTGACGCCGCCACGAGCTGGAACAGCGTGCCGTTCGGCTGGCGGCGGTTGTTCTCCCTCCAGGCCATCTCGCCGGCATAGGCGGCAAGGTGGACACCAACGCGGTGATGCTGGCCGATCTCTGCGCGGCGCAGGCGGGAGAAGTAGGATTCAGCCTGGTTCGTGTAAGCGTCCTCATCCTTGAACGAGAAGCTGTGATTGATCCGCTTTGTCTCGTAATGGGCGTGCAGGATGTCCCAGGACGGCGCCTCATCGGCGTAGGCGGTGGCGCCGCGCGCCACGATGTCATGCACCATGTCGGTGGCGTTACCCTCATGCTTGACCACGAACGGCAGCTCGCGCATGACGACCACGCAACGGCGCTTGCCGCTCTGGTTCTCTGACAGGCGGCGGTCCTTCCTGTCCTCTTTCTTGTTCTCCGGCTTCACATGGCCTGCGAAATACGCGCCGTCGATCTCGACCTCGCCTTCGAGCTGCGGACCAAGCACGTTCTCGCGATCCATCGCCTCGCGCAGCTTGTGCGAGAGGACGAAGGCGGTCTTGTACTGCACGCCCATGTCGCGGCTGACCTGCAGGGCTGAAACGCCCTTCGCGCCATTGACGAAGATGGCCATGGCCAGGAGATAGTCGCGGATCGGCAGCTTACGGCTGGCGAACAGGGTGCCGCTGGCCACGCTGAGCGTCGGGGCCCGGGCAGAAAGAAGAAAGTGTTAAGACATGGCCCTCACATCCGGTTCTTATGCACCGAATATGATGACTTTATGCCTCATTATCAAGTACCAAAGTCCCATATATGATGACTAGCATCATTCAACAGGAGTTGCCGATGAAGACGGACGCTGAGTGGCGAGATCAGACGAAGGGGTTGCTGAAGTCCGAACTGAAGCGCCGCAATATGACTTACGAGCAGTTGGCAGAAAAACTGGCATCTGTTGGCGTTCAGGATTCGGCAAGCAATATCAAGAACAAGGTGAGCCGAGGGAGCTTCACTGCTGTTTTTATGATTCAGTATTTAGAGGCCATCGACTGCAAGTCATTGACTATATAATATTATGATGAATTCAATTCTATCTGTTAATCTAGCAAATATATGGCAATGGTGACATACATGTATAGTTATGACCTTCTTCTGAAATCATAAGCTTAATTAAAAAATATCCACAACTCTCGAATGTAGCGCTGTTGAGTAATATAGAATTATGGAAGTGTAGATTTTTATCTTTTACTAAAATAAAATCTTCTCTGTTCCATGCACATTCGCAAAATTCTATGGTGCCAGATACAGCGATTTTATCTGGTCCAATTATATCACAATCAACAAAATTCTTCGCATCATAGGGGCCATACATCGGCTCAAAGTCGCTAAGCTTGATCGAAACTTTGCTAAAATAATCATCATTATAATTTACCGACTTCGTGGTATTCAGGGCGGCTCGTCGCATCGCGGCCCCGGCGAGGCGTTGCCTGAAAACACCGAAGAGAGCCAACGTCAAAGCGATCGCTAGCGCGCCCGACAATGTAGCCACGCCATAGGCGAGCGGGGCATAAGGCTTGACGATATCTGTGAGGGAAGCGAGCCAGCCATGGCTAGGCCAACCAAACCCGTTGGAACCCAGCCGTAGATGATTGTCCCAGCGGCCCAGTTCGTCTCGAACCAAGTGATGATTCTCTGGAAACGGTTGAGCACGGTAGCAACACCCGGTAATTGTGGTTCCGGCGTTGATACCATAAGTCTTGAATTTCGCCACCTATGGCAGCGTTTTTGATGCGATCCATTGCCCCCCCGCCCTAGGTGTGTTTGCTACATAATTCCGGAAAAATGGGGCCGGGTTCGGACTCCCAGGATCGCATGGACTCGAAAGCAACATTAGCTGGGAATCGTTAAGGAAAGCTTGCTGGTGCCGGACGAGGCTGGAGGCGACGGGAGGTTCGCGGCGACACCCGAGCGGAACCTCGGATCGTTCCCGCTTCCTGGCGCCGGGTCAGGCGCGAGCTTCGGAGCTCCTTGCCATCGTCCCATGGTCGAGTGCGAAGGGAGCCGCCGCCGTAGCCCCGCCGATGGGCTGCGACGGATCGTTCAGGCCGAAGCACTGACCGCTCGCCGGATCGCGGCCGACGCCAGACGGGCAGGAATAGAGTTTCGGAAAGACCAGGAGCTGGGCGACGTCCAGCTCGAAATCGTGCCCGAGCGCAGCGAGTACCTCCTCGCCCAGTCTCGGATCGACCCGGATCGAGCCGCGGTCGGAGGCGTCGATGCGCGGGTGGTTCATCGCCTGCTCCAGCGACAGGCCGAAATCCAGCATCAGGGCGGCGATCAGGGTCGTGCAGGGCATGATGTGATTGGCGCCCGAGGCGCCGAGCGCAAACAGCGCCTCACCGTGCCGGGTCGCGATGGTCGGGCACATATTGCTGGCGTTGATGCGCTTTCGCCCCTCCATGGTCGTGGGAAAGCCGGGCCGCGGATCGAAATAGCTGACCGCGTTGTTCATCAGGATGCCAGTGGACGGCAGGACCACGGCGCTGCCGAAACGATTCAAAAGCGTGTAGGTGAGCGCCGCCATGTTGCCATCCGCATCCACGGCCGAGAGATGGCTGGTGCACCCGCCGACCTCGGTCACCCGCCCGATCCGCCGCTTGTGGCTGCGCCAGGCGGCGTTCAGGGCGTCGGCATAGATCTTCCAGGCGGCAGCACCCAGGCCGCCGATCGGATCGAGATGCCGCTCGACATGAGCGAGCGCTTCGAGGAGCCGCGGCCCGCCGCTGGTCGGCCCGGCGGTGTGCAGAACGGCGCCGCGATGCGTGCCTTCGAGTGCCTCATGCTCCAGCACGACATAAGCCCGGAGATCGTCCGCATCGATCCGGCTGCCGCCCGCCTTCAGATCGGCAGCGATCAGCTCGGCGGTCCGGCCCCGATAGAGGTCGTCCGGTCCGTGATCCGCAAGCCGCTTCAATGTTTCGCAGAGCTTGCCGAGCGGCAGGAACTGCTCCGGCCTGGGCGGTGCACCGTCGGGCAGATAGAGGCGGACGGCCTCGGCATCGCGGGAGAGATCCGCCGCGGCGAGCGCCACCTGCAGCGTCGTGAACCAGGAGCAGGGCAGGCCCCGCTCGGCGAGCGCGATCGCGGGCTGCAGCAGGCGATCGAAGCCGAACCGGCCGAAGCGCTCGGCCGCGCGAGCAAGCCCTTTGGCGGCACCGGGGACGGTGATCGAGCCGTAGCCGGTCTCGTTCCGCCTGCCGACCACGCCCGGAAAGCCCATGATGCTTTCCGGCACGTCCGGATCGAGCGGGTAGTCCTCGCCGCAGACCCTGGCCGGCAGCGTGCCCTGGAAGTCGATCACATGGGCGCGCCTTTCGGCGGCGATCCAGACCACCAGGTAGCCCGATCCGCCAAGACCGCACATCCAGGGCTCGACCACGCCCAAAGCGAGCGCGGTGGCGACGGCCGCATCCACGGCATTGCCGCCGTCCGCGAGCAGGCCGGCGCCGGCGCGCGCCGCGATCACATGCTGGGCCGCGACCACGCCCCGTTCGGACGACACCGCCCGCTTCGACACCCGCCACTGCTCGATATCACTGTTCATCGCTTTCCCCCTCCGCCGCCGGCAGACCCTACGCCGCGGACGGCTCTCGGGAAAGCGTCGAGACGCGCGCGCTCGGCGCATCTCCTTGCGATTGGACGGGCCAGCGGGCTGGGAGGAGACCGCTGGCCCGCACCGATGCCGGTCAGTCCGTCGTTGGCGAGGGGTCCGGACTGGCCGTCTCGCGCCGCCGACGCGCCGCAGCGGCGATGCCCACGAGACCGAAGCCGAGCATGGCGAGCGCCCCGGGTTCCGGCACGGCCGTCGGCCCGCCGCAGCTGCCGTCGTTGAACGAGCAGGCCACCTTGGCGCTGCCACCTTCCCTGTCCCTTTTCTTCTTCCTGTCCCCGTCGGTTTGACCGACATTCTGGAAGCGGACGAAGACGGATGCGTTGCGGAGACCGGAACCGAGGTCGTCGACATCGTCGAAATTCAGGGTCACATCCTGGTCGAAATCGAAGATGAAGACGGCGGTCGTGAAAAACGGAATGGAAGCTGGCTTAACGCCGGGCACGGTCAGCACGCCGGGATTGTACAGGCCTTCCTGGACGCCATTGCCATTGTCGGCGATGATGTCAGCGAACAGACCCGATTCGGCCCTCTTCAGCGTCCAAAGGTGGGAAAGATCGACGCTGCCGCCAAGCGCGTCTTTGGCGGTGATTGTCAAATCGACGTCACGTAGATCTGGATTCGGGTCGACGAAGAAGCCGAATGACAGCAGGGCCGGCGCATGGTCGGTAGGCGACGTGTTGTCAACCACGACCTTGATGGTGTTGGCATCAACCTGGGTAAAGTCGAGCGTCACGGAGACCGTGCTGCCTCCCGAACCTTCCATGGTGCACCGATCATTCGACTGATCGCCGGTGCAGGAGATCGAGATCGGGATCGCCTGCGCACCCGAACTCACCGCCAGCACGATGCCGGCGGCCAGGGCCGTTCCGATGAGTTTCATGAGGTCACTCCATTCACAGACTATAAAATTCACGCTCAAGTCACGCCGCATTTAACGCAACTACCGTGCCAATTCGATTTTTCTTTGAGAAACAAAAGGTTAAATGTCGCTACGTCCTGTTAGTTGTAAAATACACAATACACTCGACATATGCGCGCATCTATGCCCGCACGCTCGCGCGCATAGATTTTTTTCGCTATTTCAATGGGTTGGCCGGCTTTACGGGACAAGGCAGGGAAATTATCAAAAACTTTACACCGAAAGCAGCCGAACCCTGGCCTCCTTACAACCTGTCGGCCAATGACTTCAAATTCAAGAAACTCACAGTTGCAGACAATCGCGTCGGTTCGCGCAGCCCCGCACCTTTAGCCCTAGTCGCTGATGATCTTGACCAGCGAGCCGCGCGCCGGCTGCTGCCCCTGATCCAGGCCGTTCAGCACCTCGAACTGCAGCTCGGGCAGGTCCTCGACCGCCATGCGCCGCGCCAAGCTCGCCGTGCTGTCGCCGGCACCGACCTTCGCGATCTTGATCCGTTTCGGCTGGAAACGCGCCGCTTCCGCCTCGCTGAGCAGGTGAAAACTCTCGACCGTGTCCTTGGCCGCACGCGCCTCGGCCTCGCTGGCGCCGCCCTGGCTCAGGAACATGAAGCGATAGACCTGCCCCTGCCCGATCTGGATCGCGGCGAGGCCGACGTCGACCGTCTTGCCATCCTTGGTCTTGCCGGAGGTGCCGGCGCTGGCTGCGGGCAGGCCGTCGACCTCGAAGCTGTTGATCTGCCGGAGGCTCTGGATCTTCAGCTCCTTCGCCCACTCCCTCGCCATGTAGTCGCGCATGTTGGTCGAGCGCATGGCCGCGGCGTCGAATTTCAGGCCATTGCCCTTGCTGTCGCCGCCGACGATGGCGCTGGGCGTGTTCTGCAGGCGAAAGCCCTCCGGCGCCTCGAAGGCAAAGCGTAGCTTCGGATGGACGAACTGCCGGCCGCGCACGAAGCCCTGCGAGGGGTCATCGCCGTAGATCAGACCGTCGATCCGCTGGAGATACTGGTCCCGGTCCACACGACCGGCCGCTGCCCCGGTCTGCGCCGCATTCTCGGCCGCACGCAGCACCCGGTCCGGCGTCCTCGGATGGGTGGCGAACATGCTGGTGGACGGGTCCGGCGCATCCTCCTTGCCCGCGAGCTTGCGCGCGAGATCGCTCTGCCGGCCGAGCTTTTCGAGAAAGGTCGCCATCGCCGTCGGATCGTAGCCGGCGCGCGTCAGATAGCGCACGCCGAGATCGTCCGCCTGGAACTCCTGGTCGCGCGAATAGCCGGCCAGATAGGCCTGGGCGCCGGTCGCGCCGGCCTGCTGCACCGTCTTGGCGAGATTGCCGCCGCCGAGCACGCCGGCGAGCACCGCGCCCAGCGTCACGCCGCCCTGAGCGAGGACGCCACGGCTGTAGCGCTGCGCCGAATGGCGCGCCGTGACATGGCCGATCTCATGGGCCATGACGCCGGCGACCTCGGCCTCGTTCTCGGCAAGCGCCAGCAGCCCGCGCGAGATATAGACATAGCCTCCCGGCAGCGCGAAGGCGTTGACCACGTCGCTGTTCAGGAGTGTGAAGGTGAAGTCGAGATCGGGCAGTTCGGACACCGTCTTCAGGCCCTGGCCGATCTGATCGACATAGGCCCGGAGCTTGGGATCGTCATATTCGCCGCCGAACTGCTGCAGGATCTGCGGATGCTGCTCCTTGCCGACCGCCTTTTCCTGTTCCGGGCTCATCGCCGTCAGCTCGGTCTTGCCGGTCGCGGGATTGACCACCTCTGTGCAGGCACCGGTCAAGGCGAGCAATGAAGCGAGAGCAAGGCTGGTCAGGATCTTGGTAAGGGCAGTCATGGCAGAAACTCGATTTGCTTTGGATGTTGGATCGCTATCAGCGGGCCGCGGGCCTCCTCGAGAACTCCGCGTATCCTCAACAACTTGCCATCAAAGTCCGCAGCGTTAAAGGCTGCCGCCTCGATCATTTTCCGATCGAGACGTACGGTGAAGTCGGTGCGCCAGTCGGCACCGAAATTGAGATAGACATGGCGGTCGTTGCTAAAGACCCTCAGGACCCGGCCTTCGACCAGCTGGCGCGTTCCGATCAGACCGTTGAGTTCGCCGGCTTTTTTCGGCCGCACCTGCCGATCCTTCCAGATCCCGCGCCCTGCCTGGCGAGCCCGGCTTTCGAGCGCGAGCATCGCGTCGATGTCGTCGCTGCCGCCCGGCGCCGACAGCGGATCGACAGCAGCCCAGCCCTGCTCGATCAGTGCCTGCTGCAAGGACAGCCCTTCCGCCGTCTCGACGATCGCGAGCCTGCATCCATAGCGGTCCCGCTTCGCCGGCTGCCCCACCCGATAGAAAAATCCGCCGTCTTCGAGACCGCCGTCTTCGAGAAGAGCGTGCCAGGCCGATGGCCAGCCCGCTGCGCCGTCGCGCTCCCTGCCGACGTCCGGCACCCAGATCCCTGCCAGACAAAGCTGATCGCCGTCCGCGAGCACCAGGGCGCCGCGCGCGCTCACGGTTTCGATGTCCGCAGCAAGCGGCAAGGCTTCCTCGGCATCCCCCGCGACGGCATGGCCGAGGCCGCCTGCAAGCCACAGGCTCGCCAAGAGCACCGTCAGCAATGGTCGACCTGACCTCATGCTGCTCCCATCGATCGCCATCACCGGCATCCCAGCGGCTCCATGGCCAACCCGTCCACAAACCTTCCCTCTGGGTACTCGACCGGGACGAGCAAGGCCAGCGTCTCTTGGTGAGGTAGCCTCTCCGTCACTCCATCCGCCGGCGGAACAGCCAGGCTGCGGCGGTCAGGGTGGCGATGGCGATCAGGATGAGGGGGATGGTGTCGGCCAGCACCTCGCCTGCCGGCAGGTCCTTCAGGAACACGCCCCGCGCCACCACCAGGAAATGGCGAAGGGGATTGAGCATGGTGAGCGGCTGCAGCCAGGCCGGCATGTTGTCGATCGGCGTGGCGAAGCCGGAAAGGAGCACGGCGGGTGCCGCGAACAGGAAGGCGCCGAGGATCGCCTGCTGCTGGGTCGCGGACAGGGACGAGATGAAGAGGCCGACGCCGATCACCGCGGCCAGATAGAAGACCAGGCTCGGATAGAGGAGAAAGAGCGAGCCTCTGAGCGGCACCTGGAAGATGAAGATCGCGGCGAGCACGTAGAGCGTGGCGTGAAACAGACCGATCAGCAGCGGCGGCACGGTCTTGCCGATCAGGATCTCGTGGGTGCGGAGCGGCGAGACCATGAGCTGATCGAAGGTGCCGAGCTCGCGCTCGCGCGCCACCGAGAGCGAGGTCACGATCAGCCCGATCAGGAGCGAGATCACCGCGATCAGGCCGGGCACGGTGAACCAGGTGTAGGTGAGATTCGGGTTGAACCAGTTCTGCACCACCACCGTCTCGCTTGGCGACGCAGCGAGCTTGCCGCCCGGTGTCTCGCTCGCCAGGTCAGCGATGATGCGCTCGAGATAGCCGGCGACGATCTGCGCCGCATTCGAGCGCCGGCCGTCCAGCAGGATCTGCACCTGGGCCGGGCGACGGGCTTCGATCCGGCGGGAAAAGTCCTGGTCGATGCGGACGACCGCGAGCACGTCGCGCTCATCGAGCAGGGTCCGGGCCTCGGCCATGCCGGTGAGCGGCGTGATCTCCCGGAAGGTCGAGGACGCATCGATGCGCCGGATCAGCTCGGTCCCCCATCTCCCCGTATCGCGGTCGATGTAGGCGATATCGACGTTCGACACTTCAAGCGTCGCGGCGAAGCTGAAGATCAGGAGCTGAAGGATCGGCGGGCCGATCAGCACGATCCTGCCCTTGGGATCGCGCAGGATCGCCAAAAGCTCCTTGACGATGAGGGCCTTGAGCCGCGTCCACATCTCAGACCAGCCGCTTTTTGGTGGCGCGCGAGGCAAGCACGAAGAAAACAAGGCCGATCAGCAGCATCGCGCCGATATCCGCGCGGAACAGCGGCCAGACGTCGCCGGTCAGGAACACGGTCTGCAGGCTCGGGACGAGATAGCGCGCCGGGATGATCACGGTCAGCCACTGGATCGGCAGCGGCATGCTCGGGATCTCGAAGATGAAGCCGGAGAGCAGAAAGGACGGCAGAAAGCCGGAGAGGAGGGCCACCTGCGAGGCGACGAACTGGTTTTTCGTCACTGCCGAGATCAAGAGCCCCTGCCCCAGCGCCGGGCAGAGAAAGGCCATGGACAAGGCGAGCAAAGCGAGCGGCGAGCCTCGGAGCGGCACGCCGAACAGCAGCACTGCGACGGATGTGCACAGGATCATCGAGCCGAGGCCGAGGGCGAAATAGGGGAGAAGCTTGCCCAGCAGCAGCTCGGCGATGCCCACGGGTGTCGCCATCATCGCCTCCATCGTGCCCCGCTCCCACTCGCGCGCGACCACCAGCGCAGTGAGCAGCGTGCCGATCAGGGTCATGACGATGACGATCGAGCCCGGCACCAGAAAGAAGCGGCTCTCCAGGCCGGGATTGAACCAGAAGCGGGGTGCCGTCGCGAGCGGCGGCGGCGGCCGCGTGCCCTCGGCGATCTGCTGGGCGAGCTGGCTCGCCACCACGCCGCGTGCATAGTTCTGCACGAAGCTCGCGACATTCGGCTCGGAGCCGTCGGTGATCACCTGGATGGCCGGCCGGCCCTCGACCAGGTCGGCGGCGAAGGTCGCGGGGATGACCACGATGCCGCGGATGCGGCCGGCGACCAGATCGGGCGCCAGCTCGCGCCGGTCTCGGGCGAGCCTCGCCTCGAAGAAGCGGGAGGCCTGAAAGGCGGCGACCAGGTCGCGCGCCGGCGGCGAGCCCGCCTCCATCACGATGCCGACCGGCAGGCGGTTGGCGTCGAGCGAGACGCCGTAGCCGAACAGAAAGAGAAGGATCAGCGGCAGCACCACGGCGATCAGCAGGCTGCTCGGATCGCGCAGGATCTGCAGGCTCTCCTTGACCATCAGCGCCCGAAATCTTCGCCAGCGGGGCGAGCCGCCCTGGCTTGACTTTTGGGTCGGGGCTGCGGGAGGCGTCATCAGGCCGCCTCCCGGGTTTCGGCGCGCTCGATCATGGCGATGAAGGCGTCTTCCAGGCTCGGGTCAGGATGCTCGGCGCTGGCGACGCCGGCCTTGAGCTCATCGGGCGCGCCCGAGGCGATCGCCCGGCCGCGATAGATCAGCGCGATCCGGTCGCAATATTCCGCCTCGTCCATGAAATGGGTGGTCACCAGCACGGTGACGCCCTTCTCGACCAGGCCGTTGATATGGGTCCAGAACTCGCGCCGCGTGATCGGATCGACGCCGGAGGTCGGCTCGTCAAGGAACAGCGCGTCCGGCTCGTGCATGACGGCGGCGGCCAGCGCCAGGCGCTGCTTGAAGCCGAGCGGCAGGCTGCCCGCAGACGTGCCGAGCAGGCGGCCAAGCTCGAAAATCTCGATCATGCGCTCGATCTGCGCGTTGGCGCGCGCGCGATCGAGGCCGTAGACGCCGGCGAAGAACTGCAGGTTCTGGCGCACGCTGAGATCGCCGTAGAGCGAGAATTTCTGCGCCATGTAGCCGAGACGGCTTCTCGCGTTCGCGCTGTCGCGGCGGAGATCGAAGCCCGCCACCCTGCCCTCGCCGGCGCTCGGCTTGAGCAGGCCGCAGAGCATCTTGAAGGTGGTGGACTTGCCGGCGCCGTTCGGACCGAGCAGGCCGAAGATCTCGCCGCGCGCGATGTCGAAGGTGATGTTCTCGGCCGCGGTGAAGTCGCCGAAGCGCTTGGTCAGGCCGTGGGCTTCGATCACCGCCCCCTCGCGTTCGGGCGCAGGCTCGCGCGCCGCCGCAAGGGCCGATCGACCGCCGGGGCCGCCGCCCAGAATGTCGACGAAGCCGTCCTCGAAGCGCGGCGTCGTTGTTTCGACCTTGCCGCCCAGATCAGGCGGTTCTTCGCCGCCCTTCATCACCAGGCGGATGGCGCGTCCCTGGATCACGCCGTCGATCACGCCCGAGCGGTCCAGCGCTTCGGCGAGGGCCTGGCGTTTCGGCCGGGTCATGTCGGTCACGCGCACCACGCGCTCGGCGACGCGATCGGAAAGCTCGCCCGGCGGCCCGTCGAACAAGAGCTTGCCCTCGTTCAGCAGGAGCACGCGCCCGCAGCGCTCGGCCTCGTCCAGATAGGCGGTGGACCACAAGACTCCGATGCCGTCGGCGGTCAGCTCCTGCACCATCGCCCAGAGCTCGCGGCGGGACAGCGGATCGACGCCGACGCTCGGCTCGTCGAGCAGGAGCAGCCGCGGGCGGCGAAGGAGCGCGCAGGCGAGGCCGAGCTTCTGCTTCATGCCGCCGGAAAGCTTGCCGGCGAGCCGGCGCTCGAAGCGGGCGAGGTCGGTGAAGCGCAAAAGGCGCTCGAAGGTCGCCGCACGCTCGTCTGCGGGCAGGCCGCGCAGATCGGCGTAGAGGTTCAGGTTCTCGCGCACCGTGAGATCCTCATAGAGCCCGAAGCGCTGCGGCATGTAGCCGATCTCGGCGCGGATGCGCTCGGGTTCGGTCACGGTGCTGTAGCCAAGGGCCTCGACTGTTCCGCTCGCCGGCAGGAGAAGGCCGGTCAGCAGCCGCAGGAACGTGGTCTTGCCGGCACCGTCCGGCCCGACCAGCCCGGTCACGGCACCGCCACCGATCGCCGCCGAGATCCCGTCGAGGGCGGGCGGACCCGCCGCCTCGAAGCGCATGGTGACATCGGAAAGCCGGGCGAGATCGGCCGACATCGGCGTCATCCGTCCCCGTCGGCGCCCGCACCCGGCTCCGGGACGCGCACGGTGACCGGCATGCCCTGGCGGAGGCCAGCCGCCCCGTCCTCGACCACCACCCGAAAGCGGTAGACCAGGGCGGTGCGCAGGTCCGGCGTCTCGACCGTCTTCGGCGTGAACTCGGCGACCGGCGAGATGAAGCCGATCTGGCCGTGATAGGGCTGATCCGGGCGCGCATCGCTGATCACCTCCACCTCCTGCCCTGGACGGAGCTGGCCGAGGGACGGCTCCGGCACATAGGCGCGCACCCAGATCGGCCGTTCGAGCGAAAGCGTGTAGACCGTCTCGCCAGGCGCCACGATAGCACCCGGCTCGCGCACCCGGCTGAGCATGATGCCATCAGCCGGCGCCTGGAGCGCGGTGTCGGCAAGCCCGGTCTCGGCCGTGGCGAGCCGTGCCCCGGCCGCCTCCAGGCTGGCGCGCGCCGCCGCCTTGTCCTCGCTGCGAAAGCCTTCCTTGGCGAGATCGAGCGCCTTTCGGGCGGATGTCAGGCGCGCCTCGGCCTCGTCGACCAGGGCCTTGGCGTCGTCGAAGGCCTGGCGCGATGCGATGTCGTTTCGGACCAGGCGCTCCTGGCGCTCGAACTGGCGTGTGGCATTGGTCAGCGCCGCGTCGCGCTCGGCGACTGCAGCCTCCGCCTGGGCGATTTCCTCGGGCCGATTGCCGGCTTCGAGCTTGGCGAGATTGGCCTCGGCCAGCGCGACATCAGCTTCGGCCAGCCTGCGCTCGTCGCGATAGGGACGCTGATCCAGCGTGGCGAGCTGATCGCCGGCCGCGACCGCATCCCCTTCCTCGAAGCGCATCGCCGCGATGCGCCCGCCGACGCGAAAGCCGAGCTCGACCTGGCGGATGTCGACATTGCCGTAAAGCTCCAGGCCCGCCTTCTCCTCCGCGACCAGACCGAGCCTGGCATCGAGATGGTAGGCATGAAACGCGTAGGCTGCCGCGGCGAGGACCAAAGCGAGGACGAGGATGCGAAGCGCCGGTTTCATGCGCCGTCTCCCGCAGATTTCGCGCCGCGTTCGAGCGTTTCGACATTCTCGCGGATCGCATTTCGGATCATCTCGAATTCCTCGTCGCCGATGTCGTCCCAGCGGAGCTCGCGCAGCACGGTCGCGCGCGCGGCGCGCAGCACCATCACCTGGCCGATCAGCCGCGGCGCCAGAAGGCGGATGGCCGGATCCTCGGGATCGCCATCGCGGATGACCGCGATCAGCTTGGCCAGGGTGTTGAACGTCCGGCCGATGAAGCCCGCATGCAGACGCTCGAACGCCGCCGTCGGCTCCATCTGCTCGCGGATGATGAAGCGGGCGAAACCTGCCGAGACGGGGTCGACCATCATCCGCGCGAAGGCTTCCAGGACGCCGGTCAGGAGCGCGCTTGCAGCACCCTTGTCGAGCCCCCGGCCTTCTGGTTGGTCGATCGCCTGGCGCGCTTGGTCCAATGCCGGGCCGATGCGCGTCCCGATCTCGCTTGCGATATGCTCGGCCGCCGCGAGATAGAGCCCCTGCTTGCTGCCGAAGTGATAGGGAATGGCGGCAAGATTGACCCCGGCACGGTTGGCCAGGGTGCGCGTCGCCGCCTCCGGCCCCTGGTCGCCGAACACGTCGATCGCCGCCTCGAGCAGCCGCCGGCGCGTCGCCTCGCCACGCTCCTGCCGCCTTGCGCCTTCTTTCGATGCCTTGCTCATGGCGGTGACATGATGCCTATGCAGAAAAAAGTCAATCGATTGATTGAAACATTGATCGACATGTCGCAAGCGTCCGACTCCTGCCCATGCGCCGGGGGATCGCGGACCATGGTGGTATCGCCACGGCATGTCCGGGACCAACCGAGACCTCGCCAATAGCTGCATCGGCTGGCATATCAGACAGGGTGACTGGGCCCGGCGGATCTCCTGGCCAGGCCCGACGCCCGATTGGACATGGACGGCGAAGCGCTATTCTCGGAAAGGACCCGGCAGGCATGCGTGCGAAAAAAACCTACGACCAACTCAGGAGTGCGCGCTGGATGGCGCCCGACGACTTCCGCTCCTTCGGCCATCGATCGCGCACCATGCAGATGGGCTTCGGGCCGGAGGACTGGGAAGGCAAGCCGTTCATCGCCATCATCAACACCTGGTCCGACGCCCAGCCCTGCCACATGCATTTCAAGGACCGGGTCGAGTGGGTGAAGCGCGGCGTGCTGCAGGCGGGCGGCTTTCCCATGGAGCTCCCTGCCCTTTCCCTGTCGGAGAGCTACTGCAAGCCGACCACCATGCTCTATCGCAACATGCTGGCGATGGAGACCGAGGAGCTGATCCGCTCCCATCCCGCCGACGCCGTCGTGCTCATGGGCGGCTGCGACAAGACCACGCCGGGCCTGATCATGGGCGCGCTCTCCATGGGGATTCCTTTCATCTACCTCCCGGCGGGGCCGATGCTCAGGGGCAACTATGCGGGCGACGTGCTCGGCTCCGGCACTGACAGTTTTAGATATTGGGACGAACGGCGAGCGGGCACCATCACCAGGGAGCAGTGGCAGGGGGTCGAGGGCGGCATCGCGCGCTCCTACGGCCATTGCATGACCATGGGCACCGCCTCCACCATGACCGCGATCGCCGAGGGCCTGGGCCTCACGCTCCCGGGCGCCTCCTCGATCCCGGCCCCCGATGCCAACCACCAGCGCATGGCCGCGGCCTGCGGCCGCCGCGCGGTCGAGATGGTCTGGGAAGACCTGACGCCCGACCAGATCGTCACGGAGGCAGCAGTCACCAACGCCGTCACCGTGGCCATGGCCACCGGCTGCTCGACCAACGCCATCATCCACCTGATCGCCATGGCCAGGCGCGCGGGCGTGCCGCTGGAGCTGGACGATCTCGACCGCATCGGCCGCACCACACCGGTGATCGCGAATATCCGCCCGTCCGGCAAAACCTACCTGATGGAGGATTTTTTCTATGCGGGCGGCCTCCTCGCCCTGATGCAGCAGCTCGGCGACAAGCTCGACCGCTCGGCGATCACCGTCACGGGCAAGCCGCTCGGCGACGGCATCGGCGACGCCAGGGTCTTCAATGACGACGTCATCCGCCCCCTCGACAACCCGGTCTATCACGAGGGCTCGCTCGCGGTGCTGAAGGGCAACCTCGCCCCCGACGGCGCGGTGATCAAGCCCGCCGCCTGCGATCCGGCCTTCCACGTCCACAGCGGCCCCGCCCTGATCGCCGACAGCTATCCCGAGCTGAAGGCGATCATCGACGACGAAAACCATCCCATGACGCCGGACACGGTGCTGGTCTTGAGAAACGCTGGCCCGCAGGGCGGTCCGGGCATGCCGGAATGGGGCATGCTGCCCATGCCGAAGGCCCTCCTGAAACAGGGCCACCGGGACATGGTGCGCCTCTCGGATGCGCGCATGTCCGGCACCTCCTACGGCGCCTGCATCCTGCACGTGGCGCCCGAGGCCTATGTCGGCGGACCGCTCGCCCTCCTCCAGAATGGCGACATCGTCTCCCTCGACATCCCGAACCGCAGGCTCGACATGAAGGTCGACGAGCAGGAACTCGCGCGCCGACGCGCAGCCTGGACTCCCCCCGAGCCGCGCTACGGACGCGGCTATGGCTGGATGTTCTCGCGCCATATCGAGCAGGCCAATCTCGGCTGCGATTTCGACTTTCTGAAACGCGACTTCGGCGCCGCCGTCGACGAGCCCGTCATCTACTGAGTGATATGATCACCTCATGGACTCGGACCGGCAGAGCCAGGCGCGACGGTATGCGGCAAGGTTTTTGAACAAGGGAAGGAAAAAAGAATGAACGAGGATCTTCGCAACAAGCTTATGGGGGTGAGTTCCGCCACCGTCGCGACGGCGCTCTTCAAGCGCGGCTTTCGTCATCAGATGATCCAGGACGTGCTGCCGCTGTCGGCCAAGGGGCGGAACATGGTGGGACCGGCCTATACCCTTCGCTACATCCCCGCGCGCGAAGATCTGAACCCGATCACCGTGTTTCAAGACCCGAGCCACCCGCAGCGCGCCGGGGTCGAGGAATGCCCGCCCGGCCATGTGTTCGTGATCGACAGCAGGAAGGACCCGAGCGCCGCGTCGGCAGGCTCGATCCTGGTCACCAGGCTGATGATGCGCGGCTGCGAAGGCATCGTCACCGATGGCGGCTTTCGCGACTCGCCCGAGATCGCTGAGCTTGACATGCGCAGCTACCACAAGCGCCCGTCCGCCCCCACCAACCTCACCTGCCATCAGGCGATCGAGACCCAGACGCCGATTGGCTGCGGCGACGCGCCGGTGTTCCCGGGGGACATCGTCCTCGGCGACGACGAAGGCGTGATCGTCATCCCTGCCGATCTCGCCGAGGAGATCGCCGACGAAGCGGTCGAGATGACCGCCTATGAGGACTTCGTCACCGAACAGGTCAAGGCGGGCGCCACCATCGTCGGCCTCTATCCCCCGACCAAACAAGAGAATCTCGCGACCTTCGCCAAGTGGCGCAAGGAGAATGGGCGCTAGCCGGCGTTCTGCCGAGAGAAGGCGAGGCTGCTGCCGAGCGTCGACATGCCGAATGAAAGGACACACCTCGCTTTCCGCTTCTACAATCGTTGAAACAGCTTGATCGATTGGAAAAATAGACCTTGGTTGTCCATGCCGCACTGCATGGGATGCCGCCGATGGACTTGAATCAGATCCGCTACTTCATTCACCTCGCCGATACGCTCAGCTTCACCGAGGCGGCGAGGCGGAGCGGGGTATCGCAGCCGAGCCTGACCAAGGCGATCCAGCGGCTCGAGGACGAGCTTGGCGGGCCGCTGATCTATCGGGACGGCAAGGACAGCCGGCTGACGCCGCTCGGGCGTGAGATCCAGGTCGAGTTCATGCGTATCGACGGCCTGGTGAGCGGCGTCCGCGAACTCGCCGAAAACTCGGTGCAGGGGCGCTCGCGCACCCTCACCATCGGCGTCGCGACCACCATCAGCCCCGCGGTCTTTGCGCGCGCGTTCGCCCATGCGCTCGAGCAATTGCCCATGGTCGCCCTCAACGTCGAGCCGATGCTGCCGATGGAGGGTGTCGCCGAGGTGCTGTCCGGCCGATATGACGCCTGCATCCTGACCGACCCGCCGAAGCCGAGCTTCAAGATCACCGCCCTCGCCCTGTTTCGCGAACGATTGATGCTCGCCATGGCGGCCGATCATCCGCTCAGCGCGCAGAACACCGTCACACCCGAGCAGATGGCCGAACAGCCCTATCTGGACCGGCTGCATTGCGAATTCCGCTCGCAGGTAATCGAGCATTTCATGAACCGCAACGTCGTGATGCGCCCGCGGCTGCTGTCGGAGCGCGAGGACTGGATTCAGCAGATGGTCGCCGCCGGGCTCGGCGTGTGCAGCCTGCCCGAGCATTCGGTGATCGTCCCGGGTCTGGCGCTGCGCCCGGTGGCTGGCATGAACCTCGCGCGCGAGGTGACGCTGGTCGCGGTCTCCGGCTCCGGCGTGCCGATGGAGCTGCGCCAGCTTCTCAAGATCTTCGGCAGCTTCGACTGGGGTTCAATCGCCGCGTAGGGCAAGCATGCGCCGGACGGTATCGTCCTTCATGACCAGGAGATGGAACAGCGCGCCCAGCATGTGGGCGAGGAGCATCACCAGTGCCACGTCGACCAGCAGCCTGTGCCAGTGGAGCAGCTTGTAGGTCGCCGGCAGGGCGGGATGAGAGACCAGATTGGCGATCGGCCGGAGCGTGTAGAGCTCGGCGCTTCGTCCGCCGAGCGCCCGGCCGATCCAGGGAAGGGTCGGCAGGATCAGGCAGATGGTCGCGAGCAGCATGTGATAGGCCGCGATCAGCGCCTCCCGCCCCGGCAGGGCGAGCAGGCGGCGCAGATGCCGGAGCCGGTAGCCGAGCCAGAGGAGCAGAAGGACCCCGCATCCCAGCCCCGCCAGGCGATGCACGGCGAAGAGCGTATCACGCTGGGCGATGCGCATCTTCAGGCCGAAATCGAACGCGAGCCAGCCGGTGGCGAGCGCGATGGCGAACAGGGCGATCGCCGCGAGATGGCCGGCGCGAACCGCCGGGCTCTTCCGTCCGTCCGCTGCCGTCACTTGTCGCGCAGATACTCGATCACCGCCTGCCGGTCGTCCTCCTTGGAGACGCCGCCCGGGAACACCTTGGCCATGCGGTTGCCGGGGATGAAACCCTTCACGTCGGCGAGATACGCATCCAGGGTCTCGTCGTTCCAGACGACGCCCGAACTGGCCATGGCGTCCGAGAACGCGAAGCCCTCGACGCTGCCGGCGTCCCGTCCGAACACGCCGGCGAGCGACGGGCCGCTGCCATGCTTGCCGGCCTCGAGCTTGTGGCAGGTGAGGCAGCGCTTGTAGACCTTCTCGCCGCGCTCCACGAGGGCCGCCCGCTCCTCGTCCGAGAGAGCGGAAGCCTCCGCCATTTCGGCCGCGGCCTCGGCTTGCCCGGCGCCGTCCGCTTCAGCCCCGTCCGCCTCGGGATCGACCGCGGCGAAGATCTCCTCCGGCGCGTGCCCGGCGACGTCCTCGCCGAGGATCGGATAGGCGTAGACATAGGTGTAGTCAGTCTGCTCCGCCGGGATGTGGCACCCCAGGCAGTCGGCCTCGTAGTCGGTCGCGCGCTGCGTGGTCTCGTCCTCGCCCTCGTAGAGCGCCCAGCCCCAGCCCTCGCCCCAGAGCGGGTTGTCCGGAAAACGGTTCTGCGTGTCCTTCACCATGATGAAGCGCACGATGATGTCCTCGGCCCAGAAGGCGCGCCCCGTGGTGTGCTCCGCGCCCTTCGCATGGCGCACCTCCTTGACCATCATGGCGCCGTCCGGAAATTCCTGATGCTCCTGGAAATAGGCGACGATCTCGTGCGGGATGTAGATGTTGTGCAGATCAGCGGCGAGATTGTCCTCGACCACGGCCCAGCTGCCGACATGCATCCATTCGGCGAAATCCGGCGGCAGCGCGATATTGCCGTCGGCGTCGACATGACGGTCGAACGCCGACCAGCCGGCAGCGCCGTCCGTCTGCGCGTCCGCCGGCACCGCGATCGCGGCGGAAGCCAGCGTCACCGAAGCGGCAAGCGCGAAGTTTCTCAGCATGATCATCACCCCTTTCCCGGCCCCTGAGGGGCCTGCCTTCATCGTCGACGAGAAAAAGGGGCCGGACGATGGCACCCGGCCCCGCGGGCCGGCCCCACGGATCAGTCAGGCGACCCGGCCATCATCAATCCTCGGGGAGGGGAGTGAGGATCGGCTTGTACATGTTCACGTAGACCATGTCCTCATGGGCATTGTCGATGTGGCACTGGGCGCATTCCTCGATCGGCGCTGCCGCCGCGGTCTTGGCATAGGGCGGCGCGTGGTGGCCGAAGTTGAAGAAGCCCCAATTGTTCGATTCGGCGAAGCGCTCGCTGTCCTTGACCGTCACGTCCATGCCGTTCACCGCCCCGGGAAAGAAGCCGCGGCCGGACGGCTCGTAGCGCGAGCCGTCGTCCTCGTCGCCTTCGGGGTCGTCGACCAGCTGCAGTTCCTTCAGCATCATCGTGCCTTCCGGCCAGGTGCCGGTGGCGCGATAGTGGTGAAACGCGTCCGGCTGCACGTAGACATTGTGGAATTCGGGGAAGCCGGCCTCGCCGCCGTTCAGCGAGTTCGGGGTGAAGGGTGCGCCGAGATAGACCCAGGTGTGGCGAAAGCCCTTGGGACGGATCAGTTCGTCCTTCTCGTTCCATTCCGGCGCGATCGAGACGCCGTATTTGTTGGCGGACTGGGCATGGGCATCGGTGGCGGACCAGACAAGTCCCGCCGCGCTGGCGCAAACCGCCATCGCACCTAGCCGGAGGACTGAAGATCGAAAGGCAGGCAAATACTTCATCTTGGTTCCTTTCGCAGCTTTGCGCCGTTCAGATTAGAAGCGTTCGAACATTAGACGGTCGGCGCATCGCGGCGCCAATTCCGGTTCGCCATAGTTTCGATAGCTGCCGGGCATGGCAGGGAAAACGGCGCGCACGTCGCGGCCGAGGCATGGAATCTATGCCGAGCCGGCATTGGCAATTGCTGCGTGCCGCGCCCAAATTGAGGTCAGTCGAAAGAACGAAGCACGGTTTCAGGAGACCGACATGGCCTACAAAAAAACCAAGCAGGCGATCGAGCGGCTGACGCCGGAGCAGTACCGGGTGACCCAGGAGAGCGGCACCGAGCGGCCCTATACCGGCGCATATTACAAGAACAAGGAGGCCGGCCTCTATGTCGACGTCGTGTCCGGCGAGCCCTTGTTCGTCTCGCTCGACAAGTTCGACAGCTTCTGCGGCTGGCCGAGCTTCACCAAGCCGGTGGAGAAGGCGCATGTGACCGAGCATGTCGATCAGTCCCACGGCATGCGCCGCACCGAAGTGCGCTCGAAGCATGGGGACAGCCATCTCGGCCATGTGTTCGACGACGGGCCGAAGGACCGGGGCGGGCTTCGCTACTGCATCAACTCGGCATCCCTGCGCTTCGTGCCGCTCAAGGAGATGGAGGCCGAGGGCTACGGCGCGTACCTGCCGCTGTTCGACCAGATCGAAGGCTAGGCCGGCCGTCGCAGCCATCATTCAGGACAGGAGAGATCGATCATGACGGACCACCAGACGGAACGCGCGGTGCTTGCCGGCGGCTGCTTTTGGGGCATGCAGGATCTGATCCGGAAGCTGCCCGGCGTCAGAAAGACCCGGGTCGGCTATACCGGCGGCGACGTGCCCAACGCCACCTACCGCAATCACGGCACCCATGCGGAAGGCATCGAGATCATCTTCGATCCTGATGCGATCAGCTATCGGAAGATCCTGGAGTTCTTCTTCCAGATCCACGATCCGACAACCCTGAACCGCCAGGGCAATGATCGCGGCATGTCCTATCGCTCGGCGATCTACTACGTGAACGACGCGCAGCTGGAGACGGCGCTCGGCACCATCGAGGACGTCAACGCGTCCGGGCTCTGGCCCGGCCGGGTGGTGACCGAGGTCGAGCCGGTCGGGGATTTCTGGGAGGCGGAGCCGGAGCACCAGGACTATCTGGAGCACTACCCGAACGGCTACACCTGCCACTTCCCGCGCCCGGACTGGGTGCTGCCGACGCGGGATGGCGCTGCGGCTTGAACCGCGGCCGCGGTCGGCGTCCGCCTCCGGGCACCGCCCGCTCCTGACGACCAGCCGAACGGCGGGGCGATCGCCTTCCCGCCGTTCGCTCCCCCATGCTGCGACGACCTTGCGCGTGATGCCGCGCGCCCGCCCGGGCGCCATGCCCGGGCATCGCCTTCCCCGCCCGGGCGTCATGCCCGGGCATCGCCTCCATCGAGGAGAGAGCGACATGTCTTTCGGACGGCTGCACGACACCGCGAAAGAACTCCGCGTCCCGGTCTGGATCGATGCGCTGGGTATGTCTCTGGAGCGCCCGCTGGCCCTTTCGGACCTCGGCGGCGGCATGAAGATCATCTACTGCTTTCAGGACTGGTGTCCCGGCTGCCATCAGCGCGGCTTTCCGACGCTGAAGCTCCTGCATGACGAGCTGAAGGACAAAGGCGTAGGCTTCGCCGCGATTCAGACGGTGTTCGAAGGGGCTGACGTCAACACCGCGGACAAGCTTCGGATCAACCAGGAGCGCTACGGGCTCGCCCTCCCCTTCGGCCACGATCCGGCACCGAAGCCCGGACAGGCGCCGGGGGACGGCAACTATCCGACCTTCATGGAGGACTACCGCAGCGCCGGCACGCCCTGGTTTACCGTGATCGATCCGCAGAATACGGTGGTCTTCGCGGACTTCCGCCTGGATGCGCGCCGTTTTCTCGAAGCGCTGGAGGGCGAGGACCTCGAGATGACCAACGCGCGGGAGGGCAAGACAGGGACATGACCATGGACGACGGCACCCAGTTCGAGGACACGCGCTTCGCCCTCGACCTGATCGCGTTCCATGGCATCGCCGGGCAGATGACGAACGCCGTCGGCGACACCGCCGAACTGTCGGTGGACGGCAAGCTCGCGCAGCGCGCCCTGCCGGTGCTGCGCAGCTGACCTGATGGAGGCGGGCGAGAGCGGCATTGACTTGGCGCGCGTATCAAGGTCGATGGTACATGGCTTGGTGCGGCACGGGCCGACGAGCGGAGGCTTGACGAGGAAGGCAACGTGATGAGCGAAAAACCCTGTATCATCTGCGTCGCGATCACCGGCTCGCTGCCGAGGAAGGAAGACAATCCGGCCGTGCCGATCACCGTCGACGAGCAGGTGGAGTCGACCCATGAGGCGTTCGAGGCGGGTGCCGCGATCGCCCACTGCCATGTGCGCAATGCCGATCAGACCCCGACCTCCGATCCGGAAAAATTCGCGCGCCTGAAGGAAGGCATCGAGAAGCATTGCCCCGGCATGATCGTCCAGCTCTCGACCGGCGGCCGCTCCGGCTCGGGGCGCGAGCGCGGCGGCATGCTCGGCCTCCGCCCGGACATGGCGTCGCTTTCCGTCGGCTCGAACAACTTTCCGACCCGGGTCTACGAGAACAGCCCCGATCTGGTCGACTGGCTCGCGGGCGAGATGCGCAGCTACGAGGTCAAGCCCGAGATCGAGGCGTTCGACCTCTCCCACATCCACCAGGCCGCGGCGATGAGCCGGGACGGCCGCATCCCGGGCGCGCTCTATGTGCAGTTCGTGATGGGCGTCAAGAACGCCATGCCGGTGGATCGGCCGACCTTCGATTTCTACATCGAGACGGTGAAACGTCTCGTCCCGAACGCGGAATGGTGCGCCGCCGGCATCGGCCGCCATCAGATCACCCTGAACGAATGGTGCATCAGGGCGGGCGGCCACTGCCGCACCGGACTCGAAGACAATGTCCGCCTCGATCGCGAGACGCTCGCACCGTCGAACGCCGCCCTGGTCGAACGCGTCGTCGCGCTTTGCGAGCAGCACGAAAGACCGATCGCCACGCCTGCGGAGGCACGCCGCATGCTCGGCCTGCGCGCGGCCGCGTGATCGAGCGGCCCCGGACCATCACGCAGCCCGGAGGCTAGAGCGCGCCGGCGTCAGCCCACGACCTCGTAGCCGGCCGCCGCCATGACCCGCAGCAGCTCCTTGTGGCCGATCCTGGCCATCTCCAGGGGCGGGCTCGTCACCGGATCCTGCTCGGCCTCGACCACGAACCAGCCTTCGTAGCCGTAGGAGGCGAGCCGCTTGACGATAGTCTCGAAGTCGAGCGAGCCGTCGCCGGGCACGGTGAAGGCGCCCTCGATGACCGCATCCAGAAAACTTTCCGTCGAGCGGTCCAGGCCGTCGATCACGTCCCGGCGCACGTCCTTGGTGTGCACGTGGGCGATGCGCGCGTGGTGCTTGTCGATGACGCGCAGCACGTCGCCGCCGGCAAAGGCCATGTGGCCGGCATCGTAGAGCAGCGCCAGGCCCTCGCCCGAATGCCGCATCAGCAGATCGAGCTCCTCCTCGGTCTCGATGGGTGCTGCCATGTGGTGGTGATAGGCGAGCGGCATGCCCTGATCCGCGCACCATTCGCCGAACGCCGTCATCGTCCGGCCATAGGCCCTGATCTGCTCCTCGTCGAGCCGGTGCTTGGTGGCGAGCGGTGCTGCCCGATCACCCTGGATGGTGCCGGCGGTCTCGCCATAGACGATGCAGGGCGCCCCCACCGCCTTGAACAGCGCCATCTGGTCGGCGATCCGATCCTTCTCCGCCTCGATGTCGCCCTCGAGCAGCAGGCCGGAGAACCAGCCGCCGCACACGCTCATGCCGTGCCGCTGCAGGATCGGGCCGAGCACGTCGGCATCCATCGGAAAGCGGCGGCCGGTCTCCATGCCGGTGAAGCCGGCCTCGCGCGCCTGCGACAGGCATTCCTCCAGCGAGACGTCGTCGCTGAGCTCGGCCAGATCGTCGTTCCACCAGGCGATCGGCGCGATGCCGAGTTTGGCTTTCATCGAATTGATGCTCCTTCATGCGGCGCCCCGGCCTGGCAGCAGCATCGTCCCGGCACAAATCGCCGCCACGTCATGCGAACGGTACCCTGCCCTATCGAGCCCCTCGGCCGACCGGTGTATCATAATGGCGATATGGACATTGACAACGAACGGAGAGCGGACGTCGATGGCAAGCGGCAAGCCCAAACTCAAGATCGGCCTGATCGGCACCGGCTTCATGGGGAAAACCCATGTGTTCGGCTTCGCCGCCGCCCAGCGGGTGTTCGATCTGCCCTATGAGATCGTCCTGCACACGGTCGCCGATCAGACCGACGCGCTCGCCGCCAACGCCGCGCATGCGCTCGGCTTCGACAAGGCGAGCGGCGACTGGATGACCCTGATCGCCGATCCCGAAATCGACGTGATCGACATCACCGCCCCGAACGCCCTGCACAAACGGATGGCGCTCGAAGCGATCACCGCCGGCAAGCATGTCTATTGCGAAAAGCCGCTCGCGCCGCTCGCCGACGACGCGCGCGCGATGGCGGACGCCGCCGAGCGTGCAGGCGTCAAGACCCAGGTCGGCTTCAACTATCTCTGCAACCCCATGCTCGCGCACGCGCGCGCGCTGATCCAGAGCGGCGAGCTCGGCGAGATCCGGGGCTATCGCGGCATCCACGCCGAAGACTACATGATGGATGCGGACAGCCCCTACACCTTCCGCCACGATCCCGCGGGCGGCGGGGCGCTGGCCGATATCGGCAGCCATGCGCTCGCGACCGCGGAATATCTGCTCGGCCCGATCGAGCGGGTGATGGGAGACTGCGTCACTGCGATCGCCAGCCGCCCGGACGGCAAGGGCGGCCGCCGGCCGATCGAGGTCGACGACATCGGCCGTGCCTTCCTGCGCTTCGCCAACGGCGCCAGCGGCAGCGTCGAGGCCAACTGGATCGCGACCGGCCGCAAGATGCAGCACGATTTCGAGGTCTACGGCACCAAGGGGGCACTGACCTTCACCCAGGAGCGTTTCAACGAGCTGCATGTCTACGACGTCCGTGACAAGGCTGGCCTGCGCGGATTTCGGCGCATCGAGGCCGGCCCGGAGCACGCGCCCTACGGCCTGTTCTGCGTCGCACCCGGCCATCAGCTCGGCTTCAACGACCTGAAGGCGATCGAGGTCGCGGGCTATCTGAACGCGATCGCCGGCAAGGCCGAGGAGCCCTTCAACTTCCGCAAGGGCCAGCGCATCCAGACCCTGGTCGAGACCATCCAGCGCTCGTCGAAGGAGGGCGCCTGGCTCGCGGTCGGCTGAGGCCGCGGCGCGTTCACAGGCGTCATGCACCGGACGGCATCGTCATGGCGCCCCAACATGGCGCCGAGCGGGCATAGCCGTCGTTCACGCTTGTCATCCGGCGAAGCCCGGTCTAACTCCACGCCATGACGACCACCGACATATCAGGCCTGACCCAGCTCGGCAGCAGGGTCGAGCCGCCGGCGGATCCGGAATCCGCCCTGCTCGAGCGCGTGCCGAACTCCCAGGCCGACGTGACCTGCCTGGTGCGCTTCACCGCTCCCGAGTTCACCTCGCTCTGTCCGATGACCGGCCAGCCCGACTTCGCGCATGTCGTGATCGACTACGTCCCGGACCTGTGGCTGGTGGAGTCGAAGTCGCTGAAGCTCTATCTCGGCTCCTTTCGCAATCACGGCGCCTTTCACGAGGACTGCACGATCGGCATCGGCAAGAAGCTGATCCAGGCGATCGAGCCCCGCTGGCTGCGCATCGGCGGCTACTGGTATCCGCGCGGCGGCATGCCGATCGACGTCTTCTGGCAGACCGGCGCGCCGCCGGACGGCCTCTGGCTCCCCGACCAGAACGTCGCCCCCTATCGCGGCCGGTGAGTGACGCGGTCACCGCGCTTTGACCCGGCCACCTCGATGCGACCCGGTCACCTCGCCGACGTCCCCTGCAGTCGCCTCAGGCGCCCTGACGTCTGCCGGTCAGCGGCGGCTGGCTAAAGGCCTTGACCCTGGGGGCCGTGTCATCATAGCGCTCCACCTCGACCAGGCAGCTATGGGCGCTGGTGCCCTGCGCGAGCGTCGAGGTGCCGAGGTCCCGGGTCAGGACGTTGGGATTGCCATGCACGTCGAGGCTCTGCGCCTCCGTCGGGTTCTCGGGATCGAACCAGGCGCCGGTCGGCAGCACCACCACGCCCGGGCGAACCCTGTCGGTGACGATCGCGCCGGCAAGCGTGGCGCCGCGGTCGTTGAACACGCGCACGATGTCGCCATCGGCGATGTTTCTCAGGGCCGCATCCTCGGGATGCAGGCGCAGCGCTTCCCGGCCACCGATCTTGGCCTTGAGGCTGGTCCTGCCGAAGTCGTACTGGCTGTGCAGGCGGGTCACCGGCTGGTTCGAGTTCAGCGCCAGCGGGAAGCGCTCCGAGCGCGCGCTGCCGATGAATTCCCGCTTCTCGAACCACATCGGATGGCCCTTGCAGTCGGCGAGACCGAACGACGCGAGGCGTTCCGAAAAGATCTCGACCTTGCCCGACGGCGTGCCGAGCGGCGCCCCCTCCGGATCGGCGCGAAAGCGCTCCAGGGTGAAGGTCTTGTCGGCGACCTGACCAGGATCGATCCGAAACACGCCGCCTTCCCAAAAGGCCGAAAAATCAGGGAGGTCGATTCGATGCTCGGCGGCGCGCTGCACGGTCACCTTCCAGAGATGCTCGATCCACGCATGCGGCGTGCGCCCCTCGGTGAAGCGCTCGGCGAAACCCAGGCGTTCGGCGAGGCCGGAGAAAATCGCGTAGTCGTCACGTGCTTCCTCGAAGGGATCGAGTGCCTGGTGCATCGGCGAGCCATAGAGCTCCGAGGTTCCCCAGGAAAAATCCTCGCGCTCGAGCGCCGTGGTCGCCGGCAGCACGATGTCCGCATGGCGCGCGGTCGCGGTCCAGAACGGATCGTTGACGATGATCGTCTCCGGCCGGGCGAAGGCTTGCCGCAACCGGTTCAGATCCTGGTGGTGATGAAACGGATTGCCGCCGGCCCAATAGACCAGGCGGATGTCGGGATAGGTCAGCGTTTGCCCGTCGAAGGGAAAATCCGTGCCCGGGTTCAGCAGCATGTCGGCGATGCGCGCCACCGGGATGAAGGTCTTGACCGGGTTCCTGCCCTGCTCGAAGGCGCCGACCTTGAACGGCAGCGCCTTGCGGCCGGCAAAGCCGAAATTGTGGATGCAGCCATAGCCGTAGCCCACGCCCTGGCCCTTCCGACCGAGATTGCCGAGCATGGCGCCGAGCACCGCGATCATCCAATAGGGCTGATCACCGTTCTCGGTGCGCTGCAGGGACCAGCTGATCGACAGCAGGCAGGGCTCCGCCGCCATGCGCCGCGCGAGCGCACGGATGCGCTCCGCCTCGATGTCACAGAGCGCCGCCGCCCAGTCCGCATCCTTGGCGACACCATCGCTCTCGCCGAGCAGATAGGGGAGAAAGCGCTCATAGCCGACGCAGTGGGAGGCGAGAAACGCCTGGTCGTGCAGCCCTTCGCTGTGCAGCGTAAAAGCGAGGCCGAGCATGAGTGCGACATCGGCGTTCGGCCGGATCGGCAGCCATTCGGCCTCGATGAAGTCGGCGACATCGTCCCGGACCGGGCTGATGCAGACGACGTCGACGCCTGCCGCCTTCAGCCGCTCCAGCTGATCATGGGCGGTGTGGTCGCCGATGCCGCCCTGGTTGATCTGGGTGTTCTTCATCGAAATGCCGCCGAAGCTGACCACCAGCCTGGCATTGGCGATCACGTCCTCGATCGTCGGCGCTTCCATCATCAGCTGCAGCGACGGCACGCCGAGCACATGCGGGATGATCACCGAGGCCGTGCCGGTGGAGTAGGAGTTCACCGAGTAGACATAGCCGCCGAGCTGGTTGAGGAAGCGGTGCAGCTGGCTTTGGGAATGGTGAAAACGCCCGGCGCTCGCCCAGCCGTAGGACCCGCCGAAGATCGCCTCATTGCCATGCTCCGCGACGGTCGTCTTCAGCGCGTCTGCGGCCAGGTCCAGCGCCTCGTCCCAGGGCACGGTGACGAAGGGCTCGGCACCGCGCCTGCTGCCATCGCTCCGGCCCGGCCGTTTGAGATAGCCTTCACGGACGCTGGGTTTGTGGATGCGGCAGCCGCGATCCTGCGCATCCAGCAGCGACTGGCCGATCGGCGAGGGGTGAGCGTCATTGCCGGCAGGACGAACCGCGCTCAGCCGCCCTTCCCTGACCTCGACCTGGTAATTGCCCCAATGCGTGCTGGTGGGAAGCCACATGGCCGCCTCTCCTGCTGATCTCGACCCATGTCAGAAGACCATCATTGCAGGAATATAGCTACGGCAGAGACGCGCGCATTCCGGCATCGTCATGGCGATAACCGCCTGTCCGGCCAGCCGATGACTCCAGGAGCGTCGGGCCCATACCTGGATACCATCATACTCGCCGATGGCCCTATTCTACGCTCGGCCTTGCTGAAACCGAAAAGTAGGCGTAATTCTGCCGACAAGCAAAGGATCGAATGAGAGCAGGTCAAGCTCCATCTAACCAAATAAGCTGGAGGAGCCCAATGGTCGCATGGCAGCGAAAGGCGCCATGCCTGCATGTCGTGCTGGTGATGCTGCTGACCCTTCTGGTCGGTGCAAGGGAGCCTTCGGCGCAGCAGCAGGAACTGGTGAATGGCGGCACGGTCGGGCTGATCATCGATTCCGCGGAGAGTTCGGATGTGGAGCTGGCATCCGATCTCGTGGCCGCTCTCAACGATGGCTACAAAATGCGCGTTCTGCCGGTGCTCGGCCAGGGCTCGGTGCGCAATGTCGAAGACCTCCTTTATCTGCGCGGGATCGACGTCGCTCTGGTCCAGGCGGATGTCCTCGACTTCTATCGCGGCATAGGCACCCTTCCCGAAATTGGCGAGCGCATCCGCTACATCGCCAAGCTGGCCAACGAGGAAGTCCATGTCCTGGCGAGACAGGAGGTCGCGAGCGTTCAGGATCTCGACGGCCGCCGGGTCAATTTCGGCGTCGAAGGCAGCGGCAGCTTCCTGACCGCCGGCATCCTGCTGGACCGGCTCGGCATCGATGTCAATGTCACCTCCTTTCCGCTGCCGAAGGCGCTGAAGGAGATCGAGGAGGGCACGATCGACGCCCTGATCGTGGTCGGGGCAGCGCCGATCGGACGGCTGCGTCAGCTTGACCACGACAACGGTCTGCATCTCCTGCCGATTCCGGATGCCGGCCTCGGCGACAGCTATCAGCCGGCCGAGATCGCTGCCGGGGACTACCCCGACCTGCTGGAGCCGGGCACCGTGGTCAAGACCGTGGCCGTCGCCAAGATCCTGACGGCCTTCAACTGGCCGGAAGGCCACCCCCGAGGCGACAAGGTCAAGCGGTTCGTCGACAGCCTGTTCGCGAACATCGATCGTCTGGCGAGACCACCCTTTCATCCGAAATGGCGCGAGGTCGACCTTCTGGCCTCCCTGCCGGGATGGGAGCGTCTGTCAGTGGCCGAAACGCTGGTCGCCGAGCACCGATAGCCCGGCATCGCGGAAGGCATGACGGAGCAGGCGGGCTCTGACTTGAGAGGAGTGACATGCAGGATTGTTTCCTTGACCTCCGACGGCACCGGGCGGGCAGGGTGTTCGGTCGAGCCCTCGTCGCCGGGATATTGACGATGGGATTCGCCGCGCCGCCGGTTCTGGCGGCCGGCGAGGAGCTGGAAACGCTCATCCTCAATCGTGGCCGGACCTTCATCGGCAGGATCGTCGATGCCAATCGCAACACGGTTGCGATCCGCAACGCAGCGGGCCTTCCCGAGATCGTGCGTGCCGACGACATCCAGACGGTGTTCATTCCGGCGAAAAATCCGGAGGACAAGCCCTTCTTCGGCAGCTTCGTCGACTGGAAGGACGGCGTCTATCAGCTCAACATCAATTTCGAGCTGGTGCGGGTCAAAGACGGCGTCATGCTGGGCGAGCCCGAGCCCATTGCACCGGCCAAGCCGGCGCCGGCCGACGTCGTGCGCCCTGTTGCGCGCCCCTCCGAACCCATTGCCGAGCCGCCCTCCGATGCGACGCCGACGGTCCCGGTGGCCGTGGCTGCGGCCGAGCCGACCGCGCCGGCAGCGGAGCCCGCGGCACCGGCCGGAGCGACGTTCTCGCTCCTGATCGAAGGCAGCAAGACCGATGAGGGCGCTGCTGGCGGCATGACCTATCATCTGACCCTGTCCGGCCCGCTGGAGCAGCCCTTCTATCTGGCCTACAGCACCCTGGACGGCAGCGCGCGCGCCGGCGAGGACTATCAGCCCGTGCGCGACGTCCTGATCATCCCTGCCGGCGAGCAGCGTGCCGCGTTCAGCATCGCGCTGATCGACGATGATCAGGCCGAGCAGGACGAAACCTTCACGCTCAGCGTCGGCGCCAGCAATCGCTCGGTCGAGATCGACAGGAGCCGGCTGGAAAGCGTGATCGTCGACAATGACCGATGAACGGTGAGTGAAGAACGGCGACTGATGAGCGGCGCGACCGACAGGTCATCATTCGGGAGACATATCATGGCCTCATGGCCCCGCATCGCGGCCGCAGCTCTCGGTCTTGCGGCCGCGCTGTCCCAGCCCTGCCCCGGCTTCGCCCAGGAGGTGACGCTGGATATCCACCATCTTCTGAGCTCGAGAGCGCCTGCGCAGGTCGCGTTCCTCGAGCCCTGGGCGCGGCGGATCGAGACGCAGTCGGACGGGCGGATCGCCATCGACATCTATCCGGACATGGAGCTCGGCGGTCAGCCCCAGCAGCTCTACGATCAGGTGGTCCAAGGCAGGGTCGACATCGCCTGGACCGTCTCCGGCTACACGCCGGGCAAGTTTCCGCGCACCGAGGTCTTCGAGCTGCCCTTCATCCACGAAAAGAATGCCGTCGCCACCAATCTCGCCATCCAGGACGTCTTCGATCCCTACCTGGCCGAGGACTACACCGAAGTTCATCCTCTCCTGGTCCACGTGCATGCGGGACAGGCCTTCGACAGCGCCGGGCAGCCGGTGCGCTCGCTCGACGACCTCAAGGGGCTGCGCTTCCGCACGCCCACGCGCACCGGCGGCTGGATGCTGGAGGCGTTCGGGGCAAAAAGTGTCGGCATGCCGGTGCCGGCGCTGCCGCTGGCCCTGGACAAGGACATCGTCGACGGCGCCGTGATCCCCTACGAGATCTTCCCGCCGCTCAGGCTGCAGGAGCATGTCAGCGCCGTGACCGTCGGGCATGACGACCGGCGCTTCGGCACCGCGGTCTTCATCTTCATCATGAACAAGCAGGTCTATGAGGGCCTGCCGCCCGATCTCAGGCAGGTGATCGACGCGAACAGCGGCCGCAATCTCGCTGCTGATATCGGGCAGGTCTGGATGGATGTCGAAACCAAGGCGTCGCAGTTCATCGAGACATCCGGCGTCGAGATGATCGAGCTGTCGGCAGAGGAGACCGACCGCCTGCAACGCGCGAGCGAGCCGGTGATCGACCGCTGGATCGACGATGTCGCAAGCCGCGGCATCGACGGCCGGCAGCTGGTGCAGGCCGCGAAAGAGGCGATCAGCCGCCACCAGTAGGTGGGTGGCGTGGCCACCTCATGGACTTGCCGTGGCACGTGGGTCGGTCGGCGCCACCGGTTGCGGGGTCGTGTTCCGACATCAAAGCTGACATGACTGGATCGTACCAGGAGCTGCCGCCAGCGTTGCTTCCACACCTGCTTCATTTTTGCAAATATCAGCCAGTTGGCGGCGACTAGCTCTTGTGTAGTTTCACCTCAAAACTAGTGAGTCGACTCATGGAGGTTCATTCAAAACGAAAACGAAGCGAGCAAAAGCCAACCATATTGCTGTTTCTCTTTGAATCTGATTGATGTCTCACCGGCTGGCAGAGGTTCGTTTTCTTCGACATCATCGCCTAAGATCCGTCCGTCGGGATCAACTACAAGACCAACGCCAAGGTTAAAGCTCGAATTGTCGGTGACATCCAACCAATCTGCATATTTGAACCCCACCATTAAGCCGATTGCAGCCGCATCGACGATCTCGTCTTCGCCGGGTTGTATCGCAACAAATGGCCCAAAGCCGCATCGATCAGAAAAGAAAGAATGATTTATCGCTTGGTCTGTCCAGGTATTGTCTTTCCACAGATGCCTTATATCGCAGGGAAAAAAGTAATGTCCTTCCAGAAGTATTCTTGCAACCGAGTTTTCTTCGTCATCAACCCGAACAATTCTATTTTCGTCGAGGCTAGCTGACTCAACACGTTTGTCTTGGCCATTGTCAAATGTAACTGACAAGCCCACTCCTAAGTTCAACCCGAGCCAGTTACCTTTGCTACTACTGCCCTTTCCTGCTCCAGCCGGTGTCTGGGCGTTCTGACCATTATTGCTTGGCGCAGCGGCGGCAACACTCCCGCCCGATGCCTGTTGCGCATGCGCTGACTGACCAACTGGAAGAAGAGTATATAGGGCGACCATAACCAACACATTCTTCATGGTGCTAACTCCAAAAATGATGGCAAGTTTCACACCAAGTTCATCAACTTTAAATTATTTTAACTGTCAATAAATATATCTTTAAAATTGAATTCTTATCGATCCAATCCCGATACACTCAACTTCAATTCGGGTGCTTGTTGGGCCGCTCTGGGTCAAGTACAGCCACCAGCAACCTCGCTCCAATGTCCACACCCCAAAAAACGGCGGCCGGAGCCCCCTGCCCCGGCCGCCGCTAGCCCTAAGTCAACGAAGTCCGCGTCGGACTATTGGATGAGGTTGGTTTCCCAGCTGCCCTCGGCGCTGACGGTGTTGATCGAGTAGATGCCGCCGACGTCGCCGTTGTCGTCGAAGTCGCAATTGCCGGAGGCGCCTTCGTAGTTGATGTCCTGGCCGGCGGCGATCGCGGCCTTGGCCTTTTCCCACTCACCCGGGCGGATCACCTCGCCGGGTGCATTGGCGACCTCGCGAAGGGCGGCGCTGATCTTGCCGCGGTCGGCGCTTCCGGCCTTCTCGATCGCGAGCGCGGTCAGGAAGCTGGCGTCATAGCCGTGGGCGGCGTAGGGCGCCTGCGGGTTGTTGCCGGTTTCCTTGTAGGCGTCGGCGAAGATCTTGTAGCTCTCGTCATTGTAGTCCGAGGCGGACTGGGTGATGAAGATGTGGTCGCGCAGCACATCAGCGCCGACCTGATCGATCACCGACTGGTCGAACATGCCATCAGCGGCCATGAACTTGTCGAACAGGCCGTTTTCCAGGGCGTTCTTGATGATGGTGATGCCGCTGCCGCCGTAATAGGCGAAAATGGCGAGGCCCTCGGCGCTGCCGTCGCCGGAGAGGGTCGAGAGCTCGGAGCGGTAGGAAGCCTTGTTGGGCTCATGCGCCTGGCTCGCGGTGATCTCGCCGCCGAGATCCTTGAAGGACTGCTCGAACACGCCGGCGATGCCCGCATTGTAGTCGTCGTTGGAATAGGTCATGGCGAGCTTCTTGAAGCCCTGGTCGATGGCGAGCTTCGCGATCGCCTGGCCCTGATAGGCATCCGACGGGGCGACGCGGAACACCAGGTCGTTGTCCTTGAGCTCGCTGATCGACGGCGCCGTGGCGCTGTCCGAGATCGAGACCACGCCGGCCGGGATGGTGACCGACTGCACCATGCCGTTGGTCTCGCCCGAGCAGCTTGCGCCGATCACCGCGACCACCTGCTCGACATTCACCACCTTGTTGCCGGCATCGACGCCGGCCTTCGGATCGCACTGGCCGTCGGCGAGGATCAGGTTGTAGGTGTCGCCTGCGAGCAGGCCGCCCTGATCGTTGACATGCGCGGCCGCCAGGTTGCGCCCGGCGACGATGGGGGCGACCAGCTCGGCGATCGGGCCGGTGACGCCGGCGACCGAGCCGACATTGATGTCGGCGGCCTGGGCGGTGCCGGCCATCAGCGCGAGCGCCGAGGCGGCAAAGGAGAGACGTTTGATGCTTCGGGTCATGTGGGCCTCCTTGGGTTCTTCAGCTCTCAGGTCTGCGTTTTCGGTTCCTGCCCCGATGTCGCCGCTCTCTCGCGTTTTTCGGGCAAGATCCCGTTGGGGAAACGCTGTAGCACGATTTGCAGGAGAAGTCCGATCAGAAAAATACGGATATAGGCGGTCCGAATGGCGAGCTCGTCGGGCAGACGGCTGGTGAACAGCTCGGTCGCCGACCAGATGGTCCAGATCAGCATGGCGCCGAGAATCGCCCCCTTGTTGTTGGCGCTGCCGCCGCAGATCAGCATCACCCAGACCAGGAAGGTCGCGGTCAGCGGGTCGGCGGCATTGGGGTCGATGAACTTGAGATAGTGCGCGGTCAGCGCGCCGCCGAGCCCCATGATCGCGGCGCCGAGAACGAAGGCCTCGACGCGCAGGCTGTCGACATCCTTGCCATCGGCGCGGGTCGCGGCCTCGTTCTCGCGGATCGCCGCCATCAGCCGGCCCCAGGGCGCCTTTCTCGCGCGCTCCAGCAGCAGATACAGACCGAAGACGATCACCAGCACCAGGGCCATGAACGCGATGTGGTTCCACGGTCCCGGCAGGGTCTCGAAGGGCTTCGGGATCAGCGAGACGCCGCGCGGGCCGTTGGTCGCCCAGGTCTCGTTCTTCAGGATCAGCCGAAAAATCTCGGCGATGCCGAGGGTGGCGATGGCGAGATAGTCGCTGCGCAGGCGAATGCAGATCTTCGCGACCGCCCAGGCCACGGCGCCGGCGGCGATCATCGCGGCGATCAGCGCCAGCACGATGGGCGCGTCGAAGCCGCCGATATGGCGCGCCGATTCGGCAGTGGTCAGGATGGCGGTGGTGTAGGCGCCGATCACGAAGAAGCCGGCAATGCCGGCGTTGAACATGCCGGTGAAGCCCCATTGCACGTTCAGACCGAGTGCCAGAACCGCATAGATCCCGCCGAAGGTGATCAGCGAAACGACGTAGAGGCCAATGCCATAGAGTTGATCCATTAGTGGGACGCCCACCTCGTTGACTCTGGAGCGCCTCGGCCTGGCCCCGCGGTTTGCCGCCCAGACTGCCGGGCGTGGTCGGTCTGGCATCGGCGAGATGCCGTGGTCCTGCCGGCGCACCAGGAAGAACGGCCACTTTCGGTGCTGTCCCAGACGACAGCGTGCCAGGAGTCGATGGGGTGGCCATGCCACCAGAAGACCTCCCGCGGAGGTGAGTCTGAGGGCGCCAGATCGAGCATGATCACCATGAGCGCGAAGGCGACGCCGGTCTTGTAGCCGGGCGACACCAGGGGCGCCTCGCCGATGAAGGGGTGGTCGACTTCCTCGGCGATGCCGACCACCAGGCCGCCGGCCATGGCGCCGTAGGGGCTGCCGACGCCGCCCAGGATCGCGGAGGTGCGAACAGTGAAAAGAGTAATCTTGAAGCCCATCAGGTTTCAACCTGGGTGTCGATCGCGAGGCAGACGCCGGCAGCGGCGGCGAGGCTGGCGCCGAGGATCCAGGTCGCCCGGATCACGCGCTCGGTCTCGATGCCGTGGTGAGGCGCGAGCTCGGGCTGTCGGCCATGGCGCGCATCGCCTTGGCCGACCGGTGGGGCGGGTGAGGAGGTAATGGACAGCGAGCATCAGGACGAGGGCGGCGGTCACGATCAGCACGTGCCGGGGCGAGACGCGCAGCGCATCGAACAGCACATAGGGGCGCTGGGATGCCCGGCTGCAGGCTCTGCAACTGCACGCCCCAGGAAAAACTGGATCACCGAGCGGACTGGTATCAGCATCAGGCCGAAGGAGGCCATCACCAGGATGATCGCCGGGCTGGCGCGCAGCGGCTTGAAGAAGATGCGGTCGACGCCGAGGTCAGCACCGAGGTGATCGCCATGGTGAGCGGCAACAGCACCAGCGATGCCATCCGGGTGATCCAGATCAGGGTGAGGGTGACGTAGACCGCGAAGGTCATGATCTCGCCATGGGCGAAATTGGCGAAGCGCAGGATGCCGAAGGTGAGCGTGACACCGATCGCACCCAGCGCGTAGATGTTGCCGAGCACGATGCCGGGATCAGATGGAAGTTGAGGAACTCGATCATTGCGCTGCCCCCGCCCAGAAACATCTTTCCGACTTCCTATTGGCCAGCAGGTTCGGGCCGGTATCGTCCAGTCGGTTCTGGCCGTCGACCAGGATGTAGCCGCGCGCGGCGATGGCGAGCGCTCGCTTGGCGTTCCTGCTCTGACCATCAGAACAGGCGTGCCGGCTGAATTGATGGTCTGGATGATCTTGAAGATCTCACCCCGGATCTGGGCGAGGCCGGCCGTGGGCTCGTCCACCAGAAGGATTCCGCCCGAGCATCAGCGCCTTGCCCATGGCCACCATCTGGCGCTGACCGCTGGCGGTGCCCGCCGGCTATTTTTCGCCATTGAGGTCCGGAAACATCTGGTAGATCTCGGCAAGCCTGGGGCCGATGTCGTCGTTCCTGACATAAGCTCCCATTTCGAGATTCTCGTGCACGGTCAGCGTCGGAAAAATGTTGGAGGTCTGGGGGACGTAGCACACGCCCCGTTTCACCACCTGATCCGGCGGCGTGTTGGTGATGTCCTCGCCCATCAGTCGAACCTTGCCGCCGGTGAGGCGAAGCAGGCCGAACACCGCCTTGATCGCGGTCGACTTGCCGGCGCCGTTCGGCCCGATGATCGCGACGATCTCGCCCGGCTCGACCTTGAGCGAC
This sequence comes from Alphaproteobacteria bacterium, assembly GCA_041398025.1. GTDB lineage: Bacteria > Pseudomonadota > Alphaproteobacteria > Geminicoccales > Geminicoccaceae > JANQPX01. The sequence goes on from JAWKVM010000032.1 coordinate 60,332, forward strand.
ACGCCGTGCAGAATCTGGGTCTCACCATAGCCGCCGACGACATCGGCCAGCTCCAGAACCGCCGTCATGCCGCGTCCTCGCCGCCGCCGAGATAGGCATCGAGCACACGCGGGTCCCTGCGCACCTCCTCCATGTGTCCCTGGGTCAGGACCGTGCCTTCGGCGAGCACGATCACCGGATCGCACAGGCTGGCGATGAACTGCATGTCGTGCTCGATGATGCAGACGGTGTAGCCGCGCTCCTCGTTCAGGCGCCGGATCATGTTGCGGATCTCGCCCAAGAGCGTCGGGTTGACGCCGGCGCCGGGCTCGTCGAGCAGGACGACGCGCGGCTCGGTCATCCTGGTGCGGCCGAGCTCCAGAAGCTTCTTCTGGCCGCCGGAAAGGTTTTCCGCCAATTCGTCGCGCACGCGGGTGAGGTTCAGGAAGTCGAGCACATCCTCCGCCCTCGCCTGCACCGCCCGCTCCTTTTCGCGCACGGCGCCGGGCCGGATCCAGAGCTGCAGCAGATCCTCGCCCGGCTGCTCCGCGGGCACGACCATCAGGTTTTCCAGCACCGTGAGCTTGCCGAACTCGTGGGGGATCTGGAAGGTACGGACGATGCCGCGGTGGAACATCTGGTGGGTCGGCAGGCCGGTGATGTCCTCGCCGTCGAGATAGATCTTGCCGGCAGTCGGCGGAAGGGCACCTGCGATCATGTTGAAGCAGGTGGTCTTGCCCGCACCGTTCGGGCCGATCAGCCCGGTGATGCGCCCTGCCTCGATCTCGAAACTGCAGTCCTGAACGGCGACCAGGCCGCCGAAACGACGCTCGAGCTTCTCGACCTTCAGCATCGCTCCGCCGCCCGCAAAAGGGCCGCATCTCTCACCAGATCGAAGATCGCCGGCACTCCTGGTCGCCGGCGTCCTCTATCAAGGCCCGGCTTTTATCAATTACGGCTGATGCTAGCATCGTTGCTCTTTGCAAGAAGATCAAGAAGTTGCCGTGAAACCGGCACCTTCCCGTCTGTGGATCGAAGCTTGTGATCGCGATCACATCGGCATGCCTGCCCGAGGCCGATGGTCACCCGGCTTCGTTTGATGCCGTGATCGAAATATTCGAACGTCGCGCCACAAACGAAACGCCAATGCTAAACAAATCAAGTCGGAGAATTTCACAATGATCAAACGAGGAATGATGGCCGTCTTTCTGGCAGCTTTGACGGGTGCCTGTCTGCCGCCCGACCCGACCATCGGCAAGGGTCAGGTCCATCTGACGCCGACCATTCAGCAGGCCTTCGAGCAATATAAGCACGAGCGTTCACCCGGCCATTTCGCCGTGTCGGCCGACGGCCGCTACGCGCATTACAACTACTGCCCGGAAAACCGGTGCCTGCGCGGATCGAAGACTCAGGCCATCTATGGCTGCGAGAAACGGAGCAAGGGCTCGCCCTGCAAGATCTACGGCGCCTATGGCGAGGTCGTGTGGGAAAATCCGAACGGCTAGCAACGGTGGCGTGGCCACCTCATGGACTTGGACCGTTCCGGCCTGCGATCACGGTATGCGGCCAGGTATTCGGGCGTCGGTTTGACGCTCGACCAGCATAGACGGGCTGGCGATTGAACGTTTCGACGTGACGAGGCCTGCTTGGTTCTGTTGGGACAGGCAGGCCTCGGCGCCGGTCGGACGGTGCAGGTAGCGGCTGGAGCACTCGGTGCGCGATCGTGCCCTGGGCGTCAGGCGGCCAGCTTGTCGACCCCGGCGCGCTCGGACAGGCCGAAGAATTCCTCGACCGTGTAGGTCTTGACGATTTCTTCGGTCGCCTTGTTGCGGCGCGCGATGAACCAGTAGGACGTCGGCGCATGCATCCACCATTCGGCGACTTCGTCGTCGTCATGGTCTTTCAGAAACCCATGGGCGCCGGAGGCCCTGTTGCTGCAGGTCAGCGACTCCGGCACTTCCTTCACCTCTCGGCCGCGGACGAATTCCGAAGCCTTGCGCGGACCGTTCAGCGGGCAGGTCATGACGTTCACGGGCTCTCTCCTCCATCCGTCGTTCGCCGGTCTCGCCAGGTGCGGCTTCGGGATAACCAGGCTCGTTCAGCGCCCCGGTGAGCCAGCCGGCCATGTCCCGATAGCAGAGCCCCGCCCAGCCATCAAGCTGCCGATAAAGGTTTAGCAGATCGGCATTAAGTCTCTGTTAAAGCCGAAGGAGACCATCCCCGACGCGGCTACGATCGGTAGCTGATCACGGCAAGAAAGCGGATCGGCAGGCGCTTCAGGTTTTCCGGGCCATGGGCGGCTTCGGGGTCGAACAGCAGGCTGTCCCCAGGCTTCAGCGGGTAGATGCTGTCGCCGTGGCGGTAGTCGACCTCGCCTTCGAGCATGTGGATGAACTCCACGCCTTCATGCTGAAACAGTGGAAAGACGTCGGACTCCTCGGTGAGCGTGATCAGATAGGGCTCGATGTCGACATCGCCGCGCACGCCATGGCCGAGAAGCTGGTATTGATGGCCTGCACGCGTGCCCCGGCGCTCGATCGTGAGCCCGTGGCCGGCCGGCACGTAGGAGGCCGTCCGGTGCTCCTCGAACTGACGGAAGAGTGCTGTCACCGGGACGTTCAGGGCGGCGGACAGGCGTTGCAGGGTCGAGAGCGAGGGCGAGATCTGGCCGTTCTCGATCTTCGAGATCATGCCGACCGAAATCTCCGAGCCACGCGCCAGCTCGGCGACGCTCAGTCCGTTCGCCTTTCTGAATTCCCGAAGCTGACGGCCGATCGCCTCCTCCAGCAGATTGCTGCGATCGCGCCCGCTCAGCTCATGCCCGTCCCGTAAGCTCATCAAACGTCCGAATCAGTGGATGATGGCCCCGACTGTCCTTGACCTTTACCCTATGAGTCAACTAATTTTCTTATGAAGAAACATCGAGGGCATGGCCATGTGCGGCATCATCGGTCTGTATCTCAAGAATGACGGGTTCAAGCAGCAGCTCGGCGCTCTGTTCACGCCGATGCTGATCGACATGACCAAGCGCGGACCGGACAGCGCCGGCATCGCCATCTACCGCGACCCGGCACCTGCGGGATCGCACAAGATCACCGCCTTCCATCCCGACCCGGCCTATGACTGGAGCCGGCTCGCCGAGGTGCTGAAGGATCAGTGCGACGCCGCCTGCGAGGTCCGAAAGAACGGCTCGCACGCGGTCATCGTCACCGAAGCGCCGCCGGAGGCAGCGATCCGCGCCCTGGAAGCGGCCGAGCCCGAGCTTCAGGTCATGAGCTATGGCGATGCCATCGAGATCTACAAGGAGGCGGGACTGCCGGGCGATGTCGCCAGGCGCTTCGGCATCGATGCCATGGCCGGCAGCCACATGATCGGCCACACCCGCATGGCGACCGAAAGTGCTGTGACCACCGCTGGCTCCCACCCGTTTTCGACCGGATCCGACCTCTGCCTGGTGCACAATGGCTCGCTGTCCAACCACAATCGTCTGCGCGATCACCTGCGCGACCACAAGGGCATGGTGATCCGCACCGAGAACGACACCGAGGTCGGCGCCGCCTATATCGCGAGCCGCCTCCAGGACGGGCGCACGCTGCACCAGGCGTTCGAGGACTGCCTTGACGCGCTGGATGGCTTCTACACCTTCGTCGCCGGCACCCGCGACGGCTTCGCCGTGCTGCGCGATCCGATCGCCTGCAAGCCCGCGGTGCTCGCCGAGACCGACGACTATGTCGCGTTCGCCTCGGAATATCACGCGCTTGCCGACCTGCCGGGCATCGAGCGTGCCGAGGTCTGGGAGCCTGAGCCTGCGACCGTCTACAGCTGGGGAGGATCGGCCTGATGGCGGCGCGCACCAACGTCCAGGAACTGGACCTCGCCGAAAACACCCTGCGCGACGTCAATGTCGCGCTGAAGTGCCGGCACGACGGCGAGGACGCCGCCTTTCGCGTGCTCAACCCCAAGGGCGCCCATGCGCTCGCCTGCGGCCTGGATCGGCCGGTGCAGGTCGAGATTGCCGGCAATGTCGGCTATTACTGCGCCGGCATGAACCAGCAGGCGACCGTGGTGGTCGACGGCAGCGCCGGCCCCGGCGTCGCCGAGAACATGATGTCCGGCCTGGTGCATGTGAAGGGCGACGCCAGCCAGTCGGCAGGAGCGACGGCCCATGGCGGCCTGCTGGTGATCGACGGCAACGCGTCCGCGCGCTGCGCGATTTCCTTGAAGGGCGCCGATATCGTGGTGAAAGGCAATGTCGGCCATATGAGCGCGTTCATGGCGCAGGCGGGGCGCCTCGTGGTGCTGGGCGATGCCGGCGATGCGCTCGGCGACAGCCTGTACGAGGCCCGTCTCTACGTGCTGGGCGAGGTGAAGAGCCTGGGTGCCGACTGCATCGAAAAGGAGATGCGCCAGGAGCATCTCGATGAACTGCAGACCCTGCTCGATCGGGCCGACTGCACCGGCGTCGAGGCCAGCCGCTTTCGCCGCTACGGCTCCGCCAGAACGCTCTACAACTTCCACGCCGACAATCTCGACGCCTATTGAGGTGCCTTCTCGGATGTCCACGATGCGCAGCATGAAACACAAGAAATCCCACACCTTCGACGACTATGCGATCGACTACATAAGGGAAGCCGCGCGCACCGGCCTCTATCGCATCCGCGGATTCGGGGCGAAGCGCTACATTCCGAGCTTCGACGACCTCCTGATGAAGGGGGCGTCGATGTCGCGCTATCCGCTGGAGGGCTATCGCGAGAAATGCACCACGTCAGTCACCCTCGGCACGCGCTATGCGCAAAAGCCGATCGAACTCAAGATCCCGGTGACCATCGCCGGCATGAGCTTCGGCTCGCTCTCGGCGAACGCCAAGGAGGCGCTCGGTCGCGGGGCGAGCGAGGTCGGCACCAGCACCACCACCGGCGACGGTGGCATGACACCGGAGGAGCGCGGGCACTCGACCCAGCTCGTCTATCAATATCTGCCGTCGCGCTACGGCATGAACCCGGATGATCTGCGCAAAGCGGATGCGATCGAGGTCGTGGTCGGCCAGGGCGCCAAGCCCGGCGGCGGCGGCATGCTGCTCGGCCAGAAGATCACCGAGCGGGTCGCCGGCATGCGCACCCTTCCCGTCGGCATCGACCAGCGCTCGGCCTGCCGTCACCCAGACTGGACCGGACCCGACGATCTCGCGATCAAGATCCTGGAACTCCGGGAAATCACCGACTGGCAAAAGCCGATCTACGTCAAATGCGGCGCTGCCCGCCCCTATTACGATACTGCGCTCGCGGTCAAGGCCGGCGCCGACGTGGTGGTGGTCGACGGCATGCAGGGCGGCACGGCCGCGACCCAGGATGTGTTCATCGAGCATGTCGGCCAGCCGACGCTGGTGGCGGTCAAGGAAGCCGTGCAGGCGCTGAAGGATCTGGACATGCACCGCAAGGTGCAGCTGATCGTCGGCGGCGGCATCCGTTCCGGCGCCGATGTCGCCAAGGCGCTTGCCATGGGCGCCGACGCCTGCTCGATCGGCACGGCCGCCCTGATCGCGCTCGGCGACCAGGACCCGCGCTGGCAGGCAGACTACGAAAAGCTCGGCACGGAGCCAGGATGCTGGGAGGATTATCAGGACGGCACCGACCCGGCCGGCATCACCACCCAGGACCCGGAGCTGCAAAAGCGCCTCGATCCGGTTGTGGCCGGCCACCGCCTCGCCAACTACCTTCGGGTCCTGACCCTGGAAGTCCAGACCATCGCGCGCGCCTGCGGCAAGAGCCATGTGCACAATCTCGAGCCCGACGACATGGTGGCGCTTACGGTCGAAGCCGCGGCCATGTCCGGCATTCCGCTCGCGGGCACCAACTGGGTGCCCGGCCAATCCTGAGGCCTGGGGCCGGGATCCAGTCCGCCTCAATCCGTTCGGGCGCGCATGGTTTCGTCACAAGCAACGTGCTCTTTACCGTTTCTTCATCATTTCCTGCGATCATCGCACGCTGGTCCATGCGATCCTGGGAGTCCGAGCCATGCCCCACCTTTTGTGACGGGTGGACGGACTCCCAGGATCGCATGGACCAGATCATCATGGTGGCATAGCTCGGTTAAGACATCGTAAAGCTCGCTGCAGAAAGCCGTCTGCAATCGATGGCCGAGCCATCATCACCCACGCCTGCTACTTGAAATCGCGAACATGAGAGTGCTTCGATCCAAACGGCGCGATCAGTTATATCTGAACAAATCGATGCAAAACCAATAACTTAAAACTGCGGCTCGTGAATTATCGGAAGACGCCGCTGCACTGGGAGCGATCGCACCTGTGGGCATCGACCAGCAGGCTGAAATTGCCTTTCGCCATGAAGCCGACCCTGCCCCAAAGGCTGGGGTATCTGGGCTGACCTCCATTTGTACGCCGCAGGCGACGGGGAATGCTCCCGGAGAGATCCAAGCCACGCTCGTGACCAAGCCTTGCGCGAACTTCCGGGACCATTGACCGGTATCAACGACGACATAGCTTTCTGATGATTCGCTGAATCGTCGATCATGGGATCGACATGGCTTTTTGGCCTAAAATGAACAAATGGGAGGCCGCCCTATGCTGACGATTCAAGACTGCATCGGTCTCTGCCGTCTCACCGACGAAGAGGTTGCAGCGGTCGCTGAACATGAGCATCTGCCGGACATGCTCGCTCTCGAGCTCGGTGATTATCTCTGCAGAACGGCGGACGGCGAGCTGCGGGTCAAGCGGATGATCGTCGACGATATCGACGCGGCGAAGGAACGCGGCGATCTGGCGCATGCCGCAAAGCTGCGCTTGGTTCTGCAGCATTTTCTCGAACATCACGCGGGAGTCGCGCTGCCCGCCGCTCACACGTCCTGAACGCCGGGCGCCGTCGCCATGCCGGCGAACATAGCAGGATCAGGAGCGGCGATGCCTCTCCTTTGATCCGCGTCAAATCGGCAGCCTCCGAAATCTGGCCTATAGGGTTGACTGTCGCGGGTGGCTTCATCCTCACCTGCCCTTCGTTTCAGGAGAAGGCCATGGCGATCGGCGCTCGCAAGGCAGGCGATGGCATTCGGCGCTGGCGCCGTGCCCTGCATTGGGCGTCTGCCATTCTTTTCACCGTCATTCTGCCGTCATGCCTGACGACGACCGAGTCCACCGAGCGGAACTCGGCAGCAGGATCGGCGCGTGTGATGTGGCCATCCGGCGATGCGCAAGCGGGCAAGGATCTGTTCGTCGAGAAGGGCTGCGTCATCTGCCACAGCGTCAACGATGTCGGTGGTCGCGCCGCCCTGCCGCTCGATGCGCCGCCGGCCGGCAGAAGCGTGGATCCCATGGTGTTCGCCGCCGCCATGTGGCAGGGAGCGGCCGCGATGCTCTCCCTTCAGTTCACCGAGCTCGGCTACCAGATCGGCATGACGGGCGAGGAGCTTCGCGACCTCGCCGCCTTCGCGTCCGATCGGGACGGGCAGGCCTCGTTCTCCGTCGAGGACATTCCGGAAGACATCAGCCCCTGGATCATCGATGAACCCTACTGGCTGGACGACGACTGGCCCGAGCCCTTCAAGACAGTGCCCGATGGCACGGCGTCGCCCTTCGAAGATCTGTAGGCCCGATCATCCGTTGATGCAGGTCAACGCCGCCTTTCACAGACCCGGCATGATGCCGTGGCGTCGACAGACCATGCTCGGCGACGGCTGAAACCCATGACCGACATCGAGAGGAGACGCCGATGCGATCTTCCGTCACGATCCTCCTGCCCCTGATGCTTGCGCTTGCCGGCTGCGCCGACATGACAGGTGGCAGCGGTGAAACACGCATGCAGGAGTCACAGCAACCCTGTGCGCAGGGTGCTGATTGCGAACCCGACCGGGATCAGGACCAGACGCAGGATCGTGACCAGGATCAGGACGATGGTCCCGATCAGGATCGTGACCGCGACAGAGACGGCGACGATGCCGGCGGCGGAAGGAGCTGATCGGCCGGGCGATCAACGTCCCCGACATGACGATCCCGCCTGTTCGCAAGCGCAGACGCCTGCATCGCTGGCGGCTGTTTCTGCTCGGACTGTCGCTGGTGCCGGCGTTTTGCCTCGTTTCGCCGGCATCGGTCCAATCGCAAGCTGCCGATCCTCACGCCTTGTTCGAGGAACGATGCGGCCGTTGTCATGGCCATGCGGGCGCGTTCGCACATCAAAAGCTGACGATCGACGAAGGCGAGGTGGTAGGCCAGCGATCGGGCAAGAGCGTCCTGAAAACACTCTCCCGTCACTTCGGGAAGGTCACCGATGTCGAAGCGCGCCTGATCGCGGATATGTTTCGGCGTCAGATCGAGGCTGGTGGCCTCTACACGAGCAAATGCCGAATCTGCCACGATCCTGCCAAGAACCTGGCTCGACAGACCCTCGTCTTTCGAGACGGACAGCTTGTCGGACGCTACAGCGATCGCGCTGTGCGTGACTTCCTGAGCTTTCACGGTAGATTGCATGGGGACGAGCGAGAGGTGATGCTCGACATGCTGGCCTGGCAGCTCGTCTCCGGGAATGGCAGGGTTCCGTCCGCCAGCGATCCCTGAACCCCTGCAATGATCTCTTGAAGGGCCGTTTCGCCGAGGCGGTTCGCTCTTTGCGTTCGGTCAATTGTCTTCGCTGTCCGGTTCGCTAAGCATGCGCCGCCAGAGAAGACCAGCGCGACGAGGACATCCGCATGGCGAATCCGACGGGGGCGAATCCGACATGATCGACACTGCGAGCGGCGCCGATCGGCCTGCCTATCACGTCATGGCGCCGGCTCAAGTCGTCGCGCAGCTCGACGTGGATCCGGATCAGGGGCTGTCGACGACGGAAGCCGAACGACGCCGCACCTGCTTCGGTGACAATCGGATCGCCGATGAGGATCGGTTCCGCCCTCTGCTGCTGCTGGTCCGTCAGTTCACCGACGTCATGATCCTGATTCTGGCCGCGGCGGCGATCGTCGCCGGGCTGATCGGCGAAGTCACGGACACGGTCGCGATCCTGGTGATCATGGTCCTGAATGCCGTGGTCGGCTTCGTGCAGGATTTTCGCGCGGAGCGGGCGCTGCAGGCGCTGAAGAGCCTGGCCACGCCGACCGTACGGGTGGTTCGGGACGGCGGGGTGACGACCGTGTCCGACACCGACCTGGTGCCGGGCGACGTCGTCCTGCTGGAGGCCGGCAACATCGTGCCGGCGGACATGCGCGTCATCGAGACCAGCGATCTCACGATCGACGAGGCGGCGCTCACCGGCGAGTCCGTGCCGGTGGTCAAGAATGCCGCTGCCTCCCTGGCCGACGATGCCGCCCTCGGCGATCGGGTCACCATGGCCTACAAGGGCACGCTGGTCACCCGCGGGCGCGCGCGCTGCCTCGTGGTCGGAACCGGTGCTGCGACCGAGCTCGGCCATATCGCCGGGCTCATGCGCGAACGCGAGCGCCCGATGACGCCGCTGCAAAAGCGCCTCGCGAGCTTCGGGCGCTGGCTGTCGCTCGCGGTGCTCGGGATCTGCATCATCGTCCTCGCGGCGGGCCTGCTGCGCGGCGAGCCGCCGCTGCTGATGGTCCTGACCGCGATCAGCCTGGCGGTCGCCGCGATCCCCGAGGCGCTGCCGGCCGTGGTGACCATCGCCCTTGCGCTCGGCGCCAAACGCATGGCCGCCGAGATGGCGCTGATCCGCCGCCTGCCCGCGGTCGAGACGCTGGGCTCGGTGACCGACATCTGCAGCGACAAGACCGGCACGCTGACCGAAAATCGCATGCGCGCGGAGCGCTTCATTCTGGCGAACGGCGAGACGCGATCGACGCCGCCGCCGGCGGACGCACCCGATTGGCAGCCTTATCTTCTGGCGATGGCGCTCAACAACGATGTCGAGCCGCGTGCCGGCGGTGAGCCGCTTGGTGACCCGACGGAGATCGCGCTCTGGCAGGCCGTCGAGGCGGCGGGCGTCGAGCGCCGGACGCTGCTCCGCGACTGGCCGCGCCGTCTGGAAGTTCCGTTCGATGCCGGGCGCCGTCGGATGACGACGGTGCATGCCGGTCCCAACGGGCCGGTGGCGATCGTCAAGGGTGCGCCCGAGGCCGTGCTGCCGCTCTGCACCCGACAGCATGGCGCCGAAGGCGACGACATGTTCGATCGCCCGGCCGCGGAAGCGAGAGCGACCGAAGCCGCCGGACAGGGCTTTCGCGTGCTGGCGCTGGCGATGCGCGATCTCGATGCGCTGGGCGATGCGCTCGACGCCGACGAGGTCGAGGCCGATCTGACCTTTCTCGGCCTGGTCGGCATGGTCGATCCCCCGCGCGCTGGGGTGAAGGAGGCGCTGGATCTCTGCCGCTCCGCCGGCATCCGGGTGACGATGATCAGCGGCGATCACCCGGCAACGGCGGCGGCGATCGCGATGCGTCTCGGCATGCGGGACGACGGCGACCGCGTGCTGATCGGCGCCGAGGTCGCGATGCTCGGCGATGACCAGCGCCGCACGATCATTCCCGAGACCAGGGTGGTCGCCCGCGCGTCGCCCGAGCAGAAGATCGACATCGTGACGGCGCTGCAGGCGAGCGGGCGGATCGCCGCCATGACCGGAGACGGGGTCAACGACGCACCGGCGCTGAAGCAGGCGGATATCGGCATCGCCATGGGGCAGAAGGGCACAGATGTCGCCCGCGAGGCCGCGGATATGGTGCTGCTGGACGACAATTTCACCACGATCGTCAGCGCCGTGCGCCAGGGTCGGCGCATCTACGACAATATCCGGAAATTCATCAAATACACCATGACCAGCAATGCGGGCGAGATCTGGGCGATCTTCCTGGCGCCCTTTGTCGGCCTGCCCTTGCCGCTGCTGCCGATCCAGATCCTGTGGATCAACCTGATGACCGACGGTCTTCCCGGCCTGGCGCTCAGTGTCGAGCCGGCGGAGCGAAACGTCATGGCGAGACCGCCGAGACCGCCCGGCGAGCATGTCTTCGCGGGCGGGATGTGGCAGCACATCGTCTGGGTCGGCCTTTTGATCGGCGGGCTCACGCTTGGCGCTCAAGCCTGGGCCTATCATGCCGGGTCGGACAATTGGCAGACCGTCGCCTTCACCGTGCTGACGCTCTCGCAGCTCGCCCACGCGCTCGCCGTGCGCTCCGAGCGGGCCTCGCTGCTGCGGATCGGGCTATTGAGCAATCCGCTGCTGCTGGGGGCGATCGCCTTGACCCTTCTGCTGCAGCTCGCCGTGGTGTTCGCTTCGCCGCTTCAGCCCATCTTCAAGACGACGGGCCTGAGCGCCGTGGAGCTGGTGGTCTGCCTGACGCTGCCTTTGATCGTGCTGATCGCCGTCGAAGCCGAGAAGTGGCTGGTAAGGCGCGGCCTGCTCTACCGCTCCGGTGACGAGGTCCCGGGTTTCGCGAAGACACAGGCCGAGGTCGAGCATCAATGCGCCAAGCGTGAAGCCCGCCGGTGACGGGCTTGGCCGACATGTCGAGGGGGCTGGATCAGGAAGGCAGCCGCTTCGAAAGCCGGATCGCGTCGACCGCATAGCCGGCCTGACAGAGGATCGCCAGCGAGCGCGGCTTCAGCGCGATGATCGAGGCGTCGCTGAAATCGGGAAGGGCGAGATGGATCGCGACGCACCCTTGCTTCGCAGCGATCGCCTCGGCGCCGGCCATCAGAGAGCCAGCCGTGTTGTCGCTCACATAGTCGACCGTCCTGAACAGGTCCACGGTCATGTGACGCTCGGATCCGACCGCGACGATCTCGTAGCCAAGGAATCCGTGCAGATAATCACGGTTGCATTGGAGCGACAGCACGCCCGCCCTGCCCCCGCCGGCAGCGATCCGATCCATGGCGTAGCGTCGCCACGCCGCCAGGCTCATCGGCACGCCGGTCAGCTCCAGGCTCGCATAGGCCTGGTCGATCTGATCCTGACGGAGCGGATCGATGCGCAGACGCAAGTCGTTGGCTGGAGCGTCGGCCATGGCGGGGCACCTCGAGAGGTTGGCGTCGGAACATCATTGAAAAGCAGCGCCGTGGCCTGTCATTGCGCTGCGTCAAGATGACAGCCGACGATCGTCTCAAACTTTCTTTGCCGTCGTGCCTATGACATGCTTTAGTTTGGGCCGCAGGAAACGGGGGAAAAGGCCGATGGCGCAGATCGAGCCCGATTGTCGATATCGGCCGATTCGACTGAAGGGGGCATCGCATGGTCTTTGCGAACATTGCGGTGTCAAGCAGTACGCGCTTTGCGGGGCGCTTCAGACTCCCTGCGCCGATCGCTTGAAAAGCCTTATCTCCTCTGTCCACCTGGCGTCGAAGCAGATCCTCTTCATCGAGGGCGATCCGGCAGCGCATCATTTCACGATCGTCGACGGTGTCGTCAGCATTTCCAAGTCGATGGCGGACGGCCGCCGCCAGATCGTCGGCTTCATCTTTCCCGGCGATTTTCTCGGCGCGGCCATAGAAGAGGAAACCTACAGCTGCACGGCGCAGGCGGTGACGCCGGTCGAGCTTTGCCGCTTTCCGCGCCCGGCGTTCGCGGCGCTGGCCGAAGAGTTTCCGGAAATCGAGCATCGGCTGCTGCACGCCGTATCGACCGAGCTGATCGAGGCCCAGGAACACATGCTGATCCTCGGCCGACAGACTGCCGAGGAGCGTCTGTGCTCGTTCCTGCTGCATCTGAGCAGGCGCGCACCGCATCGAGGCGACTCGGACAATCCGGTCCATCTGCCCATGCCGCGCGCGGACATCGGTGACTATCTCGGGCTCTCGCTGGAAACCGTGAGCCGCACCTTCACCCTCTTGCGCGATCAGGGGCTGATCAGGCTGGTCGATGCGCATAATGTCGAGTTGCTGGACCTGGACAAGCTGCAGCAGATTGCCGAGGGCGGCTAGGCCTTCAATCTTCTCGACCGGCATGCGCAGGACTGCTTGCCGACAATGATCCGCCGCATCCGGATGCCGAGGAGGCGGCGAGGTCTATCCCTTGCCCCCGAAGTCCTCGCAGGACTGGCCGAATTGCGCGAGTCCCTCTTCCAGATAGTCGGCGAGAAGCGGCGTGGCCAGCAGATAGTCCGTGGTATGCATCTCGCGAACGTCGCTGATCTCACCCATGACGCTTCGCCATTCGTCGGCGGCGTAGTCGCCGCGTCCGATCCAGGTCAGCGCCAGCAGTTCGCGGACGACGTCGTCGCTCTGCGCGTCGAGAAACGCCTTCAGCTCCTGATAGGTCGCGTCGTCGCCATAGTCTTCGAGAATCCGCTCCATGTCGTCGCCGTCATCGGCCAGCTCCTCGGGCGCGACCTTGACGTTGAGTTCGCGCGCCTTGGCGATCACGAAGCAGACCGTGTCCGGATTGATGGAAAGCGGCATCGAAACACTCCGATCTTGGTCCGTCGGTCAGACATCCGCCAGCCCAGGCAAGCAAAGTAGGCCGCCCGCCGACCTTCGCTTTGATGCGGATCAAAGAGCGACGGGCCCTGTCATCATTTACCGAGATCGAGGCTGACATGGACGATGGCAGGATCGTCTTCGTCCATGGACTGCACGAAGCCCAGCTTCTCGCAGAGCGTCAGCATCGGTGTGTTCTTCCTCAAGACTTCGCCATAGAGCTCGCCGATGCCGCGCTTTTTGGCATAGGCGATCAGACGCTCCATCATCAGGCGTCCGAGCCCCTGGCCGGTCAGCTCATGGCCGACGATGATCGCATATTCGGCGCGCTCATTGTCCGGATCGGCGGCGAGTTGCGCGACACCGCCGATCGCCGCCTTGCCGGGCGGGCCGTCTGCGGCGAGCACCAGGGCCATCTCGCGGTCATAGTCGATCTGGGTGAAGCGTGCCGCCATCACATGCGAGAGCGTCTTCATCGGCGTGAAGAAGCGGAGCTGAATTTCTTCAGGCGTCAGCCTGGTGAAGCCGAGATGAAAGGCCGGCTCGTCTTCCGGACGCACCGGGCGCAGCAGAAAGGTTCGACCGTCCTGCGCCGTAACCGTTTCCTCCAGCTCCTTGGGATAGGGACGGATCGCGAGACGCTCGGAGCCTGTCCTGTCGCTCGGTGTCAGCTTCACACGCACGTCGAGCGCGACCACGCCGAAGTCGTCGGCGAGCAGGGGGTTGATGTCGAGCTCGGCGATCTCGGGGTGGTCGATGACGAGCTGCGCCACCTTGATCAGGGTCGCCGCCACGGCATCGAGCGCGACAGCCGGTCGGTCGCGATAGCCCTTCAGGAGTCGATAAATTCGCGTCCGGCTCATGACCTCGTGGGCGAGGCGCATGTTCAAAGGCGGCATGGCGAGCGCCTTGTCGTCGAGCACTTCGACCGCCGTGCCGCCCTGGCCGAACAGGATCATCGGGCCGAAGGTCGGATCGGTGATCACGCCGACGATGAGCTCGTGAGCCCCCGGTCTTCGGATCATCGGCTGCACACTGAACCCGTCGATCACCGCGTCCGGCTTCGCGGCACGCACCCGTTCAAGCATAGCCTCGGCGGCGTCTTCGACATTGCGGGGACCGAACAGATCCAGCGCGACGCCGCCGACATCGCTCTTGTGCAGGACGTCATCCGAGAGGATCTTGATCGCGACGCCGCCGCCGAGCTCGGCAGCGAGAGCCGCAGCCTCATGTGGGCTCTTGGCGACGACGGTCCTTGCCGTCGGGATATCGTAAGCCGCCATCAGGGCTTTCGCCGAGGGTTCGTTCAGCCAGGTCTTGCCTCCGGCCAGCGCATCCTCGATCACGCGTCTTGCCGCCGGCAGATCGGGGGTGAAGTCTTCCGGCATCGAGGCCGGCGTCTCCATCAGCGTCTTTTGATTGCGATGATAGGCGACGAGCTGCATGAAGGCGTTGACCGCATCCTCCGGCGTCTCGAAGGTCGCGATCTTGTGATCCGCAAAGGCTTTCCTCGCCGGCAGGGCCGCACCATCGCCGAGCCAGCAGGTGAGGATCGGCCGCTTGGCACCGCCTGCCGCTTCGATCACGGCGGCCCCGGCCTCCTTCGGAGAGGCGATCGCCGTCGGGCAGTTGAGTGCGAGCACGGCGTCCACGCCGGGGTCCGTCATCACCGCCCCGATCGCCCGTGCATAGCGCTCCGGCGGTGCGTCGCCGACGATGTCGACCGGGTTGGTCCCCGACCATGTCGGCGGCAGCGCCTTGTCGAGCGCGGCGATGGTCTCAGGCGCGAGCGTCGCCAGCTCGCCGCCATGGTCCATCAGCGCGTCGGTCGCCATGACGCCGACACCGCCGCCATTGGTGACGATGGCGACGCGGTCGCCTTCGGGCGGTGCTACCATCGAGAGCGTCTGCACGGCGTCGAACAGCTCCTCCAGGCGGATCACCCGAAGCATGCCGGCCCGCCTGAAGGCGGTGTCGTAGACGTCATCGGCGCCGGCGAGTGCTCCGGTATGCGATGCGGCAGCGAGCGCGCCTTCGGGATGCCGGCCGGCTTTCACCAGCACCACCGGCTTCATGCGTGCGGCGGCGCGGCCAGCGGACATGAACTTGCGCGCGTCGGTAATCGACTCGATGTAGAGCAGGATCGCACTGGTGCCGCGGTCGTTGGCGAGATAGTCGAGCATGTCGCCGAAGTCGACGTCGCTCATGTCACCGAGCGCCACCAGATGAGAAAAGCCGATGCCGCGGCTCGTCGCCCAATCCAGGACCGAGGTCACCACCGCACCCGACTGCGCGACGAAGGCGAGCCTGCCGAGATGGGGAGAGAGATGCGCGAAGCTCGCATTCAGGCCGATGCCGGGCACCAGCGTGCCCAGGCAGTTGGGACCGACGACGCGCAGCAGATGCGGTTTCGCGGCATCAAGCATGGCCTGGCGCAGGCTCCTGCCGTCGTCACCCGGCTCACCGAGGCCGGCGGTGATCACCACGGCCGCCTTGGTCCCTTTGGCGCCGAGCTCGGCGATCAATCCGGGCACCGTCGCCGGCGGCGTCGCGATGATCGCGAGGTCGGGTACAAGCGGCAGGCTCGATACCGTCTCGAAGGTGAGCACCCCCTGGATCGATCGATGCTTCGGATTGACCGGCATCACCGGTCCGTCGAAGCCGTTGCCGAACAGGTTCCTGGCGAGCACGGCGCCGACCGAGCCGGGCTGCTTGCTCGCACCGATCAGGGCAATCGAGCCGGGTTTGAACAGCTTGTCCAGATTGCGGATGGTCATCACACCTTTCCCGACATGCCGGTCAGACCGGAATTGAGGTAGAGCGACGGGGCGCCGTCGCCATTGAGCGAGATCAAACCCGAAGAGCCAAGCATCGTCCAGAATCCGGGTCTAGGATCTGGGCTCGATCAGAACGCCGTCGCTCACCTGGTCGCTCGGATGGCGAACCGCCTTCATGCCCGCTTCGAGGCCAGCGACGATCTCCACATTCAGACCGTTTCGGTGACCGATGTCGACGTGGCGAAGCCGCGCACGGCCATCCTCCTCGACGAACACCGCCCAGCGCTCGCCGTCGCGAAACAGCGCCGTCAGCGGCAGTTTCAGGGCGTCGTCATCCTGCCAGAGCACCACGCGCACCTCGACCCGATAGCCATGACTGAGGCGCCGCCGGTCGTCGGCAGGCGGGGCGAAATCGACGATGACGTTGACCCGCTGCTCCTCGATGCCCAGCGCCGAAACCTTGGTGAAGCCTGCAGGATCGACCCGGCTCACCTCGCCTTCGAGAGGGGCGCCGCCCCAGTCTTCGACCAGCGCCTTCAGGCCGGGTTCGATCTGCACGGCATCGGCGGAGAGAAAGTCCGCGGCGATTTCGAGATCGTCGGGATCGCCGATCTCGACCAGCGCCTGGCCCGCCTGCACCACGCCTTCGCTTTTGTGCAGGATCTCCAGAACCCGTCCGTCCACCGGGGAGGTGATCGGCACGCAGTTGCAGGCCTCGGCATTCTCCGCGCCGTCCACCGGCGACACGAGCTGAGCGCGCGCATTTTCCAGCTCGAACTGGCGCATCTCCAGGGCTGATCTCGCCATGGCAACCGCGGCCTGCTTGACGCGAAACGTGTTCTCGGCGAGATCGAGCGCACGTTCCGCGATCGCGCTTTCGCTTCGAAGCCGGCGCGCGCGTGCCAGCTCGCTTTCAGCGAAGTCGAACTCGGCATCGGCCTGGTCGAGCTCGGCACGCGCCAGCGTCATCGCGGCGGCTGCCGCCTTCTCGACCGCCTCGGCCTGCGCCCGGCTGCGCCGGTCGAGAAAGCCGGGGTCGGTCGGCTGGATGCGCGCGACCACCGTCTCCCCTGCCCTCACCGCATCGCCGACTTCGGCGTCGATCCGCTGCGCGCGACCGGCGACCGGCGCCGAGAGCACATAGACGTCGCGCACCCTGGTCTCGCCCTCCTCGTCCAGGGTCACCATCATCGGGCCGCGCTCCAGCGTGACGATGTCGACCAGGACCGGCTGGGGCCTGAAGGCGTAGACGAGGCCGAGCGCGATCGCCGCAACGATGGCACCCCAGATGATCAAGCGTCGCCAAGCCAACGATCTCACTCCCTCGTCTTCAAAACGGCGATCAGGTCCAGCCGGTCGAGCCGCCGACGGATCAGGGCCGCCGACAGCAGTGCCGAGAGGAGCGTGATCAGCACGGCCTTGCCGAACGTCGCCCGCTCGATCACCAGCGGCACGCGGTAAAGCTCCGTCTCGAACGACGAGATGATCAGCCAGGCCAGGCCCCAGCCGAGCAGGCAGCCGAGCGGCAGCGCCAGGACCACCAAGATGCCGAGCTGGCCGAGAAGCACGTAGGAAATCTCCCATCGGCTGAAACCGAGCACACGCAGGGTCGCGAGCTCGCGCCCGCTCTCGGAAAGCGCGATGCGCGCACTGCTATAGACCACGCCAAGCGTAAGCAAGGCGGCGAAGATGCTGAAGAACGAGATGAAGATCAGCATGTTCTCGCCGATGGTCGCGTGCATCATGTCGATCGCTGCCTGGCGGATCATCAGCGACGCCACGCCCGGCAGCTCCCTGAGCTCGGCGAAGAAGGCGGGCCGTGCCTGCTCATCGGCGAGCACGTGGACATAGTCGACGGCATAGGGCTCGCGCAGCAGGCGGTTGAAGCTGTCCAGGTCCATATAGGCCGGCATGCCGATATAGGTGTCGAACAGGCGCGCCACCGGCAGGTCCAGCACCGGGCGGCGGCCTTCCAGGATCTCGACCTGCACCATGTCGCCGAGACTGACCTTCAGCTTCTCCGCCAGCTTTTCCGAAAGGGCGAGGCCGCTTTCCGGCAGGTCGACCACCTCGCCGGCAGCATCGTAAACCGGGGCGAGGGTCGCGTCGCGCGGCACGCCGTAAAGGGCGCCGCGATGGGTTTCGCGGCCTGCGCGAAAACGTGCGCCGACGATGCGCATGGGCTCGGCGGCGAACGTCCCCGGCAGATGCTCGACGTCACGCAGCACCGTCTCGCTTCTGGCCTCCACCAGTCCGATCGTCACGTCCTGATGCTGCGCGTCCTCATAGTAGACGCGGATCATGTGGTTGATCGCATCCAGCCACTGATTGGCCATGATCAGAACCGCCACGGACAGGGCGATGCCGGTGACGGTGAGTGCCGAACGCATCGGCCAGCGGATGATCTGGCGGAGGATGATGCGTGTGGGCTGATCCAGCCAGAAGGCGAGGCGGCCGTCGGCGAGCCGGCTTCGACGGTAGACCGGAGGTGCGGGCGGACGCATCGCCTCGGCGGGCGGCAGGGTCGCCGCACCGCGCACCGCACCGAGCGTGCCGGCGAGTGCTGCCGCCAGGCTGACCAGCGCGCCGATGACGAAGGCGGCCGGGCTCGGGCGATAGAGCAGGAAGGGGAAGTGATAGAATTCCGCATAGAGCTGGGTGTTGAAACGGCCAAGCCAGGCGCCGGCGGCCCAGCCGAGGGCGATGCCGACCATGGTCATGGCCATGACCATTTTGACGTAGAGCCATCCGATCTCGACATCGCTGTAGCCGAACGCCTTGAACAGGCCGATCTCGGCGCGCTCGGTTGCGATCAGCCGTCCGAGCACCATGTTGGTGAGAAACGCGGCGACAGCAATGAAGATGGTCGGGAGGATGGTCGCCATGGTGCGCAGCTGATCGAGCTCGCTGTTGACGAACCAGTTCGAGATCTGATCGGCCCGCGCGATCGCGCCGGTGCCGCCATAGGGCTCGAGCAGCGGATCGAGCCGGTCGATCACCGCTTCCGGCTCCGTGTGCGGGAGCAGCGACAGGGTAACGTCGTTGAACGCACCGTCGAGATCGTAGGCGGCGGCGAGCGCGTCGTGCCCCATCCAGATGATGCCGAAGCGCTTGTCGTCCGGCATCAGGGAGCCCGGTCCGATCGCATAGACGAATTCGGGCGAGAGCGCGATGCCGACGATCTCGAGCGGCCGCTTGGCGGCGTTGATCACGGCGTCGATATGATCGCCGACCTCGAAGCCATGCGCGGTCGCGAAGGGCTCGCTGATCACGATCTCGTCGGACCGCCCGGGCTCGACGAGGCGTCCGGAACGCAGGGCGAGCTGGTTCAGATGCGGCTGCCGTCCTTCCGGAATCGAGACCAGCTGGCCGACTGCCGGCTCCTCGAAGCCATCGATATCGAGGAGCGCGACCTGGACGATTCTGGTCTCGACGGTCTGCACCCCCTCGATCGCCGCGATCCTGCCCGCGAGACGATCGGGCGCACGTTTGACACCCGCGAACACATCGGCGAAGCGGTAGCGGTCGTAATAGGCCGATGCGGTCGCGCTCAGCGCTTCGAGCACGGTGAGCGACATCACCAGCACCGCTACGCCTGATGCCACCACCATGGCGATCGCCAGCACCTGG
The DNA here is from genome assembly GCA_041398025.1 of Alphaproteobacteria bacterium. GTDB lineage: Bacteria > Pseudomonadota > Alphaproteobacteria > Geminicoccales > Geminicoccaceae > JANQPX01. Next base: position 80,087 of record JAWKVM010000032.1, read on the forward strand.
CCGCGCAGCCGCCAGAGATCGCGCAGGAGCTTTTTGTTGAGCGGGCGCATCACGCTACCAGGCGAGTTCGCGCGGTGCGCGGCGCGTCGGGTTCGGTCGATCCTCGACGATCCGCCCGCCGCCCATGGAGAGCACCCGATCCGCCATGTCGGCGATCACCACATTATGCGTAATCAGTGCCGTGGTGGTGCCGAGCTCGCGGCTGACCCGCTCGATCGCCTCCAGCACGACCACGCCGGTCTCGTTGTCGAGCGCGCCGGTAGGTTCGTCGCAAAGCAGCACCTCCGGGCGCTTGGCGATGGCGCGCGCGATCGCCACCCGCTGCTGCTCGCCGCCCGAGAGCTGTGCCGGAAAGTGGTCCATGCGGTCGCTCAGCCCGACCAGGTCGAGCGCCTCGGTTTCCGCCATCGGCGCCCTGGCGATCTCGGTCACCAGCGCCACGTTCTCGCGCGCGGTCAGGCTGGGCACGAGGTTGTAGAACTGAAACACGAAGCCCACATGGTCGCGCCGATAGCGGGTCAGGCGGCGCTGGTCGGCATCGGTCAGCTCCATGTCGCGAAAGAACACCTGTCCCGAGGTGGCGGTATCGAGGCCGCCCAGTATGTTCAACAGCGTCGACTTGCCGCTTCCGGAAGGTCCGAGCAGAACCACCAGCTCCGACGGCATGAGCGCCAGCTCCACGCCGCGCAGCGCCACGACCTCGACCTCACCCGCCTGGTAGATCTTGGTCAGATCCACCGCTCGAAAGGTGGGCAGCTCGTTCTCGGCGGCCATGGCCTCGACGGACCCTGCAGTCATGACACGTGTCTCGGCGTGTGGGCTGTTGTCACCCTTCTACCCTCAAAGAGTCGTGACGGCGACCTCACGCTTCGATTCAGGTCGGCGATCGTCCAGCTCATTCAGGATGTCAGGCCGCCGCCGGCATGATGATGGCGCCAGCCGGGAGCGGCACGGTGAAGATCGGCGCCGATTCGCGACCAGCCATCGTGACGGCGAGATCATCGTCGACAACATGGTGCCATGGTGCCGACGACGAGCGGGGCGACCCTGGTCGAGATGCCGAAGGCGGGGCGTCGCCCGTGTCTACCCCTTCGCCAGGCGCCAGGCCTCGTAGCCGCCCGCCAGCGAGGCGACCTCGGGATACCCCATGTCGAGCAGCGTCTTCGCAGCGAGCGCCGAACGGCCGCCGGTGCCGCAATAGAGGATGATCTGGCGGTCCTGCACGAAGGCGCGGTTGTAGACCGGGCTCTCCGGGTCGGCATGAAATTCCAGCAGGCCGCGCGGGGCGTGGATCGAGTTCGGGATGGCGCCGTCACGCTCCCGCTCGACCGTTTCCCGAACATCCACCAGCAGCGCTCCGCCATCGTCGAGATGATAGGCGAGATCCTGGACCGATACGGCCTCGATGACGGCATTGGCCTCGGCGAGCATCATCTTGAAACCGCGTTTGAGCATGGTGAACTCCGTCATGTTCGGCGAACGGCTGGATCATCGCCGCCAATGTTCAGCAGGTGATGCATAGCCGGACGCCATCGTCAGCCCTTTGATATGGGTCAACTGCCGAAAGCGCGAGCGGCATTCACGTATGACGTCGCCTGGTCCTCTCTTGATCGAGGTCAACTCCCTCGCAATAACGCTTCAATAAGCTGCAGTTGCCATGGCGGCCCAAGGTGACAAGGCCTCGTCGATGGATTGACAGGGTATCGCCAGGCGATCGATCATTTTGACAAAAGGCCTGCCCCCCCCATGATGACGCATGACCTTCCCAGGCTCGCCACCGCCATGACGCCCTTTCCCTATGCCGTGGCACTCGATGCGCCGATCGACGAGGCGGAACGTCTGATCGCAGCGCACGACATCCATCACCTTCCGGTGACGGACGAGCACGAGATCGTCGGTATCGTCACCAGTCATGATCTGGTGGAATCGCGATCGGGAAAACGGCGTCGGCACGATCTGCGCGTCGACGATGTCTGCGTCAAGGATGTCTATGTGGTCGATCTGCACCAGCCGCTCGCGAGCGTGGTGTCGACCATGGCGGACAGACATGTCAGCTCGGCGATCGTGACGCGCCAGGGCCGGCTCGCCGGTGTCTTCACCTGGGTCGACGCCTGCCGCTGCCTGGCCACGCTGCTCGGCGCCGGGACACCATCCGAGGGCGGAGACGATGCCGCCTAGGCGCTGCCGGCATGGCGATGGCGCATGAGCGAGATGCCGACGTTCGCTGAGGCAGGGTCGCCCTGCGAAGCGGCGGCCGATGCCGATGAAGGCGCCGCCTTCAAACGCCTGCAGGCGCAGTTGCCGGATCAATTCCGCAAGGTCTTCGCGAACGATCACTTGCCGCGCACCATTCTGGTGATTCCGAGTCTGAGCCTCGACAGCGAGGTGTTGATGCGGATTTCGGGCGTGCATCACTACGAGGAGCGCATGCTCTGCCTGCTGCTGCTCCTGCGGATGCCGAAGAGCCGCGTGATCTATGTCTCCAGCACGCCGATCGCCGAGAGCATCATCGACTACTATCTCCATTTGCTGCCGGGCGTGCCGTCCACCCATGCGCGCCGCCGCCTCACGATGATCGCCTGCCACGACGCCAGCCATCGTCCGCTGACCGAAAAGATTCTGGAACGGCCGGGCGTGATGGCGCGCATCCGCGAAGCGATCCCGGACCTCGATGCGGCCCATATGAGCTGCTTCAACATGACGGCGCTGGAGCGTCGGCTGGCCGTCCGTCTCGGGCTGCCGGCCTACGGCTGCGATCCGGATCTGGCCGAACTCGGCTCGAAGAGCGGCAGCCGCAAAATCTTTCGCGAGGCCGGCATCGCCATGCCGGCAGGCTTCGAGGACCTGGGTGACGCGCAGGAGGTCACGGCGGCGCTAGTCGAGCTCAAGCGCGAGCACCCTTCCCTCAAGAAAGCCGTGGTCAAGCTGAACGAAGGTTTTTCCGGTGAAGGCAACGCGATCTTCCGCTTCGACGGTGCGCCCAAGGGCCCGTCGCTGGCCCCCTGGGTCAGACGGCGCATCTCTGATCTCGCGTTCGAAGCGGCCGATATGACCTTCGACGACTTCCGGGCCAAGATCGGAGAGATGGGCGCGATCGTCGAAGCCTTCATCGAGGGCCGGCAGAAGCGCTCGCCGTCATCGCAGCATCGAATCGATCCGACCGGCCATGTCGACGTGATCTCAACCCACGATCAGGTTCTGGGCGGCGGCTCGGGACAGATCTTTCTGGGCTGTCGCTTCCCGGCCGATCGGCGTTATCGCCTGGATATCCAGGACGCGGGGCAGAAAGTGGCGATGCGCCTTCGCGATCACGGCGTTCTCGGCCGCTTCGGAGTCGACTTCATTTCCGTGCCGACAGCGCGCGGCTGGCGTCACTATGCGATCGAGATCAATCTGCGCAAAGGCGGCACCACCCACCCCTTCCTGATGCTGCAGTTTCTGACCGACGGTCGCTATGACAGCGAGGACGGCGTGTTCTATACGGCGTCAGGGCTGCCGCGCTATTACCGCGCCTCCGACAATCTGGAGAAGGCGGACTATCGGCGGTTGACACCCGACGACCTGATCGACATCGCCGTCGCCAACCGTCTCCATTTCCACGGGGCCACGCAGCAGGGCGTCGTCTTTCACCTGATCGGCACGCTTGCGGAGTTCGGCAAGCTCGGCGTCCTTTGCGTCGGCGACAGCGAAGCCTCGGCCGATCGCCTCTATCGACGAACGGTCGCCGTCCTCGACAGGGAAAGTGCTCGGACGTCGTAGCGGGCGCTCGCCCCGTTCCGCAGGCGTATCGCCGTCAGTAGCTTTGCAGCACCTTGATGTAGTTGGCGCGCTCGAAGGCGGCGGGGTCCAGGACCTGGCGCTGGCTCATGGCGCCACGGAGCTGGCCGACGTTCTCGTAGCCCTTGTCGACCATCCACTGGGCAAGTCCGCGCAGCAGGTCTGCCATGTGGTGCGGGCCACTGCGCAAGAGGGATGAGGTGGTCATCACCACGTCGGCGCCGGCCAGAAGATATTTGATCACCTCGGTTGCCGTGCGCACGCCCGATGTCGCGGCGATCGAGGCGTCGATGCGGCCTGCGAGCACGCTGATCCAGAGCAGCGGCAGGCGGATTTCGTTGGGCTCGCTGAGCTCGAGCGTCGGCGCGACCGCCATCGCGCCCAGATCGAAGTCCGGCTGGTAGAAACGGTTGAACAGGACCAGGCCGTCGGCACCGGCATCGACCAGGATCCGGGCCATCGACCCGAAGGCGGAGAAGTAGGGACCGAGCTTGATCGCGACCGGGATGGTCACCGCGGCCTTCACGGCGGACAGCACGTCGACATAGCGCTGCTCGACGTCGGCACCCATGGTCTCGAGATTGGCCGGAATGTAGTAGACGTTCAATTCGAGCGCATGGGCGCCTGCATCCTGCAGGAGTCGGGCGTAGTCGACCCAGCCCTCATTGGTGGTGCCGTTCAGGCTGGCGATGATCGGCACGTCGGTCGCCTCCACCGCCTTGCGCACCAGCGTCAGGTACTCCTCGGGACCGGCCTCGCGCTCGGCGGACTCGGGAAAGTAGCTGAGGGATTCGCCGAAACTCTCGGTGCCGGCAGCGAGTCGCTCTTCGGCCAGCTCGTTCTCGCGGCGGATCTGCTCTTCGAACAGCGAGAACATGACGATCGCCGCCGCGTTGCCGTCCTCCAGTTTCCTGATGCCGTCGAGCGTGTGCGAGATCGGGCTCGCCGAGGCGACGATCGGGTGCTTCAGCGGGAGACCCAGATAGGTGGTGTCGAGCTTCATGGCGTCAGGCCTCCCTTCTTCTCATTCTGCGGCGGATGCGGCGGCAAGCGCCGGGTGCTCGCCCGATGTCGCCATCACCTCGTAGAGATCCCATTTGCGGCGGATATAGGCTTCGGCACGCGCCATCAACGCATGCGCCTCTTCGGGGTTGGTGCGCTTCAAAATGCGATAGCGAAGCTCGTTCTCGGCATAGTCACCGAACCGCCGGCTCGGCCGGAGGCTGTCCAGCACGAACGGATTGTCGCCGCTCTTGCGGACCTCCGGGTTGTAGCGGATCAGCGGCCAGTAGCCCGAGTGCACGGCAAGGTCCTGCTGCGCAAGCCCTTTCTTCATATCGATGCCGTGGGCAATACAGTGGCTGTAGGCGAGGATCAATGACGGGCCGTTATAGGCTTCGGCTTCGCGCAGCGCCTGCAGCGTCTGCTGCGGATTGGCGCCCATGGCGATGCGCGCGACATAGACATTGCCGTAGGAAATCGCCTGCAGCGCCAGGTCCTTCTTGCCGACATGCTTGCCGGCATTGGCGAATTTCGCGACCGCGGCGAGCGGGGTCGCCTTGGACATCTGACCGCCGGTGTTGGAGTAGACCTCGGTGTCCATCACCAGGACGTTGACGTCGCGGCCGGTGGAGAGCACGTGGTCGAGCCCGGCCGAGCCGATGTCGTAGGCCCAGCCATCGCCGCCCATCAGCCAGACCGAGCGGCGCACGAGATGATCGGCGACCGAGAGCAGATGGCGCGCATCGCGATCGTCCTGCGCCGCAAGGCCGGCGAGTTTTTCACGCAGGGTGGCGACCCTCACCCGCTGCGCTCGAATCTGGCTCTCGACGCGCTGGTCCGCGTTCAAGATGTCTTCGACGAGGTCGCCGCCGACCTTGTCAGCGAGGCGCTTGAGCAGGTCCACCGCGACGGTGTGATGCTTGTCGGCGGCAAGGCGCATGCCGAGACCGAACTCGGCATTGTCCTCGAACAACGAGTTGGACCAGGCGGGACCACGGCCCTCGTGGTTCTTGGTCCAGGGCGTGGTCGGCAGGTTGCCGCCATAGATCGAGGAGCAGCCGGTGGCGTTCGCGACCAGGAGGCGATCGCCGAAGAGCTGCGAGACCAGCTTGACATAGGGTGTCTCGCCGCAGCCGGCGCAGGCGCCGGAGAACTCGAACAGCGGCTCCAGAAACTGCACGCCGCGCACGGTCGAGAAGCCGACGCGCGCGCGATCGTTGACCGGCAGGGTTTCGAAGAACGCGACGTCGGCCTTCGCCTGATCGAGGATCGGCGCCTTCGCCGCCATGTTGATGGCACGATAGCCGGCGCGTTCCTTGTCCTGCACCGGGCACGCCTCGACGCAAAGGCCGCAGCCGGTGCAGTCCTCGGCATAGACCTGCAGCGTGTAGCGGGTCTCGGGAAAGCCGCGCGCATTGATCGGCGCCGACCGGAAGCGTTCCGGAGCGTCCTTTTCCAATGCGCTTTCATTGAAGAACTTGGAGCGGATCACGCCGTGGGGGCAAACGAAGCTGCAATTGCCGCACTGGATGCAGATGTCCTGCTCCCACACGGGAACGGTGTCGGAGACGTTGCGCTTTTCGAAGGCTGCCGTGCCGGAAGGAAAGGTGCCGTCCACCGGCAGGGCGCTCACCGGCAGCTCGTCGCCGCGTCCGGTCATCATCACGGCGGTGACGTCACGCACGAAGGCCGGCGCATCCTCGGGAACTGGCTCGGCCAGTTCGGTTACGCTGGTGACGGTGCCTGGAACCTCGACCTCGTGCAGATGGGCGAGCGCCTGATCGACCGCCTCGAAATTGCGGGCGACCACCGACTGACCCTTCTTGCCGTAGGTTTTTTCGATCGCCGCCTTGATCTTCTCGATCGCGCGATCACGTTCCAGCACGCCGGAGATCGCAAAAAAACAGGTCTGCATGATGGTATTGATGCGCCCGGCCATGCCGACGCTCTTGGCGACCTTGCCGGCGTCGATGACGTACAGACGGATGCGCTTCTCGATGATCTGCGTCTGCACCTCGCGCGGCATCTCGTTCCAGACCTCGCCCGCTCCATGCACCGTATTCAACAGGAGGACCGCCTCGGTCCCTGCGTGGCCGAGGACGTCGATCTCGTTCAAAAAATTGAACTGGTGGCAGCCAATGAAATTCGCGTGCGGGATCAGATAGGGGCTCTTGATCGGCTCCGGTCCGAAGCGCAGATGGGAGACGGTGCGCGAGCCGGATTTTTTCGAGTCGTAGACGAAATAGGCCTGGGCATGGATCGCGGGATCCTCGCCCAGAATCTTGATCGAGTTCTTGTTGGCGCCGACCGTGCCATCGGCGCCGAGGCCGAAGAACATCGCGCGGGTGACGCTTTCGGGCTCGATGTCGAAATGCGCATCGTAGGCGAGGCTGGTGTGGCCGACATCGTCCTGGATGCCGATGGTGAAGCGGCGTTTAGGCTGACGCTTGCCGAGTTCGTCGAATACGGCCTTGACCATCGCCGGCGTGAACTCTTTCGACGAGAGCCCGTAGCGGCCGCCGATGACATGCGGCAGGTCGACGTCGGCGGCAGCGTCGTGCAGGGTCGCGACCACGTCGAGGAACAGCGGCTCGCCGCTCGAGCCAGGCTCCTTGGTGCGATCGAGAGCGGCGATCGACGTGGTGCTGCGCGGCAGCGCTTCGAGAAATGCCTCGGTCGGAAACGGTCTGTAGAGCCGGACTTGCAGAACACCGACTCGCTCGCCGCGCTCGACAAGATATCGCACCGTCTCGCAGACGGTTTCGGCGCCGGAGCCCATGATGACGATGACGCGCTCAGCCTCGGGGTGTCCGGTATACTCGACCAGGTCGTAGTGCCGTCCTGTGAGGCCCGCAAAGGACGCCATGGCGTGGCTGACGATCGAGGGCACGGAACTGTAGTAAGGGTTCACCGTCTCGCGTGCCTGGAAATAGACATCCGGATTCTGGGCGGTGCCGCGCACGAACGGATTGTCGGGATTGAGGGCGCGTCGGCGATGGGCGAGGACCTGCTCGTCGTCGATCATCGCGCGGATCTGCTCGTCCGAGATGAGCGAAATTTTGTTGATCTCGTGGGACGTACGGAATCCGTCGAAGAAGTGGACGAAGGGCACGCGTGCGGCGAGGGTCGAGGCCTGGGCGATCAGCGCCATGTCATGCGCTTCCTGGACGGAGGCCGACGCGAGGAGCGCGAAGCCGGTCGGGCGCACGGCCATGACGTCCTGGTGATCACCGAAGATCGAGAGCCCCTGTGCCGCGAGCGAGCGCGCGGCGACATGGAAGACCGCTGGCGTCAGCTCGCCCGCGATCTTGTACATGTTCGGGATCATCAAAAGGAGACCCTGGGAGGCCGTGAACGTCGTGGTCAGCGCCCCGCCCTGAAGCGCGCCATGGACGGCACCCGCGGCCCCGCCCTCGCTCTGCATCTCGACCACGTCGGGGACGACGCCCCAGATGTTGGGCCTGCCTTCGGACGACCACTGATCCGCCAGTTCCGCCATGGGCGAGCTCGGGGTGATCGGGTAGATCGCGCAGACCTCGTTGACCCGATAGGCGACATGCGCGCAGGCCTCGTTCCCATCCATGACCGTCGCGGTCGGCGTGTTCATATCGTCGTCTCCCCAGCCGCCAGACTTGGTAAGGCCACGGCGGGCTCCGCCGTCATCTCGATGGCGTGGCAGGGGCATTGCTCGTAGCAGACGGCACAGCCGGTGCAGCGCTCATAGTCGTAGCGATAGCGCTTGCCGACGCCGAGCTTGATGATCGCGTCTTCCGGGCAGGCGCCGTAGCAGCCGTCGCACTCATAGCAGTTGCCGCAGGAGAGGCAGCGGGACGCCTCATAATGCGCGGCTTCGGGGGCGAGGCCGGCCACGACTTCCTCGAAGCCGGTCACCCGCTCACGCGCAGCACGATGCTCCTGCGCCTGCTGCGCGGCATCGGTGCGATACCAGACATGCAGCCGATCATAGCCGACCACGGGATGCTTCGGCGGCGGCGAGAGAACAGCGCCGCGCAGGAAGGCGTCGATATGGCGCGCCGCCTTCTTGCCGTGCCCGACCGCGACGGTGACGGTGCGCTCGGACGGCACCATGTCGCCGCCGGCGAACAGACCGCCCCTGCCGGTCATCATGTTCCGATCGACGATCACCGTCCCATCCTTTTCGAAGTGCACGCCCTCGACCTGCTGCAGAAAACCGGTGTCGGTGTCCTGGCCGAGCGCCATGATCATGTCGTCGGCCTGAAGGGTCTCGAACTCCCCGGTGGGTTTCGGGCGTCCGTCGTCGCCGATCGCCATGACCTCGACCGTGACTTCGGTCTGATCGATCGATTTGATCGTTCTCAGCCAGTGAATCTTGACGCCTTCGGCCAGCGCCTCGTCCGCTTCGAACTCATGGGCCGGCATGTGCGCGCGGTCCCGGCGATAGATGATCATCGCCTCGGACGCACCCAGCCTCTTGGCGACGCGCGCGGCATCCATCGCCGTGTTGCCGCCGCCATAGACAGCGACGCGGCGACCGAGCTTCGGGGCGACACCCTGCTCGACGTCTTTCAGAAAGCCGACCGCATCCAGCATCTTGCCGGCATCGCGCGCCGGGATGTCGATGCGCTTCGAAAGATGGGCGCCAACCGCGACGAAGGCCGCGTCGAACCTGCCGTCTCGCATCTCCGCCTCGACGTCCTCCACCTTGTGGTCGAGGGTGATGGTGACGCCGAAGGTTTCGATGCGCTTGATCTCGGCGTCGAGCACGTCCCGCGGCATGCGATAGGCCGGAATGCCGAAATGGATCATGCCGCCGGGCAGCGGGCCGGCATCCCGGATCTCCACATCGTGTCCGAGCCTGGTCAGATGATAGGCGGCGGAAAGACCGGATGGCCCGGCACCAACCACCAGCACCCGCTTGCCGCTCGGCTCAACGTCCCGGGTGAAGGCCCAGCCTTCCTCGAGCGCCAGATCGCCGAGATAGCGTTCGATCGCGTGAATGCTGACCGCGCTGTCCAGATCCTTCCGATTGCAGCTGTCCTCGCAGGGGTGGTAGCAGACGCGGCCATGTACGGCCGGCAGGGGATTGTCGGCGGTGAGAATACGCCAAGCCTGCTCGTCCCGCCCCGCCTGCACCTCGGCGAGCCATGCCTGGATGTTCTCGCCGGCGGGGCAGGCGTTGTTGCAGGGCGGCAGGAGGTCGACATAGACGGGCCGCCGGACGCGCAGCGGGCCTGTGCCCTCCTCCTTGCTGAGATCGGGCTGGGCGGTCAGATCGCTCGACGTCGGGGTCATCTTGATCCCTTGGCTTGGGAGAGATGGGGTGTTGGAGGCGGACAGCGTTCAGCACGTGTCCCGCCCATCCTTCATGGCGGCAAGATCGGCGCCTTGATCAAAATCAATTGGCTTTCCGCGAACATTCCTAAAGTCGCGGGCGGGCGAGGGCTTGGCATTCGCCGGCAATTGTCGTTTTGTGCCGTTGTCGAATCGAAGGGTCGGGAGAACTTCATGTCGGACGTTTCAAATCGTGCTTTTTCTTCGATCTTGCACCCGACGGATTTTTCCGCGTCCAGCCACGCGGCCTTCGAACACGCCTTGAAGATCGCCGCTGCCAATCGGTCGCGCTTCAATATCTACCATGTCGAGAAAGACAAGGACGATGGCCCGGCATGGGTCGAGTTCCCGCAAATTCGCGATACCCTGGAGCGTTGGAAGCTGCTTCCCGAGGGCAGCGAGAGGCGCGACGTGGGCGAGAAGCTGGGCGTTCATGTGAAGAAGGTGGAGCGCGTCAGCAAGAAGCCGCTGGATGCGATCAATCAATTCCTCGAACAGGAACATGCCGACCTGATCGTCCTCGCCACGGAGGGGCGCGAAGGCCTGCCGCGCTGGCTGCGCCCGTCACTCTCAGAGGCCCTGGTTCGCCGCTCGATGGTCGCGACGCTGTTCGTCCCAGTCGGCGCGCGCGGTTTCGTGTCTCATACGGATGGAACGGTGAAGCTTGGTCGCATTCTGGTGCCGACGGACCGCAAGCCGTACCCCGGCATCGGGATCGACGTCGCAAGCGGGCTCATCAAGAGCCTGGACGTGCCCTCACCGCTGCTCGAAGCGCTCTATATCGGCGACGCGGAGCGCATGCCGTCGGTCAATCCGCCCCGGGACCTGACATGCTCGTTCCAGCAGCGATCCCGGCCGGGCAAACCGGTCGACGAAATCCTGCGGCGAGCGGAGGAGATGGATGCCGATCTGATCATCATGGTGACGGAAGGTCATCACGGCTTTCTCGATGCGCTGCGCGGCAGCACGACGGAGCAGATCGTGCGGCGCGCGCCCTGCCCCGTCCTGGCCGTTCCCGCCGCCGGCTGATCCGCGAAACCGTGCGGCCGTGCTGTAGCTCAGCCGCCTTGTGATAGCTGGTCGAAGGCTTCGAGCACCTGCGCTCCGTAAACATAGGACGGACCGCCGCCCATATAGACGGCGACGCCGATCGTCTCGACGATCTCCTCGCGCGTGGCGCCGTATTTGATGGCCGCTTCGGTGTGAAAGCCGATGCAGCCGTCGCAGCGGGCGGCGATGCCGATCGCCAGCGCCATCAGTTCCTTGGTCTTGGCATCGAGTGCGCCGGGCTTGATGGCGGCCTTGGCGATGCCGGAGAACGCGGTCGCGACCTCCGGCGCATCCTGGCGATAGCCGGCGATGAGCTTGGAGAGAGAACGATTGGCCGAGTACCAGTCACCATCCATGGGATATCCTTCCACCTTGTCAACTGACGATCGTTGTCCGGTGCAGTTAGGCCGACGCGCAGCAGACCTGCTTTGCGATGAATCAAACGAAAAGCATGATCCCTGCCCTATGATCATCACGTCCGCGATTCGGCTTCCTTGAAAGGTGGTGGCGGATCAGCGTGTCGGACGGGTCCTGAATCGATGCAACAAAAGTCATCACGGTCCACGAAAACCGCCTCGGCAAATGGCGCCGTCGAAGCGCCTTCGACAAGGCCTGTCGCCCGTCCGAGAGCGAAGCCAAAGCGCATCCGACAGCACCGTCCTGCCACCGTCGCCGCGGGCAACCATGCCACTGCTCGGCCGCATTCGGATTGTGCCGATGATGTCACCCTGCCCGGTTTCTACGGCACGCTGGCGCTGGATCGGGCCTTCAAAGCCGGTCTCGCCAGGCTCACCAACGGCATCAGCCCGGCCGGCATGACGGCGCTCTATGTCGACTGGCTGGCTCACCTCGCTCTGTCGCCGGGCAAGCAGCTGCAGCTCGTCGAGAAAGCGGCGCGCAAGTCGGCGCGGCTCGCGCTCTACCTCGGGCAGACAGCCTCCGGCGTGAACGCCCCGCCCTGCATCGAGCCCCTGCCGCAGGACCGCCGGTTCCGCCATGAGTCCTGGCAGCAATGGCCTTTCAACCTCCTTTACCAGTCGTTCCTGATGACGCAGCAATGGTGGCACAACGCGACCACGGAGATCGACGGGCTGTCGGAGAAACGGGAGCGGGTCCTGGCCTTCGTGGCGCGGCAGATCCTGGATCGCTATTCGCCTTCCAATGCCCTCTTCACCAATCCCGAAGTGCTGGCTCGCACCATGGAGCAGGGCGGCATGAATCTGCTGCGCGGCGCGCAGAATGCCGTCGAGGACTGGCAAAGGAGCATCGCCGGCTGGAAGCGACCGGATGGCAACGGCTTCGTGGTCGGCAAGGACGTCGCAGTGACGCCGGGCAAGGTGGTCTACCGCAACCGGCTGATCGAGCTGATCCAATATGCCCCGACCACCGATCGGGTGCACGCCGAGCCGGTGCTGATCGTGCCGGCCTGGATCATGAAATATTATATTCTCGATCTGTCGCCTGCGAATTCGCTGGTGAGGTATCTCGTCGACCATGGCCACACGGTCTTCATGATCTCCTGGCTGAACCCGACCTATGATGACCGCGATCTAGGCATGGCGGACTATCGGCGACTCGGGCCGATGGCTGCCTTGGACGCGATCGCGGCGATCGTCCCCGACCGCAAGGTGCATGCCGTCGGCTACTGTCTCGGCGGCACCCTTCTCTCGATCGCGGCGGCGGCGATGGCACGGGACGGTGACGATCGCCTCGCCTCGATCACGACCTTCGCCACCCAGGTCGATTTCTCGGAGGCCGGCGAGCTGATGCTGTTCATCAACGACAGCGAAGTCGCCTTTCTCGAAAGTATGATGTGGGACCAGGGCTATCTGGATGGCGCACAGATGGCGGGCGCGTTCCAGCTGCTTCGTTCCAACGACCTGATCTGGTCGCGCCTCATCCAGGAGTATCTGATGGGCGAGCGCCAGGGCATGAACGATTTGATGGCCTGGAACGCCGATGTCACGCGCATGCCCTATCGCATGCATTCGGAATATCTGCGCGGCCTTTTCCTGAACAATGATCTCGCGAACGGCCGCTGCATGGTCGACGACCGGCCGGTCAATCTCGCCGACATTCGCGCACCGATCTTTGCGGTGGCAACGGAGAAGGACCATGTCGCCCCTTGGCGCTCGGTGCACAAGATCACCGTTCATCCGGCGACCGACATCACCTTTCTGTTGACCAGCGGCGGCCACAATGCCGGCATCGTCAGTGAGCCAGGGCACAAAGGACGGCGCTATCGGATCGCCACCAAGCGGGCGGGCGAACGCTATCTGGACCCGGACCGCTGGCTTGCGGCCGTGCCGGCGACCGAGGGGTCATGGTGGCCGGCCTGGCAGACCTGGCTCGCGGGCTTGTCGACGGAAAGGACGGCGCCACCAGCCATGGGCGCGCCCGACAACGGCTATCCACCGCTCGAAGATGCGCCCGGCCTCTATGTGCTCCAGCACTGATCGAGGTCATCTCGATACGCAACGAGAGCCTGCTCGATCTTCTCCGACACCGGCTTGGCTGCATCGCCGGCGAACGCGCCGCCTGGCTGGAGGAACGCCGAGGGAAGAGCTGAGCGATCGACGCTGCTGCCAAGACGATCTCAAAGTCGTTCAGGAGCATATTTGCTGGGCGAGACTTCTCTGTGGTCCGTGCAAGAGAGTCGATGCTACGCACCAATACAAATCGTGCTTTCCCGCGACCAACGGAGACGTACCGCAGCTCCATCCTCGAAACGCTCGCCGCCATCGTTGGGCACGATCACTTTCAGGGTGTGGCCGGCGCTGTCGACGAGGTAACTGCGGCTATTGCCGGCAAAGGTCGAGCTGACCACCCGGCCGGTCACAACATTGGATTCGGGAAAGGCGAGCGGCGCCGATGCCGCTTCGATCGTGATGCGCTCCGGGCGCACGGCGAGGCGGTCACGGGTGCGTTCGGGACGAGCGTCTTCGCGCGCTCGAAGCAGGGTGCCGTCCTTGAGCATGAGCCCGCCGTCCGCGATCTCGCCGGTGAAGATGTTGGACTCGCCGAGGAAGGTCGCGACGAAGGTGCTTTTTGGGAATTCATAGATGTCCTCGGGCGTGCCCTCCTGGATCAGCCGGCCGTCCGAAAGGATGCCGATGCGGTCGCTCATGGTGAGCGCCTCTTCCTGATCGTGGGTGACGAAAATCGTGGTGATGCCGACCTCGCGCTGGATGCGGCGAAGCTCGACCTGCATGTCCAGACGCAGCGCCTTGTCGAGCGCGCTGAGCGGCTCGTCGAGCAGGAGCACCTTCGGCCGGGTGACGATGGCGCGCGCCAAAGCGACACGCTGCCGCTGGCCGCCGGAGAGCTGATGCGGGCGCCGGCTGCCGAGATCCGAAAGCTGCACCAGATCGAGCACCTGGCCGACCTCGCGCCGGATCTCGGCCTTGGGCCGCCCGCGCACGGCGAGCCCGAAAGCGACATTGTCGGCGACGCTCATATTGGGAAACAGGGCGTAGTTCTGGAACATCATGCCGATCCGACGGCGCTCGACCGGCACCCGCTCCATGCTCTCGCCACCGATCAGGATGCGGCCGGCATCGGGAAAGTCGAACCCGGCGATCAGCCTGAGCAGCGTGGTCTTGCCACTGCCCGAAGGACCGAGCAGGCCGTAGAAGCCGCCCTCCTCGAAGTCGATCGAGACCTGGTCCAACGCTGTCAGCGCGCCGAAGCGGCGCGAGACGCCGATCACCTGCACCGCCGCCATCAGGTCTCGCCGCCGAAGCGGAAGAAACGCGCGGTCAGCAGCATCAGCCCCATGGAGGCGAGGATGATGATGGAGGAGATGGCGTTGATCTCCGGCGTGAAGCCCTTGCGGATCGCGGCATAGATCTCGACCGGCAGGGTCGCCTCGCCGGGTGTCGCGAGGAAATAGGAGATCACGAACTGGTCGAAGGACACGGCGAAGGCGAAGAGCGCCCCTGCGACCACGCCGGACGCGATCCAGGGCAGCGTGACCCGCGTGGTCACCTGCCAGCCATTGGCGCCGAGGGAGCGCGCCGCCTCCTCCAGCTCCGGCGCCATGGTCGCGAGCCTGGCCGAGACCGCGACCACGACATAGGGCAAGGCGAGCGCCACATGGCCGAGCAGGATCGCATGCAGGCCGCGGCCGATGCCGACGCCGTAGAAGAACACCAGCATCGCCGTCCCGGTGATCAGCCAGGGGATGGCGATCGGCGGCAGCAGGAGCAACTGGAGCAGGCGCTTGCCGGCGAAGTCGAAGCGATGCAGCCCGAGCGCTGCGGCCGTGCCGATGACGGTGGCGAGCAGCATGGCGACCAGCGCGATCGCGAGGCTGTTCCAGGCGGCCGCCAGGATCGGCCGGTTGTCGGCAAGGGCGGCGTACCAGGCGGTCGTGGGCTCGAACGGCAGCTGATAGAAGGGCGAGACGTTGAACGACATCGCGATCATGATGACGATCGGCAGATAGAGAAACGCCAGCACCAGGGCGATGTAGACGCGGCCAAGCAGGCGCAGGAGACGGGCGATGGTCATCAGGCGAGCCGGCGCAGCACGGGTGCTGCGATCGCCAGGATCGCCAGCACCACCAGCAGCAGGATGAAGGACAGAGCCGCGCCGAGCGGCCAGTTGAACACCGCGGTGAACTGATCCTCGATCACCGTGCCGTAAAAGATGCCGCCCCGCCCGCCGAGCAGCCGCGGCTCCATGAAGGCGCCGACCACCGGCACGAAGATCAGCACCGCACCCGCGATCAGCCCCGGCATGGAGAGCGGGACGATCAGGCGCCGGAGAATGGTCAGACGCGAGGCGCCAAGCGAGCGCGCCGCCTCGATCAGGCTGTCGTCAATCGCCTGCAGAGTCAGATAGCAGGTCAGCACCATATAGGGCAGATAGGCGTGCACCAGCCCGATCACGATCGCGGGATAGCTGTAGAGGATGTCGACGTCGACCGCGAACGGCAGCACGGCGTTCAGGGCGAGGTCCAGGAGGCCCCCTTCGCGCAGCGCGATCGACCAGGAGAAGATGCGGACCAAGCCGTTGCTCCAGAACGGCAGGATGACCAGGAGGAAGATCGCCTCGCGCATCCGCCCCTTCAGAACCTTGGCGAGCACGAAGGCTGCGGGGAAGCCGAGAAGTGTGCACCAAAAGGTGACGTCAAAGCCGAGGCGGAGCGACGCCAGGAGAAGCGTGCCATAGAAGCCCTGCTCGAAGAACGCGCGGTAATTTTCGAGCGTGACCGTCCAGGCTTTGCCCGAAACCGGCAGGTCGGTCATGAAGCTGAAGAACGCCATGGCCGAAAGCGGCAGAAAGACGGCAAGTGCCAGCCAGAGATAGGCAGGCAGAAGCAGCGGCAGCGCCGCACGCAGCTGCGAGCCGCGTGGCGCCGCCGCCATGCCTGCCGTCACGATGCCAGCCTCGCCCGGCTACCGCACCTCGACCTTCAGCTCCTGCCAGAGTGCCAGATAGGCTTCGCGATCGTCATCGGAGACCGGCTCCTGGAACTGGATGCGCTCGGCGACCTTGGGATCGCCCATGACTGCGCGATTGAAGGCGCTTTCGGGCAGGCCCGCGACCGCTTTCTGGTTGGCGGAGACCGGGGCGCCGACCTTGGTATCCCATTCGACGTAGAAGTCCGGATCGATCATGTAGTCGATGAAGGCCAGAGCGCCTTCGAGGTTCTTCGCGTCGACCGGAATCGACAGGCCGTCGACCCAGCCGACCGCGCCTTCCTTCGGCACGACGAAGGTGACGGGCAGATCGAAATTGGTCTTGGCGCGCGCAGCCGAGCCGCTCCAATAGGTGCCGATATCGAGCTGACCAGCGGCGACCATCTGGTTCCACTCGTTCTCCGAGCTCCAGAACGCCCGAATCTGCGGCATCAGCGAGGTGAGCTTGGCGCGCACCGCGTCGAGATCGTCGATGGCGTTGATGTTCTGGCCCGTGGCGATCGCGCCGAACTGCACCGCTTCCAGGGCGTCATCGCGTAGCACCACCTTGCCCGCATGCGCCGGGTCCCACATGGCCTCGATGCTGTCCGGCGTTTCCGGGAATGCCTTGTCGTTCACCGCGATCGCGGTCAGCCCCCAGACCCAGGGCACGCCATAGGTCTGATCATCACGCTTGAGCAGCGGCGAGGCAGCAAGATCGGGGGCGAGATCCGCGGCGTTGGCGATGGCCGAAACGTCGATCGGCTGGATCAGACCCTCGTCGATCGCCTGGCCGGTGAAGGCGGCGTTGATCATGACGACGTCATAGACGCCGGGATTGGTTCGCAGCTTGGTCAGCATCTCCTGCTCGGAGTTGAAGTAGTCGTTGACCACCTGGTGACCGGTCGCCTGCTCGAAGGCCTGGATCGCCCAGGGCTCGTCGGTGCCGTATCCCTTCCAGTTCAGCACGTGGACTTCGGCAGCAACCGCCTGGCCGCAGATCAGGCAGACCGACAGGGCGGAGGCTGACAGGAGAGATAGAAAAGCAGGGATGCGCATGACCGTTTCCTTTTGGTTGTCAGACGGAAGCCTCACGGCGAGCTTCGCTGAGGAAAGCACGAATCTCGTCGTCATGGGGGGCGTTCGAGCCGCCATGCCTGGTGACGGCGATGGCGGCGGCGGCGTTGGCGTAGCGCACGGCGTCGAGTGGCGCCACACCACGGGAAAGCGCGGCGACGAAGGCGCCGACATGCACGTCGCCGGCGCCATTGGTGTCGACCGCCCGGACCGGGAAGCCCGGCACCCTGAGAGCGGGCTGGCCGCGGAGCTTGAGCACGCAGCCGGCGCTTCCGTCACGCAGGACGACACCCGCCGCGGCCGGGCAATGGCGCTCGAGGAGCCGCTCGGCCTGCCGCACGGCCTCGCCCGAGCCGGCGATGGCGGCAGCCTCGGCCGCGGCGCAGCTCACCCAGGTCACGCGGCGCAATAGGGAAGTGAGGAGATCGGTCGGGATCTGGCGCACCAGCGGCGAGGGATCGAAGAGCACCGGCGCAGTCGCCGGCAGCGTCTCGATCCAGCCCGACAGCGCATCCCGGCTTTTCGCATAAGCGAGGGTGTAGCCCGACAGGAAGATCCAGTCGGCCCGGCCCGCCTGCAAAGCCGAAAGAACCTCCGCGCAGAGCACGCCTTCGGCACCCGACCAGGAGACGAAGCTGCGCTCGGCGTCATCGGTGACCATGACGGTGCAGCAGCCGCTGTCGATCTCGGGGTTGATCGGCTGCAGGATCTCGATGCCGGCTTCGCGCAGGGCCGTGCGCAGACGATCGCCATGGTCGCCGGCGCCATGGCCGCCGCCATAGGCGACCGTCATGCCGGCCCTGGCCGCCGCGACCATCATGTTGAAGCCGCCGCCCGGCAGCCGGTCGAAGGCGTCGGCGACCGCTTCCCCACCCAGCGTCGGCAGGCTGGCGATGCGATAGACATAGTCGACGACCGCTCCCCCCATATGCACGAGGCGGGGCGCGGTCATGGCCCGTCTCCAGCATCAGCGAGCTGGACTGCCCGGCGCTCCAGCAGCTCAGCCGCCAAGCTGCGTATACTGTCCAGATCGACCCCGCGCAGCGCCGCCACCTTGTCGGCCGGCAGTGCCGAGAAACCGGCGGCGGCGCCCGCCATGCCAGCGGCGATGGCGCCGATGGTGTCGGTATCGCCGCCGAGATTGGCGCTGATCACCGCCGCCTCCCAGGGATCGCCATCCGCGATTTCCAGAACCGCAAAGGCGGCGGGCACGGATTCCTGCGAGGCGACGCTGGTGCCGATCAGATCGATCACCAGCGCCATGGCATCACTCGCTTCGCGGTCGCGCACCAGATCCCTCGCCCAGGCGATCCTTGCAGCGATATCGGCGCCAGCGATCCAATGGCCGCGCTTCGCCCCCAGGCCCGCTGCCTGGGTCGCACGATCCATCGCCTGCCGCCACGTGCCTCCTTCGATCCCGACGCTGACCGCCATCGCCACGGCGGAGGCCGCCGCGATCGCGATCGAGGTGTTGTGGGTGGCGAGACAGGTCTCGGCAACGGCGTCGACCAGCGCGTCCAGGGGCTCGGGCGGCATGAGCAGGCCGACGGGGGCGATGCGCATGGCCGCACCGTTGGTGTCGCCGTATCGCCCCGCTTCGGCCGCCGGCACGCCCGCGCGAAAGGCCTCGATGGCGCGCCGGGTCGATGGGCCGAGCAGATCCTGGCAGCCGCGCTTTCGTGCATCCCCCTCCCAGTCGACCAGCGCCGCGGCCCATGCGGCATGATCGAACCAGCCGTCCGCCCGATCGAGCAGCAGCCGGCCGAGGAGCAGGGCCTGTTCGGTATCGTCGGTGACCGCGCCAGCCGCCAGCCCCTTGGAGACCGGGTGCCATGGCGGCGGTTCGACGAAGGTCTCGACCCGGCCATACAGCGATCGGATCTGCGCAGGTGAGAGCACCTGTGTCGGCATGCCGAGCGCATCACCCAGCGCGCCGCCGACCAGGGCGCCGAGCGCACGATCGAAAGCATCGCCGCCCGCCATCGCTCAAAATTCCAGATGGAGCGAGAAGAACGCCGGGTTCAGCAGGCTCGTGACATATTCGATCACCCGATCGTCGGCCGTGCGGCTCAAGCGCCGGGTGCGCAGGAACGCCGTGCCGGCGGCGCAGTCCAGCAACTCGGCATCCCTGCCGTCGACCATGGCGATATCGACCCATTCCTCGCCATGGTGCGGCACCAGGCCGGCCGCGCGCAGGGTGCGATGCAGCGATCCGTCGCGCAGACCGCGCAACGGCACCTCCTCGAGCTCGGGCAGGAGCGGCAGCCGGCTGCGCTCGAGCGAGATCGGCTGGCTGGTGGCGCGCAGGCTGCGCAGCCGGTCGACCGCGACGAAACCCTTGTCGCTGAGCCCATGCTCGGCGGCGAGCGCCTCATGCTCGACGACCTCGATGCAGAGGGTCCTGACCTCGGCATCGACGCCGACATCCGCCAGAGCGCGCGACCAGCCGCGGGCATCGTCGATCGTCTGGCCGTTGAAGGTGACGAACGAGCCGACGCCGATCTTGGTGGTGATCAGCCCGCGGCCGGAAAGCTCCTGCAGCCCCTTGCGCACCGTGCCGCGGCTGACCGCGAAGCGATGGACGAGTTCGTTCTCGCTCTGCAGGCGGTCGCCATAGCCGAGAACGCCTTGGAGAATGTCATTCTCGAGCTCGGCGGCGATCCGGTCGGATTTCCCGGCACCCGGCGGACCGGCGAGCATCGAGTTTGCCTTGCGTGCCACTATCTACCTGTCCAACGGTCTTGTTCAGACTTGTCCATTCCTCGAGTTGCACATGGCGCTGATGGCTTTGTCAACGCAAATCCATCTCTGCAAGGTCATGGGCAAAGGCGGTCGATTTCTAAATGGCTCAGTATTGAGCCGGCTTTTCGACAACCGAGCGATGATGACTGTGGGGCCGACGACGCCCTCTTCGAAAGCGTGGCAGCACGTCCTGCGATCTCAACGGCATGGCTGATCAGCCCAAGCCGGCGCGGCGGTCGCTAGTCACGCTGCATGGATTTCGACGAGACGCCGGGCGGCCTCGCGGTCGTAGCCTCGGCTCGCGGTGAGGAGCTGCTGGGTATAGGGCGTGCGTGCCCTTCCGGCGCGCAGATCGGCCTGTTCCAGAATTTCGACGATCCGGCCACGGTTCATCACCGCGATGCGCTCGCACATATGGGCGACCACGGCGAGATTGTGGCTGACCAGAACAAAGGTGAGGTTGTGGCGCGCGCGCAGGGCGGCGAGCAGGTTCAGAACCTCGGCCTGAACCGAGACGTCCAGCGCCGAGGTCGGCTCGTCGAGAAGCAGCACGGCAGGTTCGAGAATCATCGCCCGGGCGATTGCCACGCGCTGGCGCTGCCCGCCCGAGAGCTGGTGCGGATAGCGAAATCGGAAATCCGGCCCGAGGCCGACATCCTTGAGGGCGCTGACGACCCGCTGCTCCCTGTCCCGGATTCGGTGAATCTTCAAGGGCTCGGCCAAGCTGTGGTCGATGGTGTGCCGGGGATGCAGCGAGCCGAACGGGTCCTGGAACACCATCTGCAGGCTCTTGTAGAAGCTGCTCGCCCGTCGAGGACCCTGCGGCTCGCCGTCGATCGAGATCTCGCCGGTCCAGCGGGGGTTGAGGCCGGCGATGGCGCGCAGCACCGTCGACTTGCCCGAGCCGGACTCGCCGACCAGGCCGAAGCTCCTGCCCCTGGGCACGTCGAAGCCGACATCCTTGACCGCATGCACGGCCATGCGGCCGCGGCCGAAGCGAACGTTCAGATCCCTGACCGCGATCATGACGCCCAGGCCGGATCGCGCTTCAGCGTCTCGAGGACAGCGCGCTCGCCGTCGATGCGCGGCAGGCAGGCGAGCAGGCCTCGGGTGTAGGGATGCTGTGCGCGGTGCAGCTCGGCGGCGCGGCACTGCTCGACGACCCTGCCGGCATACATGATCAGGATGCGGTCGCAGAAGGACGCCACCAGATTGAGGTCGTGGCTGATGAAGATAAGCCCCATGCCGCGCTCCTTCACCATGTCGTCGATGATCGCCAGGATCTGCATCTGCACGGTGACGTCGAGCGCCGAGGTCGGCTCGTCCGCGATCAGGAGGTCCGGGCCCGGGATCAGCATCATCGCGATCATCACCCGCTGGCCCATGCCGCCGGAGAGCTCGTGCGGATAGGCGTGAAACACCCGCTCCGGGTCACGGATGCGCACCGCCTCGAGCATCTCCAGGCTCCGCCTCTCCGCCTCCTTGCGGCCGGCGCGGGCATGCAGCCGGTAGGCCTCGGCGATCTGCTCGCCGACGCGCATGACCGGGTTCAGGGAGTATTTGGGATCCTGCATCACCATCGAGATACGCTCGCCGCGCACGCTCTGCATGGCCTTCGGGGCAAGGGTGCTGAGCTCCAGCTCGCGCAGCCTGATGCGCTCGGCTGTGACCCTGCCGGGCTTCGGGATCAGACCGAGGATGGCGCGGCCTACCGTGGTCTTGCCGGACCCCGATTCGCCGACGATGCCGAGCCGCTCCTGGCCGAGCGCGAAGCTCACCCCGCGCACCGCATGCACCACGCCCGCCGGCGTCTCGAAGGTCACGTCGAGATCGCGCACGTCCAGGAGTGGCTCGGCCATCTCTCGCTCAGCCACGCCCGTCTCATCCATGGCGGGGGTCCAGCACGTCGCGCAGGCCGTCGCCGAGCAGATTAAAGCCGAGGCTCACCAGGAAAATGGCGATGCCCGGCATGGTCGGCACCCACCACTGATCCAGGAGATATTGACGCCCCTGGGAGATCATCAGCCCCCATTCCGGGGCGGGCGGCTGGGCGCCGAGGCCGAGAAAGCCGAGGCCGGCGGCGATCAGGATCACGCCCGCCATGTCCAAAGTCAGGCGGATCACCACCGAGGAGATGCACATCGGCGCGACATGGCCGTAGAGGATGCGCAGGTTCGACGCTCCCTGCAGGCGCGCCGCCATGATGAACTCGCTGTTCCTGATGGTGATGGTCTCGGCGCGCGCAATACGGGCGTAAGGCGGCCAGGAGGTGATGGTGATCGCGATCACCGCGTTCTCGATCGAGGGCCCCATCACCGCGACGAAGGCGAGTGCCAGGATCAGGCGCGGAAAGGCCATGAAGATGTCGGTGATGCGCATCAGCACCTTGTCGGCAAGCCCGCCGAAATAGCCGGCGGTGGTGCCTACGGCGAGGCCGATCGGCACCACGATGACCGCGACCAGGACGACGATGTAGAGCGTGGTGCGCGCGCCGTAGACGATGCGCGAATAGATGTCGCGGCCGAGCTCGTCGGTGCCGAGCCAGTGGCCGCCGCCCGGCGGCTGCAGGCGTGCTGTCAGATCCTGCGCGGTCGGCGACGCGGTCGCCAGCCAGGGTGCTAAGACGGCGGCGAGCACCAGGGCCGCAACGATGATCATGCCGGCCATGGCGAGCGGATTGCGCCGAAAGCTCAGCCAGCGCAGATAGAAGCGGACGGCGCGCGCCTGCAGCGCCGAGCGCGGCGCCTCGGCGGTCAGCCAGGCGCGAAGGCCGGAGGCTGGTGCCGCCATGCTCATCGCGCCCTCGGGTCGACAAGCTGGTAGAGCATGTCGGACAGAAGGTTAAGGCCGACGAACACGCAGCCGACCACGATCGTGCCGCCGAGCACCGCATTCAGATCGCCGTTGAACAGCGAATTGGTGATGTAGAGGCCGATGCCCGGCCAAGCGAACACGGTCTCGGTGAGCACGGCGCCTTCGAGAAGATAGGCATAGGACAGCGCCACCACGGTGATCAGCGGCACCAGGATATTGCCGAAAGCGTGGCGCCAGATCACCCGCCGCTCCGACATGCCCTTGACCCGCGCGGTGGTGATGTAGTCCTGGCTGAGCTGGTCGAGCATGAAGCTTCGGGTCATGCGCGCTATATAGGCGAGCGAGTAGTAACCGAGGATCGCAGCCGGCAGCATGACGTGGGAGAGCGCATTGCCGAACACGTCCCAGGCACCGGCGATCGCGCTGTCGATCAGGATGACCCCGGTGATCGGTGTAACCAGGCCGTCATAGAAGAAATCGAGCCGCCCGGGGCCCGCGACCAGGTCGAGCTTGGCATAGAACACCAGGAGCCCGACCAGCCCCAGCCAGAAGACCGGCACGGAATAGCCGATCAAGCCGATGAAGCGCAGCAGATAGTCGGCCCAGCGGCCCTCGTGGACCGCGGCGGCCACGCCCATGGGAATGCCAAGGACGACACCGATCAAGGTGGCCAGGGTGGCGAGTTCCAGCGTCGCCGGGAAGAAGTGCAGCATGTCCTCGAGCACCGGCTTTGCGGTCAGCACCGAGGTGCCGAGGTCACCCTGCATGATCTTGCTGAGATAGTCCCAATATTGCTGGTAGAGCGGGTTGTCGAGACCAAGCTCCGCGCGCACCCGCTCATAGGTGGCGGTGGTCGCCCGGTCGCCGACGATCGCCAGCACCGGGTCGATCGGCACCACCCTGGCGATCACGAAGGTGACCGCGGTCAGCCCGAGAAAGGTCAGGCCGACCGCAGCCACCAGCTGAACCAGCCTGCCGATCAGGGAAGAGGCGGCCCTGATGCCGACATCTGCCCTGCCGTCCTCTTGCGCGGCACCATGGGCACTCAAGCTTGGCCTGCCATCACTTCCTCGGCTTGGCGATCTAGTTCTTGGTCACGTTTCGGAAGAACACCAGATCGAAGCTCGGTCCCGAGATGAACTCGTCGACATTGGCGCGCAACGCCGATTGCGTGACCTCCTGGAAGGCGAAGACGAAGGGCGAGTCGTTCTGCACATTCCGCTGCAGCTCGAGATACATCTGCTCGCGCTTCGCCGGGTCCAGCTCCTTCTTGGCTTCCGCGGTCAGCGCCGTGTTCTCAGGCGTATCCCAGGCGCCGCGCCAGGCAATCACGCCGGTGAGCTTCGCTTCGTCGCTGTTGTCCGGGTTGGAGGCGAAGGCGTCGGCATTGGAATGCGGGTCCAGATAGTCCGGGCTCCAATGGGTGAACACCATCTGCACCTGACGCGCCCGATGCTTGGTGTAGACCGCCTTCTTCTCCGCCTGCAGGATGTTCACCTTGATGCCGGCCTGGCCCATGGCGTCCTGGATCGACTGGGCGATCTCGATGAAGGGCGAGGTGTTGAAGGCATCCAGCTCGACCTCGAATCCGTCCGCCTCGCCGGCCTCGGCGAGCAGCGCCTTGGCCTTCTCGACGTCGAGGCTGAACGGCGTGTCGTCGAGGGCCGCGAAGAAGCCCTGCGGCCAGAAGGCCTGATGGACGATGAACTGCCCCTTCAGGAAGCTCTCGGCCATGCCCTGATAGTCGATCAGATAGCGGAGAGCTTCCCGCACCTTCGGCTTGCTCAGGATCGGGTCGCGCATATTGACCTGGAGATAGAAGAGCGTGGCCTTGGGATCGACCTGCACCTTGACGTCGCCATTGCCCTCCAGGCCGGTGATCTGATCGGTGGTGAGATTGCGCGCGATGTCGACGTCGCCTTTTTCCAGGAGCAGCCGCTGGGCGGCGGGCTCGGGGACGTGGCGCATCGCCACCCGCTTCATGCCGGGAGCGCCGTGGCGGTCATTGGGATTGGCCTCCAGGAGCACGCTCTCATTGGGCTTCCAGCCCACCAGCTTGAACGGCCCGGAGCCGGCGGAGTTGGTCTTCAGCCAGCCATAGCCGAGGTCGCCGTCCTGCTCGTGGGCAAGCGCCGTCTCCTTGTCGACCACCGAGCCGACGCCGGCCGAAAGCACGCGCAGCACAAGGCTCGGGGCGAGATCCTCGGGGATGGTCAGCTCGACGGTCATGTCGTCGATCGCCTTGACCATGTCGTCGACATTGTCCTTGGTCCAGCCGAACTGATTGAAGAGGAAGACCGGCGTCTTCTCCAGCTTGACCACACGGGTCAGCGAGAACGCCACATCGGCGGCGGTCACGGGATTGCCCGAATGGAAAGTCTGGTCCGGCCGGACCTTCAGGGTGATGGTCTTGCCGTCCTCGCTGATCTCCCAGCTCTCGGCGACACCGCCGACCAGCTCGGTGAAGTCTTCCGGCTCGTAGGTGGTGATGCGGTCATAGATGTTGGCGATGACCTCACCGCCGGTGAGCTCGAACACCTCGGCCGGATCGAGCGAGATGATGTCATCGAGATTGATCGCCATGACGAGCGTGTCGTCCGGCGTCGCGGCCTTGCTTGCGAGGCCCGGGATGACGCTGAGTGCCGCCGCCATCGCCAAGCTGATGATCTTGTTCATTGTGCTTGGTCTCCCTACCGACATTGCGACGCATGCTGCGCTTGCGTCGATGTCCAATGGTCCTACAGCTCACCGCAAAGGGAAAGGGGCTTTTTGAACGGTTGGATCACGGACCCCGTTGATGAAAGCCAAGCGCGATTTTCGTCCAGAGGTCAAATACTTGCGCGCTGGCGCTCGCACGCATCAAGCGTCTCAAGGTTCGAATATTAGGCAAGCTGCTCATCGGTTTTGCAGATCGGCAAACCCGCAGAAGATAGACATCCATCGACCTCCTGCCTTCCCTGCTGAAGCGTTCGCGACCGCGCCACTGATCCTATCCCGAAGGATGGTCTGATTGCGGAGGACCGACCGATGAACGCCACAGCACCATCATTCCAGGATTCCGACATTCTTGAGGCGACCGCCGCTCGTCTGATCGATGCGCTCGGCCTGCAAGGAGCGATCTTCGTGTGCCGCAGCAACTACTGGCATGGAATTCTGCGCATCATTCTCCGTCGGCAGGCAGATGCCGATGGCATCGCCCGCCCCTACCCCTATGACCGCGCCGCTTGACGTCGACACGTCGCGAGACCGGATTGACGGGACAAGAGAAAGCCGAATGGCAGAAGACAGATACGCTTCGCTTCGCAGACCATCGAGCTATGCGTCCAAAGTCGGTGACGGCGGTCTGAAAGGAGGCGGCGTATCGTGGCGGTGATGAAGCCGGCATGTTCTCCAAGGACTGCTCGCGTGACGTCGTCCAGGCAAAATCGATGTCGAGCAGATGGGTCCATGCGAGCCCGGTATGAGCACGTGCAAACTCGGGTTCGAGATCTATCGCCTTCTGAAAAAACTCTCGTGCCTTGATGTTGTCGGATTGCGTGAAGTGGTGCTTATGCTCGATGCCGAGCGTGTAGTATTCATAGGCCTGCAGATTCTCGGGCAGCTTGCGCCAAGCGGCCTGTCATACGCCAGACGTCTGCTCGCACTCCCGGCACTCATAGCGGGATCTCTCCTCTCCAATTCCGCCGAACTCGATTCTGGCCGGCCCTAAAGAGCGTAGCTTACCAGAGCAGTGCGCGGAGCCCAACAAAGCGGTGCTTTCCTTGAACTCGAGCTGGCCCTTGATGCAGATCCGACTCTTCACTGAAGGAAGGCCGAAGGTCGACCATCGTCACCGATGCATTGGACATAGCTCACCGGGGATCTCGACATTCTCCAAAAGCTCCGGACCACGGCAAATTTGCGCCCATGGTTACACAGTGTGACGATGATCACATACCAAATGTCCGCTGTAAGGCAGACTTCACGAACGTTACGCGACACGGGTCTCTCCCCCTGATCGATCGGTGTCGCAGCGGGACCGATGTTTCGGTTATTTGCTTCAGGCGCGATGCCTGAAGGTTTGAGGATCCTGATCCTCACGTCTCCCAGACGTTAAGCCTCCCTGACTAGCTCCGCCGGGTCGTTGTACCCGGCTTTTTTTTGGGCAGATCGAGTCGTCGGGCGACGGCTGCTGGCGACTCGCGTCCTCCCTAAAAGGCACACATGGGCGGCGATCTCGGTCGGCACGCCCGCGTTC
Organism: Alphaproteobacteria bacterium; assembly: GCA_041398025.1. Taxonomy (GTDB): domain Bacteria; phylum Pseudomonadota; class Alphaproteobacteria; order Geminicoccales; family Geminicoccaceae; genus JANQPX01. The sequence continues at coordinate 107,504 of JAWKVM010000032.1, forward strand.
CGGCCTCTCTCTGCCGGATGCCCCCGCGCCGAATCGGCAATGCCAACGTCCCTTTCAGCCCTGAAAGCCCAGCAGTCGCAGCTATCATGGCTTCGGCCGCAGTCTTGCGCCCAGTTCCAATTCATTGCACATTTTCCGAACAGACCTGCACATCGTGACAAATGGGAAAATTATGCAGGATTTCAGCGAAGCGGTCATGCTGTCCCTGCAGCTCGTCGCTTCCCTCGACGCAGACTTGCTCGAGATCATCGGGCTGCTGGCGATCGCGCTTGCCGTGAACGGCCTGGTCATGGCGCTGAAAATGACCGGCATGCGCCATGCATATGCTTGAACGAAAGCGGCGGGCTGCCCCTGTCTTTCGGCGACGGCCAAAGGGTCGCTGCTATCCCCCCACAGACAAAAAAAGGAGGTGTGATGCCCGCTCGGCTGTTGTTAACATGTCTCATCTCGATCATGGCAGTGCAGGTGAAGGCGGCGGAACCGGTTCGGCTCTATGCGGCGGGCAGCCTGAAGGCGGCGCTCGGCGAGGTCGCGCAAAGCTTCGAAGCGGC
>JAWKVM010000033.1:0-99886 GCA_041398025.1 Alphaproteobacteria bacterium
CCGGGTCAAGGGTGTCTTGACCAACACCACGCCGGTCGATGCCTACCGGGGCGCGGGTCGGCCCGAGAGCATCTATCTGGTGGAGCGACTGATCGACAAGGCGGCGCGCCAGCTCGGCGAGGAGCCGGTCGAGCTGCGCCGCAAGAACTACATCGGTGCCGAGGCCATGCCGTTCACCACGACGGCGGGCGAGATCTACGACAGCGGCGATTTCAAGCGTGTCACCGACGAGGCCCGGAAGGTCGCGGATGTCGACGGGTTCGCTGCCAGGAAGGCGGACTCCGCCAAGTCGGGAACATACCGCGGCATCGGCATGAGCTACTATATCGAGAGCACCATGGGCGATCCGCAGGAAGCGGCCAAGATCCGTTTCGAGGACGACGGCACGGTCTCGATCGTGGTCGGCACACAGTCGAACGGCCAGGGCCATGCCACCGCCTATGCCCAGGTGATGGTCGACCGGCTCGGCGTGCCGTTCGAAAAAATCCGGCTGGTGGAGGGCGATACCCGCGCGCTCAAGCAAGGCGGCGGCACCGGCGGGTCGCGCTCGCTGACCGCGGAGGGCCTGGCGATCCGCAAGGCCTCGGAGGAGGTGATCGCGCGCGGCAAGCACTACGCTTCCCAGGAGTTCGAAACGGCGGTCGCCGACATCGACTTTTCCCGCGCGGACGGCGAGTTCAAGGTCACCGGCACGGACCGCAAGATCGGCATCATGGAGCTGGCGGCCAAGGCCAGGACCATGACGCCGCCGGATGACGGCGTCGCCGGCCTGGATGCCGAGGCGATCGCCGACATCAACCAGTGGACCTTCCCGAATGGCTGCCACATCGCCGAGGTCGAGGTGGACCCGGATACCGGCGTGGTGACCATCGAGCGCTACACCGCGGTCGACGATTTCGGCGTGGTGGTCAACCCGATGCTGGTCGCGGGCCAGGTCCATGGCGGCGTCGTTCAGGGCATCGGCCAGGCGCTGTACGAGCAGGCGGTGTATGACGAAGGCGGCCAGCTGGTCTCCGGCTCGCTGATGGACTACTGCATGCCGCGCGCCGACAGCGTGCCGGCGATGGCCGTGTCCACGGTCGAGGTGCCCTGCAAGACCAACGACATGGGTGTGAAGGGCTGCGGCGAAGCGGGCTCGGTGGCGTCACCGGCGGCGGTGATCAACGCGATCATCGACGCGCTGAAGGAGCTGGGTGTCACCGAGGTCGACATGCCGGCGACGCCGCTGGCGATCTGGCAGGTCATCCAGGCTCACGAGGGTGCGGTGGCGGCGGAGTAGACGGGGCTTTTCGCGCGGCGCAGCACGGGATGGCTTCAACCGGGCTGCACGACCGGGATCATGGCACGAAATCAAGGGCCACATGGGCGCGCACCAGCACCCTGTGGCTGGTGTAGTCGACGCCGGCCGTGCCCATCTCGATATGCTGCTCCGTCAGGTCCTCGATATTCTCATGCTCATAGTCGAGCCCGACAGAGACGCTTCCGGAAAGCGCATAGGCGACGCCTGACTCATGATCATCCGCCCAATCGTCGTCGGACAACTGCGCCGCGGCCGGCTCGATCGCCAGGTCGACCTGCCTGGCTGCCAGCTGATTCGGCGCCATGGCGATGATGGCGTCGATCAGCCGCGCATTGCCTGCCGGGTCGAGTGTGCCATCGATCCGCAGATCGATGGCCGGGGCCGGCGGTTCGGCGACAGCAGCCGCAGAAACGAGCGAGAAAAGGAGCATACGCAGTAGAAGGACGACGGCTTGGATCATGTTTCTTGGCTTTCGACTTGGGCATCTTGATCGATGTCTGAAGCCAAGATCAACGAAAAACGTTTACGTTTTATTACTTGCAAAGAAAAAAGTAATTATTCGATGTTGTCTTTCCTTATCCAAAAATGTCGATCATCTTCTATACAAATAAGTTGAGACAATACCTAAAGAACTTGCTCATTTGTCGGATCGATCAGCACGGCGCGGTTCATGTCGACGTGGAGATCCAAGCGTTCGCCCGGCTGCTCGGCGTCGTGCGCCTGGAGTTCGGCGGTGACCTCGGTGCCGGCGAGCTTGAAGGTGCCGTAGGTGCGCGAGCCGGTGGGCTGGATGAGATCGAAGGTGACTGGAAGCGTCGCGAGGCCCGCGCGCACCTCCCCCTCCCTCGCCCGCGTCAGATGCTCGGGCCGCACGCCGAGCAGCACGTCCCTGCCGTGATGGTTTTTCAGACTTTCCACGCGCGCCGCCGGCAATGGCAGGCTATGGCTGTCGACTCGCACGGCGAGATCGTTGCCGCCGTTTTCGAGCCTGGCAGGGATGAAGTTCATCGAGGGTGATCCCAAAAAACCGGCGACGAAGCGGGTTTTCGGGCGCTCGAACAGATCGAGAGGGGCGCCCTGCTGCTCGATCACGCCGTCCCGCAGAAGAACGATGCGGTCGGCGAGGGTCATGGCCTCGACCTGATCATGGGTGACGTAGATCATGGTCTTGCCGAGGTCCTGATGCAGGCGCTTGATCTCGGCGCGCATCTCGTCGCGGAGCTTGGCGTCCAGGTTGGAGAGCGGCTCGTCGAACAGGAAGAGACGGGCGTCCCGAACGATCGCCCGGCCGATGGCGACGCGCTGGCGCTGGCCGCCGGAGAGCTGGCGCGGCAGACGCTGGAGCAGCGGCGCGATGTCCAGCATCTCGGCCGCGTCAGCGACGCGACGCCTGACCTCGCTCTCGTCGAACTTCCTCGCGCGCAGTCCGAACGCGATGTTCTCGAACACCGACATGTAGGGGTAGAGGGCGTAGTTCTGGAACACCATGGCGATGTTGCGGTCGCGCGGGCGCATGTCGGTGACGTCGTCGCCGTCGATCGCGATGGTGCCCCGGTCGATCGGCTCGAGCCCCGCGATCGAGCGCAGCAGCGTGCTCTTGCCGCAGCCTGACGGCCCGACCAGCACGGCGAACTCCCCCTCCGGAATGTCCAGGCTGACGCCCTTCACGGCGTGGGTGTCGCCGTAATATTTATGCAGATCGGTGAGAGTCAGCCGGGCCATGTCAGGCGTTTTCCTTTTCTCGTTCTCAAACCTGGCCGCATACCGCGGGTCCTGGCACCACCGGTCCGAGTCCATGATGTGGCCACGCCACCCATCAGCCTTTGACTGCACCCAAGGAAATCCCGCGCACGAGGTAGCGCTGGAGGAGGGCGACGGCGATGAAGATGGGCACGGTGCCGAGGGCGCTCATGGCGGCGATCTTGGCCCAGAAGTTGGACTGGCCGCCGAAATAGTGGGTGACCTGGACCGGGAAGGTCGTCACTTCGGTTCTGGTGAGCACCAGGGCGAAAATAAAATCGTTCCAGGCGAACATGAAGGTGAAGACGGCGGTGGCGAACAGGCCGGCGCGCGCCATCGGAAAGACCACCTTCCAGAGCACCTGCAGGCGGGTGAGGCCGTCGACCAGCGCACTTTCCTCGAGCTCGATCGGGATGTCCTCGATATAGCCGCGCATCATCCAGATGACGTAGGGGAGGTTGAAGGCGGTGTAGAGGATGATCAGGCCGTGATAGCTGTCGATCCAGGCGGGGCCGAGCTTTCCGAGCCAGACATAGAGCAGGAACACCGGGAACACGATGACGATCGGCGGAATCATGCGCTGGGAGATGACCCAGATGGCGAAGTGATCGCCGCCGGTCTTGAAGCGGGCGATCGAGTAGGCGGCGATGGTGCCGATGCCCATGGCGAGCACGGTCGAAAGCCCGGCGACCACCAGGCTGTTCCAGACCGTGACCGCATCGCCGTCCTTGAACAGCACGGCGTAGTTGGCGAACTGGATGCTTTCTGCGTACCAGACCGGCGGCGAGGCGAAGATTTCCGCCGGCGTCTTGAACGAGATCATGAACAGCCAGTAGATCGGGAACAGGAACAGGGCGGTGACGATCACCGCGCCGACATAGCGCAGCGCCAGGCGGCGCCGCTCCCGCTGTTTCCAGTTCGAGCCAGACGCCGTCATCGCGCGATTTCCATGCGCCGCAGGGCCAGGATGACGACGACGGACAAAAGAATGATGATCATGATGGCGATCGCCGCCGTGTAGCTGGTCTCGAATTGCTGGAAGCCCTGGACGTAGGCGTAGATCGAGATGGTCTCGGTCATGGTGCCGGGACCGCCCTTGGTCAGCGCCCAGACCACGTCGAACAGGCGAAAGAGATCGAGGCCGCGGATCAGAAGGGCGATCAGCAGCACCGGGCGGATCGCGGGCAGCACGATCTTCCAGAAGGTCCGCCACCAGGAGGCGCCGTCGAGCTCCGCGGCTTCAAGCTGGGACTGGTCGACGTTGGAGAGGCCGGCGAGCAGCAGGAGGAACATGAAGGGCGTCCACTGCCAGATCTCGGCCAGGAAGATCGCGGGATAGACCAGGTTCGGGTTGACCAGCCAGAGCACGGCCTGGGGCTCGCCGGTGATCCAGCCGAGGATCTGGTTGATCGGGCCGAAGCGGTTGTCGAACAGCAGCCGCCAGGTGGCGCCGGCGACGATCGGCGAGATCATCACCGGCAGCACCAGCAGCGCCACGAAGATCTGGCGGCCGGGCATGCGATCGAGAAAGAGATAGGCCATGGCGAGGCCTAGGATCAGCTCCAGCGGCAGGGCAACGGCGGTGAAGATCAGGGTGTGCAGGAGGGCCCACCAGAGCCGCGCGTCGCCGAACAGGCGGGCGTAGTTCATCAGGCCGGAGAAGGATGTGTCCTCCTCCATCATGTTGATGTTCTGGAAGCTGACCATGAGGGTGTAGATGATCGGAAACAGGCCGATCAGCAGCATGATCAGCACAGCGGGCCAGATCAGCCAGTATTTGAACCAGCGATCCCCAATCACCTGGCCACCAGCGGTGGCGGGCTGACTTATCGTCGCCATGGACTGGCGGCCTCTGGCCCTATAGGGGACGCTTCGGCCGCCATGTCCGATCTCATCCCGAACATGGCGGCGTTAGCTATGGCTGTCAGCTTCATATCAGCAAAAGTTCAGCATGGGGCGGCTCGCCCCCCTCAGTTGCTTGGGTAGGCGTTCGGCTTGGCCGCCCAGGCGGCGTAGGCCTCCTTCTGCTTGTCGACGCCGATGCGCTCGGTGACGGCATCCCACTGGGCGGCGACGTCGTCGAGGATCGCCTGCGGGTCCTCGCCGGCCCAGAGGCGGCCGAAGGCCTGGCGCAGCGGCTCCTCATATTTGTCGGTCTGGATCAGGGACAGATCGAGCAGGCCGCTGACCGCACCCTGCTGCAGCGCATCCAGATATTCCGGGGCCTCCGGCCACAGCGCCTTGTAGTCCTCGCTGGCGAAATGGCTGTCGCGGAACGGATCGCGGAGCGCGTAGGGGAGCTGCACGCGCTGCAGCGAGACGTCCTTGGAGTTCAGCCACTGGATGAAGAGATAGGCGGCCTCCTTGTTGCTGGAGGACGAGGACACGGCGAGCGAGAAGCCGGCGGCGAGCTGTGGGTGTCCGCCCGGCGGCAGGGCATAGCCGACCTTGCCGGCGATCATCGGACTTCGGCACCCAGGCGAGCGCCTCGTCGTCGATGCCGTAGCCCGCAGCCCAGCGGCATAGGGCGGCCAGGAGATGGTGCTGGCGGTGTCGCCGGCGAGGAAGGCGGCGAGGTTCTCGACGAAGCCCCAGGTCTCGACGCCCGGCGGCATGAAGCGGTTCTCCGAGCGCATGTCGGTCAGCACCTTGACGCCGATTCGTCATTGAGCGTGGCCTTCATGGTCTCGGATCGAAGAACTTGCCGCCCTCGGTGCAGGAAGGCGCTCCTGGAACATGAACTGGCCGTAGGCGCCGTCCCGGAAGAAGGCGGCGCCGTACATCTCGGGGGGCGTATTTGTCGGTGAGCTGCTGGCCGATCTCGGCGAATTCCTCCCAAGTCGTGGGCACGGAAAGACCGTTCTCCTCGAAGATGTCCTTGCGGTAGTAGAACAGGAACACGTCGCCGTCGTCGGGGAAGCCGTAGATGATGTCATCAACGGTCATCTGATTATCGCGGTAGACCGGCGCGATTTCCTGGAGCTCGTCGCGATAGCCATACTGGTCGACGAAGGCGTCGAGCGGCTCGAGCGCGCCGGCGCGCACCAGGTCCGGCATCCAGGCGGGCACGACGTTGAGCGCGTCATAGGCGCCGGTGCCGCCGCGGTGCTCCTGCAGGATCTTGGTGAACATCTCGGCGATCGGCAGCTCGACCACCTGCACCTCGATGCCGGTGAGCTCGGTCCATTTCGGACCGGAGAAGTTCAGCGGATCGAGGGATTGCAGCCCGGCTTCCCAGGCGATGGTGATCTTCGTCCCGGCATATTGCTTGGCCGCCTCGACTGCACGGTCCGCCGCCGATTGGGCATAGGCCTGCCCGATCAATCCGAAGGCGAGAAACGCCCCCAGCCCCAACGTTTTCGTCACTTTCATCATTGCCTCCCTTTTTTTACCTACGGGTCACGTCTTGTTCATTCACGTCGCGCCGGGCTCAAGCAAGTCGCCCCTGTGGCCGGTGGCCACCCACTCAGCCGCCGAAGGTTTTCTTGTAGCCGTCGAGCTTCTTTCGCCACGCCTTCCGATCGAGCACGTCGCGATTGACCACACCGGTCGGCACGCGGCCGTGCATGACGTCGAACACTGCCTTGATGTCGGCGGCGCCATTGCCGGCGAAGCACTGGTCGGTCCAGCAGATCGAATGCGGCGCGAGGATGACGTTGTCGAGCTTGTAGAGCGGATCATGGGCGACGCTCGGCTCCTCCTCGAACACGTCGAGGGCGGCACCGGCAATCTTTCCTGCCTGCAGGGCCTTGGTCAGCGCCTTTTGATCGACCACAGGGCCGCGCGCGGTGTTGATCAGATAGGCCGTCGGCTTCATCAGGGCCAGATGCTTGGCGTTGACGATGTGGTGGGTTTCCTCGGTCAGCGGGCAGCTCACCGAGAGCACGTCCGATTCCAGAAACAGCTCTTCGAGCGAGACCAGGCGGATGCCGAGCTCGCGCGCGACCTTGGGGCTGGCGTAGGGGTCGTGGGCGATGAACTTCATGTCGAAGGGCTTCGCCATGCGGAAGACCTCGGCGCCGATATTGCCGATGCCGAGCTGCCCGAGGGTCCGTCCGACCAGGCCCATGCCCATATGGTCGTTGCGCTTGGCCCAGCCCTTCGGCCCCTCGCGGGTAAGCCTGTCCTTGATCGGAAGCTTGCTGGTGAGCGCGAGCATGAAGGTGATCACCGAGACCGCGACCGGGCGGCGCACGCCGTCGGGCGTGATCGCAAGGGCGCAGTCCTTGTCGGTGCAGGCCTTGAGGTCGACATTGTCATAGCCGACGCCGAAGCGCGCGATCACCGAGAGCCGCCCGTCCTTCGGAAAGCTCGCCTGCTCGATCCGCGGGACCAGCAGGATCAGGGCGTCGAAGCCTTCGAGGGCGTCCGCCTTGACCACACCGTTGACCGGGATGAACTCGAACTCGACGGCCGGGTTCTGCTCAAGCGGGGAGAGATCGAAATCGGGGAAAGCCGGACTGCCGTCGGCCTTCTTGAAATCGCCGCTCAACGCCACCCGAAAGCTGCTCATGCCCGTCCTCCCTCGACTGCCGTCCTTATCCGGTGTGGTTCGCCATGCAGCTTTACGCCTCTTTTTTCTTGGTTCGGGATCGGCTCTTCGCCGGACCGCGCTTGGCCGCCGTGCCGCTCTTCGCCGCCGGCTTGGCGCGCGCTTTTCGCTTGTCGGCAGCATCGCGAATCGCGGTCACGGCCGACGCCACCGCCTGCTGCAGCGCCCAGACGTCACCGGAATAGCAGATGAAGTCGTGGCCGGCGCGGTTGAGCTTGATGCCTTCGTCGACCGTCGGCACCAGGCGGCCAAGCGCCTTGCCGTGAGCCTCGCAGGCCTTGGTCACGGTCCTGACTGCATCCTTGAACAGCTTGTGCTCGAACTCGCCGGGAATGCCGAGGGACGAGGACAGGTCGAAATGGCCGATCCAGAGGCAGTCGACGCCGTCGACCGCGGCGATCTCGTCGGCATTGGCGACGCCATCGGCGGTCTCGATCTGCGCGAACAGGGTGGTGCGCTTGTTGGCGGCCGCGAGCTTCTCCATGGTCGGCCCCGGCATGTAGCGGTCATGGGCGATGCCGAGGGCAACGCCGCGCCCGCCCTCCGGGTAATATTTCAGGCAGTTGACGATCGCCTTCGCCTGCTCGGCCGACCCGACCATCGGCACCATGATCCCCTCCGCCCCCATGTCGGCAGCGCGGGCGATGTGGTTGTACTGGTCCGACGGCACACGCACGATGGTGGGCAGATCGGCGGCCTGCATGTAGCGCAGCACGCTCTTGATGGTCTCGAAGGAAAAGCCGGAATGCTCGGTGTCGAACAGGGCGAAATCGCAGCCCGCACCTTTCAGGATCTGACCGATGCCGGGGGTGGCGAATTCGACGATGAAATGGCCGATCTTGACGTCCTTCGATCGGGCCATGGCTTTCAGGCTAGGCGCCGCCATGCCGCATTTCTCCTGGATATGAGGGGGACCGGAAGCCTCGGCGACGGCCCGGCCACAAGCGATATCCGACCGGCCGGCAGGTCAAGCCAGCCTCTGCATGGTCCGCCTCGCGCTGTGGCTCGATCGCTTCGCCTCCCTCGTTTCGTCCGGCGAACGGCTTCTCCGGCCGGCACCTGTTCTTTTTGACTTTGGCGGGAGAGTGCTGGCACGTCAATCGGCCAGAGGGGTGGTTTGCTCCGTCTGCGACTATTGGCGACTGAGCGCCAGCTTGACGCCCAGCGCCATCAGCGCGCCGCCGCCGATGCGCTTGGCGATGCGCGTGCCGCGGCCGGACTGACGAAGAAAACCGACCAGCCGGTCGGCCAGGAGAACCGTCAGGATGTCTGCCGAGCTGAAGGCGACATTGACGATCACGCCCAGGATCAGGAACTGCAAGCTCACCGGAAAGGCGGCGCCAGGATCGACGAACTGCGGCAGGAAGGCGAGGAAGAAGAGCGCCACCTTGGGGTTCAGGATCTCGACGATCAGACTCTCGATCAGGGCGCGCGCCGTCGATTTCTCCGCAGCCAGGTCGACCCCGGAGGCGGCCGCCTGCTGCTGCCGCCACATGGCGATGCCGAGCCAGATCAGGTAGGCGGCCCCCGCAAGCTTCAAGATGACATAGAGCGTCGGCACGTAGTGGAGTACGGCCGATAGCCCGAAGGCCGCGGCGATCACATGCACATAGCAGCCGAGATGGATGCCGAAGGCCGCCATGAAGCCGGCGCGGCGCCCGCGTGCCAGGGTCTGCGCCGCGGTGTAAAGAAGGGCCGGGCCCGGAAAATAGGCGAACAGCGCCGTCGCGACCGCGAACGGTATCAGCAGATCCAGGCCCGGCATGGCTCACCCCTTTTCCAGCACATATCCCGATCGAAAGCGATCGGAAGAGACGTTCCATCTCCTTGTCTCGCCGCATATCCTCATCGATCAGGCCTTGCCGCCCGCCAGGAAAACCGCCAGGCCGCGGCAACAATGCCGTCTTGCTCCTGCCGAGACGAAAGGAAACTTTAACCCGTCACCGCTACCGTCGTCGATCGGGTCCATGCGATCCTGGGAGTCCGCGCCCAGCCCACCCTTCATCTCGGGCGGGCGGATTCCCAGGGTCACATGGGTCACATGGGCCAGGTCACGGATTGTCGTCGCTGGCGGTTAAGGCCAGCAGGAAACAGCGCCAGATGGGGTGTCACCATAGCCCCAAGCTCTCCCCGCACCGCGACGCTCGATCCTCAATCAAAACGATCTCGCATACCATCGAGATCCGGACGCGTTCAGCACCAACGGCCACAAGTCCATGAGGTGGTCATACCACCTAGTGGATTTCATCGGCGGCGGCGAGAGCCTGTTCGAGCTTGGTGATCGAGAAGTCGGCGCTTCGGGCGGCGGCCAGGATCGGCTCCTCGCGCCGGCCGCAAAGTTTCGCGGCTGCCACGACCTCGCGGGCGACCGCGTGCGGGATGATCACGGCGCCGTGGCGATCGGCGTGGATCAGGTCATCGGAGCGCACGATCATGCCGAAAATGTCGACCTCGCCGCCGAAGGAGGCCGGGTGTGTCCAGGCGTGCGAGGGCGTGATCTTGCCGCAGAGGATGTCGAAGCCCGGCGCCACCGCGTCGAGGTCGCGCACGCCGCCGTCGGTGACCAGGCCGGCACAGCCGAGGCCCTTGTGGATCGCGGTGTTGACCTCGCCCCAGAAGCAGCCGAAGCCGCGGCGGCTGTCGAGATCCTGGAGCACGACGACCTTCGGCAGATCGCCGCTGGCGATGTAGCGATAGTAGTCGAGGCGACCCTGACGCATCGCCGCCTTGTCCATCGCGGGCTTATCCATCGCCCGCACGGTGCCGGTACGCGCATAGCCGACCATGGGCTTGCGGTCGGGAAAGGGGCAGACCATGGTCTCGGTGGTGAAGCCGACGGTGCGGCGCTCGGGTGCCACGACCTCGAGGGCGTTGCAGATGGTCGGCGTATCGAATTCGGCAAGGGCGGCGAGCTCGTCTCGGGTCAAAGGCTGGGCGGACATGGGCACTCCCTGAAAGGCCTGGATCTCACGGATATCGGTCGTTCTGGTTTGACACCAACGGCGCCGTCGCTCAAGCCGTCACCTCGCCGAGTTTTTTTCATGCTCGCCCTAACCCTCCGTTAAAGCTTGCATGGTAGATCCGTCGCCCTGGTCCCTGTGATCCTGGGAGTCCGAGCTTCGCTCCCCATTTCCGCGGACGGACGGACTCCCAGGATCACAGGGACCGGCAAGGTCGCTGTTATCGCGGATATGGGTGAAGAAATGGTAAACAGGCGTCGATTTGCTGGCGCATCTACCCGGAGATATCGATTGCATCGTCATACCGATACCATGCCCCGATCACATGGTTTGCGACGGTCTGAAAAACTCGGTACCGGGGCGGAAGGTCAGGTTGCGGCAGGGTGATCGTCGGAGGGTGTCGTGGAACGCGGAGGGAAGGCGATGGAGAACGATAAGTATCTGATCACCAAAGAGGACATCGAGGCGATGGATGGTCTGAAAAAGACCCATTTCCTCAACAGCAACGCGGTGCGCATCAACAAGTCGCTGGGCGATCTCGCAGGCCTGACCGGGCTCGGCTTTCATATCATCGAGGTCGAGCCCGGCCGCGAGACCACGGAATATCATCGCCACTATTATGAAGATGAATGCGTCTACATCCTGGCCGGCCGCGGCAGGGCGACCATCGGTGACGAGACGCATCCCGTGAAGGCCGGCGATTTCATCGGCTATCGCAAGGGCGGGCTCGCGCACACGATCGTCAATGATGGCGAGGAGATCCTTCGCTGCATCGTGGTCGGCGAGCGCCTGACCCATGATGTTGGGGATTATCCGCGGCTGAACAAGCGGATCTATCGCCATGCCGGCCTGAAAACCAATGTCGTGGCCCACGAGCATATCGACGAGCCGACGGTCGGCGCGAAGGCATAGGCTGCAGGGCCTATCGATCCGCCGCGTTTCCCGTACCCACTAACGAAGCCTTCATCTCTCGGGCCTATGCTCCGTGATCTGGTCCATGCGATCCTGGGAATCCGCGCGGCCGCGGAAATCGGTTGGGGCGAGGCTCTGGCTCCCAGGATCATATGGACCGGATCAGGCATGTCGAAGTGGAAAGACTAATATTAGGTGGTGGTGACAATTTGCCTATTATCGGATGTTTTTTATCCAACCTGGTGTTCCCAACGGATATTTTGAGATGGCTTCGTTGGATCAAGATGGCCTTCGTGACGATCAGTGGGCTCGGATTTGGCCGTTGATCCCCGGTGGCATCGAGGGCAAGCGTGATGCGCGGGCCGACAACCGGCGTTTTGTCAATGCGCTGCTCTGGGTGGCGCGTTCCGGGGCGAGATGGAAGGACCTGCCGCCGGCATTCGGCGCATTTCAGACCGTCAAGCGACGTCATTGCCGATGGCTGGAGCGTGGCCTGATCGACCGGCTGTTCGAGCCGTTGGGCCAGGATGCCGATCTCGAATGGCTGATGCTGGACAGCACCGTCATCCGTGCCCATCAGCAGGCGGTTGGCGCACCGATGAAAAAGAGGGGCAGAAAGCCCAGGGCCTGGGCCGTTCGAGAGGCGGCTTTTCGACCAAGTCTCTGTCGCAACCGATGGTCTAGGCAACCCCTGCCGCTTCCTGGCCGGGGCCGGCCGGGAAAACGACATGGTCAGGGCGCTCGATCCGGTCGACGGCATCAAGCCCGACGCCCTACTCGCTGATCGAGCCCATGATGCCGATCGCCTGATGGACGTCATCCTCGATGCCGGCGCCGAGCCCGTCATGCCGCCAAGGCGTCATCGAAAGTATCAGCATGCCTGCGACGAGGGGCTCTACAAAGAGCGCAACGTCATCGAAAGGTTCTTCAACAAGCTCAAGCAGTTCCGACGCGTCGCCACACGCTGCGACAAGCTTCTCAACAATCTCATGGGCTTCGTCAAAATCGCCAGCATCCCCAGATGTTTTGTCACCACCGCCTAGCGCTCTGTTATTGACCGGCTGTCATCAGGGCATTCTGGTCCATGCGATCCTCGGAATCCGAGCCTCGGCCTGCCTTTGTCGGCGGACGGACTCCCAGGATCGCATGGGCCATCAACACAGATAGCAAAGGGTCGCTAACGCAGCGTTAACAAGACAAACGTCGCCGGCAAAGAAAACCAAACCAAACCTTCTCAAGGCGGGTTGGTATTATTCGCTTGCGAGGCTTGTCATCACCGGCCTTCGCGGTACCAGGCGGCGCCGAGCGTGCCGAGCAGCAGGAGCAAAGCCAGTACGGCCGGCAGCAGCGGCATCTGGTTGGCGCCGGTGACGAGATAGCGGTCCTTGCGCAGGAACCCGATCCAGTCCCGGCCGCTCTGCGCACGCCCCTCGCCGGTCTTGCGCACGGCGGGCAGACCGTCATCGGCAAGCCAGACCATCGCACCGCCGGTCGTGTCGGCAAGCGGCGTCAGACGCTCACCCGTCGCGCGCATGTCGGCAAGCTCAAGGCTGCTGATCGGACGCATGGCGGCGTAGGTGGTGAGATCGCCGTCTTCGATCCGATAGAGGCCGCGTTCATCAGCCTGAAACTGGGCCGTTCCGATACCGTCGCCAGCCGGTTCGAGCCCGACCGCACGCTCCTCGCCCGATGGCAGCGTCACCGTGACGTCGCCGTCGACGTCGTGGAGGGACCGTCGCTCGATGGACAATACCTGCGCGCCGAACTCTGCGCGCGAGCCTTGCTGACGGCGATCCAGCGCCGCCAGCCGCCACGGGCCCCGACCCACCATGGCGACCGCGGGCTGCAGCACGCCGGCCCCTCCTGCCGGCAGATCCTGCAACGCCATGGCCTGGCGCCGTCGCCGCAGGGGCAACGGCCTCGACGAGGCGCCGATGGAAAGCGTCTTCGGCTCGATGAAGAGCAGACTCGTCGATCGCACCCGCTGCGCAACCCGCGACGACGCCAAGCGGGCCTTGGTCCGATGGATCGCGTGCTCCCACAATCGTCGACGGCGTCATTCAGCGCCTGGCTGCAGGACGCCTGACCAGGCTTTCGAGCCGATGACCAGGCCCGCCCGATGCACCTTGCCGGGTCGTCCGCTCAAGCGGGGCAGGGTCAGTCTTCAACCCGCCATACTCCTTGCGCCGGCGAAAATAGGTCTGCTCGCTGACCTCAAGAATTCTGCAAAGCTCAGGCAACCGCTTGCCCTCGGCCACCAGCACCTCGGCTTCGCGCAGCCTGCTGATGATCTCCTCGGAGGAATGCTTCTTGCGCGCCATCCATACCTCCCTCAGAGCCCGTTTTTGAAGTTTTCTGGCGATTTCATGGGTTTGCCAATCGCCTGGCGAGAAGCTGGATGATGGCGACGACGGCGATGGCTTTGGAATGTTCGATCAGCCGTTCGAAATCTTGGCGAGATGGCGGTTGCGACCAAGCCAGCCGAAGGTGCGCTCGATCACCCAGCGTTTTGGGATCACTTCGAACCCTTCGGCGTGCGGTGGCCTTTTGACAATCTCGAGCCGGAGCCTGGCGCCGGCTGCGTTGTTCGCGGCGATAGGTCCCTGATAGCCGGCATCGGCGAAAGACAGTGCTGCCAGGAAACCGCCGCTTGATCCAGTGGCAGGCCAAGGCCAGCCATCACGGTCTTGATGCTGGCGCATGACCGCCAGATTGAGGGCAAGCCGATGTCGGTGACCAGACGCGCTTTCGCTCTTTGATCTTTTCCTGGCGTCATAGCCGCGATCAGCCTGTGGTTTTCACGCTCTGCCTCGACAACCGCTCGTCGGTGACGCCTCCTTGCCGTCTGTCGCGCGCCGCATCAAGATCATCCAGATGTGATACATCTTCCTGCCAGAAGCGCCGGAAATAGCTCGGACCGTGCTCCATGGTGGTTCAGCTGCAGCCACTGGCATCCAGTCCTCACGAGATAAAGGATCGTTCAAGACCTCGCGCAGATCCGTCGTCCGTCGCCGACCACCATGTCTCGCCGGCGGCAACAGGGCCTGATCAAGCCATACTCGTCATCGGTGACGTCGCTTGCATAGCGAGCGTTCAAATGTCGGTGCGTTCGAGCGAAAGCAGTCCACATCGGTCAGGCTGGTCGTTCCTGGCAGAATTCGGATGCCATAACTGGCTGTTTTCGCTCAACTTCTTTTAAAACGGGCTCTGAGAGCGCCAGACCATCTCATAGCAGATGGTGCGAGCTGAAGGAGACAGACCAGTAAAGAAGCGGCGTGAGGCCTGGCGGCGCGTCCGGCCCTGGATCGATCCGGATCGGCTGGTATTTCTCGATGAGACCGGCTTCGCCACGAAGATGACGCGGCTCTATGGCCGCTGTCCGATCGGCGAACGGCTGGTCAGCCCGGTCCCGCACGGCCATTGGAAAACGCTGACCTTCATCGCCGCCCTCCGGGTCCATCGGATTGCAGCACCTTGGGTGATCGATGGCCCCATGAATGGTGCGGCGTTCCTCGCCTATCCCCGCCATTGCCTGGCACCGGCGCTGAACCCTGGCGACATCGTGGCGATGGACAAGCTGCCCGCCCACAGGGTCGCCGGCGTCCGCGGCATCCTCGAGAGAGCCGGCGCCCGGCTCTGCCATCTGCCGCCCTACTCGCCGGATCTGAACCCGATCGAAAACGCGTTTGCTAAACTCAAGTCCCTGATCCGAAGCGCCGCCGAACGCACCATAAAGGCCTGGAACAACAAATCGGCAAAGCAATCGACGCATTCTCCAAAACCGAGTGTGCAAATTACTTCAAGCATGCCGGATATGCGTAAACCTGACCAGGAAAAGCTCTAGGTTTCGAGGCAATCGTCCTGGAGTGAGCATTTGTCAGATAGGGTCGGCATCGATGCTCTATCTTTTTGTCTGCAAAGCATGCCGTTGTCGATCACACGGAACCGCCTGATGCCAAAGGTCACAAAGAATCACCGCCCTCAAAGACCGGCCGGGTGGGCGCCATAGAGAGACCCTATTCCCGGCTGCGTGCGGCGAACCGGCAGCCGCCGAGGCGGCCAGCGACCACACTGTCGACGAAGAAGGTGTAGCCCTCCTCCCACTCCTTTTCGCGCCCCGCGCCGAAGCGCGCCCGGGTCTGGTCGCCGAGGGATTTGTACATGGCGAGACGCTCGGTGAGGATGCGTTTGAGCTCCTCGCTGCGATCGACGTCGACCAGGATCTCGAAGCCAGCGGCCAGCAGCCACTGGCGATACTGCACGGCGGTCGCGAAATTGACGGATGCCAGCGCCTTGCCGAGCTTTTTCATAGCGGCGTCGTCAATCGGCTGGCGCTGGGTGAGGTCGGTGAAAGCGAGGATACCGCCAGGCTTCAGGACGCGTGCGCATTCGCGGACGACCGCTCCCTTGTCGGGCACATGCAACAGCGCCTCCTGGCTGATGGCGATGTCGAAGCTTGCCGCGTCGAACGGCATGGCCTGGGCGTCGCCGCGCCGGAAATCGACGCGATGGCCGAGGCCCGCGAGGCGGGTGAGCCTAGTGGCGCCTGCCACCCTACTCTCGGTGAGATCGAGCCCGGTCACCCGGCAGCCGCGATGGTACGAAAAATAGCGGGCGGGGCCGCCCATGCCGCTGCAGACGTCGAGCACGTGATGCGCCGCCTCGATACCGGCGTCCTCGCCGAGCTGCTCGGTGATCGCGAGCCCGCCATAGTGGTCCTGGTCGTAGTGCTGCAGCTCGGCCTCGCTCAGGCCATCGAGCGCGATGCCGTCCCGGTCCAGCTTCTCCAGGATCTGCTGCTCGTTGATCGGGTGGGTGTCGTAATAGGTGATGACGGCGTTTTCGTGATCCGATCCGGTCATGGCCCTCACCAGAAGTCCTTGGGGTCGACGGTCTGCCCGCGGGCGGCGGAAGCATAGGCGGCTTCGCATAGCGCGTAGGTCTTGAGATTGTCGGCGCCGGAGGTCGCGGGCTCGCGTCCGTCGCGCAGGCAGCCGACCCAGTGCTCCTGGGTCCTGAGCACGCTCTCCTGCACGCCGTGCCAGGGCTTTTCCGCCCAGGGCAGGAGCATCGGCTCGACGGTCCGCCGGTCCGAACCGGACGGGCTGACGACCGTCAGCTTGCAGCCATAGTCAAGCCGGACCGAGCCTTCGGTCCCGTCGATCTCGATCAGGGTTTCCGGGAACGGATCCGGGTCCCGGCGGGCGCTGTAGGTGGCATCGACCACCGAGGTCACGCCGTTCTCGTGACCGAGCAGCAGGGTAGCAGCGTCCTCACCCTTGATGCCTGGCTTGATGCTCTGGGTGCGGCAGGTGAGTTGGTCGACCTCGCCGAACAGGAAGCGATCGACGTCGAGGAGATGGATGACGAGGTCCAGCAGGATAAAGCGTTCTTCTTCAGCGAGATAGGGCTGGTTGGCATACACGTCGAAAGCGGTGCGCCAGCCGATCCGGCCGAAGAACGGCTTGCCGATCGCGCCGCTGTCCAGCACCGCGCGCACGGCCTTGATGGGGGTCTGGAAACGGAAGTTCTCGTGCACCATGAGCGGCACACCCGCCGTCGCAGCGGCATCGACGATCGCCCGACAGTCGTCGATCGTGGGGGCGAAGGGCTTTTGCACGATCATCGGCACGCCGTGTTTCGCGGCCAGTTCGGCGAGCGGGCGGTGGGTCGGCATGGTGGTGACGATGTCGACGAAGTCGGGTTTTTCTGACTTGAACATCGCTTCGGCATCATCGTAAACAGCTGAAATCGCGTACTTTTCAGCAGCAGCCTGGGCCTTGCCAAGGTCGACATCGCAGACGGCGACGAGGTCGACATCGGCGATGTCCTGCCAGGCGTGGAGGTGGTTGGCGGCGAAGAAGCCGCAACCGATCACCCCGGCCCGATAGCGCTTGGTCAATCCCCTGGCCTCCCTTTGGCTCGCTTCGCGTTCAGCGTCCTGGCGGTCAGGATAGCGCGGCGGGTGTGATTGCAGAAGGCCGGGAAAAGCCTGTCAATCCGCGGGTTTCTGGACGCGGAAGACCAGGACCGAGCGGAAGGGGGCGAGGAGGTCGGTGGCGTTTACGAGACGCTCGTAGACGAGGCCGACGATGTAGAGGGGCCAGAAGATGCGGAGATATTCGGGGCGGCCTTCCCAGAGGCTGATCTTCTGGAGGTCGAAACCGGTCTGTTTTTGGTATTTTCGGACCTGATTGGGCGAGTTGCACTTATATTGAGTCTTGAAGGTATCGAACGTCTCGCGACCGCGCAAGCGGTTGTAAAACCTGTGAAATCCGACCGGCGTAAGGCGCGCGATCAGGGGCATGTAATGGTTCTTATTGGGCGTCTTAGCGAGGAAGATGCCGCCGGGCTTGAGGACGCGCGCGACCTCGCGGAAGGTGGCCTCGGGAGTTTCGACATGCTCCATGACATTGGTGCAGTAGACCATGTCGAAACTCTCGTCGTCATAGGGAATCACGCCGCTGGGCAAAGGAAGGATCTTCGCCTCGTGGACGTAAGGATTTGAAAACACGGCATCTTCCGGATCGACACCGGCGACGAAGGCGGCCTGGTCTTTGAAATTCATTTGTCGGACATTGCCGCGACCGGCGCCGTAGTCGAGGCAGTGGAAGCCCGGCTGCATCGCGGACAGGATCTCGGCGCGGAAGCGGTCGTCGTCCCAGTTGTCCCCGTAGTCCGGATAGAAAAAGCGATCCATCCACGCCGAAATTGCCATGGTTCCGCCCACCCTGCCCTTCAGGCCGCCGCGTTATCGTGCGCGGACGCACGGTCGGCGCGCTGCACCGCACGTTTGGGAAAACGGGCCTTGATCGCCTCGATCTGGGCCGCGATTTCCGTCTCGTTCCAGCCGAGCATCGGGGCGATCGCCGCGGCGATATCACGCAGCGCCGCCTCGCCCGGATAGGACCCGGTGGCGAGATCGGTGCGCCGGAAGACGACGTCGCCGAGCGTCTGCGCCATCTCCTCGCGCACGGCATGGACCGCCTGCGCGCCGATCACGGCGCTGGCGCCGATGGGGGCTGCCAGTTCGGGCTTGGTCTCGACGACGCGAAGGACGTCGCCGAGGCCGCTGCCGTAGTGATGGACGAGCGAGCGCAGCACCTCGGGCGTGAAGCGCTCGCCATGGTCGCGCAGGGCCTGCTGGTGCGCGGCCTCGATCGTGGACGGCAGATCGCCGCCCTTGAGCGGGGTGTCGGCGGTGCGGGACGGCTTTCGCTGGCCAAGACGCTGGGCTGCGATATCGACCGCCTGGGCGGCCTCGAACCGACCGGTGGTGAAGCGCACCCCGATCAGGGTCAGCAGGCCGTCGATCCCGTCGACCTTGGCATGGTCGATCAGGCTGGAGCGATGGCCGTAGCGGAGGTTGGTGGCGCCCTCGTCGTTCTCGCCGAAGGGCACGAGGCCGCAGTTCCAGATGCCGACGTCGTCGAGATCGATGTCGAGACCGGGATAGCCGAGCTTCGCCTCCTCGATGAAGGATTCGAGCTCGGCGTCCTCGACACGGATGGCGGCCGGGTCCTTCTTCCAGACGACGTGCCAGGTGCCGATCAGCGTGTAGTGGCGCCAGGAGGCCATGAACAGATGACGGTTGCCGCGGCTGACCAGGGCGTCGGGATCGTGGGTCTGGCCCTGGGCGGCGAGCGCGATGTCGTGGGCGAACAGACGGCGGTCGACCACGAAACAGGCGTCGCGCGAATAGCTCATCTGGCCGCCGGGTTTCTGGTGCAGGGCGCGTTCGAGAAAGCCCTCGGCATAGGGACCGGCGGCGTTCAGGACCATCTTCGCCTTGATCGGGAACTCGGCATCGGCGAGGCAGTCCCTGGCGAGCACGCCCTTGATCGCATCGCCTTCCTTGATCAACCCGGTCGCCTCGACATAGTTCGCGACCACGGCGCCTGCGTCGGCGGCGCTCTGCACGAAGGCCAGGACGAGACGGGGCGGGTTGTCCATCTGACCGTCGCGGAAGACCACCGAGCCGGTGAGGCCGTCGGTAATCAATCCAGGGAACAGGTCGAGCGTGTCGCCACGCGACAGCGCATAGGCGTTCGGGATCTTGCGCTCGGGATCGTCGATTCCGCGATTGCGGTCGGCGGTGAACAGGTCGTACATGCCGACGCCGACACGCATCGCCGCCTTGCTCTGCATGCCCCAGCCATAGGTCGGCACCGCGATCGGCAGGGGCCGGACCAGATGCGGCGCGATCTTAAGGAAGGCGCGGCGCTCGCCCGAGGACTGGCGGATGCGGTAGAGGTCGGCGTGCTGCAGATAGCGGATGCCGCCATGGACCACCTTGAAGGAGTTGGCGCTGGTGTAGCCGGCGAAATCGCCGCGCTCAATCAGGGCGACGGACAGGCCGCGCTGCGCGGCATCCCAGGCAGCGGCAGCCCCGAACACCCCGCCGCCGATGACCACCAGATCGAAGGTGCTATCGGCAAGACTCCGTAAATCACGCTGCATCAGCGACCCTCGCTGTCGGTTGACTTGCGACCTCGACATGTTTCGTGGCGTCGGCGATCTCCGCCGTAAGGTCGCCCGCGGACTCCTCGCGGATGAAATGGCGGTGCCAGACTTCGCTGTTGAGGAGCAGCCAGAGGCGGTGGCCGTGGTCGGCGCTGCCAGCCTTATGCTCGGCGAGCATCCTGTCGATCACGGGCTGGTTCAGGAGGCCGTCGCTCGCCAGGGTCGAGGCTTTCAGGAAGTGATCCTGCAGGAAGGACAGCTCGTCCTTCAGCATGTAGGTGAGCGCCGAGGAAAAGCCCTGCTTCTTGCGCTCCATCACCTCCGCCGGCAGGACGCGCTTGCAGAGCTCGACCTGAAGATGGCGAAGGGTGCGACCCTTGACCTTCATCGAGGCGGGCGCCTTGGCGACGAACTCGACCAGCTTGTGATCCATGAAGGGCGCGCGTGCTTCCAGGCCGTGGGCCATGGTCATGCGGTCCGAGATCATCACGGGATGGTCGGGCAAACGCATATGCCCGTCCGCATACAGCATCCTGTCCACCAGGTCGCGACCCGCGACACGGTCGAATGCGTCCTTCATGACGCGGCCGGGCTCGCTCTTCGTCAGTCGGCTTTGCAGGTCCGCCGTATAGAGATCATCGCGGAAGCTGCGGCGCATGTAGAAGTAGCCGAGGCTTTCGAGATAGCGGGCGCTGGCGGGCTCGGTGTCGGCGAGCTGGTCGAGCCATTTGAGCTGATGGCCGACGCTTTTATACCATTTGCCATCAGGCAGTCGGTTGACGATCGGTCGTATCAGACCGCGCCGAACGAAGGCCGGAATGCGCGCATATTGCGCGGCGATGCCGTTGCCGTAATAGCGGTCATAGCCGCCGAACAGCTCGTCACCGCCGTCGCCGCCGAACACGACCTTGACGTGGCGCGACGCGAGATCGGCGATCTTGTCCATGCAGATGGCGAGGCTGTCCGAAGGCTCGTCCATGGTCGCGACCAGGCGCGGCAGCTCGGTCAGGAGCGACGGCGTGATGGTCTCTTCGCGATGGGTGGTGCCGAAGGTCTCGGCGACCAACCGCGCGGTCGGCGCCTCGTCATACTGATCGTAGGGCAGCCCTATCGTGAAGGTCTGCAGATCCTCCGTCAGCTTGTGCTTCTTGGTGAGCGCCACCAGCAGCGTGCTGTCCAGCCCGCCGCTCATGAACGCCCCCACCGGCACGTCACTGACGAGATGGTATTTCAGACAGTCGACCAGCCTCCCCTCAAGCTCATCGAGGAGGTCGTTTTCGCTCACCAGGCTTTTCGGTTCGTAGTCGAGGTCCCAGTAACGCTGGACGTCGCACGTCCCGCCGACCGCGTAGGTCATGGAATGACCTGGCGGAAGTTTTTCGATGCCGTCGAACATCGACTTGGGCGCGCCGATCAGGCGGAGCGTCATATATTCGTCGAAGGCTTCGGCGTTCATCCTGCGCAGGGAGGGATCGGCCTGGAGCAGCGCCTTGATCTCGGAGGCGAAGTGCAAGGAGCCGTCCTTGCATGCGTAGTAGAAAGGTTTCTGACCCAATCGGTCGCGAGCGCAGAACAGCTTTTGCTTGTTCTCGTCCCAGATGGCGAAGGCGAACATGCCGCGCAGTTTTTCGAGGCAGGCTTCGCCCTCTTCCTCATAGAGGTGGAGGACGGTTTCGCAGTCGCTGTCGGTGCGGAATTTGTGGCCTTTGGCGATCAGCTCGGGACGGAGGTCCTGGTAGTTGTAGATTTCGCCGTTGCAGACGATCCAGACGGTGTCGTCCTCGTTGACGATCGGCTGGCGGCCGCCTTCGAGGTCGATGATCGAGAGGCGGCGATGGCCGAGCCAGGCCTTTTCGCGCCGGACATGGTCATGACCGTCCGGCCCGCGATGAGCGAGTGTTTCGGTGACGGCGCGCATGGCGCCGTCGTCGAGGAGGCGATGCCCGACCTGGCCGGCGATGCCGCACATGGCGGTCAGACGCTCCGGAGGTGGTTGCTGGAACCGCTGTCGCCCGCGGGCTTGATGGCAACGGCCGCGATCTTCTTCTCGAAGATCTTGTTGAACTTGCCGTAGATCTTGAACAGCACCTGGAAGACGAAATGCAGGCCGGCGGTGAGGCCCCAGGCGACGTAGTTCGCGGGGTTCTTGTAGAACACGTAGAGGTGCAGGCCGAATATTTTTTGAACGTCGAAGCCGGTGTGCTCCAAGACCTGGTTCAGCGAGTAGCTGGTAAACGTGTTCTGGTGGTCCCAGTTCTGGGCCAGGGTTTCGGCGCCGACGATGGGATTGGCGCCGTTCAGGCCGTGGCAGATGAGCTGGCCGCCCGCCCGAAGCTTGGCTCTGGCAAGTCCCAAAAACTCGATCATCTCGTCCTTGGTGAGATGGTTCAGCTCCTGCTCGCAGAAGATGACGTCGAAGGTCTCGTCCGCCTGCTCGGCGAGATATTCGAAGGCGCGCGCCTGGATGCAGTTCAGGCCGTGGAAGCGGGCGTGCTCGATCTTGTCGTCGAAGCTGTCGATGCCGATGACGTCCTGATAGCCGGCCTGGTTCAGGACGTTGACGAAGTAGCCGGGGCCGCAGCTCACCACCAGGATCCTGGCGTCCTTGTTCGGGGTGACATGCTTCAGATAGTTGTCGCGGTAGAAGGCCTTGAAGCTGCCATAGCCTTTCTCGACATCCTCCGGGCCTTCCCAGAAGCTGTCGAACGGCTCCATCTGGGCAGCAAGCTTGTCGGAGCGTGGCCCGGACATGGCTTTGCCGTGACCTTCTACCTTCTTCGCAGCGTTGCTCATGGCGTTTCTTCCTTGGGCGGTCGGTCTTCGAGCAAATTCCGTCAGATCAGACCTGCTTCCTCATACCATCTTGCGGTGCGCTTCGCACCCTCGGCGAAGTCGACTTTCGCCGCGAAGCCCAGCTTTTCGCGTGCAGCCTCGCCGGAGAATTGGAAGCTCTTCACGAAAAAATTCATGCGCCGGCGGTGCAGCGGCGGCTGGATGCCGGCGGGCTTGCAGGCGGTTTCGATGACCATGGCAGCGCTCATCAGGGCGGGCAGCGGAATGGTGATCCTGGGGCCGCCGGTCGCCAGCGCCTGGCTGATGCCCTGGACCATCTCCGCCGTGGTGACGGCGCGCGGGCCGGCGAGGACGACGGTCTCACCGATCGCCGCCTTCTTGGTGGCGGCGGCGCGCAGGCCCTCGATCAGGTCGTCGATGTAGACGGGATGATGCAGGTTCAGGCCCTTGCCGACCATGAAGAATTTTTTGGATTTGATGCCCTTGAACAGCTTCAGCAGGCGGAAGTCGCCCGGGCCGAAGGTCTCGGAGATGCGCACGATCGCGAGCTTCAGGCGATCTCCGTAGCTGCGCGCGAGATGCTCGCCTTCGAGCTTGGTCTGGCCGTAGATGTTGTCCGGAAAGAGCGGCGTGCGATCGTGCACCGGGCCGTCGTCGGCCATGCCGTAGACGCCGATGGTGCTGCCGTGGACCACACGGGCGACCTTGGCCTCGACCGCGGCGTCGAGCACGGTCCTGGTGCCCTCGACATTGATGCGGCGGAAATAGTCGTCGCCGACATTGGCTTCGTGCTGGGCGGCGGCGAGGTGATACAGGGTTTTGACGCCGTCCATCGCCCGTTCGGCATCTGCCTTCGCGCAGACGTCGCCGTCGATGATCTCGACGCCGGCCTTTTCGAGCTCGTCATGGCCCGATTGCTCGTTGGCGTTGTTGATCTTGGCGAGGACGCGCGTGGCTTCGCCGCGTCTCGCGCAATCGAGGGCGAGGCGGGAGCCGATGAAGCCGGTGCCGCCGGTGACGAGGGTCGTCATCCCTAACTTTCCTTGTCTACGCCGTCGCGCGCTCGCGACTGCCGCCGGTGATGAGGGTGGTCATGCAGGTTTCCTTCCCTAGGCAATCGCGCGCTCGCGCTCGACGTCCTTGGCCTTGACCGCGGGGTTGATGGCGATGAAGGGGCCGATGGCGAGCACGTCGAGATGGCCGAGCTTGAAGGCGCGGATCGCGTCCTCAGGCGTGCACACGATCGGCTCCTCGTGGATGTTGAAGCTGGTATTCACGATGCAGGAGAGCCCCGTCAAGCGTTTGAATTCCGAGATGATACGATGATATTCGGGATTGTCGTGGGCATGCACGATCTGCGGGCGCGCGGTGCCGTCGATATGGACCACGCCGGGGCATGATTTCTTCATCTGCTCGGTGCAGTCGAAGGTGATGGTCATGAAGCGCGCGGTGTTTTCCGCTCCCTCGATGCCGACGAAGCAGTGCGCGGCGTCCTCGGCGAGGGTGGAGGGGGCGAACGGCATGAACTCGGTGCGCTGCAGGCGCTCGTTCAGCCAGTCGTTCACGGACGGGCTGTCCGGGCGATAGAGGATCGAGCGGTTGCCGAGGGCGCGCGGCCCGTATTCCATGCGGCCGGCGAAGCGCGCGACCACCTTGCCGTCGGCGAGGAGCTTGGCGACCTGCTTCGGCATGTCCTCGGCCTTCTTGAACGAGACCTCGGCGGCGCCGAGGGCGGCTTCGATCTGCTGATCGGTGAACTCCGGGCCGAGATAGACGTGGTCGATACAGGCGCGCTCGGCCGGCTCCCAGCCCTTGCGCTCGGCGTGACGCACCAGCGCGGCACCGGCGGCGATGCCCTCGTCGGACATGGCGGGGAAGACGAAGACCGAGGCGACGCCGTCGATTTCGTGGACGCGCTGATTGATCTTGACGTTGGCGAACACGCCGCCCGCGAGCGCCACATTGCGGTGGCCGGTCTTCTTGCACCAGTGGCCGACATAGGCGGTGGCGACGTCCTCGGCGAGATCCTGGACGGTCGCGGCGAGGTCCTCGCGCTTGTAGTCCTCGGGCAGCGCCTTCTTCAGCTTCCTGAGGGCGGCATGCCGAAAGCAGTTGCCGACATTGCGCATGCTGCCGTTCGTGTAGCGGAAGAATTTTTCGAACACATGCCGGAGCGAGGGTTTGCCGTAGGCGGCAAGCCCGGTGATCTTGCCCTCGTGCTTGCCCGCCTTGAAGCCGCTGATCTGGGTGACGTAGCCGTAATAGTCGCCGAGGCTGTCGAAGCTGGGCACGCTGTGCAGCAGCTCGAAGCGGCCGTTCTTCACGGAATAGACGTGGGAGCTGTCGCCGTCGCCGGCGCCATCCAGCGTGGCCACAAGCGCGTCGTCGTAACCTGAGGCGTAGTACGCCCCTGCGGCGTGGCAGAGATGGTGCGAGACGAAGGTGACGGGGGCGGTGATGCCGAAGTCGAGCTGCATCGCCTGGCGGATCGCCTGCTTGCGCTTCTCGAAGGCGGGTTTTCGGAGATCGTAATAGAGCCTTTCCAGGATCGGGATCTTGGAGCGCAGGAAGCTGATGTGGGAGCCGACCCGGAAGAACAGCGAGCGCACGAACGTCTCCTTGACGCCGAACACGCCGTCCGAGAAATCGACATACTCCTTCAGGAAATGGCCCCAGTCCGAGGCGATCGCGACCTCGGTCAGGTCCTTGGGCTCGACGCCCGCGATCGCCATCGCCGATTTGATGGCTTTCCAGGGAAAGCCCATCACCATCTTCTTGCGCGCGAGCCGCTCCTCGGCGACGGCCGAAACGATCCGTCCGTCAACGATGATGGCGGCACCGCTGATATAGTGGTCGCTGATCCCAAGAATGATCAAGCGCCGTCCTCCTTGCTAAGATCTTCCTCCAAGCGTTCCATGCGGGATCTGCCGTCCCGTTCCATGAATCAGCTCAACGGTGGTTTGGTTCCCTTCAGGGCTTCACGACCGCTGCCTTGACCTTGCCCTCCGCAAGGTAGAGCAGCGCCCCGATCAAACCGAGCACGAGCGTGAGCACGCGCAGCATCAGCATGCCGGCGAGACCCGCTTCGCTGTTCAGGCCGAAGCCACTCATGACGTAGACGAAGGAGCCCTCCATCACGCCGAGCCCGCCGATGCTGATCGGCAGCATGGCCGCGACCTCGACGGCGAACAGCGCCACCGTCAGTTCCACCGGATCGACCGCGGTGCCGAGCGCCAGGATCAGCAGCCAGATGAAGCCGATGCGCAGTGTATGAAAGCAGAATGAGAAAGCCATGACACAGATCAAGCGCCCGGTCTGTCCCCGCCAGTCGCCCATGACGTCGACCACCCGGTCGAGGGCCGTCCTGAACAGCCGGATGCGCGACAGCGGGCCGACCAGCCCGACCCGCCAGATCAGGGCGAGCAGCAGCAGGCCGGCGATGCCGGCGACCGTGCCGAGGGCTGCGAGCGTGCCGGCGAGCGGATTGCCGGTCCTGAGCCAGACGATCAGCGCCGCGACATAGCCCATGAAGCCCAGGGTCAGCACGCCGGTGATCCGTTCCAGAACAAGCGCGCTGACCGCGCGCGCCTTGCCCTTGGGATTGTCGTAGGTCTTGATCAGGCGGTAGCCGTCGCCGCCGATATTGGTCGGCAGGAAGGCGTTGAAGAAGGCCGCGATGAAGTACCAGCGCGTCAGGTCGGGCAAGGGGAAGCGAATGCCGTGGCCATGCAGCAGCACCTGCCATTTCCACGCACTGATCGCGATGCCGAACAGGCTGAGGACGAACACGGCCGCCATCAGCCCGTAATTGGCGTTCTTCAGGGTGGCGAGAAAGGCCTTCCAATCGATCCAGCTCACGATCAGCCAGCAGAGCAGCAGCGTCACCGCCACCTTGGCGCCGGTGACCAGCCAGCGTCGCCAGGGAACGGGTGCGTCGGCCACGATGTCGGCTCCTGCCATCATCGCCGCGGCGGCACCTGCAGATGCCGTTCGAGGCCAGCCGCATCACCTCTCAATCGTTCTTCCCCGCGAGCAGGAAACGACCCGACACGGTGTTCCAGCTGTCATTGCGCCCCTTGCCGGTGAAGATCATCACGAAGGACTGACCGTCCTCGCTCAGCCATTTGCTCGGCAGCACCCACATGAAGGTGTTGTCGAGCGTCTCGAAGCGACCGAACGAGTCGGCGAAATGCACCGTGGTCCAGGGTCCCCAGGGAGTCGGCGCGTCGTACATCGCCATATTGCCCTCGGAATGGACGCTGTGCTCAACCGTGAGGATGTAGCGATCCAGGCCGGGATTGTAGACCGCGGCGACATGCTGGGTCACGCCGTTCTCCGCGTCCGTGAACACCGGCACGCGCGCACTGCCGTCGAAGCTCCAGAGCGCCTCGCCCTTGGCATCGAGACCGGCGAAGAACTCGTAGGACGAGCGGATGTTGATCATGGTCTTGGGCACGCGCATCATCGCGACCTCCCCCGGCACCTGCGGGTAGAGGCTTTTGGTCTGCTGGATCTCCGGCGCATAGGCATAGACATAGTCGTCCGGAGCGTCGGCATAGTCCTGGCCATATTGCAGGAACACCGGGCAATAGAAGCCGGGATCGCCCGCAGCGAACGAGTCCTGCATGAACTTCACGCCGGTGGCGCGCCAGGTGGCGCCTCGATTCGCGGAGTGATAGAGCTCCTGGAACTCGAGGGACGCCTCGCCGTCCGAATCGCCGCAGCGCCACATGTAGAAAAGGCCGTCCACGCTCAGGAGGCTGTAGGACTTGCCGCCGAATTCGGACGGATTTTCCGCCTCGTGGCCGCCCCAGACATTGTAGGCCTTGTAGCTGTCCGGGCCGCCTTCGATGCGCGCGAAGCCGAGATAGACCCGGCCGTCGACATTGGAGCCGCCGAATCCGCCGCCATTGCCCCAGGCGGTGTAGAGGTTGCCGTCATCCGCCCAGGTGGATCCCCAGTCGCCGCTGCCTTCGGCGGCGCGCCTGTGCGTGGTCCAGTCAAGCTCGAAGTCCTCGATGACCTCGCTCGGCGGGTAGGGTGCCGAGGGCCAGAAGGTCAGCGTGACCCAGAGCTGGCGGGCCTCGTCGACACCTTCGCCGACGGCCGCCTTGGCGGCGCTCAGCGAGGTCGGACGGGCGATGCCGGCGATCAGGGCGACGATCAGGACCGGTACGATCACGACCGCCAGCAAGCCGAAGCGAAGGACGCGGCGCCATCCCGGCAGGAGTCCTGCCGTCATCGTGTTGCTATTTGCCATGCTTTCTTGTTCTCATTCCTGGTCCGGCCACCCGAGGCGCCAGTTCCTTCTATCCGTTCACGCTGCTTCTCGGCTGCCGGTCATAACTCCCCCCGGACCTCGCGGCGTGTCCCGACGGCCAGAGATCGCTGCTTCGAACAGCTCCTCATAGGCGACGGCCATCGTTTCGATAAAATACCGCTCGACCTTTAGCCGATTGAACTCGGAGATCTTTTGCCGGAGTACGCGGTCGACCACAAGCTCTTGAATGCGCGCGGCCAGGGTTTCTTTCTGATTGAGCCGGACCAGATAGCCGGTTTCGCCGTCCACCAGGAAGTCGGTCTGACCGCCGTGGTCGTAGCAGACCACCGGCAGGCCGGCGGCCATGCCTTCGAGAAACACCAGCCCGAAGCCTTCATGCTGGCTGGAGGAAACATACAGGTCGGCGAGGCTGAGAACGTCGAATTTTTCCTGATCCGAAAGGGCGCCGAGGAAATTGACCCGGTCCTCGATGCCGATCGCCGCCGCCTTCGCCTTGAGCGCCGGCTCCTCAGGTCCGGTGCCGATCACCAGGAGCCGGACCCGCTCCTGCCTGAGGCCGGCGGTGACGTCGATGAGCTGCTCCAGCGCCTTTCGCGCCACCAGCCGGCCGACGGTCACCAGCAGGATGTCGCCGTCCTCCAGGTCGAAGTCGGCCCTGGTGACGTCGCGAAAGGTCGGGCGCTCAATGCCGAGCGGGATCAGGACCGGATCGACCTCGTCGGTATAGAAGCGACCGACATTGGCGTTGGTGTTGCTGGACTGGCCGACCACGTAGTCCGCGCGGTGCAGGAGGCCGCGGATCAGGCGGCGCAGGATCCAGTGGCGATGGGGCGACATCCACTTGCTGGGGTCGTAGAGGTCGCCGCCATGCACGGAGAGGATGTTGGGAATGCCGGCATGGCGGGCGAGCACGTCGCCGACCGGCCCGGTGGGCACCGCGAAATGGGTGTTGATCACGTCGAAGCGCCGTTCCCGCATCAGCGCCTTGCCGCGCCGGATCGCCATGGGCACGTAGGAGAGCAGCGAGGGCAGGCTGCCGGCGGCCTTCTTGGTGCGGCCGAGCACCGGCACGCGAATGATGTCGGCCCCCTGTTCCCGGCTTTCTTCCGGCAGATCGAAGGCGCGCGAGGTCAGAACGGTGATGTTGTGGCGCTCTGCCAGCTGCTCCACCAGCTGGGCCGTCACCACCCCGCCGCCGCCGCCCAGCGGCGGGTATTCGTAATTGCAAATCAGAATGTCCATTTCGGCGTCGCCCGTCCGTTTCCGACGATCACAGAGAATCCCTATTATTCAGCAAAAAGCCGGCCCACGCGCCGCCGGCAGTCTCCATGCGTGCGAGCGTCGGGCCTGGCCCGCGCTCACGACGCCCGATCGAGCGTGTCCACCGGTCGAGGCCACCAGGTCTGCTCGGGCTTGGCGTCCCCCTTGTGCCCGACCTCGTCCTTGCCGGCCGGCCGGCCGGCGACCGCCCGCAGGCGACGGGCCGCAGGCCGGAGGCGCTGCCGGGTCAGCAGCGCCACCTTGATGGCCTTGTGATTGACCTGATCGCCGAAGAGCATGGTGCGGAAGGTGAGCCAGAGGATCTTCATGTCCAGCCCGAAGGACGCGTTCTTGATGTACCAGATGTCGAGCGCCAGCTTCTCCTCGATCTCGAGCGGATGGCCGCCATTGACCTGGGCCCAGCCGGTGACCCCCGGACGCACGATGGCGCGCAGATGCGCATCCTCGGGCTGGTCGCGCGGCAGCAGCGGGCGCGGGCCGATGAAGGACATGTCGCCGCTCAGGATGGCGAGCAGCTGGGGCAGCTCGTCGAGCTTGGAGCGGCGGATGATCCGCCCGAGCGTCGAGGTGCGCGCCTCGTCGGAAAGCGGCTTGCCCTCGGCGTCGAGGCCATCGCGCATGGTGCGGAACTTGATCAGCTTGAAGGGCTTCAGATAGCGCCCCGGACGCATCTGCCAGAAGAACACCGGGCGGCCGACATCGAGCAGGCAAAGCCCGGCCAGGAGGAGGAAGAGCGGCGAGAGGACGGTCACCATGCCCGTGGCGATCATCAGCTCGACCGGACGGCGCCAGCGCATGTAGCGCTTGACCTTGAGGAGCGGCTGGGCATCGGTTTCGCTCTGCGCCTCCTGGTCGGCCTCGTCCTCGAGCCAGATGTCGTCGTTGATGACGTCGAGCTTAACCTTGCGGCGCTCGGCGACCGCGCGCAGGGCATCGAAACGCTCGGGCGACTTGCGGCGGAACGAGTCCATGACCACGAAGCGCTCGGGAAACACGCCGTGCACGCTCAGATGCCCCATGCAGGCCTCGGCGTGGTCGACATGGCCGATCACCGGGGTGCCGCGGATGGTGCGCCCGACGCGCCGCTGGTCGCGGCTGTCGTCGAGCATGCCGAAGATCCGGAAGCGGTTGCTGGCGAGCAGCTCGAGGCTGGACAGAAAGCGCATCGACGGCTCGTTGCAGCCGACCAGAAGCGCCACCGGCTTGTGCGCGGCGTCCTTCGCGGCCTGCAGCCGCGCCCAGAACATGCGCGAGCCGTAGAGCGCCACCACGGTGATGAACCAGTGGATCAGCGGCACCGAGCGCGGGATCTCGGAGAGCGTGTTGGTGAGCACCATGCCGGCGATCAGCAGCACGGCCACCAGGCTCGCCCCCTTGACCACGACGATCAGGTCGGCATCGGCGGTCTGGGACCAGGTGCCGCGGAACAGGCCGACCGCATGATAGGCGATCAGCGCGAGGATCGCGAGGATCGGAATGCCCACCAGCATGGCGAGCCAGTCCGGGTCGGAGAAGGCGAATTCGGTCCGGAGGCTGAACGCGAGAACGAACGCCGCCACCGTCACCACGACATCGAAGGCCTGGATCAACCAGTAATTATGTCGAGGTGTCGGATCGCCTTCTGACCTTACATAAGACAAGGTCATACTCCTGGTAAACGGTCGACTTGGCGCGGCGCAACTTCGCAACTCGCCACAGACCAACTGACAGCAGAACAAGTCCGAAAGACAACTTCACTTTCTGGTTCTGTCAGGTCAGCTAAGCCTGCGAAGATCATGCTTTTTTTGCACGTAGTTGGACTTACTAACTTGCTAATATAGTCCCTTGTCAAGGACAGGACTCGAGGCATGATTCTTTTTTCCCGTTTCGTGTTTTTGCAGTCTCATCATTTTGCACTAACGGTTTTTTAACAGCGAAGGCTGTAGCCATAGACGCGATTTGAAGTCAGTCGATTTCTACAACGCAACTGAGGCAATGGTAATGAGACCATCTTACGCTGACTGTGATGAGCCTCACATGGACAATCCTATCCTTCGAGATAGAAAGCCGGGCCGTCGATTTGGTTCCTCACGACAATGTGATCCTTCATGGAAAGATACACTTGCCGGCTCTGTTTGGATGCAGGCCGCGCCCTGATCACGGCCCGCCGGTCGCGCGGCGCTGCGTTCAGTCGGCGCGCGTCCTGAGCAGACGGTCGGCCTCGATCACCGCTCTGCCGACGTCCATGAGCTCGGCGAAGGCGATGGGCGTAGCGCCGCCCTCGGCGACCGCGCGCACGAAGGCCTGGACGCAGGCCTCCTGGCCGCGATCCTGGGACCAGGACGAGGTCTTCCTGAAGCCGGGCCAGCCATGGCCGAGCAGCTTGCGGTAATTGTCGATCTGCAGGATGCGGCCGTCGGCGAACACCTCCAGCCGCTCCTTGGGGAAGCTCTTGGCGCCGTTCGCGAAATAATGCAGCGTGCCGATCGAGCCGTCGGCAAACGCGAGCGTGATGCTCGCCTTGTCCTCGGGCGTGGCACCGGCCTGCTCGCCGCCGACCGCGCGCGCCTGCACGCCGGTGATCGGCGCCCCCGCCAGATGGCGCATCAGATCGACGAAATGGCAGCCCTCGCCGATGATGCGCCCGCCGCCGATGTTGCGATCCTGCGTCCAGTGCTCGGGCGGAATGGCGCCGGCGTTGACCGTCATGATCATGGTCTTGGGGGCGGCAACCGGCGCGAGCAGCGCCTTGGCCTTGACCACATGCGGCGCGAAACGGCGGTTGAAGCCGACCATCAGATGGCACTGACGGCCGCTCGCGAGCTGTGCCTGATAGCAGGTCTCGATCTCGGTCAGCTCATCCAGCGTGAGCGCCAGCGGCTTTTCCACGAACACATGCTTGCCGGCGCGCAGCGCCCGGCAGACCAGGTCGGCGTGGCTGTCATGGCGGGTCGCGATCACCACGGTGTTGACCTCGCCGTCGTCGATCGCCGCCTCGACGTCCGAGCTCGCCGACGCGAAGCCGAACTTCTTGCCGAAATGGCTCGCCGTGACCCCGCGCTGGCTGACGATGGTGCGGCACACGGCCGAGGTCTTGGCGAAGGCCGGGATCAGGATGCGCCCGGCATAGTTCCCCGCCCCGATCACCGCCAACGTGGCGCGGCCACCGGCCGCCGGCTGACTTGAGGCCGGTGAGCCGAGGGTCACTTTACGCGCGAGAAGACCGTCCTTGGGGGCGGCGGCGGCGTAGTCGAGCATCAGGCCGTCATAGGCGCCGCTCTTGCCGTTCAGCACCTCGTAGGCTTTGGTCGCCTCGCCGATCTCGAAGCGGTGCGAGATCAGCGGCGCGACGTCGATCGAGCCGGCGGCGAGACAGTCGAGAAAGGCCTCGAAATTGCGTTTTTCCGTCCAGCGCACGAAGCCGAAGGGATAGTCCCTGCCCTTCTGCTCATAGGCCGGATCGTAGCGCCCGGGACCGTAGGAGCAGGAGACCTGGAAGCTCAGCTCCTTCTCGTAGAAATCGGCGCGGGAAATCTCCGGGCCGACCACGCCGATCAGGATGATGCGCCCGCGCTTACGGCACATGCGCGCGCCCTGGGAGACCGGCTCGTTGCTCTTGGTGGACGCGGTGATGATCACCCCATCCACGCCGCGCCCCTTGGTGAAGGCATCAGCCGCCGCGAGGGGATCCTCGCCCGCCTTGACGTCGACCGTCTCGGCGCCGAAGCGCCTAGCCAGCTCCAGCTTCCTCGGATCGAGGTCGATGCCCAGCACCTGGCAGCCATGGGCGCGCAGGAGCTGCACCGTGAGCTGGCCGAGCAGGCCGAGGCCGGTGACCACGAAGCGCTCGCCCAGGGTCGGCTTGGCCAGACGCACGCCCTGCAGCGCGATCGCCCCCAGCACCGTGAAGGCCGCCGCCTCGTCCTCGACGCCGTCCGGGATCGCCTGGCAGAGATTGACCGGCACGGCGACCATTTCGGCATGCGGGCCGTTGGAGGCGACCCGGTCTCCGACCTCGATGCCCTGCACGCCATCGCCGACCGCGACCACCTCGCCGACATTGCAATAACCGAGGGCAATCGGCTCATCCAGCTTGCTGCGCACCGCGTCGATGGTCGGCAAAAGGCCGTCGGTCTTGACCTTCTCCAGCACCATCTTGACCTTGTCCGGCTGCTGGCGCGCACGCTCCAGCCAGCCGGCGTTGCCGAACTCCAGGAGCATGCGCTCGGTGCCCGCCGAGATCAGGCTCTTTCGCGTCTGGATCAGCACGTGACCGGGGGTCACCTCCGGACAGGGAACCTCGGCCAGCATCAGCTCGCCGCTTCCCAAATTCTGCAACACCTGCCTCATTGTTTTTCCGACTTGCCTGTTGGTGGGGCGCTCGTCTGGTTTTCCTCGATGAAAAGCCCGTCTGCCGCGGGCCTTAAGTCAGCGCTGGGCCACGATGGCCCCGACGATGCGGGCGCTGGTTTGGCCGTCGCCATAGGGATTATGGGCGCGGCTCATGGCCTGATAGGCGTCCTGATCGTCGAGCAGCGTGGTGAGCTCGCTGACGATGCGCGCCTGATCGGTGCCGACCAGCTTGGCCGTGCCCGCGGCGACACCTTCGGGCCGCTCCGTGGTCTCGCGCGTGACCAGGACGGGCTTGCCGAGGGCGGGCGCCTCCTCCTGGATGCCGCCTGAATCGGTGAGGATCAGGCTGCAGCGGGTCATCAGAAAGACGAAGGGCATGTAGTCGAGCGGATCGAGCAGATGGATGCCGTCCTGCCCGGCGAGCTTCGCCCCGACCGGGCCGCGCACGTTCGGATTGGGGTGCACGGGATAGACGATCTGCACGTCGCCGCGCGCCGCGATGTCGAGCAGGGCCTGGCACATGCGCTCGATGCCGCCCGCGAAATTCTCGCGCCGGTGGCCGGTCACCAGGATCAGGCGTTTGGCAGGATCGAGAAAATCGAACTGGCGCTCGAACCCGGCGGCAAGCTCGCGGTCGGTGTCGAGACGCTCCTGGAAATAGAGCAGCGCGTCGATCACGCTGTTGCCGGTGACCTTGATGATCGCCGGATCGACGCCTTCCTTCAGGAGATTGTCGCGCGCTTCCGGAGTAGGCGCGAAGTGGAGTGCCGTGAACACGCTCACCATCCTGCGGTTCACCTCTTCCGGAAAGGGCTGGTAGATGTCGCCGCTCCTGAGCCCAGCCTCGACATGGGCGACCGGGATCTTGTGGTAGAAGGCGGCGAGGCCGGCGGCGAACGCGGTGGTGGTGTCGCCCTGGACCAGGAGCCAGTCGACGTCACGCTCGGCGAGCATAGGCGAGAGCTTGTCCAGGACGCGGCCGGTGATGTCGGTGAGCGTCTGGCCGGGCGTCATGACGGCGAGATCGATATCCGGCGTGATCTCGAACAGGTCCAGCACCTGCTTCAGCATCTCGCGATGCTGGCCGGTGGTGCAGATGGTGAGCTCGACGCCGGGCTCGGCCTGCAGCGCCTTGACCACGGGGCCGAGCTTGATCGCCTCGGGTCGCGTACCGAACACCGTCATGATGCGGATCAAGAGACCTTACTCCCTAAGGATCGGTTAAGGGACAGCACGTTGACGAGCCCGATGGCTGCCGACCGGACGACATCCGGGCTCATAGCAAACATCGGTCCAGACTGTCCACCGACCTGGCGACGGCTGCTCTGCCTCCTGACCGGGATAGGAACGGACCGATGGCGCAGCTGATGCCCTGACTGCGGCGGAAAATGTGCCTGCGACGATCCCGGCCCTGGAGAAAAGTCGGGGAAAAACCGTCCTTCAACGAAATCTTAACCCGCCGCCTCCAACGTCATGACCTGGTCCATGCGATCCTGGGAGTCCGCCCGCCCGCCGGAGACAGTTAGGGCCGGGCTCGGATTCCCAGGATCGCATGGACCAGGACGTCATTATCGCGGAGATTCGTGAAGAAAGAGTGAACGATCGTCGATGGCGGGCGTGGTTCCATTCGATCTGACGTCGGTTTGGAGCGCCTCCCAACCATGGGTGGCTTGTCAAGCCATCGCTGATGGCCTTTCTTACGCCAGTTTTAAGAAATCTTAACTGCGATGCGCCACCATGGTGATCTGGTCCATGCGATCCTGGGAGTCCGCCCGCAAAAGCAGATAGGCGAGGCCCGGACTGCCAGGGTCGCATGGACCAGGTTACGGACTATGAGCAGACGCGCTAAGATTTCGTTGGCGCTGGATAGTGAACCGACAGGATATCCGTCACCACGACCCGGAGCGAATTCCGATCGTCTGCGATCGGAAAATACGCTCCATCTCCTTGTTTCTCCGCATGTTCTCGCTGGTCGGACGGTTCAACATGGCTGGAAACAGTTCAAGTCGTGTCCGCGACCTGCGAGTCCCTCTGCCGCCCCCGTCGGCGAATGCCGAAAGCCTGGCCGCATACCCTGGGCCCAGGCCATATCGGTCCGAGTCCATGACGTGGCCATGCCACCATGCCATTAGGGGTCGTCGCGGGTGAACTGGCGGTTTCCGCCCGGCATGTCGACTCCCGCGGCCGCGAAGGCGACCGGCCTCCTCAGGCGGTAGATGGCCGGCTCACCATCGCGCACGCGCAGCGGCGAGAAATAGAGCCAGTCGTCGGTCTCGGGCTGGCCGCGGGCGAGGCGGACCGTGGGGAACGCGCCCCTGCCCGGCTCGCCGAGCGGCCATTCCATGATCTTGTTCAGACCGAGTTCGGGGCCGACCAGCCAGAGCGACACGGCTTCCTCCGCGGTCGTGCCGACGCTGTAGCCGTCGCCGATCGGCTGGAGATAGTGGCCGTGACCCGGAAGCGCCTCCGGCGACGTCTCGATCCCCCAGTTCGCGCGCTGCCAGCGAAGGGCGCGGGCCGCGGGCTCGACGGTGTCGCTCAGCCAGTCCACGTGAGTCTCCGAGAAGGCGAAGTTCACCGTGCGGAAATCCTGACTGTCCTGCCCCACCCAGAGAAAGGTCTCGCCGTGGTCCTTGGAGAAGCCGACACGGCTCTGCTCGTCGCCGTCGCCGGTGCCCATCCAGAGCACGTCGGCATAGGGATCCCACTGCACGGCGTGGATGTGCCGGACGACGAGAGGCTGAAACTCGTAGACGATCTCGAAGCTGCGGCCGCCGTCGTCCGAGCGATAGAGCGCGACGGTCTCGCCCTCCACGAGATGCCGGGTGACATACTCGCCGTAGTAGACGCGGCCCTCGCCATCCACGGTGATGCCGAACGGCATGACGCCCCGGCCCTCGCCTTTGCCGAAATAGCGCAGGCGATGCACCACCTCGGTGCTGCCGGTCTCGAGATCGACGCGCTGGATCTCGCCGCCGACGAACACCAGGAGGACCGACGGACTGATCGAGAAGACCTCGATCGCCTCTTCGAAACCGAGCAGACGGCGCAGGGTCCGGGAATAGGCGATCCAGCTCAGATCGAGCGGCGGCGTGACCGCGTGCACCTTCAGGAAGCCGCGATCACCTTCGGAGCGGTAGATCGAAAAGCCGTCGCTGGCCCAAAGCACGCCGTCCTTCGCTTCCTGCAGAACGAGCCCGTGCGCGTGCTCGAGCCCGCGGCCGGCTTCCGCCGTCGGCTGCCAGACCACGGCATTCGGCGTGCGCAGGTCGTCAAACGCAAAGGCCGCCAGGACGAACCCGCCCGCAACCGCAACGACGATGGCCGACCATGTTCTATGCATCACCGAGAATCCTGCACTCGCGGGCCGTCTTGCCGAACCGCCAAAGGGAGAACGCCATGTCAGGGGGTCATCTACATTTTACAGAGAACGGCGCTGATTTGATCCCGCTGTCAAGTTGAGAAATCGTCGCCAACAGTTTTACAGCCGGCCTTGCAGGGTTTGTTTCTACACTGTTGCCGCCGCGCCAAGATTGCAGGCAGTTTGACGAAGCGCGGACATTCGACTTGACAGCGAACGGCGGCTTCTCGAATTTCTGGCGCGACTGCAGGACGGCGTTTCAGCATGAAAGCGGGCCGTCGTCAATTTCATCAGGCGGTGGACAGCCGCCGACAGGGATGCCGGACAGGCATGTCTGAATCGAGTCATGAGGAGACGTCGTCGATGCAACAAACGGTTTGCGTGCTCGGCCTTGGCTATATCGGTCTGCCGACCGCTTCTTTCCTCGCGACCAAGGGCTGCAAGGTCATCGGCGTCGACGTGTCCGCGAAGGTGGTCGAGACCATCAACCGCGCCGAGGTGCATATCCGGGAGCCGGAGGCTCAGGCAGTGGTGCGCTCGGCCGTGCATTCCGGCAATCTCAAGGCGCAGACCGAGCCCTCGCCCGCTGATGTGTTCTTCATCACCGTGCCGACCCCCGTTCAGGACGACCGCAGCCGGACCTCTCTATGTCAAAGGCAGCAAGGCGTCCGCGCCCTTGTCAGGCCGGCAATCTGCGTGTCCTGATGATACCTGCCGTCGCACCTCAAGACACGGTACTGGAACGCTGATGAGGAGTCGAGGGCGTGCTGGTCGCCCACTGCCCGGAGCGCGTGCTGCCCGGGCGCATCCTGATCGAGCTGGTGCAGAACGACCGCATCGTCGGCGGCATCAACGACGCCTCGACCAAGGCCGCGGCCGCGTTCTATCGCCAGTTCGTGAGCGGCGAGGTGTTCGAAACCACGGCGAAGCTGGCCGAGATGACCAAGCTCACGGAAAACACCTTCCGCGACGTCAATATCGCGCTCGCCAACGAGCTCTCGATCATCTGCGACAAGCACGACATCGACGTCTGGGAGCTGATCCGGCTCGCCAATCGTCATCCGCGGGTGAGCATCCTCAACCCCGGCCCCGGCGTCGGCGGCCACTGCATCGCGGTCGATCCCTGGTTCGTGGTGGCCAGCGCGCCCGAGGAGGCCCGCCTGATCCGAACCGCGCGGGAAGTCAACGACAGCAAGCCCCATTGGGTGATCGACAAGGTCAAGGCCAAGGCCGACCGGCTGAAGTCGCCGACCATCGCCTGCCTCGGGCTTGCCTTCAAGGCGGATGTCGACGATCTGCGCCAGTCACCCGCGGTCGAGATCGTGCGCGGCCTCCAGAAGGGCGAGGTCGGCCGGCTCCTGGTGTGCGAGCCCAACATCAAGTCGCACCCGGATTTCGAGCTGGTCGCGCTCGGCGACGCCGTCGCCCAGGCCGACATCATCCTGCTCCTGGTCGACCACAGCGCGTTCAAGGCGCTCAACCCGCACAAGCTGCAGGACAAGATTCTGATCGACACCCGCGGCGTCCTCTAGGCACGGCGGGCGCCGGCCGCGCCGGGCTGGACTTGGGCGTCGGCGACGCCCGGCTGGACTTGGGTGCCTGCCGGCGCCGGGCCCGACCTGCGGGGACGCCTGTGGCTATTTGGTCAGGCCGGTGATGCCGGCGAGCAGGAAGAGGGCGAGGATGTAGCCCATCAGCTTGTGCGCCTGGAAGTAGAGCCTCGACAGCTCGCTCAGAACGATGTCGCCATGGTGTTTGGGCAGATCCATGATTGGGAGGAGCTTGTCCAGGCTGTAGGACGCGGCCTGGACCAGGGTCAGAAAACCCTCGCCGAGGCTTGCCGCTGACCAGGCCTGGCCGTCGTTCAGGAGCATGTAGTCGCCGCTGGTCATCAACACCGAGACGCCGAGCAGCATCAGCGCCAGCACCCACCAGAGCGTGCGGAAATAGCGGGCGGCGCCGTGGCCGTAGCCGATGGTCGCCTTCAGGAACCAGAGGCCGAGCGCCGGCAGATACTCGCGGTGGCGCAGCAGCTCGGCGCGGTCGCGCTCACGCCCGGCATAGAGCACGTCGTCCGCGATGTCCGGGTGGCCCATGTCCTCCAGCACGCGCGCGCACTGGCGGTAGGGCTGCGGCGTGTGCGGCTCGTCCTTCTTCAGCCAGTCGACGAACCAGGGCGAGCGCCGGTTGCCGAGATCGTCGTCGGCTTCCGCATCCAGTCCGCCGAAGCGCTGATAGACGAAGCCGTCCAGCTCCAGCTTTTCGGGCCATGCGCTCGGCGTGTCGTGCACGGCATCGGCGCGCGCATTGCGCAGGGTGAGCCTGGCGCCCGACGACCATTCCGTGCGGATGCGCTCGTTCTTGAGACGAAGCTCGCCGGCGATGGCGGTGCCGGTGAGGTCGACCATGCCGAGCCTGGCGCCGCAAAGATCGAGATTGCCGTCGAGCCTGGCGAACACCAGATCGATCCGATCCTCGAGGCAGGCGCGCCGGAAAACGACATCCTGGCCGACCTCGACTGCGGTGAGGTTGACGCGTCCCCGGATCTCGGCGCCCGTGAAGCTCAGATGCTGACCGATCCTGGCGAGCCGGAGGTTGACGTTGGCGAAGCTCGAGCCGTGGCCCAGCAGGGCTTCATTGGTCACCGAGATCGAACTCAGATTGACATCGCCTGCGACCTCGACATGGTTCAGATTGAGCTGGCCGCCGATGCGCGCGTTGCGGCAGTCCAGGAGGAAATGGCGCGCCGGCCGCTCCGCCGCCTGATCGCCGTGCATGCCGCCGAGCAGAA
This sequence comes from Alphaproteobacteria bacterium, assembly GCA_041398025.1. Classification (GTDB taxonomy): domain Bacteria; phylum Pseudomonadota; class Alphaproteobacteria; order Geminicoccales; family Geminicoccaceae; genus JANQPX01. The sequence continues at coordinate 39,767 of JAWKVM010000033.1, forward strand.
GGTCCTGGCCGGTGGTCAGCCACCACATGTCGAGCCGGCCGTCGAAGCGGCTGCGGCGCAGATCGAGCATGCCGTCGACCGTGGCGCCCTTGAGACCGACGTCCTTCTCGAAGCGGCTTTCCTCGGCGATCAGATTGCCGCCGATCCGGACGGCGTTCATGATCAGCCTGCCGGCGAAGGAGGCATGGCTCAGATTGACGTTGCGGCCGATGCGCGCGCCGTAGAGGTTGACGGTCTTGAAGCGCGCGCCGCCGCGCAGATAGAGGCCGCCTTCGACCTCGAGCGCGCGCATGTCGATATCCTCCTCGAACACCGAGCCCGCGAGCGAGACGACGCTTTCGCTGCGCAGGCCGTTGAAGCCGACCTCCTCCTCGAAGCGGCAGCGATGCAGCCACAGAACGCCGCTGATGCGGCCGTCGCGCAGGTCGATCGGCTCGTCGAACCAGGCGCCGATGATCTCGATGCCGTGGCGCGGCAGCGCGCTGCGATAGGGCTCGTGGAGGGCGATGGTCTGCAGGAAGGCAGCGCTCAGGCGGCGTCGCTCCAGGTCACCCTCGGCCTTGCAGGGATCGAAGGGATCCTGGCTCAGATGCTCGTCGATATCGGCGGGCAGACCCCGGCCGACGGTCTGCCAGACCCAGCGTTCGAGCTCGCTCCACTCCGGCCTCGGCTCGAGGCTCGCCGGTTCGCCCGGAAAGGGCGGATCGGTTCCATCGTTCATTCAAATCGCTTCTTGACGCTCTGAAATTGGTCCTTGCCCAGGTCCCCCGGTGAACGCTGCCGCCGCGCGGCTCAGCGCTGCCATCGCATGGCTCAGCGCACCAGGCGATAGCCGCCGGGCTCGGTCACCAGGATGCTGGCGTTGGAGGGGTCGGGCTCGACCTTCTGGCGCAGGCGGTAGATGTGGGTTTCCAGCGTGTGGGTGGTGACACCGGCATTGTAGCCCCAGACCTCGTCCAGGAGGACGTCGCGCGGCACCGGGCGGTCCCCCATGCGGTAGAGATATTTGAGGATCGCCGTCTCTTTCTCGGTGAGGTGGATCTTTCTTTCGGTCTCGCTGTTGATCAGGAGCTTGGCGCTCGGGCGAAAGGCGTAGGGGCCGATCGGGAAGGTGGCGTCGTCGGAAAGCTCGAACTGGCGAAGCTGGGCGCGCACGCGTGCCAGCAGCACGCCGAGCCGAAACGGCTTCGGAATGTAGTCGTTGGCGCCGCTGTCCAGGCCGAGAATGGTGTCGGCATCGCTGTCATGCGCGGTCAGCATGATCACCGGAGTCTTCACCCCCTGGCGGCGCATCAGACGGCAGAGGTCGCGGCCATCGGTATCGGGAAGGCCGACATCCATCAGGATCACCTCGAAATGGTGCTCCTTCACCAGGGCGAGCGCCCTCTCGCCGGTCTCCGCCTGCATGGCCGTGAAGCCTTCATGCAGTTCGAGCTGCTCGGCGAGCGAGCTGCGCAGCGCTGCGTCATCATCGACGATGAGGACTTGCTTGGTCGTTGCCATCCACGTTCCTCGTTGAAACCATTCTGCGTCCCCTAACATGACACGCAGCTTTCTACAAATGCCTGGAATTGCAAGCGGGCGCGGCGATGCGGTTTTTTGACCGGACGCGGCGCATTCGGGCTGGCATCGCCGTCAGCTTTCGCTATCAATGCGCCCTTCGGTCGAAGACGACGATGGAGATAGTGCAATGACGGCGATCCTGCCGGTCATTCTCGCCGGGGGCGCCGGCACCAGGCTCTGGCCGGTCAGCCGCGAGACCATGCCGAAGCATCTGGCCAGGCTGATCGGCGAGGAGTCGCTGCTGCAGCGCACCGCAAGGCGCCTGATGGCGAAGGCGCCGGCCGAGCGGCTGATCACGGTCGCGGCGAGGCATCAGGACCTGCTGATCCAGCGCCAGCTCGAGGATATCGATCCCGATCTGGCCAAGCACCGCCTGCTGGAGCCGGTCGGGCAGAATACCGCGGCCGCGATCGCGCTCGCCGCCCTGCATGCGCAAAAAACCGTCGGCGGCGACGCCGTGCTCTGGGTCTGCCCCTCCGACCATCTGATCCGCGACGAGAAGGCGCTGTTCGTGGCGGTCGATCATGCCCTCCCGGTGGCGGCAGGCGGCGATCTCCTGACCTTCGGCATCCAGCCGACCCGCCCCGAAACCGGCTACGGCTACATCGCGGCGGGGACGCCCGCCAGCGCTGACTCGCCTGTGCTCAAGGTCGAGCGCTTCGTCGAAAAGCCGGATATCGAGACGGCCAGGAGCATGCTTGAAGAGGGCGGGTATCTCTGGAACAGCGGCATGTTTTTGTTCCGCGCGGATCGTATCCTGGAGGAGCTTGGCGAGCATGAGCCCGCGATCCTGGAAGCGACCGAGGCGGCGTTCGCCGCGGCCGAGCGGCATGTGGACGGCAGCCTCTGCCCGCCGCTGGATCTGTATAAAAAAATTCCGTCGAAGCCGATCGACAAGGCGGTGATGGAGCGGGCGAAGCGGATTGCCGTGGTGCCTTGCGATCCCGACTGGACCGATCTCGGCTCCTGGCACGCGATCTGGGAGATCTCGGAGAAGGACGGGAACGGCAATGCCTCAAGCGGCGACGTGCTGCTGGAGGGCGCCAAGGACTGCCTGATCCACGCCGACAGCCGCCTGGTGACGCTTGCCGGCGTGCAGGATCTCGCGGTGATCGAGACCGCGGATGCGGTGCTGGTGGTGGACCGCAGCCGCAGCGAGCCGGTGAAGCAACTCGTGGCCGGTCTCAATGCGGCGGGGCGCAGCGAGACCCAGCGCCATCGCGCGCTCGATCACATCTGGGGACGCACAGTCGTTCTGGAAGACGGAGAGGCCGCCACGGTGCAGCGCCTGGAAATTCTGAAGGGCAAGGGTCTGAGCGCGGTCGAGGGCGCGGAGGCCGATCTGCACTGGCTGGTGCTCACGGGTCGCGCCCTTCTGGAGCGTGGTGAGGAACGCCTCGAGCTCGACGCCGGCGACAGCGCGGATGTCGAGTCGGGGCACGTCTACACCCTCGCCAATCTCGGCGACGACACGCTGCACATTCTTCAAGTCGGCACGTCTCGCCGAGACCGCCGAGACCGCTGAGGCGATTGAGACTGATGGTCGACGACGAGGAGGACGGGCCGGCGCCCCTGCCCGCGGATGCCCAGGCATATTTGACGCCGGCGGGCGCCGACCGCTTTCAGAAGGAGCTGCACCAGCTGCGTGCGGTCGAGCGGCCGAAGGTGGTGGAAGTGGTCTCCTGGGCCGCGGGCAATGGCGACCGCTCGGAGAACGGCGACTACATCTACGGCAAGAAGCGCCTGCGCGAGATCGACCGGCGCATGCGCTTTCTGATCAAGCGCCTGGAGAAGGCGAAGATCGTCGATCCCGCGGCGCAGACCCTGGTCGATCGGGTGTTCTTCGGCGCCACGGTGACCTATGCTGACGAGGATGAACGGGAACGCACCGTCACGATCGTCGGGGTCGACGAGGCGCGGCTGGATCAGGGCGAGATCAGCCTGGTCTCGCCGGTGGCGCGCGCGCTCCGCGCGCGCGTGTCAGCGACTGGCGGATGGTGCAGAAACCCGGCGGCGAGGAAGAGGTCGAAGTCCGGAAAATCCGCTATCCGGAGCCCGTTTCCGGCTGACCCTCCGAGGGTCCGCTGACATGCCGCCGCCTTTCGCGACGCCGCTCTATCCCTACCAACGCTCGAAAGATCAGGACGCGGCCGTGCCGGTGCGGCATCCGGTCGTCGTCATCGGCGCCGGCCCGATTGGCCTCGCGCTGGCGATCGATCTCGCGATCCGGGACGTGCCGGTGCTGGTGCTTGACGAGAGTGACAGGGTGAGCACCGGCAGCCGCGCCATCTGCTTTGCCAAGCGCTCGCTCGAAATCCTGGACCGGCTCGGCGTCGGCGAGGCGCTGGTCCGAAAGGGCGTCACCTGGAACCGCGGCAAGGTCTTTTTTGGCGAGCGCCAGGTCTATCAGTTCGATCTCCTGCCGGAGAGCGGGCATCGACGGCCGGCCTTCATCAATCTGCAGCAATATTATCTGGAAGCCGCCCTGGTCGCACGCCTGCGCGAGCTTCAGGCGGAAGGCCGGCCGATCGAGCTGCGCGGCGGGAACAGGCTGCTCGGACTCAACACCGGCCGCGATGGCACCGGCCTGACTATCGAGACCCCCGAGGGAAATTATACGCTGGTGGCCGACTGGCTGATCGCCTGCGACGGCGCGGGCTCGAGCGTGCGCCGGCTGATGGGGCTCGACTTCGAAGGCCGGGTGTTCGAGGACAATTTCCTGATCGCCGACGTGGTGATGCAGGCGGGCTTTCCGACCGAGCGCTGGTTCTGGTTCGATCCGCCCTTCAACCCGGGCCAGTCCGCCCTGCTGCACAAGCAGCCGGACGACGTCTGGCGCATCGACCTGCAGCTCGGGCGTGGCGTCGACAAGGAGGCGGAGAAACGGCCGGAGCGGGTGATCCCGCGCCTGAAGGCGATGCTCGGCGACGAGGTCGCGTTCGATCTGGAATGGGTCTCGATCTACACCTTTCAATGCCGGCGCATGCAGCGCTTTCGCCACGGCCGCGTGCTGTTCGCCGGCGACAGCGCGCATCAGGTTTCCCCGTTTGGCGCACGCGGCGCGAACAGCGGCCTGCAGGACACGGACGGCCTCGCCTGGCGCCTGCAGCTGGTGCTCGACGGCGTGGTCGGCGACCACCTTCTTGACTCATACGATGAGGAACGGTCGCAGGCCGCGGACGAAAACATCCTGAACTCGACCCGCTCCACCGATTTCATCACGCCGAAATCCCATGCGAGCCGCGTCTTTCGCGACGCCGTGCTCGATCTGTCCGCAAACCACGCCTTCGCGCGCCCGCTGGTCAATTCCGGCCGCCTGTCCCTGCCTGCGGTCTATCGCCAGGCCGGCGAAGATGCGCTGATCGGCGGCCCCGCGCGCACCCGCCCGGGTGCCCCTGCCGTCGACGCGCCGCTCGGCGACGGCTGGCTGCTGGATCGCCTGGGCAACAGCTTCGCCCTCCTCGCCATCGACCGGGCAGCCCAGGCAGCGCCTGGAGGCCTGACTTTTGACGGTGTTTCGGTGGGGACGGTGGCGGTGAGCACCGGAGACGATCCAAGCGGCGCGCTGGCGGCGCGCTATCTGGGCGAGGCGTCCGGCGCATACTACCTCATTCGTCCGGACCAGCATGTGTGGGCGCGCTGGCCGGATTTTGACGAGGCGGCGCTGCGGCGTGCGCTGCAGGGCGCCCTCGGCATGGCGATGGAGACCGGGGCATGAGCACGCTTGTGAGCGAGCCGAATATCGAGGAACCGGACGGCTTCTACGCCGAGCTGCTCGCCGCCCATGACGGCCTGGATCGCGAGGCGAGCGAGGCGCTGAACGCCAGGCTGGTGCTGATCCTCGCCAATCACCTCGGCGACCGCGACCTCCTGCGCCAGGCGCTCGCCGCCGCGACAGGCAGGCAACGGAACTGACGCTTGGGCGCTGAAGGGAGGAGGTGGCCATGACCCTGTTCGAACCCGCGGTCATCGAGACGCTGCTCGCAGAAGCCGAAAAACACGGCTTCGAGGAGAGCTGCGCGCCAGAGACCGGAGCGCTCCTGCGCACGCTCGCCGCGTCCAAGCCCAGGGGGCGGCTCTTGAATCTGGGGACGGGCTTCGGCGTGTCGTCGGCCTGGCTGCTGGAGGGCATGAGCGACGATGCCGAGCTCTGGACCGTCGACATCGACGCGACCGGCTCGGCCGTGGCCAAGGCGCATCTGGATGAGCGCCTGCGCGTGGTGGTCGAGGATGCGAAAAGCTTCCTCGAGGGAGCCGCAGCCCTCGGCCAGACCTTCGATCTGATCTTCGCCGACGCCATGCCCGGCAAATATGAGCACCGCGATCTGGCGCTGGACCTGGTCGCGGTGGGCGGCTTCTATGTGGTCGACGATCTCTCGCCGACGCGCGGCTGGACGGAAGGGGCGGCTCTCGCCGCCGAGCTGGCCGACCAAATCGAGGCTGATCCGCGCTTCGTCAGTCTCAGCCTGGACTGGTCGACCGGCCATCTGCTGGCGGTGCGGGTGGTCTGAAAGCTGGCGTCACCACCTCGACCAGACGTCGAGGCCGAGCCAGCCGAAACGCGGCTTCGGCTGCAGCATCTCCATCTCGGCGGCAGCAACCGCCTTCTTCTGCAGATTGAGGAGATGCAGCAGGTCGCGGAATTCGTCCTCCTCTTCGTCGTCTTCGTGGACGTGATCCAGCACGGGAGATGCCGACTCCTCCGCCGCCGTGGGCGTGATGCCGAGATCGCGGGCAAAATCCTTGGCGGCGGCGGCGAACTTCGCGGACATGCCGGGATCGAACTCGGCGCAGTCGCTGCTCGCGCGCATCAGCTCGTTCATCGTTTGAATCACAGCCTGATCGAGAGACGTGTCATTCATCGCTGTCATCGGAGAGCTCCAAACTTTTAATACTCATACAACCCGGAGATAATCTACTTAACAGATGTTCGCTTTCCTTATTCCATCAATCCAGAGGAAAAAATCATACCTTTTTGATTCGCTTTATGAGCGTTATTTTTCGGCCACAGGCAGCAGCGGCGATTTCCCAGGAAAACCAGCGAGTTGCCCGGAATACTGCGAGAAACACACCTTGGCCCTGTGGAAAAAATCTACTTAAGATTGAATAATACTATTTATCAATCACGCCATGATGATAAAGTGACGACGGTCACTCCCAGCGAATGAGGCAGAACGTGAAAGTCAGGGTTGAGAGGATCCGCCGGGGGCGGCGGGTCGCCGAGGTCGAGTATTTGCAAACCGAACCCGCGCAGCGCCGGCGTCCGCTTCGCCAGCCGAAGGAAGGCGAGCCCGTGCGCGATCCCTGGGAGAACGATCGCGAAGTCTCGACCCGCCTGCGCCTGCCCTGGCAACGGGACCACCAGCACCGGAGCTGAGGTCCCTGACGCCCACGACCTGCCCCCGTTTCCAGGCTTTTCCTTGCCGAGCAGGCCATCCCGCCTGCTCGGGCAAAGCTGTTGGGCGTGGTGACGCTTCGCCTTTTTAGCTCCCGGGCAAGCAAATCTTAACGTTCGGTCCTTAGTCTTCGTGATCTGGTCCATGCGATCCTGGGAATCCGCTCGGCGATCGAGTCTTTCTGCGGTCGGTCGGATTCCCAGGATCGCATGGACCAGATCACAGCCTGTGGCGCGAGCGCGTTAAGGACTCGCTGGCAGCGGACAAAAAAACCAGCAGGTTGTTTGTCGCCACGGACTAGTTCGAAAGCTCCAGCAGCTCGAAGCTCGCAGCCTGGCCTTGCAGGTCGGCGACCTCCTCGATGCTCTGATCTGCGCTCACCAGAGCCGCCTCGACCCGCTTGCCGTCACGCTCGAACGCGACCAGGGCGAGCACCTTGCGGCCGAGAGCGCGCAGGCTCGCCTCGGCGAGCCTGGCAGCCAGCCGGTCATCCCGCCGGTCCCGCTCCAGCGCCTTCAGCTCGGCCGGCGCCCGGGCACTGTCGACCACGAACACGCCGGAGATCTTGTGGGGGAGCTGCGTGGTCTCGGGCTGAGGCATCTCGCGTGCCGGGACGAATGCCGCGGCCGCAACCGGCGGCGCCGGCTCCCGAGCGGGAGCGGTCGCCGCTTCCTGGAGCGGCGGCTGAGCGAGCGCGGTCGCGGCTTCGGGGAGAGCCGGCTTCAGCACCGGCTGATGCGACGGCTGGGGCACGTCCTGCCGCCCGGCGAGCGCCACCTCGTCCCGGTCACGCTGCATTGGCGCCGGCAGCTCCGGCTCGCTCTGCAGCCCCGCGATGGCGGCGTCCACGGGTGGGGTCCTGCCCTCGCCTTCCGCCGAGCTCGCGGCAGCAGTGGCCGTGCGGGCCGCCGCAGCCTTCGGGCGTGGCGGATCGGCGGCGACTGGCGGTTCGGCCTCGGCGAGAACGCGGCCCTCCTCGGAGACTCCTTCCTCTCGCCCGGCTTGCGCGGGTGGTGCAGGTGGCTCGGCTGGATCGGCGGCCAGGTCCTGCCGTCCCCTCGGCCCGATCGGCGGCGAGGCATCGGCTTCCGCGACGGCGTCCGCAGCCGTGCGGTCCCCGAGCGCGCGCTCGGCGGTGACGTCAGGCAGAGGTGCCGGCTGCGCGACATCGCCAAGCGGCTGGACCTTCGCGGGCGGCTGCAGGCTTCGTTCGCGATCCGCGCGCTCCAGACCATCCGGACGGATCGCGAAGAAGATCAGGAGGCAGGCGGCGATGCCGGCGAGCGAACCGCCCCAGCCGAGCACCGCGCGCCGTCTTATGAAGGGGACGACGGTGGTGTCGTCGTCGAGCGCCCCCCTGCCCGGTTCGTTCGTCGGTTCGTCCGCCTCGGGCGCTTCCCCCGCCTTCACCGGCTGGTCGGTTTCCGCCGGCACCGCGTCGGACGTCGCCGCGTCGCTCACGGGGTCATCGGTTTCGGCGGGCGCCGCTGCGGGCAGGCTCGCCTCCAGGGACGACAGAACGCTGTCGATCGGCGCCTGTTCCAGTGCTGCGATCTCGGCGTCGATCGCCTCCGTCCGTTCCAGCTTCTGCAACAGGGATGCCGCAGGGTTGGTGACGCTGCCGTCCGCAAGCCGCCTGGCGAGCGCGATCAGCGGCGCCGGATCGACGCCGAGCCTGGCGAGATCCGCCCTCACCTCGTCGATCGGCAGGGTCTCGATGGTTTTCTCGCGATAGAGACCGACCATCGCCCGAACCCGCATCCTGGCGCGCGCGTCGCTCACGGTTCCGCCCCCTCGGCCGCGAGCAGATAGACGCGCAGCGACCGCTTCAGGCGCTTTCGGAGGTTGGCGACCTCGTTCACGGTGCAGTCCAGGCGCCCGGCGAGCGCTGCGGAGGCATCGATGTCCTCGATCAGGATGAGCTCCGCCATCTGCGCGAGCTTCGGGTCGACCTTGTCGAGATAGCCGAGCAGCCGGCGCTGCTCCGAGCGCCAGAGCGCCTGCTGCTCCTGATCCGGGCGCTCGTCCGCCTGATCCGGCGGCCAGCCCTCCGACTCGCCCTGCCCGGCGCCGTCGCCGAGCGTCAGCCGGTTCTCCGCGGCCTCGGCGGCATGCGAAATGTCCGAGACCACGACACCCGCCAGATGCTGAAACAGCGTGCAGCTTTCCTTCGTCCAGACGCGCACGCCAGCCATGGTCTTGGCGATCGCCTCGTTGACGAAGTCCTCGGCCTCGGCCGCACCTGGCGGCGGTGCATGGCGCCGGCCGCGCCAGGTCATGCGGCTGAGCCTGGACATGGCGAGCAGCAGCAGCCGCGGCACCAGATCGTCCCAATCGACCGCCGCCCAGGTCGCGGCGTCGACGGCGGCGGGCGACGCCGCGACCTCTGCCGCGTGCGCCGCCTCGCCGGCATTGTCCGTCACGACCCGGAGCTGGTGGCCGGTCTCGCTCATCCCCGGCCCGGATCGAAGGCCTCGGCGCTCCTGGCGAGGCGAAGGAGCTGCAGGAACTCATGGCGGTAGCCGAAGGCATCGTCGCCGCGCGCGGCGCGCGCGATGTCCTCGACCGTATCGAGATCGAGGCTGCCGACATAGGCGCTCTGGCGAAGGATCTGGCCGAAGGCGGCGACCGCCGAGGCGAAGCGTGCGTCCTCAGGTGCTTCCTCGAAGGCTACGGCCTGAGCGGCCGAGACCGGCTGCTCGATCAGCTCGCTCTTGTCCTCGCCCGGATGCTTGAAGCGCAGTCGAAGCCAGGCGACCTCGTCGCTGCCCGTATCGGTGGCCTTGTCGAGCGAGGCCGGTCGAACGCCATATCGGAGGTCGTCGACCAGGCGGGCGGGGCTGTCCGTGGGCGTGATCTCGTAGAGGGCCGTCACCGTATGGCCGCTGCCGATCTCGCCGGCGTCAATCTGGTCGTTATTGAAATCTTCCCGTCGCAGCATGCGCGTCTCATAACCGATCAGACGGTATTCTGCGACGTTTTTCGGGTTGAACTCGATCTGGATCTTGACGTCGTCGGCGATGGGGAAAAGCGTCGACCCCATCTCGTCCACCAGGACCTTCTGCGCCTCCATCAGCCCGTCGATATAACTGGCATTGCCGTTGCCGGCCTGGGCGAGCTTCTGCATCAGGAGATCGTTCAGATTGCCGCGCCCGAAGCCCAGGATCGAGAGATAGACGCCCGTCTCGCGCTTCGCGGCGATGAAGTCCTCGAGACGGTCGGGGTCGCTGACCCCGACATTGAAGTCTCCGTCGGTCGCCAGGATAACCCTGTTGATCGCGGCCTCGTCGAATTCGGCCTCCGCGAGCTGGTAGGCCTGGTGGATGCCTTCCGCACCCGCCGTGCTGCCGCCGGCCTGGAACGCCTCGATCGCACGCAGGATGGTCGCCCGCTCGGCACCTGACGTCGGCTCCAGCACCACGCCGGCGCTGCCGGCATAGGCGACGATCGCGATCCGGTCCTCGTCCCGCATCTGGTCGACCAGGAGACGCAGCGAGCGCTGCAGAAGCGGCAGCTTGTCGGGACTGTCCATCGAGCCCGAGGTGTCGACCAGAAACACCAGATTGGCGGGCGGGCGTTTGTCGGCCTCGATCTCGTAGCCCTTGATGCCGATGCGCAGCAGCTGCTTGCCGCTGTCCCAGGGCGACGAGAACAGAGCGACATGGGTGGCAAACGGCTGTCCGGCGTCGTCGGGCGGGGCGTAGGCGTAGTCGAAATAGTTGATCAGCTCCTCGACCCGGACGGCATCCACCGGCGGCAGCATGCCCTCCTTCAGAAATCGTCGAACATTGGCGTAGGACGCGGTGTCGACGTCGACGGAAAAGGTCGAGACCGGCTCCTCGCTGACCAGCTTGACCGGATTGGCGGCGACATCCTCATAGCGGTCGCGATCCTCGTCGCGAAGGCCGGGATGAGGATGCAGCGAAGGGTCGGCGGGCTGGACGACACCGAGCTGCTGCACCCTGCTCGCCGCCGCGACATCGGCGAGTGCCAGGGTGTTTTGCGCCCTCGGCGCCGGCATCTTGGCGCGCGCCTCGGCCATGTCCTGCTCCGGCTCGGCGACCGGCGCTGGCAGCACCGGAAGCCCGGCCAGCTTGTCCTCCCTTGCGGCAGGCGGCGTCGCCGTCGCCGTTGTCTCGTCCGAAAGATCGGTATCGGTAACCGAGCAGGCAACGGCCGCCACGCCCAGGACGGCGAGCGCGCTCAGAGTCACGTAAGTCCGTTTCATCGGCTCTTCCTTTCAACAGGTTCGACGGTTCGATCCTGTTTGCCGACGAGCCCACGCGCGAATGCCATGGCCCCGAAATTTTTTTGATGAGAAGAAAATCGAGCAGAATTTCATAGCGTTAGACATTCGGCCAGCCATCTACCTATGACACGAGCGCCCCGCTCTTCACCTTTCCTAACCTCCGCCAGCGATCGTGAAGGCCGCCTGCTGGTCCATGAGATCCTCGGCGTCCGAGCCTTCCATCTCACGATTTGGGCGCGCGGATTCCCAGGGTCGCATGGACCTGATCGGCATGGTCGCAGGATGAGGTTAAGGAAAGGTTATCGTGCGATCGCGTCGACCCAGCCGCTGCATGCAGCCGCTCTCGACCGAGGTGCTGACGTCACGAAGCGGCGGCACCTTCGACAATCGGCGACATGGCGGATGATGGTGGTTCCGCACCGACGGTGACGGCGGCGCACAGGCGGTCGATCGCACGCGCTGCATCCGCCTCGTCCGCAGCATGGACGATGGCGAACGGCCGGTCCTTGTCGACCCTGTCGCCGAGGCCGAGCACGTCTGAAAGGCCGACGCGGTGATCGATCGCGTCCTCGGGCCGCGTTCGGCCGCCGCCAAGCTCGATGATGGCGAGGCCGAGCGCCCGGACGTCGATCCGCTGGACGAAGCCTTCGACATCGAGCGCCGCCGGGCGCCGCAGCGGCGCCGCGGCAAGGTGCCGTTCCGGCTGGTCGAGCAGGTCGGCAGGGCCGCCGAGGGTGGCGACCATGCGCTGGAAACGCTCGGCAGCGCTGCCGTCGTCGAGGGCGCGCTGCAGCATGAGTAACGCGGCATCCGCGCTGTCGGCGAGCCCACCGAGTTCGGCGAGGCGGGCGGCGAGCGTCAGGGTCACGGTCGCGAGGCGCTGCTCCCGTTTACGGCCGGTCAGAAAGTCGATCGCTTCCCGCACCTCCAGGGCATTGCCGGCCGTGTGGCCGAGGCACCGGTTCATGTCGGTCAGAACCGCGCGGCAGGGGAGCCCGGCGCCCTCGGCGACCGCGACCAGATCCGCGGCCAGCCTACGTGCCTCCTCGATCGACGGCAGGAACGCGCCGGAGCCGACCTTGACGTCCATCACCAGCGCGCCAAGGCCGGCCGCGAGCTTTTTCGACAGGATCGAGGCGACGATCAGCGGCCGGATGTCGACGGTCGCGGTGACGTCCCGGATGGCGTAGAGCCGGCCGTCCGCCGGCGCCAGCTCCGCCGTCTGCCCGACGATCGCACACCCCCCCTCCGCGACAACCTCCTGTAAACGCTCCAGGGCGACCCTGGTGTTAGCCGGGGATGCTGTCGAGCTTGTCGAGGGTGCCGCCGGTGTGGCCGGGCCGCGGCCGGAGATCATCGGCACATAGCCGCCGATCGCGGCGATCAATGGTGCGAGGATCAGGCTGACCTTGTCGCCGATGCCGCCGGTCGAATGCTTGTCGAGCACCGGTCCGTCGAGATGCTGCCAGCACAGGGTTTTCCCGCTGTCGCGCATGGCAAGGGTCAGGGCGACGGTTTCGTCAGGCGTCATGCCCTTGAAATAGGTGGCCATGGCGAACGCCGCGGCCTGGCCTTCCGTGACCTCGCCGGCGGTCAGGCCCCGGATGAAGGCGTCGATCTCGGCGGCGGCGAGCGGAGTGCCATCGCGCTTCTTTTTGATGATTTCCTGCGGCAGCATGATTTTTTCTCTGTTATCGCATGGCCTTCACGTTTTCTTAACCAACAGGCGCTAGTCTCGAACCACGCCACCTGATCAAGGCCGCCCAACCAAGAAAGTCCGACAATATCGCCTCCGAAGGTCGATCGCACGAGGCTGCAGGGCGACGGCAGGGGCCGAATTCAGCCGTCCTCGTCGTCCCGCTGCGGCTGCTGCAGGATGCGCTCCAGATCGTCGAGCAGGCTGGAGGCACCGAAGCGCACCGTCCTCGGGGAGACCCAGCCGGAGCCCATGAAATGGTCGATCAGGTGGAGATAGCCTGCGGCCTGATCGGCGCTGCGGATGCCGCCGGAAAGCTTGAGGCCGACCTTGCCGTCCGCCTCCTCGATCACCGCGAGCAAAACGGCAGCGGCTTCGAAGGTGGCACCGGTCGGTGTCTTGCCGGTGGAAGTTTTCAGCATGTCCGCGCCCGCCATGACAGCGGCACGCGCGGCTGCGGTGATGCGCGCCGGATCCTGGAGACGGCCGGTTTCCAGGATGACCTTGATCCGCCGGCCGTCGGCGGCGGTCTTCACCGCCTCGACCATCTCGGTGACCAGGCCGACATCGCCCTCCATGATCGCCTCCAGCGGCGCGACCATGTCGATCTCATCGGCACCGTCGGCGAGAATCCTCCGGGTTTCGTCGACAGTACGAGAAATATCGTCGCTGCCGTCGGGGAAATTGACCACCGAGGCGAGTTGCACGGGGTCGGTGCCGAGACGGCGGCGGGCGGTCGGCACAGCGTCCGGAAATACGCAGATCGCAGCCACGCCCTGCTGCATGCCGCGGTCCGCGAGCGCTTCGATCTCGGCCTCGGTCTCGCCGCCCTTGAGCGAGGTCAGGTCGACCAAAGGGAGGATGCGCGCGGCAACCTCGGGCGTGGCTCTGGCGCTTTCGGCCTGGCGGATCAGATCGTCGTCGTCTCTAGCCATCCTCGGCCAGCTCCTTGAAAAGGGCCCGCAGCAGGCGTTCCAGCTTCGTGCCCGCGGCGCCGGCTTCGTTTAAAGTCTCCTCGTGGCTGAGCGCGGTGCCGCTCATGCCGGCCGCGAGGTTGGTGACGATGGAAAAGCCAATGACCTCCATGCCAAAAGCGCGCGCGGCGATGACTTCCGGTACGGTCGACATGCCGACGAGATCTGCCCCCAGGGCCTGGTAGGCCCGGATTTCCGCCGGCGTCTCGAAGCTCGGGCCGGGCGTCGCGAGATAGACACCATTCGAAAGCCCGATTCCTTCGCGCAAGGCGACAGCATGAACCTTCTCGCGATAACGAGCACTATAGGCTTCGCTCATATCGACAAAACGCCGGGCTGCGTCGGGCCCTGTCAGGGGATTCTGGCCGAGCATGTTGATGTGGTCCTCGATCAGGACCAGGGAGCCCGGACTGACGTCCTTGCGCAGCGAACCGGCGGCGTTGGTGACGATCAGGGTCTCGCAGCCGAGATCGCGAAGGGTCTGGACCAGGATCAGGGAGGCGGAGGCTGGCTTGCCCTCATAGAGGTGGACGCGGCCCTGGAGGCAGGCGACCTCCAGGCCTTCGATCGTCCCGAGCACCAGACGGCCGCTGTGCCCTTCGACGCTAGGGCGCGGAAAACCGGGAAGATCGGCATAGTCGATGGCGACCGTGCCCTCGATGCTGTCCGCCAACCCGCCAAGCCCCGAGCCCAGGATCAGCCCCAGCCGCGGGGCGGCGTTCACTTTGCGCTGGCGAATGATGTTGATGACAGTGTTGTCGTGCGGAAGGCCGTCGCCGGCGTTCGCCAGATCGAAGGCATGCGGAAGCAGCTCGCCGAGGGTCAGCGTCTGGCGGTGGCCGTCGGGGCTGGCGAGGTGGATCGGGAGGTCGGGGCCGGCGAATTCGGCGAGGCGCTGGCGGCAGCCGCCGCAAGGCGTGCACAGGCGCTCGCCCTCGGCGACCACGGCGGCCTCGACGATCCTGCGCTCGCCGGCGGCGACCATCGCCGCGATCGCGCTGGCCTCGGCGCAGTTGCCGATGGGATAGGCGGCGTTCTCGACGTTCGCGCCGGCGTAGATCTCTCCTGACTCCGAGCGCAGCGCCGCGCCGACCTTGAAGTTGGAATAGGGGGCGTAGGCGTTGTCGAACGCCTGACGCGCCATGGTTAAGAGTTCTTTCATCTTTCCTTGATATAGGGCTGACCGATGGCTTTGGGGGCGACCGCGCGGCCGACGAAGCCAGCGAGCAGCAGCACGGTGGCGATATAGGGCAAAGCCTGGATCGCCTGGGTCGGCACCGTGCCGACGATCGGCAAGGGTACCCCTTGAAGTCGAACTTGGACGGCGTCGGTGAAGGCAAACAACAAGCAGGCGAACAAAGCGGGCACGGGGCGCCATTTGGCGAAGATGAGAGCGGCAAGCGCCAGATAGCCCTTGCCGGCGGTCATGTCACGGATGAAGGAGGAGCCATGGGCCGTGGATAGATAGGCGCCGGCAATGCCGCAGAGAATGCCGGTGAAGACCAGCGCCTTGTAACGCATCGCGGTGACGCTGATGCCTGCCGTGTCGACGGCGCTCGGGTTCTCGCCGACGGCGCGCAGGCGAAGGCCGAAGCGGGTCCGGTAGACGATCCAGGCGACCAGCGGGACGATGGCGGCGGTGAGGTAGACCAGGATGTTGTGGCCGCTGATCAGTTCGGCATAGATCAGGCCGATGACGGGGACGTCGCGCAGGGCGTCTGCAAACGGAAGGGTGATCGAGGTGAAACGGGCTTCGGCGCCGATCCCCGGCGTGCGCCCGCCTTGGCGGAACCAGGCCTCGGCGAGGGTCGGGCCAAGGCCGGCGACCATGATGTTGAGCGCCATGCCCGAGACCACCTGGTCGCCGCGATGGGTGATGCAGGCAAAGCCATGGATCATGGAGAGGCCGATCGAGACGACGATGCCCATGAGGAGGCCGGCGAGGGCCGAGTCGGTGACGAAGGCGGTGGAGGCGGCGGCGAAGGCGGCGCCGAGCATCTTGCCTTCGAGACCGATGTCGACGACGCCGGAGCGTTCGGCGAACAGGCCGGCGAGCGAGGCGAGGATCAGCGGCACGGCGAGGCGGATGGTGCTGTCGGAAAGGAGGACGGCCTGGAGAAAAAAATCCATCAGGCTGTCGCCTCGGCGCGCTCGGGCCTGGCGAACAAGGCTTCGAGCGAGGGGCGGAACATGTGCTCGAGGGCGCCTGCGAACAGGATCACCAGGCCCTGGATGACCACGACGATGTCCCGGCTGATGGTCGGCATGTCGAAGGAGAGCTCGGAGCCCCCCTGGTAGAGGGCGCCGAACAGGAGGGATGCGAGAATGATGCCGATGGGATGATTGCGGCCCATGAGGGCGACGGCGATGCCGACGAAGCCGTAGCCGCTCGGAAAGTTGAGGATCAGGCGATGCTGCGAGCCGAGGAGTTCATTGAGGGCGACGCCGCCGGCAAGCGCCCCGGAGATGGTCATGGCGATCATGATCTGCTGCGCCGGCGAGATGCCGCCATAGACCGCGGCGTTCTCGTTGGCGCCGGTGACGCGGATCGCGTAGCCCCATTTCGTCTTCCAGACGAAGACGTAGAAAGCGACGCAGCAGATCAGCGCGATGACGAAGGCGAGATTCAGGGGCGAGCTGCTGATTTCGATGCCAAAGGCTGCGAGCATCTCGTGGATTTTGGGAAACAACGCGCTGTCGGCGTACCGACCGCTTTCCGGGATCTGCGAGCCCGGTCGGATCAGGACGTTCACCACCATATAGGTCATCAGCGCCGCGGCGATGAAGTTGAACATGATGAGGTGGTGATCTGACGTGGCTGCCGCGCCTCGCCTGCAGCCAGCCCGGGATGAAGGCCCAGAAGCCGCCGAACGCGGCAGCGACCGCGATCGCGATCGGGAACACGCACGATGATGAAGGAGAAAGCCGAGATAGAGGCCGACCAGGGTAACGCCAAGGCCGGCGACATAGGCCCACCAGCCACGCCGCCGATGTTGAACAGGCCGCAATGAGAAGAAGGCGATGGCGACCGCGAGGCCGGTGAAGATGAAATTGGTGGCGTAGAACAGGGTGTAGCCGATCGCCTCCATACCTGGCCGAAGGCGCCGAAGATCCAGGAGCTCGACCGCCTGGAACAGGTTCTCGCCGAGCGCCAGCACGGTCAGGCCGGAAACCAGAAAGGCGGCGGCGGGTTGAGGGCAGGATCAGGCCAGAAAAGAGATTGACGCAGGCCGGAAGCTCGCCGCGCGCCGCGCCATCAGGCCGCCGCGTCCGCAACGCCGGCCATCAGCAGGCCAACTTTTCGCTCATCCGCCTCGGCCGCGTCCAGCTCGCCGGTGAAAACGCCGTCGAACATCACCAGGATGCGGTCGGCAAGGGAAAGTATCTCATCGAGCTCGACCGAGACCAGGAGGACGGCCTTGCCGGCATCGCGCATGGCGATCAAGCGCTTGTGGATGAACTCGATCGCGCCGATGTCGACGCCGCGGGTCGGCTGGCCGACCACCAGAAGAATGGGTCTATGATATTCCATCTCGCGCGCGAGCTGCGAGCTTTTGCTGATTGCCGCCGGAAAACGAGCCGGCCTTCAGGTCGGGATCGCAGGGACGGACGTCGTAGGACTGCATCCAGTCGCGGGTGGTCTTGATGATGCCGAAATGCTCCAGAAAGCCCTTCTGACAGTAGGCTTTGTCCTCGTGATGCCCGAGGATGGCGTTTTCGTGGGCGGGAAAGCCGCGAACCAGGCCCATGCGCAGGCGGTCCTCGGGCACGTGACCAGATGTTCCAGGCGCGTACGAGCCGCAGCAGCGTCAAGACTTTTTCCAGCGATCGTCACACAACCGCTCTCGAACGGTCGGATGCCGGTCAGCGCTTCGAGCAGGAAGGACTGACCGTTGCCGGCCGCGCCGGCGATGCCGACGATCTCGCCAAAGCGCGCACGTCGAAAAACACCTTTACCCCACGCTGGATGACGGCATCTGCGGACCACAAGTCACGCACCGAGCACATCAGCGCCTGGACGTGCTATGTCCTTCTCGACCCGCAGCAGAACCTTCCGCCCGACCATGAGCTCGGCGAGTTCCTCGGTGGAGGTTTCGGCAGTTCTGCGATGCGCGACCATCTGGCCCTGGCGCATGATCGAGACATTGTCGGTCGCGGCCATGATCTCCCGAAGCTTGTGGGTGATCAGGACGACGGTGCGGCCCTGGGTCTTCAGGTTGTCGAGAATGCGGAACAGATCGTCCGCCTCCTGCGGCGTGAGCACGCCCGTGGGCTCGTCGAGGATCAGGATGCGCGCTCCGCGAAACAGCGCCTTCAGGATCTCGACCCTTTGCTGGACACCGACGGGCAAGTCTTCGATCCGGGCATCCAGGTCGACCTCGAGACCGTAATCCCGCTCGAGCGCGACGATCTCCTGGCGGGCTTTCTCGATTCCGGCTTCGAGGGTGAAGCCGCCCTCGGCGCCGAGCAGCAGATTTTCCAAAACCGTGAACGGCTCGACCAGCATGAAATGCTGGTGGACCATGCCGATGCCGGCCTTGATCGCATCCTCCGGCGTCTTGATGTCGACCTCGGCACCGTCGACGCTGATGCTGCCGCTGTCGGCCTGATAGAAGCCGTAGAGGATGTTCATCAGGGTCGACTTGCCGGCGCCGTTCTCGCCGATGATGCCGTGGATCGTGCCCTTGGGGATCAGCAGGTCGATGTCCCGGTTCGCGTGCACCGGTCCGAAGCTCTTGCTGATCCCCTTCAACTCGATGGCGGGGGCAGCAGCGCTGCCCGGCTCGACTTGGACCGCAGAGGCCGTGCCTCCTCGCGCAGGCGATGTGGCGTCAGCGGCCATATAAGGAGATCCGCCCCGGATTATTGGGTGGAGTAGTAGTCGGTGACCTCCAATTCGCCGGCGATGATCTTGGCCTTGGCGTCTTCGAGCTTGGCCTTCATGTCGTCGGTGATCAGGGCTTCGTTGTTCTCGTCGACGGCATAGCCGACGCCCTCTTCGGCGAGGCCGAGGCTCTGGGTGCCGGGCTGCCAGCTGCCGTCCTGCGCGGTCTTGAAGGCGTTGTAGACGGCGACGTCGACGCGCTTGAGCATCGAGGTCAGGACGGAGCCTGGATGCAGATAGTTCTGGTTGCTGTCCACGCCGATCGAGAATTTGCCGCTGTCGGCCGCGGTCTGGAGGACGCCGAGGCCGGTGCCGCCGGCTGCGGCGTAAACGACATCGGCGCCGCGATCGAACTGGCTTTGCGCGAGCTCGGCGCCCTTGGCCGGATCGTTCCAGGCCGCGGGCGTGGTGCCAGTCATGTTGACGAACACCTCAGCGTTTTCGTCGACATATTTCACGCCCTGCTCGTAGCCGTGGGCGAAGTTGCGGATCAGCGGAATGTCCATGCCGCCGACGAAGCCGACCTTGCCGGTCTCGGACTTGAGCGCCGCGGCCATGCCGACCAGGAAAGACCCCTCATGCTCCTTGAACACGACCGATTGCACGTTCGGCTGCTCGACCACCGAGTCGATGATGGTGAACTTGGTGTCCGGGAACTCGGCGGCGATGGTCTCGAGCGGCGTGGCGTAGGAAAAGCCGACGGCGACCACGATGGTGGCGCCGCGGCGCGCCATGCGCCGAAGCGCCTGGTCCCGCTGGCTTTCATTGGTGACCTCGAACTCCAGATACTCGACGCCGGACTCGTCCTTGAAGCGCTCGGCACCGTTATAGGCGGCCTCGTTGAAGGATTTGTCGAACTTGCCGCCGAGATCGTAGATGATCGCCGGCTGGAAGTCCTGGGCGCCCGCCGCCCCCGCACCGATCGCCAGAACCGCGCCCGCCAGCGCGCCAAGAAGTGCCTTTTTCATCATTGTCTCCCGGAGTCGAGCCAGTTTCCATCAGCCTAGGCGAGGCGTTTGGAATTGCAACTGGATTGCGTGGGAAATCAACAACATTGCGACGATCCGCAGGCAAGGTTATGCAATTCCGAGCGATCGGCGATCAGGTTTCGGCAGCGGAAAAGAGGACGGGCATGAGCAAGCAGCTTCTCCATCTGGTCTTCGGCGGCGAGCTGAAGGATCTGGACGGGGTCGAGTTCAAGAACACCGAAGAGCTCGACATCGTCGGCATCTACCCGAATTTCAAGGAAGCCGCAAAGGCCTGGCGGGGAGCCGCGCAGCGCACGGTCGACAATGCGCATATGCGCTATTTCGTGGTGCATCTGCACCGCCTGCTCGACCCGGACGAGCACGAGAGAGAGCCGGACGGCGAGGGCTGACGACAGGCCAGTTCTCAGACCGCCAAATTGTAAGGAAGGTAAGGATTACATGAAGGAGGAGAAAACTTATAAATTATCAATAGGATCAGCCGACGAATACAAAGATCTTATTGCAGAGATCCGTTTTCCGGGAAAAGGAGGCGTTATTGTCAGCCAGGAAAATGGGCAAGGAATGTTTGAGATATCCCTTCATTCTTTCCGCGAGAGGTCCGCAGATGATTTCGACTTCTGCCGCAACATCGATGATGCGAAGATGCCGCTGGCTGATCTGATGGAAGCCATCGGAAAAGCCACAAGCGAGCTTGGACGTCTAAAGAAGGAATGAAGGCGCGTCACGCACGCGGGCACGAAATGCAGCCTTCTGCCCAAATATGGCACGCGATGGCCGCCAATTTTATCGCGAAAAAAATTGGAAACCTGGCTCCGACGACGGGACCGCACGTGTCGGATGTCACCGGCCCGTGCGCCTGATCGCCTGGATCGCTTTGTCCAGCTCCTGCAGAAAGCGCGAGCGGTCCTGCCTGGTGAAGGGGCGCCCGCCGCCGCGGATCTCGCCGGTTTCGCGCAGCTCGGTCATGAGATTGCGGGTGGCGAGCACGTCGCCGATGCCGTCTTCGCTGAAGGGCTGACCGCTCGGACCGATCGCACGCGCGCCGTTCCTGATGCAGCGCGCGGCGAGCGGGATATCAGCGGTGATCGCGATGTCACCCATGCCGGCGCGCTCGGCGATCCAGTCGTCGGCGACGTCGAGGCCGTCCGCGACCATGACCAGCTCGATCCTGGGATCGTCGGGCACGCGCATCCAGCTGTTGGCGACCACGAACACTTTGATCTGATAGCGCTCGGCTACGCGGTAGATCTCCTCCTTCACCGGACAGGCGTCGGCGTCGACATAGAGATCGAGCATGCGCACTCCTTTTTCTTCCCTCATGCTGCGGGATCCTGGCACCGGCGCCCGCCCGGCATCAAGTCCTGTCGTCCGGACGGAAGCTCGGGCGCACATGCCGGCTCGCCGGCACCGGCGCATCGGCGCTCTGTCTGGGCGGCTGGTTGATCAGATCGATGGCGACCGCCTGCAGCACCGCCCCATCGGTCGCGCCCACCAGGGTGAAGGCATGGCGCTCTTCCCGCCATTCCAGCCAGTTCAGCCCGCCTTCCCGGCGCTCGGCCAGCGTTCGCCGCGGCGCGATCTTGACGATCGTGAGGCTGACCGACGGTCCTCGGCGTCGGCGTAGAGCAGCATGACCATGGGCGGGCCATCCGCGCTGCCGATCAGCCTTGCCCCCTCGTGGTGAAAAAGCCGCGCGCGCTCAGATCCGGAAGCGCCATCGGCCGGCCGAGCTGCACGGCAAGCCAGTCCTCGATCACGCTCCAGTCCCCGGGGCCGAGCTCGGCGATATAGGGCCTGGATCTCGCCCAGGCTCGCCTGGTGCCCGCGCATGATCTGACGCCGGCGTTCGTCGTCACGGCGCGCGGGCAAGCTCTGCGGCGAGTTGCGCCTCTCCCTGCTCGAGCGAACCTTGCGCCCGTACCAAGTCGTCCGTCGCCGCCTGCAGCCTGTCGAGATCCGCGACCGCCTTGTCGAGGCTCGCGGTCTTTTCGGCGAGAGCCTGGTTCAGACGCTCGACCTCGGCGCCGCGTCTGGCAGGTCCCGGTCAAGCTGCCGGCGCTCCTGGTCGTGCCCCGAGGCATCCGGCGCGGCACCAGCACCCTGCCGCTCGCTGCGCGCCAGGTCCTGGGTCAGCCGCAGCACGTCCGCCTGCAGCCGGCGGCGCTGCTCCTCCAGGCCGGCCAGCCTTAGGCGGTCCTGCTCGCGCGCGGCTTCGAGCGTCGAGAGCGTCACCTCGCGGTCCCTCGCCTTTTCCAGGATCTCGTCACGATCGGCGCGCAGCAGCTCCTGGCCGATGGTGAGCTGATCGGCGGCGTCTTGCCATTCCATGGCCTGCCGATAGAGATGAAGGGCGTAGAGGCCGAGCGCGATCAGCAGAACGGCGCCGATCAGGGCGGCATACCAGAGACCGGTCGACCCGTCCCCGACCGGCGGCCCGGCCACCGGCCGACGGGGTGCATGCGCTGGCACCGGTCGCGCGCTGGGCCGTCGTCTGGTCATCGTCGTGGCGGCATCTGACTTTCGGCGTGGGGCGGCGTGGGCGGCGCTCGGGCTCAAACAGCCATTCCGACGGCGCCGGCACATCGCTGCAGCTATTTCCTTGTAAACTCTCTTTATTTTAGAAAATTTGGATCAAAAGGGCAATCACCTGCCTGCGTCAGCGGCTGCCGCCGACGTCCGTGCAGGCGGCGACATGGCTCTGATGGGGAGCCATGGCCTGATGCCAGTAGGGGGCCGTGGACAACATCGCCACCAGGCCGAGATAGCCGAGCGCCATGCCGACCATCGACAGCCGGCTGGTGACCATGGCCGGGCGCAGCGTCGGAAAGATCGGCCCCTTCGCCGGGTGGCGGCCGGCGTCGATGCGCTCGCCGGCCGCCCGGTGATCGGAGATCGTGTCAAGCATTCCTGTCATGTCATGCCCTCCAGCGTCCCTTCGATGCCGAAGCAGCGCATCGATCGAAGGACGCATGACCTACCAGGACACTCGAGCGTTCGCTTTTATTGCTAAATTTTTTAAAATTTTTTAACGCAGGGCAGGATGCCCCCCTGGAGCCGGTGCGCGAAAACCCGGGGACAGAGCGGCAAAAGCTAAAAAATTCGCCGTCGGCGGAAAAATCGCGAAAAGCCGCAATAAAATCGGAGAGCCGGGTGTTCATCACGTCATGGCGCTTCGGCTTCGACAATTTGCGATAAATACGCTATGATCATGTTCTATACTGCTCGGCACGCGAATTCAGGGCTTATTCTCCCGCTGGGATGGAGATCGCCATCCCTTGCTGCGCGTGCCGGTGCAGCGACGACACTTTCCGTGACCGCCGCTCCGTTCGGTTCGGACGTCGAAACCGCCTCCTGGAACGCGACAGCGTTGGGCCGCAGCCATAAGCTTGATGCAGACTTCAGCCGACGACGCCCCCCGGATCGAAGACGAGCTGGTCGGTCTCCTGCCGAAGCTGAAGGCGCATGCGCTCTATCTGACCCGCTCCGGCGACAAGGCCGACGATCTGCTGCAACGCACCTGCCTGCGCGCGCTGTCGCGCTCGCATCAATGGCAGCCGGGCACGCGGCTGGATCGCTGGGTGTCGACCATCATGAACAGCATCTGGTTCAACGAGCTGCGCCAGCGGCGGCAGCGTCAGGAACAGGAGCTGCCGGAGCCGGACATGGTCGCGGATGCCGGCTTCGAACGCCAGATGGAGGCGCAGCTCATGGTGTCTGAACTCAGGCGCGCCTGCGCCCGCCTCAGCGACGAGGATTTCGCGCTGGTGACGAAGATCCACAGCTACGGCTATACTTATCGTGAAGTTGCCGATGAACTCGGGGTGCCGATCGGCACCGTGCTCTCCCGGGTGTCGCGGGCGAAAGCCGTGATCAAGCGCGCCGCGGACGAGCTGAGACAGGGGGGCGGATCCTGAGCATGTTCGCCGATAGCGGCCTCTCCGACGAGCTGGCCGAGAAGATCGTCGCCTTCGTCGACCGGGAGGCGGGCCGCGATGCGCCGCTGACCGCCGACGACGAGGCGATGGTGCGCCGGCTGATCGACGAGGATCCGGCGGTGCGCGCGCTCGTCGACGAGCTGCGCGCCACCAATGCCGGGCTGGATACACTCCTGGACGATGTCGCGGCGGTCGAGGTGCCGGACCGGCTGGTGGCGCTGATCCGGGGGCATGGCACCAGCGACGTCGCGGTGATGACGCCGGCCTCGGACGAGAGGGCCGGGGCGGAAGGCGGCGCGGCACCGGGCGAGGGTGAGGTGGTCACGCTTGGCGCTCCCGGGCAGAGGCGCTTCAGCTATGGACCGCTCGCGGCTGCTGCCTCGGTCGCGGTTTTGATCAGCAGCGGCGCGCTGTTCTATATCTACAACGATGCCCATACCGAGCGCACGCGCCTGCAGGCGGTGCTGGCGAGCGCCACCGAGCAGGCGGAAATCCGGGGGCGCGAGCTCGCCGATGCCCGCGCCGAGCTGAGCCGGCTTGCCGGCATCGCCGAGCAGGCGTCCAGCCAGCGTCAGGCGACGGCGGATCGGCTGCTGGCCAACGAGGACAGCCTGCAGCAGCTCCAGGTCGAGCGCGCCGCCCTCGAAGGGCGCTATGCCGCGCTCGAGGATGAGCATCAGCGTTTGCGCGAACGCCTCGAGCAGCAGCGCGCCGAGATCGCGGACGGCGAGGTGGCGCGCGACCAGACCACCAAGGATCTCGCCGACGCGCGACAGGCTCTGACCGAGGCGGAAAGCCAGTCTCAGGACCAGCAGCAGGCGCTGACCGCCAGGGTGGAAGACCTGACCGGCGAGCTCGAACGGCGCGAGCAGCGGATCGCGTCCCTCAGCGGCGAGCTGGAAGCGGGCAAGGCGAGCGCCACGAGCGCCCAGACGGAGCTCGCCGGCCTACTGGACAAGCAGGTGGAGCTGGAGCGACGCCTCGCGGCTGCGGAGCTGGACAAGCAGCAATTACAGGCGGAACGGCAGCAGGTGGAACGCACCGCGACCACGGCCGAGCAGCAGCTGGCGTCGCTGCAGGCCGAGCTCGACGAGATGAACCGCCGCTTCCGCACGGTGGTCGTCGGCCTGACCGCCGCCGAGGACGGACGGCAGGAGGCGCTGCAGCAGCTGGTCGGCATGGAGGCTGACCTCGCCGCGAGCAAGAACTGGCTCGGCCAGATCGCGCAATATCACCGGGTCTATGCCGAGACTGCGCGGCGGCATCTGGTCGAGGTCGGCGCGGATGAGCTCGACCATATCCAGGAGTGGCTGAGCGGCATGCTCGGCCGCGAGATCGTCGCCCCCGACCTGACGCGCTTCGGCGTCACCTTCGCCGGTGCGCGCCTCCTCGCGATCAACGACGAGCCGGTGGCGCAGCTCGTCTATCTCGATGCCGACGACCGGCCGCTCGCCCTTTGCGTCATCCCGTCGACCGGCGGCGCGAAGAGCCCGACGCCATCGGTCGATGGCGAGCTCAACCTTGTGGACTGGCGCGACGACCGCTACGGCTACGCCGTGGTCGGCTGGTCCGATCCCGAGCTACTCTCGACCCTGACCGAGGCCATCCAGCCCGTCTACGACCTCTGAAGCATTTTCGAACCCCATGGGATCATTGGGGGGCCTTCTCCAAGGTCAAAGCCTTCCTCAAGACGACAGCAGCACGCACGGTCGAGGTTCTCTGCGCCGCGAATACCATCGATGGCCGGCAACGGAAGCCCCGACGTCAACATGGACCTGACGTGACCTGCAAACAGCGGTTGCGCCGGCCCAATCTGGCCATGACCGTTTTTCCCGGTCGTTCCTGGCAACGGACGGGCCGCTTTTGCCTTAACCCGTCCTTAACCTTGCTCTGCCAAATTTCTTCATGGTCCATGCGATCCTGGGAATCCGAGCCTCGCCCCCCCCTTCATTATGGCGGGTGGACGGACTCCCAGGATCGCATGGACCAGTCTGTCACAGTGACACACATCGATCGGCGAAGCCTTAACGCAGAGAAATGGTCTGATCAGCTTGCCCGTGCCGAAGGCGAACGGTCATGCCCAAGGTGAGTTGGTATGACAGGTGCGGTGAGGATCATCATGGCCGCACCATGATCACATTCTGGCGAGGGCGATAGCTCGGCTCTTGGGAGCCATCAGGCCCGGCATGTTGCCGAGCCCAGGCGGCAGAGGTCATGCGACGGCCGGGATGGCGCCGGCGGCTTGATCCTCCCGGATGATCTCCGCTGCCTTCTCGCCAATCATGATGGCCGCGGCGTTGGTGTTGCCCGACACCATGGTCGGCATGATCGAGGCATCGGCAACGCGAAGGCCGCCGATGCCGTGAACTCGGAGGCGCTCGTCGACCACCGTCAGCCCGCTCTCGGGCCCCATGCGGCAGGTGCCGATCGGATGGTAGGCGGTTTCGGCGTTTTCGCGGATCCAGGTCAGAATTTCGTCGTCGCTTTGCACCTCGGCGCCAGGGGAAAGCTCATCGCCACGAATCCCATCGAGCGCATGCGCATGAATGAGACGCCTGAGGAGCCGGAAACCGTCGATCATGGTCCGCTGATCGAGCGCGTCCGAAAGGAAATTGAACAGGATCGCAGGCTGCTCCCTCGGATCAGGCGACGCGATGTGGACGGAGCCCAGACTCTCAGGCCTGAGCTGATAGACCGCGGTGGTAAAGCCGGGCTCGCGATGCAATTCCCGGCGTTTGGCACTCTTGATCGAATAGGGTACGAGGTGGCACTGGATGTCCGGATGTTCGAGCCCAGGCCGGGTTTTAAGGAAGGCGAGCAAAGGCGCCGAGGGCAGGCTCAGGAAGCCGCCGCGGCTGATCGCGTAGCGAAGGGCTTCGCGAACCCTGCCGAGGCCGTTCATGCGCTCATTGTAGGAGATGCCCGGCTTCATGATCTCCCATTGGATGCGGGCATTCAGGTGATCGCGCAGGTTCTCGCCGACGCCATCCAATCGGTGCTGGATCTCGATCCCCTGAGCCGCAAGGACATCGGGGCGACCGATGCCGGAGAGTTCGAGAAGCTGCGGGGAGGCAATGCCGCCGGCCGAGACGATGACTTCCCTGCCCGCGCGCACCGAGACCCGGCCGCCGGCATGCCGATAGACGACCCCTACGGCGCGTTTGCCCTCTAGCAGGACCCTCTGCACCGTGACATCGGTAAGGATCCGGAGGTTCGATCGCTCCTTCGCCGCCTCCAGGTAGCAGCGCGCGGCACTCATGCGCTGGCCGCGCCGTATCGTCGTCTGGGTCTTGCAGACCCCCTCCTGCGTCGCGCCGTTGTAGTCGGGATTGCGCGGCATGCCGATTTCCTCGGCAGCAGCGAACAGCGCGTCGTAGAGCGGGTTCTGGTCCGGCACCTCGGACACATGGAGCGGTCCGCCAGCACCGCGCATGTCGTCCGCGCGGCCTTCCCAGTTTTCCATCCGACGAAACACCGGAAGCAGGTCCGAGAAGCTCCAGCCACGATTGCCCATCTGAGCCCAGCTATCGTAGTCCAGCGGCTGACCGCGCACGAAGACCAGGCCGTTGATCGCGCTCGACCCGCCGAGCAGCTTGCCGCGCGGCACCGGGATACGCCTGTTCGCCGTGTTTTCTTCCGGCACGGAGCTGTAACGCCAATTGACGCCGGGATGGTCGATGAACAGGCCGAAACTTACCGGCAAGGCGCTGAAGGGATGCGATGCAGCCCCCGCTTCGAGCAGCAGCACGGTCGTGCGCCCGTCCTCGCTCAGTCTGCCGGCGAGTGCCGATCCTGCCGACCCTGCCCCGACAATGATGTAATCCGGCGTTTCGAACGACATCGACGACCTCCCTCTTTATGTCGACGGTAAGCGGGAGGGACGCTGAAGTCGAGCCGCCGGATGCCTGCGCGACATCGAAAGCCTTCAGCCGAGCCCGAGATCCTCGGCATAGGCGAACAGCGCCGGTGTCCCGCCCGTGTGGATGAAGAGCACGGTGTCGTCCCGTGTCAGCGATCCACGTCGCACGTGGTCGATCAGCCCGGCCAGCGCCTTGCTGCTGTAGACCGGGTCCAGAATGATCCCCTCGGTGCGCGCCATCAGCTTGAGCGCTTCCCGGCCCCCCTCGCTGACCACGCCGTAGCGCTCGCCGATATAGTCGTCATGGCTGTCGATCTCGCCGGCATCCAGCCGGACATCGATGCCGAGCAGATCAGCCGTGGCGTTGGCGATGGTCGCGATGCCCTCGTCCCGCGGCTCGGTCCAGCGGATCGGCGTGATGTTGACCAGCCTGATGTCCCGCCCGAGCGCCTTGAAGCCGAGCGCCATGCCGGCCGGCGTCATGTTCGCACCGCAGACGTAGAGATGGCTGGGCGCCACATCCAGGGCATCCAGCTGCTCATCCAGCTCGACGGCCGCCGCGACATAGCCGAGCGCACCGATCGCCAGGCTCTCCACGCCGAGCGGTTCCATCACGTAGGGTGTGCGCCCAGCAGCGCGCAGGGCGTCGCCCTTGGCGTCGAGAAGCGGCTGCAGATCCTCCATGGTCTCGATGTCGACGATGGTGACATCCGCGCCCATCAGCTCGTCGAGCAGCAGGTTGCCCTGCAGCGCCGGCCCCTTTTCCCCGTGCAGCAGCACCAGCGCGATATCCAGGCCGAGCTTCCTGCAGGCCGCGGTCATCTGCCGGCACCAATTGGACTGGGTGTAGGCGCCGGCCACCAGCACATCAGCGCCTTGCTGCTGCATGTCCGCGAACACGAACTCGAGCTGCCGCGTCTTGTTGCCGCCGAAAGCGAGCCCGGTCATGTCGTCCCGCTTGATCCAGATGCCGGGGACACCTCCCGGGCCTTGCAGCGCGTCGCGGAAGCGGGGCAGAGGATCGAGCGGTGTCGGCAGATGGGCAAGTGCGATCCGGGGCCGGGCCGCCAGCCGTTCACGAAGCTCATCCCTGGTCATGGCCATGCTCACGCTCTCCCCCTTCGCCCGCTCGTCACGATTCAAAACCAGCCCCGCCTCGCCGAAGCCGCACGTTCCTTCATCATTTTTTAACGTGATCGCCCCAAGATCACCATCCTGGTCCATGCGATCCTGGGAGTCCGAGCCCTGCCCATCCTTTCCGACGGGCGGGCGGAGTCCCAGGATCACATGGATCAGCAGGAGCTATGGCAGTGCGAGGTTAAGATTGGGTTAAGAGGGACGGATCGGCCGGCAGGTGACGACGACAGGGTCTGCCAGCCGGGACACAGGGCGAGCGATTGCAGACCGGACGAGCCGGCCGGGGGAGCGGCGTGCCGTTCAGAGATCAGAGTGGACGATACGAGACAGCCAGGCGGCTCACGCGGACTCTTGGCTGTTTCGCCACCGGTGATCGCCACCCGTAAAGCCGCCCACCCGGCGGATCGAGCCTCGAACGGGGACGGGGCCGACCTGCGCCCGTCATTCACGCCATCATCGACATCACCAGCAGACGCAGCCCCGCAAGAAATCGCAGCATCGCCCCAACCAAGCTCCGTCAAGTCAACGAGGTGCGCGCCGCACCTAGCCGCCGAGGAAGAGGCGGCCGACGTCGGGGTTTTCCAGGAGGTCGTCGCCTTTGCCGGCGATGGCGAGCTCGCCGGAGACCAGGACATAGCCGATGTCGGCGAATTCCAGGCCCTTCTTGGCGTTCTGCTCGACCATCAGGATGGTTTTTCCCTCGATATGCTGGAGGTCGTGCAGGATTTCGAAGACCATGTCGATGAAGCGGGGCTCGAGACCGATCGACGGTTCGTCGACCAGGAGGACGTCGGGGTTCATCACCAGGGCGCGGGAGATTTCGAGGAGCCTGCGCTCGCCGCCGGAGAGCACCCTGGCCTGGTGCTTTCGGCGCTCTGCCAGACGCGGATATTTCTCGAAGACGCGCTCGGCCGCCTCCTTGGCCTTGGCGGGCTGGTCCATCAGATAGCCGCCCATCCACAGGTTTTCCTCGACCGTCATGCCGGGGAAGACGGACTTGTCCTGGAGGATGTAGGCGATGCCCGCTTCCTTGAGCTTCTGGCTGGAGGTCAGGGATGCGACGTCGCGCTGCCCCTTACCGTCGGCCACAAGGACCTTGCCGGAGAAGACGGTGCAGAAGCCGAAAATGGCGTGCAGGATGGTCGACTTGCCGGCGCCGTTCGGGCCGATCAGGCAGAGCGACTGGCCCTTGCCGACCGCGAGATCGATGCCGTGCAGGATCTCCATCTTGCCGTAGCCGGCGCAGAGATCCTGGAGCTGCAGAAAAGGCTCCCCCTCGACCAGACCCATGATCTGGTCTTTTGTCACGGTCTCCGCGATCGCCCTGGCCTGGCGGTTGACATCGTCGACCGAGATGACGGTATCGACATCGCCCGTGTGATAGCCTGACGCTTTTTTTCGCGCTGTCTCCTGGGTCAAGGCCGTGCTCCCAGCACTCAGTGCGCTCCCAGATAGGCGTCGATCACGCGCTGGTCGTTCTGGATCTCCTCGGGCGGGCCCGACGCGAGCAGCTCGCCATGGGCGAGGCAATGGACGCGGTCGGCCATGTTCATGATCACGCGCATATTGTGCTCGATCACGAACAGCGTGATGCCGAAATCGGTGTTGGCGCGCTTCAGGCGGTCGATCAGGCCGTTGATCAGGGTCGGGTTGATGCCGGCGGTCGGCTCGTCGAGCAGCAGGATTTCGGGCTCGTTCATCAGCGCCATGGCGAATTCGAGCAGCTTCTGCTGGCCGAAGGAAAGATCGCCGGCGGCAAGCAGACGCTTGCGGTAGAGGCCGACGAACTCCAGCAGATGCTCGGCCTTCTCCGTCTCCTCCGACGTCTGCCTGCCGAACATATCGCGCCAGCCCATGCGCCGGTGCGGCACCGAGATCAGCATGTTGTCGAGGCAGTTCATCTTGGAATAGATGCGTGTCTGCTGAAAGGTGCGCACCAGGCCGAGGCGCGCGATGTCCTGCACGCGAAAATCCTTGATCTCGCGGCCCTTGAACCGGATGGACCCGGAATCAATGGGGTGATAGCCGACGATCGAGTTGAACAGCGTGGTCTTGCCCGAGCCGTTCGGCCCGATCAGCCCGGTGATCTCGCCCTCGGCCACGTCGATCGAGATGTCGCGATTCGCCTGAACCCCGCCGAAACTTTTTGAGACATTGCGGACTTCGATCATGGCGCGGGTGCCGCGGGCACCTGCGTTGACTTGGCGCCGGTGCCCGGTTCGGGCGTCAGGTCTTCCTCGACGGTAATCCCAAAAAATCCGGGCCATTTTTCCATGGCCCAGCCGAGGATGCCCTGCTGGAAGAAGATCACGTTGACGATGATCAGCGCGCCCAGCGTGACCCACTGCCAGCCGAGCAGATAGGTCCAGGTGACCTCCTTGATGAGGTGGAAGAGGGCAGCGCCGAGAACGGGGCCCCAGAGCGTGCCCTTGCCGCCGAGAAGGGCCATCAGCACCATGAAGATGCCGAAGGTGACTGTCGGAAAGGCCACTTCCAGGGGCTCGATGAAACCGGTCATATTGCCGAAGATGCCGCCGGAGATGCCGAGGAAGAAGGCGGCGATCGACCAGGCAACGGTCTTGTAGCGCTTGGTGTGGAGGCCCATGCCTTCGGCCTTTTCCTCGTCGTCGCGGATGGCGTTGATCGCGAGGCCGAAGCGCGTGCCGTAGAGCCAGCGGAGGAACAGGAAGGTCGCGATCGCAAGGCCGAAGTTCAGAATGTAGAAGAAATAGGCGCGGTCGCCGGGCGCCCCCGGATAGACCGGAAGGGACATGCCGCCGCCGCCGCCGACATAGTCCCAGGCCCCCACCAGCTCGCCCGCGGCGATCGCGATGCCGAGCGTGCCGATGGCGAAATAGGGGCCGCGCAGGCCGAACACGATCCAGCCGAGCACGATCGCGAACAGCACCGAGACAACAGCAGCGGCGATCAACCCGACGGCCATGCCGGTGAAATATTGAAAGGGCGTGAAGTCGACTTTGACGGCGCCGAAATGGGCGGTGTATTCGGCGACATCATAGAAAAGGCCGATCTGCACGACGGATGACACATACATCCCGGCGCCGAAGAAAAAAATATTGCCGAGGGAGTTGTAGCCCATCTGGCCGCCCATGATGTCCCAGGTCAGCGCGAACACGACCATGAGATAGAGGACGGCGATCTGGAAGGTGTAGGCCGGGACGAAGAAGGGGACGATCAGGCCGATCGCCAGGATGGCGACGAAGACCGTGATGTCGGCGGACGTGTAGGCGGCTCTGCGGCCATAGGCTGCCACCTGATCGCCCATTACTGCACCACCTGGCGGTGCCAGCTCATCTGGATCTGGCGCCAGACCAGAACCGCGATCAGGAGTCCGACCACGATCGCCTGCTGGAATTCGGCGCCGAGGACGAAGCCGCCGAACTGCTCGGCGACGCCGAGGCCGAGGCCGGCCATGACCACGCCCGGCAGATTGCCGAGGCCGGCGGCGGTGACGATGACGAAGGCGCGGATCGAATGGGTGATGCCGAAGAAGGGCTGGATCACCCAGATCATCGACACCAGGGCGCCGGCGACGCCGCAGATCGCGGCATTGAGCGAGAAGGTGAAGGCGTAGACCCTGTCGGTGTCGATGCCCATGACCTTGGCGGCGCGCGGGTCCTGGGCGGTGGCGCGGATCGCCTGGCCCATGCGGCTGGTCTTCATGAACCAGACGAGACCGAGGGCGAGGCCGAGGCAAAGCACCAGCGAGATGATGCGGATCTGGGTGACGGTGACCTGATTGTCGAAGAGAAACAGCGTCTCGAAGCCGGCATTGGCGGTGCGGGTTTCGGGACCGAAGATCAGGTTCAGGAGCTGCGCCATCATGATCGCGAGGCCGAAGGTGGCGAGAAGGGAGGTGAACAGATCCTTGTCCACCACCCGTGATATGACCACGCGGTAGACCAGCCAGCCGAAGCCGAACATGATCACCGCCGCGGCAGGGAGCCCGAACAGCGGGTGGACGCCCTGCGTCCCGAGCCACCAGGCGATGTAGCCGCCCGAGATCACGAAATCGCCCTGGGCCAGGTTCTTCAGGTTCATCACGCCCCAGACCAGCGCGAGGCCGTAGGCGGCGAGCGCGAAGATCGCGCCGACGAACAGGCCATCGAACAGGAGCTGCAGGTTCAGCGCCGGGGCGAGATAGAGCAAGGAAAGGTTATCGAGCATGGCGGCTCACACTCTATCCGGACAGGAAGAAGGGGGAGCGGCGGCCATCGCCGCTCCCGGCGTCAGCGCCTATTGGGCAAAGGCGAGATTGGCCTTGGCAGCCGCCCATTTGGTCGGCGCAACCACGTTGTACTGGCCGTCCTGGATCTGGCGCAGCACCATGGGCTTGGCGATGTTGTTGCCTTCCGGCGCGAACTCGACCTGACCGTAGAAGGTCTCCATCTTGGTGTCGGCGATCGCCTGGCGGACGGTCTCGACATCGAAGCTGCCCGCGCGCTCGAAGGCGTCCTTCCAGACCAGCACCGCGGCCGAAGCCTGGGCCGCCTGGTAGGGCACGGTGTCGTAGTCCGGGAACATCTCCTTGAAGGCGGCGTCGTAGTCGGCGGCGCTGCCGAAATACGGGTCCGAATAGGACAGCGTCTCGGCCCACTGGGTCGGGCAGAAGAAGTTGTTCACCGTATCGCCGAACTTGCTCGTGATGTCGGCGGACTCACAATGGGTGAGCGCGATCATCGGCACCTGGATGTTCATCTCGCCGACCTGGCGGGCGAGCGTGGCAGCACCCTTGGCATGCCCGGAGACCACGAGCACGTCGGGCTTCAGCGCCCGCACCTTGGTCAGTGTCGCCGACATGTCGGCGAGATCGCGCGGCAGCTTGTCGTCGACCACGATCTGCATGCCGTAGGTCTCGGCATTCTCCATCACGCCGGCGCGCACGTCGAGCGAGAAAGGATCGTTCTCGAACGCCATGGCGACCTTGATGGACGAGGGCTCGCGGCCGTCCGCCCGGGCCTGCTCGGCGGCGAGGTCGATGGCGCTGCTCAGATACTGCTCGGAGGTGGACAGCACCGCGAACATGTATTTGTAGCCCTGGGTGAACAGCGAGCGCGAAGCCCCTTCGGCTTCGATCATGGGCACGCCGAACTGCTCGGTGACCGGGGCGATCGCCTTGGTCAGGCCGGAGCTGTACGGCCCGAGCATGAACTGGATGCCGTCCTGCTGGATCAGGCGCTCGGCGAGCTGCGCGCCGCGTGCCGGGGTCGACTCGTCGTCGTAATAGGCGACTTCGAGCTTGTAGGTCTTGCCGTCGACCGTGACCCCGCCCATGTCGTTGATCTTCTTGATGGCGATGTCGTAGCCGTTCTTGGAATGGATGCCGTCGGTCGAGTATTTGCCGGTCAGTGAAATCGCGGCGCCGAGGGTGATGACATCGCCTTCGACCTTGGCGTCGGCCGGCGGCGCAAGGGCCAGAGCAGCAACCGCAAGCGCAAAAACGCTGGTCTGCACCTTCCAGGACATATCAAGTCTCCCGATTGATTGAGCAATTGCTTTGGGGAAACGATAGCACGATTAGCGGTTTCGCCAAGGGGCGGGGCGCGCACGTCAGTGCCGAGTGCCGCCCCTTCCCGCTGCCAGGGGCCGCTCCGGCGAGGAGTCCGAGCGGCGGCGCGCCGCCGCTCAGGGCACCAGGGTTTCGCTGCAGCGGAAGCCGACCATGTCGAGGCCGTAGTCGTCAGGATTGCCGTGGCGATAGGCGGCGCGCAGGGCGTAGGGATCATTGCCCCATCCGCCGCCGCGGATCACCGCGTGCTCGGGCCTGCCCGGAAAACGGCTGGAGGTCCACTCCCAGACATTGCCGGCGAGGTCGAGATGGCCGAAGGGGCCGGCACCTGCGGGATAGCGGCCGACCGGCGCGGTCTTCTCGTAGCCGTCGGTCGCATCCGCGGCGCAGCAGCGCTCGGCGCCGAAATTCGCGCGCGGCATCTCGCCCGTCGACTGCTGCGGTGGGGTGTCACCCCAGGGATAGCGCCGATGGTCCTCGCCACGCGCCGCGAATTCCCACTCCTCTTCGGTGGGCAGACGCCAGCCGAAATGCGCGCAGAAGGCCTCGGCATCGTTCTTGGAGACCTGGATCACGGGGTGATCGGCCTTGCCCGCGATGTCCGAGCCGGGGCCGAAGGGATGCCGCCAGTCCGCGCCTTCGATCCGCTGCCAGCGCCCGTTCCAGACATAGCCGGCGCCGTGCCTTTCGGGATCGGTGATATGGCCGGTCTCATCGACGAAGGCCGCGAACGCCCTGTTGGTCACCTCATGACGCATCAGGCGGAAGGGCTGGATCTCGACCTCGCTCTCGACCTCGTTCGCATCACCGTCTCGATCGCCGGTGATCAGCATGCCGCCGTCGATGGCGACGAATGCGCCATCGGCCGCCAGCGCAGTCCCGACGGCCCCTAAAGCGATGGCCAAGGCCAGAGAATATGAGCGCATGCTAATGGTGTGGCCACATTGTTGAATTCACCCAGCGTTCGGTAAACAGGCATGAAATCAACATGGTGCACGCCCGGCCAACGACATCGTCCGACGAGGTCATACCACTAAGACCGCCCCTCCAGCCAGCCGCGCCACGCTTTGGCATCATAGCCCAAGCGCTCGCCGGTGATCGCGAACAACGCACCGGCGGCGTCCCCCTTGAGCCAGAGCGGCGTGGCGTCGTCTTCGAGACGGCGGACCAGCGCCGCCAAAATGGGGTTACCGGCCCTGCCGACCCGACCCGCGGCCCAGATGGCGATTTCCGGGGTCGAGAAGAATTTGAACGGGCGGTTGGGGGTGTAGTCCCAGGCCATGAGGATGTCGGCAGGATCGACCTTGCCCGAGCGGCTGCTGCCCATGGCTTCGTAGAGACGCCAGCGCGCGAAGTCGGCCATCCGGTCGAGCACGATGCCGCCGAACATCGGCAGGGGATCGGAGGGCATCGGGCTTTTCAGCCGATCAGGGTAGAAATCCGGCGGCACGCCGGCCTGCGGCAGGGCCAGCAGCGCCCGCTCCAGCGGCTCGCCGCGGCGCTCATAGGCCTGGGGATCGGCGAGCAGGCGATCGAGGCGCGCGGCCGCCGCCTCCCAGTCGAAGCCGTCCACCGCCTTCCGCGCGAGTGACGGCCATCGAGACGGGACCGGTGCTTGTCGAGGCATGGATGACTGCCTGAGAATCCAAAGGACGCCCCGGTCGTTCGCCCCTCGCCCGCCGACCGCGATCACGCCGCGATAGGCGAGGAGATCGCGCGGGCTGCCGCCATCGAGGCGGGCGGTCTCGATCCAGTCCCGGCCGTCGGCGCTGCCCCAGAGCGAAGCGCCGTCCGCGCCGTCGCCGGCCATCCACAGCCGCTCGCCGTCGCTGGCCAGCGCCTGCAGCGTCCAGCCCGAAGGCGGCGTCCAGATTTTTTCGGATTTTTCCCCGTCCGATCGCCAGATGCCGCCGGCATCGGCTCGGCCGGCGATGCCGAACAGCGAGCCTTGATGAACGGTCAGCCCGTGGCTGTACCCGCTTGGCCAGCCTGGCAGGGGCTTGCCGGAACCGTCGTCGACCCGGATCAGGCTCCGGCCTTCGGGCGCGTTCAAGCTCCCGTAAACGCCGTGGTCCGTGACCACCAGGCTGGTGATGCGGCTGACGCGGCGCTCCGGTGTCGGGTGCAGATAGACGGTCCGCCAGTGCGCACCACCATCGTCGGAGCGGGCGATCGACGCCTTCCAGGCGGACGGCGCCGCGTAGAGGCTGGAGCCAGCGACAGCCATCGCATGGGTGTGGAAGGCCTGCTCGGTCGGGATCAGGCCGTGTTCCCAGCGTTCGCCGTCGGTGACGTCGAAGGCGCCGATGCCGGGTTCGATGCGCGCGTCTTCGAGCGGCCAGTAGAGAAGACCCCGATGCACGACGGGATCGCCGGCGTCCTGGCTGAACAGATGCCCCTCATAGCGCGGCGATCCGCCCTGGATCGGCAGGCTGTAGAGGTCGGCGGAGTTGTGATTCACGCCTTTGACGCTGTTCGCGAACCAGAGGCGCTCGCCATAGCCGATCAGCCGGGAGACCACGGGCCAGGGCCCCACCTCGTGGCGCATGACGGCGGTCTCGGCGGCAAGCGGCGAGGCCATGGTCAACAGGAGCAAAGCGAGCGCGCGTTCGAGCATCCGGCAGCATAGCCCGAACCGACGGATCACGCCCAGTCCGAGCACAATCGGTTCAAGCTGTCGTGATCGACGATCCCAGACCTCGCTCTATCGGTGGTCAAATTTCCGGCGACGGGATATCTGCAAAAGTTGAAATTCCTCAACCTGCGGTCTCTTAAAAATTCTAAATTTAGTAAAAATCCAAACTAATTGGAGATAAAAGCAAAAGTTATTTTCCGATCATTTTCACCTCCGAAAAAATTACTCGCCAATAGTTGCAATATCCGCTAATTAACCGCGCTTGTTTTTTACAACTTTTCGAGCGTGATTTGGCGTCTATGAAGCGGAAACAACAAAAATACAGTGTACTATTTTTGGCTGACCGTCTTCCTGGCGCTCGTGGTGTTCATAGGACGTCTGCCGGCGACCCTCCGGCGGGTGAGGGCCCAGCGCGAAGCGCTCCGCCCCATCGAGCCGATCACGAGGTTTGACCACCTTCCGTGCATGCTGAACACCATCGGCGCCGTCATTACCGAGTTTTTCATGCTCGGGCTGATGACGCTCGCCGTGTTCATTTTGAGCAACGCCGCTTTCGGCACGCTCTGGCAAGCCCCTGACCTCTCGACCGGCCTTCGCCATGTCAGCCTGGGTGCTACGGTCCTGATCATGACCATCGCGGCGTTCGTCCTGCTGCTGCTGACCAGCCCTCAGACGATCCGCACCCTGCTGCTCTTCAGCGTGGTGTTCGCCGCGGTCGCCCTGATGGTGATGGTCACGGCCGGCGAGCAGGGACCGGTGATCGTGCTGTTCGCGCGGGCAGCGGCCGGCGCGCCGGCGCTGCTGATCGCCATTCTCGGACGCTTTTTCTGACGGCGGCGATACGCGACACCGTCACGGCCAGATCATACCTTCGAAGGATGTCGGAGACAAATCCGCGAACGCCGGATCAGCGTTCGAAGGTGAGGTCAGGCCAACCCTCGCCGAGGGTTGGTGGAGCCAGGCGGAATCGAACCGCCGACCTCTTGAATGCCATTCAAGCGCTCTCCCAACTGAGCTATGGCCCCTTTTTTTCCGGCGCGACCGCGGGGGATCGCGTCCAGGCCCGATGAGTTAGGACATGACGGAGACCTTTGCAAGGCTAAATTGGAGGCCGGGACCAAAGTTGGACCGGCCCTCCGCAAACGTCTTCAGTGCGAGGTCTCGTCGTTCTCGACATCGGCGTCGATCACGTCGCTGACATCGTCGTCGCCGAGCTCGGAAACGTCCTCGATGGCGTTCTGATTTTCCTCGTCGTCATCGTCGTCGTCATCATCGCCGACGGCATCGTCGGGGACGTCGTCGCCGTCGATATCGTCGTCGTCATTGAGATCCTCGTCGTCATCGTCGTCGAGAACGATGTCGTCATCCTCTTCGATCTCGAGATCGTCGTCCTCTTCGACCTCGACCGCTTTCTTGGTCGCCTTCTTCTCCTCAGCGGCGACCTTGGTCGACGAACGCGTCCGACGCGTCTTCAGATGGGCTGTCGGATCGAACACGGTCTCGCAGGAAGGACAGACGATCGGATCGCGCATCATGTCGTAAAAACGAGCACTGCAATTCAAACAGACCCTTTTGGTTCCCCACTCGGGCTTCGCCACGCGGCACTCCTAACGGTATTGAGATGACAGGTTTTCGAGGGAGAAGCGATTGCCATGATCCGCGGAAACTGTCAAAAGCAAATTCGGCAAGAAACGGGGCTGTGGACGAATTTTCGCGACCTCGGCCTGAAAAACACGGAAAAGAGGGTTAGGCAAGCGTGCGTTTGCGGGCCAGAGCCGCCGAGGCGCTGAAGGGCGAGGTGCAGGTTCCGGGCGACAAGTCCTTGTCGCATCGGGCGTTGATGCTGGCTGCCATGACCGTCGGCGAGAGCAGAATCACCGGCCTCCTGGAGGGCGAGGACGTGCTCGCCACCCTCGCCGCCCTTCGCGCGCTCGGCGTCGGCATCGAGAAAGGCGACGACGGCGCCTACCATGTGCAGGGCGTCGGCGTCGGCGGCCTTGCCGAGCCCGACCGGGTGCTCGATCTCGGCAATGCGGGCACGGGTGCCAGGCTCCTGACCGGGCTCCTCGCGGGCCAAGGCTTCACCAGCTTTCTCACCGGCGACGCGTCGCTTCGAAAGCGCCCGATGGGCCGCGTGATCCGGCCGCTCGGCGAGATGGGCGCCTCCTTCCTCGCCAGAAGCGGCGATCGCCTGCCGCTCGCGATCACCGGCAGGACCTCGCTGATCCCGATCACCTACGAGCAGCCGGTCGCGTCCGCCCAGGTCAAATCGGCCGTGCTGCTCGCCGGCCTGCACGCACCCGGCAGGACCACGGTGATCGAGCCGGCGCCGTCCCGCGACCACACCGAACGCATGCTCCGCCATATCGGCGCCGAGGTGGTCACCGAAGCGCTCGATGACGGGCGCTCGGCGATCACCGTCACCGGCCAGCCCGAGCTCGCGGCGACCGATCTTGCCGTGAGCGGCGATCCGTCGTCCGCAGCCTTCCTGATGGTTGCGGCCACGCTCCTGCAGGGCTCGTCCATCCGCATCGCGC
Organism: Alphaproteobacteria bacterium; assembly: GCA_041398025.1. Lineage (GTDB taxonomy): Bacteria > Pseudomonadota > Alphaproteobacteria > Geminicoccales > Geminicoccaceae > JANQPX01. The sequence continues at coordinate 79,152 of JAWKVM010000033.1, forward strand.
ATGTCGGCCAGAACCCGCTGCGCACGGGGCTTTTCACCTGTCTCGAGGAAATGGGTGCTGCGATCAGGATCGACGGGACCGCGCTCGCCGCGGGCGAGCCTGCCGCCCGGATCGAGGTCGAGCACAGCCGCCTCTCTTCGATCGACGTGCCGCCGGAACGCGCGCCCTCGATGATCGACGAATATCCGATCCTCGCCATGGCGGCCGCCTGCGCGCGCGGCCGGACGCGCATGACCGGCCTTGCCGAGTTGCGCGTCAAGGAGAGCGATCGCCTCGCCGTGATCGCCGCCGGGCTCGAGGCGGCGGGTGTCCGGGTCGAGATGGGCGAGGACAGCCTGACCGTCGAGGGCTGCGATGGCCCGCCGCCCGGCGGCTGCACCATCGACGCCGCCCACGATCACCGCATTGCCATGAGTTTTCTGGTGCTGGGCTGCGTCTCGCAGCGACCGATCGAGGTCACGGGCGCCGAGACCATCGACACCAGCTTTCCGGGCTTCGTCACGCTGATGAACGGCCTCGGCGCCCGGATCGACCAGGTGGCCTGACCGCCGCACGACGCCTCTCGAAGGACATCAGAACCAGGACGACATGACCCAGACAGCGAAACGCATCATCGCAATCGACGGCCCTGCGGGGTCGGGCAAGACCACGCTCGCCTCCAGGCTGGCCGAGGACCTCGGCCTCGCCTTTCTCGACACCGGCCTGCTCTACCGCGCGACCGCGCGCCGGCTCCTGGACCAGGGCGCCTCCGCCGATGACGAGGATGCGGCTGCGAAAGCGGCCGCCTCGATCAGCGTCGACGACCTCGATCCCGAGGTCCTGATGACCGAGATCATCGGCCAGACCGCGTCCAGGGTGGCGGTCCTTCCCGCCGTGCGCACGGCGCTCCTGACCTTCCAGCGGCGCTTCGGCGAGGAGGGCAAGGGTGCCGTTCTGGTCGGGCGCGACATCGGCACGGTGGTGCGCCCGGACGCCACCCACAAGATCTTCGTGACCGCGAGCGTCGAGCAGCGCGCGAAAAGGCGCTGCAAGCAGTTGCAGGAGCACGGGGTTGCCGCTATATATGAGCGTGTTTTAGAAGAGCTGTGTCAGCGTGACGCACGCGATCGTTCGCGTGCGGTCGCGCCGTTGGTGCCGGCAGAGGACGCGTTCATACTCGATACCACGGAACAATCCATCGAGGGGGCGTTCGAAAATGCGAAGGCGTTCATCGCCAAGCGCAGGACTGCCGCCTGATCATCGACGCATCGCTGACACGACCGATCAACCCCAACCCGGCGTTTCGACGCCGGCAGTTCGCGGCGGGACATCCCGTCACGCGTGGACCTAGGACGAACTTATGACCGCAGCCGAGACCGTAGCCAACCAGCAAGCGCCCGTTGAAGACTTCGCCGCGATGCTGGAAGAAAGCTTCCAGCAGACAGACAAGATCGAAGGGACCGTCGTCACCGGCACCGTGATCGCCATCGACAATGACGAAGCCGTCGTCGATGTCGGACTGAAGGCCGAAGGACGTGTGCCGATCAAGGAATTTTCGACCCAGGGCAGTCCCGTCGAGGTCAAGGTCGGCGACAGCTTTGAGATCTATGTCGAGCGTTTCGAGAACAAGAATGGCGAGGCCATTCTGTCGCGTGACAAGGCGCGCCGCGAGGAAAGCTGGAACAAGCTGGAAAAGGCGTTCAACAACACCGCCAAGGTGCAGGGCCATATCTTCGGCCGGGTCAAGGGCGGGTTCGCCGTCGATCTCGGCGGTGCGGTCGCCTTCCTGCCGGGCAGCCAGGTGGATATCCGCCCGGTGCGCGACGTCTCGCCGCTGCTCAACAAGGACGAGCCCTTCCAGATCCTGAAGATGGACCGGAGGCGCGGCAATATCGTGGTGTCGCGCCGTGCCGTGCTCGAAGAGAGCCGCGCAGAGCAGAGGAACGAGCTGCTCGCCACCCTGTCCGAAGGCCAGATCCTCTCGGGCGTGGTCAAGAACATCACCGACTACGGCGCGTTCGTCGATCTCGGCGGCCTGGACGGCCTCCTGCACGTCACCGACATTTCCTGGCGCCGGGTCAACCACCCGACCGAGGTCCTGAACGTCGGCCAGACCGTGAACGTCCAGGTCATCCGCTTCAACCGCGAGACCCAGCGCATCTCCCTCGGCATGAAGCAGCTCGAGGCGGATCCGTGGGAAGGCGTCGAGATGAAGTACCCGGTCGACACCAAGTTCACCGGCCGGGTGACCAACATCACCGACTACGGCGCCTTCGTCGAGCTCGAGCCCGGCGTCGAGGGCCTGGTCCACGTCTCCGAGATGAGCTGGACCAAGAAGAACGTGCATCCCGGCAAGATCGTCTCGACCAGCCAGGAAGTCGAGGTCATGGTGCTGGAGGTCGATCCCGACAAGCGCCGCATCTCGCTCGGCCTGAAGCAGTGCATGGACAATCCCTGGGACAGCTTCAAGGACAAGTATCCTCCGGGCACCGAGGTCGAAGGCGAGATCAAGAACATCACCGAATTCGGCCTGTTCATCGGTCTCGACCAGGATATCGACGGCATGGTGCATCTCTCCGATCTCGATTGGGAGAAGTCCGGCGAGGAGGCCGTCACCGCCTACAGTCGCGGCGATGTGGTCAAGGCCGTGGTGCTCGATGTCGACACCGACAAGGAGCGCATCTCGCTGGGCATCAAGCAGCTCACCGACGATCCGTTCAAGGGGGCGACCTCCGGCGTCAAGAAGGGCGACCGCGTCACCTGCACGGTGACCGAGGTCACCACCGGCGGTCTCGAGGTGGTCACATCGGACGGTGCTCCGGGCTTCATCAGGAAGGCCGAGCTCGCCCGCGATCGCGGCGAGCAGCGTCCGGACCGCTTCGCCGTCGGCGAGAAGCTGGATGCGCGCGTCACCAATATCGACAGCAACAACCGCAAGCTGACGCTGTCGGTCAAGGCGCTGGAGATCGCCGACGAGAAGCAGGCGATGGCCGAGTTCGGCTCCTCCGACAGCGGCGCCTCGCTCGGCGACATCCTCGGCCCGGCGATCAAGAAGAGCCAGGCTCAGGACGGCGAGAAAAGCGCCGACGACTGAAAAAAGCGGGTGCGTCCCACTCACCTGGGACGCACCCAAACTTGACGTGATCTCAACGCTTTGGCACGCTCTAGTCGTGGCCTGTCCCGACGTTTCGTCCTGTTTCAGCTGTCAGAGCGCTTTTGATGACCAAATCAGACCTGATCAAACGCCTTTCCGATGCGAACCCGCATCTCACCCAGCGTGATATCGAGAAGATCGTGTCCACCGTCTTCGACGAGGTGACGGACGCGCTCTCCAGAGGCGATCGCGTCGAGTTGCGCGGCTTCGGCGCCTTTTCCGTGCGCGAGCGCGAAGCCCGTGTCGGCCGCAATCCGAGGACCGGGGCCGAGGTGTCGGTGCCGGACAAGGTGGTGCCCTATTTCAAGACCGGCAAAGAGCTGCGCGAACGCCTGAATAGCGATTGACGCTGCCGCCGCCTTCACCCACCATACGGCCGCGGTCGATCGGCGCGCTGGCGCTGGCTCCCTGCGGAGCCGAAGATCATGGCAGCCGAGGATGGTGTTCCCCTCGCCGCCGATCTTCCCTGCCCCTCCGTCCGGCCGCCCGGGCCATCGGTCTGAACGATATTCGGTGCTGAGAGTGAGGCCATGATGAAAATCCTCCGTTTGCTGCTTGGCCTGATCGGCCTGGCGATCATCGTCTCCTTCGCGGTCAGCAATCGCCAGATGGTCGACATGGCGCTCTGGCCCCTTCCCGAAACCATCAGCGTGCAGCTGTTCTGGGTGTTCCTGTTCGGCCTCGTGGTTGGCGCCGTTCTCGGCGGGCTGGGCGCCTGGCTCGGCGGCATGTCCAAGCGCCGTGACCGGCGGCGCATGAAGCGCAAGGCCGAAGACCTGGAGGGCCAGCTGCGCGGGATCCGCCGGGAGCAGGAGGCGGCCGAGGCGAAGGCCTATGAGGAGGCGAAGGCGGCGAGGGTCGCCGCCCGGGCACCGCTCAGGCAGATTGCCAGCTGACGCGATCGCGAGCATCTGCCGTCCGCCGGCCCGGCCGGCAGGAAATCATGGCCTGAGTGCCTGCGCCATGCTTTGGCAGCGACGGAAGTCTCTGCTATAAGCCGATAACTCAACAATGCGGCGATCAGATGACGACGACCTCACCTGTGTTCTGTGCCATCGACAGGGCCGACCTCTCGGGCGCGCTCCTGCTGGCCCGCTCGCTGCGCGACGAGGCGGTGGGCGGCTTGAAGCTCGGCCTCGAATTCGTGACCGCCAACGGTCCCTCGGGCGTGCGCAGCATCGTCGACCTCGGCCTGCCCGTCTTTCTGGACCTCAAGTTCCACGATATCCCGAATACGGTCGCCGGCGCGGTCAAGGCCGCAGCCGCCCTTGGGGTCGCCATGATGACGCTGCACATTCAGGGCGGTCCTGCCATGCTCTGGTCCGCCGCCGATGCGGTCAGGAATCTGGGACCGAGACGCCCGCTGCTGCTCGGCGTCTCGGTCCTGACGAGCATGGACGACAAGGATCTCGCCGCCGTCGGCGTTCAGGGCTCGACCGAGGAGCAGGTGCTGCGCCTCGCCGAGCTTGCGCGCAAGACCGGGATGGACGGCATGATCTGCTCGCCCAAGGAGATCGGGCCGCTGCGCCAGGCCTTTGGCCAGACATTGAAGCTGGTGGTGCCCGGCATCCGCCCGGCCGGCTCCTCCGCCGGCGATCAGAAACGCACCATGACGCCAGGCGAGGCGATCAAGGCCGGCGCCGACTATCTGGTGATCGGCCGGCCGATCACCGCCGCCGGCAGCCCGCGCGCCGCTGCGCTTGCGATCAAGGACGAGATCGAGGCGGCGAGGCTCGCGGCCTGAGCCATGACGGTCGACGTCAAGATCTGCGGCCTGAAGGATCACCGGGCCGTCGCCGCGGCGGTCGAGGGCGGTGCCCGCTATATCGGCTTTGTCCTGTACCCCCCCTCGCCGCGCGCGGTGACGCCGGAGCAGGTGGCCGATCTCGGGCGCGCCGTCCCAGCCGATCGCCTCCGTGTCGGCGTGATGGTCGATCCCGATGACCAGCTGATCGACCAGGTCCTGCCGGTCCTGGACGCGATCCAGCTCCATGGCAGGGAGACGCCGGAGCGCGTAGGCCAGGTCAAAGAAAAAACCGGCAAGACCGTGATCAAGGCGCTGCGCATCGGCGAGGCCGGGGATCTGGCGCCGCTCGGTGAGTTCGCGGAGGTCGCCGACATCGTCCTGTTCGACGCCAAGCCGCCCAAGACACCCGGCAGCCTGCCCGGCGGCAATGGCCTCCCCTTCGACTGGCGCCTCTTGCAGGATCTCGTGCTGGATCGTCCCTGGATCTTGTCCGGCGGGCTGGATGCGGCCAATCTGGGCGACGCCGTCCGGCTTTGCCGAGCGCCCGCGGTCGACGTCTCCTCCGGCGTCGAAACGGCGCCCGGCGTCAAGGACCTGGCGAAGATCCGAACCTTTCTCGAACGCGCCTCGGCATTGTCCTCGGGCGCTTGAAGCGTTGACCCCACGACCATGAGCCCCCCCCTCGAAAGTCCCCTCCCATGAGCCTCGCCAACAGCCTTCGCCAGGGCCCCGACGAACGCGGCCGCTTCGGCATCCATGGCGGCCGTTTCGTTGCCGAGACGCTGATGCCGCTGATCCTGGAACTGGAACAGGCCTATGAGGAGGCCAAGCACGACCCGGCCTTTCAGGCCGAGATCAAGGCCTGGGCCGCCGACTATACCGGCCGGCCGAGCCCGCTCTATTTCGCCGAGCGCCTGAGCAGGGAGCTCGGCGGCGCCAAGATCTACTTCAAGCGTGACGAGCTCAACCACACCGGCGCCCACAAGATCAACAACTGCATCGGCCAGATCCTGCTGGCGCGGCGCATGGGCAAGAAGCGCATCATCGCCGAGACCGGCGCCGGGCAGCATGGTGTTGCAACCGCTACCGTATGCGCGAAGCTGGGCTACGACTGCGTGGTCTATATGGGCGCGCAGGACATCGAGCGGCAGCAGCCGAACGTGTTTCGCATGAAGCTGCTCGGCGCCGAGGTGCGCCCGGTGACCTCGGGCTCGGCGACGCTCAAGGACGCGATGAACGAGGCGCTCAGGGACTGGGTGACCAATGTCGAGGACACCTTCTACCTGATCGGCACGGCGGCAGGGCCGCATCCTTACCCTGCGATGGTGCGCGACTTTCAGGCGATCATCGGCGAGGAGGTGAGGGAGCAGATGATGGCCAAGGAGGGCCGTCTGCCGGACACGCTGGTCGCGGCGATCGGCGGCGGCTCCAACGCGATCGGCCTGTTTCACCCGTTCCTCGACGACGAGGATGTCGCCCTGATCGGCGTCGAGGCCGCGGGCCACGGCATCGAGACCGGCAAGCACGCCGCCGCCATCACCGGCGGGACCCCTGGGGTCCTGCATGGGTCGCGGTCCTATCTGCTTCAGGACGACGACGGCCAGGTGATTGAGCCGCACTCGATTTCCGCAGGGCTCGACTATCCGGGCGTCGGCCCGGAGCATAGCTGGCTCGCCGATCAGGGCCGCGCCAGCTACGTGCCGGTGACCGACCAGGAGGCGCTGGATGCCTTTCAGACGCTCAGCCGCATCGAGGGCATCCTGCCGGCGCTGGAGCCCGCGCACGCGCTCGCCCATGTGCTCAAGATTGCGCCCGGTCTGCCGAAGGACCACATCATCTGCATGAATCTCTGCGGCCGGGGGGACAAGGACATCTTCACCGTCGCGAACGCTTTGGGGAAGTCGCTATGACCAGTGACATCGCCATGTCCGGGAGGATCGAGGCGCGTTTCGCCGAGCTCAGGGAAGCCGGGCGTGCCGGCCTCGTCACCTATCTCTGCGCCGGCGATCCCGATATCGAGACGTCGACGGCGATCATCGAGGGCCTGCCGGAGGCGGGCGCCGATGTCATCGAGATCGGCATGCCGTTCACCGATCCCATGGCCGACGGCCCCTCGATCCAGGCCGGAGCGCTGCGGGCGCTGAAGGCCGGGATGAGCCTGGTGAAGGTGCTGGAGCTGGTCCGGCATTTTCGTGCAGGCGAGCAAAAAACGCCGATCGTCCTCATGGGCTATTACAACCCGATCTACCATTACGGCGCCGAGCGTTTTCTCGACGACGCCAAGGCGGCCGGGGTCGACGGGCTGATCGTGGTCGACCTGCCGCCCGAGGAGGACGAGGAGCTCTGCCTGCCCGCGCTGGAGCGCGGCATCGCCTTCATTCGCCTGGCGACACCGACCACCGACGACAAGCGCCTGCCCAAGGTTCTCTCCAACACGTCGGGCTTCATCTACTACGTCTCCATGACCGGGATCACCGGCGTGGGTGCGCCCACGGTCGAGCTGGTCGATCAGGCGGTCCGGCGAATCCGCGCCCACAGTCCCCTTCCGGTGGCCGTCGGCTTCGGCATCCGCACCCCTGAGCAGGCCGGCGAAATCGCCAAGGTGGCCGACGCCGCGGTCGTGGGTTCCGCCCTGGTCGACCGCATCGCCTCCAGCCTCGACGAAGACGGACGGCCCGACGCAAACCTCGTCGACGCCCTCCTCAAGCAAGTCAGCAGCCTCGCCGACTCCGTCAAGTCCGCGCGGGGCGCGCCGCCCGCGCGGGGGACCGCGTCCCCATGAACTGGCTGACGAATTACGTAAGGCCCAAGATCAAGGCGCTGGTCGGCAGCAAGCCGGATGTGCCGGAAAATCTCTGGGTGAACTGCCCGAGCTGCGAGAAGATGATCTTCCATCGGGATCTCGCGGCCAACCAGCAGGTCTGCCCCCACTGCGACTATCACTTCCGGGTCGGGCCGGATTTCCGTTTCAACGCGCTGTTCGACGGCGGCAGCTGGCACCAGATCGAGCTGCCCAAGTCCGAGCCGGACCCGCTGAAGTTCAGGGACAGAAAACGCTATACCGACCGGCTGAAGGAAGCCCAGACCAAAACCGGCCGCTCCGATGCGGTCGAGGCGGCGCATGGCAGGATCGGCGGCCTGCCGGCGGTGGTCGCGGTCATGAATTTCGAGTTCATGGCGGGCTCCATGGGCGTCGCCCTGGGCGAAGGTCTGCTGGCAGCAGCAAGGCTTGCCCTGATGCAGGAGGCGGCGTTCATCGTGATCACGGCGTCCGGCGGGGCGCGCATGCAGGAGGGGGCGCTGTCCCTGATGCAGATGCCGCGCACCACGATCGCGGTCGAGGAGGTGAAGGAGGCCGGCCTCCCCTACATCACCATCCTGACCGACCCGACCACCGGCGGGGTCACCGCGTCCTTCGCCATGCTCGGGGACATCGCGATCGCCGAGCCCGGTGCGCAGATCGGCTTCGCCGGCCGGCGCGTGATCGAGCAGACCATTCGCGAGAGCCTGCCCGACAACTTCCAGACCGCGGAATATCTCCTCGCCCACGGCATGATCGACATGGTCGTGCACCGCTTCGAGCTGAAGAACCGGCTCAGCCAGATCCTCGATCTTTTGATGCATCCGACCACCGCGCCTGAAAACGGCGCCGGTCAGCATCCGCCGCCGGCGGCCCCCGGTCTGGTCGAGGTGATCGAGGATCAAAGCCGGATCGAGGTCATCGACAGCGAGGGCAATGTGACCGTGGTCGACAACGCAGACGGGCCGGTGGATCCGAAACCCCGTGCACCGGAAGACGGCGGCTCTGACGACTGAGCCCGCCCGCGATGCCCGCTGTTCCGGCCGGGATTGCCGAAGCCAGGAGCGCCTGGGATGAGCAATGCGCATAGCGACCTGATCCTCCAGCGCCTGCAAAGACTGCACCCCAAGGCGATCGACCTCTCGCTCGATCGCCTGCTGCGGCTGCTCGACGCCCTCGACCACCCCGAACGCCGCCTCGCCCCCGTGGTGCATGTCGCCGGCACCAACGGCAAGGGCTCGACCCTCGCCATGCTGGACGCGATGCTCGCCGCCGACGGCCGGCGCGTGCAGCGCTATATCTCGCCGCATCTGGTGCGCTTCAACGAGCGCATCCTGTTCGACGGCGAGCCGATCGACGAGCAGGTGTTCAGCGAAGTGCTGGACCGGGCCGAACGTGCCAATCGGGGCGAGCCGATCACCTTTTTCGAGATCACCACCGCCGCCGCGTTCCTGGCGTTCGCCGAGCGGGAGGCGGATGTCCTGCTCCTGGAAACCGGGCTCGGCGGCCGGCTGGATGCGACCAATGTGGTCGAGCGGCCGCTCCTGACCCTGATCACGCCGGTCTCCTACGATCATCAGGCGTTTCTCGGCGACCGGCTGGATCAGATCGCGGGCGAGAAGGCGGGCATCCTCAAAGCCGGCGTGCCCTGCGCGCTCGGCCCGCAGCAGGCGGACGCCCTGGACGCCATCCGGGCGCGCGCCGAGAGCGTGGGCGCCCCCTTGATCCTGCACGGCCGGGACTGGGAGGCGGAGCGCGTGGGCGGCCGCCTCGAGGTTCGCCACGGCGAGACCACGCTCGACCTGCCGCTGCCGGCGCTGAAAGGTGCCCACCAGATCCTGAATGCCGGCCTTGCCGTGGTCGCAGCGCTCAGCCTTGGCGATCTTGCGCCGTCCGAGGACGCGATCGCCGCCGGCCTGACCAGGGCACGCTGGCCGGCCCGCCTTCAGGCCCTGACCACCGGTCCCCTGCCCGCCCACCTGCCCGATGGCTCCTCGCTCTGGCTCGATGGCGGCCACAATCCGGCCGCAGGCGAGGTGCTCGCCGCCTATTTCGACGAGGAGGATCCGAGACCGCTGCATCTGGTGGTCGGCATGATCAACACCAAGGATTCGCTGGGCTTTCTCGCCCCCCTGGCGCCGCTCGCCGCTTCGCTTCAGGCGGTCCCCGTCCCCGACGAACAGGCCAGCCGCGACCCCGCCGAAGTGGTCGAGGAAGCGGAGGATCTCGGCTTGCCGGCGACGGTCAGACGCGACGTGCCGTCAGCGCTTCTGGCGATCGCCGCGCGCAGCGCTGGCCCCGTCCGCGTCCTGATCTGCGGCTCCCTCTATCTTGCCGGACACGTTTTGCGCGCCAATAGTTAAGGAGAGGGTAACGCTGTATCCGGAGGGAACGCACCGATGGCCATCACCAACAGGCTCCTCGCCCTTGTCTTCGGCATCGTCCTGTTTGCCGGCCAGAGTGCGCTGGCGCGAAGCGACCACGACAATCCCAACGGACGCTCCACCTCCCTTTCCGGCCGCTATCTGGTCGCATCGCCGGAGATGCAGGATCCCAATTTCCGCCACACCGTGATCTACCTCGTGCATCACGATGCCTTCGGCGCCATGGGCCTGGTGATCAACCGCATGATGGCCAAAGGGCCGGTCGACAGCCTGCTGAAAGCCTTCGGCATCGACGGCCATCCCGGCAAGGGTTCGCTGGTGAAGATGTATTTCGGCGGTCCGGTCGAGCCGGAGAGCAGCCTGGTGCTGCATCGGGACAGCTATCACAATGCCACCACCGCCGCCATCGGCAACCATCTCGCCGTCTCCAGCTCCGACGACGTCCTCGCCGACCTCGCGTCAGGCCAGGGACCGAGCGAAAGCCTGATCCTTCTCGGCTATGCCGGCTGGGCGTCGGAGCAGCTCGAAAACGAGATCACCGCCGGTTCCTGGTATGTGGTCGACGCCGATCCTGCGCTGCTGTTCGACGACGACATCGCCACGAAATGGCAGCGCGCCCTCGCCCTGCGCGGCTTCGAGCTCTGAACGAACGAGAAGGCAGCGGCTGCGGCTGCGTGTCAGGCTACCGCGCTGCCGTAGCCCCCGAGACCGCCAGATCGAGAGCGTCGAGATGCGCCTCGGTGCTGGCACCTTCGGCGAACAGGCCGCGTCGCCTCGGATTGTTGGTCAGCGCGTCCGCCAGGATGTGGTCCCGGTCGTAGACATCGTTTCTGAAGTGGACGCGGTTGTCCCTGTCGACCCAGGCGGTGAGATAGGTGATCTGCACCGGCAGTGACCTGTCCAGAGTGACCAGCCTGCGCTCGCCGCTATTGACCGCGTCGAGAATGCCATCCAGCGTCCAGCCGGACTGTCCCTGGAGAATGGCGCTGGCGAGCGCTTCCGGGTCGGCGACACGCACGCAGCCATGGCTGAAGCTGCGCTCATTGGCGTCGAAATGCGCGCGGTCCGGGGTGTCGTGCAGATAGATGTTGTACGCGTTCGGCAGCATGAACTTCAGCCGCCCGAGCGCATTGGTCGGCCCCGGACGCTGCCGGAGCTTGTAGCTGAAGCGCTGGGGATCGACGGCCTGCCAGTTGATGCTCATCGGATCGAGCTGCTGGGCGTCCTCAGCCCAGTTCTCGAACAGATCGAACTGGTTCCTGCGGAAATAGTCCGAATCCCTCCTGGCCTTCGGCAGGATCTCGCCCGTGGCGATGCTCGGCGGCACGTTCCAATAGGGGTTGATCACCAGATAGGTCATCTCGGCCGAGAACACCGGCGTCTTGTTGTACTGGCTGCCGATGACCACCGGCGTGTCGAACGTCACCTTGCCGTGATCGATCAGCTGCAGGTGAAAGTCGGCGAGGTTCACGTAGATATAGCGCGACGCCATCCGGTCCGGCATCCAGCGCCGCCGCTCCAGATTGAGCACCAGCTGCTCGATGCGCTCCTCGATCGGCGTGTTCATGGCCTTGAGCGTGTTCGGGCCGACATGACCGTCCTGTTCGAGGCCGTGCCGCTGCTGAAACGCTTCGACGGCCGCGGCGAGCGCGGCATCGAAGACCTCGGGGTCACCTGCCGCCGAGGGGTCTGCCGGGCGCACGAGGTCGCCGCCACGCAGCAGGCGCTGGCGCAATTGCGCCACCCGCGGCGAACGATCGCCCTCCTTCATCGACGGGCCGGGCTCGATCGTCGGCCAGCCGCCCGCCCGCGCCATCGCCCGATAGTTGGCGAGCACGCCCTTCAGGCGCCAGTAGTCGACCTGGCGCGGCCGGTAGCCGCCGACGTAAACGCCGATATTCTCGGCCGCGGCCGCCTCGCTGATCGCTTTCACCTTGTCGATGTCCTGGGGATAGACGAACAGTTCCGGATCGAGCGAGCTCGGCTCCGTGCGCCCCGAGCCGAGATCCGACAGGAACTGCATCAGGCTCAGGCTGAGGCGAAGATCGAGCTCGGCGAGCTGACCGGGATGGCTGGTGTCGATCAGCCGCCGGATATTGCGGATGTCGTAGTCCTCGGGATTGAGGCCGTCATAGGTCGACATCTCGAGGATGTGCAGCAGATCGCGCGCGCGCGCGGTGGGCGCCGCGTCGGCGATCCAGACCAGCTTCATCTCGCGGTCCAGATAGAACTGCGTGAGCACCGCCAGATCCGCAGCGTTGTCCTCGGTCAGCGTCGCCAGGATGCTGCGGCTGAACTGCTCCGCCAGCTCCCCATCGTGACCATCCGCGGACGCCGGTCCCGGCGTCGTCGACAAAGCGACCATCAAGCTTGCCACAAAGGCAATTCGCATCAGCGGGTTCCGACTCGGCAGGCGTTTGACCTGAAAGCGTCTTCGGCATGCGCGGGAGCACCACGCAACACCTTGTTTTTCAGCGATAAATCCCGGGAAGTAAAGGGCCCGCCGGGCAGTCGGGGCGCGATGTGCAGCACAAAAGAGCCATCTCCACGAGCACCGTCAACCAGTAGGTTTAGAGAGTTTTCCCAAGGTCGCCTCACGGATCACCGCCCGTCCGCGAGAGCGCGCGTCAGAGGCCTCATCGACGATCCCGGAGCCGTCACCGGATACGAGCGAAACCATGGCCCCGCCCCTACCCGGCCTCGATCTCACATCGACTCGTCGACCCACTCGAACAGCTTGCTCTTGGGCACGGCGCCGACCTTGGTCGCCGCGAGCTCGCCGTTCTTGAACAGCATCAGCGTCGGGATGCCGCGCACGCCATATTTGGTCGGCGTCAGCGGATTGTCGTCGATATTGACCTTGGCGACCTTGATCGCCTCGCCTTTCTCCGTCGCCAGCTCCTCGAGATGAGGGGCGATGCTCTTGCACGGTCCGCACCATTCCGCCCAGAAGTCCACGACCACGGGCGTGTCCGACTTCAGGACATCGGTCTCAAACGACGAATCGGTGGTTTCGATGATCGCCATTGTTGCAATTCCGATCAGGGGTTATTCCATCGATGCGCTGCTCACGCAGGCTTGCTTGCCCAAGAGACTAGGTGGACCAGGGCAGAAGCGTCAAGCAAAGGTGGGATCTGGTCCTGGGGAGATCAAGAGGCGCCGAAGCCGTCGAGCCAGCCGTCCTCCAGCATCATGAGCCTCGGCCCCTCGGTCCAGAGGAGCGCGCAGCGCACGCGCCGATCGGGGTAGATCTGGCGCAGAAGCGCGCGATAGATCGCCATCTGGCGGCCATAGGCGGGCGCCACCTGGTCGGGCCGCTTCGGCGGCGGGCGGTTGGTCTTGTAGTCGACGATCAGCACCTGATCGGGGAGGACCGCGAGCCGGTCGACCTGCCCGTTGACCCGCTTGCCGCCGACTTGGCCGACCAGCGGCACCTCGGCGCGCGAGCCCGGGCCGAACAGCGACGCCCAGTCGGGATGATCGAGGACGGCGCGCACCTCGCCTGCGATCTCCTCCCGGCTCGGCCCGTCGAGGCCATGGCCGGGCTTTTCCAGGTAGCGCCGCATCGCGTCTTCTCGCGCGTCCTGCGCGAGATCGGGGAGGATCTGCAGCAGCCGGTGGATCAGGAGACCGCGGCCGAAGCGGCGCTGCTGGTCGCCGGACAGCGGCGAGGCGGCGGGCGGATCGTCCGCCTCGAGATCGGCCGACGGACGGACATCCTCGACCCTGACCTCGCCGCGCACCGCGGCCTGCAGCCAATCCGGAAGCGGCGCCGTCGCCGCCGCCCCCTGGTCCAGGTCCAGTGTTCCTTGGCGCGCTGTCGGCGGATCGGCGGGCGCATCGCCGAAGCGCAGCACCTCGCCTGCAACGCCGCCAGGCAGAGTGACCTCGGCCGGCGTGCTCGCCGGCAGGCGCTTGAGGCCTGCCTCGATCATCTCGTACCAGGTCGCGGCCGCGACCTCGTCGCCGTCCTTCGCCCTCTTCTTCCGGGCGCAGCCGGCGACGATCAGCCGCTCCTCGGCGCGGGTCATGGCGACGTAGAGCAGCCGGCGATGCTCCTCCTTGGCGCGCAGCTCCTGTTCCTGGTAGATCGCCTGGCTCTGTCGGTCCAGATGCTGCTTCGACCCCTTCCAGAGCGGCAGACCATCCTTTCGCCAGAGCAGCTTGTCCTGCTTGATGGTCTTGCCGTAGGTGGCATCCGCGAGGAACACGATCGGCGCTTCCAGCCCCTTGGAGCCGTGCACGGTCATGATGCGCACCTCGCGCCCGCCCTCGCCGGGATCGCGCTTGATCGCCTCGCTGTCGGCGCGCAGCCAGTGCAGGAAGCCCTGCATCGAGGGCGGGTTGGCGCGCTCATGGGCGATCGCCTGAGCGAGAAAGGCCTCGATCGGCAGCTCGGCGGCATGCCCGAGGCGCTGCAGCAGCCGCTTGCGGCCGGAGGGGGCTCCTTCGGCGAGAAAACGTGCGAAAAACTCGAACGGCGGCACGTAGTCGACCTTGGCCAGCAGGTCGCGAAAGCGGTCGTCCGCCGCAGCGAAATCCTTGTGCTCGTCGCGCAAATCACCAAGCCGCCGCCAGAGCGGGCGCTGGCCGCGACCGTAAGCCAGCCGGAACAGCTGCTCCTCGGACAACCCGAACAGGGGGCTCCGGAGCAGGGTCGCCATGGTGAGATCGTCGTCCGGCAGCAGCAGCGCATCGCCGAGCGCCATCAGATCCATCACCGCGAGCTCCTCGGTCAGGCCGATGCGATCGGCGCCGGCGACCGGGACGTGGTTCTTCTTCAGCTGGCGGATCAGGAGGTCCTGCAGCACGCCGCGGCGCGGCAGCAGGATCATGATGTCGCCCGCGTGAATCGGCCGGTCCAGGTTGGCGAGCCTGGTCTCGTCCCGAAGCCACTGCCGGATCTGCTCGGCGATGCAGCGCGCCAGAACGAGCTCGGCGCTGTCCACCAGCTGTGGCCGGTCCGGCAGCGCCCAGGGCTCGTCGCCCGCCGGCGCCTCGCCCTCGATCAGCGGCCAGAGCTCGACCAGCCCCTTGGCGTGCCCTGCGAAGGCCTGATGGCGCATCGGCTGATCGCTGCTGTGCACGCCCCTCGCGATCGCGCCGTCGAACACCGCATCCACCGCCTGCAGGATCGCCGGCGCCGAGCGGAAGGACTGATCGAGCGGCACGTCCTCCCAAGGCCTAAGCGCCGCCTTCGCCCGCCCCGCGAAGATCCGCCTGAGCCGTTGATAGGTCTCGACATTGGCGCCCTGAAAACCGAAAATCGACTGCTTCTCGTCGCCCACCACGAACAGCGTCGGCGGGTGCGGGCGCGCACCTTCGCCCACCCAGAAGTCCTCGATCAGGGCCTCGATGATCGCCCATTGATCGGGGCTGGTGTCCTGGCTCTCGTCGATCAGCAGGTGGTCGATGCGCTGATCCAGCTTGTAGCGCACCCAGTCGCCCGCCTCGGGATTGGCGAGCAGGCCGCGGCTGGTCTCGATCAGATCGATGTAGTCGAGCCCGCCGCCCGCCTGCTTGCGCCGCTCATAGGCCCGGATCACCGCCGCCCCGACCCGCAGCAGCGCCGCGGTCTTTTCCGCCACCGCCACGGCTTTGGCCTGCTCGGCGAGGGCCAAAATCCGTGTCTGCTCGGCTTCGAAGATGCCGAGGACGTGGGGATGCGCCTTGACCACACCCGCGGTCGGCATCTTGGCGCGCGGCTTGCCGTCTCGGGTCAGGAAGACGAGCTGGTAGTCCGGCCAGCCGTCGAGACGGCGAACGGCATCCCCTTCCAGCCAGGCGCCGATCGTCCTTGCCGCCGGAATGTCGGTTTTTTCCGTGCCACTCCAAAGCGCGCTCGCGAGCGCCGCAAGACCGGGCTCGTCCATCGCCGGGTCGTCCACCGCCTGCGCACGCAGGCTATCGAGCGTCATCCCGGGCTCGACGCCGAGGGCTGCGAACACGGCATCCACCAGGCGGTCGACGTCGCCGCGATGCTCAGCGAGCAGCCGGGTCAGCTCGGCGCGCTTGCCGTCCAGGGCGGCCAGGCCCTCGCCGAGCGAATGCTCGCCGAGCGCCACCGCGAGCTTCTGCACCGCCTCTTGCATCGCGCGCGAGCGGTCGAGCAGCACGGCATCCCGCGCCTCGCGCATCAGCCCCGCCTGCGCGCGCGGCTCCAGCAGCTCGAAATGCGGGCTGATCCCGGCCTCCAGCGGAAACCGGTAGAGAAGCGACTGGCAAAAGCTGTGGATGGTCATGATGCGCAACCCGGCCGGCAGGTCGAGCACCTGAAGCAGGCCGTTCTTCGCCCGCACCATCTCCGCGGCCCTCGGCGCCCGGCCGATCAACCCTTCGAGATCGGCGACGAGCGCGTCTTCAGCCATGGCGGCCAGCCGGGCGAGGTCGTCCTGCACCCGCCTTGCCATCTCCGCCGCCCCCGCCTTGGTGTAGGTCAGGCAGAGCACGCCCGCCGGATCGGCGCCGTCCACCAGGAGGCGCAGGAGGCGGTTGGACAGCACCCGCGTCTTGCCGGTGCCGGCCGAGGCACTGACCCAGACCGAGCACGCCGGATCCGCGGCGAGATGCTGCTGCTTCGTCGGGCGCGGACGCGCAGCGCCCGGCATGACCGTCAGTTGGGCCATTCGCCGAGCCTCGCCAGGTGGTCGTAGTCGCCGCGCCGCCCGGTGTTCGGCGGCCTATACGCAGCGGGATAGGGCGTGGTCGCCTGATCGTAGTGACTGACCAGCCGCCGCAGTCCCTCAAGAGCCGCCTCGACCAGCTCGCGCTGGCAGGAGGCGAGCCTGCCGCCCGCCTCGTCGCCGGCGAGCTGCCAGAATTGAAGCTCGCCGAGCCTCGTCCCGGCCACGCCGGCAAACCCACCTGCTTCGAGAATCGCCCCTTCGAGCGGCAGCTGCGGTGCCCGGCCCAGTCTCATGTCGCTCCTGCCGGGCGGCGTTCCGGTCTTGTAGTCGACGATGGTCACCCCACCATCCGCCTGGACCTCCAGCCGATCGGCGCGCGCGGTCAAGCAAAACGGTCCTGCCGGCAGGTCGAGCACCAGCTCGCCGCTGACCTCGACCAGGATGGTGTCGAGCGCGCCGCGGCGTGAAAACTCCTCCGCCACCACCCAGGTCGCCGCCTGACGAAAGCGCGGCCACCAGAGCGCCTGCACCTGCGGGCGCTGGCTGAAGCGCGCGAACGCCTTCTTGCCGCATTCCAGGAGTGCCGCGAGCGCATCGTCCGGCAGCGCGCTCGGATGCGCGCGAACAAAGCGCTCCAGCGCCTCGTGGATGATGGTGCCGCGATCCCCCGCCCCGGGATCGGCCTCCAGCGCTTCGAGCGGCTTCAGCCTGAGGATGCGCCTGGCGTAAAGCCCGTAGGCATCGGTCATCCAAGTCCCGATATCGCTCACCGAGAGCTTCCTGGGCCTCGCCGCGACCGGCGGCGTCGGCCTTGGCTGCGGTGCCGGGGTGACGGCACCGGCGGGCTGATCGAGGCTCGACGCCCAGTCCCGCCAGTCGCGCTTCTCCTCAATCTTCTGCCAGCCCTCGGCAGGCGCACCGTCGAGCACCGCCTTCAGGCGCACCAGCCAGCGTGACGGCACCGTCGGGCTGCCGGCGAGATCCTTTTCCGCGCGCGACAGCACCACCTCCGCTCCCGCCGCCGCCTGCACGAAATCATGCGCCGCCTGGCCGATCCGCCTTTCGATCGGCGGCAGCCCCAGATTGTCACGCATTGCGGGGTTGAGCCAGGGGCCGGGCTCGACCCTCCCTGGCCACACCCCCTCGTTCAGCCCGGCGAGGATGGTGAGATCCGCCTGCTGCAGCCGCGCCTCCAGCTGCCCCAGGATGAACAGCCGCGGGTGGATGGAGCGCCTCGGACGCACCGGCGAGGCCGCCATGATGCGGGCGAGAAAGGCCGGGTAGGCGACGGCCGGCAGGCGGTCCTCGGGCTCCGCCGCCTCCAGAATTTCGCGCAAACGCGCCGCCGCCGCCTCGCCCGCCTCCTTGGCCCAGAGTGCGTCGGCATCGCCGTCGACCGCCGCCAGCGCCTCGGCGAAGCGGAGATGCGCCGAGGCGAGGTCGGCGAGGGGCACATTGTCCTGCTCGGCCAGGGCCGCGAGCGGTGCTGCGAGGTCCGCCAGGCTCTCCAGCCAGTCGCGAAGCTCGAGCAGGCTGTCTTCCCGCCCCGCCTCGCCCTCGCCGGCCGTCTGGCGCCTGGCGTTGAGCTCGCCGATCAGCTGGCGAAAGCCGCCATGGATAGCGGGGCCGCGCAAGAGATGGTCCAGCGCCCGCGCCCGGCTGCGCACCACCTCGCTCTCCAGCCCGGCGCGCATCAGCGGATGCTTCAGCACCGAAAGCAGCGCGACCGGCCGGATCTGCTCGACGATCAGCCTCGCGGTCAGCAGGAGAAAGCTGCCCGGCGCGGTCTGATCGAGCGGAACGCCGGCGCTGTCGTCGATCTCGATGCCGAAGCGGCGAAGCTCGACCACCACGCGCCGCGCCAGCGCCCGATCCGGCGTCACCAGAGCCGCACGGCGGCCTTCGACCAGGAGGGCAGCCCGCAGCCGAAGCGCGATCGCCGTCGCCTCGCTCGCCGGATCCGGATGCTCCGCCAGGGTCAGACCCGCCAGCCCCTCCGGCGCGATCGCCCCCGCGCGCCAGCCCTCGACCCCGGCCGGCCGCATCACCTCCCCCCAAGGTCGCACGGCGACCTCGGTGACTTGGGGCCAGAGCCAGACGGCGTGACGGGGAATTTCCAGGAACGTCAGGAGCTGGTTCAGGCCGTGCTGCGGGTGCTGCGGCGTCAAGGCCTGCCAGCTTTCGTCGTCGATGTCCTGATCCAGGCCCGGGAGCACCACCTCGCCCGCGGGCAAGCTCGCGATGACCTGCAACAACCTGCGCGTCGCGGGGATGCTGCCGGTCGAGCCAGCGGCAACGATCCGTCGAGCCGGGGGCGCCGCCGCCCAGCGATCGGCGAGCGCGGTGAGCACGCGGTGGCGGCGCTCGGCGGGATCGAGCGCGCCCTCCTCCTCCAGCACCGCCGGCCAGTGGACAGCGATGATCTGCAGAAGCGCGTGGCTCCTCTGCCAATGCTCGGCGAACATCGCCGGCACGAGATCCTCGAGCTGCTCGAACGGCACGCGCTCGGTCTGCAGCTCGTCCAGCAGCCCGGCGAGGTCCTCGGCCAGCTGCCCTGCCTGATCGACGGTGAGGTCGAGCCTCTCGGCGCGCAGCAGCAGCCGGGTCAGCAGCAACTTCCGCCGGAGGCCGCCAATCGCCGGCGGCAAATCGAGCTCGACCTCCGGATCGAGCAGCAGATCGTCGGCATCGAGGTCGCCGACCGGCTGGATCGACGGCAGAGCCATGGCCTTGCCATTGCCGGCCCGCCAGAACGCGTCGCGCAGGCTTCGGCAGGCGCGCCGGTTGGGCAGCAGCACCAGCATGTCGACGAGCGCCAGGGCATCGCCGCCCGCTTCGGCGAGAAGCCCTGCCGCCAGCGCGTCGACGAACGGCACACCGGCGGGAATGGTCGACACCCGCGCCATAGGCGCGCTTGTACACTGCTGGGACTGGGCAGTCTATATTGTTCTAATTTCTTATGTGATTCAATTAGTTGCAGACAATAGAAAATAACGCGAATAGTTCGTATACAGGATATAAATAATATTGCAAATATTGTAAAATGTTAGACGCTTCAAAATACGATCAAACAGAGGAACATTAACTAAATATTATAAACTATTATTTGAAGTTTCGTTACGAAGTCCATCTTTAATTTCAACATACGAAGATGTGACTTCTTCAATCCAGCAAGGAGACCTCTCATGTCCGATCGGTTTGACGAGAAATTCAAAGCCGTCTGCGCCGCTGTTGAAGGGTTTGGCAAAAAGCGTGAGGTGGCCAATACCGCGCTCTACGACGTGCTGGAGAAAATCTAAGGCTTCGCCAACGAGTTTGTCTGGAAAGACGACGACACGACCTTCCTTCGACGTGAAGGCGGGCCGCTGAAGACGAGCGAAAAGCTCAATGCCACGCTGAAGCAGAACCGCTATCTCGAAATCATCAAGATGGCGTTCGGCGACCTCACCAAATCGTCTCACTCCAAATATGCGAGGGTTTTCAGCTACGCGCACGATACCAAACAGGAAGGCGTCTCCAAATGGATCGCCGACAACAAAGGCCTGGAGAAGACCTACGAGCTGGCGATCAAGCACTTCAATGGCCAGCAGGATGAAGAGCTTGTTGCCCTCAAAAACAAGCACGTGATGGAGCAAGCATCTCTCAAAATCAGCCGAAAGAACCCTGTTGCCAAGTTTGAGATCGACGAGGTGCCCGATAGCTTCATGCTGGGCCTGATCGAAGTCAAAGGCGGCGAAGCAACCGTCGTCGAATTGTTTCCCTCCTGTGAAGGATGCGGCTAGGCGGCCTTTTGCTGCTGCTCGGTCTTCCAGCGCCAGAGCCTTCATCGAATCCAGTCGCTTCCGGGGGGGGATGCTCGGCGATGCGTTTGAGGACATGGGCGAGCCAGGCCTGCGGGTCGATGTCATTGAGCTTGGCGCGCTCCTGGCGCATCCAGGTTTCGAGCTCGGCGACCAAAGGTGCGCTTTTCTCCTTGCGGATGTTCAGGCGTTCTTCGGCCGATTTGCGGTTGATCGCGCGCTCGATGTCGAACAGGGCGTCGATC
>JAWKVM010000034.1:0-98256 GCA_041398025.1 Alphaproteobacteria bacterium
TGGCCGATCACGTAGTCGTCCAAAACACCCTTGATCTCCTGGGGGCTCGGCACGCCTGCCCGGCTTTTACCGAGCGACGTTTTGTTCTCCTCACGGATGATATCCATGCAGAGTTCGACGCATTCATCGCAGATGAACACGGTCGGGCCGGCAATCAGCTTGCGAACCTCATGCTGGCTCTTGCCGCAGAACGAGCAGTAGAGGGTGTTTTTCGCGTCTCCGTTCGACTTGGTCATCAAGGCACCGTTTGGACGAGGAACATTCCTGGAATTGTAACGGCGGGTGACCCTCGGAACAACCGCCTATCCACCACCATCTGCGTATCGGCTGGTGACTGCCATCCCCCAGAGCATGGACGACCAGACATGACGATTGGGTTAACGCAGGCGGTTTTTCGGCCCTGCCGTCACGACTTTCCGATAGCGCAGGACCGAACCAGGAGTGACGATCAGTCGCTCTCGGGCTTGATGCGCTCGCTCACCACCTCGTCAACCAGGCCGAAATCCTTGGCTTGCTCGGCGCTCATGAAGTTGTCGCGCTCCATGTTCGCCTCGATGATCTTGACATCCTGCTTGCAGTGTTGGGCGTAGATCTGGTTGAGGCGCGAGCGCAGCTCCAGGATCTCCCTGGCGTGAATCTCGATGTCGGTCGCCTGGCCGCGGAAGCCGCCCGAGGGCTGATGGATCATGACGCGCGCATGCGGCAGGCAGAAACGCTTGCCAGCGGCACCCGCCATGAGCAGGAGCGAGCCTGCGGACGCCGCCTGACCGATGCACAGCGTGGACACGTCAGGACGGATATATTGCATGGTGTCGTAGATCGCGAGGCCGGAGGTGACCACGCCGCCGGGCGAGTTGATGTAGAAGGAAATGTCCTTTTCCGGGTTCTCCGCCTCGAGAAACAGGAGCTGAGCGGTGATCACGCTGGCGACATTGTCGTCGATCGGACCTGTCAGGAAGACGATCCGCTCCTTCAGCATGCGGGAATAGATGTCGTAGGCCCGCTCGCCGCGGCTGGTCTGCTCGACGACCATGGGTACTAGATTGCTCATCAACCGCTCCGTGTCTGATCTGCCCGGCTATGTGGTATGCCCCGGGAAAATGTCAAAGGCCGCCGCTCATACGCGCAAGGCGATGGTCGGGCGCCCTCGGCTTAACCTTCGGCCTTGGCCGGCTTGGCGTCGGTCTCCTCCTCGTCGGGGTCCTTCATCAGCTCCTCGACCGGGATCGTCTTGTCCTCGACCTTGGCCATTTCCAGGATGAAATCGACCACCTTGTCCTCGTAGATCGGCGCTCTCAGCTGCTCGACCGCCTGCGGGTTCTTCTGGAAATACTCGAACACCTGCTTTTCCTGACCGGGAAAGCGCCTGATCTGCTCCATCATCGCCTGATTGAGCTCGGCCTGCTCGACCTGAAGCTCGTTGGCCTGGCCGATATCCGAGAGGATCAGGCCGAGGCGCACGCGACGTTCGGCGATGTCCTTATACTCGGCCTTGAGTTCGTCCTCGGACTTGTCGGTCTGTTCCGGATCCTTCTTGAGTTCGTCCTCGATCTGCTTCCAGACCGCGTCGAACTCGAGATCGACCATGCCGGCCGGCACGTCGAACTTGACCTTCTCGGCGAGGTGATCGAGCAGGGCCCGCTTGATCCGCGCCCGCGAGACATTGTTGTAGTCCCGCTCCATGGTCTCGCGGATCGCCGTCTTGAGCGCCTCCAGATCGTCGAAACCCTGGCCCTTGGCGAGGTCGTCGCTGAGCTCGATCGGCTTGGGCGCCTCGATCCCCTTGACCTTGACCTCGAACACCGCGTCCTTGCCGGCGAGGTTTTCCGCCCCATAGGACTCGGGGAAGGAGACCTTGACCTCGACCTCCTCATCGACGGCCTTGCCGATCAGCTGGTCCTCGAAGCCCGGAATGAAGGAGCCGGAGCCCAGCACCAGCGGATAGTCCTCGGCCTTGCCGCCGTCGAACGGCTCGCCGTCGACCTTGCCGAGGAAATCGATGGTGACGCGGTCACCCTCCTGGCTCGGCCTGGCTTCGGCGGGCGCTTCATATTCCTGGAAGCGCTTGGAGAAGTTCGCGAGTGCGTCGGCCATGGCCTCGTCGCTGACCTCGGCCTTCAGGCGGGTCAGCTCGATATCCTTCAGGTCCACCTTGGGCACATCCGGGAGGACTTCGAGCTCCATGCTGAATTCGAGATCCTTGCCGTCCTCGAAGGACTTCACCTCGATCTTCGGGCGAAGGGCGGGCTTGAGCTCATTGTCGTTGATCGCCTGCTGCGAGCCCTCGTTGACCGCCTGCTCCAGCACCTCGCCCATCACCGAGCGCCCATACTGCTTCTTCAGCAGGGTCACCGGCACCTTGCCCGGGCGGAAACCCGGCATCTTGATCGTCTTCTTCAACTCGCCGAGACGTTTGTCGACGCGCTCCTCGATTTCGGCGGCTCCGACCACGACCTCATAGGCGCGTTTCAGTCCCTCGGCGGATATTTCCTTGACCTGCATCTCTCTACTGCCCGTCGCACCCGATCGACCCCAGGAATGCCGATCGGTTTTGCTGTTGCTGCGCGGGCGGCGGTGGTGCGGGCGAAGGGACTCGAACCCCCACGGCCGAAGCCACCAGAACCTAAATCTGGCGTGTCTACCAGTTCCACCACGCCCGCTGCCTGGTGATCCGGCCCCGCATGGCTGTCGGCCGGACGAAGTCGCTCCCTATAGCATAGATCCGGCGGCTGCCAACAGCACTTTGCGGCTGGCGCGGCCGGCTCACGCCTGAAAGGTCGATCGCGTCGATCAAAAGCTACGACGCGGCCTCGGCGCGCCAGGCGTCGGCGACGTGATGCGGCCAGCGCCAGGGGCAGACGGCGATCAGGTCGAAGCGCATGGCGCAGCCCGCATGCACGGGGTGGTCGCGGAGATAGATCGCCGCCGCCTGGACCAGGCGCTGTCGCTGCGCCGGGCGAAGGGCTTCGAGGGCATCCCCGATCCTGTCCCTGGCCTTGACTTCGGCAAAGACCAGGAGCCGGCCGCGGCGCAGCACCAGGTCGATCTCGCCGAAAGGCGTTCGGTAGCGCTCTGCAACCACGCGAAAACCTTTGAGGCGGCAGCTCCAGGCGGCCAGGCGCTCCGCAAGCCGGCCATGGCGCTCGGCGTCGTGTCGGGATCGGTGCCTGGCGCGTGCGCTCATGCCTTGTCGCCGCGGCTGGCGAGCGCCCGCTTGTAGAGATCACGCCTGGGCAGGCCGGTCAGCGCCGCGACCTCGGCCGCCGCCGCCGAGGGGCTCTTGGTCTCGAGCGCGCGGCGAAGGGCCTGATCGATCGCCGCATCGTCGAGTTCGGCGCCCGCGACGGGCGGTCCGACGACGATCACGATCTCGCCGCGCGGCGGCTCGCGTTCGGCGAATTCGGCGGCCAGCTCGGCGAGGTCGCCGCGCCGCACCTCCTCGAACGCCTTGGTGAGTTCCCGCGCGATCGCGGCAGGACGCGGGCCGAGGACATGGACGAGATCGGCAAGCGAGGCGGCGAGGCGTCTCGCCGAGTCGAACCAGATGAGCGTCGCCGGGACGCCGGCAAGCTCCTCGATCGCCCGTCGGCGCGCCGCGGGCTTGGTCGGCAGGAATCCCGCGAACAGAAAGCGGTCGGTCGGCAGGCCGGAGACGGTGAGGGCCGCGAGCACGGCTGATGGCCCCGGCACGGTGATCACCTCATGGCCGGCGTCGATCACCGCGCGCACCAGTTTGTAGCCGGGATCGGAAACCAGGGGCGTTCCGGCATCGCTCGCCAGCGCCACGCTCTTGCCCTCCTCCAGATGGTCGAGGACACGCGGGCGCATGCGCGTCGCATTGTGCTCGTGATAGGGCAGAAGCGAGCGCTCGATGCCGTTGAGCTTCAAGAGCTTGCCGGTGACGCGGGTGTCCTCGGACAGCACCAGATCGGCGTCGCGCAGCGTCTCCAGCGCCCGCGGCGACAGGTCGCCGAGATGGCCGATCGGGGTGGCGACCAGATAGAGGCCGGGTCTCACGGGCCGCGACCGTTTCGGGCGGGCGAAGGTGATCGGTGCATGGAACCTCGATCGGACAGGGGAAAGCAGTGTTGGGAAACCTGCCGCATCATAGAACCTGCCCGACATGTTTTCGAGCGATTTCATGATCTTGTCTGTGCCCGTGCTGATGTCGAGCCGCGACAAGGACATTATCGCAGTAAGGACGTCAGCGCAGTGTTAACCCTTTCCTCATCCTTTCCTGCCATGATCTGGATCCGGTCCATGCGATCCTGGGAATCCGGGTGGGGCGGCGGCAGGAATCAGGCGAGACTCGGACTCCCAGGGTCGCATGGACCACCAAGACCAGGCCTCGATAGCATGGGCGGGTTAAGGAAAGATGAAGAGCCTGGAACCTCGGACCGGCATCGAGCGGTTTGGCGTCAAAGGCGTGACACCACGGCGAAGGCCATGATCAGCATCGCGAGACCCAGCCCGCCGATGCAGATGAAGGCGATGGTCGCAAGAGCCTTGTTCATGAACTCGTTGAAGGCACTGAATCCCCAGCCGGTATGGGTATGGTGGTGCTCGATGACCCGTTCCTTCAGGACGTAAATCGTCCTGATACCGTCGCCATGCTCGGCCGGCCTGTCCCGAGGCTCCAGATATTCGATCTTGGGGCCGACCTCCCTTTGCACCTGTCTGATCGCGGTGGCCATTGTTGCCGATCCTTTTACCAGCCAATCCTTTTACCAGGATGCCGATTGCATCAAAAAGCAGTGACGCCCGGCCTGTCGTCGCCAGGCCGCGTAAAGTGAAAGCGTTCGTCCGGAGTGTAAAAGACGTCAGCTCGCAACGGAAAAGATAGTCTGCAACAATTTGACCGAGGTCAAGTCATAAGCTGCATCTTGCTACACAGCTCTCGGTGTAGTTTCGATATGGCAAATAGACAGCCGGCGTTCGTCGGTCGTCGACTTGATATCTATTTCAGCCGAGGCTCTTCTTCGCGACCTCATGGCTGTTGCGCGACAGGTTCGGCATCGACAGCACGCGCTCGATCTCCTGCTTCATCAGCGCCTGGCGCTCGCCGTCATAGCGCCGCCAGCGGCCGAAGATGCCCATCAGGCGGGCGGCGATCTGCGGGTTCAGGCGATCGAGCTCCATGATCTGGTCGGCGAGGAAGCGGTAGCCGGCACCATCCTTCCGGTGAAAGCCGGTGGCGTTGGCCATGGCGAACGCGCCGATCAGCGAGCGCACGCGGTTCGGGTTGGTCATCTTGAACGCGGGATGCGTCTTCAGCTGCTGCACCTGATCCAGCGCGTCCGGGCGCTGCGGCATGGCCTGAAGCGTGAACCATTTGTCGATCACCAGCGCCTCGTTCTGCCAGCGCTCATAGAACCGGGCGAGCGCTTCGCCGCGGGCGGGGTGGTCACTGTCGGCGAGCAGGGCCAGGGCCGCCAGCACGTCGGTCATGTTGTCGCCCTGCTCGAACTGCGCGAGGCAAAGCGCCCGGCCCTCCTCGTGATCCGCGGCCATCAGGTAGCCGAGCGCCAGGTTTCTGAGCGAGCGCCGGCCCATGGAGGGGCCGTCGAAGCGATAGGGCTCGTTGCTGCCGAGCCTGTGATAGAGATCCAGCCAGCGTCCGGCGAGCGTCTGGCCGAGCCCGGTGCGCAGGGCGCGGCGCGCCGCGTGGATGCCGTCGACGTCGATCACCTCCATCTGCTGGGCGACATAGCTCTCCGCCGGCAGGGTCAGCGCCAGCGCCTGGAAGGCATGATCGAAACTTTCATCGTCCAGGACGGCCTCGAACGCTTCCCGCAACCCATGGTCCAGCTCACGATCGACCCCGCGGGTCGCGCGGCTCGCGAGGATGAGGGAGGTGGCGTAGCGCTGGCCGGCGTCCCAGCGGACGAAGCTGTCGCCGTCATGGGCCATCAGGAAGCGCAGCTGTTCCGCAGCCGGCTCGCCTTCGAGGATGACCGGGGCGGAGAAGCCGCGCAGCAGCGACGGCACCGGTTTTTCGGAGAGGCCATCGAAGGTGAAGGTGGTCTCGGCGTCGGTCAGCTCCAGGACGCGCGTGGCCGGACCAGGCTCGGTTTCGCCGGCCAGCGTAACCGGGGCATCGCGACCGTCGCGATCCAGCAGGCCGAGGGCGAGCGGGATGTGCTGCGGCGCCTTTTCCGGCTGCATCGGCGTCGGCGGCGTCTTTTGCCGGACGGTCAGGCGGTAGCGTCCCGCCTCTTCGTCAAAGTCATCCTCGACGGAAAGTCGCGGCGTGCCCGCCTGGCTGTACCAGCGGCGGAAGGTGGCGAGATCGCGGCCCGACGCCGCTTCCATGCAGGCGACGAAATCCTCGCAGGTCACCGCCTGGCCGTCATGGCGCTCGACATAGATCTGCATGCCCTTCTGAAAGGCCTCCTCGCCGATCAGCGTGTGGATCATGCGGACGACTTCAGCACCCTTCTCGTAGATGGTGGTCGTGTAAAAATTATTGATCTCGACATAGCTTTCCGGGCGCACCGCATGGGCGAGCGGCCCGCTGTCCTCGATGAACTGGTGGGCGCGCAGGCCACGTGCGTCCTCGATGCGCTTGACCGCGCGGCTGTGCATGTCGGCGGTGAATTCCTGGTCGCGAAAGACGGTCAGGCCTTCCTTCAGGGAGAGCTGGAACCAGTCCCGGCAGGTGATGCGGTTGCCGGTCCAGTTGTGGAAATATTCATGCGCGATCACGCGCTCGATGCCGTGATAGTCGGCGTCGGTCGCGGTCTCGGGCTTGGCCAGGACATATTTGGTGTTGAAGACGTTCAGCCCCTTGTTCTCCATCGCCCCCATGTTGAAGTCGGAAATGGCGGCGATCATGAACTGGTCGAGATCGTATTCCAGGCCGAAGCGCTCCTCGTCCCAGCGCATCGAATCCTTCAGCGCCGTCATCGCATGCCCGCATTTGTCGATCTGCTCGGGCTCGGCGTAGATCTGGAGGGAAACGTCCCGCCCCGATTTGGTGACGAAGCGGTCCTCGAGCACGGCGAGATCGCCGGCGACCAGGGCGAAGAGGTAGGAGGGCTTCGGGAACGGATCCTCCCAGATGGCATAGTGCCGCCCGCCCGCCCGCTCGCCTGACGCGACTTTGTTGCCGTTGGCGAGCAGCACGGGATAGGCGGCCTTGTCCGCCTCGATGCGTGTGCGGTAGCGCGCCATCACGTCCGGGCGATCCAGGAAGTAGGTGATGTTGCGGAAGCCTTCCGCTTCGCATTGCGTGCAGAAGATGTGGTTGGAGACGTAGAGGCCTTCGAGCGCGGTGTTCTTTTCCGGCTGGATGCGCGTGATGATCTCGAGGGTGAAGCGCTCCGGAACCTCGTGGATGGTCAGGCTCTCGGCATCGGCGGTGTAGCGCGGCTCGGGCAGGCGCTGGCCGTTCATGCAGATGGCGAGCAGGGTCAGCCCCTCGCCGTCCAATATCAACGGTGCGGCCGTGCCGCCCGCATCCGGGTTCCGGCGGATGGAGAGCCGCGCTTCGACCTCGGTATTGGCCTCGCCGAGCTGGAAATCGAGAAAGACGGTGTCGATCAGGTAGTCGGGCGGGCGATAGTCGCTGAGATATTTCGGCGTCGGCTGCTCGACGGTTGCGCTGACGGCGGGCTCGCCCATGATCGGTCCTCTCGTCGGGTTCGAACGACAGTCTGCTGTCTGGGCGCAATCTGGCGAAGCGGTCGGTCGGCGGCAAGACCCGTAGAGGCGTTTTCGGAATGCATTCCTGCTCAGGGCAGGCTGCGGGCGATCACCGGGCCGATGCGGTTGGCGATCGGGATCGGCAGGGTCTTCCAGGCGCGCACCGCAAGATCGAAGCGGGGGTTGGTCGGGCTGATGTCCGGGATCCCGTCCCGGGCGCCGAGATAGTACCAGTGCAGTGGGGCGGGCTTGGCCCCCCACTGGGCCTTGAAGCGAAAGGTGGGGCCGTCCTCCGTGCAGCGGCCGAAATCGAAGATGCCGTAGCCCTGCTCGATCGCGGTGCGCAGCGCTTCCCAATAGAGCAGCATGTTGACCGAAAGGCGATTGAAGCAGCTAAGCGACGAGGCCCAGATCATCTCAATCGTGGCGCCGAAGCCGACCATCAGGCCGGCGGCCGCGGGATGGCCGTCCAGCCAGACGATCACCAGCCAGGCACGCTCGCCGAAGGTCTCCATGGTTGTACGAAAGAGCGACTTCGGAAAGACCGGCGTGCCCAGATCGCGCATGTTCTCGGCGAACACCTGATAGAAGCTGTCGATGTCGCGCGCGACGACATTCTGCCCGTTGATCACCTGCGCGCGCGCGCCTGCCTTGGCCGGACGCCGGATCTGGCTCCTGAGCTTCGCCTTGAACTCCCCGAACAGCGCATCGGGATCGTCCGGCAACGGCAGGCGCATCGCGACCTTGTGCCGCCGGCAGATGAGATCGTCGATCAGCGGATAGGCGGCTCCGTGGCGGAGTTCGGCGTAGCGATAGCCGCCTTCGCGCATGAGAGTGTTGGCGTGACGCAGCAGGGCGACGGCACTTGCATCTTCCGCCGCAAGGATGCCGCCGCCGTTCAGGAAGGGAACCGAAATCAGCGAGCGGCCGAACAGCCGGCTGGTGACCTCGAACAGCGGCAGGATGCCGGTGACGGCGTCCTGACGGCGCGCGATCAGGTAATGCGGGCGGTGCTTCAGGCTTTTCCAGATGATGTTGCGCCAGGCATAGGCGTGGAAGTGGCCCTCGGCGCCGGCAGCGAGGGCGAAATCGTCCCAGGCCGCAGCATCCCAATCCCCGGCGATGACGATGTCGACGGGCTGAATCTCGGCTGCGATGTCGTTCATCCGCGCGCTCCGCCTTCGAGCTTGCGCGTCGGCAGGGCAGGTTCCGGCCGGCTGTCGGTGCGCAGGCGCCCGATCCGCCGATAGAGGCCGTCCGTCTTGAAGGCGTAGCGATGCTTTTTGAAGAAATAGGCGAGGCCGAGCACGTGGCGCCAGGTGAACACCAGGCTTTTCAGCGAGCGTGAGCGCTCGTTGGCGTCGTGCACCACCTCCAGATCCGGCCGATAGACCACGCGCTGGCCCTTGAGCCAGGCGCGCAGGCAGAAGTCGACATCCTCCGGCGCGTAGAAGATGCGCTCGTCCAGGGGGCCGATGCGGTCGATCAGATCGCGGCGCATCAGCCAGAAGGCGGAGATCGCATAGTCGACCGAGCGGCTCGGCAGCTCGTCCGCCGCGCGCCGGCGCTCCAGCGCGCGCAGGCGAAAGGCGCGCTCCAGCTTGCGCGGAATGGTCGGAAAGACATCCGTCGACATCTGCGGCCGGCCATCGGGAAAGATGAGCCTGGGCGCGATGATGCCGATCGAGCGGTCCGCATCGAGCTGCTGCACCAGGTCGGGCAGCACCGGCGTCCTGAACTGGATGTCGCTGTCGATCACCAGAAGATGGTCGCCGCGCGCCTTGGAAAAGCCGAGATTGCGCGGCGCCGTGGTGCCCTGATTGGCGGGGAGGAAGGTGGCTTCCACCAGGCCCGGATGCTCGTCGATCAGGCGTTCGATCACGAAGCGGCTGCCGTCGGTTGAGCCGTTGTCGATCACCAGGATCTGGTCCTCCGGCGCCGACAGGCCCTCGATCTCGATCAGCGACCGCACGCAGCGATCCAGGTCGTTTCTGGCATTGAAACTCAGGATGACGGCCGAAAGGGACATGACGCTAGCCCGGAAGCAGGTTGGAGAAGAGCTGGTGATAGCGTTCGAGCATGGCTCGACGATCGAAGCGTTCCCGGGCGTGACGGCGATTAAGGTCGCCGATCGTTGTTCTGAGATCGGGGCGGTCCACCAGACGCTGCAATTGCGCAGCGAGCAGGGTTTCCGCCTCCGGTGGTGCGATGAACGGCTGGTTGGCGGTGGGCAGCATCGAGGCGACGTCGCCGACATCGGTGACCACCAGCGGCAGGCCGGCGGCCATCGCCTCGATCAGGCAATAGGGCATCTGCTCGGTGTCCGAGGTCAGCGCGAACAGGTCGAGCTGGGCGAGGATCCGCTCGGGCTCGGCGACGGCGCCGAGAAAGGAGGTGCGCGCAGCGATGCCGAGCCTGTCGGCTTCCGCCTCCAGGGCCTGGCGCTCGGGGCCGTCGCCGGCGATCACCAGGCGAAGCGGCTGCGCCGTGGACAGCTTGGCGAACAGGCGAAGCAGGCGTGCGACGTTCTTTTCCGCACGCAGCGCGCTCACGGTCCCGATCAGGACCTCGTCCGCCTGGCGTCGAAGCGGCGCCGTGCCGTCGAGCTTGGGCTGATCGAAGCGCGTGCAGTCGATGCCGTTCGGAATGTAGTGCAGGCGTGTCTTGCGAAAGCGCCAGATGGAGCGGGCGACGCCCATGAGCGTTTTCGAGGGCACGACGATGGTGCTGCGCCCGGAAAGTGCTATTCGCCTTGCCCAGATGCGTCGTTGCAGCTGCGCGCCTGCGGCCTCGTCCGGTCCGAAGCCGTCCTCGAAATGCAGATGCGGGCAGAGCGGAGCGATGCGATTGGCCAGGGCGGCGTCGATCGCCCCCCAATTGTAGGTCAGGAGCGCTGCGGGCCGGCGCTCGGCGACCAGCCGGCGAAACAGGCGCAGATTGTCGAGATCCAGGCCGCCCGAACGCCGGCAGCCGATGGAGAGAAGGGCATGGTGGACATGGCCCTTCAGCCCTTCGGCGGCGCTGAAATTGCGGTCCAGCGACACGAAGATGTGGCGTTTTTCCGCGAGAATGGTGTTGGCGAGGTCGATGGTGCGGGTCTGCGCCCCGCCCATGGCGAAGCTCGGAAAGACGTGGAGGAGGGTATCCATCACCGCATCTCTCCCTAGGCTGCCGCCAGGCATCGCGCCTGGGCGCCGTGCTTGAGAAAGGCATCGAGCATGAGGACGAACCAGAGCTCGGTGCTGCGATCGGCGCTCTGCTCGGCATGCTCGTCGATCGAGGCGCTCACCAGGTCGAGGTCGACATAGTCGGCGACGGGGCCCGAGCGGTCCGCGGCGAGCGCGCGCAGACGGAGCTGCAGGGGGCCGGTGAGCCAGGCGTCGAGCGGCAGGTGAAAGCCCTGCTTCGGGCGATCGAGCACGTGATCCGGGACGCGACCGCGCAACGCCGCGCGGAACAGGCGCTTGCCCCGGCCGTTCCTGAGCTTCGCCTTGGCCGGGAGGCCCGCGGCATAGGTGACGAAGTCGGTGTCGAGCAGCGGCACGCGCACTTCCAGGCTGTGCGCCATGGACATGCGGTCGACCTTCACCAGGATGTCGTCGGCGAGCCAGGTGCGGAAATCCATCGCGAGCGTGCGCGACAGCGGGTCGAGATGGCCGACCGCCGCAGCATGGCCCTCGAAGCCGGCGCGCAGCGGCTCGGCGGGCAGGATCTCTGGATGCAGCAGCCGGCGCGCACGGCTCTCGGGGATGCGCGCCATGGAGCGGATATAGGCCTGCAGCCAGTCGCTGCCGACATTCTTCAGCAGCGTGCCGGCACGCAGCGGCTGCGGCAGACGCGGCGAGCTCGGCCAGGCGCGGCCGAGCGGCCCGAGGAAATGGCGTCCGATCGGCTCCGGCACGCGCCGCCGGATGCTGTCTTCGAGCACGTCGATGCGGGTCCGCCGGTAGCCCGCGAAATTCTCGTCGCCGCCGTCGCCCGAGAGCGCCACGGTGACATGACGCCGGGCGGCCTCGGAGACCAGCCAGGTGGGCGCTGCCGAGCTGTCGGCGAACGGCTGGTCGAGATGCCAGGCGAGACGCGGCAAAAGCTCGGTGATCGCGGCGCCTGCGGTTTCCTCATGCAGCCGGACATTGTCGAACCCTTCGGCTGTTCGGCGCGCATAGGCGCGCTCGTCCATGCCCGGCCCCTGAACGCCGACGGTCACGGCATCAATCGGACTTTCGGAGATTTCGCTCATGGCCGCGACTACGGCGGCGCTGTCGATGCCGCCCGAGAGAAAGGCGCCGAGCGGCACCTCGCTCATCAGATGGCGGCGCACCGTGTCGCGAAAGCGCTGCCACAGCTCCTCGGCATCCGCGGGCTCGCGGTCGGGTGAGAAGGTGAGGCTGTGATAGGGCTTGATGTCGAGACGGCCGTCCCGCCAGCTGGCGACATGGCCGGGCGGCAGGCTCTGCACCCGCTCGAAGATGGTCTCGGGTGCCAGCGTGAAGCCGAGGCAGGCGCTCTGCAGCAGGCCCCGTCTGGAGAGGTCCCAGGGCCCCGGCAGGGTCCCGGTGATCGCCTTGATCTCCGAGGCGAACAGCAGCGCGTCCTGCCCCTCGGAGAGATAGAGCGGCTTGATGCCGAAGGGGTCGCGCGCGAGATGCAGCGTGCGGTCGCGGCGATCGTAGAGTGCCATGGCGAACATGCCGCGCAGGCGTTCGAGCATGCCGTCCAGCCCATAGGCGAGATAGCCATGCACGATGACCTCGCCGTCGCTGTTGGTGCGCGGGCGAGCCCCCTGGGCTTCGAGGTCCCGGCGCAGCTCCAGGTGATTGTAGATCTCGCCGTTGAAGATCATGGACACGGCACCGTCCGCATCACCGAGCGGATTGTCGCCGCCCGCGACGTCGATGATCGACAGGCGCCGGTGACCGAGGCCGAAGCCCCGGTCGACCATGAAGGTCTCGGCATCGGGTCCGCGATGCGCGAGCAGGCCGGTCATGCGCTGCAGCAGCGCCGCATCGAGCGGCGGCCGGTCCGGCCTGGGTGCGAAGCCTGCTATGCCGCACATGGCATGTCCCCGCTGATCAGCGCGCCCCGGACCTGGCTCAGGAGCTCTTCAGCTGCTCGAGCAGCTCGAGCGCGCGCTCCCGCTCCAGGAAGGGCTGCGGCCAGCTCTCGAGGTCGCGCAGCAGGGTCTTGGCGCCCTCGGCGTCGCCCTGGCTGTACAGCGCATAGGCGAGGTGGAAGCGGACGTCGGGGTTGTCCTCCAGGCCCTGATGGGCCTCGCGCAGCAGGCGCAGGCCGTCCTCGGTGTCGCCCTTCTGCACCAGGATCCAGCCGAGCGTGTCGCTGATCGCCGGGTTCTGGCTGATCTGGTAGGCGCGC
Organism: Alphaproteobacteria bacterium; assembly: GCA_041398025.1. GTDB lineage: Bacteria > Pseudomonadota > Alphaproteobacteria > Geminicoccales > Geminicoccaceae > JANQPX01. The sequence continues at coordinate 13,018 of JAWKVM010000034.1, forward strand.
CTTGCCAGCGCCTCGGCGCCCGGCCGGCCGAGCTCGTGACGCACCCAGGAGAGGTCGTTCATCAGCACTGGATCGTTGAGGGTGAGCTGGTAGGCGCGCTCGAAATAGGGCAGGGCGGCATCGAACTCCTGGCGGGCGACATGGGCATCGCCGAGCAGGTCGAGCGCGCCGACATCGTCCGGATTGGTGGCGACCCAGCTTTTCAGGCCGAGCACGGCCTCGTCCTCCAGGCCGAGCTGCTGGCGGAGATGAAACAGCGAGCGCGAAATCGCCGGCGACGGCGTCTCGGCGAGCGCCTGCTCCAGAACGGCGATCGCCTGACCGCCTTCGTTCTTCTTCATCAGGACTTTGCTGGTGAGCTGTGCTGCCTGATCGGGGGTGGTTTCCTTGAGCCCTTTGGCGAAGGCGAGCGCGTCTTCGACCTCGCCGGCTTCGATATCGAGATCGACCAGGCTGTTGTTGGCGACGAAATTGGTCGGCTGGATCTTGCGCAGATGATGCAGGGTGGCACGCGCCGCCGCCGTGTCGCCCGCCCGATACTGGCTCTGGGCGAGGGCGATCAGCAGCGGCGGCGTGTCCGGCTTGGCTTGGTTGAGCTTGGTGTAGGCGAAGACCGCCGCCTCGTAGTCGCCGGCGTTGAAGAAGTGATCGCCGGCGGCGCTGTAGCCGATGGGATCGCCGGCATCGCCGAGTGCCAGCAGCTGTTCGGCGACCGCGGCGACCTCGTCCTTCAGGCCCTGATGCGCGGCGCTGCCGAGCAAGGCCCGGCGCAGCAGCACCGAGTTCGGATGGGCCGCCGCCTGCGCGCGCAGCGTGGCCATCGCCTCGTCCGGCCGCTTCTGGCTCGCCTGCAACTTGGCGAGTTTGAGCGCGCTGCCTTCGGGATCGAGGCCGTCGGCGATCCTGGCCTTGAGGCGCTGCTCCAGCTCGTCGAAGCGGCCGTCGCGGATATCGAGCCGGTCGATATTGTTGTAGGCATCCAGATAGCCCGGTTCGAGCTCGACCGCTTTCTCGAACAGCTTGCGCGCCGCCTCCTCGTCGCCGCCGCTGACCAGGTGGGCGAGGCCGAACAGGTTGAGGGCATAGGGATTGGCGGGATTCTGCTCGGCGAGCACCTTGGCCGCGGCGAAGGCCTCGTCGCCCTGGCCGTTGCGCAGCAGGTCGAGAACGCGGGCCAGCTCGAGGCGCGCCTTGTCCGACGGCATCCGGTCATTCGGGCCGTCGAGAACCGTGAGCAGCGTGGCCGCCTGGGCTGCGGAAGGTGCTCGTCCGAGGCTGACCAGATGCTTCAGCGTGTCGCGAGCACCCTCGATGTCGCCGACCTGGATCTGGGCGCTGGATTTGAGCTGCAGGCTGATCTCGTCGCGCGAGCCCGCCTCGGTCACCGGGCGCAGCGTGTCGATCGCGGCGCGCGGGCTTTCTCTCTGGAGCTGCAGGCCCGCAAGAAGCCGGCGCACCGGCAGATTCTCGGGCGCGTGCGCCAGATATTTGGCGAGCAGGGTCTCGGCCTGGGCATGTTGACCGATGCCGAGCTTGACCACGCCGGACAGCAGGGTCACCTGGTTGATGTCGCGGGTCACGTCGGCGATCTTGCGCAGCGTGGCATCGGCCTTGTCGAGCTCGCCCTTGTTCGACTGTACCGTCGCCAGGACGAAGTTCGCGGCGACGTCGTCGGGCTGACGCTCCAGCACCTCGGTGACCATCTGCTCGGCGTCGTCGAACTTGGCGCGGCGGATCAGGATCTCGGCGCGCATCACCTTGATGCGGTCATTGCCAGGCGTGAGCTGATCCAGCCTGTCGAGGGAGGCGAGCGCATCGGCATAGCGGCCCTCGCCATTCTTGATCTGGGCGTCCAGCATCCAGGCCTGGAAGGAGTCCGGATCGATCTCGAGTGCCCGGCCGACCCTGTCCCTGGCCGCGGCGACATCGCCCTCGGCGAGGCTGATGCGCGCATCCGCGAGGCTGACATCGATATTCAGCGGATTGGCCTCGATCTCGGCAGCGAGCGCTTCACGGGCCTCGGCGGTGCGCTTCAGGCTCAGCAACGTGTCGGCCCTGAGCAGCGCCATCGCGCGCTTCTGCTCGGCGTCGCCCGCATGGGTGCCATCAATCAGGGCGAGCACGTCGTCCCCCTGGTTCTGACCGAGCAGCGCCCTTGCCAGAAGAACGGTGATGTCGGTGGTCGGGGTCGCGTCATAGGCGCGCTGCAGCTCCTTGGCGGCATCGGGGAAGCGGCCCTGCTCCAGATAGATCTCGCCCAGGAGGCGTCTCGCCTCGGCGTTCGCCGGGTTCTCGCGAAGCGCATTCTTGAGCTGGATGACCGCCGCCTTGGCATCGTTCTGCTGCAGGCGTTTCATCGCGTCGTCGACATAGCCCGCCGATTGCGCAGCGTCGGCATAGGCCTGACCGGGGCCGTCGAAGGCCAGCCAGCCCAGGAGTGCCAGGGCGGACAAGGTCGAGACGAATGCGGAGCGGTGCTGGCTGATCATGGTTCCGGTTCTCAATGCTGAAGGGAAGGCTTGAAAGGGCGGCGGGCTGTCATGGGATCAGGCCTCCGTCGATCCCGACGGCAGCAAATCTTCATGGCGGCGCAGCAGGGAGTAGAGGGTCGGCCGGCTGATTCCGAGGAGCTTGGCAGCGGTCGAAAGATTGCCTGCGGACTTCCTGACCGCGGCATCGACCGCCTGGCGTTCGGCGTGATCGCGCGCATCACGAAGGGAAATGAACTCTGCAGAGAGCAGGGCAGGCGATCCGGCCGGGGCGGGTCCCGCCTGGTCGCGCTTACCGTCGAGGCTGAGATCGCTCGCCTTGATGCTGCGCCCCTCGGCGAGGATCACGGCGCGCTGCACGGTGTTGGCGAGCTCGCGGATATTGCCGGGCCAGCGATGCGCCATCAGGACGCGCTTGGCGTCCTCGGCGAGCCTTGCCGCCTGGCGGCCATGCTCGTTTGCGAAGGTCTCGACAAAATGCTGGGCGAGCAGCAGAACGTCGTCACCGCGCGCGCTGAGCGGCGGGATCTCGACGGTCATGCCGGCAAGCCGGTAGAGCAGGTCCTGGCGGAACAGGTCCTCGTCGACGCGCTGCATCAGCGGCTGGTGGGTCGCCGAGACGATACGCACGTCGACCTCGATCTGGCTGCGCCCGCCCAGGCGTTCGATCCGGCGCTCCTCGACGAAGCGCAAGAGCTTGGCCTGGAGGTTGAACGGCATGTCGCCGATCTCGTCGAGAAACAGCGTGCCGCGGTGCGCGGTCTCGATCTTGCCTTTGACCTGGCGGGTCGCCCCGGTGAACGCTCCCTTCTCGTAGCCGAACAGCTCGCTCTCCAGGAGCGTGTCGGGAATGGCGGCGCAGTTGATCGCGACGAAGGGCTGGTCCCGGCGCGGGCTCTTGTCGTGGACGGCGCGTGCCAGCAGCTCCTTGCCGGTGCCGCTCTCGCCGAGGATCAGCACGTTCACCGAGGTGGGCGCGATGCGCTCGACCGTGCGGCAGACCTCGAGCATGGCGGGATTGGCGGTGATCAGCCCCGGCAGCGCTTGGCCGCTTGCCGACTTCAGGCGCTGATTCTCCGCTTCCAGGCGGGCGACGTGGAAGGCGCGCTTGACGATGAAGCCGAGCGCCTCGGCGTCGATCGGTTTCTGGAAAAAGTCCCAGGCCCCTCGCGCCACCGCCTGCACGGCGTCCTCGCGGTCCTCGCTGCCGGAAACCACGATCACCTTGGTCCTGGGATGGATCGCCAGGATCTTTTCCAGGATGTCGAGGCCGACCGTCGAGCCGTCCGGATCGGGCGGCAGGCCGAGGTCGAGCGAGACCACCTTGGGCGCATGTTCCTTGACCCGCTCGATCGCGGTCTCGCGGTCGGCGGCGATCAGCACCTCATGATCGGGGAAGGACCAGGCGAGCTGGCGCAGGATGCCGGGATCGTCATCGACCAGCAGGAGCTTTTCCCGCGTGCCTGCCTGTCCTCGATCGTCCGGGCGTGACTGAGAGGTCATGCAGCGCGTTCCTCCTTGGCCTCGATGCTGTCCGATGATGCGGGTCCGCCGGTTTGCGTCGGCGTGGCGCCGGCAAGCGGCAGAATGATCCTGACGGTCGTGCCCCGGCCGGGCTTGCTCTCGACGTCGAGCTGGCCCCGCCAGCGCTCGATCCAGTCCCGGCACTGGTACATGCCGATGCCGAAGCCTGCCTTCTTGGTGGAGGTGAAGGGCTTGAACAGCGCGGTTTCGATGAAGCCGGCACTCATGCCGACGCCCTGATCGATCACCTCGAGACAGGCTTTCCGGCCGGTTCGGCGAAGGGCGAGCGCGACCTTGGGACCGTCGGCAGCGGCATCCGCCCCGGCAGCATCCCGGCGCTCGCAGGCTTCGCGCGCATTGTCGACGATGTGGTCGAGCAGGTCGCGGAGGATCGAAGGTTCGGCCTCAACCTGAAGTCCCTCCTCGAAGGCGGTGACGCCATCGACCTGCCCCAGCGCCTCCGCCGTCCTGACCAGGGCGCCGAGGTCGACCGGCTCCAGTGCCATGGTCTGCCCCGCACCCTCCTGCACCTTCTGCATCAGGCGCTTCATGCGCTCGACCGCATCGCCGATGGTCAAAAAGGTGTCGCTGACGAAGGCGGGATCGTGAGCGTGGTCCCTGGCTTGCTGCAGAACCAGCGAGAGCTGGCTGATCACGTTCTTCAGATCGTGGGCGACGAAGGTGACGTGCTTGGACATGCGCTCGAAATGCTCGGTCTCGACGACGTGGCGTGCCAGCTCCTCGACCGTGAGATAGCTGCCGAGCTGGTTCGCGAAGATCGCGAGCAGGTCCAGATCCTCGAAGGTCAGACGCCGGCGCATGCGCGGCCGCGTGATCAGGGCGAGGCCGACCACCTCGTTCCTGGCGATCAGCGCGAGCACGATCCACGGATCCTTGAAGCCGCCGAGCCAGGTCCTGATCTCGGACCGCTCGGCGAGATCGGCCGGTGGCACCTCGGGGTCGTCGAACACCAGCGCCGGACGCGCGGTCGAGAGCGTGTCCAGCAGGGCGGCGGGCGGTATCAAAGGCGTGCCGTCGTCGCATGCGATGTTCCAGCTCGCCCGGTAGTGCAGGCGCCCGGCGCCGCCGCGCATGAACAGCACGCCGCCATCGGCGTCCATGAGCGTGGCCGCGGCCTTGAGCGCGCGCTGGTCGAGAGACAGCTCGTCCCGTGCGCCGGGCACCGGGCCATCAGCCATGCTGTCGACCAGGCGCAGCCATTCGCGCCGGTAGTCGTAGGCGAAGGTGAAGATGTTGCGCTCGATGAAGCGCCGGCCGCCATGGCGAAGGGAGGTGGAGGAGAGCAGCACCAGCAGCACCATGGCGGCGCCGAACAGAAATACGAGCTGCAGCGTCGGGCCCCAGGACCAGCCGAGCCCGCGGATCAGATAGGCGATCGCGGCGATCGACAGGATATAGACGCCGGACGCGAGCAGGGCGGTGGTGCCGACTACGAGGCGGCGCGAGACCGGCAGGTCGATCCTGACGTCGCGCAGGCGGCGCGCACTGACCAGGATGAGCGGAATCGCCAGCGTCAGGATCGCCGGCTGGGCCGCGCGCAGGGTGTCGTCGACCCTGAGCAGAAGGAGGGCATCGGTATAGTAGAAGAGATCGAAGGCGAAGAGGGCTCCGGCGCCGATCAGCAGGTGCTTGGTCGACCAGAGCGCATCCGGCCGGCTCGCCTGCAGCAGATTTTCGATCAGGAACAGCCCGGCGACCGCAAGGCCGATATGGCCGATCAGCCCCCAGAAGGTCGCTTCGGGAGGATCGATCCAGGCAAGCGTGCCGAGGAGCAGCGCCAGAACCGCCGCCGCAGGTGCGATGGCCCCTCCGAACCGTCCGCGTCCGCCCGTTCCGGCACCGCCGGAAACACGTCGGAGCGCATGATCGGCAAGGAGAAGCAGAACGGCGCTTCGCAGGAAATCGAAGAAGGCGTAGGCCGGCTCGAGATTGCGGAGGCCGAGCGCTGCGGCCAGGCCGAGGGCGGACCAGAACAGCGTCACCGCGGCAAGGCCGACCAGAGTCCAGTGGCGAGTGATCCATCCGACCGACAGCGGCACGATCAGCCCGAGACAGGCAAGGCAAGCCAGACCATAACTTCCGACGCCGACCGTCAACACGCGGCTTTCCCTATCCCTAATGACTCAGAAGAGTTCGTCCAGATAACAATCTGGAGTCGATAAAGTATGATTTTTTTACAACTTATGGAGTCTATCGTCAATGGCGTGTTGTTGCTGGTTCTTATCGCTATATTGGATCATTCGATCTGTCAGAATTCGAACATTTTCATAATGTTAAGTCGATCAATCCAGAGGCGATCATTTATTTAAATGAGGGCGGAAAATTTTCTTTTTTCAATCTAAAATTAAAAAATTGAAAATCGATATCAATTTTTGGTAATAGTCTATCCTTCGGTAAGCCAGATTGCGTGCATGCATAGAAAGTGATGCTTCCATCGTGATGATGCCCAACGCCTTCGCCTCGAGGCGCCCTAGCTGTTCCGGCTGGTCTCGCGTGCTCCTCGATCGCCCGGTTTTGTCGTCTGTTCTCTGTCTTTGTCTGCTCGCGGCGGGGCCATCGGCGCGGGCCGATGAGGAACCGGTTTCGCCGCCCGACCCTCTGGAGGTGCCGGTGGAGACGGGGCTGAGCCAGAGCGGCTATTTCGGCGGCGGCAGTGTCCCGCCCTCGCTCCAGCCGGACAGCCGTCTGCGCATCGGTGATTTCGCGCTTTCGGCGCAGACGGCCTTCGGCATGCTCTATGACGACAATGTCGACGCCGATGACGACGAGCGTGACGAGGACGTGTTTCTCACCCTGTCCCCCTCGGTGCGGGCGCAGTCGATCTATGCACGCCACAGCCTCGGCTTCGGCGCCGGCGCCACGGCGGGTACGGCGCTGAAAGACACCGGTGACGATTTCTTCGACTGGCGCATCGGCGCCGACGGCCGGATCGATCTCTCGCGAAAAAGCAAGCTCAGCGCCGCCGTCGGCTACACCCGGGACGTCGAGGATGACGAGGACATCGATGCCGAAGACGCGAGTGGCGACACCCCGATCCACAATATCGATGCGAGCCTGGGCTACGACGTTTCCGGCGAGCGCGTGGGTTTCGGTGTCGGCGGCAGCGTGTCACGCCGCGACGTCGAAGGCGACGACTTCGCGGATCGAGACCGCACGGCCTATGGGCTGAACGCCAGCGTCCGTTACAAATGGTCGGAGGATCTGAGCATCTCGGGCGGGCCGGCCTATCGCTATTCGACCTTCGACGAGGACGTCGCCGACGACGGCGACAGCCGGGATGCGGAGGAGTACAGCTTTCAGATCGGTGCAGGCTATCGGGCGAGCCGGACGATCTCGACACGCGCGGCGATCGGCTATTCGATCCTGACCTTCGAGGACCCCGACCGGGACAACGACGACAGTGCCACCGGCAGCGCCGGCCTGACCTGGGCGCCCGGCAACGGCACGACCCTGGACCTCGAGGCCAGCCGCAGCCTCGGCATCTCCATTGCCGACAACGAGGATGCGCGCACGACCACCAGCGGCTCCGCGACGCTTGCCCACAGCCTCAGCCTGGGCAGCCGTTCGGCGATCACCTCCTCACTCGGCGTCAGCGTCACGCATGTCTCGGATCTCGATCGCACCGACAAGGGGCTGGTCGCAGGCCTGACCTATGGCTATCGCCTGGCGGAGCATGCCGTCTTCACCGCAAGCTACCGCTTCAGCCAGCGCGACTCCGAGGACGAGGAGGCCGACTACTACCGCAATCTTCTGTCGGTTGGCGTGACCGTCAGTTATTAGGATTCGAGCGCCAGGCGGATTTCCCGAAGAGCCTCCTCGGTCTCCGCCGCCAGGGCCACGGAGGCGTCGATCGCCGCTGCGTCGGCGAGGTCCTTCTTTGCCGTCCCGCTGTTGAACCACGTGCTGTGGGTGCCGTCCTCGGCCGCGGCTTCCATCTGCCCGTAGGGATAACCGGAGATCGGATCGAGGATGATGCCGGCGGCATAGCCCTCGCTTTCGATCTTGCGCGACGGGAGAATGAAGGCGCCGATGAGTGTCAGATCGCCGAGCGCCAGGACATTGGCCTTCTTGTCGCTCCGGCCACGAGCTTCATAGGCGATGACCAGATCCAGATGCTGGCGCGCGGCGGCGAGGCGCACCCATTCAAGGCTTGTTGCCTGCCGCGTAAACCCTGCTCTGGCCGCCTCTGAAACGGCCTGCTCCATGACCAGCGGGCTAAGCGGCACGACCGTTCCGAAGGACGCTCCCAAATTGGCTGCCATCTCCGACCACGCCCTGGCCTCCTCCGGGTGGAGGGGCGCGATGGCGCCGCATTGGCCATGTCCAATGCAGCCGATCTTGGCGATGCCGATCCTCGCCGGAAAGGTCAGCGTCGGCTCGATCGACGCGACGTGGCGAAGCGCCTGGTCGAAGGTCGCCCCTTCGGCCTCTGCGGAGTTGGGAGCGGCCTGCAGAATACTGCCGACGTCGTGCTTCTGCAGATAGTCCTTGCCCGATGTGGTCTGGATCGAATGGCCGCCGCAACCGGCGAGGACAAGGGCTGCAGCGAGGGCGAGACTGCTGCCCAACGAACGCAACGGAATGGGCGCTGACAAGGAAATCATGACATCTCCCGAAAATGTATCGCCATTGTGCAGGCACTTTCCGATGGGCCGGATGAACAATGCCTGAATGTAGTTCGAGGCTAAATTGCCCATGGCCGTTTGCTTCATGCTCGTCGTCCCACCTTGACCTCATTTTCCTGCCAGTCCGTAATTGTGGGCGGCTTTGGTGTCAGTTGACGGGTTGTCGGGAGAGAGCATGTCCCTCGAGAAGCGCATGGTGGTGATCACGGGCGGGGCCGGCGGCATTGCGCGGGCGACCGCCCCGCTGCTGCTGGCGGACGGCGCCGATCTGCATCTGATCGATCCCGACGGCGCCCGACTTTCGAGCGTCGCCGCTGAGCTCGCTGCCGGCGCCCGGGTCACGACGGCGGTCTCGGCTCTGGACAGCCCAGAAGCCTGCGCCAAAGCGCTGGATGGGATCGACCGGCCGATCTACGGCCTCGTCCACCTCGCCGGCATCTTCCTGCAGGACGATCTCGACGCCGCCTCGCGCCCCGTCTGGAACGACGTGATAGCAGCCAATCTCACCAACGCCTTCGACATGGCCGCCGCCTGCCGGCCGAAGCTCGAGACCGAGGGCGAGAGCCGCATGATCTTCGTGAGCTCGGTCGCCTTCAGGCGCGGCTCCTTCGATCACATCGCCTATACCGCGGCCAAGGGCGGCATCGTTGGTCTGGTGCGCGCGCTCTCCAAGAAGCTCGGCCCGAACACCCTGGTGAACGGCCTCGCTCCCGGCATCATCGAAACCAGAATGCCCGAACACCTCCTCGCCGAGGAAAAGCGCCGCAAGGTCCTGATCGCCGAAACCGCCCTCAAGCGCTTCGGCCATCCGCGCGAGGTCGGCACCGTAATCCAGTTCCTGCTCGGTCCCGGCTCCAGCTTCATCACCGGCCAGGTCATCAACGTCGACGGCGGCGTCGCCAACAGCTAGGTGGCGCGGGTGGCGCGGCCACCTCGTTGACTCGGACTGCTACAGTCAGGCTCGACGGTATGCGGCCTGGTTTTCGGCGCCGGTATTGGCGTTTGCTGGGGGAGGGTTTGTTGACGAGATTAGCCGCGCGGACGTTCGCAGCGGAACGTGCGCATGGTGACAGTGTCTTCGGCGTCGTTCGTCCTGCCGTTAACGCTGCTTTAACCTTCCAGGGCTAAGCTCTCGATCTGGTCCATGCGACCCTGGGAATCCGCCCGTCCGTCGGAAAAAGTTTGGGTGAGGCTCGGACTCCCAGGATCGCATGGACCAGACACGCAGCATTGCAGATGAAGGTGCAGAAATCGTTAAGAGCGGGCACGGTCCATCTGTTCCGTAAGTCCGGGCTTCCTTTCGTTCGACCTTCTGCCGAGCCAAGGCCCGGCTGCCGTCAGTTGGCTACGGCTCGCTGGACTCATGCAGCCGCCCCTCTTCCACCGCGTGGCAGGCATGGAGGTGGGCGCTGCCTTCGAAGGGCTGAAGCTTCGGCGTCTCGTTGGCGCAGCGGTCATTGGCGAACGGACAGCGCGGGTGAAAAGCGCAGCCCTTGGGCGGGTTGAGCGGGGAGGGGAGCTCGCCCTTGATGGCGAGACGCTTGCTGCGCCGTGTCGGGTCGGTGCTCGGGCTGCTCGCCTGCAGGGCCTGGGTGTAGGGGTGGAGCGGGCGACTGAACAGGTCGTCGCGCGGTCCCTGTTCCACCGGCCGGCCCAGATACATCACCATGACCTCGTCGGCGACGTGGCGCACCACGGAGAGATCGTGGGAGATGAACAGATAGGCGAGCTCGAACGTCTCCTGGAGCTCGATCAGGAGGTTCAGGACCTGCGCCTGGATCGACACGTCGAGGGCGGAGACCGGCTCGTCCAGCACCAGGATCTTCGGCCGCAGCATCAAAGCGCGCGCGACCGCGATGCGCTGGCGCTGGCCGCCCGAAAACATATGCGGGTAGCGGCCGGCGAGTTCCGGGCGCAGGCCGACCTTGGCCATCATGTCGGCGACCGCGTCCCGCCGCTCGGCAGCGCTCATCCCGGTGTTGACCACAAGCGGCTCTTCCAGGATGGCGCTGATCTTCTTCCGCGGATTGAGCGAGCCGTAGGGATCCTGAAAGACGATCTGCACGGCCTTGCGCAGATGCCGGCGCTGCTCGTCGCTCGCAGTGGCGAGATCGACGCCTTCGAGGGTAAGAGAGCCCGCCGTCGCCGGCTCGATCATGGTGACCAGGCGGGCGAGCGTGCTCTTGCCGCAGCCGCTCTCGCCGACCACGGCAAGCGTCTTGCCGGGCAGCATCGAAAAGCTCGCCTCGCGCAGCGCCTGCAGCACCGCCTCGCCTTTGAACATGCCGAGCGATATGCGGTAGTGACGGGCCAGCTCATCGGCCACCAGCACCGGCGGCACGGGTGGCGCGGCCACTGCGTTGACGTTTGCTGCGGCGTCTGGCGATGGGGCTGGATCGCTCATGCCGTTCTGGCCTCCGGGCCCCGCGGCTGGCCCTGGCTGTCCAGCGGATAGTGGCAGCGCACGCGGCCGCCATCCGTCTCGGCGAAGGCCGGCTCGACCGAGGCGCAGCGTTCGTCGGCATAGCGGCAGCGCGGATGAAACAGGCAGCCATTCGGCCGATCCCCGGCGCCGGGGACGATGCCGGGGATGGTCGGCAGCTTTTTCTCCGTGGCGCGTTCGGGCAGGGCGCGCAGCAGGGCCTGGGTGTAGGGATGGCGCGGCGTTTCGAACAGCGACAGCACCGGCTGCATCTCCACCTGCTGGCCGGCATATTGCACGTTCACCCGCTCCGCGGTCTCGGCGACCACCGCCATGTCGTGGGTGATCAGGATAAGCGCCATGCCGCGATCTTTTTGCAGATCGAGCAGAAGGTCGAGGATCTGCGCCTGGATGGTGACATCGAGCGCCGTGGTCGGCTCGTCGGCGATCAGCAGCTTCGGATTGCAGGCGATCGCCATCGCGATCATCACCCGCTGGTTCATGCCGCCGGACATCTGATGGGGAAAGGCGGAGAGGCGCTGCTCGGGTGAGGGAATGCCGACCAGGTCCAGCAGCTCGATGGCCCGCCTGCGATGATCCGCGCGGGAACCGCCGAGATGGGTCTTGATGCCCTCGGTGAGCTGGAAGCCGACGGTGAAGCAGGGATTGAGCGAGGTCATCGGCTCCTGGAAGATCATCGCCAGATCCTTGCCCACGATCTTCCGCCGGTCCGAGGCGGACAGCCCGAGGAGGCTTCGCCCGGCAAAGTCCATGCGGTCCGCGGTGATCTCGGCGGTCCAGGGCAAAAGCCCCATCAGCGCCAGCATCGAGACGCTCTTGCCCGATCCGCTCTCGCCGACGATCGCCAGAACCTCGCCCTCATCCACCGCCAGGCTGACGCCGTCTACCGCCTTGAACGGCCCGTGCAGGGTCGAAAACGCGACGGTCAGGTTGTCGATCTCCAGCAGCGCCATCGTCTCAGCTTCTCTTCAGCTTGGGATCGAGGGCGTCTCTAAGCCCGTCGCCCATGAGGTTGAGGGCGAGCACGGTGATCAGGATGGCGAGGCCGGGAAAGGTCACGACCCACCAGGCGCGCAGCACGAACTCTCGCGCATCGGCGAGCATGGTCCCCCATTCGGGGGCGGGCGGCTGGGCGCCAAGTCCCAAAAAGCCGAGGGCGGCAGCATCGAGAATCGCGTTGGAGAAGGCGAGGCTCGCCTGGACGATCAGGGGTGCCAGGCAATTGGGGAGGACCGTCAGGAACATCAGGCGGGGCAGCCCCGCTCCCGTCACTCGGCTCGCCGTCACATAATCCTTCGAGGTCTCGGTGATCACCGAGGCGCGCGTCAGGCGGGTGAATTGCGGCAGATAGGTGACCGCGATCGCGATCACCGCGTTGAACAGGCCGGGGCCGAGAATGGCGACGATCACGATCGCCAGCAGCAGGCTGGGCACGGCGAGCAGAATGTCCATCGCGCGCATGATCATGCTCTCGGTCCAGCCGCGCGCGAAGCCGGCGACCAGCCCGAGCGCGATGCCCGAGGTGAGCGCAAGGCTCACCACGATCAGCGCGATGAACAGCGAATAGCGCGAGCCGTGGATGATGCGCGAGAGAATGTCACGGCCGACCGCATCGGTGCCGAGCACAAAGTCCCAGGATCCGCCCTCCTGCCAGACCGGCGGTTCCAGAAAATGGTCGCGATATTGCTGCGCCGGTGAATGCGGCGCCACGACATCGGCGAACAGGGCCGCGAGCAGGACGATGACGACGGCCAGAAGGCCGGCGACCGCCCCCTTGTTCTCGCTGAAATAGTGCCAGAATTCGCGCAGCGGCCCCGGCGGTGCCTTGATCGCGGTCTCGGCGTCGTGGGCGCGTTTCGCTTCGCTCGCCATGCTCAGGTCCGCCGCCGGATCTTCGGGTTGATCAGGCCGTAGAGGATGTCGACGCCGAAATTCACCAGCATGACGATGCTCGCGATCAGCAGGATGCCGCCCTGCACCGAGGGATAGTCGCGTCGCGCCACGGAATCGATCAGCCACTTGCCGATGCCCGGCCAGGAGAAGATGGTTTCGGTCAGAATGGCGCCGCTAAAGAGCGTGCTCGCCGACAGGCCGATCACCGTGATCACCGGGATCATGGCGTTGCGCAGGGCGTGCAGGCCGATCACCCGCCGCGGCGTCAGGCCCTTGGCGCGCGCCGTGCGGATATAGTCCTCGCCCAGCACCTCGAGCATGGCCGAGCGGGTCTGGCGCGCGATCACCGCGAGCGGGATGGTGCCGAGCACGATGGTCGGCAGGATCAGATGTCTCGCGGCGGAGGTGAACGCCCCCTCCTGGCCGGAGAGCAGGCTGTCGATCAGCATGAAGCCGGTCACCGGTGGAAAGAAATACAAAAGATCGATCCGGCCGGAGACCGGGGTCCATTGCAGGGTGCCGGAAAACAGGATGATCAGCAGGAGGCCCCACCAGAAGATCGGCATGGAGAAGCCGGTGAGCGACGTGCCCATGAGCAGGTGGTCGAAGGCGGAGCCGCGATTGACCGCGGCGACCACGCCTGCGGGGATTCCGAGAAAGACCGCGAACAGCAGGCCGCAAAGGCCCAGCTCCAGGGTTGCCGGAAACAGGGTCAGAAACTCGTCCACCACAGGCTTTCGGGTGACCAGGGACTGGCCGAGGTCGCCCTGAAGCACATTGCCGAGAAAGCTCAGATACTGCACCGGCAGCGGTCGATCGAACCCGAAGCGCGTGCGCAGCTCGGCAAGCCGCTCCTCGCTGATGCCGCGCTCGCCCACCAGAAGCTCGATCGGATCGCCCGGCACCAGGCGGATCAGGGCGAACGCGACGATGGTGACCCCGACGAAGGTCGGGATGAGAACCCCGAGACGCGTGAGAACGAACCGTATCATGTCGCGACGCGCGACGGCGCGGACTTGACGGAGAACATCATGCGCGTCCCCGCCAAATCACGCGCCGTAGGGCGACCCTACCCTTCGAGGTCGACGCCGTAGAACTGGTGCCCGCCGAAGGGGTCGATCTTGTAGCCGACCACCTCTTTCCTGAGCGGCATGAACACCACCGAATGGGCGATGGTGACCCAGGGCGCCTCCTCCTTGAAGACCACCTGCGCCTCTTCGTACAGCTTGGTGCGCTCACCCTGGTCGCTGATCTTCTTGGCATCGACCACGAGCTTGTCGTAGGGCTCGAAGCACCAGCGAGCGTAGTTGGAGCCGGCACCGCCAGCGGCGGCGCAGCCGAGCAGGGTGTGCAGGAAGTTGTCGGGATCGCCGTTGTCGCCGGTCCAGCCGAGGAGCACGGTCTGATGCTCGCCGTTCTTGGCACGCTCCAGATATTCGCCCCATTCGTAGGAGACGATCTCGGCCTCGACGCCGACCGCGGCCCAGTCGGACTGGATCAGCTCCGCCATGCGCTTGGCGTTCGGGTTGTAGGGACGCTGCACCGGCATCGCCCATACGTCGGTCTTGAGGTCGGTGACGCCGGCCTCCTCGAGCAGCGCCTTGGCCTTTTCGGGGTCGTAGGGGTAGTCCTCGACCGCGTCGTCATAGGACCAGATGGTCGGCGGGATCGGGTTCTTGGCGATGGTGCCGGCGCCCTGGAACACCGCGTCCATGATCGCCTGCTTGTTGATCGCCATGTTCAGCGCCTGGCGCACCCGCTTGTCGGTATAGGGCTCCTTCTCGGTGTTGAAGGCGAGATAGCCGACGTTCAGGCCTTCCTGCTCGAGCAGCTGGATATCGTCGTTGGCCTTGATCGCCTCGATGTCGGCGGGATTGGGGTAGGGCATGACGTGGCATTCGCCCGCCTGCAGCTTCTGCAGCCGGACCGAGGCATCGGGCGTGATCGCGAACACCAGATCGTCGATCGCGGCCTTGCCGGCCCAGTAGTCGGGATGCGCCTTGTAACGGATGACGGCGTCCTTCTGGTACGCGACAAGCTGAAACGGCCCGGTGCCCACAGGGGTCAGATCGACCTGTTCCGGGGTGCCCGCGGCACTCATGGCATCGGCATATTCCGCCGACATGATCGAGGCGAAATCCATGCCGAGATTGGCGAGGAAGGGGGCTTCCGGCGCGTTCAGCACGAACTTGACGGTCATGTCGTCGACCTTCTCGACCGCCTTGATCAGGTTCGGCATGTCCATGCCCTGGAAGTACTCGTAGGTGCCGCCGGAGACGGTATGGTAGGGGTGCTCCGGATCACGCTGGCGCTCGAAGCTCCAGACCACGTCGTCGGCATTGAAGTCGCGGCTCGGGGTGAAGCTGTCGGTGGTCTGGAACTTGACGCCCGGGCGCAGGTGGAAGGTGTATTCGAGGCCGTCGTCGGAAATATCCCAGCTCTCCGCCAGCCCCGGCACCAGCGTGGTCGCACCGCGCTCGAACTCGACCAGACGGTTGTAGACCGGCTTGGACGAGGCATCGAAGGTGGTGCCGGCGGTGTAGAGGGATGGGTTGAAGCCTTCGGGACTGCCTTCCGAGCAGTAGACCAGAGTCTTGGCCTGGACCGTGGTGGAAAGCAGGGCGGCGGCCGTCAGCGCAAGGCCGGCCGCAGCGTAATGTTTGGTCATGTCGAGTACTCCCTGTCGGTCTGCGCCACGTCTGTTGCGAGCGATTGGACCGACCTGTTGTGAACTCATCACACTAGGCAAGAGGCGGCCTCCGCTTGTCAATTGCAAAGTCTTGAACCGACTGGCGAAAGCGATCGGCGGAACATTCTGCCTCAGCTCACGCAACTGTGTTTGAAATAGCGTTCAAGGTGATCGTTGTCACATTATTCCCATCATTTTTGTCCTATCTTGAATCATGCCAAGGCCGAGAACCGATGATGGCGAGAAACATGGCCCGGTTCTCATCAGAGCAACAACAAGAGGATGCCGTCGGTTCCTGACCGAAGGGGCATCGAGGCGGGAAACGAGTGTCACCTTCGATCGGCTGGCAGCCGGCGCGTCCTCTCCCAGGCCGGAGCCAGCCCGTTCCTTTTTACGAGGGCCGCTAGCCACCGTTGCAAACTTGTCGCGCTGGTTAACTCTCTTTTAACCACAGCCATTCACCATGGGATTCGGTGGCCAGGTTCTCTTGACGGAACCAGCCGGCGCTGGCTAATCACCACGCCTTTCCGTTCCGGCGAGCGTGCGACGTCGCGCCGGCGGCCAGCAGACCTCGCGACAGGGCGATAGGGACGATTTGGCGATGGGATTCAAAGCGATGCCCGAATTCACCGAAATGACCGACGTCGGCTCGGACCACCCTTCGGGGCTGCCCGGTTTCGGCGGCCGTCCGAGGCTGCATCCATCCTGGCATGATCCTCGAACCGAGCGCGACAGGCCGAAGGCGCCGTCGCGGCCCGGACGGGTGAGCGACCGGGCTGCATCCGGTGACGCTGGCAACGTGGCCTGACCTTTCCCTGAACGCGAGCGTGGCTTCCATGCTTGCGGGATCGTCGGTCTGATTGCTATCAGAGGACGATTGTCGCCATCGGAAAAGGGGCAGGTATGACGAAGCTGGTCTTGATACGCCATGGTCAGAGCCTTTGGAACAAGGCCAACCTGTTCACGGGATGGAAGGACGTCGATCTTTCCGAGCAGGGCGTCGCCGAGGCCAAGGCGGCCGGGCAGCGGCTGCTGGCGGCCGGCTTTGATTTCGATATCTGCTACACGTCGTTGCTGACGCGCGCCATCAAGACGCTGCATCTGGTGCTCGAAGAGATGGACCGGCTCTGGCTGCCGGTGGAGAAGAACTGGCGGCTGAACGAGCGGCACTACGGCGCGCTTCAAGGCCTGAACAAGGCTGAGACCGCTCAAAAATACGGCGACGAGCAGGTGCATATCTGGCGCCGCAGCTACGATACGCCGCCGCCGGCTCTGGAGCCTGGCGACGAGCGTCATCCCGGTGCCGACCGGCGCTACGCCGATCTCGATCCCGCCGAGGTTCCGAGTGCTGAATGCCTGAAGGATACCGTCGAGCGCGTGCTTCCCTACTGGCACCAGACCATCGCGCCATCGATCCGGCAGGGTCGGCGGGTGATCATCGCCGCCCATGGCAACAGTCTGCGCGGCCTGGTCAAATATCTGGATGGGATCGGCGACAGCGACATTCTGAAGCTGGAAATTCCCACCGGCATCCCCTGGATCTATGACCTCGACGACGATCTGAAGCCGATCCGGCGCTACGTGCTCGAGGGGTGATGATGGCGACCGCGCTCTGAGGCAGACGGCCTGTCGCCGCAAAAACTGCGAGCACAAATTTCAACCAGCCGTGGCAATCTCTGGTTCATCGCCTATGGTGAGCCGGTAGATGGACTATTGGGGAAGAGGCTTTCGGGCCGAACAACGCCATGGCTGGGCGAAAGCTGCTCGACAGAGACAGGATTTCCGCGGATGCCCTGAAGACGGCCGAGGGCATCATCGCCGAGCGCGGCCTCGGCGCGCTGAATGCCCGCGAGGTCGCCCAGGGCGCCGGGATTGCGGTCGGCACGCTCTACAATGTCTTTGGCAGCCTCGACAGCCTGATCCAGCGCCTGAACGCGCGCACCCTGGATCGTCTGTGCGCGCGCCTCGAAACCGAGGCGCGCAAGGTCGAGGGGCCGGACGCTCAGATGGCGGCCATGGCGCGTGCCTATATCGATTTTGCCGATGAGCAGCCTCTGGTCTGGCGAGCGGTGTTCGACCATCAGCCCGTTGGCGAGGGCGCGCGTGCCGATTGGTATTCGTCCAATATCGAACGCATCGCGGCGCTGGCAATCGCTATCCTGAGCCCGATTTTCCCTGGAGATCATCGCCGCGCCGCGCGCCGCGTCGCGACCATCATCTGGTCCGGCGTGCACGGCATCTGTGCCCTGGCGCAAGGGGGAAACCTTCGCCATGTCACCCATGCCGACCCCAAACGTCTGGCGGAGGATCTGGTCCGCGGCTATCTCGCAGGCCTCGACCGAGAGGATCCGTCGGCATCCTTCAGGAGATAATTATGAACTTCGTTCATTTTTAAATTGACATCCATTAGAAAACGCTTATCTATTAAATGAACATAGTTCATTAATGGAAGCGCCAGATGTCGACATCAGAACAGCCGCCTCGTCGCGGGCTGCTTTCGGCCGAACCCTCGTCGCGGCCGGGACATGGTCATCAGCCGCCGGACGAGCGATCGCGCAACGAGCGCCTTGGCATGGAGGCCGTCGATCCCCATCCGGCGTGGCTGAAGAGATGGCGATGCCTGCGTACCGACCTGGGCATCGACGACGATGCTGACCGGACGCGCGAGGCGGCGGACGATTTGCAGGCGAAGATTGCCCACACGCCTGCACAAACGCTGGCGGGCCTGCAGGCGCAGGCCGAGCTGATCGCCGAACTCGCCTGGAACGACGTCGTCGCCGCAACCGCACGCCAGCTCCTGGCGGGGATCAAACGGCTGCGGCGATCGGGCCCGCGGTGATGCTTTGGCGCCGGCCGTCTGCGTGGCAGAAGCTCTAGCGGGCGCCGATGCCGCCAAAGGCGATGCGGGCGGTCTGGATCATGGTGACCAGGTCGAGAAACAGCGAGTAGTTCTTCACGTAGTAGAGATCATATTCGAGTTTTTCCCGGGCATCCTCGATCGAGGCGCCGTAGGGATAGTTGATCTGAGCCCAGCCGGTGATGCCCGGACGCACGGTGTGGCGTTTGGCGTAGAGGGGGAGGACGGCGGCGAGGTTTTCGGTGAACTCGGGCCGTTCGGGCCGTGGGCCGACGATGCTCATGTCGCCTTTCAGCACATTGAAGAGCTGCGGCAATTCATCGAGCCGGCTGCGCCTGAGGACGTGGCCGAACCGGGTAATGCGATCGTCGGCGGCGCGTGCCCATTGCGCCTTGCCATCGGCCTCGGCGTCGGCGCGCATGCTGCGGAATTTGTAGATCTCGAACAGTCTGCCATCCAGACCGACGCGTTTCTGGCGATAGAGAACCGGCCCCGGGGAATCGAGCTTTACGAGAAGGGCAAGGAGCGGGAGGAGGGGGAGAACGGCCGTCAGGATGAGCGTGCTGTAGACGAGGTCGGTGCCGCGTTTTGCCACGCTTCTCAGCCGTCCGCGCCGAAATCCCGGTGCGAAGATCAGCCAGTCCGATTCCATCAGATCGAGCTTCACCCGGCCGGTGATGCGCTCGACGAAGGACGTGCTGTCGGTGACCGAGATCCCGTCCATGCGGCAGTGAATCAGGTCCTTCTCGGGCAGCGGGATGCTCCTGCCGTCGAGAGCGATCACGATCTCCTCGATGCGCTGAGCCTTCGCATAGGCGGCGAGGTCGCTCGGCATGCCGAGAATGCGCTGGGATGGGAGCACACCCATGCCATCCAGGGGCTGGGGCATGCCTTCGAGCTGCACGAAGCCGTCGACATTGGGGCCGTGAAAGCCGAGGCCCAGCGCGCGCCAGAGCGCTTCTGCCTTGGCGCCGGTGCCCAGCACCAGGGCGCGTGGCTTGATCCTCGACCGCAGGCCGGTGAGCTTCCGCCCGATCAGGCGGGCGCCGAGCGCGATCAGGCAGCTGAGACCGGCGCAGAAGGCGATTTTCGCAGGCGACGGCCAATAGCCGAGGATCAGATACTGGCTGAGGATGATCAGGAAGGAACCGCAAAGGGCGCTGGCGAACAGGCGTCGTGCCATGACCTGGACCGAGCGCCAGGCCTCCAGGTGGTAACTGCCGAGCGCGATCAGGCAAAGGAGGAGGAGGCCGCTTGGCAGCAGGACGGTGCGCAGAAGGTCGAAGTCGGCCTGCCCGGTGCCGATCAGAAGAAAGCGGCCGGACAGCATGAAAACGAAGCAGAACAGCACCGCCTCGATGGCTGACAGCATGAGGCTGAGGCGGTTGAAGTGGAAGCCCAATATCGACATGAACCCTTCGACCTCTGCGGATCCAATTTCCCCTTGAGCGCTATATCAAACCCATACATCATTAATTTAAAGTTGAGAAGCGATTTTCTTGCCGAGCGGCATGGTTGATTTATGAGTCATTTTTTCGATAAGAAAAATCTTTTTTATCATTATGTTATAGATATGTTTTTAAGTAATGGTAGAGAACGTTATGTGCGCAGGGATAGAATAGGTTAATTTTCCTATATATGAGACCTTCAGCACGATGCCCTGGTAACTTGCCGTTTCGTTGAGCGCTTCTGGACCGTCGGAAGTGTTCCGGCTTGCCGTTCGCGGCCGAACTGGCCAGTGTGGTCGCCGAGGCGGGCCTTCGGTGCGCCTGGATCTTCTGGGGTAGGCGACATGAGTGGCGCAAAACGCAACACCTTCTTCTGTGTCGATGGCCACACATGCGGCAATCCCGTGCGCATGGTGGCGGGTGGTGGTCCGCTTTTGCACGGGGCGACCATGAGCGCACGCCGCCAGGATTTCATGGCGCGTTTCGACTGGATCAGGACGGCGCTGATGTTCGAGCCGCGCGGTCACGACGTCATGTCCGGCACGATCCTCTACCCGCCCTGTCGCGAGGACTGCGACCTGGGCGTGCTCTATATCGAGGTCTCGGGCTGCCTGCCGATGTGCGGCCACGGCACCATCGGCACGGTCACGTTCGCCCTGGAGCAGGGCCTGGCGATGCCGGCGGCGGAGGGCGTGCTGCGCCTGGATACGCCGGCCGGCCTGGTCACCGCCCACTACGAGCGCAACCCTGTGCGAAAGGACCTGATCGACCGGGTGCGTCTGACCAACGTGCCGAGCTTTCTCGCACGGCCCGAGGTCAGGGTGGACTGCCCGGAGCTGGGCGAGCTGGTGATCGACATCGCCTATGGCGGCAATTTCTACGGGATCGTCGACCCGCAGCCCAACTATGCCGGGCTGGACAGCCTGAGCGCCGGTGACATTCAGCGCCTCAGCCCGCTGCTGCGCGAGCGGCTGAACCGGGCGGTCGCGGTGGTGCATCCCGAGGACCCGACCATCAAGGGGGTCAGCCATATCCAGTGGACCGGGGCGCCGAAGGACCCGAAGGCGCAGGGGCGCAACGCCGTCTTCTATGGCGAGAAGGCGATCGACCGCAGCCCCTGCGGCACCGGCACCTCGGCGCGCATGGCGCAGCTTGCGGCGAAAGGGAAACTGGTGGTCGGCGAGGATTTCGTCCATGAGAGCATCATCGGCAGCCTGTTCGAGGGGCGGGTCGAGAAGGCCACCGAGGTCGGCGGCATGGCGGCGATCGTGCCGAGCGTCGCCGGCTGGGCCAGGCTGACCGGGCTGAACACGATCTTCGTCGAGGATCGCGATCCCTATGCCCACGGCTTTCAGGTAACCTAGGTGGCGTGTGACGTGGCCACCTCATGGGGTTGCCCGCCGTCGTCGTTGATCTCGACGGTATGCGGCCAGGTTTGTCGACTGAGGAGTAGGGCTCTAGTGTCGAAGGTACACCGCCAGAGCCGGCAGACGAGCCGAGATTGGCAGGAAAGTTGCGTAGTGTGATCGAGTGGAGGTTTGAAGGACGACCATGACGGATGAGAACGGGACAGCCATCGGCTTCATCGGCCTGGGCGCGATGGGAGCGGGCATGGTCGACAATCTTTTGAAGGCCGGGCTTGCGGTCACTGGCTTCGATGTGCGCGCCGAGGCGCTGGAACGGTTGCGCGAGAAGGGTGGGTGTCCGGCGGCGAGCCCGGCGGAGGCGGCGGACGGCGCCGGCCTTCTGATCCTGATGGTGGTCAACGACGCCCAGGTGGAGGCCGTGCTGTTCGGCGAGGGCGGCGCCCTCGAAACCCTGGCACCCGGCGCCGTGGTGATGATGTGCAGCACCGTGCCGGCGACGTTCACAAGAAAGCTCGGCGCGCGCCTCGCCGAGCGCGGCATCGAGCTCCTGGACGCGCCGGTGAGCGGTGGGGCGATCGGCGCCGACCTCGGCCGGCTGACCTTCATGGCATCAGGCTCCGACAAGGCGTTTGCGGCGAGCGAACACGCGATGGAGATCATGGCGGCGCGGGTGTTCAAGCTCGGCGACCAGGTGGGCACGGGCTCCTCGGTCAAGGCCGTCAACCAGCTCCTGGCAGGCGTCAATCTGGTGACCGCGGCCGAGGGCATGGCGTTCGGCGTCGCCCAGGGGGCCGATCCAGAGCTTCTGTTCGAGATCATCAAGGACGCCGCGGGCGGCTCCTGGATGTTCGCGGATCGCGTGCCGCATATGCTCGAGGACGACTACACGCCGAAGAGTGCGGTCAGCATCTGGGCCAAGGATCTCGGCCTGGTGCTGGATCAGGCCAAAAGCATGGACATGCCGGTGCCGGTGACCGCCGCCGCCTATCAGGTGGTGATGATGGCCATGGCCAAGGGGCTCGCCGGCATCGACGATGCCGGCTTCGTCAAGGTCTATGAGGACTTCACCGGCGCCAGGATCGCCGCCAGGGGGAGCGACGCCGCATGAGCGAGCAGCCGATGGTTCCGATTTTCGATGGTCACAATGATGCGCTGCTCCGCCTCTTCAAGCATGCGGATGAAGGCCCGTCCACTTTCATCGACGGCGGCGGGCGCGGCCATCTGGATCTGCCCAAGGCCAAGGAAGGGCATTTCGCAGGCGGCATGTTCGCCTGCTTCACGCCGTCGGCGAAGGCCGAAGGGCAGGCGGTGACACGCACCGTCGGCGGCTATGAGGAGGCCTTTCCGCCGACCCCGGAACAGGCGGATGCGCTTCGCACCACCCTCGCGCTTGCCGCCGATCTGTTCCGCATCGAAGCCCTGTCCGCGGGACGGTTCAAGGTGGCGCGCACGGCTGACGAGATCGAGGACTGCATCCGGACGGATGTCATCGCCGCGACCCTGCACATCGAAGGGGCGGAAGCGATCGATCCCGAGATGCAGGCGCTCGACGTGCTGCATCAGGCGGGCCTGCGCTCGATCGGTCCGGTCTGGAGCCGGCCCAACATCTTCGGCTGCGGCGTGCCGTTCAAGTTCCCGAGCAGTCCGGATATCGGCCCGGGACTGACGGGCGCCGGCAAGGCCCTGGTCAGGGCGTGCAATGAGCTGAAGATCCTGATCGATCTCTCTCATCTGAACGAGAAGGGCTTTTGGGACGTCCACAAGCTGAGCGACGCGCCGCTGGTCGCGACCCATTCCAACGCCCACGCGCTCTGCCGGGTCTCGCGCAATCTCACCGATGAACAGCTCGCCGCGATCCGCGAGAGCGACGGCATGGTCGGTCTGAACTATGCGGTCTGCTTCCTGCGCGAGGACGGCGAGAACCGCGCCGACACACCCTTCGAGACCCTGCTGCGCCATCTCGACTATCTGATCGAGCATCTCGGCGAGGACCGGGTCGGCCTCGGCTCCGACTTCGACGGTGCGACCATCCCGAGCGCGATCGGCACGGCCGCCGGCCTGCCGGCCTTCGTCGGGGCCATGCGCGCGCATGGCTATGGCGAGACGCTGATCGAGAAGATCTGCTATCGCAATTGGGTAAGAGTGCTGAAGGCGACCTGGGGGGCCTGAGCCCGCGCCCCTGCCGTTCCCGGTTTCTCGATGTCTCTCTCCCTCTGGGCAGAAAGGACGTGCGGCGGCAATTCAGCAGTCATGGGAATAAGTTAGGTCCGGAAACGTATATTAGGGGTAGCCAAAAATGAAAAAACGACCATGAGAGCGCAGCGTTAACTCCGAGGAGTAGCGTTCATGACCTCCATGGTTTCCGACAGCGAAGCTGCCTGCCTCGATGTCGCGATCGATCTCTTGCAGCGAAGTGACGCCTATGCAGCGGCGGAACCGCTCCTTTCCCGCCAATATGCACGCCAGGCCTATGAAATGGCAGCGCTGTCTCCAGACCTGCGCGACGAGATCGTGCAGGCAAGAATCGAGATGATCGTGCGGAGCAGCGGTCAGCGCCGCATTGCGGACATTCTGAATGACGTCAGCTCGCCGAGCGGTGGTCGACGTCGCCGCTTGAAGAAGGCCAGCCTCATCATCTCCATGCTGCTGGCGGCCCTGTTCCTGCATTCGACATCCGTCGTCGAGCTGCCGGTTCGACAGGTCGAGCTTGCTGCCCGGCTGGTCGATGCGCCGCTGTAGCCGGCATCCGCAACCCGGCTTCTCTCACTCCCTCTTTCTCTGATCGGCGCGCGCTTGGGCGCGGTCATGGCACCGGGCCGACGGCAGGCGGCAGGCTCGGCTGAACCAGCGGCGCAGCGCCGAAACCCCAGGCGCAGGCGGCCTGCATCGCGGGCGGCCGTGATCACCGGAACATCCGTCTGGACGACCTTTCGCTCCTCGGTTAGCCTCGTTCTAAAGTACCCGAGCGGGGATGCTCGGGTGGTGGCCGATCAGGGGAGTTTCGATGGCCAAGGCCATTCACATGATGATCCGCGTTCTGGATCTGGAGAAATCCATCAGCTTCTATAAGGCGGCTCTCGGTCTGGAGATCGCCGACCGCTTCGATTTCGACGGTTTCACGCTGGTCTATCTCAGAAACGACGAGAACGATTTCGAGGTCGAGCTGACCTGGAACGAGGGTCGGACCGAACCTTACGAGCATGGCGGCGCCTATGGCCATGTCGCCTTTGCCGTGGACGATCTCGATGCCGAGCATGCGCGCTTCAAGACGCTCGGCTTCGAACCCCGCGACATCAAGGAGTTCATGCGCGACGGCGCGCTGCTCGCCAGGTTCTTTTTCGTGCTGGATCCGGATGGCTATCAGATCGAAATGCTGCAGCGGCACGGCCGCTACCGCTGAGCCGGTTTGACGCTTGCTGCCGGTTTGACGTTTGCTGCCGGTTTGAAGTTTGCTGATTGTGTAGGCCCTGCGATCGTCGCGGGTCATGGCGTTCGACGAACCTGCCGGCACAAGGCATGGCGAAGGAGCGCAGGGATAAGGGAGGTGAGTTGATGGCTCACACGATACTCGATCGGCGGGGCGACGGCGCGCCGCCACTCAGGCTTGCGGAAAGTTCCCATCTCTTGGTCGATCGGCGTGCGGTGCTGAAGACCGTTTTCACCGCGGTCGGCGCCTATGCGGTGGCGGCGGCGGGCGCCACCTGGCTGGTCGGGCCGGGGCGTGCCTGGGCGATGGACTTCGAGAGCTTCGATCCCGACACCGCCGACGCGCTCCTGCACATGACGCGCGCGCTCTATCCCCACGACAAGGTCGGCGACGTGCACTACGCCGAGGTGGTGAAGGCGCTGGACGGCGACGTCGCCGCCGCCGAGGATGCCAAGGCAGCGCTCGCCGTCTATGTCGATGGCGTGGCACGGCTGAACCAGGCGGCGGGCGGCGCCTTCAGGGATCTGGACGCCGGCGCCAAGGAAACCGCGCTCGAGGCCGAGGCCGCCTCCGAGGATACCGCCTTCTTCCAGGCGGTGCGCGGCAAGGTGGTCACCACCCTCTACAACAATCACGAGGTCTGGAAGATCTTCGGCTATGAGGGGGCGTCCTATGACCGGGGCGGCTATCTCTTCAACGGCTTCGACGACCTCTCCTGGCTGCCGGCGCCGCCCAAAGAGGCGAGCCCGCCGGCCCAAGACGCGTAAGGGAGGGACAGGATCATGGCCAAGACATACGATCTCAACGACGACGGCGTGGTCGTCATCGTCGGCTCGGGCGCCGGCGGCGGTTCCCTCGGTCACGAGCTTGCCACCCGCGGCATCGACGTGGTGATGCTGGAGGCGGGCGCGCGCCAGAGCATCGACAGCTACGTCCAGGACGAATGGACGTCCTTCCTGCAGCTCGCCTGGCTGGACCCGCGCACCACCGCCGGCACCTGGCGGGTCGCGACCGACTTTCCCAACCTGCCGGCCTGGATCTGCAAGACGGTCGGCGGCACCACCACCCATTGGGCGGGCGCCTCGCTGCGTTTCCAGGAGCACGAGTTCCGGGTGCTCAGCGAATATGGCGCGATCGAGGGGGCGACCCTGCTCGACTGGCCGATCACCCTTGCCGAGATGGAGCCCTATTACGACAAGGCCGAGGATAAGATGGGGGTGACCCGCACCCATGACATCCCGGGCCTGCCGGGCAACAACAACTTCAAGGTGTTCTACGACGGCGCCACCAAGATCGGCTACAAGGAATGCCACACCGGGCGCATGGCGATCAATTCGCGCGATCGCGACGACCGCGCGGGCTGCCAGCAGATGGGCTTCTGCTTCCAGGGCTGCAAGATGGGCGCGAAATGGTCGACGCTCTATTCGGAAATCCCGAAAGCCGAGGCGACCAACAATTTCGAGCTCAGGGAGCAGTGCACGGCGCTGCAGATCCTGCATGACGAGCGCGGCAAGGTCACGGGCGTGCTCTATGTCGATGCCGAGGGCAAGCAGCAGCGCCAGCGAGCCCGGGTGGTGTGCGTCGCCGGCAACTCGATCGAGAGCCCGAGGCTTCTCCTGAACTCGGCCTCGTCCATGTTCCCGAACGGCCTCGCCAACTCGTCCGGCCAGGTCGGCCGCAACTACATGCGCCACACCACCGGCTCGGTCTACGCTGCCTTCGAGGAGCCGGTGCACATGTATCGCGGCACCACGATGGCCGGCATCGTGCGTGACGAGGCGATCCACGATCCGTCCCGCGGCTTCGCCGGCGGCTACGAGCTGGAGACCCTGTCGCTCGGCCTGCCGTTCATGGCGGCGTTCCTCGAGCCCGGCGGGTGGGGCAAGGACTTCGCGGGCATGATGGACGACTACGCCCACATGGCCGGCATGTGGATCGTCGGCGAGGACATGCCGCGCGCGGAGAACCGGGTCGAGCTCGATCCGAACGTGAAGGACGCGCACGGCCTGCCCGCCCCTAAGGTCAGCTTCACCGACCACCCGAACGACGAGGCGATGCGCGACCATGCCTACAAGCAGGGCAGCGCGATCTACGAGGCGGTCGGCGCGAAGTGGACCCACCACACCCCGCCCTATCCCTCGACCCACAATCTCGGCACCAACCGCATGTCCGAGAAGCCGAAGGACGGCGTGGTCAACAAATGGGGCCAGACCCACGACATCAAGAACCTGTTCGTGAGCGACGGCAGCCAGTTCACCACGGGTGCTGCGGAGAACCCGACGCTCACCATCGTCGCCCTCGCCCTTCGCCAGGCCGACTACATCGAAGAGCAGATGGGCAAGAACAACATCTAGCGGCGAGCCGCCGCAGGCCTGACTTAGGGACGGCGCCCGGGCTGAGCTCGGGCGTTCCCCTTTCGAGACGCGGGCAGCCCGGCAAGACTCAGGCAAGTCCGGCCCCCGGCGGCCCGCCGGCGGTCAGTTTTCCTCGCTGCCGTCGGCGTCGGCCTCGGCATGGCCGTCGTGCTCGGCGTCGGAGCCGAGGTCGGCACCGAGCTCGTCCGTCTCGGCCACACCGAGATTGGCACCGAGATCCGCGCCGAGGCTGTCGCCCTCGAGATCCTCCTCCGCCTCGCGAAGCTCCCTGAGCGACACGGTCTCGGCGCCGAAGCGGTCGTCCTGCTCCTTGGCGAGACGCTCCTCCTCGGCGACGGCCAGCGCCTCTTCGTCCGGCTTCTCGGCAGGCTTGGCGGCTGCGGCCGGTGCCGCGGACAGCGCGTTGCGAAAGGCGATCGGGTTGCTCAGATATTCCGGCAGCTTGATCTCGATCAGCGGCACGATCAGCTTGACCCGCCCATAGCCGAGAAAGCGCTCCATCGGCGTCTGATCCAGCAGCATGCCGCCAATGCGGTCCAGCGTCACATATTTGGTGTCGCGGCTGGTCAGGCCGGTGCGGTTGATCAGGCGCCGATTGGTGATGAAGCAGCGCATGATCATGGTGTCGATCACCTTCATGATGACCCAGGTCGCGGACGCGATCAGCGCGATCATGATCAGGAGTGAGGTCGCGCGATGCGGCAGCACCGCCCAGAGAAGCGTGCCGATCACCAGGGTCAGGGCGAGCGGCCAGGAAGACCTCGCCACGTAGATCCAGTGGTAGCCCGTGGAATACAGGATCTTCTCGTCCGGGAAGATCATGACGGGGTCGGGAAACTTGATCATGCCCTGGGTCCGATTGGCGGCATCATGGTCGACCGTGCAGGCACAGCGGCGCTAGCGCCGCGCAAAGGTGCGCAGGAAGGGGCGGAACCTGCTCACCTTCTTCGGTTTCTCGTCCTTCACCTCGGGCAGCTCCTTGTTGAGCGCCATGCAGAGCTTGGTGGTATCGGCCATGAAAGGGTGGAGATCGATCTGGCCAGCACCGGCGCAGAACAAGATCACTTGCCCATATTTCAGTGCTCGCCCGGACGCATCCTCGGCAATCTTATAGCCCAGAATGCGATCCAGGCCGATATCCGTCGTGTTGCGGCTGGTCCAGCCCTTCTGGATGATCAGCCGCTTGTTGGTGACGATCACCCGATTGACGAATTTGTAGGTGAGCTGGTTCATGAGATGCGCGAAGGCGAACAGGATCGGCAGCGCCAGCACCAGCAGAAAGGGCAGGAGCAGCCCCATGAGCGCGGCGACCATGAACACGGCAAGCGCCGCGAGCAGCGGCAGCAGGGCCTTGAAGGTGTAGATCCAATGAAAGCGCGCCACGTAGACGACCTTCTCCTCCGACTGGAGAGTCTTCATGGCATAGGGCGTGCCGCGTGGTCCTCCGCGACTTTCTCCCTTCTTTTTCAGTCTGTTGCTTCCGAACATTGCCGTTCGATGTCAATTGAGTGCTGTCTGGTGAGTCTCTACCATAAAATGTGGCGTCTGCCAGCGCCGATGCCAGAGGCCTGATCGCCTTTTTGTCGCCGATCCGATCGCTCACCGCCGCCATCTTGGCGGCGGACGCAGGGCCTTCTATTCTGGAGAGCCGAAGAATGCATGAGCGCTGTCACTGACATGATCCGTTTTTCCCCGACACGCATGGGCCGGCGATGCGCCGGTCATGGCTGAATCCATGACGTCGGCAATGCCGCGCTGGCGCCGGATGGCGCGCCGCTTCGTGCTTCTCGGCGTTCTGCCGGCGCTGGTTCTGCTTCTCGGGCTCGGCTGGTGGGCGAGCACCGGACGCTATATCGACACGGAGAACGCCTATATCAAGGCGAGCATTGTCGCGATCAGCGCCGATATCGACGGACGCGTGGTGGCGGTCGACGTACAGGACAATCAGACCGTGGCGCGCGGCGATCTCCTGTTCCGCATCGATCCCGGCACGCTCGAGATCGAGAAGGACCGGGCGGCCGCCCATATGGTCTCGGTCAAGCACGAGATCGAAGGCTGGCGCGCGGAGTTCCAGGAGGTGCAGGCCGAAATCGAGGAGGCGGAAGAGCGCGCCGCCTATTATCGCCAGCAGGCCGATCGCCAGCGCGCGCTCGAACGCCAGGGCATCGCCTCGGCCGTCCGGCTGGAGGAGGCGGAGCTGGAGCTGAGCGCCGCCGAGAAGCAGGTGGCGGCCCTGGAGCAGAAGCGCCGCGCGGTCCTGGCGAAGCTCGGCGGCGATCCCGAGATCGCGGTGGACCTGCATCCCGCCTACCGCGAAGCCTTCGCCGACCGGGAGAAGGCCGAATTCCTCCTGAAGAAGACCAGGGTCACGGCACCGATCTCCGGCGTGGTCAGCCGCCTCAGGCTCGAGCCCGGCGAGTGGGTGGAGGAGGGCGAGCCGGTTTTCACCATCGTCGACCAGGCGCAAAGCTGGGTCGAGGCCAATCTCAAGGAAACCCAGCTCACCTATGTCCAGGTCGGCCAGACGGTGGCGATCACGATCGACAGCTATCCCGACCATGTCTGGAGCGGCCGGGTCGCCAGCATCAGCGCCGCGACCGGCGCCGAATTCGCCCTGATCCCGCCGCAAAACGCCAGCGGCAACTGGGTCAAGGTGGTGCAGCGCCTGCCGGTCCGCATCGAGATCGACCAGGCGGACGACCTGCCTCCCCTGCGTGCCGGCATGACCGCCAGCATCGAAATCGACACCGAACGCGAGACCAGCCTCGCCAAGCTCGTCAACCAAGCCGTCGCCAGCGTCCTCGGCTCCCCCTAGTGGCGTGGCCACCTCATGGACTTTCAGGCCGTCTCGGCCTGGGGTGGGGGTATGCGGCCCGGTTTGAGGGCGTGGGTGGAAGGCTGTTGGCTTGGGTGGGGCGCCGGAGGCGATGTCGGCGAGGCGTCGGGTTCGTCCTTTGAAGGCCCGGTCGTAGAGTCAAGTCCTGGTGGCGATCCTGCCCGGCCCTTGGGGGGTGATCACCCAACGCTCCAGACCATTTTTCGCGATCATCTTCACGATTTCTTAACGCGAGCATCGGATGATGCCGAACAGGTCCATGCGACCCTGGGAGTCCGCGCCGAGCTCCCTCTTCTCCGGGCGGGCGGATTCCCAGGGTCGCATGGACCATCAAGACTGCCGATCCTCGCAGGGAAAGGTAAAGAGAAGGTTAGCGATAGCCTTCGGATACCGAGCCGGCGACGTCGTTGCCTGAAGTGCCTGGAGAACGTCGAACGTGACGCCGCTGTCGCCTGGCCTGATCAGGAGAAAAAAGCGGGATGTTCCTGCCGGAGCTCCTCGATGCGGCTGATCGTGCCGGAAAGGTGGCGGCGCATGGCCTCGGCTGCTGCAGTCGCGTCGCCGGTGAAGATGGCGTCGACGATCGCCTGATGGGCGTCGAGCACGGCACGCATCTTGCCCTTTTTCGGCAGTTCGAGAAGGCGAAGGCGCGCCAGATGGCCTGAGCGCGAAACGATATGGCGGTGCAGGCTGATCTGGCCGACTCCGGCGAACAGGGTCTCGTGGAAGCTGTCGTCGAGCTGACGGAAGAGCTCGATCTGCTCGACGTCACCGACCAGCGCCTGCTGCATGCGCAAAAGGCCCTTGGCCTTGACCAGGGTCTGGGGCTCGCCGCTCTCCGCAAGCTGGCGCACGACCTCGCTCTCCACGGAAAGCCGGAGAAACTGCTCTTCGCGGATACGGTCGACGTCGATGCGGGAGACGATGGTTCGGGACTGCGGAAAGGAGAGGACCAGCCCGTCCTGCTCGAGCCGGAGGATCGCCTCGCGCACGGGCGACTGGCTGACCTTGAACGCGTCGGCGATCTCGGCCCGGTCCAGGATGGCATCCGGCGCCAGGTCGAGGCCGATGATCTGGCGGCGAAGCGCCTCATAGACGCGGGCGGACGCCGACATGGTGCCGTTGCGCGGCCCGGGGTCGGCCAGCGCGGACCTGGGTGTCGTGCCGATCACATCAGGGACTCCATCGGGCGGCTCACGCCATGGCAGCTTTGTGGGCAAGCGGACATCTCACCTACATCAACATGTCGGGCAGGAACAGGGTCAGGGATGGCGCCATCGCCAGGATGGCGAAGAACAGCAGCATCGCGGCGAGAAAGGGCAGCGAGGCCAGGGTGAAGGCGCCGGTCTTGCAGTCCAGGATGCCGCAGACCGTGAACATGATCACCCCGACCGGCGGCGTCAGCCCGCCGAAATTGATCAGCGCCACGATCAGAATGCCCATATGCACGGGATCGTAACCCGCCGATATCAGCACCGGCATGACGATGGGAGTCACCAGGAGAATGTTCGCGGCCCCCTCGAGAAACATGCCGCTGACCACCAGGAGGGTGACCACCAGAAGCAGGATCGCAGTCGGTTCCGAGGTCAGCGTGGTGACGAATTCGGTGATCTGCTGCGGTGCACGCTCGATGGTCACGGCATAGCCGAGCACCGCCGCCATCATGATCAGCAGCATCACCATGCCGAGGTCGGAAACCGAGTTCTTGATCGCTTCATAGAGCCCGATGAGATCGAGCTCGCGATAGACCACGGTGCCGATGAAGAGCGCGTAGAACACCAGAAAGGCGCCGGCCTCGGTCGCGGTGAAGAAGCCGAAGCGAAAGCCGACGATCAGGATGAACGGAAAGGCGAGCGCCCAGACGCTGTCGACGAAGCTCCGTCCGAGTTCGCGAGCGCTCGGCATGGTCGCGAGATCGGGCTGGTAGCCCCGCTTCTTGGCGACGATCCAGGTGGTTCCCATCAGGATCAGGGTCAAAAGGGCGCCCGGGATGATGCCGGCGAGGAACAGGCGGCCGATCGAGACCTCGTTGATGAAGCCGAACAGGATGAGGCCGATGCTCGGCGGGATGGTCGCGGTGATGATCGAGCCGAAGGCGAGGATCGCGGCGGTCGAGCCCTTGGAATAGCCCTGGGCGAGCATGCTCGGACCCAAAAGGCGCGCTTCCATCGAGGCATCGGCGACGGCGGAACCCGAAATGCCGCCCATCATGAAGCTGAGCGCGATCGAGACCTGGGCAAGCCCGCCCGCCATCCAGCCGGTCAGGAGACGCGCGAAGTTGACCAGGCGCTCGGTGATGCCGGTGGCGTTCATCAGATTGCCGGCCAGGATGAAGAACGGCACCGCGAGCAACGGGAAGCTCTGGGTCGCGGTCACCATCTTCTGCAGCGCCACGGTCGGCGGCATGGTGCCGGTGAGCAGAAAGACCGGGATCGCGGCGAGAGCAAGGGCGAAGGCGACCGGCAGGCCAATCAGCAGGAAAAGCGCGAACAGCCCCGCGATCAGCAGCAGCATCAGCCGGCCTCGCGCGCGGCGAGGCGCCGGTAGAGCTGCGTCGCCAGCGTGCGCAGCATCAGCCCGAGGCCGAGCACCATGGAGGCGTGGATCAGGGACGCGTGCATCTGCGTCGCCCCAATCAGGCGGGGATGCATCAGGATGGTGTTCTTGACCGCATGCACCAGGAGGAAGGCGAGCAGCAGAGCGACGATCGCCATGTTGACGATCTCGACCCGGCGGCGGGCCTCTGGCGACAAGCGGTCCTGGATGACCGAAAGGCCGAAATGCCGGCCCTGCTGCAGGCCGAGATCGGCGGCCAGCATGCAGAGCCAGACGAACAGGAGCTGCGCGATCTCGACCGACCAGATGATCGGCGAGCCCAGATAGCGGGTGACCGAGGCGATGCCGACCAGTACCACGATCGCCACCAGAAGGGCGGCGGCACAGGCCATTTCCACGCGCTGGAAGAGCGGCGCGGCGCGGCGCCGCTCCCCATGCTCGGCCTGTGCTCCGTTTTGCATCGCCCTGTTTAGACCAAGCTTGCCCTGGCCCTACTCGGCGAGCACCTTCTTGACGATCTCGGCCTCGCTTTCGAGGTCGAGCGTCTTGTAGACGCCGGCGACCGCCTCCTTGAACGGCGCGAGGTCGACCTCGCTGACCGCGACGCCTGTGGCGGCGACGTCCTCGAGCGCCTTGGCGCCGAGCTCGATGGTCAGGCCGGAGGCGTAGCGGCCGTTCTCGACCGCGAGATCACGCACGATCTGCTGATGCTCCGGCGAGATCTGTTCCCAGCTGTCGGCGCCGACCACCAGGGCGGTCACCAGCTGGATATGCCCGGTCTTGGTAACGTTCTTGACCACCTCGTAGAGCTTGGCCCCCCAGATCGCGGTCGGCTGGGCCTCGGCGGCGTCGAGCGTGCCGAGCTGCAGCGCGGAATAGACCTCGCCCCAGGGCATTGGCGTGGGCTCGGCGCCCATGGCGCGGATGGTCTCGATCCAGACGGGTGCGCCGATGGTGCGCATGCGCAGGCCGGCGAGATCGGCGGGCGAGCTGATCGGCTTTTGGGTCAGCGCGTGGCGCGCACCCTGATACCAGTTGGAGGCGAGCATCGCGATGCCGGCCTTCTCCTTCAGCTCCTCGCCCCAGGCGAGATACGCCTCGGACTGCGCGAACTTGTCGGCGTCTTCATAGGTATCGAATAGGAAGGGGGCGGACATGATCGCGATCGACGGCACGAAGCTGGAAAGCCTGGCGACGTCGGTGACCGTGCCGACATTGGCGCCGGCGCGCGCTTGGTCGAGCATCTCGGTGGTGTCGCCGAGCTGCGAATTGTGGAAGACCTCGATGACGACCTCGCCGCCGGTGGCCTCCTCGACCTCCGCTTTGAATTTTTCCAGGCCCTGACCCATGGGATCGTCGGGCGCCAGCACTGTGCCGATGCGCAGCACGGTCTCCGCGGCCGCGGCTTGACCGAAGGTCAGCATCGCCGCCGCCGCCAGGCATGCCAAGGATGTCCGAATGGTGGTCACGTCTCTCTCCTCCCTGCCGGTTCAACCGGATCGTGCCGGCCAACTAATATTTTAATCATATTAGAACATTATTCCTGGCCGCTCGGCCCTGTCAATGCGCCTGTCCCCGGCGCCCCTCGCTCCGGCCCCGTCTTGGCGAAGCCTTCGGCCGGTGGTTAGATGCGCCGAAGCTGTGCGTTTTGCGTGGGGAAGACTGATGGCGGATGTCGCGGTTCGGGTCGAAGGCAACGTCGGGCGGATCACGCTCGATCGTCCGAAGGCGCTGAACGCGCTGAACCGGCCGATGATGGAGGCGATCGACGCGGCGCTGGTGCGCTGGGCCGATGATCCCGCCGTCGCGATGGTCGTCATCGATGCCGCAGGCGACCGCGCGTTTTGCGCCGGCGGCGACATCGCCGAACTCTACCGGCGAACGAAGGCGGGCGATCTCGCCTTCTCGCGAGACTTCTGGCGGGACGAATACCGCATGAACGCGCGCATCAAGAATTACGGAAAACCCTATGTCGCCATCATGGACGGCATCACCATGGGCGGCGGCGTCGGCCTTTCCGCGCACGGCTCGCATCGCGTGGTCACCGAGCGCTCGATGGTCGCCATGCCCGAATGCGCCATCGGCCTGATCCCGGACGTCGGCGGGACGTTCCTGCTCGGCCACGCGCCAGGCCGTCTCGGCGACTATCTCGGCCTGACCGGCGCACGCATGGGACCCGCGGACGCGATCCTTGCCGGTTTTGCCGACGTCTATGTGCCGCACGACCGGGTCCCGGCGCTGATTGACGCCCTGGTCGACGCAGCCGACGTTCGGCCCATCGAGCGCTTCGCGGGCGAACCGCCAGCGGGCGACCTCGCCGCCCACCGCGACAGCATCGATGCCCTCTTTGCCCATGAGACCGTGCCGGCGATCGCGTCCGCGGTCGAAGACTGGCCTGCGAGCCCGTTCCGCGACAGCGTCCACCAGGCCCTGGCCAGGGCCTGTCCGCTGTCGCTGCATGCGACGCTGCGCATGGTGCGCGCGGCGCGCGGCATAAGGCGGCTCGAAGAGGCGCTGGCCATGGAGTATCGCTATACTTGGCGCTCGCTCAAGGAAGGCGAGTTCTTGGAGGGCATCCGTGCGGCGGTGATCGACAAGGATCGGCAGCCGCGATGGGCCAAACCGGCGATCGAGGAGGTGACGGCGGCGAATGTCGATGCCATGCTCGCAGGGCTGAACGAGAACGAACTGACGTTTTGAGGGGGCGAGCGCGATGAGCATGATCGGCTTTATTGGTCTCGGCAATATGGGAGCGCCCATGGCGGCCAATCTGGCGAAGGCCGGGCATGACGTGCTCGGCTACGACGTCGCCGATATGCCGGTCGAGGGCGTGGCCCGCGCCGAGTCGGCGACAGCCGCGATCGTCGGGCGCGAGCTGGTGATCACCATGCTGCCGGACGGGCGCATCGTGCGCAGCGTCTACGACGAAATCGTGAGGGCTGCGGCGCCCGGCTGCTGCCTGGTCGACTGCTCGACCATCGACGTCGACAGCGCGCGCACCGCCCATGCCATGGCCGAGAAGGCGGGGCTGCTGTCGGTGGACGCGCCGGTCTCGGGCGGCGTCACCGGGGCGAGCGCAGGCACGCTCACCTTCATGGCCGGCGGCAGCGAGGAGGCGTTCGCCAGGGCCTTGCCGCTATTCGAGATCATGGGCCGGAAGGCGGTGCATTGCGGCGAGGCGGGGGCAGGGCAGGTCGCCAAGATCTGCAACAACATGCTGCTCGCGATCTCGATGATCGGCGCCTGCGAGGCCTTCACCCTCGGCCAGAAGCTCGGCCTCGATCCCGCCAAGCTCTACGATGTGATCTCGATGTCCGCCAGTGCTGGGCGGTCACCAGCGAATGCCCGATTGCCGGCGTCGGTCCGGAGACCCCGGCCGACCACGGTTTTCGCTGGCTTCGCCGCCGAGCTGATGATGGAAGGACACCGGCCTCAGCCAGGAAGCCGCGGCCGCCGCGGGCATGACCACCACCCTCGGCGCCATGGCCGCCGATCTCTACCGCCGCTTCGTCGAGGCTGGCGCCGCCGGGGCGGCGGATCACTCCGCCATCATCGAGATGCTCGAAGATCGAACGCTAAGTGGCGTGGGTGGCCTGCGCGGCCACCATGGACTTTCAGACCGCCGTTGCCTGGGATAGGGTGCGGCCCGGTTTCCAGGGCGTCGGTGGGGGGAGAGGGCGTCTTGAGAGGGCCGCTTAGGGGCACACGCAAGCAGGCTCGGCTTGCTCGTCGATCGCTTATGGCTTTTCGTCACCAGCTTCACGATGTCTTAACCGAGTTCTGCCACCATGGTCTGGTCCATGCGATCCCAATCCGCCCACCCGCCAAGGACAGGTGTGCGAGGCTTGATCTTGTGATCGTATGGACCACCGCGCGATGATCGCAAGAAAAGATGAAGAGAAGATAAAGAGCGCATCAGTCACAACGCGATCATCCGCGATCGAGCGCATCGACGCTGATTGAGGTTCGACCCTGGGGCGACGTCGACGAGACGCCGCCTAGCCTGTCTGCCGTTGAGGCCCCCTTTCCCCGCGCATATTGACGATATCTTAACCCCTGGATGCGATGCTGCAGCTCGGGTCCATGCGACCCTGGGAGTCCGCGGCGTGGCCTCTCATACCATTTTCAGCCGAAATGACCTACTTGATCCACGGCTGCAGGCATTGGGATTTGATGCGTTCGGCGTCATCGGCGACGGCGTTCCAGGCGTGGCAGCAGGCGTCGATGATGGCGTCTTGATCCTCGAACACGCGCAGGCTCAAGAAGCGTTCCCGGAGGTAGAGCCAAAGCCGTTCCAGCGGATTGAGCTTCAGCCGTAGGACGGCAGCGTGACCAGGGTGACGTTGTCCTGGATCTCAAGCGCGTTGGCGCCATGCCAGCCGGCTTGGTCGAGCACCATGACGGCATGTTCGTTTTCGGGCAGGGTCTTGGCAAACTCGGCGAGGAAGACCGACACGCCGCCCCTGGGCAGGATGAGCCCGAAGGCCTCGCCGGTTTCGGGTGCGACCGCGCCGAAGATGTAGGCCCATTTGAACCGCTTGTCGCATCGCCCCGGCGGTCGCTGTCCCTTTTGCCACCAGCGATGATCAGCTACCCTTCGTCCGACCCTGGCTTCGTCCTGAAACCACAATCGGATGGTCTTGTCAGGATGGGCGTCGACGGTGCGCCTGGGCGCGTCCAAGAGCCCTCGAAATCCGCCTGGGTTTTGGGATCGGTTTTCGGATGAACCGATCGCGCCTTTGATGGAGAGCCCAAGGCGCTGAAGGACACCCGCATGCCCGAGGTCGAGAGCCGCTTGCCGAAACGCGCCTCGGCAAAGTCGCAAAGGTCAGCAAGCGTCCAGGCGCATGTGCCGTCGCGCGTCGGACCGGGCGCCTGGAAAGATCTTCGCCAGCAGAACGGCCTGCGCCTCGCTCTCGCTCAGCTTCTCTCCGGATGATGGCTCTGGGCTGATCGCGAAGTCCGTCGACACTGTCCGCGCTTGTAGCGGATCACCCAGTCACGCAGGGTCTGGCGATCCATCCCGGCAGAGCGCGCCGCCGCCAAGCGCGTCATGCCGTCCAGAGCATTCGCGATCGCCACCAACCGTGACGCCACACGACCATTCTTCTCGCGTCGTGCCAAGGCGCGAAGCATCGACGCATCATGATGATCCACAATCGGCAGTGCTGCTCCCATACTCGCTCCTCCGCTCGCTTTGTTGGCCGGGAGCAAAGCATCTGAAGAACTTCCACCAAGGAGGCAAAAGGTGAGTCGAAACTCCGGAGCGCCAGGCAAAGCTGGCGTGATCCAGCCGGTGAAAGTCCGGCCCGGGTGAGACCGTAGCGGGTCGCCCGGTAGCAAGTGTTGCGTGGTCGTCGGTGACGGCGGTCATGAAGCGTACACAGCCATCGTATGGCGTGTGGGGTTGAGCCACGAAAATGACAACAATGCAGGAGCCGAGACAGTCGTTGTTGTTGAAGGCAACATGCGCGGCGGCGACGCCCTGCCGGGGTCGAAGGCCAGATCACGTACGAAAGGGGAGCGTCGGAACCTGGGAGATCTCGCGTTTGGCCAAAGGCGGTCTGCCGACTTGGTCCGCATCGGGAAGGCGAGGAGCCGGAGCCGTTGATGCACGAGCGTGAGAAGTCTGACTCTGCCGTGGTAGCGAGGAAGCCGCCGAACGAAGCCGGGCAGCGGGCGGCGGAGGCGGTGGAGCCAAGGACAGGGATTAGGAGGAACGCGGACGAGCAAACCACGCTCCGGATCTAGGGCCGGACGAGCGTGTCCCAGGCTTTCGCGCATGCCGCAAGCCGCAAGGCAAAGGAAGAAGGAGACGTTCAAGCGCTCTTCCACCATCTCAGTGTCGATCTGCTTCGGGAAGCGTTCCTCGCTCTTAAGCGTGATGCCGCTCCCGGCGTGGACGGCCTGACATGGGCCGAGTATCAGACCGATCATGAACCACGGCTCTCAGACCTGCATGCTCGGCTTCTCCGAGGAGCGTGCCGGGCGCAACCGTCGAGGCGGTGGATGATCCCGAAGCCTGACGGGCGCGAGTGCCCGCCTGCGGTCGCGGCTCTGGAGGACAAGATCGTCCAAAAGGCCACGGCAGCGGTGCTGAACTCAACCTGCGAGGAGGAATTCCTCGGGTTCAGCTATGGGTTCAGGCCCAAACGCAGCCCCCATGACGCGCTCGATGCGCTGGTTGTGGGGATCGAACGCCGCAAGGTAAACTTCATTTTTGACGCCGACATCGAGCAGTTCTTCGACCGAGTCAGTCAATCCTGGCTGGCTCGGTTCCTGGAACATCGGATCGGCGACCGGCGCATCATCCGCCTGATCCAGAAATGGCTAAGGGGGGTGTCCTGGAAGACGGGGTCCAAACGGTCAGTGACCAGGGGACGGGACAAGGCTCGGTGATCTCGCCGCTGCTCGCGCACGTCTACCTGCACTACGTGTTTGATCTCTGGGCAGAGCGCTGGCGACGGCGCTGCGCCAAGGGGGATATGATCGTCACCCGCTTTGCGGACGACATCGTCGTCGGCTTCGAACACGAAGCTGACGCCCACCGCTTCTGGGATGAGATGCGTCAGCGGTTGGAGGCGTTCGCGTTGACGCTGCATCCGGCCAAGACCCGGCTGCTCGAATTTGGCCGCCATGCGGCGGCAAACCGAGCTAAGCGGGGATTAGGCAAACCGGAGACCTTCGACTTCTTGGGCTTCACGCTGATCAGCGGTCGCAGCCGGCGAGGCAAGTTCCTCATCCACCGGAGGACCCAGCGACAGCGCATGCGAACGAAGCTCAAGGAGATCAAGGACGAGCTGCGTCGGCGCATGCATCAGCCAATCCCTGAACAGGGAAAATGGCTGACGCAGGTCGTCAGAGGGTACTTCGGCTTTCACGCGGTCCCAACAAGCTTGGCCGCGCTGAAAGCCTTCCGCCACCATGTCAAACGCCCATGGGTGCGCACACTACGTCGGCGCAGCCAGAAGGATCGCTTCCCATGGGAACGGAGCAACAAGCTCACTGACGACTATCTGCCCCAACCGCGCATCCTTCACCTTTGGCCAAATCTGCGCTTCGCCGCCAGGCACTCGAGGTAGGAGCCGTGTGCGGTAACGCCGCTCGCACGGATCTGTGCGGGGGACGCTCAGCAAGGGGCGTCCCTACCGCGAACGGGGATGGTATCAGACAGCGGGCGGATGGATTCCCAGGGTCGCATGGACCATGAAGAGTGCCGATCGTCGCATGGTTCGGTAAAGAAACGGTTAAGTGATCTCGCGGAGACGATCGGGTCTGGAGCCTGCCGCCGGCATCGTCGCTCCATGACCGGCGGCGTGGCGAATTCATGGACCTGACGGTGTCCAGGGTGTCAGGCTTGCCTGACGTCCGGCTGTGGCGTCAGCCTGACGGCGCGCCAGCCCGCGCGGGCGAGGCGTTCGCGGCGGCGATCGAAGATGCGCCGATCGCTCGCGCTGTGGGACATCATCCTATAGGTGCTCAGCTCTTCCGCCTTCCGGGCTGTCGCGAGCAAGCTGCGCCAGTAAATCATCGTGCTTCCAAACATGGTGGTCATCCTCAAATTGGCGCCCCATCACCATGACAGGACGATGACAGCCTTCGGGATAAAGCTGTTGCCTCTTGCACGGTTCACGCGCTTTTTCCGACTGCTATGCTTGGTTTTTCGATCACGATGACCCTTCAGGAGGACGCGATCATGTCGACATCCGAGCTGCCTGACGAGGCCGGCGCCAGAGTAGCCTGGGTGATCAGCGCGCCGACCCAGGACGAACTCAGGCGCCGCTACGATCTCTGGGCGCACAGCTACGAAGCCGATCTCGGGCGGGTCGAGGACTATTTGGCGCCGATCGCGACCGCCGATGTCGCGAAGGTGCATCTTCCTGGGGACGCGCGCATCCTGGACGCCGGCGCCGGCACCGGGCTTTCCGGCCAGGCGCTCCGGGATGCTGGTTTCTCCGATCTGACCGCGCTCGATTTCGCCGAGCAGATGTTGGCGGTGGCTGCGGAGAAGGGCATCTATCGCGCCACCATCGCCGCCGACCTCACCCGGCGCACGCCGCTCGACGACGATGCCTTCGACGCCGTGGTCACCGTCGGCACCACCTCGCAGATCCCGGGCGAAAGCCTCCGCGAATATGTGCGCGTGACCCGTCCGGGCGGCAAGATCATCGTCGCCAACTGGGTCAAAGCCTGGAATGAGCAAGGCTATGCGGCCATCCAGGCCGCGTTCGAGCGGGACGGAAAACTCGCCCTGATCGAACAGGGCGAGCCGTTCCAGGCCCTGCCGACCACGGAGCCGGAGATCGTCTACGAGATCTGGGTGTTCGAGGTGCGGGGGTAGGGAGGCGGCGCCTCCAGGCCTCACTCCAGGTCTCGCCCCGGATGTCATTGAGGGCCGCACGGTTTGTGCAGCTGATGCTAAGGACCGCCCATCCTGAGCGTAACCTCTTGTTAACCGTGCGCTGGTATCAAGACCTCGTCTTGCTGGTCCATGGACCCTGGAATCCGTCTGCCCATCGACGGCATGTGCAGGGCTCGGATTTCCGGGTCGCATGGACCAAGTGAGCAGGATGGCAGGCTGGGGTTAAGGAGAGGTTAGCAGGGAGCGGCTTTTCGAGGGACGGAGGCGAGGTGAGGGTCGAGGTGGAGATGAGGCTCTCGGGGGCGAGGCTTGCAGCTCGCCGTCCGCGACGCGTTTCGCCGGATCAGCCAGAAAAGACCACCTGCGAGCAGCATTAGCGACAGAGGTTCGGGCACGGGGCGGCGGTGCGCAGCAGGTCGATCTCGAAGCGTGCTTCCGCCTCGATCGGCAATCGGAATTCGCTGTCGACCTCGACATAGACTTGGGTGACATTGACATCAGAAGCTCGCGCAGTTCCCGGACGGACAGAAAAGACGCCGTCGATATCGCCGA
The DNA here is from genome assembly GCA_041398025.1 of Alphaproteobacteria bacterium. GTDB lineage: Bacteria > Pseudomonadota > Alphaproteobacteria > Geminicoccales > Geminicoccaceae > JANQPX01. The sequence continues at coordinate 54,482 of JAWKVM010000034.1, forward strand.
ACAGGACATCGATCGCCGGGGCTCGCCAGTACAGATCCCAATTGGCATTCGCCGCGACACCCTCGGGAATGTCGATGCCATTGCCGAATTCTATCACGGTGTCGAAAAATACAGGCCTGGCTTGGGAAAAACGATCTCGAAGGCCGACCTGTCGATCAAGCTGGGCCGCAGCCGACCCCGGGCCATCGTCGAGCCCGGCCGAGATGTCGACGTGAATGACGCCGTCGCGCCATCCGGAGATGCTGGCCGAGGTCCTGCCGCTGCCGCTTGTCGATATCGACGTTCGCGATGTCGAGACGGAAAGGGTCTCGACATCGAGCTGAATAGAGCACGGCATCAAGGCTGCTCAGAGTGGCACTGTAGAAGGCATCGACGGTGCCGATCGACAGGTAGGGCGTCAAGGTCAGGTCGACCGGCATCGCCTGTGCCGTCGTGGCGACAAGGACCCCGCCGCAAGCGACGAGCGGTCCAAATTGGGGCATAGGTGCTCTCCGGCGGCGTGCTCAAATCGAATTTCACCGAAATGCTATTTTTAATGTATTTGACAATCAAGAATTTTCTATCAAAAGTTCATCTATGGCCTCATATCATGCAGACGGCTTCCTGCGATCGCACGACGTGATCGGCGCCGCTGCGCCGCCGCCTGCAAGCTCGCCGAGAGCGCTGTTTTCAGGAGTCGTCCTTCGGCGCGTGCATCGCGAACAGCTCTTCGCCGGTCATGTCCTTGGTGCGGTTGGCGAACTGGTACCAGGCGGGGCGCTGGTCGATGAAGACCTGGTGGTCCAAAACATAGCCCTCGACCTCGCCGAACAGCCCGGCGGGCATGATGTACTGGCCGTTGCCCTTGAGGTGGTAGAACAGATGCGTGCCGCATTGGCTGCAAAAGCCGCGCTCGGCCCAGTCGGATGAGCTGAAGATGGTGATCTTGTCCTCGCCGCCGATCTCGACATCGGTGCCGGCGTCGACCGCGAACAGCGGGCCGCCGCCCCATCGGCGGCAGGTGGCGCAGTGGCAGGTGCCGACACTGGTGCTCAGGGCCCCGGCCTCGATCTGGACGGCGCCGCAAAGGCATTGGCCCCGGGCTTTGACGGTCTCTGACATGGTGTCTCCTCCAAGCGGTGTGATCGGCGGTTTTCCCGGTCAGGCGGAATCACCTGATCGACAAGGACATGTTGTAAAACAAAAGGATGCACGCCCCAGGGCGAAATCCTGTCAGGCTCGTCGCTCGATCGCCGACGGCGATTTCGCTGCCAGCTTTACGATATCTTAACCGGGTTCTGCCAGCATGATGATCTGGTCCATGCGATCCTGGGAATCCGCCCGCCCGCCAAAAACAGGTGGGGCGAGGCTCGGACTCCCAGGATCGCATGGACCAGCCTGCGATCATCGCAAGACAAGATGAAGAAACGGTAAAGACCATATCGCTTGTGATCCGATCATCCGCGATCGAGCGACTTGACGCTGATCGGCTTTCAACGTTGGAGCGGACTCCGATCAGATGCCGATCGGCATGCACGCTCGATCTCCTTGCTATCGCTGCATGTTCTCGGCGATCAGGCGATTCGGCCTGACCGCGAAAAGCTCTAGCAGAGGCCTGCTGACAAGATCCTGTCAGCAGGAGGCGGGTCAGAGCAGGACCAAGTCGTCCCGGTGGATCAGCTCGTCCCGCCCCTGATAGCCGAGAAGCGAGGCGATCACCTCGGTTTTCTGGCCCTGGATGCGGCGCGCGTCGTCGGCGTCGTAGGCGGACAGGCCTTTGGCGATGTCCCGGCCGTTGACGTCGCGCACCAGGAGGGGATCGCCGCGCTCGAAGCGCCCTTCGATCGCGGTGACGCCGGCGGGAAGGAGGGAGCGGCCGCGCTTCAGGGCGGCTGCAGCACCCTCGTCGATCACCGCCACACCCATGATGTCGAGCGAGGCGGCGATCCAGTGTTTTCGGGCGCGGCGCGGTGTGGTCGCGGCGGCGAAGGTGGTGCAGGGGCCGCCGTTTGCGAGGCTTCGGAGCGGGTTCATGCCGAGCCCCGAGGTCAGGGTGACGCCGCAGCCGGCCCGGCTGGCGAGCCTGGCGGCGATCAGCTTGGAGACCATGCCGCCGGTGCCGACGGTGCTGCTGCTGCCGCCGGCCATCGCCTCGATCTCCGGCGTGATTTTTTCGACATGCGGGATGTGAACCGCGTGCGGGTCGCACCCGGGGTTGGCGGTGTAGAGGCCGTCGACGTCGGAAAGCAGGATGAGCTGGTCGGCGCTCGCCATGATCGCGACGCGGGCGGACAGGCGGTCATTGTCGCCGAAGCGGATTTCCGAGGTGGCGACCGTGTCGTTCTCGTTGACCACGGGAATGGCGCCGAGGCGCAGCAGGGCCTCGATGGTGGCGCGCGCGTTCAAATAGCGGCGGCGGTTTTCCGTGTCCGCCAGGGTGAGCAGCACCTGGGCGGTGGTCAGGCCGTGCTCGGCGAGGGCGGCCTGGTAGGCATGGGCGAGATGGATCTGGCCGACTGCGGCGGCCGCCTGCTTTTCGTCGAGGCGGCCGGCGTTTTTTCGGATGCCCAGCGCCTGGCGGCCCATGGCGATGGCACCCGACGTGACCACGATCAGCTGGTCGCCGGCGGCACGGCGTTCGGCGATGTCCTCGGCGAGCGACTCGAGCCAGGCCTTGCGCAGGCCGCGCTCGGAGTCGACCAGCAGCGACGAGCCGATCTTGACCACCAGACGGCTCATGCGGGCGCCTCGCTCTCGTCCTCCGCGAAGCGCTCCTCGCGGGCGGTCTGGATCTCGCGCCAGGCGGCGCGCAGCACGTCCCTGACCCCGAGGCCGCTGGCGCCCGAGGTGACGATCACCGGCTTGCCGGCGGCTGCCTCCAAGGCGGCCTTGCGTTCGGCAAGGACGTCCTCGGTAAGCGCATCGGCCTTGTTCAGACAGAGCAGCTCCGGGCGGCTTTCCAGGCCCTGGCCGTAGGCGTCGAGCTCGTGGCGGATGGTGCGATAGGCGCCGGCGACGTCCTCCTCGGTGCCGTCGATCAGGTGGATGAGGACGCCCGAACGTTCGATATGCCCCAGGAAACGGTCGCCGAGGCCGGCACCCTCGTGGGCGCCTTCGATCAGGCCCGGGATGTCGGCGATGACGAAGCTGTCGTCGTCGATCACCACCGTGCCGAGCTTGGGCTCGAGGGTGGTGAAGGGGTAGTCGGCGATCTTGGGGCGGGCGCGGGAGACGGCGGCGAGGAAGGTCGACTTGCCGGCATTGGGCAGGCCGATCAGTCCCGCATCGGCGAGCAGCTTGAGCCTGAGCCAGAGCCAGCGCTCCTCGCCCTCCTCGCCCGGCTGGGCGAAGCGCGGCGCCTGGTGGGTCGAGGACTTGAAGCGGGCATTGCCCTGGCCACCGCGCCCGCCCTCGGCCAGGCAGATCGTCTGGCCCGTTTCCTTGAGATCGGCCAGTAGGGTTTCGCCGTCCTCGGCGAAGATCTGCGTGCCGAGCGGCAGCTTCAGGACGACATCAGCACCATCCGCGCCGGACCGGTTGCTGCCCATGCCGTGGGTGCCGCGCTTGGCCTTGAAATGCTGCTTGTAGCGAAAGTCGATCAGCGTGTTCAGGCCTTCGTCGACCTCGGCGACCACATGGCCGCCGCGCCCGCCGTCGCCGCCGTTCGGCCCGCCGCGGGGAATATATTTCTCCCGCCGGAAGCTGACGCAGCCGGCCCCGCCGTCGCCGGCTTTGATGTAGATTTTGGCCTGATCGAGAAATCTCATGTTTTCGGACTTGCCTGAATCAAAAAAGGGGACGGCGCGCCATCCCCTTTTCCAGAAACCCTGTAGCGGCGCTACCTACTCGGCGGCTTCCGCGAACGGCTCCACCGCGACGTATGTCCTGCCGCGCTTCGGGCCCTTGCGGAACTTCACCTGACCCTCGACCAGGGCGAACAGGGTGAAGTCGCGGCCCATGCCGACATTGGCGCCCGGGTGCCATTTGGTGCCGCACTGGCGGATGATGATGTTGCCGGGCACGACATGCTCGCCGCCGAATTTTTTCACGCCGAGCCGCTGACCCGGGGAGTCGCGTCCATTGCGCGAGCTGCCGCCTGCTTTCTTATGGGCCATGACCCAACTCCTCTTCCAGGCGCCGTAGCGCCATCTGCAATTCAGGCCGCCGATTGACTCCGGCCTGGCGTAGACGATGTCGACGTTCGACCGGTCAGGCCGCCGTGATGCCGCTGATGCGCAGCACGGTCTGGTGCTGGCGGTGGCCGCGGGTGCGGCGGTATTTGTGACGGCGCTTCTTCTTGAAGATCAGCACCTTGTCGGCCTTGCCTTGCTCCAGGACCTCGGCGGAGACCACGGCGCCATCGACCAGCGGCGCGCCGATCTTCGGCTCGTCGCCGCCGATCATGAGGACCTGATCGAAGTCGACGTTCGCCCCGACCTCGCCTGCGAGCTTCTCGACCTTGATCACGTCGCCGGCTGCGACACGATACTGCTTGCCGCCCGTTTTGATGACTGCGTACATAAACTCGATCCGGATCTACTGAAAACGACGCAAAAAACTGCGCCCGGATGGCATTACCATCCGAGAAGTACCGGATATTAGCCTTGCGCCTGCCGATGTCAAGCCGGCTCGGCTGCATGAACCGGCCATGGGGATCGAGCCGCTTTGCCTGCGATGTTCGGGCCCGATCTGCGCCGGGATGCTGCCCGGCTACCTTCACGCTTTCTTAACCCGATCCGGCATCGCGCCGGCCGTCGGTCATGATGCCGCGTGTCCTCACCACGATCGTGCGTGGACGCAGGACTTCGGCGGTGCCGAACGGCGCGGAACCGCGCGCGGACCGGCTGGCCGTCCTAAAGAAACGGCCAGAGATTGACGAGAAAGCCGTCGCGCAGGCGCAGGGTGGCGGTCAGCGCGCCGGTGACCGCGGCCAGGGACAGGACGGCCATCAGGCAGAGCGACAGGACGCTGGTGCCGCCGGCGGCGGCGAGCTGGCCGCGGCGTTCCTCATAGCTGCCCTCGCCATGCTGGGTGACGTGGTCGACCGCACGGCGAAAGGCGAAGAAGTAGAGGGTGTTGCCGTAGACGCCGGCGAGCCCGACCATCAGCAGGAGGAGGGCCGGAAGCACGATCAGCGGGATGTCGTTGACCGCTGCGGCGGCGAGGCCGGCCAGCCAGAGCAGATGCAGGCCGGCGAAAAGATGCAGGCGGCGATAGGCGAACCAGTGACCGAAGGTGAGCGCCGCCGGCCAGTTCCAGCTTTGCCGCGTGCCGCGCCAGTCCATCCAGCGCCAGCTCTCGTCGTAATAGGTGCCGTTGTGGCCGACGAAGGTCTTGGAGCTGTCGACAGGCACCTTGCTCGGCGGCTCCGCTGCCGGGGGAACGCCCGAGGGTGCCGCCTGGGGGCGCGCCAGGAGGCCGAGCGTCGCCCTTTCGGCAGGCGCGGCCGCAACGCCGCCGGCTGGCGGAGGGCTCTGCTCGGATGCCGGCCGCGCGGCGCGGTTTTCGGCGTGCGGGGCGGGCTGCGGGGGCGGGGCAGCGCGCCCTTCCGGTTTGTCCGAGGCCGCCCTGGCCTCACGCTCGTCACCCCCGCCCGTGGCCGCGTCCGGCACGCCGACGCCGGTTTCGCGCTTGGTCATGGTGAAGCGCGGCCCGTTCTTGGGATCGTTGATCAGGGCGATGTTCAGCTTGGTGTTGGTGAAGCGCTCGATCGTGCCGGCCCCTGCCTGCCGGTCGGCGACATGCTGTCTGGTGTGGGTGAAGGCCGAAGGTCCCGGCGCTTGCGAGTCCGCAGGCGCGCAGGCCGCAGCTGATGCCTTGTCCGAAGAGGCCGCCGGATCCTCCGATGGGGCTGGATCAGCCAAGGGCTTGCTGTCTTTCGTGCGATCGAATCAACAAGACGACCTCTTCGATGTCCGTCCGCGCCGCGTCCTGCCGATGGCGGCCGGGCGCTTCGCCCGAGCCTGTCGCAGGAGGAGAGGGGCAACGGCCGGCCGAAACCTCAGCGATTGCCACCAAACGGCATAAAGCGCGCTGGACACTATCACCGGAATGGCGATTGTTGAAGCCTGAGATTGTCATCGCACCGCCGCCCTCCTGAGCCGGTCGCAGATCGCCTCGCCGAGGCCCGTGCCGGGAATCGGCATGGCGGCGATGCCCGCGACATCCTGCGCATCGAGATGATGCAGCATGGCGAAAAGATTGGCCGCGGCCTCGGTCAGGTCGCCGGTCGCGCTGAGATTGGCCGTGACCATGGCCCCCTCGAGGGGGATCGGGCCGAAGGCGAGCAGGGCTTCGTCGGGCGCGACCGCGCGCGCGTCGAGACGGAGCGGCCGACGCGGCGCATAGTGGCTCTCGAGCTGTCCCGGCGAGCGCAGCGTGCCGTCGCCCTGCCGGCCGCCGCTCTGCGCATCGTGAACCTCGCCGATCACGGCTTCGATCCGGCTGCGCGCCACGCCGCCCGGACGCAGCAGCACCGGCCGCTCGCCGCTGATGTCGAGCACCGTGGATTCGACGCCGACGGCGCAAGGCCCGCCGTCCAGGACCATGGCGACACGCTCGCCCAGGCTCCGGCGCACATGCTCGGCGGTGGTCGGGCTGATCCTGCCCGATCGGTTGGCGCTCGGCGCCGCGATCGGCAGATCGGCGGCGTCGAGAAGGGCGCGTGCGAGCGGGTGGGCGGGGACGCGAAGCGCCACGCTGTCGCCGCCGGCGCTGACCAGCCGCGACAGCCTGCTGTCGGCCAGGCGGCGCAGGACCAGGGTGAGGGGGCCCGGCCAGAAGGCGGCGGCGAGCCGCTCGGCGCGATCGGACCACGCGGCGAGCGCGCCGGCGGCCGCCTGATCCGTAACGTGGACGATCAGCGGGTTGAAGCGGGGTCTGGCCTTGGCCTCGAAGATCGCGGCGACCGCCCGGTCGTCGGTGGCGGCGGCGCCGAGGCCGTAGACCGTCTCGGTGGGAAAGGCGACCAGCCCACCCGCACGCAGCAGGCCGGCAGCCCTGCGCACCGCCTGCCGGTCGATCCCGTCAGGATCGGCAAAGGCGGCCGGTTGATCGTGACGTTCTGCCATGGTGGTCCAGGCCTGCATCCGCCGCCGGAGCGGGGCACATCCAGGCCCTGTCAGGTCGGCCGCTGCCAATGGGGCGTGCGAAAGCCGGTGCGGGGTTCCGGCTCGGGCTTCGGCCGGGGCTTGGACTTCGGCTTCGCGGCCGGCCCCTCCGGGCGCTGCTGACCGAACCGGCCCGGCAGGGCGAATTCCTGGGTTTCGTGCTCCACCAGGGTGACCGGACCGCATTTCAACTGGCCGACACCGTGCCAGACGCCGGACTCGACGCCGACCACCTCGCCGGCCTCGACCTTGAGCACCGCGCGCTGGATCCTGAGCATCAGATTGGCGTTGAACTTGAAGGCGGCGACCCGGCGGTCGTTGACCATCACCTCGACCGCAGGGTGGTGGGTCGAGCGGATGGTGTGGTCGGCGAGCGGCACCAGGAGGGTCTCGCCCTTGAGCTGGCGGCTTCGTTCCAGATCGTTGACGAGATCGCGGTGCTGGGTCCAGGCGGACAGCAGGATCTGGTCGATGCCGATATTGAGCGCGTCCTTGAGCTTCTCGGCCACGGTGTTGGTCATGGCGCGCCGGTCGACATCGGCAAGGCCGGTGGTGCGCCCGAGATCGGACGCACCCTGCTGGTTTTCCGTGGTCTTGATGAAACGCGCCTGCCAGTCGCTCGGCGGACCCAGGAAGAACGCACGCAGCGTGGCCGGGCCTTCGCGCTCATTACGGTTCGATTGCAAGTGTCTGCTCCCCTGGATCGCTGCGGCCGCGAAGGCGAATCGATGAGATGACCAAATTCGGCGCGTCGGTCTGCGTCACCTGCGTGCCGGGATCGGCGTGCACCACAAAGTCGGGCTGCGCGCGCGCCGCCGCTGCGGGCGCTGCCGCGGGCCGTGCCGAGCGCGCGGTCTTGTCGAAGGCCGGCCTGGCCACGGCGCCGCGCGAGATGCCGTAGACCGGCGGCGGCGTCGGGGTGGTGCCGGCGCCGGCCGGGGCGAAGCCGCCGCCCTGGCGCGCCCGGAACCAGACCAGGCCCGCGAGGATGACCAGAAGCGTGCCGGCGGCGGTCAGCGGGCCGGCCAGGCCGACTACCTGGACCTGCACCACGCTGTCGATACGTGCCGGACTGTTGGCGCTGGGCCGCTGGCCGACGATCGTGCCCGGCCAGCCGATCGAGAAGATCTCCTCGACGCCGCCGAGCTGCAGGGACTGGCTCGCCAGGACCCGGGTCGCCCCTTCGGGGGTGAGGCTGCTGAGGTCGGGGATCAGGGCGCTCGCCGAGAACACCACGTCGACCGCATTGCCGAACGCGACCGGCGTGCCCGCCGGCGGGTCCTGGCTGATCACCGTGCCGTCGGGCTGGGTCGAGAGGCGCCAGTCCTGCTGGCCGAGGGTGAGGAAGGTGTCGGCGAGGCGCGTGTCGACCGCCTCCTGGGCGACGCCGAGCAGGTCCGGAACCTCCACCTTGTCGATCGACTCGAGCTGGGCGATCACCGAGCTGCCGACCGTGAGCAGCCGGCCGGCATCCGGGATCTGCGACGTCACCCGGTTGGGGCGCTCGCCGTCCGCCGAGCCGTCGAGCTGCAGTTCCAGGCCGACCGCCCTGACCGCCTGATCGGCCTGGGCCGCGGTCATCTTGGCGATATTGGGCACCGGCACGAGATCGGGCCGGTCCGGCGGCGGCGCGGTCACCGCCAGCACCACCGAGATCCTGCCGCCATCGGCCGCCGGCGAACCGGCGGCCGGATCCTGGCTCAGCACGGTCTGGTCGGGCTGGCTCGCGGAAAGCTGGAAGTCGACATTGGCGAGCACCAGGTTCTTCTCGGCGAGCCTGCTCGCGACCGCCTCGGGGTCGAGGCCCCGGAGATCCGGAACGGTCGGCGGCTCCGAGACGGTGACATCGACGCTGATGCCGAGCGACGCCGCCGCTCCCGGGGCCGGCGACTGGTCGATGATGCGGCCGTCGCCGCCTGCGGTGGTCTGGCGCTCGACCTTGCCGAGGCGCATCAGCTTCTTGGCGAGCTCGGCGCCGGCCTCCTGGAGCGAGAGACCGACCAGTCCCGGCACCTCGAGCCCCTCGGCCAGCACCAGGTCGACGGCGCTGCCGGGACTGGCCTCGGCATTGGCGCGCGGGCGCTGCTCGATGATCGTGCCCTGGGGCTCGTTCGACACCTTCGACGTGATCGAGCCGACCTCGAGCAGCTGCGTGGCGATCAGGCGTTTGGCCTGCTCCACGGTGCGGCCGGCGAGCTCCGGCACGATCGGCGTCGCCGCCAGGACGACGTCGATCGCGATCCCGGGGCTGACCACCTGATTGGCCGCCGGCCGCTGCTCGATGATGGTGCCGCGGCGCTGGTCGGACACCCGGCTTTCGACGCGGCCGGGCCGAAGGCCGGCGTCGCGCAGGCGCGCGCGCGCGTCGTTCAGGGTCAGCGAGCGCAGGTCGGGAACCGTCTGGCCCTTGGCGACCGTGATGTCGACCGCGTCATCGGCGGCGGCCGGCACGCCCGGAAGCGGCCATTGCTTGATGATCGTGCCGTTCGGCTGGGACGAGCTCTCTTCGGTCACCCTGCCCAGGGTCAGCGACGATTCCTTGAGCTTTTCGATCGCCTGCTCGCGGCTGAGCGTCCTGAGATCGGGGATGCGCACCTCCGAGGCCACCGTGATGTTGATCCGGCTGCCGCGGGCGGCGGGCGCGCCCGCCTCGGGCGACTGGCCGACGATGGTGCCGAGCGGTGCCGCAGCGCTCTCCCGCTGGATCTGCCCGATATCGAGCCCTTCGCGCCTGAGCACGGACTGGGCTTCCGCCGGGGTCAGGCCGATCACTTCCGGCACGGTGGCGCGCGCCGCGACCGGCGCACTGCCGCCGCCGGCGGCATTGATCACCACCTCGATCTCGGTGCCGGGCCGCACGGTCCGGCCGCGCGGCGGCGACTGGGCGACGATCCCGCCGCTCGGGCAGGCGTTGGAAGCACGCTGATGCACCTGGCCGAGGCGGAGATTCTGCTGGCGCAGAATGACCTCGGCCTCCTGGGTGGAGAGGCATTGCAGCGAGGGCACCTGCACGGAGCTGGTGACGGCGCCGAGCGCCCGCGGACCGCGCTGGTCCGTGCCCGGGGCCTGGGCGAGCGTCACCCCGCCTGCCGCGTGGCCTGCGGGCTCCGGGGCGGTGGCCGACAGGCCAGCGTCCGGCCATGCGCCGTCCGGCGTGACCAGCGCCTGCGCCGACAGCGGCGCCAGCACCGCGATCACGCTCAAAATCAGCACGTTAAGGAACCGAACCACGATTAGGGGCGCTCCTGGAGCTTCAGCCTTGAAATCGCTCGCTGGTGTCTTATCGCAACATGGCCCCGACTATAAGGCCTTTTCCGCATTCTCTTCGAGTCCGTACCCCATTTTGCGGCGTTCGCGAAGCGCCCTGCCGCGTTTCTCCGTCCCGATGCGCCCCCTGCACGCGTACCACAGTGGGAAGAAATCGTTTGGCCAAATAGTAGAAAAAGCTGGAATGTTAACTTCTCATTTGCATAATTTTGCTTCGATAAAAACGACACAGTCGCGCCAGGAATGGAAATCGTATCGTGCCAGAAGCCGTCCTCAACGATCCTCACGTTCACGTCCTGCGATCCGGCAAGCCGATGAACGGTCCCCGCTGGGCCAGGCCCGCCCTCACCACGACGCTGGTCTCGAAACCCTATCTCAGCCCCAGGGCCATGGCCTATGTGCAGGAGGTCCTGGAATCCGGCTGGTGGGGCTACGGCCCGGTGTGCAAGGATCTTCAGGCCGAGGTCGAAACGCTCTACGACGGCAAGACGCACGCGCTTGCCACGTCGAGCTGCACCGCGGCCATGCATCTGTCCCTGCGCGCGCTCGGCGTCGGTCCCGGCGACGAGGTCATCGTACCGGCCTTCACCTATGTATCGACGGCGATCGTTGCAACCTATTGCGGCGCCGAGCCGGTGTTCGCCGACGTCGACCCGGAGACGCTGACGATCACCGCCGACACGGTGGCGCCGCTCCTGACCGAGCGCACGCGCGCCATCATCGCCATGCATTATGCAGGCCCGGCCGCCGATTTCGACCCGATCAGAGCGCTGGTGCGGGACAGGAACATCGCCGTCATCGAAGACGCCGCCCATGCCTTCGGCTCGGTGCGCGACGGCCAGCGGGTCGGCGCCAAGGCCGATTTCGCCGCGTTCAGCTTCGCGCCGACCAAGCAGGTCGCGAGCAGCAATGGCGGTCTCCTCCTGTTCAAGGACGGCGACCGGCGCGTCGATCTGGACCAGCTCGCCTTTCTCGGGCTTGCGGTCGACACCTTCGGGCGCACCGTGGCCAAAGGCGTCAGTCCCGTGCAGGAGGTCGTTCGTCTCGGCAACAAATACAAGGGAGACGACCTGGCCGCGGCGGTCGCGTTCGCGGCGGTCGAGCGCCTGGACGAGATCGTCGCCTATCGCGGCGAGCTGGTGGACCGCTTCTATGAGCGCCTCGCCGACATCAAGGAGGTGCAGCTCCAGCCGCGTCACGACAACAGCACGATCTCCTGGTACATCATGCCCATCCGGGTGCCCGCGGACCGGCGTGATGCTTTGCGCGCCCATCTCGCCGCGGCCGACATCGGCAACACGGTGCATTATCCGAATCTGCGGGAGCAAAAGGCGTTCCTGCCGTTCAGGGGCGAGGTGCCGGTGACCGCGGAGGAGGCCCGGCGGGTGATCAGCCTTCCCCTGCACGAGATGGTGAGCCTCACCGAGGTCGATCGCATCTGCGACGAGGTGGCTCTGTTCTTCCGCCAGTAGCGCCGGCGGGCATCTGCAAGGCCGCGCAGGCGGGAGGGGCCGTGCTCCGTCCGCCTGCGGCATCGTCGCGGGTCAGCGAATGGCGGCGAGGACCTCGTCAGGCTCGGCGCCGGCATTCGTGACGACCGCGAGCCGTCGGTCGTCACGGCTCGGCGGCTGCACCATGGGACGCGGCCGACCGTTGAAGGCGGCGAACGACCGCTCGAACTGGCCGACGGCCATGGGCTCGCCCACCAGAAAACCCTGAACCTCGTCACCGGCCTTGCTTTCGAAAGGCAGGCTGCTCGGTGGTCTCCACGCCTTCGGCGCGATGCTGTCTCGAGGCTGGCGGCCGAGCTCGACCACCGCGCCACGATGCATCGCGCGCCTGGGCGCCGGCGCACTGCGCGAAGACTGGTCGATCTTGATCATCGGGCAGAGCTCAGCAGATGGCGACCCGAATATTGGAGTGCCGAAATCGATGCGGCGTTGCCGCACCAGGCGCTGGCCGGCGGGCGTCAGTTGGCACCTTCGGTGTGCGCGCTGAAGGCACGCCTCCGGTGATCTCGAGCTCGATGCGCTCGGCCTGCACGCCGGTCTCCACCAGGCGGCGCTGCGCCGCTGGAACGAGGTCCTTAATGCTGGAACTGGACAGGTGTGACGTTCAGCGAAGCAGCAGGCCCCAGCGGCAGGCGGCCTGACGGGCGTTAACCGGACCATTCATGGCTGAGGATGAGACCCGTCTCACCTCGGCGGTGATGAATGCGCTCGGCAGGATGACCGCCGCCAGTCCGGCTGTCTCCAGCGCAGCGAGGCTCGGCGCGAGATGCGCCCGCGCCGAAGATCGAGCTTGGGCTGATAAAGGGCTCGAGCTCGTTGCGCTACGTAAGCGGGTGCCAGGCCGCGCTCCAGCAGCTGTACGCTGGTGGAGACGTGGCCCGTCCATGCCAGCTCGTGAACCGGTAGGTGTTGCGCCCGTCTTCCTTGGCGCGGTAGAGGCTGGTCTTCGGCGCTGCAGGAGAGCGTTCCGGCGTCGCCCTGGGACTGTCGGCGATGGCGGCGCCGTGCTGGCGCTCACCAGGACCTCGTGGCCATCCAGATCGTAGGGTCGGTGGTCGAGCTTCAGCGGAGCGACAGCGGAAGTGCGATGCCTCTGGGGCTGGTCGACCGTGGTCTGCGTGTCGAAGTGTCGCCGCCGATGCGCCGCGATGAGTATCGGTCGCACGGCCGAGCGCAAACGGTCGGCGCAGCCCTTGATCAGGAGGTCGCCCGCGGAATGGCCGAGCGTGTCGTTGATCTCCTTGAACCGGTCGAGATCGATGCACAGCACCGCAGCCTTGCCGGTGCCGCGGCCGACGCTTTCCACCGCCGCGCTCACACGCTTGGCGAGATGGGTGCGGTTGGGCAGATTGGTCAGGCTGTCATGCAGGGCGAGATGCTGAATGCGGCGTTTGGCGTCGATCTCGGACGTGATGTCGGTCGCCGTGCCGCGAAATCCCTGGAATTTGCCCTTCGCCGAATAGAAAGGCTTGCCGGCGACGCGCAGCGTCTTCTTCTTGCCCGTGGCATCGACGTAGCGGCAGAGAAAATCCCTGAAATGCTGCTGCCCTTTCAGGTCTTTCTGAAATTTCCTGATCTTGTTGACACCGCCGATCGGGCGCAGCAGCTCGCCGATGGGCTTGCCGATCACCGCGTCCGTCGCCGTGCCGGTGGAGATCGCGAACTGCTCGGAAAGAAACTGCAGCTCGCCCCGCCCATTGGTCTCCCAGATCCAGTCCGAACTGGCGTCGGCGACGTCGCGAAAACGGGTTTCGCTGCGTTTGATCGCCCGGGTGGTGGAGCGCACCCGCCAGATCAGAAGCCAGGTGAAGCCGAGGATGGCGACCACGCCGGCAAAAAGCGCAGGGGCCACGCTCTCCAGGAACTTTCGCCCGGGCTGAAAGGGTATCCATGTCAGGCGGCCGATCGGTTCGCCGGCGGGCGCGTGCAGGAGCAGGGTGGCGCTGTCGGCCGGAACCGGCGCATCGACATCCATGCTCAGCGCGATGTTCTTGAGCTGAGGGCTGTCCATGAGCGACGTGACCGCAAGCGGCGTCATGCGCCTCGCCAGGACGACCACCACCCGATCGCCCTCGGCCATCTTGATATTGGCGTTCTGCTCGAGCGAGACCGCGCAGACGGCGACCATCACCAGCGACTGGTCCATGGCCAGAAGACCGGTGACCGCTTCCGGCTTGCGCCAGGGCGCTTTGCGCGCCTCCGCGATCATGCGTGGCAACCCGCCTTCCAGGATCTCCTCGGCGCTGTGCACCGAGCTTCGCCCGTCGATCTGGCTGAAGACGGTCCGGTCGTCTCTGTTGATCACCATGCTGATGTCGTAGCCGTGCTTGTCATGCACGTAATAGCTCAGATTGGACGCGGCCCAATTGACGCTGAACGCGATGTCGAGATGGCGCACGGCGTCGTTGCGCCAGCTGAAATCCTTGGCGACCATGCCGATACGGTCGAGCTCTTCCTGCAGGATGGTGCGCGCGGAATCGATCGAATGTTCTGCCGCGATTTCGTCCTGCTGCACCGCGCTGTACCAGACGAAGCCTCCGAGCACCGCCATGGAGCACCCGACGAAGGCAAACACCTGCAAGAGGATCTTGTCGTTGATCGCGAAGCGCACGCGTTCCTCCAAACGAACCCTTTATCGCTAGAGGTCGTCTGGCGGGTTGTACAGCAAAACTTCACATTCAATTAGAATTACAATGAAATTTAAACTTAAAAGAGATCAGTTTTTCGAAGGGATACTATTTTGGTATCGCTAATTTACAGTAATTTTCGGATTTTTTGCGGTCTTCTTCGTGTCCGTTTCGCGAAATCGGCGAAAAAGCGATCACGGCTGGCCGGCGACATTTTTCTGCCTGGCCGAGCCGATGCGGTTGGCAACGCGTCCTCTCGGCCTGACCGCGAACCTGCATGTCGACAGACGGAACCGATCGACCATCAGGCCCGATCGATCCTGCAGCCACGCCCATGGCGAATGCACGGCGCCTTGCGCACGAGCGGGCGGGTGCCGATGGTGGGGGCGAGGCTCGGATTCTCAGGATCACGTGGCCCAGACGGCGATGATCGAAGGTAGAGATGAAGAAGCGGTAAAGATCACGCCGCTTGTGAAGAGGGTACGCGCAATCGAGCGACATCAGCTCCTTGGAATTCGACCCCGGCGGTTCGTTCGGGACGCAAGATTCCGAGCGAACGCCCGCATACCCGCGAACGTTCCTGGCAACCCTCCGATGGGGCAGGACCCGCCGAAGGGCCAGGCCACTAGGCGCGCCGGCGTGGCGTTTTTGTGGTTTCGAGATCGAAAAGGGCGGAGAGTTCGCTCAGCATGACGCCGCCGAGCTGTTCGGGATCGGAGATGGTCACGGCGCGGCGGTAGTAGCGCGTGACGTCGTGGCCGATGCCGATCGCCAGGAGCTCCACCGGCGAGCGCTGCTCGATCCAGTCGATCACCTGGCGCAGATGCTGCTCGAGATAGTTGCCGGAATTGGAGGACAGGGTGCTGTCGTCGACCGGCGCACCGTCGGAGATCACCATGAGAATGCGGCGCTGCTCCGGCCGCACTAGGATGCGCTGATGCGCCCAAAGGATGGCTTCGCCGTCGATATTTTCCTTGAGCAGCCCCTCGCGCAGCATCAGGCCGAGCGAGCGCCGGGAGCGGCGCCAGGGGCTGTCGGCGGCCTTGTAGACGATGTGGCGAAGGTCGTTCAGACGGCCGGGATTCGGGCGCTTGCCTTCGCGCAGCCACTGCTCGCGGCTCTGGCCGCCTTTCCAGCTGCGCGTGGTGAAGCCGAGAATCTCGACCTTGACGCCGCAGCGCTCCAGCGTGCGCACCAGGATATCGGCGCACATCGCCGCGACCGCGATCGGCCGGCCGCGCATGGAGCCGGAATTGTCGATCAGCAGCGTGACCACGGTGTCGCGGAAATCGGTGTCGGTCTCGAGCTTGAAGGTCAGCGCCTGCTCGGGATTGACCACCACGCGGGTGAGGCGCGCGGTGTCGAGAATGCCCTCCTCGAGATCGAATTCCCAGGACCGCGTCTGCTGGGCGAGCAGACGGCGCTGCAGGCGGTTCGCCATGCGCCCGATCATGCCCTGAAAGCGGGTCAGCTGCTGGTCGAGCTGATGGCGCAGCCGGCCGAGCTCGACCGGGCTGCAGAGATCGGCCGCCTCGACCACCTCGTCATAGGCGGTGGTGTAGACACGGTAAGCAAGCGCCTCGCCGCCCGGCGGGATGTAGGACGGCGTGTCGAACGGCTCTTCCGCCCCCTGGTCCTGATCGGCCCCGGCATCGGCGTCCACCTGCTCGAGCTGCTCCTCGGCGGTGCCGGCTTCCGCCTGCTCGTCGACGCTGGTGGCCTCATCGCGCTCGCTGGCGAGCGGCGGGTCGGCCTGATCGTCCTCGCCGTCGCCGCTGGCGTCCTCGGGCTTGTCCTGATCGTCGCCCTGATCCTCGTCCTCGCTGTCCTCGCCGTCGGTCGGATCGTTCAGCTCTTCGGCGAGCCCGAGATCGCTCAGCATGTCGCGCACTTTGCGCGCGAAGGCTTCCTGATCGCCGAGCACCGTGCGCAGGCCGGACCAGTCCCGGCCGGTGCGGGTCTCGAGCCAGGTTCGCCAGTTGTCGAGAAAGGCGCGATCCGCCTTGGCGAGCTTGAAGCCGAGCAGGGCTTCGCGCGCGAGCAGGTCGACCGCTTCGCTCAGCCCGGGATCGTCCAGGTCGGGATTGGCGGCGGGCAGCGGACGATGGGCGCGCTCGGCGTGGGCGCTCGCGAGATTGGCGGCGACGCCGGTCATATGGCGCGCACCGAGCGCCTCGACCCGCACCTGCTCCAGGGCCTCGAAGATCTCGCCGGTCAGCTCGCCATGGGGTCGAAGGCGGTTGTGCAGGGCCGGATTGTGGTGCTTCAGCTTGAGGGCGAGGCTGTCGCCGATGCCGCGCACCCGGGCCAGATCATGGCCGCCCAGGCTCCGTCTCGGCAGCGGCAGGCGCATATTGGGGTGGGCGGCATCGCTGCTGCCACTGCCCCTGGCGTCGCCGGAGCGAAAGGACACGGCGAGATCGGCGCGCTCGGCGACCGCGCGGCAGGTGGCGGCCACCACCCGCTGAAACTGATCGAGGCGGTCCTTGTCGTCGCTGCTCACGGCTTGCCCCTGACCGTCAGCTCAAGGTCACCTGCGCGGTACTTTCCGGCAGCTCGACGCCAAAGCAGCGCTGGTAGTATTCGGCGATGATCGGCCGCTCGGCCTCGTCGCATTTGTTGAGGAAGGTGAGGCGGAAGGAGAACGCGACATCGTTGAAGATTTCCGCGTTCTGCGCCCAGGTCATCACGGTGCGCGGCGACATTACGGTGGAGATGTCGCCGGCAACGAAGCCGGCGCGGCAGAGGTCGGCGAGGCTGACCATCTGCGCGATGATCGGGCGGCCCTCCTCGGTGTTGTAGGATGGGCAGCGCGCGGTCACGATCTCGACCTCGGCGTCATGCTCGAGATAGTTGAGCTGCGCCACGATGTTCCAGCGGTCGAGCTGGCCCTGATTGATCTGCTGCGTGCCGTGATAGAGCCCGCTGGTGTCGCCGAGCCCGACGGTGTTGGCGGTGGAGAACAGGCGGAAGGACGGATGCGGGCGGATCACCTTGTTCTGGTCGAGCAGGGTCAGCCGTCCCTCGACTTCGAGCACGCGCTGGATCACGAACATCACGTCGGGGCGCCCGGCGTCATATTCGTCGAACACCAGGGCGACCGGATGCTGCAGCGCCCAGGGCAGGATGCCTTCCTTGTATTCGGTGACCTGCTTGCCGTCGCGCAGCACGATCGCGTCCTTGCCGACCAGGTCGATGCGCGAGATGTGGCTGTCCAGATTGATGCGCACGCAGGGCCAGTTGAGATGGGCGGCGACCTGCTCGATATGGGTGGATTTGCCGGTGCCGTGATAGCCCTGGATCATCACGCGGCGATTGTAGGCGAAGCCCGCGAGGATGGCCAAGGTGGTGTCGCGGTCGAAGCGATAGGCCTCGTCGACGTCGGGCACGTAATCCGTGACTTGTGAAAACGCCGGCACCTGCAGGTCGGAATCGATGCCGAAGGTCTGGCGGACCGAAACCTTGATGTCGGGTGATCTCGGCAAGTCTTCCAAACTGACCGACCGGCCTGCTTCGGCCTTGGCAGCCTCGTTCTGCACCGTGCTCTGCTCCCAGAAAGACACCGGATCGTCCGTCAGACGATCCGTTCATTACCCCGTAAGTAGGTATAGGCCTCGTTGATCAACTTCAACCGTTCTTCCGCGGCCTTGTTGCCGTGATTGACGTCGGGATGATGCTTTTTCACGAGTTCCTTGTAGCGCGCCTTCAATTCATCGGGCGTGGCGTCGTATTCCAGGCCCATCACCTTCAGCATCTGCTCGCGCCTGCCGAGCCTGCTGGTTGGCCGGTCCCATTCAGACTTGGCTTCGGCACCGTCCATGCCGGGACCGTTGATCAGCACCTCGAACGGATCCTGCCAGCGCCAGCCGTCGCCATGCTCGTTGCCGGGCGTGCCGATCTTCCAGGTCGGGCGGTGCCAGGTGACGTCTTCGCGCAGATAGGCCTCGATCTCGGCCTGGTTCATGCCGGAGAAGAAGTCCCAGCCGCGATTGTAGTCGCGCACATGTTCCAGACAGAAGAAAAAGAACGTGCGCAGGCGCTCCCGCGATTTGGGAGCACGATAGTCGCCGACCCGCTGGCAACCAGGCCAGTCGCAGACCCGATGGGCCTGTTCCTTTTCACCCGGAAGCTCGAGGATGGCATCTGCGCGTCGTCGTCTCTGACTCATTCAGGCACTATGACGAGATGGACAGGCCCGGGCAAGGCCCGAGCCCTGCCGGGTCACGCATTCCCGGGTGCGGCAGGAGGTCGTCGATCTGCCGGCAGGAACGGGAGGCTCAAGGGGAAAAAGTCAAGCCGGATGGCGCGATCTCAACCCTTGTCGTCATGCCCCATGAGAGAAGACGGGAACGGCTGACGGCCGGCCGGACCTCGGGCGACCGAGGCGAATGGCCTTGTAGGCAGGTCGCGGCGGCAGGGGGCCGATCGCCGAAGCCGGCGATGCGCTCGGCATCACCGGTTTCGCGATATCGGGTGGCTCGCCTCAGCGATTCTCGGGATCGGAGAGGGCACGGGCCAGAGAGCAGATGGCTTCCTGATGCTTGCGCGTGGGAATGCCGATGAAGTTGCGGGCGAGCTCGAGGAGCATGCGCTGCTGCGGGGTCGCCTTGAACGCATCGTTGCTGTTCAGGCCGTCGAAGAAATAGCCGACGTCCACGCCGAGCGCCTGGGCAATGTGATAGAGGCGTCCCGCGGCGACCCGGTTGATGCCTTTCTCGTATTTGTGGGCCTGCTGGTAGGTGACACCGATCAGCTCGGCCATCTGCTGCTGCGTCAGACCGAGCATGATCCGGCGCTCGCGCATGCGCGCACCGACATGCCGGTCGATATCCTGAGCCCGCGATCGACCCGGACCTGGGCTCGGGTTTGGCTTGACCATCACAGTCGCCATTTCTTACTCTCCATCCCTCATAACACAAAACGGGTTGACAAGGCCCAGCCCCACGAGATCGGACTATCCCCCGGGCCATATCTTGGGTTACGGCCCCAAGTCTCTACTCGAAGTTACAGCCGAGACCTTTCTAAATCGTAAAGCGATGAACGCTGCCATAACCTTCACGTAGGAAGGCTATTGATAGAATTTTAGCTAAATTTCACGTAATCGCAATAGGAAAGTTGCAAACCGTTTGAGCCTACCTCGACGTGCATGTTAAGAAAGTGAACAAAATCACACTGATATTCATGGTTTCTTCATGCTGGAGTAGAACTTGATTTCTGGGATGTGACCTGACCGATCGATCGTCTATCTGGAAGAGAACAATCATGCGAATTGCAGACATCATCGAGAAGAAACTGACCGAGTCGCTTACCCCGATCCGGCTCGAACTGGTCGACGAATCGGCCTTGCACGCCGGGCATGCCGGCGCCAGACTCCAGGGCGAGAGCCATTTCCGGCTGCTGGTGGTGAGCGACCATTTCGAAAATCGCGGCAGAATTGAAAGGCAGCGTCTAGTTTATCAGATTCTGGGCGATCTCATGCGCACGGACGTTCACGCGCTTTCAATCAAGGCGTTGACCCCCGGCGAGGCGGCGCAGGCGTGAGCTAGGAGGGGGCTGCGGCCTGCATCGGCTGGGGCCGGTAGCGCGCCAGATAGGAGGGCACGACCGATTCGATCGGTGTCGGCGTGATGCCGAGATCGGTCAGGGTCGGTGCGCCCTCGTGGACGACGTTGTCGGTCTTCAGGAGCTCGATCTGGTCTCTGGTCAGAGGCGGCTGGGGGAGGAACTCGCAAAGCCGCGCCTGGAAGGCGGCGATGCCGTAAGGCAGGTCGACCAGAAAGCGCCTGCGTCCGATTACCGCGAGCATGTAGCGCAGCAGCTGCTCGAAGCTGTAGGTCTTCGCGCCGCCGATCTCGAAGGTCTGCCCTTGGGCGTCCGCGCGCTCCATGCCGGCGAGGATGGCGCGCGCGACATCGCCGACATAGACCGGCTGAAACCGCGTCCTGCCGCCGCCGATCAGCGGCAGCGCCGGCGAGACCCGGGCCATGGCGGCGAAGCGGTTGAAGAAATCGTCCTCGGGGCCGATCACGATGCTCGGACGGATGATCACGGCGGCGGGGAAGGCCGCGCGCACCGCCGCTTCGCCCTTGGCCTTGCTCCGGGCATAGGCGCTGGAGGCGTGCTCGTCAGCGCCGATCGCGGACACATGGACCATGTGCCCGACGCCGGCCTTGGCTGCGGCGCGCGCGATCAGGCCCGGGAAATCGCCATGAACCTCGTCGAACCGCTGCTTTCCGGCCTCGTAGAGAATGCCGACGAGATTGACCACGGCCGAGGAGCCGGCGAGCAGTGCCGTCAGCGCCGCCTCGTCCTTCGCGAGCAGGGGCTGCACCACGATCTGGCCGACCTCGCCGAGCGGCTGCAGATGGCCGGCGAGACCGGGCGACCGGCTGACGACGCGGATGCGCCAGCCGTCGGCTGCGAGACGGCGGACGAGATGACGCCCAATGAAGCCGGTGCCGCCGAAAATCGTGATCAGGCGCTCGTTCATGATGACTATTCCTCCTTGCCGTCCCCTGGAGCCACCAACGCCTTGAACCATCGACGTTCGTGCGTCAATAAAAACCGCGGCCCCCGAAAAGCACCCGCATGGCTGTCCATCCCCAGCAAAGTTCCCATCCTTTTCGATCTCCGTCCTGTTGATCGGTTGACGGCACATCAGATAGCGCCTAAATCCCGGATAGCCCAAGCCCAGGTGGCGGAATTGGTAGACGCACTAGCTTCAGGTGCTAGCGGTCGTATGGCCGTGGAGGTTCGAGTCCTCTCCTGGGCACCATCTTTTTGCCGATGCTTGGTTAATGAACGATTAACCTGATCGGTCTAATCTCACCGGGACCCGTCGAACGCCAACCCGTACCGGTCGAGAGGGCCGGTCTGACAGAGCAAGAGCGCATGTCGATAGAGTATCACGTGGACGATCTGCCGGCCGATGTCGATCTCGGCGGGAGCGTTGCCGTCGATACCGAAACGCTGGGGCTGAACCCGGCGCGCGACCGCCTTTGCGTGGTGCAGCTCTCGGCGGGCGACGGCACGTGCCATGTGGTGCATTTCCCGGAGGCGCGCTATGACGCCCCCCATCTCGTGCGCCTGCTCGACGATCGCCAGGTCGAAAAGATCTTTCACTTCGCGCGCTTCGATCTCGCGGTCCTGAAGCGCTATCTGGGCGCGGACTGCCGCCCGGTCTACTGCACCAAGATCGCCTCCAAGCTGGCGCGCACCTATACCGATCGCCATGGCCTGAAGGAGCTCTGCCACGAGCTCTTGGGCATCGACCTTTCCAAGCAGATGCAGAGCTCGGACTGGGGGGCACCTTCGCTGAGCGAGGCCCAGCTCGCCTATGCCTCGCACGATGTCCTGCATCTGCATGCGCTGCGCGCGCGCCTGGACCAGATGCTGCAGCGCGAGGGCCGCGACCATCTGCTGCAGCCCTGCCTCGACTTTCTCCCTCATCGTGCGGTGCTCGATCTCGCCGGGTGGCCGGAGACCGACATCTTCGCCCATTCATGACCGGGGCCCTCGCGATCATGCCGTCCGTTTCGCCCGCCTTTTCGGGCCTCGGGCTCGGGCCGGTCTGATGGGACAGATCGGTGCATGGCCGTCCGCCGCCGTTCCGTCTGACGCCGCCGTTCCGTCTGACGCCGCCGTTCCGTCTGACGCCGCCGTTCCGTCTGACGCCGCCGTTCCGTCTGACAAGGTCGACGCCGCCGCAAGCGATGCGCCCGCGGCGATCGCGACCGGCCGGCGCGTGCTGATGATCGAGGCCGATGCCCTTGAGGCGACGGCGGCCGCCCTTGACGAGACCTTCGCCGCGGCGGTCGAGCGTATGGCCGGCATCGCGGGGCGCGTGATCGTCACCGGCATGGGCAAGAGCGGCCATATCGGGCGGAAGATCGCGGCGACCTTCGCCTCCACCGGCACGCCCGCCACGTTCGTGCATCCGGCCGAAGCCAGCCACGGCGATCTCGGCATGATCACCCCGGCCGATCTGGTGCTGGCGCTGTCCAATTCCGGCGAGACCCCGGAGCTTGCCGACATCGTCGCCTATTGCCGGCGCTTCTCGATCCCGCTGATGGCGATCGTCGGCCGTGCCGAGAGCGCGCTCGCCAAGGCCGCGGACGTCGTGCTGCTCCTGCCGGACCGGCCGGAAGCCTGCCCCATGGGGCTGGCACCGACCACCTCGACCACGGCGAGCCTGGCCCTCGCCGACGCGCTCGCGATCGCGCTTTTGGAGCGAAAGGGGTTCGATGCGACCTGTTTCGGCGTCCTTCACCCCGGCGGCAAGCTCGGCAAGAAGCTGATCCGGGTCGAGCAGCTCATGCATCGGGACGATGCGCTGCCGCTGGTCGGCATCGAGGCCTCGACCGCCGATGCCATTCTCGAGATGACCACCAAGCGGCTGGGCTGCGTCGGGGTGCTCGAGCGGAGCGGCGAGCTCGCCGGCATCATCACCGATGGCGACCTTCGCCGGCACATGGCCGCGGATCTGCTCTGCCGGCCCGCTGCTGAGGTCATGACGCGCGCGCCGCGCACCATCCGCCCGGACGCGCTCGCCGCCGAGGCCTTGGCGCTGATGAACCAGCCCGACCGGCCGATCACCGTGATGTTCGTGCTCGACGGCAGGCGGCCGATCGGCATCCTGCACATGCATGACTGCCTGCGGGCCGGGGTGGCGTGAGCATGGGTGCGCTGACCGTCCCGAAACCCGCGGCCGCCATGGGCGGACGCTACAGCCGGCGGGTCGACCGCCTGCGCTTCGTGCTGCCGACGATCGCCGCATTGCTGCTCGCCCTGGTCATGGCGTGGCCGTGGCTGACCGGCGGCTATAGCGGCCTGATCGTGCCCGTGTTCAAGAACGCGGCCGAGCATGTCGGCGATGCCATGCGCATGGCCAACCCGCGCTATGTCGGCAAGACCAAGGCGGCGGAGGCCTATGAGGTGACCGCATCCTCGGCCTTCCTCGATCCCGCTGACTCGGATCGCATCCACCTCGATCAGCTCCGTGCCCGATTCGATCGGTCTGCCGCCTCGAGCGTGCATCTGCGCGCGGACCAGGGCGTCTATCTGCGCGAGGAGCAGAGGCTGGAGCTCAAGCGCGGTGTCGAGCTGACCTTCGGCGAGGGCTATCGCTTCGAGACCGAGACCGCCGAGATCGACCTCGCGCGCGGCCATGTCGAAGGCGCTGAGCCGGTTGCCGGCGAGGGACCGGTCGGCCGTCTGGCGGCAGAGCGTTTCCAGATCGAGGACGGCGGCGAGCGCCTGCGCTTCGAGGGCAAGGTGCACGTCACCATCCTGCCGCCGGAGCCGGCGACATGAGATCGGCCCTGCGCCTGGCGCTCGGCGCCGCGTTTCTGTCGCTGCCGGCTCTCGCGCCGGGCCTGCCCTTCGCGCTGACCCCGGCGCTCGGCCAGTCGCTGGACCACGATTCCAGCCTGCCGATCGAAATTTCCGCGGACAGCCTCGAGGTGGAGCAGGAGCAGCAGGTCGCGACCTTCGCCGGCAATGTCGATGCGGTTCAGGGCGATCTGGTGCTGAGCGCCGACCGGCTGCGCGTGCATTACGAGGGCGAGAACCGCTCCATCGGCCTGTCGGCCGGGCAGGGCAGCTCGATCCGGCGCATCGATGCCGACGGCCATGTGATCATCACCTCGCCCGAGGAAACTGCCGAAGGGGATCATGGGACCTATGACGTGCCGGCGAAGCTGGTGACCCTCGAAGGGACGGTGGTGCTGACGCGCGGCGCCAATGTGATCCGCGGCGAGCGTCTGGAGATGGATCTGGTGAGCGGCAAATCGCGCATGATCGGCGCCGCGACCACGGTCGCCGAGGGCGAGGACGGATCGAACGGCCGGGTCAAGGCGCTGTTCACGCCGAAGGCCAAGGAGGATGACGGCAAGACGCCGCCGGTGCCCGAGGCGCGGCCGAAATGAGCGCCGCCGAACACCGTCGGGACGGCGATGCCGGCGAGCGTCAGGGGCCGAGGCTGGTGGCCGAGGCCAAGGGCCTTGCCGCCGACAATCTCGGCAAGCATTTCAAGCAGCGCCCGGTGCTGCGCGATGTCAGCCTCTATGTGCGCCGCGGCGAGGCCGTGGGCCTGCTCGGCCCGAACGGTGCGGGCAAGACCACCTGCTTCTACATCATCACCGGCCTGCTGCAGCCGGACTACGGCACCATCAGCCTGGACGGAGGCGACATCACCGGCCTGCCGATGTATCGCCGCGCGCGCCTCGGCATCGGCTATCTGCCGCAGGAAGCGTCGATCTTCCGGGGGTTGAGCGTCGAGGCCAATATCCGCGCGGTGCTCGAGGTGGCCGAGCCGGTGCGCAGCAAGCGCGAGGCGAAGCTGGACGAGCTGCTGGCCGAATTCTCCCTGACCCATCTCAGGCGGGCGCCGGCGCTCGCCCTGTCCGGCGGCGAGCGCCGGCGGGTCGAGATCGCGCGCGCGCTCGCCTCGGATCCGAGCTTCATGCTGCTCGATGAACCGCTGGCCGGCATCGACCCGATCAACGTGGCCGAGATCAGGGATCTGGTCGGCCATCTCAAGGATCGTGGCCTGGGCGTACTGATTACCGATCATAACGTGCGAGATACACTGGATCTTATCGATCGAGCCTACATACTGCATGAAGGGCATGTCCTGATGGAGGGCGCTCCCGACAAGATCGTCGCCGACGAAGGAGTGCGTCGGGTCTATCTCGGGGAGCGGTTCAGCCTCTAGCGGTCATGACCGGGAAAAGGCAGCAGGGGCTGGTATGCCGGGGTTATTGAGTGAGTTGGTATTGTTCTTGCACTGGTCGGTGACGATGGTGGCGACGGGATCTGGCCGATATGGCCAGGGCGGGCTTGTGACGGGGCCCATGCGCCGATCGCCGGTCGTCCGTTAGGCCGCCCCCGCCATGTCCGTCTCGCTTCGTCTCGACCTTCGGCAAAGCCAGAGCCTGGTGATGACGCCGCAGCTGCAGCAGGCGATCAAGCTGCTGCAGCTCGGCAATCTCGAGCTTGCCGCCTATGTCGAGCAGGAGCTCGAGCAGAACCCCTTTCTGGAGAAGCCCGAGGAACCGGGCGAGCCCTCGACGGGTGAGCCTGCGGTCGCCGAGCGCGGCGACGACGGCTCCGGCCTTCTGACCGGCGCGCCCGACTTCGTGACCGATGCTGATGCGAGCGGCCAGGGCTGGTCGGGCTCGGACGAGGACGGCTGGAGCCAGGCCGAGCGCGACGGGCCGCTGCCCGGCACCGGTGTCGAGTATGTGAGCGACAGCTTCGGCTATACCGGGCGCGGCGGCAGCATGGCCTTCGACGATGAAGGAGACAGCCTGGAGAACCGGGCAACCCGCCCGAAAAGCCTGCGCGAGCACCTGATCGACCAGATCCAGCTGGATCTTCCCGCCGGGCCCGAGCGCATGATCGCCCACCATCTGATCGATCTGGTGGACGACAGCGGCTATCTGCGCGGCACGCTCGAGGACGTGGTCAGCCTCCTCGGCTGCGAGCTGGCGTTGGCCGAGAAGGTGCTTGCCAGGCTGCAGGGCTGCGATCCCTCCGGCGTGTGCGCGCGCTCGCTCCAGGAATGTCTGGCGATCCAGCTTCGCGACCTCGACCGGCTGGATCCGGCGATGCAGATCCTGCTCGACAATCTCGAGCTGCTCGCCAGGGCGGATTTCGGCCAGCTGCACAAGATCTGCGGCGTGCTGCCCGACGACATCCCCGAGATGATCGGCGAGATCAAGGCGCTCAATCCCAAGCCCGGACAGGGGTTCGCCGAGCTGCCGATCGATGCCGTGGTGCCGGATATCTTCATCCTGCCGATGCCCGGCGGCTGGCGGGTGGAGCTCAACACGGCCACCTTGCCGCGGCTGATCGTGAATAATGATTATCATACCTTGGTACGCAAAGGCGTCGGCGACGCGAAATCCAAAGAGTATATCAACGAGCGCTTCCAATCCGCCAATTGGTTGATCAAGGCGCTGGACCAGCGGGCGCGCACGGTTCTCAAGGTGACGGAAGCGGTGGTTGAGAGGCAGGGCGATTTCCTGACCTATGGTGTCAGCCATCTGCGGCCGCTGGTGCTGCGCGACATCGCCGTCGCGATCGATATGCACGAGAGCACGGTATCGCGCGCCACCGCCGACAAATTCGTGGCCACGCCGCGCGGCGTCTATCCCTTCAAATACTTTTTTTCCAATGCCTTGCCGTCGGCGGATGGCGAGGGCGGGCATGCCGCCGAGGCGATCCGTCAGAGGATCCGGCAGCTCATCAACCAGGAGAAGGCGGACCAGGTGCTCTCGGACGATCAGATCGTCAGCCTATTGCGCGCGACGGGCGTATCCATTGCGCGGCGAACCGTGGCAAAATATCGCGAATCGCTATCAATTCCTTCATCTGTTCAGCGTAGAAGGGAGAAGTCATTAAAGCTTGCGTAACGGGAGCTTTCACTCCATTTTCTCGGTGGATTGGGAGAGGGAGCGCCGGGGAAAAAGATATCAAGCGAGTAGAAACTCGATTGCTTTTTCTCTGTTCCAACCCTTAAGTCGCCCCCATCTCATTGGTGGTGAACGACGACGATCCCGACGCTGTGTGGCGGACCCTCGGGGTGAGGTCGCGGCACGGACGGCGCCTTCGGCCGGGTCGACTTGCCCGGTGCGGGCGGAAGCAGTGATGACCTCGGCGGCACCACGCCTGTGCCGTCAGAACGGAGACGCAAGACGGTCCTGATATGATCGATATTGCAGATATCCTCTCACCCAACGGGGTGATCGTCGACCTGAAACCGTGCAACAGCAAGCGTCAGGTGCTGAAGGAACTCGCCGACCATGCCGCCGGGCTGGTCGATGTCGACGCTCAGCAGCTGCTTGAAGCGCTGATGGAGCGCGAGCGCCTCGGCACCACAGGTGTCGGCCACGGCATCGCCATTCCCCACGCGCGCCTCGACAAGCTGGACAAGGTGGTGGGCCTGTTCGCGCGCCTCGATCAGGCGATCGATTTCGAAGCGCTCGATGACCAGCCCGCCGACCTCATCTTCATGCTGCTGGCGCCCAACTCGGCGGACGCCGACAGCCTGAAGGCGCTGGCACGCGTCTCGCGTGTCCTGCGTGATCGTGGATTGCAGCAGCGGTTGCGGCAGACCAAGGACGCTGATGCCGTCTATCGCATGCTGACGGAAAAGCCGGAGTCCCACGCCGCCTGATCGATGGTCACTCCGCTCGATGAGAGCGATAGCGAAGCGTCCGGACATCATCGGCTATGGTCATGCAGTCGACATCGGTTGGAGAAAAGGCCTCGTCGACCTCCGTCCCTGAGGGGCGGCATGGGACCGCAGCCCTCATTCATGCGTCCGCCGTGCGCTTCTGCAACAAGGGAGTCCTGCTGCTCGGGCCGTCGGGGGCCGGAAAGTCGGATATGGCGCTTTGCCTGATCGAGGCCGGGGCCATGCTGATCGCCGACGATCAGCTCCATCTGCGACGCCAGGGTGACCGCCTCCACGCCGCCCCGCCCGACCGCCTGGCCGGTCTGATCGCGCTCAGAGGCCTCGGCATCATGCGCCTGCCCTTTGCGCCCGGCCCGCTCGATCTCGCGGTGGACCTCGTCCCGTCCGGCGCTCTGGCCGACCCTTTGCCCGAGCCGGCGGCCGCATCCTGGCACGGCGTGGATCTGCCCAGGATCTGCCTGGATCCGCACCGGCCGTCCGCCGTCGCCAGAATACGAGTCGTCCTCCAAGCTGAACGGGTCTGCTGACATGGCTGTCGAACGTATCGTGGTGGTGACAGGCATGGCCGGCGCCGGCCGCACGACCGCCCTGCGCGCCTTGGAAGATCTCGGCTACGAGGCGGTCGACAATCTGCCGGTCTCCCTGCTCGCAAGCCTGCTCCGGCCGAGCGACCACAGCGAGCGCCGCCTGGCGATCGGCATCGATTCCAGGAGCCGCGCCTTCAATCCCGGCGAGCTTCTGAAGCGTCTCGACAGGGCTTCCGAAGTGCCCGACATCGACATCCGTGTCCTCTTTCTGGATTGCGACGACGAGATCCTGACCCGGCGCTTCACCGAAACCCGAAGGCGCCATCCGCTCGCCCCGGACCGCGCGGTCGCCGACGGCATCGCCCAGGAACGCAGCCTGATGGCGCCGCTCCGCGACCATGCGGATCTGGTGATCGACACCAGCCACCTGTCGCCGGGCGAGCTGCGTCAGCTCACCGCAGGCCATTTCGCCGTCGGCAGCGACGAGCGCCTGGTGATTTCGGTGGTTTCCTTCAGCTATCGAAAAGGTTTGCCAAGAGAAGCCGATCTGGTATTCGACGTTCGATTTCTCGCCAATCCCCACTATGATGATCGCTTGAGGCCGATGACCGGCGTCGATCAGCCCGTGCAGAACTACATCGACGCCGACCCCAAGTTTCGAAAGCTTTTACAGGATCTTGAGGAGTTTCTCGTACCGTTGCTGCCCGCCTATCAGCTCGAGGGGAAGAGTTATTTGACGATCGCGTTCGGATGTACCGGAGGGCGGCATCGTTCGATCGCGACGGCGGAGCTTTTCGCGGAAAGGTTGCGTCTGGCCGGCTGGCCCGCGCAGATCAGGCATCGCGATACGCCGGAAGCCAATGCCAGGGCATCGGAAAAAATCGGGCCCGCCCCGCCCACGCCCGACACGATCGGCCGTCAATAAGGAGCGCCTGATGAGAAAGCGGAGCACAAGATGATCGGCCTGGTTCTCGTTACCCATGG
This sequence comes from Alphaproteobacteria bacterium, assembly GCA_041398025.1. GTDB lineage: Bacteria > Pseudomonadota > Alphaproteobacteria > Geminicoccales > Geminicoccaceae > JANQPX01. The sequence continues at coordinate 83,687 of JAWKVM010000034.1, forward strand.
CCGGCTTGCGGAGGAGTTCATCTCCGCGACGCAGCATGTCGTCGGTCCCCAGGACAATATGCGGGCGATCTCCATGGGGCCGGACGACGACAGCGAGCAGCGGCGTCAGGACATCATGGACGCGGTCGCCGAGGTCGACACCGGCGACGGCGTCATCGTGCTCACCGACCTGTTCGGCGGAACACCCTCGAACCTCGCGATCTCGATCATGGACAAGGCCCATGTCGAGGTGATCGCCGGCGTCAATCTGCCGATGCTGATCAAGCTCGCGAGCGTGCGCAACACCGAAAGCCTGGAACAGGCGGTGGTCAGCGCCCAGGAGGCCGGCAAGAAATACATCAACGTCGCGAGCACGCTCTTGAACGTCAGTCAGGCCAACTAGGGGCGATGCCCACGTCCAAGGCCATCGTCCCCGGCGACTTCCGCCGCTTCGTGAAGGTGGTCAACCAACGGGGGCTGCATGCGCGCGCCGCGCGCAAGTTCGTGATGACCGCCCAGCAGTTCAAGGCCGACATCAAGGTCGGTCACGGCGGCGCCGTGGTCTCGGCGACCTCGATCATGGGGCTGCTGCTGCTGGCCGCGACCACGGGTGCGGTGCTCGAGCTCGGTGCCAGCGGCGACGATGCCGAGCTTGCCCTCGACGAGCTCGAGCAGCTGATCGCGGAAGGGTTCGAGGAACCTTGAGGGCGGCGAAAGGCGCGCTTTCTCTTGCCCCTGCGGGGGCCTTGTGATTTAAAGCCACGCGCACGAAATAAGGAACCTGCGTCCTTCGGGCACATGGCTCCGCGGCGCTTTCCCACCCACTTCACCACCGAGCGAAGACAGACCATGACCGACTTCACCGACTACAAGGTCGCCGACATCAGCCTTGCCGATTGGGGCCACAAGGAAATCGCGATCGCCGAGAAGGAGATGCCGGGCCTCATGGCGCTGCAGGAGGAATATGGCGACACGCGTCCGCTGGATGGCGCACGTATTGCCGGCTGCCTGCACATGACCATCCAGACCGCCGTCCTGATCAAGACGCTGACCCATCTCGGTGCCACGGTGCGCTGGAGCTCCTGCAATATTTTTTCGACCCAGGACCACGCCGCCGCCGCGATCGCCGACCTCGGCATTCCGGTGTTCGCCTGGAAGGGCGAGACCGAGGAGGAGTATGACTGGTGCGTCAGGAAGACCATCGACGGCGACCCGGACTGGCGCCCCAACATGATCCTCGATGACGGCGGCGATCTCACCCAGATCATGCATGACGACTACCCGGAGCTGATGGCAAAGGTGCGCGGCATCTCGGAGGAGACCACCACGGGCGTGCACCGCCTCTACGAGATGGCGAAGGACGGCTCGCTCAAATGCCCGGCGATCAACGTCAATGACAGCGTCACCAAGTCCAAGTTCGACAACAAATATGGCTGCCGCGAGAGCCTGGTGGACGCGATCCGCCGCGCGACCGACGTGATGATGGCGGGCAAGGTCGCCGTGGTCGCCGGCTATGGCGACGTCGGCAAGGGCAGCTCCGAGAGCCTGCGCAACGCAGGCGCCCGCGTGCTGGTCACCGAGGCGGACCCGATCTGCGCATTGCAGGCCGCAATGGAGGGCTACGAGGTCGTCACGATGGAGGAGGCGGCGCCGCGCGGCGACATCTTCGTCACCGCCACCGGCAATACCGACATCATCACCCTCGACCACATGCGCGACATGAAGGACGGCGCGATCGTCTGCAATATCGGCCATTTCGACACCGAGATTCAGGTCGCCTCGCTCACCAACATGAAGTGGACCGAGATCAAGCCGCAGGTCGATCAGATCGAGTTCCCGGACGGCAAGCAGATCATCCTCCTTGCCAAGGGCCGCCTGGTGAACCTCGGCTGCGCCACCGGCCATCCCAGCTTCGTGATGAGCGCCTCCTTCGCCAACCAGACCCTCGCCCAGATCGAGCTCTGGCAGAACGCCGAGACCTACGAGAACAAGGTCTACGTTCTCCCCAAGGCGCTCGACGAGAAGGTCGCCGCCCTCCACCTCGACAAGGTCGGCGCCAAGCTCACCAAGCTCACCGAAAAGCAGGCCGCCTATATCGGCGTCACCACCGAAGGCCCCTTCAAACCCGAAGCCTACCGCTACTGAGTGGCATGGCCACCTCATTGACTTGGCGGTGAGCCAGGCTCGTGGGTGGCGGGCTCGTTCTCGAACTCCGTGATCTCGCTGCAACCCATGGGCTTGCAGCGAGATTGGCGGGGCTGCTGCGCGGTGGCGATGTGGTGGCGCTTCGGGGTGACCTCGGGGCCGGCAAGACCGAGTTTGCGCGCGCGCTGATCCGAGCCCGGGCCGGCTCGCCCCTCGAGGTGCCGAGCCCGACCTTCACGATCATGCAGGACTACCCGCTGGACGGCCTGACCATCCGCCATATCGACCTCTACCGCATTGCCGATCCCGACGAGCTGTTCGAACTCGGCCTGGAAGAAACACCGGCCGAGGACGAGGCCTGGCTGGTCGAATGGCCCGACCGAGCCGCAGGGCGGCTGGCCGGAACTTGCCTGAGTCTGGCTCTGGAGGAGGGTGACAGCCCGGACGCACGCATTGCCCGGCTGACCGGCGATGCCTTCTGGACCTCGCGCCTGCCGGCTCTCGCTCCATGACGGACCGCGACGCCACCATCGAAAGATTCCTGCAAGTCAACGGTCAGGGCCGCGCCCTGAGAAAGAAGCTTGCTGGCGATGCCTCGGCAAGACGGTATGAGCGGCTGACCGGCGGGCTGATGCCGGCGATCCTGATGGACTCGCCGCCGGATCAGCCGGCGCTGCGCACCGGACCGTTCGTTCATATCGCTGAATGGCTGCTGCAACATGGGTTCTCGGCACCGCGGGTCATTGTCCATGACATCGATGCCGGTCTCGTCCTTTTGGAAGACCTCGGTGACGGACTGTTCAGCGCCATGCTGCCGCCGAAGGGCGAGGCCGACGAAACAGAACTCTATGGCGCCGCCGTCGACGTTCTGGTGGCGCTGCAGGCGCTCGATCCGCCCGCAGACCTGCCGCCCTATGACGACGAGAAAATGCTGGAGGAGGCGAGCCGCTTCACCCGCTGGTACACGCCGACCCTGAGCGAGCGGGCCAAGGCGGCCTATCTCGACATCTGGCGCGACCTCCTGCCCGCAACGCGCGTCGGCCACGCGGCCTTCGTCTATGTCGACTACCACGCCGACAACCTGCTCTGGCTGGCGGAGCGGGATGGTCTGGCGCGTGTCGGTCTTCTGGACTTTCAGGACGGCCGCCTCGGCGCGCCAGCCTATGACCTCGTTTCCCTCCTGGAGGACGCGAGACGGGATGTGCCCATGGCACTCGCCGGCGCCATGGTCGAGCGCTATCTGAAGGCGCGGCCCGAGCTCGATCCTGACGCCTTCCGCAGGGCCTATGCCATCCTCGGCGCGCATAGGAACAGCAAGATCCTCGGCATGATCGCCAACTGGTCGCGCACCGGCAAACCTCAATATCTGGCGCTGCACGACCGCGTGCGCGCCCATCTGCAACGGGATCTCGCCCATTCCAGCCTGGCTGCGCTTGCGACTTGGTTTGACGAAAACCTCGCGTTAAAGATCGCGTCCTAGAAAAACACGGTGTACAAGCGCGGGCATGGCCGTATGACGACATATCAATGGGTTAGTAGCTAAAATTGTAATCGGGGCAAAGGCTGTGGCGCAGGCGTCTATGCCGGGCCGACGATCAGTGCGAGTAGCTGGACAGTTGGTGCGCCCACTACACCGAGACGGTCGCCGAGATACTCGAAGAATGAGACGCTCGGTTTCTGGCAGGTCTTGAGCAGACCGAGGAACGTGTCGCGCGCTTGTCGGCCTTGATCAGACCAGGTGCCGCCGGAGATTTTCCGTTTGGTCACTTGGCAGCGGATATCGTTCTCGGAGCCGTTGGTGTGAAGCGGTATCTCCGGCCGGTCGAGGATAGGCAGGAGTTCGTCCTTGCGGGCATGCAGGCGAGCCAGCAGCCGGTCGAGGGTGACGAAGCCAGTCTTGCGGGTGAAGAGGCGATCGAAACGGGCGCGCATCTGGGTAGCCCGGCGTCGGCAAGGATCGCGCTTGCAGACCTTGAGGTCGTGGCAGAACCAGCAGATCAGCTGGCGGGTGACGTCGAGGGCCTGGCGCTGCTGATCGTTGAAGCCGATCAGCTTCTGCACCAGGCGCTCCGCGTGGATCCAGCAGAGCGTATGATCGGCAAGGCGGAACTGACCGGCGCCGTCCAAGATGATGACGGCGTCTCGCAGGAAGCCATGCGCTCGGATGCAGCCGAACAGCGACGCCTCCGTGGCGATTTTCATCGGGTCAGGATGCACGTCGAGCTTGCTGACGCCGAGCTCATCGGGATGTGCTGACCAAGTGAATTCGTCGGCGAAGACCCTTTGCCCATGCTCATCGAGCTTCTGGACCACCTCGCCGGTGAGGTTGCGGGCACGCATGCAGGCGAGCGCCCCGGCATTGACGACATAGTCACGATAGCCGGCGCGGAGCAGCTCCAGGAAGTTCTTGCGGCTTTTGGAAAACGTGGTCCCGAAAAACGTGAAACGGTCCCCATCCAGCATGAGGGCCGATCTGCGTGGTGACGCCGTTCCTGGCGCGATGTCGAGCACCTGTGTCATCGACCGTGATCCAGGTCGCGCTGCTCAAGCCGGCGCACAGGACGTCGTGCGCTTCCGCGGCAAAGGCTGTGGCATCACCGGTCAGGAGCCGAAGCACTTGCCGTTTGGAGATCACCAGTCCCAGACTGGCCAAGAAAATCGCGATCCGATCGACCGTCATTTGCCCTTGGTGATGCTGGAGCAGAATGAACCGGATCAGCTCTGGCCCGAAATGACCGCGCAGTCCTGACGGCAATGGCGCCGTCAACACCTTGCCGTCGGCGGTCAGCCAGCGTTCTCGACGGTAGCGAATCACCCGGGCATCGAGCCTGAGCTCCTGGACGACGAAGTCCTGGTAGCCTTTGAAACGCGCCCCGGCCGGCGGCGTGATCGTAAGCCTCTGCTCCTCGTTGACCACCAGCTTCTGACGGCTCGGCCTCGAGCCCTTCTTCTTGCCGCCGTGGCGCCGCGATCGTTTCTCCGTCGATTGCTCGATGCCCGACGGCTTCAGCTTGGGCTTGCCCTTGTGGCCCTTCAGCCGCGTGATCTCCTCCTTCAACGCTTTGATCTCGGCGTCCTGATCAGCGAGCTTCGTCACCAGCTCTTTGACCAGGCTGCGCAGCGCGTCCAAAGACAGATCTTCGATCGGCAAGGGGCTGGGCTGTTCCATCCCCTGTGTAGGATCATATCCTACTCACTTTGGGAATTGAGAACATTTTCATGCACGCAACAGACTTTGCCCCGATTATCAAATATTCAACTATAAGTATGATTTAATGTGCGCATGTAAGTCTATAAATAGGGCGTATTCTTTAGAGCCCGTTTTAAAAGAAGTTGAGCGAAAACAGCCAGTTATGGCATCCGAATTCTGCCAGGAACGACGGAGCCATGACCGATGTGGACTGCTTTCGCTCGAACGCACTATGAGCGTTTGAACGCTCGCTATGCAAGCGACGTCACCGATGACGAGTATGGCTTGATCGAGCCCCTGTTGCCGCCGGCGAGACATGGTGGTCGGCGACGGACGACGGATCTGCGCGAGGTCTTGAACGCGATCCTTTATCTCGTGAGGACTGGATGCCAGTGGCGTACTGCCGAAAGACTTTCCACCATGGAGCACGGTCTATAGCTATTTCCGGCGCTTCTGAGCAGGAAGGGATATGGCATCGCATCTGGATGATCCTCTTGATGCAGGCGCGCAGGCAGGGCGGCAAGGAGAGCGTCACCGACGGCAGGCGTTGTCGGCAGCCAGAGCGTGAAAACCACAAGCTGGCGGATTGCGCGGCTATGACGCCGGAAAAAGATCAATGGCGAAGCGCCATGTCTGGTCACCGACACCATCGGCTTGCCCCTCAATCTGGCGGTGCATGCGGCCAACATCAAGACCGTGATGGGCTGGCCTTGGCCTGCCGCTGGATCAAGCGGCGGTTTCCTTGGCTGCACTGTCTTTTCGCCGATGCCGGCTATCAGGGACCTATCGCCGCGAACAACGCAGCCACGAGCGCCAGGCTCCGGCTCGAGATTGTCAAAAAGTCACCGCACGCCGAAGGGTTCAAGTGATCCAAAACGCTGGTGATCGAGCGCACCTTCGGCTGGCTTGGTCGCAACCGCCGTCTCATGAAGATTTCCGAACGGCTGATCGGAGCATTCAAAAGCCATCGCCGTCGTCGCCATCATCCAGCTTCTCGCCAGGCGATTGGCAAACCCATGAAATCGCCAGAAAACTTCAAAAACGGGCTCTTACAGATCCTTTACGGAAATAGGGTCTATCATGGCTGCTGCCTACAACGATCCCCACAGGCTCTGTGAGGGACGGGTGCTCGTCTACAAGTGCGGCGATGGCGACGGCCCGTTTTGGTATGCGCGGCTCCAAGTCGATGGCCGCTACAAAACGATCAGCCTCAAAACGAAGTCGCTCGACATCGCTAAAGAGAGAGCCCAACGAGAATATCGGAAGCGAAAGATCCGCTTCGACGAAGGCCTGCCTATCGATGAGCACAGCTTCAAGCACGTAGCCGAGCTATGGATCACTGAACAGGAACAGCGTCTTGCACGAGGCGAGGTGAAGAAGCACTGGCCTCGCCACGTTCGTTCCGTCCTGACAAATGGCTGGATTGCCTACCTGAAAGGGCGAACGATCTCGTCGATCCAGCAAAAGGATATCGACGGCTTGGCGGCAGCGGGAGAAGAAACGCAAAGCGATCACCATCAGCAACGACCTGACGATCATGTCGGTGCTGATGAAGTGGGGCCATTCGACAAGGCTATGTGAGCGCTGCATCCAGCTTCGAATACAAGCGTTTGAAGGGAGAGCGGGGTCATAAGGGTGAGGCAAATCATCACTCCGGGACCGTCGGGAATTTCGTGTGTGGTCGATGAGTTGAACATTGCTCCTGGGCGATCCTGAAGCTGCCTTCGAAGAGGATCGCGAACTGGGCCTTGGCCATGCCGCGTTCTCTGGCCGGCATCTTCCCGTCCTTTTCGGCCAGGTTCGAGACCAGGAAGAGCAGCTTGGTGACGCTCTCGTCGGTCGGGAGATGGCCACGGGTCCTGACCGCGCGGCGTCGCTTGGCGTTCAGGACCTCGATGGCGTTGGTCGTGTCGATGATCCGCTGCCCGCCAGTGGCGGCGCCGGGACATGGCGATCGCCGGGTATCTCCGGGCCCCAGTCGCTCTCGGCGAAGGTCTCCGGGGCGGCGCCCGCATCGGCGTCGGCGGCCTTGCAGACCTGCTTCAGCGCCGCAGCGACGGCCCGCCTGTCCTTGCAGGACACGAAGTCCGGCGAATTCCGGATCGGATGGACGATGCAGGGCTGGACCCGGGCGTCGGGGAAGACGGTGATCAGGACGTCCTCGACGCCGCGGTTGTTGAGCTCAATCATCACCCGCAGCCAGAACTTGGCGCCTTCGGTCTGACCAATCCGGCGGCGCGGCATCGCAGCGTTTCCCTTCTGTTTCTTCAATAGAATCAGAAAGATATCGCTAAGGAAAACCCCATCCGCGCACAAGTCTCCCAAATCAACGGGACAGCGCATTCTTCAGCGGCGATCCGCTACGTCAGAGCCGCTCGCCGATAGCCGGACAGTGACGTTGGAATTTTAAGCTACAGAATCGCATCCGCTGGTCAGGTTCTCCGTGGTCATGTCATGCCGCCATTTCGACCGGCGGCGAGGTGTCAGGTTGGTGATAGACGGCGTCCGGTGCCTGGCCATCATGCGCAGCATGGGGACGTTGCTGGTTGTAGACATCCATCCATCTGCCGATCCCGTCTCTGGCCTCGAGGCCGCCGCTCCAGGCGTGCAGATAGACGCACTCGTATTTCAGCGATCGCCATAGCCGCTCGATGCTGAGCGAGGACCGTGAGCGAAGCTCGCGTAAGCCGAAGCGAAGGTTGTCCAGCCATCGCCCCTTGCCGTCCATCGAGATGCGCACGCCGGCGGCCTTCAGCGTCTGCGTGAAGGCGGTCGAGGTGACTTGGCTGCCTTGGTCGGAATTGAAGATCTCGGGCTTGCCATGGCGAGCCAGGGCCTCCTCGAGCACATCGACGCAGAACTCGGCCTCCATGGTATTCGACAGCCGCCAGGCCAGGACCTTGCGGCTCCACCAATCCATGATCGGCAAAGCCGATCATCCGGTGCTTCAGCACGGCGCGTATTCGCACCGAGGGATGGCGACGAGATAGAGAAAGCCGCGGGCCAAGGGGATGTACGTCAGATCCGTGCACCCCTTGACCGGCAGACGAAAGCAAAGCTTTCGGCGAGAGGGGGACCTGGTTGGGACGGTCGACCGTCAAACCGCGCAGCAGATACGGGTAGATCTTGTGCCCCGGCGCCGGCGTGCTGGTCTTCGGCCGCTGATAGATCGGCATCAGCCCCATCTTTCTCATCAGACGCCGAACCCGCTTGACGTTGACCCGCCAGCCCTTCGCCCGCAGATGCCAGGCCATCTGCCGCACGCCATAGAACGGCGTGTCGAGAAACTGGCGATCGATCTCGGCCATGATGGCCAGATTGTCGTCGCTCTCGCCGTTCGGCTGCGCGTAGAAGGTCGAGCGGCTGATCGACAGCAGCCGATACTGCCGGACGATCGAGAGTTCCGACCGGCCTGGTTCGACCATCGAGCGCCTCACTTGCCGGTCCACGGTTTGAGCTTTTCGGACAGGCTAAGGGGAACCGTCATGCCGGGGGCATGACGCAGTCCCCGTGCCGTTGGCCACGGTGAGCTCACCGATCTTCGCGTGCAGCGCATTGACCTTCGCCTCGTCGACCTCCGACACCTTTTTCCCGCCGCCGCGCTCAAACAGCTCCGCAGCACCTTCGAGCAGCGCTTTCTTCCATTGATGGATCATCGTCGGATCCACCTCAAACCGGCTCGCAAGCTCCGACACCGCCTGCTCGCCCTTCAGCGCTTCCAGCGCCACCTTCGCCTTGAATTCAGGCTTGTACTGCTTCCGCTTCGACATCGCTGGTCTCCTCCGTTTGGCGACCAACAGACACGGAGCCGTAGCTTACGTCACTGTCCGGCTATCAGGGAGCGGCTCTGTCCACGCTTTAATGCTCAACCGATCGAAAGGCATTGCATAGAGATCAAGCAGACGGAAAACGCCGTGCCAGCATGACCGAGTCACCAACACAGTTCGCTGGGAGGTCTTCGAGAGCTGCTCAATCTTGTCCTGGCCGCGGTCGCCTTGACCCCGTCGCGTCATTAAAACTCACTCCAGCCCTCCTCATCCTCGGAGGCAACAGCCGGCACGGGCACCGACCAATGGTGCGGTTGCCGCTCGACTTGCGGCCCCGCAAATGTTTTATTGCCATCGAGCTTGAAGAAAGCCATGAGGTCTGCGAGCTTCGTTGCCTGATCACTCAGGGCTCGCGCCGCTGCCGTGCTCTCTTCGACAAGTGCAGTGTTCTGTTGGGTCATCCCGTCCATATTGGTGATCGAGTTGTTGATTTCCTGGACGCCGGCCGCCTGCTCATGCGACGCACTCGCAATCTCCTTGACGATCCCGGCGACCTTCCCAATCGAGCCAACGATCTCAGCAAGCGACTCGCCCGCTCTGTCAACCAGCTCCACACCATACTTGACCTGACCATTACTATTCTGGATCAGGGTTTTGATGTCCGAAGCCGCCTGAGCCGAGCGCTGGGCAAGCTGACGGACTTCCTGGGCAACCACAGCAAAGCCCTTGCCCGCCTCGCCGGCACGCGCCGCCTCGACGCTGGCGTTGAGGGCAAGCAGATTGGTCTGGAAGGCAATCTCGTCAATCACGCCGATGATGTCGGTGATCTTTTGCGCTGATTCCTCGATCCCGGCCATGGCACTCATCGCTTGCTCGACCACTTGGCCGCCGGACTTGGCGCTTTGATTGGCGTCGCCCGCAAGGCTACTGGCGTTCCTCGCGTTTTCGGCGTTCTGCCTGACCGTAGCGGCGAGTTCCTCGCTTGATGCAGCGGTTTCCTCCAGGCTGGATGCGGCCTGCTCTGTTCGATGGGACAGATCCTCGGTTCCGCTGGTAATCTCAGCGGCGGCATTCTTGACTTCGGCGGTCGCTGTCTGAATACTTGATACGATATCAACGAGCTTATCGGCCGTGTCGTTAGCGTTTCGCTTCAGCTCACCGAACTTCCCTTTGTAGTCGGTCGTGATCCGCTGGCGGAGATCGCCTCGTGCCAAGCTCTCCAGCATCGCGCCGATATCGGTGCTGACACCATCAATGACACTGTTGAGCTGGTTGATTCCCTTCGCCAGGCTCAGCATGGCCCCCTGCTTTCCATCAAGCGATAGACGTTGGCTCAGATCGCCTTCGCTGGCAGCCGTAACGACACTGTCGATTTCCTCCTGGATGTTCAGCTCGGTGGTCCGGTCCTGCCACTCCAAAACCGTGCCAAGGCGCTCGCCTGCTTCGCTGAGCACCGGGCTCGCAACGAGCGTCAGCCTCAAGCCGCCAAGCTCAATATTGGTGTAGTGAATCGCGCGGAGATCGGTGAGCAGATCAGGCGTTTCATAGAACATATCGATGTTGGCGCCAACCAGATGATCGGCCGAGAATTGAGGCAACGCCTTCCTGATGTGTTTGTCGCTTGCTTTCAGCATGCGCTCGAGGTTGGAGTTGACGTAGATGATCTCCAGACACTGGTTCACGACCATCACGTTGGCCTGACAGCTGTCCAGGGCTGCCTTTAGGCGTGCGGCCTCAACGCCTTTCTCGTAGACTTCCCCGGTAGCCCTCGCGAGATCGCCGATCTCGTCACCTCGATCGCCGCCACGGATGTCGGCTTGATTGCCCTTGGCGAGTTCGCTGATCGCACTCAGGATTCGCGCCAGCGGTTTGACAATGCTCTGCGCCAGCAGCCATCCCAATAAAAAGAGTAATGCGACGACGACGACGGCCACCAGGATCATCTGGGTTGCCAGACCATTGACCGGCTTCATGATCTCGCTTCGGGCCATCTGGCTGATAAGCGCCCAACGCGTGCCGCTGAAGTCGAATGGCTCGAAGGCGACGATGACCGGATTATTCTCGGCGTCGACATCCGGCATCGCGCCTCGATCACCGGCCAAGGCGCGACCGACAGCATTGCTCTCGATTCGCCGCTTCAAAATCGTCGACTCGCCGGCAGAGCGAGAGTTCGAGCGCATCAGAAAATCCTGGCCGACCAAGTAAGTCTGGCCCGTCTCGCCAAGACCTGCAGTGGCTTGGAGGATTCCATCCAGCCGATCGATGGGCATCTGGAAGGCCAAGACTCCCATCAGATCGCCATCTTCGTCCAGAACCGGAGACGAAATGAAGCTTGCCGGCGCATTGTTGCTCGGACCATATGGTCGGAAATCAAAGAAGGCTTGATAGTCCAGGACCGGGTTGTCTCGGGCGGCACGAAAGGCCTTCCCCAGATCGGTATCGCGCCATGGGCCGGACACCAGATTGGTCGCAAAATCCCGCTCTTTGAATACGGTGTAGAGAAGGTTGCCGTCGGGATCGAACAGAAAGATGTCATAGTAACCGCGTGCGCGGAGAAATTTGCGAAAGGACGGATGATAGAGAGCGTGGGTGTCGCTGTAGGTCGACCCGTCCTCTGCGTTGTCGAGATTGTCCTTCTGCCCCGTGGGATTCGGATTTTCGGTGACATAGAGACGTTGGAGGTCTTCGGTTGGTCGTTCGCCGAATTCCTCCCACGCCTCGGAGAACCAGACGAGTGCATTGCGCGTCATCGAGCTGGAAGCGAGTGTGACAAGATCGTGCTTGATTCCCGTCAGATAGATCTGCAGCGTCGCTTTCTGACCGGCGAGTGCTGTAACCAATTGGTCCCGCCTCGCTTGCTCCAAGCTGGCTGAGGCATTGATGTAGGTCGATATTCCAATGATCGAGCCTACAAGGAGGCCGGCGCCGACGATATAGAGCGGCAATTTTTGAGCGATTCTCAATTCGCCAAAGCATCCAAACAACTTCATCACGTCAAGACCTCGTCGACCAACCGGAGAGGAGGTGCGGCGTTGCACAGCAGACCGCGTCTATCATCCCCTGATCGATAGCCGATGTTTCCTAGAAAACCGTTAACGATGGCTGCTCAGAAGCAGAATCGACTTCAAAGTGCTCGTCTTGTCCCGGCTTCCCCCCGAAAAGTGGAACACAGGCGTTCACCTTTTCTTAATGCTCCGGCGCTATGAACAGGGCAACTCCCACCTGAAACGAAGTGACGGTCGCGATGAATGGGTTTTCTCTAAATATTGGCGTAAGTCTCTCTTTGCTGATCGGCGTCGGTTTCTTCGCCAATCTGGGAATTTCGCCAGTCAAGGCAGATGATGCGCCGGGACAGGTCAATGAGGTCATCATCCTCAAGGCAGCCTACAAACGCCCGACAGCTGTTCCTTTCCCCGAGGACAACCCGTTCACGGAAGCCAAAGCCAAGCTCGGCCAGATGCTCTATTTCGATCCGCGCTTGTCACGCTCGAACATGCAGTCCTGCGCATCCTGCCATAATCCGAGCTTCGCTTGGGGAGACGGCCTTCCGAAGGGAGTAGGCGATCACATGAACGAGCTCGGACGCCGCAGCCCGACGATCCTCAATGCCGCCTGGTCGGAAGCGCTGATGTGGGACGGACGTTTCGAAACGCTCGAAGAGCAGGCGCTCGGGCCGATCCAGGCTGGCGTCGAGATGAACATGCCGCTCGACGAACTGCTCGAAAAGCTCAACAACATCGACGGTTATCGCCCGCTCTTTGCCGCGGCCTTCGACGGTGATGAGGAGATCACGGCGGAAAAGATCGCCATGGCGATTGCCACGTACGAGCGTACCGTGATCTCTGGCGAAGCGCCCTTCGATCGCTGGATCAAAGGCCAGCGAAAGGCAATTTCAGCATCAGCACAGCGCGGGTTTCAACTGTTCAATGGCAAGGCCCGCTGCTCATCCTGTCACGTCGGCTGGCGTTTCTCCGATGACAGCTTCCATGACATCGGATTGGCCGACGACGACGTTGGCCGAGGCGCCGAGCTATCGGGAATCGTGAAGATGCAGCATGCCTTCAAGACACCGGGGCTCCGCAACATCGACCAGCGTGCACCCTATATGCATGACGGATCGCTCGCAACGCTTGCCGACGTCGTCGAGCACTACGATCATGGCGGTATCAAACGCCCAAGCCTTTCCGACGAGATGCATCCTCTCGGTCTCACCGAGCAGGAGAAGAAAGACCTTGTCACTTTCATGAAATCGTTGACCAGTGATGATGATCCGGTCACATATGTTCAACTTCCACGATAGATTGAACGAGCCAAACAGAATGCCTATGATCCGCAAATCGATAGTCATATTAGCACTGGGTACATGTATCACGGCGACTGAAGCAGCCGCTGAAGACGTGATCATCACCCAACAAGACAAGGCGTTCTCCGAAGAAGAGGTGACGATCAAGGCTGGTGACAGCGTCACGTTTATGAACAACGACTCGACGACGCACAACGTCTATTCGAGGAGCAAGGGCAATCAGTTCGATAGCGGCGCTCAAGGCCCAAACGAATCCATGACCCAGGTCTTTTCGTCGCCTGGCAAGGTGAAAGTTCGCTGTGCCATCCACCCTCGGATGAAGTTGACGGTCAATGTCGAATGAAAGGTCGACGTCTATCGAGGATTTATTGCTTCTTTATACTGTTGGTTTCAGCCGTCAGTGCTTCGGATCGAGCGATAGCAGCAGAGCATATCGTTCGCATTGTCAGCGATTATCAAAATCTGCGCATGATGTTTGTGCCCAAATACCTTGAGATCAGACCAGGGGACCGGGTTACATGGGTGAACGAAGCCGATGAGGAGCACAACGTCATCACGTTTCCAGACGGCTATCCGCGTGGTGCCGAAGCCTTTCAAAGCCCCATCATGACCCGCGCAGGCGACCGCTTTTCACATCAGTTCAAGATAGCAGGCACATACGAGTATCACTGTATCCCACATTTACCTATGGGCATGCATGGTCTTGTCATCGTCGAGCGGGTCTCGAATCACGATGAATTTCATCAGCCATCACCGGCAGAGGTCAAAGCCTACAGAAATCTCATGCTGGAATGGTTTGATGAGGGCGAATTCGAACTGCCCGGCCATGAGGAGAGAGCGAGCGCTGACTAACTCAATCATGCGGCTCTGTTCTTTGCCTGGTCGCAGCTTCCCAATATGGGATTGATCACTCACCCCGAATGCAAGGGCATCGTTGAGAGGGCTCGCCCCCGCCATTTGGAGACCTCCATCAACGCTGTTTTGGGCACTCATGGGGCATGCAGTAGCGATGCGAGGGGCGTGAGTACCGGCTGAACGTCTTGCTTCGACGCCGTGACGCCACATTTGTCGCCTTTGCCTGACGCTCACGCGATTTCCATCCTCTGCAGCCAGATCAGCCGCTTCATATTGTAGGTCAGATTGGCGAGGCCGATCTTGGTGGCCGCCCGCGCCAGGCCGATGGTGC
>JAWKVM010000035.1:0-90326 GCA_041398025.1 Alphaproteobacteria bacterium
GGTCTCAAGTAGGGCGAACGCCCGGTAGACCAACCAACAAAACAAAAATCCCGTCACTGATGTCCAAAACGACTACCCGCCGCCTGAACATCCCTTCCTGATTTACAACTTGTCAAAGAGCGCAAACCACCTTGCGAAACACCGTTTCGCCGAGCCGAAGACCGTTTGAAGGAGTTCCTCTCGGGTCCGCCGTTTCGTCAGGCAGCCGCTCGTATCTATGTCTCAGCCGGCCTCCGATCAAGTCTTTTTTTCAAGAAAATGTCATAAAGTTTCTGCGGCTGCCGAACTCGGGACAAAAAGGCGAATTCGTTCCGCTTTCGTACATGGTTTTCGTCGACAGACAAGGAGTTTAGCAGCATGAGTCACCATTTTGAATCAATGTGAGTCACAGTGCATGAACGATGTCGATGTCCTGGTGATCGGTGCCGGCGCCGCCGGCCTGGGTGCCGCCCGCGTCCTGCTCGCAGCCGGGCGCAGCGTGATGGTGCTGGAAGCGCGTGACCGCATCGGCGGTCGGGTCTGGACCGAGCCCGATGTCGGCGGTCATCCGATGGACCACGGCGCCTCTTTCATACATGCCTGGCCGGACAACCCGTGGAGCGCGATCGCCAGGCGGCTGGGGTTCGCCACGGTGGTGGATCGGCGCCGGCGCTTTCTGTTCATGGACGGACGCCAGGCAGGACCGGCGGACGTTCGGGCGTTCATGGCCGCGCGCCAGCACGCGCTCGACCAGGTGCTGTCGGTGGAGAACGCGTCCGCCGACCGCGCGATCGCCGACGGGCTCCAACTTGAGGGGCCGTTCGCCGTGGAAGCGCGCGCCTCGCTCGGCCCCTGGCTGCTCGGCGCCGATAATGAAGAGGCGAGTGCGCTCGATTTCGCCCGCGGCATCAGCGGCGAGGACCGGCTGGTGCCCCGGGGCTATGGCCGCCTGGTCCAGGCCTACGGCAAGGGCGTGCCGGTGCGGCTGCGGACGGCGGTGACCCGGATCAGCGCGCGGCGGGGCGCCGTCGAGGTCGAGACCGATCGCGGCCGGCTGGTCGCCGCGCATGTCCTGGTCACCGCGCCGGTCGGCGTGCTCGCCGCGGGCAGCATTCGCTTCGAGCCGGGGCTCGACCAGGATCACCGCGAGGCGATCGAGGGCCTGCCCATGGGCCTGCTGCAGAAGATCGTGCTCGCCTTCGATGGCGATCCCTTCGGCCTCGGCGACGCCTTCTACCTGCATCGCCAGGAGGGTGGCGACGAACGCGCGCTCTATCTCTGCCGTCCCTTCGGCAGCGGCCATGTCGTCGCCTTCGTGGGCGGCAGCCTTGCCTGGCGGCTGGAGACGGAGGGCGAGACTGCCGCCGCGGACTTCGCGCTCGGACCGCTGCGCGAGCTGTTCGGGCGCAAGGTCAACCAGCGGCTGGCAGCCGCCAGGCAGACGCGCTGGGGCGCCGATCCCTTCGCGCGCGGCAGCTATTCGGTGGCCAGGCCCGGCGCCGCCGACCGGCGCGGCGCCTTTCTTCGCCCCCATGCGGAGCGCGTGCATTTCGCCGGCGAGGCGGCGGCGCCCGAGGGCTGGGCGGCGACGGTCGCAGGCGCCTTCATGAGCGGACGCCTCGCCGCGACGCGTATTCTTGGAAGCCCGGCAGGCTGATCTCCAGCCCGCGCGCGTGGAAGACGATTGCCTGTATGGCCGGATTTGCTAGGTTAGCGCCACTTAGCGATGGCAGGAGGCGAATCGCTTCGCAGACGGAATCGGCTGGATTGGCGGCGCATTTGCGCGAATCGCACGCCGCCGCACGAGCATTCCGGTCTTGCATCAATGTGCCCAGACGTCGCTGATCGCTCTGTTCGGATCGATGCATTAGGTTTTCGGGGGGAGATCTGCATGGCCAAGATTTCATCGACGGAGGACTCCGGCCGCAAGCGCCGGTGGTTCGCGCGCCGGCAGGTCTATCTGCGATCCGGCCAGGACAGCCAGTATGTCGAGCTGTCGCCGATGCTGCAGATCGGCGTAGCCCTCGGCTTCGGCGCGCTCGGCCTCTGGCTGGCCGGCGCATCCTATGCCGCGATTACCGGCGTCGCCGCCAAGGACGAGCAGGCGACCCTGCTCGACCGGCTGAACATCACCGAGCGGCAGCTCGGTCAGGTCGCGCGCGAGCGTGACGTGGCGCTCGAGGACACCGCCAGGATCCCCGATCTGGAACTGGCGCTCGCCGACGCCCGCGCCATGGCGGCCGACCTGTCGCAGGAGGACGAAGCGGGAGCGATGACGGCCGAGCTGGAGCAGACCAAGCTGCAGCTCGAGGAATTGCAGCAGCGTTTTTCCGAGACGAAGGCCGATCACGCAGCGCTTCAGGCCAAGTTCGAGGCGGAGGTGGTGGCGACCTCCGATGCCAGCGAGAAGACCGCCGAGGAAGCGGCGAGCCTGCACGCGCAGCTCGAAAAAGCCTTCGCCGAGATGGAAATCCTGCAGGAACAGCGCGATGCCCTGGCAGCCAGGCTGGACACGGTGCTGCAGGAAAAGGCCACGCGCGACGAGACCATTGACCGCAACACCGCTCTGCTGAAGGCGGCGACCGCGGAAATCGAGCGCCTGCAGGAAACTCTCCAGCGCACCGAGACCGCCGCCGAGGACAGCGCCCAGGGGCGGGACGAGGCCAGCGGCAAGCTCGAGCAGGCGCTTGCCGAGCGCGGCGATCTCGAACGCGAGGTCGCCGGTCTGCAGCGCCGTCTGGAGGAGGCCGAAGCGAAGACCGCGGCCATGGAAAAGGCGGCAACGATAGCCCAGAGCCAGTCCCAGGCCGCCACGGACGCCTCGTTTCAGGCTCAGTCCATCACCGCCGGCCTGAAGGAAGCCGACCTGCTCGCGACCATCGATGATCTGCGCGCCAAACTCGACGGCCTGCCCGATCAATCCGTCGATGCCGCGATCGTGGCGGAACGGGACGACGAGATCGTGGACCTGCGCGAACAGCTGTCGATGGCCGAGTCCGAGATCGAGCGCCTGCTGCTGAGCGGGCTCCGAGCGGCCGAGGAGGAGGACAAGCAGGCAGCTCGTCCGACGGAGCCCGAAGATCCGGGCGAAGCCGAGCACCTGCGCGCCGAGCTCCTCGCCGCCCAGGCCGACATCATCAAGCTGAACGCCGACGTCAAGGCCGCGAAGCAGCGACTGGCCGAGCAGGCGCCCGACGACAACGGCCAGGCCGCGAGGCCGGACAACTCCGCCAAGCTGGAACAGCAGCTCGCCTCGACCCGCTCACGCGTGCAGCAACTCAACAAGGCCCTGGCCGATGCCAAGCTGCGCGAAGTGGCCATCGACCTCGCTCTGATCAACGTCATCCCCACCCCCTCTCCCCCCGCCCCGCGATGAGTGGCGACGCGCCACGGCGTTGACTTGGACAGGCATGGCCAGGCGTGAGGGTATGCACCCAAGGTTTT
Organism: Alphaproteobacteria bacterium; assembly: GCA_041398025.1. GTDB lineage: Bacteria > Pseudomonadota > Alphaproteobacteria > Geminicoccales > Geminicoccaceae > JANQPX01. The sequence continues at coordinate 3,424 of JAWKVM010000035.1, forward strand.
GAGCAGGGTTCAGGTCGTCAAGGGGATGCAGGGCGTCAGCGCTCGATGAGCGCACGCTCTAGAGGGGTTCGCCGCGCATCAGCCGCGGCAGGTCGCCGACCAGGCCCATGGCGTGCTGCATGAAGAAGCGCTTGAGCGGCGGCGTGCGGTTCACCAGGCCGAGGCCCCATTCGCGGGCCAGCTTGAGCGGCAGGACGTCGTTCGCGAACAGGCGGTTCAGGCCGTCGGTGATCGCGATCAGGGCCAGACTGTCGAAGCGGCGCCAGCGTTCGTAGGACTTGAGGACGGTCGAGCGTCCCGGATCCAGGCCGAGGCGAAGGGTGTCGATGGTGAGCTCGGCCAGGGCCGCGACGTCCCGAAGCGCCAGATTCCAGCCCTGGCCTGCGATCGGATGAATCTTGCGCGCGGCATCGCCGATCAGCGCCAGGCGCACATCCGTGTAGCGATGGGCCTGCGCCATGGACAGCGGATAGTGGAAGCGCGGGCCGGCAAGCGCGAGGGCGCCCAGGCGCTTGTCGAACCGCTCTTCCAGCTCGCCCAGAAACGTCTCGTCGTCGAGATCGGTGAGCGCCGCCGCAAGCTCGTTCTCGGCGGCCCAGACGATCGAGGAGCGATTGCCCTGCATCGGCAGGATCGCAAGCGGCCCGTCCGGAAAGAAGCGTTCCACGGCCACGCCCTCATGCGGACGCTCATGGGCGATGGTGGCGACGATGCCGGTCTGCGCATAGTCGAAGCGCATCACGTCGATGCCGGCGTCCTTGCGGCAAAGGGAATTCTGGCCGTCGGCGCCGACGATCAGCCTCGCGCCGAGACGGGCACCGCTTTCGAGCGTGATCCCGGCCGCCTCCGCGCCGCGCTCGATGCGTTTCACCTTGTCCGGCAGCGCCAGGGTCAAGGTGGTGCCGGCGAGCGTCCTGGCTTTCTCGATCAGGCCCGATCGGATGCTCCGGTTTTCGACGATGTGGCCGAGCGGCTCCTGCCCGACCTCGCGGTGATCGTAGAACACTCGGAAGGGCGAAGCGTGCTCGCTGACCTCGATGTCGACGATCGGCTCGGCGCTCCCGTCGATGGCCGGCCAGACCCCGATCCCTTCGAGAAGATGGCGCGACGCGCGCGCGATCGCGGTCACCCGGCCGTCGAACGGGGCCGCCGCCGACAGGGGCAGAGGCACGGGATCGATCACCGCGACCTCGGCGCCGGCGTCGGCGACCGCCACCGCGAAGGCCAGCCCGGTCATGCCGCCGCCGACCACGGCGAGATCCACCTCGCGATCCGGAACGGGCCTGGTGTGCTGGCGTGACGTCATCGCCTCAATGTGCCCCCCCGCCACGCGCGCCGATCTGTGTCAAGGCGTCGCATTCCGGGCTGAACGCCCCCGCCCGTGATGTGCCAATATCGCAGGCAGGCCGTCGCTATTGATGATTTTTTAACCAACTATGCATCTTCTGATGACTTTTTAGGCAGACAAAAGTCGCCCATCGCCCATTGCCACCCCGAATCCTGCCGAAAACGCTGGCACATGGTTTGCAACGCACAAGCGACATTGCCCGACGCCCCCCAAGCGATCGGCAGAACCATGTGGGGCTCGTAGGCCACCAAGGCACTGAGGGGAACGAGATGCATGATATGAGAAGACAAGGCAGTCTGCTTCGGCTGGCGCTGCCATTCGGCGCAGCGATGCTGACTTTCGTCGCGCCATCCTTCGCCCAGGACGCGGGTGTCAGCGGCGAGACCGCCTACATCTTCAATTCGCTGTCCTTCCTGCTGCACGGCTTTCTGGTGATGTGGATGGCCGCGGGCTTCTGCATGCTCGAAGCCGGCCTGGTGAGAAAGCGCAGCGTCGCCACCCAGCTCCTGAAGAACGTGGCACTCTATTCGCTCGCCGGCATCATGTTCTACCTGATCGGCTACAACCTGATGTATAGCGGCGTCGACGGCGGCTATTTCGGCAGCTTCGCGATCTGGGCGGCCGACGACAGCGCGGCCCTCGCCGAAACCGGCGCGGACTTCGGCGCCGGCTATGCGGCAGGCTCCGACTGGTTCTTCCAGATGGTGTTCGTGGCCACCGCAGCGTCGATCGTGTCCGGCGCCATGGCCGAGCGCGTGCGCGTCTGGCCCTTCCTGATCTTCACCGCCATTCTGACCGGCTTCATCTATCCGATCACCGGCTCCTGGGAGTGGGGCACCGGCTGGCTCGACGTCAAAGGCTTCTCCGACTTCGCCGGCTCGACCCTGGTGCACTCGGTCGGCGGCTGGGCAGCGCTCGCCGGCATCATCGTGCTCGGACCGCGCAAGGGCAAGTACGGGTCCGGCGGCCAGGTAGCCCCCATGCTCGGCTCGTCTTTGCCGCTCGCCACGGTCGGCACGTTCATCCTCTGGCTCGGCTGGTTCGGCTTCAATGGCGGCTCGCAGCTCGCCATGGGATCGGCCGCCGACGTCGTCGCGATCTCCAACATCTACATCAACACCAACATGGCGGCCTGCGGCGGCGTGCTCACCGCGATGATCCTGACCGAGATCCTCTACAAGAAGATCGATCTCACCATGGTGCTCAACGGCGCGCTCGCCGGCCTGGTCTCGATCACCGCCGAGCCGCTCGCACCGACGCCCGGGCTGTCGATCGTCATCGGTGCCGTCGGCAGCGCCCTGGTGGTGTTCGCCGTGCCGCTGCTCGACAAGCTGAAGCTCGACGACGTGGTCGGCGCGATCCCGGTGCATCTGGTCGCCGGCATCTGGGGCACGCTGATCGTGCCGCTCTCCAACGGTGACGCGACCTATGGCGTGCAGCTGCTCGGCATCGTCGCCGTCGGCGTCTTCACCTTCGTCGTCAGCCTGGTCCTCTGGACGGTTCTGAAGATGATCATCGGCATTCGCATCACCGACGACGCCGAAAATATCGGCATCGACCAGATCGAGCTCGGCATGGAGGCCTATCCCGAGTTCGGCCACGGCGCTAGCTCCGCCAACGCCTAGCGTTCCTCCCTTCGCTCCGCGGGTTGGCCCGTCCCGGTTTGGTCCGGGGCGGGCCAATTTTTTTGAGGACTCATGAGGCCTCGCGGACAAGGCCGCTGCCGTGATCAGAAAAATCGCGCTAAAGATGATTTTTTTGCGAATAAAATACATTTAAAGGATAGAAAATTGCTGCGGGACATGCTCATATCCGCGTCATGGGCGATATCAGAACACCAGATGGCCAGGAGATCACCGACGACGGCGGCATCATTGGCCTTGCACTTTCCGGGAGCGGCCTGAAGGCGGCGCTGTTCCACATCGGCACGCTCGCCCGCCTGGCCGAGCTCGATCTCCTGCGCCGCATCGACGTCATCTCCGCAAGCGGCGGCGGCGCGCTGGTCGCAGCACTCTACCATCTCCACCTGAAGCAGGCCCTCGACGCCGAGGGCGATATCGACAGCCAGCGTTTGATCGAGCTGGTCAAGGCCGTGGAGCGGGACCTGCTGGCGGCGGCCCAGACCGATCTTCGCGCCCAGCTGTACGCCAACCCGTTCGTCAATCTGAAACGCCTGTCGCCCCATTTTTCGAGCGCCGCGCGCCTCGGCGACCTGCTCGACCGCCAGGTGTTTCGCCCGGTCCGGAAGGCCGGGCACGACCTGCCGGTGGAGCTGCGCGATCTCGCGATCCGTCCGCGCGGCGACGAGGGGTTCAACCCGATCACCGACAACCGCCAGCGCTATTGCAAGGCGCCCTGGCTGGTGATCAACGCCGCCAATCTCGCGACCGGACGGGCCTGGCGCTTCGATGCCGAGCGCATGGGCGAGCCGGCAGCCGGACCGGCGGCCCGGCGCCTGAGCAAGGTGCCGCTGCTGGCGCAGAGCCCCTATCGCCGCCTGCCCGACGCCTATGCCGGCATGACCCTCGGCCGCGCCGTCGCCGCAGCGCTGGCGACACCCGGTTTGATCGAGCCGCTGCATCTCCCGAACCTCTATCCCGATCCCGAGCGCCCCGCGCGCTGCCTCGATGTCCGCCTCGGCGACGGCCGGCTCGCCGATGCGCTCGGCACCGACGCGCTGCTGGAACGCGGCTGCAACCGCCTGATCGTCAGCGATGCCAGCGGCGTCGACATGCCCACCGCGGGGCCGTCCGACCGCATGCAGGCGCTGCAGCTCGCGGCGCTCGAAGCCAGCCGGCCCGGCGGGGTGGTGCTGGTGCACATGCTGCGCGAGATCGAGGCGGTCGAGGTCAAGCCGGTCGGCCCGATCGGGCGCGGCCGGGTGGTCGAGGACCGCCATGACGACGACGTCACCAGCTATGGCGTCGAGGCCCGGCTGCAAAAGCTGATCGCCGCCATGCGCGCCGATCTCGACGCGCCGAGCGAGATCGAAGCCATGAGCCTGATGGCCGACGGCTATCTCATCGCGCGGCGCGCCTTTCAGCGCCACCGGCAAAGCGGCCTCGCCTGGAGCGACGACCCGCCGCTGCCCCCCGTCGCCTGGCGCTTCACGGCGGTGATCGATGCGCTGGGCAAGCCGTCGAAGACGCTGGTCAAGAACCTGAAGACCGGGCGTTTCCTCGCCTTCAAGGCGCCGCGGCTGGCCTGGAGCGAGGCGTTCACGCTCGGGCTCCTGGCCGTGACCGGCGCCCTCACCTTCGTCGCCCTGGGCGCGCTCTGGTCGGCGCTGCGCCCGGCTGCCGGCGGCGACAGCCTCTGGCTCGCGGCGACGATCGGACTGCTCAGCGCGATGGCCTGGCTGGCCGGCCGGCATCGCGGTGCCCGACGCACGCCAAACCAGCGGCCGGCCTGGGCGACGGCGATCCTGCGCGGAATCGACGGCCTCGGCACGCTGACGCTCGCTTTGCCGCTCGCGATCGGCGCCAGGTTCGAGCGCCGCGCCAGCCGCGCTTTTCTGAAGGCGGGCCGTCTGATCGCCATCGGCATCCAGCCGATCAAGCCGGAAGCTTCTGCCAGATCGGCGCCGGCGCGCGCGGAGCCGGCAGCGCCGCCGCGGCAGCAGCAGGCCGCCTGATCAGGCGGCGGGCAGCCCCTCAGTCATCGGTCGCGCGCAGGTCCGGCGGTTCGCCGGTGCCGCTGATCACCGCGCCGAAAAGGTCGCGCAGCAGGCCGGGTGTCAGGATCGACAAGGGGTTCACATAGACGGTCGGCGCATCGTTCGGCCCCTCGATCGAGTAGGTCGCGGCGAAGGCGCCGCGCCCGTCGGTGCCGGTCAGGATGCGGCCGATCACCGGCACTTTGCCGATCAGGCGGTTGAGCGTGTAGACCGGGATGATCGTGCCGGCCAGGTTCAGCGTTTCGGCCTTCCAATCGATGTCTCCCTTGACCGTCAGGCCGAGTTCCGAGCCGCGCAACAGCCCGTCGGTCAGGGTCAGCTCGTCGCCCTTCAGGGAGAAGGGCAGGATCAGGTGGTCCACCCTGATGCCCTCGCCGCCGAGCAGGTTGCCGATGCCGGTGAGCGAGGCGAGCGTCAGCATGCGGGCGAGCAGCGGCGCATCCTGCAGGACGAAATCGTTGATCTCGAAACGCCCCTCGGCGACCATCGGGTCGTCGGCTTCGAGCCTCGCCGTGAGCAGAAGGCGCCCCCCTGCGACCCGCTGTCCGAGATCCAGCGCCTCGATCAGATCGCCGGCGTTCTCACTGCGGATCTCGAGCCTGCGCCCGTCGCCGTCGGGGGTGAGTTCGACGGCGACCTTGCCGCTCGAGGGCAGGCTGCCGATCAGGCTTGCCGAGCGCCAGCCGCGCTCGGCATGCACGGCATCCGCTTCGACGTTCAAAAGCTCGATGCCGCGGGCGCGCAGCTCGCCGGTGCGCAGGATGACATGGAAACGCCGGAAGCTGTCGCCGGCGTCCGGCTCCTTGCCGAACAGCGCATCGAGATCGAGCCTCGTCCCTTCGATCGCGAGGTCATGGCCGCCATCGCTGCCGGGCGCATAGCGGATCGCGACATCCGAGCCGGCCAGGCGCAGCCGGTCCAGCGTCAGCGACTGCAGCCTCCGATCCGACAGCAGGAGCGCCCCTTCGACGGCCAGATCGCCGGCGCTGACATCGAAATGCTTGACCTCGAGCGGCCCATCGATCGCCTTCGCGATCGAGGCGCGCAGCATGCCGTCCTGACCTACGTCCTTCCGCCAGACCAGTCCCGGCGGCGCCAAGGCGAGGGATTTCAGGTCGGCTTCGAGATCGATCCAGAAATGGGTCGGCGTCTCGCTGACCGTCGCCTTGAAAGCGACGTCGCCCTCCATCCCGTCGACCGGCACCTGCAGGCGTTCGAGCTGGCTTCGGCTGAGACGGCCGGCCAGGTCGATCCGCCTGGGCGGTGTCTGCTCCTGCTTCGAGAGCGGCTCGGTCACGTCGATGGCGAGCGGAATGCCGTTGACCGCGGCCTTGCCGTCCAGGCGCACGCTGTCCTCGTCGACGGTCAGACTGAACGCGCCGTCATCCAGGCGGGCATCGGCGCCCAGCTTCGGCAGCCGGTCGATCGCGAGCCCGCTGAGCTCGGCCTCGGCGAGAATGACCGCCTCCTCCTCGGTGACCTCCTTGTGCAGCGGCAGGCGCACCTCGAGCGTGGCGGCCACATGGCCTGCGGTATCGGCGGGAGCGATCCCGAGCTCCTGCACGACCTCGAGCGGCGGGTGGTCCAGCAAGGCCAGCATCGGCTCGATGCCGCTGTCGGCCTCGGCAAGAACATGGAGCTGGGTGGCGTCCTTGCCGGGCTTGCCCATGCCGGTGATGGTCACGCTGCCCCCGTTCAGGGTGACGCCGGCATTGCGTCCGGCCTTCACCTCGAAATGCATGCGATCGGCATCGAACACCGCATCGCCGAGCGCCCCCTCGATCGGCGGCATCTCGTCGAGATAGCGGACCGACAATCCCTCGAAGTCGAAGCGCCCCTTCACCGCGCCATCGTGCAGGGGCCGGTGCGTCAGGTCCTGGTGATCGAGGTCGAGCCTGGCGCTGGCCGTGCTCACCACGCCCGTCCTGATGTTCTCGACCACCCACAGGCGCGCGTCATGCCCGAGGCCGATCGGCCAAAACGCCGGCAGATCCTCGGCCCGGACATGGCTGGCGGCGAGGTCGAGCCGCACCTCTCCCGCCCCCTTGCGCCAGACGGTGCGGCCGGAGGCGGTCAGCTCCGCCCCGCGGCTGACCACGGACGCATGCTCGATCTCGGCTGCGGCGGCCTCGATATCGATCCTGGCGTCGAGCTGCAGCGCGCCGATCTCCAGCGGCTCGGCGAACAGGGCCGGCAGATCGACCATGCCGGCGTCCGCCTGAAGGTCGACGTCCAGCGGCGAGAGGTCGCCGTCCAGACCGACTTCGCCCTCGATCGTCGCACGCACCGGCAGGCGCATGCCGCCGAGCGCCGCCGGGATCGACGGCGAGGGCAGCGGCCAGAGGGCCGGCAGATCGGCGGGCATGAGATCGGCGACGTCGATCGTGAAGGGCACGGTCTCGTCATCGGGCCGGATATGCGCGGAGATCTGCACGGATGCCGGATGTACCGTGGTCTGCGGGATGTCGGCTCTCAGCCAGGCATCGACGCCTCCTTCCCGCCGGATCAGCGCCATATCCGCCTTGCGTGCGGTCACCGCGGACGCGCTGCTCCGGTCGTAGAGCGCCACACGCGCGCCCTCGATCTGCAGGCGTTCGAGAAAGGCGAGCCGCTGATCCGCTTCCGATGCCAGCGCGAAGCGCCGGAGAAAGCCGCCGAAATCCACAGGCGCTGCGTTCTCGGCGTACTCCGCCTCGGAATAGAGGCCGATGATGCCATCGGCATCGCGCCTGACGATCAGCGAAGGCGCTTTGGCATAGAGCTCGGATGCGGCGATCATGCCGCGCTTCAGCAGAGCCTCGACGCTGAGCGCCAGCTCGACTTCGGGAAAGGAGAGAAACGGCGCCGACTGGCCTGCACCCGCGCCCGTGGCCCGATAGCGCACATTGACGCCGACCAGCTCGAAGGTCCGCCGCTCCTGGTTCAACCGAAGCTCGATCCGCTCCGCCGAAACCGCGACGGTCCCACTCTCCGGCGCAAGCGCCCGCTCGATCCGGGGCTGCAGCCAGCCGAGCTCGATCGGTCCCGCATCCAGCCGGATCATGAACAGAACGACCGCGAGGCCGAGCCCGATCAGGATCCAGACCAGCGTGCGGACGGCTATGCGGAAGGACGTCAGCAAGGCTGCGCCAAAAAATTGAACAGAACAGCCCTCCCGATCAACTTTTGAATAGGGCCAAGACGATAGACCGTCTTTAGCACCCCCGGCGCTCCGGCGCGACGTGCTCCAACCGGCGGCGGGCGGAACCGCCAAGATTCGTCCGGCGGTTGTCGCAGGATCGCCACGCTTTCGGCATGTTCGGTCCCTTCGGTTTTCATGCTAGATCTGGGCCGAGCGCGTCCGATGACAAGCTCGGTGCCGCCATGGGGTGCCCGAACCCGCCGAAGGATACCGTGACGTCAATGACCCGACCTGCCGAAAAACCACCCGGCACCAGCCTGCCCCGCCCCGGCGATGGCGAGCAGGCGCGCCGGCATCTCGATCGCTGGCGCGAAACCTCCGAGGAGAGTATTGCAGGCAAACATAAAGATTTCGGCAAGATCGCCCCCGAAGACCTGCTGCTCGCGCTGTTCGGCAACAGCCCCTTTCTCACCGAGCTCGCCTTCGCCGAGCCCGAGGTCATCCATCGCTTCTTCACGAGCGGACCGGAGGCGACGCTCGACGCCATCCTCGAGCAGCAGCCGCCGGATCGCCGGCGCAGCGCGGTGATGGCGCATCTCAGGCGCCTGCGGCGCAAGGTGGCGCTGCTCACGGCGCTCGCCGATATCAGCGGTGTCTGGCCGCTTGCCAGGGTGACCGAGGCGCTCACGCGCTTCGCCGATGCCGCTGCCGGCAGGGCGCTCGACCTCGCTTTGCGCGAGCTTCTCGACAAGAACGACCTCACGCTCGACAATCCCGACGATCCGGGGCCGACCTCCGGGCTGATCGTGCTCGGCATGGGCAAGCTCGGCGCGCATGAGCTGAACTATTCCAGCGACATCGACCTGATCATCCTGTTCGATCCCAGGCGCTTTCGCCCGGCCGGCAAGGACAGCCCGATGGCGCTCGCGGTGCGCGTCGCGCGCTCCCTGGTCTATCTGCTCGAGCATCGCACCAAGGACGGCTACGTCTTTCGCACCGACCTTCGCCTGCGCCCCCACCCGCCCGGCCAGCCGCTCGCGATCTCGGTCGAGGATGCGGAGATCTACTACGAGCGCTTCGGCCAGAACTGGGAACGCGCAGCGCTGATCAAGGCGCGCGTGATCGCCGGCGACGCCGAGGCGGGCGCGCAGTTCCTGAAAAATCTGCGGCCGTTTCTCTGGCGCAAGCATCTGGACTACGCCGCGATCCGCGACATTCACGCGATCAAGCGGCAGATCAACCGCCATCGCGGCCATGGCGCGATCCGCGTGCTCGGCCATGACCTCAAGGTCGGGCGCGGCGGCATCCGCGAGATCGAATTCTTCGTGCAGACCCAGCAGCTCATCCTCGGCGGGCGCGTGCCGTCGCTGCGCCTGCGCGGCACCATCGAGACGCTGGAGAAGCTGGTGGAGGAGCGCTGGCTGCAAGCGGCCACGGCCGACGACCTGAAAGCCGCCTACGGCTTCCTGCGCACCACCGAGCATCGCCTGCAGATGGTCGCGGACAAGCAGACCCACCAATTGCCGGACGACGACGCCGGTCTCGCCCGCTTCGCGACCTTCATGGGCTATGACGACGCGGATCTCTTCGCGGACGACGTCAAGAAGAACCTGGAGCTGGTGGAGCGGCATTACGCGGCGCTGTTCGAGGACAGCCTCGATCTCGGCGCGGACGGCGCGCTGGTCTTCACCGGCACCGACGACGACCCGGAGACGCTCACCACCCTGAAGCGCCTCGGCTTCGCCAGGCCGGCGGAGGCGGCGCGCGTCGTGCGCGGCTGGCATCACGGCCATATCCGGGCGACGCGCGCGGCGCGCGCGCGGGAACTGCTGACCGAGCTGATGCCGGAACTGCTCAGGGCACTCGGCGAGCAGGCCGATCCCGACGCCGCCTTCGGCAGGCTCGACCAGTTCATGACGGCCCTGCCGGCGGGCGTGCAGCTCTTTTCCCTGTTCCGCGCCAATCCCAAGCTCCTGTCCCTGGTCGCCGACCTGATGGGCACGGCGCCCAGGCTTGCGGACGTTCTGAGCCAGCATGTCGGCCTGTTCGACGCCATGCTCACCCCCACCTTCTTCGAGGTGCTGGCAGCACCTGCTGAACTTGAGGCGGAGTTTGCGGAGGCGCTGAAGCTTGCCGACGATCTGCAGGACGCGCTGGATGCGACCCGGCGCTGGACCCAGGCCAGGGAATTTCAGATCGGCATGCATATCCTGCTGGGTGAGAGCGACGGCGAAGCGGCGAGTGCTGCGCTGACCGCGATCGCCGAGATCGTGATCCGCGGCCTGCTGCCCCATGTCGAGCGCTGGCTGGAACGGCAGCACGGCAAGGTGGAGGGCGGCAGCTTCGCCGTGCTCGGCCTTGGCAAGCTCGGCTCGAAGGAGCTGTCGATCGGCTCGGATCTGGACCTGATCTTCGTGTTCGCAGCGCCCGAGGGCGCCCGCTCCGACGGCGGCAAGCCGCTGGCTGCGGAAACCTACTATGCGCGGCTCGGCCAGCGCCTGGTGAGCGCGCTCACCGCCAAGACCGCGGAGGGCAGTCTCTACGAGATCGACACGCGGCTGCGCCCCTCCGGCAATCTCGGGCCGGTCGCCTGCGGGGTCGACAGCTTCGAGCGCTATCAGATGGAGAACGCCCAGACCTGGGAGCACCAGGCCCTCACCCGCTGCCGCGTGGTCGCGGCACCGGCGGCGCTCGCCGAACGCATCGAGCAGGCCGCCAGGCGGGCGCTGACCAGGGAGCGCGACCCGGACAAGCTCGCGGCCGACGTGCGCGCCATGCGCCTGCGCATCTTCAAGGAGCATGGCAGCGACGATGTCTGGAACCTGAAGCACGCGCGCGGCGGCCTGGTAGAGGCGGAGTTCCTGGCGCAGTATCTGCAGCTGCGCCACGGCCACGACCACCCCGACATCCTGTGCGCGCAGACCGCATCGGTCTTCGAGCGCGCCGCCGGCCAGTGCATCCGCAGCGCCGACAGCCGCCTGCTGATCCGCGCGCTGCAGCTCTATCGCCGGCTGCAGGCGCTGCTGCGCCTCTCGCTCAACGAGGCGTTCGACCCGAAAGCGGCGCCCAAGGGTTTGATCGAGGCGCTGATCCGCGCGGCCTCGGTCGATCCGGAGATCGCCCGCCCCGGCCTTGACATCGACGGGCTTGGCGCTGTTCTAGGCGATCTGCAGCGGCAGGTGGCGGAGCAGTTCGATCGCCACTGCCCGCCGCCTTCGACCGACATGTCAAGCTAAGCTTCGGGAGCTGCCCTTCATGACCGCAGACGACACCCTCATCGGCCAGAAACTGCCCGCCTTCGACCTGCCGACCGACGGCGGCGGCCGCGCCGGCAACGCCGACTTTGCCGGCAGGACGCTGGTTCTCTACCTCTACCCCAAGGACGACACCTCGGGCTGCACCAAGGAAAGCCAGGACTTTGCGGAGCGCCACGACGACTTCAAGGCGGCAGGCGCCGACGTGGTCGGACTGTCCAAGGACGGCGTCAAAAGCCACGACAAGTTCAAGGCGAAATACGGCTTTCCGTTCACGCTCCTCGCCGACGAAGAGACCGTGCTGATCGATGCGCTCGGCGCCTGGGTCGAGAAGAGCATGTATGGCCGGAAATACATGGGCACCGACCGCTCCACCTTCGTCGTCGATGCCGATGGCGTGATCCGGCAGGTCTGGCGCAAGGTCAAGGTGCCCGGCCATGTCGACGACGTGCTGGCCGCGGTCAAGGCGATGGCCTGAGGCCGGCGCAAGTCGGGCCCCGCCTTGCCGGTCCCCGCGCCGTCAGGGGCGGGCGAAGGAGAGGCGGGGCAGGTTTTCCTGAACCTCCGGCGCCATCGCCAGAAGCGGTGCGGCGGCGATATGCTCGCGGAACCTGTCGGCCTGCAGGGGCCGTCCGAGGTGGAAGCCCTGGGCTTCGTCGCAGCCCATGCGCCGCAGATCGTAGAGCTGCTGCCTGGATTCCACGCCTTCGGCCACGACATGCATGCCGATGCCGTGGGCGAGACGGATGATCGCCTCGATCACGGGGCGCGCCTCGGCCGAGACGCCGAGCCCTTCCACGAAGCTTCGGTCGATCTTGATGCGATCGAAGCTGAACTGGCGCAGATAGCTGATGCTCGAATAGCCCGTGCCGAAATCGTCCAGGCTCAGGGACACGCCGAGCGACTTGAGCGCATCGATCTGCCTTTTGATATCGTCGCTGTCCTTCAGCAGCAGGCCTTCGGTCACCTCGAATTCGAGCAGACGGGCATCGAGCCCGGAGGCGTCGAGCGCCTTTTGCGTGAGCGCGACGATGTCCTGCTGTTCGAACTGCGCCGCCGAGAGGTTCACGGAGACATGCAGCGGCTGGGCCGTCAGGGCCCGCCAGCCGGCCGCCGCCGTGCAGGCGCGATGCAGCACCATCTCGCCGATGGCGCCGATCAGGCCGCATTCCTCGGCCACCGGCACGAAATCGGCCGGCGAGATGGCGCCGACGTCCGGATGCAGCCAGCGCACCAGGGCTTCGGCGCCGGTCAGCTGGCCGTCGCTCAGGCGATATTTCGGCTGGAAGTGGACCTCGAGCTGGTTGCTGACCAGTGCCTTGCGCAGCTCACCTTCGAGATGGCGCTGCCTGATGGCGTGGTCCTCCATCGACCGCTCGAAGAAGGAGAAGGTGCGCCGGCCGAGACGTTTCGCCTCGTAGAGCGCCAGGTCCGCCTTTTCGACCAGGCCGCGCACGTCCTCGTCGTCCCGCGGATAGACGGCGCAGCCGACACTGAAGCCGGTGGTCAGCGTATGGCCGTCGATCAGGAAGGGCTCGGCGCCGACCTGAACCAGGCGCCTGGCCAGCATCTCCGCGTCCTCCATGCGGGTGAGATCCGGCTGCACGATCGCGAACTCGTCGCCGCCGAGGCGGATGATCGTGTCGCCGGAGCGAATGCACTTGGCGAGCCGTCTGCCGACCTCCACCAGAAGCTTGTCGCCGACCGGATGCCCCAGGGTGTCGTTGATGCTCTTGAAGCGGTCGAGATCGATGCAGTGGAGGGCGACCATGCGCGGCTCGCCGGGCGACTTGCTCTCGGAACCGGTCAGCGCCGCGCCGAGCTGCGAGCGATTGAGCAGTCCCGTGAGCGGATCGCGGCTGGCCAGGAGATGCGCCCGGTTCGCGTGGCGGATCACCAGAAACAGAAGGCTGCCGCCGGTGATCAGCGAGATCGAGAGCAGGGCGATCTGGATATAGCCATAGCGCCTGGCCTCGCTCACCAGATCGTGACTGCGCAGGTCGGCATTGCTCTGCATGTTGCGCCGGAGCGCCTCATAGGGCTCGTACATCTCCTCGACCTGCGCGATGATCGACGCCGTGGTTTCGCGATCACCCGGCCGCAGGTTCTGAACCAGCGGATCCACCCGCTCGAGCACGTCCCTTATCCTGGCAAGCTGGAGCTGATAGTCCTCAGGCTCGCCCAGCAATGCGGCGGTCTCCTGCGACACGATGGGCCCGACGCGGCTCCAGAGCACGTCGAAGCGCTGCATCAGCTCGTCGTGATCGATCTTTTCGGGCTGATAGGCATATTCGTTGAGCGCTCTGATCAGGCGGAGCTGATGCTCCCGAAACTGATAGATGCTGTGAAAGCTCGGCTGCTGGTTGTCCTTGACGTAGCGCACATGCGCCATGGTCTCGAGATAAGCGAAGAGGCCCGCGGCACCGACGATCACACCGATCGCCGCAGCCGTAAGAACGACCCTGACCCTCGGGGTTAGATCGCGGGCGTGCATCAGCCGTCCTAGTTGAACTCGAGCTGCTGGAGCTGCCAGATGGCTCGATTGTGGTAGACCGGCGTATTCAGCTCCGGCCGCCTGGAAAAGGGATAGATGGCCCAGATCGGCCCCTTGTCCCTGACGCGCAGATAGCGGCCATCCATCTTGAGTGCGAGGAAGAGGTCCTTGGCCTCGAGATCGTCCGCCGGTATCTCGACCGTGTAGTCGTTCAGCGCGCGCGCCAGGACATGCCGGCCGTGCTCGCCCAGCTGCTCGAGAAGGCGTGTGGCCCGCACGCCCTCGAAGGTGACCTCGCCGTCCGTCCAGGGTGTCGTGGTGACCAGCGTCTCCATGCCGAGCGCTTCGATCATGTCCCGATCGAAGACGGCGGCGGCGTCCTGGTTGGTATGCTCGATGTCCCCCAGCACGCGAAGGATCACGGCTCCTTTGGGCGTGGCCAGGCCCGCTTCGGCGCTGGCTGTCGACAGCACAAGCCCCCAGGCCAGCAGAACGAGGCCTCCAAAGGTCAAGCTCAATCGTTTCTTGATCATCACGATCGTCCAAGTGAGTTGGAGCAGCGCCACGGTCGATCCGAACAACCTACTATTTAAACATGTATAGTCGCACTCTATTAAAAACTTATTAAGTCTTGGGAAAGCAGAACCGCACTTTTCAACGTTTATTCCCCTTAAACGATCTTAAGCAGCGAAAGATGATCTACTATTAGTTTATTATTCACACAGTGAATCGGCATGATAGGCGCAATCGTCAACCGCGCTCCCAATCAGCAGTAGCTAACGGTTAAATTTTGTCACCCAGAACGTCACGCGTGCATAGCTGGTCTATGGCGCAGCCCTCACGGTTCGCGAAACCCCGGCGTGCCGACGCGGCGGCAGATCCCGCACAGACCGCTCGCGCCGGCGCCTTGCAGACGCCGGGTCGCAGGATTCGCAGAGCGGCGCCGGCGTTCAGGGATAGCAGTAGCTGTCGGACGAGCAGTCGCCGCCTTCCAGGCGGATCTGATGCGGACGATGCACACCCGGCCACTCGAGGAAGAACCTCTCGTCCAGGCTCATGCCGCCGTTCTCCGTGTCGATGTCGAGCTTGACCATCCAGCCGTCGATGCCGTCGGGATAGAACTGCTGGTCCCAGGCGCCGTAGAGCGAGTTGGTGAAGTAGACGCGCTTGCCGTCGCGGCTGATCTCGACCATCTGCGGCGCACCGTTCAGGGGCTGGTCGGGCCTGGCCGGATGGCTCGCCCGGCTGACGATGCCGCCGAGTCTGACCTTGCCGGCGAGCGTCGGGTTCAGCGGATCGCTGACGTCGTATTGGTGGAACTCGCCGGTGCCCCAGCAGGAGACGTAGAGAAAGCGGTCGTCCATGGAGAGATCGATGTCGGTGATCAGCGGCGGCACCGCCTCGAAACCCTTCAGGAGTGGCGGCAGATCATCCGCTTTCGCAGGCTCCGGCGGAATTTCGATGACCTTCTTGATCGCCCATGTGTCGCCGTCGCGATACCAGGTCCAGATCGAGCCCGCGAGATTGGCGGTGCTCACCACCACGCCCATGAAGCCGTGGGACTTGGTCGGATCGTGGGCCGGGCGCAGCTCCAGCGCCATCTGGTGCTCGGCGCCGATGTCGATCTCCTGCACGTGCTTCCGCTTGTGCAGATCGAAGAAATGGATCTTGTGGCCGTATTTGTTGCCGAGCAGCAGCTCCGGCACCACGCCGTTCTCGATCATGTTGGGCGTGCCCCATTCCGAGGTCATCACCGTGTCCTGGCCGAGATGCCACCAGAAGTCGTAGGCGAACTGCTGCGGGCCGCGATCGATCTCCCACTGGCCGCGCAGATCGAAGGTTTCATGATCCATTAGGAAGATACCGCCCGGGCCGTCGCCCTCCGGATTGCCGAGCGCGCTCACATAGATGCCCTCCGGCCCGCAATGGATGGTGTGCGGGCGGGAATAGCCGGTCTTCTCGGCGAGCTCCTCGGGCTCGATCACCTTGATCAGCTTCGGATTTTTCGGATCGGGCTTGACGTCGAGCACATGCACGCGCGAGGAGCGCAGGCCCGGTACGATCAGATAGCGGCGCTCGGTATGCGGGTGCGGCGCGTTCGGACAGAGGCAGGAGCTGCAGGCGTTCCAGCCGAAATGATGCAGCTCGTCGCCGGCATTCGGCATGTCGGTGCTGCCGACGATCTGGGCGTAGGTCGTCGACTCCGGGTCGACGTCGACCACCGTCATCTGGTCCGGAACCTTACCGTCCGGATCGAAGGCGACCACATAGGCGAGCGTTTCCGGCGGCGCCTTCATCGCCATGCGCGGCGACGGGTAGAAGGTGGGATCGGGTCGAAGCGTGGCCATGGTCTCTCTCCCTGATGCCGATTTCCGTCATGCCCTGGCCGGACGACCCGGAAAGTCCGTCACCCGACGAGGACACTGCGATCGTTGGGAAGAAGATAGCGCAGTTTTTTCGAAAATTGCAGCAGGAGTCACGCACATCGCTAACCCGAATACAGGGCCGTCAGTCCAACGGACCCGGCCTGCTCGCCTTCGGCCGCCGGCACCGGTTTGATCGGGAGGGAATGAAATTTCGGAAATGGTGTTTATATTACGTATTGGGGAACGCGATTTCCCGGCCATGACGCGGTCGGGCAATACCACAGGGTCTGAACGACTTTCGGGGCTGTGATGTTGAAGAAAACAGAAGAAGACAGGTTCGATGCCACCGTCTGGAAGGCACCGATCGACGTCACCACGGTATCGGTACGGCTCGGCATGATGGTCGGGCTGGGGCTTCTCTGGCTCGGGCTGGTCGGCTGGATGTTTTCAGCAGGCTAGCGCGCCGGTTCTGTCGTTTGCCGGACAGGGCGTCGACCCTATTGGACGACGCCGTCGAGGTCGGTTTGCTTGCGTCGATCGCACGGGAGCGATGGCTCCCTGGGCCTTCTCCGCATAGGGTCGAGCCGTGCTGTCGGCGATTCCGGTCTCATGACGCCGGGCATCTACCCCTGAGCTGCAGGGGATTGGCCTGATCCCGGCCGTGACGGCAGCCGGCCAGACTCGTGTCATAGTGAAAAAGCATCCACCGCCTTACCGGATCCGCCCCGACGGCGGATCGCGCCGCCGCTGCACGGTCGGACGATCGGGCAATGGCGGCGGCTCGGAGGGATGCCTCGGCTCCGGCCGCGCGGGTGGCTGCTCGCGGCTGTCCGGGATGCGCGTGCGGCCGAGCGGTTTCGCCGGCACACGCGCACTGGGGAGGCCGGGGTCGAGCGCCTTGGCAATCTCCTTCTGGCGAAAGGGATGCACCAGCACCATGCCGGCGACGAACCCGCCGACATGCGCCCACCAGGCGACGCCGCCGCCGGAAAGGCCTTCCGAAAGGCCGCTGATCACCTGGAACGCGATCCAGAGCCCGAGGAGCCAGCCCGCCGTCAGCTTGCGCATCATGAAAAAGCCGATCGGGATGACCACCTGCACCTGCGCTTTGGGAAACAGCACGAGATAGGCGCCGAGCACACCCGAGATCGCCCCGCTCGCCCCGATCATCGGCACCGTCGAGCCCAAATCCGGCAGGGCCTGGCCCATGGCCGCCACCAGGCCGCAGAGGAGATAGAAGACCAGGAAGCGGCCATGGCCCATCACGTCTTCGATATTGTTCCCGAAGATCCAGAGATAGAGCATGTTGCCAGCGAGATGCATGAAGCCGCCATGCAGGAACATGGAGGTGAACAGCGTGACCCAGGCGGGCACCAGGCCGGCATCGGCCCCGAATGTCCCCTGTCCGAACAGCAGGGCCGGGATGAAGCCGAGCTGATACACCATCATCTGCCCCGAGCGCGGATCGAGCGAGGCTTGCCAGAGAAAGACGAGAACGCAGGCGGCGATCAGCGCGACGTTGACGTAGGGTGTCCGCGTGGTCGGGTTATAGTCTCGGATCGGAATCATGGCGCTCTCGATCGACCAAGGATGTGCTCCCGATAGTGGTCGCATTCCGGCCCCTTGGCCAGATCGCATCCGGACGGGACGCCCGGATCGGCCGCCTCGCCTGCCAGCCGCGTGCCGGCGACGGCGCAGCGCGGGCACGGGCACCAGCGGCGCCGGGAGAGCGGCGCCGGCAGCTTTGCCCCTTCCCCGGTCATCCGGATGCTCGACAAGCGTGTCCGGCTTCGTCATATGCAGAGCGACGACCAGCTTGCCAAGGGCCGTCACGTCGATGGAACGCCTGCCTGGCTGCGGGCCTCCATCCCTGACCTGCTAGCGGAGACCACCATGCGCGCAGCCGTCTGTCGCCGGTTCGGGCACCCCTTCCTGCTCGAAGACGTCACGCTCGCCGCCCCCGGCCCCGACGACGTCACGGTCAGGCTCGGCGCGACGTCGATCTGTCACTCCGACATCATCTTTGCCGACGGCGGCTGGGGCGGCGATCTGCCGGCGGTCTACGGCCATGAGGGCGCCGGCGTGATCGAGGCCGTGGGGTCGGCGGTCGGCGACGTGGCGCCGGGCGATCACGTCATCGTCACCATGGTGCGATCCTGCGGCGGCTGCGCCTGCTGCACGCGCGGCCTGCGCGGCTGCTGCGAGCACACCTTCGATCGACCCGGCCATGTCAGGATCACCGATCGCAGCGGTCAGCCGGTCGTGCAGGGGCTGAAGACCGCCGCCTTCGCCGAGCGCACGACCGTGCATCGCTCGCAGATCGTCAGGGTCGATCCCGATCTGCCCTTTGACGTTGCCGCCGTCCTGGCCTGCGGCGTGATCACCGGGTTTGGTGCGGTCGCCAACAGTGCCGACATCAGGCAGGACAGCCATGTCGTGGTGATCGGCGCCGGCGGCGTCGGCCTGAACTGCATCCAGGCGGCACGCCTGCGCGACGCGCGGCGGATCATCGCCATCGACCGCGCGGCAGGCCGGCTCGAGGCCGCGCTGGCCTTCGGCGCCACGGACGGCATCGACGCCGGCAAGACCGATCCGGCGCCGCTGGTCCGCGATCTCACCGATGGGCGCGGCGCCGACTATGTGTTCGTCGCGGTCGGCGCCGGTGCTGCGATCGAGAGCGCCCTCGGACTCCTGGCGCCCGGCGGCATGGCGGTCCTGGTGGGCATGCCCGAGACCGGGGTCAGCGTCACCGTCGATCCGATCGCGATCGCCAACGGATCGCAGCGGGTCGTCGGCTCGAAACTGGGCGATGCCGACATCGGGCGCGACATCCCTGCCCTGATCGATCTCTACCGGCAGGGCCTCCTCAAGCTCGACGAGCTGATCACCGACCGCTTTCGCTTCGAGGACATCAACCAGGCCATGCTGGCAGCCAAGAGCGGCGCAGGGCTGAAGACGGTTCTTTTGTTCGACCGCGACTGAGAGACCTCAAGCCCCGCCGCCGGATTGATCAGAAGACGATGTTCTGATCGAGCGAGAAGCGCCGTTCGCTGGACGAACGCGTTGCGCTGATCGACTGGGCGCTGATCGACCGGGCGCCGATGGAGCGGCTGCCGGCGGTGATCCATCAGACGACACATGACATCGCCTGATCACCGCCGCCGTCCCGGCACCAGGCGGACCTTGCGCGGGGCGGCGAGCCAGATCGCGACGGCAGAGGTCGCGCAGCAAAGGATGGCCAGGAGGAAGGCCGTGCGGTAGCTGCCGGTGGCGTCGTGCAGGACGCCGGTGATCCAGGGGCCCGCCGCACCGCCGGCGATCAGCGCGACCGAAAGCGTGCCGAAGATCGCACCGTAATGCGGCCCTTCGAAAATCTCGGCGACGATCGCCCCCATGATCGAGGGCAGCGCGTAGCCGAGGACCCCCTGGGTGATCACCATCAGATAGAGCAGGGCGAGCGACGGCAGCGCCTCGAGCGCGATCAGGGAGGCGTAGCAGACGGCGAAGCCGGCGCATCCGAGCGTCCACACCCACTCCCGGCCGATCCGGTCGGAGAGCGCGCCGAGGCCGATCTGGCCAGGGATGGCGACCACGCTCACCAGGCCGAGCGCGAAGGCGGCGAGCGACGGGGAAAACCCGACCTCGATCAGATAGGTGGTCTGATGCACCTGCACCGCGTACCAGGCGAAGAGCGCGGTGAAGAAGGCGAGCACGATCCACCAGAAACGCGCCGTCCTGATGGCGCGGGCGAGCGTCCATTCGATCGACGCCCAGGTTGGATCGAGGATCAGCCCGTCCCCGGATGTCTCGGCAGCGGTGCTCGTCGCTGCGCCGTCCGGCAGCAGCCCGAGATCCTCCGGCCTGCGGCGCACCAGCAGATTGAGCGGAGCGAGGACCAGGAGCACGAGCAGACCCATGGCCTGACAGGCCGCGCGCCAGCCCTCTCCCTCGATGATCGTCTGCCACCAGGGCAGCAGCAGGATCGCACCCGCGCCGGCACCGGAAAAGGCGATGCTGATCGCAAGACCGCGCCGGCGCTGAAACCAGTTCGGCAGATAGAGCGACTGGCCGGCATAGCTCATGAGATTGGTGCCGCCGCCGACCAGAACGCCGAGCGTGACATAGAGATGCCAGGCGGTCGCGATCATCGGGGCGAGGAGCAGCCCCGCTGCCATCAGCAGGACGCCTGCCTCGATCACCAGCCTCGGGCCATGGCGGTCGACGATCCGGCCGATGAACGGGCTGAGGATCGCCGAAAAGAGAAAGCCGAAAGAAAAGGCGCCGGCGGCGAGTCCCCGGTCCCAGCCGAACTCGTCGATCATGGGCGGCATCAGGAGAGAAAAGGCGGTGCGCGCGCTGACGCCGATCGCCATGGTGACGAAGGCGATGCCAACGATCACCCAGCCATAGTAGACGGGCAGCCTCGCCTGCCAGCTCCCGGCGCGGCCCTTCGCCGGCGTGCTCAAGACGTCGGATCGACGGCGTTCCGTGGCGGCTCGCCCCTTGCGATACGCTCGATATTGCCAGCGATCAGCGCCGCCCTGGCTTGCAGCATGCTCTCGGTCCAGCCGGAAACATGCGGCGTCATGAGGACGTTGTCGAGCTCGTGGAAGGGCAGCGTCGACGGCCGCGTCTCACCGGCGTCGGCGGGGTAGCGATACCAGACGTCGAGGGCGGCGCCGGCGAGCCTGCCGCTCGAAAGCGCCTCGAACAGCGCCGTCTCGTCGACGATCGCCGCACGCGCGACGTTGATCAGGCAGGCACCCGGTTTCATCAGCGCCAGGCGACGCGCATCGATCAGCCCCTCCGTCGACGGCGACAATGGAAGGGTGACGGCGAGGTAGTCGGCCTCTTCGAGAACCCGGTCGAGCTGTTCGAGCCCGCCGAGGAACGCGAGGCCGGGCGGCGTCTCCGGCGGAACCTCGCGCCGGATCGCCGTTATCCGCATGTCGAAGGCGGCGGCACGGCGGGCGAGCGCCTGGCCGATATGACCGAAGCCGAGAATGCCGAGCGTCTTGCCGGCGAGGTCCGGCCAGAGCGGCGGCGCCTCTTGCCCGACCGCCCACTGGCTTTGCCACACGCCTCGGCGGAGTGCGGCGTCGAGGCGGCCGAACGAGCGGCTGAGCGCGATCATCGCGCCCATGATGTACTCGGCGATGCCGGTCTCATGGCCGTGGACATTGGCCAGATGGACGCCCGGCGGGATGGCGCCGCGGTCGATGCGATCGAGCCCGGCACCCGGCGCCTGCACCAGCCGGAGCCCGGGCGCCGCCTCGGCCATGTCCCTGGTGAACGCCATGGTGACCAGCACGTCGACATCGGCGAGATTCCCGGCGAGCGTCTCCTGCTCGCTGACGATCAGCTCGCAGGGCAGCGACAGTTTCTCGCGCACCGAGTCTGCGAGCCTGGCACCAAACGATCCGACAAACGCGACCTTCATCATCGGCTCCCCGTTGCGATGCTTTTCGTCAGAGCGCAGTATCGCCTCCATCCATGACATCGATCAACGCCGTGCCAGCACGAAATAGGGGGGCAGCTGATAGGTAGCTTTGTCCTCATTTCTGCCTCTCCCGCCCGCTTCGTCGCCTATGGTCAGCCAGGTGACGTCGGCGACGAGACCTCGAAGCGAGACCTCGGTCTCGATGGTCATGGAGAGCAGGAGCAGCGGCAAGGGAGCGGCATGGCTCATCCAGACGGCGACGCCGAGCATGCCGACCTGGCTGCCCAGGGATTTCAAAAGATTGTTGCCGGCAGCACCGGAAAGCAGAGCAACGACAGGATGAGCACCGGACATGCCGGTGTCCATGCCATGGATGATTGGGGAAAAAACCCCGACGAGAGCTGCCTATGAACGCTGTCGTCGCTCTCGGGCGAAGACATAGAGACCGCTCGCGACGATGATCATCGCGCCGACCAGGGTCGGAAGGTCAGGAAAATCGCCGAAGACGACGTAGCCGACGACGATCGAACCGATCAGGCCGGCATAAGTGTAGGGCTGAAGCACCGAGGCTTCCGTCAGCTGAAACGCCTTGATCAGACAGAAATGGCCGATGATTCCGAGGACGGCGACCAGAAAGAACAGGGCCCCGTCCACCGCGCTGGTCGGCACGCGCCAGAAGAACGGCACGACGGCGCTCAGGACCGCCAGGCCCGTGACCGCGAGCCAGAAGAGAGAGACTTCGGGCGGAGCGGTTCGACCGGCAAGACGGGTCAGGATCAGATAGAGCGACCACATCAGCGCGGCCAGAAGCACGAGGGCCGTCACCGGCTGCATGACACCCAAACCCGGCCGCAGGATCACCAGCATGCCGATGAAGGCGATGCCGACTGCCGACCAGCGCCGCACACCGACCCGCTCGCCGAGCAGCGGCACGGACAATGCCGTGACCAGAAGCGGTGTGACCGCCAGGATCGCCTGGACATCGGCAAGGGCCATCCGGCTGAAGGCATAGACGATGAACCCCATTTCGATGACCAGCAGAAGCCCGCGCGACAGCTGCAGCCAGGACGGGCGAAGATCCACGCCCCTGCCGAGGCGCCTGATCAGCCACCAGGCGACGACGATGAGCAGGAGATAGCGGAACCAGAGGATCTGCACGACCGGATAGCTCGCCGTCAGGATCTTGCTGCCGGCATCCATGCAGGCGAGCGTCAGCCAGCCGAAGACGGCGATGCCGATGCCAAGCAGATTGCGATCCTGGATGCCCGCAGGGGGCTGCGCTCGATCCGCGATATCCGTCATCGTCGTGTTCCGAATACGGCTGGCCGAGATACCGGCCGACCCTGAAGGCTCATGTAGCACGCATCAGGCGCCAGAAGTCCATAGCGGGACAGGAACCAGCCAGGGGTGCCCCCAGGCCTTGATCGACGACAAGATCGAGCCCGGCATCTTTCTTCCCTTTTGGTTCGAACAACCCAGCCTTACCGGGTCGTCCGCTCAAGCGGGGCAACGTCACAACGACCGTATGTCGCATACGCGCTCCGGTTCGCAGAAGGAGCTCAAATTCTCCCCGTCACTGTCCGGTTGTCCGGAAACGGCTCTTCATCAAATTTTCATTTTTAAGTCATTTGCACACTCGATAAGAACGATGGATGCTGCGCACCAAACTTCTACTCGCCATCGCCACCTCCCTCGCCGTGGTCTTCACCATGGCCGCTCTCCTGTACTGGGGGCCCGGGCAGATGGCGCGTCAGCTCGATCGGAGCCTGCTCGCCCACGGGCAGACCGAGGGCTATCTCCGCCTCTCGGGCGACACCTATCGTCATTTCTGGCAGCTTGCCGATCGGCTCATTGCTGCGAAGACGGAAGAACGGGACGGGCATTCGACGAGCCGCGAGCGCATTCGCGAACAGCTCGAGATGCTGGAGCGTCTGATCATCGAGGAGCTCGGCTTTCTTGGCGGCAGCGAGCCGCAGGAACATCAGGAGCTGCTGCGCGTCAGGCAGCTCGCCGACGCGATCGCGGCAAGCGTCGTCGCGTTCAACCATGTGCGCGAGCAGGAGGCCGGCACGCCCGGGCGGGCGGAACAGCTCGATCTGCTCAGTCGGAAGATCGACCGCGACTTCGCCGGGTTGATCGACGAGGCGATCGCCGACGAGCGCGAAGAGACCCTGGAGGCCGACGAGCGCGTTCGGCGCATGGCGTCTTGGCTGGGATCGTCGGCGGCAGTCCTGTCGATCCTTGGCGCCCTGCTGGTGGGCGGTCTCGGCTGCTGGCTGCTGCGCAGCATCAGCGGCCCGATCGAGCAGCTGCTGCTGGGCACGCAGCGCATCGCGTCCGGCGATCTCGGCCATCGCATCCGGCTGCAGGGACGGGACGAGCTCGCCCATCTCGCGAGCAGCTTCAACGGCATGGCCGAGGACCTCGAGCATCAGCGCTCAGCGCTGATGCAGGCGCAGGCCGGGCTGGAGGAGAAGGTTCGGGAGCGCACCCGCGAGCTGGAGCAGGCCAATCTCACCCTGAAGCGCCTGGACGAGGTGCGGCGGCGCATGTTCG
Organism: Alphaproteobacteria bacterium; assembly: GCA_041398025.1. Classification (GTDB taxonomy): domain Bacteria; phylum Pseudomonadota; class Alphaproteobacteria; order Geminicoccales; family Geminicoccaceae; genus JANQPX01. Next base: position 27,679 of record JAWKVM010000035.1, read on the forward strand.
CCGACATCAGCCACGAGCTCAGAACGCCGCTCACCATCATCAGCGGCGAAGCGGAAGTCACCCTGCGCAGCAAGGACGCCGGCGAGGCGGGCTATCGCACCGCGCTCGGACGCATCGTCGATCTGACCGGACAGGTCGCGCGGCTGGTCGACGACCTGATGGTGCTGGCGCGTTCGGACACCGCCGAGCTGCAGGTCCGAAGGCGGCCCGTTGTCGCGATCGAGGTCGTGCGCGACGCGCTCGAAGACCTGCGGGCGCTTGCCGGCAGCAAGGAGATCGAGGTCCGGCTGCACATGCCGGATGAGCTGGATGCTGCGATCGACGCCGATGCGAGCCGGATCGCCCAGCTCCTCCTGATCCTGGTCGACAATGCCTGCCGCTACAGCGAGGCGGGCACCCGGATCGATCTTTCGCTACGACAGGAGGGAGGCGAGGTGCTCATCCGCGTCACCGATCAGGGCATCGGCATTCCAGCCGCCGACCTCGGTGCGGTGTTTGACCGCTACTTCAGGGGCGAGCGCGCGCGCCATCTGGCGCAGAGGGGTGCCGGCCTCGGCCTGCACGTCGCCAAGACCATCGCCGAGGCCCATGGCGGACGCCTGCTGATCGACAGCGTGCCGGATGTCGGCACCACGGTCACGCTCGCTCTGCCGCTCCATCAACCTGGCGGGAACGGTGATGCGCATTCTTCTGATTGAGGACGACGAGCGGATCGTCGAGTTCGTCAGGCGCGGCCTCCAGGCCGAGGGCTACCGGGTGACCGTGACCGGCGATGGCGCGCGCGCCCGGGATCTCGCCGCCCATGACGGCTGGAGCGTGATCATCCTCGACATCATGCTGCCGGGCCATGACGGCCGCGATCTCTGCCGGGCGATGCGCGAGGCGGGCATCGTCACGCCGATCCTCATGCTCACGGCCCTCGACAGCCTCGACGACCGGGTCGCCGGCCTCCGTCTCGGTGCCGACGACTATCTGGCCAAGCCCTTTTCCTTCGCCGAGCTGCTGGCCCGGATCGAGGCGCTGATCAGACGCGCGGGCCGCTATCAGGCGACCGATCCGATCAGCAAGATCGACGATCTCTCGATCGACCGCGAGCGCAAGCAGGTGAGGCGGGGCGCGCGCGCGATCGAGCTGACGCCCAGGGAATTTGCCCTGCTCGACTGCCTGCTCGCCGAGCCGGGCAAGGTGTTCAGCCGCACCATGATCCTCGAGCGTGTCTGGGGCTACACCAGCGACCCGCTGACCAATGTCGTCGAGGTCTATATCCGCCAGCTCAGGAAGAAGATCGACATCGATGGCGACGAGCCGCTGATTCTGACCGTTCGCGGCTTCGGCTATAAGATCCGCGACGCCTGATTTAACCGGACACTCATGTGATTTTCATCCTGGGAAAGCCCGTGTTTTGCTATAAAAATCATGCACCTAGGATTTGATCTCCCAAGTGCCCGATTGAGTCTCGACGCTCCGTGATCTTCGGGTCCGGAGCGTCCTTTTTTGCGCAAGAGAATGGCATCGGAGAAGGCCGCCTGGCTCGATGGAACCGGCGGCCTTTCCCCTTTCGGCTCGCAAGTCAATGCGGCGCCGCGCGAGCCCCGTGACGGAGATTATTTCACGTTGAACACGGCCTTCTGGCTGTCGCTGGTGGTGCCGGGAACCTGGAGCGTGAAGCTGCCGGGGCGGATGGTGACGAAGGAGATCGACATGGTGCCTTCGTCGTCGAACTCCAGGCTGTCGACGCCGAGCGGGCGCACTTCCAGATCGTTGACCACGATCTCGTCGATCCAGACATTGCGGAAGAAGTCGGGACCGACGAGGGCGATCTCGGCCGAGCCGTCCGCCTCGATCTCGATCTCGTAATATTTGCCCGACATCAGCTCATAGGGCGCCGAGGTCAAAGGCTGGCCGGAAGAGAGCTTGATCGGCTCCAGTTCCTCGGCGCCACCGGTCAGAAGGCCCGCTTGCGCGAGAACCTGGCCGGAGGCGAGTGCGGTCGCCGTGGCGAGCGTCAGAGCAATCAGAGTCTTGTGCATGGTTTCTTGTCCTTGTTGATCGTGCGTGCAGGCGGATCAGTCCTTGACCGCCACGCCCCAGGGGAAGCGGCCGACGGCGACCGATTTGGTGACCTTGCCCGCGTCGACGTCGATCACCGAGATGTCGTTGGAGACGCCATTGGTGGCATACAGCATCTTTTCATCAGGTGAAAAGGCGAGCTGCCACACGCGCTGGCCGACCAGCAGGTAGTCCAGGACCTCGTAGGTCCGGCCATCGACCACGGCGACCCGGTTGGACGGTCCGAGCGCCACATAGGCCTTGGAGCGATCGGACATGATGCGCACGCCCACCGGCTGGATCGCCTCGGGCGGCACGCCCGGGATCGCGAAGGTGATCTTGTGGACGACGTCCCGCGCGGCGTCGTCGATCACCGAGACGGTGCCGCCGATCTCGGCGCTGACCCAGATCTGCTCGCCGTCGGCGGTGTACTGGGCGAAGCGCGGCCGCTGGTCGACCAGGACGTTGTCGGTGATCTCATGAGTCCCGGTGTCGATGAAATGCGCCATGTTGGTGGTCTCGGAGGTGTTGACCACGGTCGTGCCGTCCGGGCTCACCCCCATGCCTTCGGGCTCGACGCCGACCGGAATCTCGCTCGCCACCGTGCCGCTCTCGATATCGACCACGGTCACCAGATTGTCGTCCTCGTTGGCGACGTAGATGGTCTTGCCGTCCGGCGAGATGACCATGAGCTCGGGATCGGGGCCTGACGGCATGCTGTCAACGATCTCGAAGGTCTCGGTGTCCATCACCTCGATGGTGTCGTCATCCGAGGCGCAGATGTAGAGGTGCCTGCCGTCCTTGCCGAGCTCGATGCCGCGCGGGCGCTGGCCGACCGGCACCTCCTTGATCAGCTCGAGCGTGTCGCCGTCGACGATGCTGATCGAATTGCCCTTCTCGTTGGAGACGAAGATCGTGCGCGCCTCGGCCGTCGAAGCGAGCAGGAGCGCCAGAAGGGCCGGCGCGGTCACGGTTTTCATTCGGGCGTCCCTCCCATCATTGGGTCAGTTGAGCGCACAGGTCGACTCGGGCTGATCGAAGCCGAGCGTGTCGAGCGGCGTCCTCTGGTGCAGAAACTCCTCCTGGGGCGACACCGAGACCAGCATGCGCGGCGCCACCAGGAGCACCGGCTGGCGCATCTGCTGGTTCCAGGTGCGAAAGGTCAGGCCCTCGCCCTTGAACGCCGCGATCTCGAACTGATCGCTCACCAGATAGTCATGCAGCGCCTTCGCATCCGCGCTGTTGGTGCGCGTGACCGCCTCGCCGACCGTGCGCACCGCCAGCCAGGCGGCGTAGTCCTTCTCGGTCATCCAGCGTCCGGCGCTGTCCTCGAACCGCCCCTGCATCTGGGTGCCGCCCCATTGCTCGTGGGAGCGATGCCAGGCGGTCGGCATCAGCCCGTGGGTGCCGGTGACCGGGTCGGCGTCCCAGGTGCGGTAGGGAAGGTACTCGCCGAAGACATCGCTTTCGTCGGCCACGACGATGACGTCGTGCGCGGCGGCGTTCTGGGTGAACACCGGCATCTGTGTCTGGATCTGCACATGGCCGCTGTCGGTGCGCCTCGCCGTGGCCTCGTATTCGTAGGCACGGGTCTCGACGATTTTGGCGCCGAACTTGGTCGCGGAGCGCTCGAGCGCCGCCTTCATCAGCAGGTCGGGCCCGGCGGTGCCGTGGATCAGGAGCCAGTTCCGCCAGCGCTTCCAGGCGAGATACTGCGCAAGCGCATCCGCCTTCATCGCCCGGCTCGGAACGATGTGGAAGAGATTGGCGCGGCAGTCGTCGGTGCGCAGCCTGTCGTCTTCGGCGCCGACATTGAAGATCAGCGCATCCTCGGCTTCGGGCAGATCGGCGATCGCAAGGATCGTGTCGGCGGGCGCATCGACGACGAGGATCGCCTTGCCCCGACCGAGAACGTCGCGCGCCGCTTCGACCGGATCGCCCTCCATCGGCACGCTGACATCGTCGAGCCGATAGTCGTGACCGAGAAAGCCGCCGGTGGTCTGATTGTCCTTCTGGCCGAGCCGGGCGCCGGCCAGCCCCTCGTCCGGAATCTCGACCGGATCGAGGAGCGACAAGGGCGCGAGGCGCTCGACATCCTGGGCAAGATAGACGATCTCGACGGCGAGCTTCTCGTCGGCCCGGGCAGGCATCGAGGGCGCGGTCGCGATGAGGCTGACGAGGCCGAGAATGGCCAGCCGGTCCAAGTGCAATCCTGTAGCTCCCCGATCATGACGTGTCTCAGGTTTCTTCGGCATCTATCGGATTCGACCGACGCCGATCAACGCTGCAGCGGCGGGTCGCTGACGCTTTCGGCCAATCTTAATCAGCCACTCATCAATTCCTCATCTTGCGGGGCGGAGACGTGCGCTACCGTGCCCTCATGCTCCCTGCGCAGGACACAAACGCCGACGTTCAACGATCGTTGCGTGCCATGGCGTGAGAGGACCTGCGGCCATTGCGAGATCGGAAGGCTTGGGGCAACGTTACGCGCAGACTGACCCCATCATCCAACGGCCCGCCCTTTGCAGAAGGATCGACTGAAATGACACGACATCGCCGCCTTGGCACTTTCGTCCTGCTGCTCGCCGGCCTGATCGCGACACCTGCCCTGGCCCATGAGGGCGGCGGCGCGGTCGGCGGCTTTCTCAGCGGCTTCTCCCACCCGATCTTCGGCTGGGACCATGTGGTCGCGATGGTTGCCGTCGGTCTGTGGGGCGCCTTTCTGGGATCGCCCGCGATCTGGATCCTGCCGGTCGTCTTCCCCCTGGTCATGGCGCTCGGAGGCGCGCTTGGCGTGGTCGGCATGCCTCTACCGGCGGTGGAAACCGGCATCGCGGCGTCGGCCGTGGTGCTCGGCCTGCTGGTCGCCTTCAAGGCCCGTCCGCCGCTCTGGGCGGCCGCCATCGTGGTCGGCGCCTTCGCGATCTTTCACGGCCATGCCCATGGCACCGAGCTGCCCGCAGCGGCGAACCCGCTGACCTATGCGGTCGGATTCGTGATCGCCACCGGTCTGCTGCATCTTTGCGGCATCGCCTTCGGCCTGCTGGTCCGCTGGCCGGCCGGCAAGGTCGCGGTGCAGGCGGGCGGCGGCGCCATTGCCCTTGCCGGCCTTGCCTTTCTCACGGGCCTTGCGTGATCCTTCGGGCAGCGTGCCTCGCCGTCGTCGCCCTTCTGACACCGGGACACGCCCTGGCCCACGGCACGATCACGGGCACGAGCGACTTCTATGATGGCGTGTTCCATCCGCTTACCGTGCCGGCACATCTGCTGGCGCTTTTGGGCCTCGGCCTCTGGCTGGGCCAGCATCGGCCCCGGGAGCTCGAACGGGCGATCATCGGCTTCGCTGTTTCGCTGATCATCGGCAGCGCCCTCGGCATGATCGGATCGGTGGGCGAGATCACACCGATCCTGCTGGCCGCGGCCCTGGCGCTCGGCCTCCTGGTTGCGGCCGAGCGTCATCTTGCCTGGCTTGGCGCCGCCGTGATCGCGGCGGGCGTCGGCTTGCTCGTCGGCGCCGATTCGGCGCCCGACGGTGCGAACGCCTTGCAGGCCCGGATCATCACGCTGGCAGGCACCTTCATCGGCGCTCATCTCCTGCTGTTGAACCTCATGGCCATCGTGTCGTTGAGCGAACGGGCCTGGAGCAGGATCGCCGTCCGTATCACGGGCTCCTGGGTCGCCGCGATCACGATCCTGGTGCTGGCCCTCAATTTCCAGCGCTGACCGGATCGATCGCCCGCGACGGCGCCGGTATCGGCCACCGACGCCATTCCGAACACTGTCCCCGCCGGCCGAAGCCTCTCGCACTTGACCGGAAAAGACCTCTCCCATATCCAGGCGACATCGGTCTTGGCGTGATTGACCAGCTCAGCGAAAGAAGAGGCTGCCGATGCTCAGGGTTCTTGTCATTCTCACGAGCTGCGTCCTGGCGACGCCAGCCTTTGCCGCCGGGGTCGGCGGAACGGGCGGTTTTGCCAGCGGCTTCCTGCATCCGATCCTGGGCTTCGACCATCTGCTCGCCATGATCGCCGTCGGCCTGCTCTCCGTTCAGATCGGCGGCCGCGCCATCTGGACCGTGCCGCTGGCCTTCGTGCTGTTCCTGGGCGTCGGCGGCGTCCTTGGTCTGGTCGGCATCCCCTTGCCCGAGGTCGAGGGCGCCATTTCGATCTCGGTGCTGGCGCTCGGCCTTGCGATCGCGTTTCAGACGAGACTGCCGATCTGGCTCGCCATGGCCTTCGTGGGCTTCTTCGCGATTTTCCACGGCCACGCCCATGGCGAGGAGATCCCGACGCTCGCCGATCCCTGGACCTTCGTCGCCGGCTTCATGCTGGCCAGCGCGCTCTTGCACCTGACCGGCGTCGGCCTCGGCCTGCTCGGCGGCCGGCCGCAGCTGCGGGCGCATTTCGGATCGGGCTGCGCCGGCATCGGCGTCCATCTCCTGCTGCTGACCTACGGGATCGTCTAGGGCGGGATCGTCTAGGGCCGGATCGTGACCGGCAGGGCCTTGGTGCCGAGCGGCCCGAAATCGAGGTCGATCTGCAGCGCGTTCGTGTCGGGTGCCAGGCCTTCGATCAGAACCTGGTAGTCAGGCGGCGCCAGATATTCGACCTGTCCCGGCTCCAGGCGAAGAAGGTCGATCGGATCGGCGATCTCCCAGCCGAGGAAATGCCAGATCCGGGAGATGATCACGCGCTCGGCGCTGGACGCAGCGGCGCCGCGCAGCGTGGCCGCGTAGGCCCCGACATTGTGAATCTCGAACGCGATCTCGGCGCTGTCCCCGCCGAGACGCTGCGCACCGACGAAGGTCAGGAGAATCGGCTCGCCATGACCTTCGGCATGGGACCAGGCATCGTTCGTCGTCGCGACAAGCGCGATCAGGATCAGCAGAAGACGGCAGGTCCCTGAAGATCCGACATCGGCCATCGTCCTCAAGAGCTTCGTCAGCAGCAACCTCCGCCATCGGGGTGGTCTGGTGAGACGCCAAGTCTCCGGCCAAGCTCTACTACGGATCAAGCGCCGGGAGTAGATGGGCAGCAACAGGCACGCGCTTGCCCCTCTCCAGCAAACGATTTACGCGCCTGCATCCGCTGACGCTGCCTTGCGATGCGCGCGTTCGGTCGGGTCGGGCGATGAGCGCAGACGAACTGGGGTCGGAAACCGTCCCGAGTCAGACCGGCTGACCGGGACGGCGCAGGGTTCCGCCTTCCATGAGAACGTGTCTTGAGAAAAAAAGTTCGATCAGCAGTCGACGAAGCTGGGATGCTGCGCGTCGACCTGCTCACGCAAGGTCATGTGCAGGCCTTCCCGTGCGGGCGCGGCCACGCCCTTGCAGCAGTTGTAGAAGCCGAAGGCGCAACCGAAATGGTCCTCCAGAATTTTGCGGGGAATGTCCGGCGCCAGAAGGCGTGCGAACTGTGCGCCCTCGTCTGAATTCGGATCGAGTGTCAGCATGGCGCGGTCCTGCCGATCGCGCATCTTCTCGACCAATTCCCTCACCTTGGCGTAGCCGAGCGGCAGATCGCTGTGGAAGGCGCTGATGAAGGCCTGCCCCAGCTGGTCCTCGGAGGCCGTGCCGACAGACACGCCCTGGGCTTCGAGATGGCGATGAATGGATGGATAGGACATTGGCAAACTCCAAATCATGTCGCATTGAGAGTTTGTTATGTTATACTATTACATTTAATCAGGCAATGGTGGCTGCGGGTGAATACCGACCTGTCCTGGTCCGACTCCACCGCATGCTCGAAGCCGACGATATCGGCGCCAGGCGCCAGCATCGAGACACCGCAGGGCGTCGCCACGGCACGGTAACCTGAACGCCTCGCACCGCTTGAAACCGCCCAACGCCCACCGGCGTTCCCGCAGCGCCTCGAATCGAGGTCGATGTCGCAGGTCACCACGTTCCTTCGACGCGTGCATCGATGAGTCAGCCTGAACGCTTGAATACCGTCGCGATAAGGCTTCGCTTCCCGTCAGCATATGATATTGCAATTCATTTGCATTTGCATTTATGAATGACATGATGACCGGAACGATCCGGATCGGCGGCGAGGGTCATGACGCCGGGAACGGCAAAAAATCGATGGTGGGATGGTGAGCGCATGATGCTGGTAGCGAACAGGTGGCGGAGCAAGACGCGGATGGCGGCGGCATGTCTCGCGGGGGTTGCGGTTGCGGCCATGCCGGCCCAGGCTCAAGCGCCTGACCAGCGGGTCGAATTCGCGATTCAGCCGCAGGACCTGGCCGACGCCCTGATCGCCTTTGCCGAGCAGACCGGCCTTCGGGTCAAGTTCCGGCGAAGCGAGCTGCAGGGCCTCGGGACTTCCGGGCTGGAGGGCGAAGCCGATGTCCGGGCAGGCCTTCGACGCCTGCTCGGCGGATCCGGCCTTGCCTATCATTTCACCGCCGACGGTTCGGTGGTGATCGGTTCCGCCGTGTCGGCGCCGGTCGATAACGCCGATGCCACGGCGATGGCCGAGATCACCATCGAGGGGCTGCGCGGCATCACCTCCTACGAGCCGACCGTCGGCTATGTGTCCTATTATTCGGTCGCCGCCACCAAGACCGACACGCCGGTGATCGAGACGCCGCAGTCGGTCTCGACCATCGCCCGCGACGAGATCGAGGCGCACGACGCCAAGACCGTCGCCGAAGCGGTGCGCTACAGTGCCGGCGTCACGGTCGACACCTACGGCGTCGATCCGCGCGGCTATGATTCGATCACGATCCGCGGCTTCGATGCGGCGACCACCGGCTCGTTTCGCGACGGGCTGCGCATGGACGGCAATTCCTTTGCGGTCTACGCCACCGAGCCCTACGGCATCGAACGGATCGACATCATGCGCGGTCCGAGCGGCGCGCTCTACGGCCAGGCCGAAGCCGGCGGCGTGGTCGACCGCACCACCAAGCGGCCACGCGCCGACATGGTGCAGGAAGTGCGCCTGGAGACCGGGAGCTGGGACCACCTGCTCGGTGCCTTCGACGTCGGCGGCGCGGTCGACGACGACCACACCCTGCTCTTCCGCCTGACCGGTCTCGCGCGCGAAGCCGATACCGAATACGACTACGATGACGGCACCGAGCAAAGCAATGACCGCCGCTTCATCGCCCCGGCGCTGACCTGGGCGCCGACGGCAGACACCAGCCTCACCGTGCTTGCCGACTATCTGAAGGACGACCGCTACCTCCATCCGGGCCCGATCGCCCCCGACGGGTTCGGCCGCAGCGACGTGGTCCCGGGCGAGCCCGGCTTCGACAGGTTCGACCAGGAGCAATATGCACTGGGCTACAGTTTCGCGCATCGCTTCAATCCGACCTTCACCTTCCGCCAGAACGCCCGCTACAGCCATGTCGAGATCGAGTATCAGGGGGTCTATGCGGATGCCCTCGACGAGGACGGCCGCACGCTGCAGCGCTATGTCTGGGCCGCACCCGACGAGATCGACCAGATCGCGATCGACAACCAGCTGGAAGCGAAGCTGCATGTCGGCCCGACCTTCCACACCGTCCTGGCCGGGTTCGATCACAGCATCAGCGACGACGATTTCAGCTACCACACCGCCCCCGCGGCGGCGCTCGACCTCCTGGACGTCGCCTATAGCAGTGCCGAGGTGCCCGATCCCTATCAGGTGACCGAGCAGAAGCTCAGGCAGACCGGCATCTATCTGCAGGACCAGCTGGTCTATGACGATCGCTGGATCCTGACGCTCGGCGGGCGCTACAGCTGGGTGAAGCAGGACACCACGGATCTGCTCGCCGACACCACCGAACGCAAGAAGGACAGCGCGTTCACCGGCCGGGCCGGCCTGACCTATCTCTTCGACAACGGCCTTGCGCCCTATGCCAGCTACACCGAGGGCTTCGTGCCGACCGAGGGCACTGACCTCTCGGGCGAATCCTTCGAGCCCGAGGAGTCGCGGCAATACGAGGTCGGGCTCAAATACCAGCCGCCCGAGGTCAACGCGCTGTTTACGGCCTCGCTGTTCCACCTCACCAAGACCAATGTGCTCAGGCGGGATCCCGACAACATCAATGCCTCGGTGCAGGCGGGCGAAGTGCGGGTGCGGGGTGTCGAGCTCGAAGCCAAGACCAGCCTCGCTGCCGGATTGCAGCTCATCGCCGCCTACGGCTATGCCGATGCCGAGGTGACCGAGAGCACCGAAGAGGATCTCGGCCAGCGTCCGGTCACCGTGCCGGCCCACAGCGCGGCCCTCTGGCTGGATTACGATTTTCCCGAGGGCTCGCTTGACGGCGTTGGGCTCGGCGGCGGCGTGCGCCATGTCGGCGAGACCTACAATGACCTCGCCAACACCTCGACGACCGGTGGTTACACCCTGTTCGACGCGCAGGTCAGCTATGCGCTCACCGATGACGCCACCTTCGAGGTCAATGCCAACAATCTGTTCGACAAGGAGTACGTGACCACCTGCGCGTTCAACGCATGCTTCTACGGCACCGGGCGCCGCATCACCGCAGCGCTGACATTGCACTGGTAGCAAGCGGTGCCGACGCCGATGACCGCGCGCCTCATCCTGACCCTGCTGCATCGCTATCTCGGCCTGGCCATGGCGCTGTTTCTGGCCATGGCCGGGCTTACCGGCGCGATCCTGGCCTTCCACCACGAGATCGACGCGTGGCTCAATCCGGCGTTCTATCGGGCACCGGCGGCGGGCGAGCCGCTCGGTCTGGTCGAGCTGGTCGAGCGCGCGAAGCGGGATCATCCCGCCCTCGACATCATCTATATCGAGAGCGAGCCGGAACCGGACCACCCGGCGCTCGCCGTGGGCGAGCCGCGTCCCGATGCCGCCACCGGCGAGCTCGCCGAGCTGGATTACAACTGGATCTATCTCGACCCGGTGACCGGCGACACCGTCGCGACCCGCTACTGGGCCCGCTGCTGCTTCGCGCCCGAGGATTTCATCCCGTTTCTCTACGAGTTCCACCATTCGCTGACGCTGCCCGGACTTTGGGGCTACATCCTGATGGGCATCGTCGCCATCCTCTGGACCGTCGACTGCTTCGTCGGGCTTTTCTTGACGTTCCCGCGGGGCCGACCGTTCCTCGAAAAATGGCGTGCCGCCTGGCGGATCAAGCGCGGCAGCGCCTATCGCACCAATCTCGACCTGCACCGTGCCGGCGGCCTCTGGTTCTGGCTCCTCCTTCTGCCGATCGCGGTGAGCTCGATCGCCATGAACCTGCCGGACCAGGTCTTTCGCCCGGTGGTGTCGCTGTTCTCGCCGGTCGAGCCGAGTATCTACCATGAGCGCAGCCTGATGACGCCGGAGGAGCGCGGCGCGGTCACGCAGACCTTCGCCGAGATCATGGCGCGCGGCGAAGCGGAAGCGGCGCGTCTCGGCATTGACGATGAGATCCACGCCCTCTATCTCGGCCGGCTCTGCACCTGCTTCGCCGTGGGCTACGGCGATCATCACGCGGCCGGTCTGGGCATGCCCTGGCTCTATGTCGACGGCCGCGACGGCCGGCTTCTGCAGCAGGTCATCCCGGGCGAGGGCACGGCAGGCGACATCTTCATGCAGCTCCAGTTCCCGATCCATGGCGGCCGGATCGCGGGGCTGGCCGGCCGCATCGTCATCTGCGTCACCGGCCTCGTCATCTTCATGCTGTCGGTCACCGGAATCGTGATCTGGTGGCGCAAGCACAGGGTTCGCACAAGCCGTTCGGCCAAGGTGAGCGTCGTCCCGCTGGACCGGGCTCAGAGGAGAAGTTAGTATTGCAACGCATTCGCAATAAAAACGATGTCCGGCCTTGGGGAGAATCGGTGATGGCTTCAAAAGGGCTGATCGGTGCTCTGGCCACGATGCTGGCGGGTGCCGCGCTTGCCGGCGAGCCCGGCAAGGTCGCGGTCGAGCTCAACAAGTTGGAGGCGGCAGCGGGCGGCTGCCGGCCCTATCTGGTGATCGAGAACGGCACCGAGCACGTCTTCTCCAGCCTGAAGCTCGATCTGGTGATGTTCGACACCGACGGCATCATCGTCGAGCGCGTGGCGGTCGACGCCGCCCCGCTGCCGACGGGCAAGACGGCGGTCAAGATCTTCGACCTCAAGGGTCTCGCCTGTGATCGGATCGGGCGGATGCTGCTGAACGGTCTGACCGGCTGCAGCGCCGGCGATGCCGCGCCGGAGGATTGCCTCAGCCTGATCAGCACCCGCTCCCAGGCGACCGTGCCGTTCATTCAGTAGTGCTCGGCGAAGAAGGACGAATGCGATGAAATCTGAGCTTTCCGGCATGCGGCATGCCTGACCTCCCGCTGGTCGACCTGATCGGCCGCTGGCTGACGCTCGGCGGTCCGGTGGTCGCGATTCTCGGCGCCATGTCGATCGTCGCCCTCGCGATCCTTCTGTTGAAGCTCTACCAGTTCTGGACACTGGGCGTGAGCCTGCCACCGGAAATCGGGCGAGCCGCCGCGCTCGTGCAGGCTGGCCGGGGCCGGGAGGCGCTGCCGCTCGCGCGCTCGGCCGGCGGGATCGGCGTCGAGATCACGGCGCTTGCGCTCGACATGCGGACGGCGGACGGCGAAGCCGCGCGAGAGACGGCCTTTCGGCTGGCGGCCGATCATCTGGCGGCGCTGCGCAGCCATTTCCGCACGCTCGAGCTGATCGGCGCGCTCGCCCCGCTGCTCGGCCTGTTCGGCACCGTGCTCGGCATGATCGAGGCGTTCAAGCAGCTGGAGGCGGCGGGGGCGCAGGTCAATCCGTCGGTCCTTTCGGGCGGCATCTGGGAAGCGCTTTTGACCACGGCCGTCGGGCTTGCGGTCGCGATCCCGACGGTCGCCGTCCTGAACCTGCTGGAGCAGCGGGTCGACCGCTTCGCCCACGAACTGGAGAGCCTGATCAGCCGACTGTTCGTCACCTTCACTTCATCATATGGCGACGCGCCTTCGAGCGAGCTCGAAGGCGCGGCCGACCCCCATGCCCGCTTCCGGCCCGCATCCGGCGCTGGCGTCTGATCCGGCGCGGCGGCGGTCGCTGGTCGGGCTCACCCCGCTGATCGACGTGGTCTTCATCCTGCTCGTCTTCTTCATGCTCGCCTCGTCCTTCGCCGACTGGCGCACAATCCGGCTGAAACCACCGGTGCCGACCGCTGGCGGCGGCGGGCTCGCCGGGGCGATGCTGATCGAGGTCGACGCGGATGGCGGCCTTCGCCTCTCCGGTGTTCCCACGACGCTGGAGGAGATCGGCGCTCGGATCGAACCGCTGCTCGGGCGGCGGCCGGATCTTCGTGTCGTGGTCAAGCCCGCTGCGGACACGCCGCTTCAGCCCGTGGTCAGCCTGCTCGATCGTCTGAATGCTGCCGGCGTCACGGATATGACCTTCATCCACGGCGGCGATTGACATGCGCGCGAGGATGCCATCGCTGCATCGACGCCGCCCCCCGGGCAATGGTGACGAGCGTATCCTGCCGCTGATCAACGTCGTCTTTTTGCTGCTGATCTTCTTCATGCTGGCGGGGCGCCTCGCGGCGAGCGATCCGTTCGAGGTCGAACCGCCCGCCTCGGCGAGCGATGGCCCGGCCGCCGACGGCGAACTCGAGCTGCTGATCGGTCCAGACGGCGAGCTTGCGCTAGATGGCATGGTGATCGAGCGCAAGGGTCTGGACGAGGCGATCGCTTTGCGGCTTGCTGAGGCGCCGGCGGTGAAAGCCAGGATCAAGGCAGATAGCGGGGCCGCTGCCGTCGACGTCCTCGACATGCTCGAACGCCTGAACGCCGCCGGGATCGAGGAGCTGCTGCTGGTGACCCGGGCCGGCGCATCTTGATCGGAGTCTCCAAAGCCCAGTGGAGCGGCGCGCTCGCCATCGCCCTTGGGCTGCATCTTGCGATCGCCGCCGCCTGGCTGCGGCAGGCGCCCTCGGCTGGCGCGGTTCACACCGGTCAAGGCGGCATCGCCGCGGCGCTCGGCCCGTCCGGGGCAGCGCCGGGTGCGCTCGCCGCCAATCTGCCGCCCGAAGAGCCGAGCGAGGTCGGGCCGGAGGAGATCTCGGAGGTGACCCCGGACCTGGAGACGGTCCCCGAGAGCGAGCCTTGGGATGCAGCGCCGCGCGAGGTCGGGAAAGCCGCCGAGATACAGCCGGAAGAGGCCACGGAGATCGCGTCCGATATCGCGCCGATGCCGCTGCGGGCGGACGGGATTCCGCCGTCTGAAGCCCCGGTAGTCGAGATTGCCGAAGCTGTGCCGGTGGAGCCCAAGGAACTTGCGGCCATCACGACCGCGCCATCGGAAGAAAAGGCGCCGATCGTCCCGCCGCCGCCGAAACCACGGCCGCCGGAGCCCGCGGACAGTGATGCGGCCGGAGCCCCGACGGTCGCGTCCCTGCCCGGCGCCGGCGGCGAGGCCGGAACCCGGGAAGGGGCGGATACCGGCAGCGGTGACGACAGCGCCGGCGGCGGCTCCCCGGGCGCCCGCGCGGACTATCTTCAGGTCCTCCAGGCCTGGCTCGAGCAGCACAAGATGTACCCCCAGAACGCCATCCGCCGGCGCCAGGAGGGCGTGGTGATGCTCCGCTTCGTCATGGACCGCGACGGGCGGGTCTTGCATCACGAGATCAGCAACAGCTCCGGCTACAGGCTTCTCGATCTGGCGGTCGAGAGCCTGATCGAGCGCGCCCAGCCGCTGCCGGCCATGCCGCCGCAGATGAAAGACACGGAGCTCACCCTGGTGGTGCCGATCAACTTCACCCTCGAGTGACCCCTTACCGTCACCGCACACCAACAGAGACGATCCATATTGCTTTTGCAAATCATTTGCATTTAGATTGTCGATAACGCCCCGGAACGGGCATGGGTCGAGGGAGTCTCATGAAGTCAGAAACGAAAATGGGCGCCGGAGCGATCGGGCTGCTGTCGGCAGGCATGGCGCTGGGCCCGGCATCCACGATGGCGCAGGAAGGCGCTGCGATCGCGCTGGATCCGGTGACGGTGACCGCGACACGCACACCGAGCTCGACCAGAACGGTGCCGGCGTCGGTCGACGTGGTGGAGGGTGAACGGCTGGAGCGGCTGCAGGCGCAGTCTCTCGACGACATTCTCCGCGATCTGCCGGGCGTCACGTCGCTCGGCGGGCCGCGCGCCGCGGCCGAGCTGCCGCAAATCCGGGGCCTCGGCAGCGATCGCATCATCATGCGCCAGGACGGCACGCGCCAGAATTTCCAGAGCGGCCATAAGGGGCGTGTGCTGGTCAATCCTGCATTGATCAAGCGGGTCGAGGTGATCAAGGGGCCGAGCTCCGCCCTCTATGGCAGCGGCGCACTCGGCGGCGTGATCTCGGTCGAGACCGTGGATGCCGCGGATCTTCTCGAGCCGGGCGAGCCGATGGGCGCGTTGGTCGGCGGCAGCTATCGGAGCGCCAATGACGAGTTCGGTCTGCTGGGCGCCGCCTTCGGCCAGGCCGGCATGGTCGATGCGCTCGCCGCCCATGACTATCGGGACTCCGACGATCTGGAGCTGGGCGATGGCACAACGCTCGATTTTTCCGAGCTCGACTCCAGGAGTACCCTTTTGAAGATGGGCTTCGAGCCGACCGCCGATCAGCGGCTCGAGGTGTCCTATGATCGGCTCGACGATTCCGGTGCGACCGCGCTCAACGGCAATGCCGTCGCATCCGATCCGAGCGAGGCCGGCGACCGCGACGGCGAGCGGACCACGGCGCGCATCGCCTATGACCTCAGCCCGTCGCTCTGGTGGCTCGATCTGCACGCCGTCGCCTACAGGACGATCACCGGCATCGAGGAGGAGCGGCTGAGCGATCAGCGTCTTGAGCAGCGTGAGGTGGCGACCAACGGCGTCGATCTCTACAATACCATGACCGTCGATCTCAGCGAGCAGATCGAGAGCAGCCTGACCTTCGGCGTCGAGTATTTTCGCGATCGGAACGAAGGCGCCACCTTGCGGCCGGGCGCGGACGGCCCGCCGGATCCGGCCGACCCCGAGGCGCTGCCGGCCTTTCCCGATGCGACCGGCGACTCGATCGGTCTCTATCTCCAGAACGATATCCGCCTGTTCGACCGGCTGACCCTGCTTCCCGGCATCCGCTACGACCGCTTCGACATCGAGAGCGAGAGCGAGAGCGGTGATGTCGAGCGCTCGGACGACGAGACCTCGCTAAAGTTCGGCGCCAGCCTCGACGTCACCGATTTTCTCACGCTGTTCGGCAGCTATGGCGAAGGCTTCAACGCGCCGCGCGCCCAGGATCTGTTCATCAGCGGGCTGCATTTTCCGGGCGGCTTTCCGCTGTTTCCGGGCGGCCCGGTCGTTCCCGACAATTTCTTCGTCGCCAATCCGGACCTCAAGCCGGAGCGCACCGAGACCTACGAGGCCGGTGTGCGCATCGGCTTCGACGATCTCCTGGTCGACGACGATGCGCTGCGTTTCGACATCACCTGGTTCCATACGGACGCCGACGACTTCATCGCCCGGGATGTCGACATTCTCGGTGGCGTCACCACGCTGCAGAATATCGACGAGGCGGAGATCGACGGTTTCGAGGCAGGACTTCGCTACGACACCGGCACCGTCTTCGCCGGCCTCGCCTACAGCCAGGTGCGCGGCGACGATCTGGTCGACGACGGGCCGCTGGTCGACATGCCGGCCGATGAATGGGGGCTGGACCTCGGTGTCCGCCTGTCGAACCCGGCGCTCACCATCGGCTATCACGGCACCTATGCCGAAGAGCATGATCGGGTCGCCGCCGACGAGCCGCCGACCGAGGACTATCTCGTCCACGACGCCTATGTTACCTGGACCGGAGCCGACGGGCAGCTTGACGGCGCCGAGGTTGGCTTGCGCGTGAACAACCTGCTGGACGAGGACTATCGCCGTGCCGGCGCGGCGATCAAGGAGGCGGGCCGGGATTTCCGTCTGACCGTCAATCTTCGTTTTTGAGCCACAGCCACCCGTGACAGCCCAAAGGAACCTCGCTCATGTTCATCGCCATGAACCGTTTCCAGGTGAAGCCCGGTGCCGAAAAGGCGTTCGAGGAGATCTGGCTCAGCCGCGAGACCCATCTGGAGACCGTGCCGGGCTTCGTCGAGTTTCATCTGCTGCGCGGCCCTGAGCGCGAGGACCACACACTCTATGCCTCGCACACGGTCTGGGCGTCGCATCAGGCGTTCGAAGCCTGGACCCGCTCGGAGGCGTTTCGCCAGGCGCACAAGAACGCCGGCGGCCATGGCGAGGTCTATCTCGGCCATCCGACTTTCGAGGGCTTCGAGGTGCTGCAGACGGTCAAGGCCGAGGCCTGAACGTCACAAGCCCAAGGCTGGAATAATAATGCTTCTAATTCGCATTTGAACGCTCTAGGATCGGCACCTGTGCATTTGCGAGCGACATTGCGAATTGGCGGCCATGGAAAATCAGATCGAGCGGCAATGCCGGGAAGCCGGGCTCAAGCTGACCGGACAGCGGCGCACCATCGCGAAGGTGCTGACCGAGGCGGAGGATCATCCGAGCGCGAACGAGCTCTACAAGCGCTGCTCCGAGATCGATCCCAAGATCAGCCTGTCCACACTCTATCGCACCCTGCGCGCCCTCGAGGAAGCGCGGATCATTCAGAGCCACGATTTCGGCGAGGGGCATGCCCGCTTCGAGCTCTGCTCCAAGGAGCCGCATGACCATCTGATCGACCTGGTCTCGGGCGACGTCCACGAGTTCCGGCACCCGGATCTGGAGCGGCTGAAGCAGTTCATCGCCAAGGAGTTCGGCTATGACGTGGTGCGCCACCGGGTCGAGCTCTACGCCGTGCCGATCAAGCAGAGCCACGCCAAGCGCCGCCGCAGCCGCTGAGCGGCGGGCCGCCGCCGGCGCGACTGGCGTGTGATTACACCGGACGGACGACCCAGATCTGACGCTGGCCATAGGCGGGCGGGCTGCGCTCGAAATCCGAATACTCCGCCTCGACCCCGAAGCCCGTGAGCTCGAACAGATAGGTCATTTCCTGGCGCGTCGCCCAGCGCAGGTGATGGGTCGCCTCGTCCCGCAGCAGCAGCTCGCCGGAGCGATCGTAGCGCTCGAGGCGGAAGGTCTCCCTGAAGCTCTGGGTCAGGGGATCGTTGATGCGCGAAACGGTGAAGCGGCGAAGGACGTCGCCGGTCGCTGGATCGATCGCCTCGCGGGTCGGATTGGGCGTTCCGGCGCCCGGCACGCAGGCGTCGAGCACCGGGTCGAATATATCCAAGATCAGCCGGCCCTCGGCCTCCAGATGGTGTCGCACCTGGACAAGGCAGGCGCGCTGCGCCTCGGGTGTGGTCAGATGCTGGAAGGTGCTGAACGGAATAAGGGCGAGCGGAAAGCGCCGGTTCACCTCGAAGGTGGCGATGTCGTCCCGATGCAGCGCCAGCCGCGCCCGCAGCCCGGCCGACAGCGCCTCGCCTTTGCGCCTGGCCGCCGCCAGCATTTTCCCGGAACGGTCGATGCCGACCACCTGATGCCCGGCTTCGGCCAGCGCCCAGGCGATGCGTCCGGTGCCGACGCCGAGTTCAAGCACCGGGGCGCCGTAGCGTCGCGCGCAGTCGAGATAGAAGGCGGCATCGCCCTCGATCTGACGATTCGCCTGCTCGGTCAGAAGGTCATAGCTCGCGACCACCAGGTCGGAATCGTAGAAGTCGCCGGCCATGATCAGGACGGCTTGACCAGCCGAAACAGCGTCTTGACGCCGGTGCAATAGGCCAGCTTCGCCGCGACTCCGGGCATCAGGCTGCAGGTCACCTTGATCGGCAGGAACTCGTCGATCCGGAACGGCCGCGCATAGACCTTGAAGCCGGCCCGGTCGAAGGCGCTGGCGCAGTCGTCGAGCGAGTGGTCCTGCACCGGCAGGTTGGACATCGCCTGGATCGCCGGCTTCCAGGCCTCCCAGTCCGGGTTCTCGCGATGGCACCCGGTGGCGGCGTAGTAGACGCCGCCGGGCTTGAGGCAGGCGAAGATCTGACGTGCGTGATCATCCAGATCCGGGAGCAGGTAGAGCACCTCGTGGCTGAGCGCGAGGTCGAACATGTTGTTCAGGCCATCCAGCCGCTCGCGGGTCTCGAACCGGACCGGGATCAGGCCGGACCAACCCTTGGCCTTGACGATCGATTCCTCGGCGATATCGACGCCGAGGGCACTCTCATAGCCGTGGGTCTGATGCAGCATGCGCAGCAGGCCGCCTTGATTGCAGCCGAAGTCCAGCACCCGCTTGCCGGCAAGGCTGCGTTCGGCGAGCAGCTCGATCATCCGTCGCCAGAAGACGGCGTGGCCGTCGTTCATGCCGTCTTCCTCGGCCTGGGTGGTCGCCCAGGTCTTGAGCTGATGCACCGTCGCCATGGCTGAAAAACCCTGTCTTTCGCTGTTGATCACGCTTCTTTTAATGTCGATCCGCCTGTTTGCCAAGATATGTCGATCAAGAATATCGAAATTATATTTTTCTTTATAATAGTTATAAATGACAATTCTTGATCAATCCTAGTTTGCATTAATTGAATGATTCTAAAATTCTATTTTTTACTTGAAGTCTTGAGATCGAGAGGCTCATAATCTGCACTGCCTGATGGAATCGGCCAGCCGCAATTCTGGCCAGCCGCTCAGATCGATGGGGGGTGCATGCTCGGACCTCGACAAATCCAAGACGCGCTCGCAGCACTGCCGTCGCCAACGCCGATGCGGCTCGGTGTTCGGCGAGCACAAGAGGGGCGAGGTGGAACATCCGGCCTGGCGCGAGCTTGCCGAAAGCGTGCCGCCGAGGGAGGCCGGATGATGCCCCGCTTGCTTGCCGCAGCTTTCGTTTCCCTCATGCTGGCCCTGCCGCCGACGGCGCCGCGCGCGGGGGAGGCGAAACGCCTGGTCGCGATCGGCGGGGCGGTCACCGAGATCATCTACGCGCTCGGTGCCGAAAACCTGCTGGTCGCGGTCGACAGCACCAGCCTCTATCCGGAGGCGGCGGACGAACTGCCCGACATCGGCTATATGCGCCGCCTGTCGGCCGAGCCGATCCTGGCGCTGCAGCCGGATCAGGTGATCGCCATCGAAGGCTCGGGCCCGCCTGCCGTGCTCGATCAGCTCGCAGAGGCCGGCATCGACGTCCGGCGGATCGCTGACGAGCCCACGCCGGACGGCGTGGTGCGGAAGATCGAAGAGGTCGCGACGATTGTCGGCCTGAGCGATCAGGGCGAGCGGCTTGCTGCCAAAGTGCATGCCGAGTTCGAAGTACTCGCCGAGGAGATCGGCACGCCGGGCGCACCGCTCCGGGTCATGTTCGTCCTGAACACCGGCCGGGGCGCGCCGATGGTCGGCGGCACGGGAACCGCGGCTGACGGGATCATGCGCCTCGCGGGCGCCGCCAACGCGATCACCGGGCTCGAGGGCTACAAGCCCTTGTCGCCGGAAGCGGCGATCCAGGCGGCCCCCGACGTGATCCTGACCATGGACCGCTCGCTCGAGATCGCCGGCGGGGCGGACGCGCTGCTCGATCAGCCCGACATCGCGCTCACGCCTGCCGGCCGCAACCGCGCGCTGGTCAGCATGGACGGCCTGCTCCTGCTCGGCTTCGGCCCGCGCACAGCAGAGGCCGCACGCGAGCTGGCCCAAGCCCTCGCCAACCTCACACCCGAGCCCCTCAACTAGTGGCAGTGGCGTGGCCACCGCATGGACTTGGAGGCGTCATCGCCGAATGCGCCAGTCGCTGGACGGGTATGCGTGCTTTCTTGACGCCTTTGGCGGCTTTCCCCGGCGGAGATCGCGGCAGAACGGATCATGGCGGCAAGTCGCGATTGTGAGGCCGACGATCTCGAGGCCAAGACGGCGGCGTCTTCGCGCGGTCCCGCGATCCGCCGGCCGCTGCAGCCCGGCCCTGCCGCTCTGGTGGTTTTGAGTCTGGCGCTCCTCGTCTGCTTCATCCTGTCGATCGGCTGGGGCGCCGTGCCGATTGCACCACGCGACGTGCTGATGATCCTGCTGGACGCGCTCGGCCTGCCGGTCGGCGCCGAGATCCTGCCCCGCGACCAGGCGGTCGTCCTGGCAATCCGCCTGCCGCGGGCCCTGCTCGGCCTCGCGGTCGGCGCCGGGCTTGCGATCGCTGGGGCGGCGATGCAGGGGCTGTTCCGAAATCCGCTCGCCGATCCGGCGCTGATCGGCGTGTCCACCGGTGCGGCCCTCGGCGCCGTCGCCATGATCGTCGCCGGCAGCGCCGTCGCGGGCGCGCTCGCCCCGGCGCTTCGGCCATTCGCCTTGCCGGTCGCCGCCTTTGTCGGCGGCCTTCTGGTCACCCTGATCGTGCAGCGCATCGCGACCCGGGACGGCGTCATCGAGATTCCGACCATGCTGCTCGCCGGGATCGCGGTGAATGCATTGGCCAGTGCGCTGCTCGGCGTCTTCACCTTCGCAAGCGACGACCAGCAGCTGCGTGAGCTGACCTTCTGGCTGATGGGCAGTCTGGCGGCGATCACCTGGAGCGCGCTCCTGCCGGCGCTCGCCCTCATTCTGCTGCCGGCCTTGATCCTGCGGCACCTTGCCGGTGCTCTGAATGCCATGCTGCTGGGCGAGGCCGAGGCCCACTATCTCGGCTTCGACGTCGATCGCACCAAGCGGCTGACCATCATCCTCACCGCCCTGATCACCGGCGCCGGGGTCGCGGTCAGCGGCGTGATCGGCTTCGTCGGCCTGGTGACGCCGCATCTGATCCGACTCGCGATCGGCCCCGACCATCGCTCTCTCCTGCCCGCCTCCGCCCTGCTCGGCGGCTGCCTGCTGCTGCTCGCCGACATGGCGGCGCGCACCGTCGTCCTGCCGGCGGAGCTGCCGATCGGGATCGTCACCGCCTCCGTCGGCGGGCCGTTCTTCCTCTGGCTGCTCGCCCGTCGGCGCGGCCTTTCCGGATGACCGCGAAGGCCCAGCAGCCGGCGCTGGAGGCGCTGAACATCCGGGTCGAGATCGGCGGTGCCAGGCTGCTGGACGACGTGTCGCTCGCCCTCCGGCCGGGGTGCGTGACCTGCCTGCTCGGCCCGAACGGTGCCGGCAAGTCGACCCTGCTGCGCGTCCTGAGCGGCGCGCTGCAACCCAGCCGGGGCGAGGTCAGGTTCGGCGGCCGGCCGCTCGGCGACTGGCCGGCGAGGGATCTCGCCCGGCGCCGCGCGGTGCTCTCCCAGAGCACCAGCCTCGGCTTCGCCTTCACCGTCGCCGAGGTGACGGCGCTCGGCCGGAGCCCCCACCGCCGATCGAGCTCGGCCGCCATCGATCGACGGATCATCGAGGCTGCGATGGCCGCCGCCGATGTCGGCCATCTCGCCCGCCGGCACTACCCGACCCTTTCCGGCGGCGAGCAGCAGCGGGGGCAGCTGGCGCGCGTGCTCGCCCAGCTCATGGACGGCAGCGACCGCTTCGACGGCAAGCTCCTGTTGCTCGACGAGCCGACCTCCAGCCTCGATCTCGCCCATCAGCAGCAGGTTCTGGCGATCGCCGCGGCGGTCGCCCGGGCCGGCGGCAGCGTGCTCGCCATTCTCCACGACCTGAACCTCGCCGCCGCGGTCGCCGACGAGATCGGCCTGATGCGCGCCGGGCGGCTGATCGCACTTGGCACGCCGACGGACGTCCTGACCGCCGACACCATCAAGGCGGTGTTCGCGATCGAGGCGGCGATCCTCGATCATCCCAACGCCGCCCAGCCGCTCGTGGCACCACTGCATCCAGCAGATCTGCCGTGCCTGCAAATAAATGCGCCGATGTTTTGATTTTTTCCAGTTCTAATTAAATAATTATACTAGTTTTATTTGGTTTGAATAATTCCAATCTTCGGAAATTTAAAGGTAAAATATTGCATCGACTTTGATTTTACTCAATAATGATGAGCGATTTCGGGCCATGTGCGAATCAATCACTTCGGAGCAAAGCGATGAGAGCATCGCCATCGCTCGGTACGCAAGATCTGGTGGACCTGGTCCTGCTCGGCCTGACCAGCGAACGGCCGCAGCCGATGGCAACGCTGGTCGGCTCCGTCAGGCGGGTGGGCGGCGGCACCGCCGGCCTGCCCGCCGATGACCCGCTGTCTGGCGATCGAGCGCAAGCGGCGCGAGCACGAAGAGCGCCGGTGCGAAGATATCCTGCTGGAGGACGGCATCCTTGACCCAATCTCTTGAAGCGCGCGTCCACGATGAACGCGACGGCAGCTTTCCGGCCCTTGCCATCGACCAGCTTGCAATCGGTGAGCAGCTGCTCATCTGGGCGTTGCGCAACCGGCTTGCCGAAGGCCCGGAGCGGGCGCTGGCAAAGGGGTTTCACGTCGCTTTCGGCCTCAGCATGGTCGAACCGGCGCTCGCGTCCTTCCATGGTCTCTACCAGACGCTCCGCGACCATTGCCGGCGCGATCTCGGCTTTCACGGGCCGCGCTGCCGCAGCGTCAGCAGCGACGAGATCATCATCGTCAGCCTGATCGCCGCGAGCCAGGCCGGCATGACCGCCCATGCGGGCGCGATCGCTCGCTATCTCGTGCATCCTCAGGCACTTTCGGACCTGATCGACGGTGCCGGCTGCCTCGCCATGCTGCTGCGTCAGAAGGAGCTGAAGCTGCCGCTTCACCCGCTGGTCAGCTATGGCGAAGCGACGTGCGCCACCGCGCAGCCCAGCCGGCTGCATTGAAGGCCTCCCGCCACCACCCGCTGATTCTCCACGCCGACGAGCTTGCACCCGAGCCCTCGCCCGGCATGGAGGCGCCATCGTTGTAGGCATGCCGGCCCTTGGGCGCGTCGGTCCGGCGAAGCGGCCAGGCCGGCGGACGGACACCACGATCTCGGGGCGGTTCCGCCCCTCAGACGTGAAGCCGGCAACGAAGGGGCGGCCTTCGGGATCGGCACGGGAAGCGACGCAGAGCAACCCTTCGCTGCATGAGATCTCTCCTGCTGTTGTCCGCTTCGCTTGATGTTCCAAGGCGGCGCCCGGCAAGATCATCAGCCATCGACGACCAAGCTCTTTACAAATGGGCAAATCAATACTCAGCAATATTCAAGTCAATTTGCATATTAGACTCATTACAATTCAAATCTATATTCTTGAATTGTTTCAAAATGAAAAGATAATCATTGATTGCCATCCATTGATCGACAAGTATCCGCCATGCGGCAGGCGCAAGATAATCGACGACAACAGAATGAAAGATTGACGAATTGCGGGCGATCGAGCGGGAAGTCGACATGGGCAGAAGATCGAGGCACGGTCGCCGGGCTGCATTGGACGTCAGCCCAGGCCTCCTGGGCGAACATCTGATCGGCCGGATTCTCGGTTGGGAGCAGGTCGACTGGTCGATAATAGAGCGCCATCGGGAAGGCCGGCGCTTCTCGTTCCGTCGGGAGCCGTGTCCCGAGCCCGCGATCCATGATCAGCTGACGCCGCTTCTCAAGCGCTGCAATCCCGCTATCGGCGAGTATGCGCCGCTCGCCCCCTCGCCGACCGTCAACCGCAACCTGACGCGGTTGATCGGCTATCTCTGCCGGCATTTCGGCGAGCATCACCTGCCGCCCGATACGACGGCCGCCGGACCGCTCGTGCGGACCGTCGAGCAGGAGTCTGTACATGCAGGTGTCGTCGGTCACGTGCTGGGGCGGCTGGACGCCGACCCTGATCTGGCCGAGCGCGCCAGGACCTTGAAGCGGATCGCCGCCCTGGCCGAGGGTGAGCTCGAGAAGCATTTCGCCGCGGCGATCAACGCCGGAATCGAGATGCGCTTCTTCCGAGGCAACGAAGCCGACCATACGCAGCGGCGTCGGCTGGAGGAACGGGCCAGGGCCGGGCTCGAAGCCGGCCGCAGGCTGAACCGGGACGAGGTCGCCGGTCTGTCGCTGCCGGACCTGCCGGACGACGCCGATCGCGACCTCAGGCTCGAGATGGCGAAGCTCGTGCTGCAGAGCTTTCCCTATGTCCGGAATTACGAACTGATGGCGCGCGCCGAGATCGCCATGCTGCAGCAGCCGCTGCGCCCGCGCTTCGTCCGCGAGCGCCTTCTTGACGGCGACAGCCTGCGGAGCGACAGGATCCGACGGCTCGACCGCGCGGCAGCCGCACTCGCGGCCGCGAGCGGCGCTTCGGCCGATATCGGTTGGCGGAGCGCCCTGGCCGACAAGACGATCGCCTTTTGCGGCGCCGGTCCGTTGCCGCTGAGCGGGCTCTTCCTTCATCTGATGACCGGCGCACGGATGACGCTGATCGACCGTGATCCGACCGCCATCGATCACGCAGCGCGCCTGATCGGGAACCTTGAACGTCTGGAGATCCTAACGCCCGGCGGCTTGACCGTCGTCCGGGAGGATGCGGGCAGCCTCCGCTTGCAGGACGACCGTGAACGCCCGTCCTTCGACGCCGTCATGCTCGCAAGCCTGGTCGACCCGGACGCCAAGGCGGCACTCGCCGAGCGGGTTGCGGCAGCGCGCCATGGACCCGGCCTGATCATCGCCCGCTCGGCCCGGGCGCTGTGTGCCAGGCTCGCCTATGACCCGATCAACCCTCGACATTTCGACAGTTTCGTTCTCGCCTATTGCGGCGAAACGCTGCCCGCGACCCATGTCGCGACCCACCTGAACCGGATCGATGCGATCAGACAGGATGTGACCGCGCCCGGCAGCATCGATCTCCTGGGCGTGGCGCACAAAAGCGTGGTCAACAGCACCGAGGTCTATCGAAAGCTGCCGACAGCCGTTGCGGGGCGGTGGTCGGGCGGCGATGCGGAGACCTGCATACAGGTACTTGAGCAGGCTCTGGAACGAACGACGTCGGCGGTGCCACCCATCATGCCGTCCGTGTGACGCCGCGCCGGCCGGGTCGGGGGGGGGGCACGCGCCGGCCTTGATGCGCTGGACACTCTCCATGCCGGAAACAGATGAACGGGTCGACGACTGCACAGCGAATGCTGGACTCTTGCACGCGCGCCCAAAGCTTTGAACTCGATTGACGGCGATAGCGCCCAGGATCAAGATCAAGCCCTGCGGTCATCGAGGGCATCGCCATGAGGCGTCGGGATTTCGTCGTTGCGGCGGGTGGGGCGCTCGCCGGGACGCTGGCCGGACAGGCCCGCGCCGCCACAAAACCGCTGGTCGCCTATCTCGGCATAGCTTCGCGGACGAGCGATCAACCTTTCGTCGATAGTCTGCGGCGCGGTCTGCAGGAGGTCGGGCGGACGCCGGACGTCGACATCACGCTGGTCGATCGCTATGCGGATGGCGACCTCGCCCGCTTTCCGGCTCTCCTCGATGATGTCGTGGCGCAGGGCGTTGCCGTGATCGTCGTGCCCGGCATCGCCGCAGCACTTGCCGTGCGCGAGCGCGCCCCGCAGATTCCGGTGGTCGCGATGGGCCTGCCTTCGACCGTCCTCTATCCCGACCTGTTTCAGAGCCTGCATCGCCCGGGCGGCAGCGTCACTGGCTTCTCGCCCTTCGGCGAAGATCTGGCCGACAAGCGCGTCGAGCTGCTGCGGGAGCTGGTCCCGGGGCTGAGGACGGTGGCCATCCTGAACAACTCGATCGACCCGCTCTACCGTTCCTGGGGCGAGAAGACCGAGCAGGCGGCGCGCGCGCAGGGGCTGGCCGCCGTCCGGCTCGGCGTCGAGAGCAAGGAGCGTGCGGCGCTCGACAAGCTGATGCGCGCGGCCAAGGAGGCAGGGGCCGAGGGCATGATCATCGTGCGCGATTTTCTGACCCACCTGCTGCAGCAAGATATTGCGCAGAAAGCCCTGGCCATGGGCATCGCGACGATGGCGGAGCAGCGCAATTTCGTCGAGATAGGCGGGCTCATGTCCTACGGCGCCGATCACCCGGCGATGTTCCGACGTGCGGGCGCCTATGTCGACGACATCCTGGACGGTGCCGACCCGGCCGACATGCCGATCCAGCTCGCCACGCAATTCGAGCTGGTGGTCAATCGGCGGACCGCCGAGAAGCTGGACCTGGAGATCCCGCGGTCGATCCTGCTACGCGCCGACGAGGTGATCGAATGACAGCGCCCTCGGCGCCGCGCGGCCGGCTGCTGCGCAAATACGCCCTCACGCTTGCGGCCTTGGTGGCCGGCGCTCTGGTGGTGAGCGGGGCCGTGCAGATCTGGTTCGCTTTCGGGGTGCAGCGCGATGCGCTGGTCCGTATCGAGAACGAGAAAGCAGCTTCGGCCGCACGCGCCATTGAGCAATTCGTTGCCGGCATCGAAGGACAGCTCGGCTGGACCTCCCATGCCGGCGCTTACACAGGTCCCGAAGGCGCCGAACAGCAGCGCTTCGACTTCATCCGGCTGCTGCGCCAGGCGCCGTCGATCACCGAGCTCTCATGGCTCGATGACGACGGCCGGGAACAGCTTCGGACCTCGCGCGTCGGCCTGGACGTGGTCGCCAGCGGTGACGACCATTCGGCCGAGCCGGCCTTCATGGAAGCACGCGACAAAGGCACATGGCACGGCCGGGTCTACTTCCACAAGGAGTCGGAGCCCTACATGACCATCGCCCTCGCCGGGCGCGGTCGGGGCGGCGGGGTGACGGTGGCCGAGGTCAATCTCAAATTCATTTGGGACGTGATCGCCGACATCGAGGTGGGCGAAAGCGGGCGCGCCTATGTGGTCGACCAGGCAGGGCGGCTGATCGCCCATCCCGACATCGGCCTGGTGCTGCGCCGGACCGAGCTGATCCATCTGCCGCAGGTCGCCGCAGCACTCGCCGGTGCCACCGCCGGCGCGCCGATGGTGGCGCCCGATCCGGAAGGGCGCGAGGCGCTCAGCCTCTTCGCGCCGATCCTGCCTCTCGGCTGGCGGGTGTTCGTCGACCTGCCGCTCGACGAAGCCAATCGGCCGCTCTACGCCTCGATGCTGCGCACGGTTGCCCTGGTGCTGGTCGGCGTGCTGCTGGCGGCGGGGGCGGGCCTGCTGCTGGCGCGCCGCATGACCGGACCGATCCACCGGCTGCAGGCGGGTGCTGCCCGGATCGGCGGGGGCGACCTCGCCGACCGGATCGAGATCCGCACCCATGACGAGCTCGAGGTGCTTGCCGGCGCGTTCAACGACATGGCGGAGCGGCTTAGCCAGTCCTATGCCGGCCTGGAGGGTCAGGTCGCGGATCGCACCCGGGCGCTCGAGCAGAAGAACCAGGAGCTGGAGACCCTCTCGACCAAGCTCGCCAAATATCTGGCGCCGCAAGTCTACGACTCGATCTTCGCCGGCCGGCAGGAGGTGCAGCTCGCCAGCCAGCGCAAGAAGCTCACCGTGTTCTTCTCCGACATCGCCGGCTTCACCGAGACCACGGACCAGATGGAATCCGAGGACCTCACCCAGCTGATCAACCACTACCTGACCGAGATGGCGCGCGTGGCGCTCGATCACGGTGCGACGATCGACAAATATATCGGCGATGCGATCATGGTCTTCTTCGGCGATCCGGAGACCCATGGCGTCAAGGAGGATGCGCTGGCCTGTGTGACCATGGCGATCGCCATGCAAAAGCGCATGCAGGAGCTTTCCACGATCTGGCGGGATGCCGGCATCGCCCAGCCGCTGCGCTGCCGGATCGGCATCCACACCGGCTACTGCACGGTCGGCAATTTCGGCAGCGAAGACCGGATGGACTACACGATCATCGGCGGCACGGTGAACCTCGCATCCAGGCTCGAACACGAGGCTCCGCCGGGCGGCATTCTGATCTCCTACGAGACCTACGCGCTGGTGAAGCATGCGATCCATTGCGAGGAGGTTGGACGCCTGCGGGTGCGCGGCATCGCCCAGGAGGTCGGCACCTGGCGGGTGATCGATCGCCATGACGAGCTGGTCGATGGCCGCGCGTCCATTCGCGCCGAGCTGCCGCACCTCACGCTGGACGCTGTCCCGAGCAGCATGTCCGCTGAGGAGCGCGCGGCAGCAGCCTCGGTACTACGACAGGCGCTCGATGCGCTCTCGTACGAACCGACAGAGGTACAGGCCGATGTCGCACGGTCTGGCGACCACGGGACGTGCTTCAGCGATTCCACAAAACAGGACGATGGCGTTGGCGCGAAGCCAGTTTGACGAATGTCAGCGCAGGTCTTCACTGCCATGAAATCCCGCAAGCTCCAGCTGCCGACAGCGGCGGCAGGCCCAACCATATGGCAAAAGGCTGGCGGAAAGAGATTCTCTCGGGGTGACCGTTCTGGGTCATGACTTAACCTTGAGCGCCCCGTCCGACGAAGGACGGCTTTCACATCCAGACCCGACACGAGCACCTTGAGGCATGCTTTTGCAAACTGTTCCCCGTTTTTCCTGCCGTCAAAGGTGGAGTCCTCCGCGCTTTTGATGCCCTTGCTGGGCAGAGCTTGCGCGATCGCTTGTTGGTGGGCCTCGATGGGCGTGGCGCCGCCGAGGCTTGGATGTGGGCGGACCCGGTTGTAGGCGTCCCGCCAGAAGGCCAGCACGGCGCGGGCCTGGGCGAGCGGCATGAACAGGGTCTCGTTCAGGCATTCGCCGCGCAGCCGGCCGATGAAACGCTCGGCGAACGCGTTCTGCTGCGGCTTGCCGGGCGCGATATGGTGCCAGCCGACGCCTGGTTCCTGCGACCAGCGCCAGGCATTCCCGGCTGAAGTCGTCGACCACCACCAGGATGCGGAAGCGCCCGCCGTTCGCCGATCCCATGCGCCGTTCGAGCATGGATCACGGCAGCCCGCCTGGCGGCAGGCGTCACCTTCACCCGGCTTACGCGGCTCCCCCGGAGCCACGGTCCTCGCTCAGTTCTGCCGCCAGGTCCTTCAAGACAGCGTTGTCGGGCATGGCGTCGGCCAGAAGCCTCTTCAAGCCTGCCGTTCTCATCTTCCAAAGCCTTCAGCCGCTTGGCGTCCGAGCGACCGCCTCGTGTTCCGGCACTTCAGGGAAGAACGCGAAGCGCCGCCAGCAGAGCGGGAAGTCGCGCACCTCTTCGCCGCTGACGGGCAGCCAGTCGGTAGACTTCTGGAACGACGACGGCGATTGCCCGAACCGTTGCCGAAAGGCGCGGGCGAGGGCGTCCGGCGCGTTGTAGCCGGCATCCATCGCGATCTCGGTGACGCTCTTGGAAATGCAATTTGGAGAAGGCGGCGACGGCGCTCACCGTTTCCAGGCCCAGATCACCGGCAAGATGGCGGACGGTGCCGAGAGAAGACCGAAGCGCTGCGCTTCCCCGGGCTCATCCAATTCGACAAGCCGCAGTCGAACAATCCACAGTCGAACAAACCACAGTCGAGCCGACGGGACGTCGCAGCATTTCAGCGGGATGTGACGAAGCGTTCCAGCTTGCCCAGAGTTTGCAGTCCCAGTTCCACAGCACCGAGGCCGGTGCGGCCACGTCCCGCTGGAAGGTGAGCGTCGCAAACCGGCTCTTTCCGTCATCAGCCGCCGCAGGGTGCGCGCCGTCTGCGGCCTGGTTCCGTGTCATTCTTCACGTTCCTTCATGACGTTCATCACGAATGCATCCAGCCGGTCGAGCCGGGCTTCCCAGATGGCCCGTTGTTCATCGAGCCAGGTCCGCATCGGCTCCAGAGCCTCGGGCACGATGGCGCAGGTCCGTATCCGCCCGGCCTTGGAGGTGGTTATCAACCCTGCCTCCTCCAGAACGGAAAGATGCCGCATCACCGTGGGCAGTCGCAGTCCCGTGGGGTCGGCCAGTTCCGTCACCGCCGCCGGTCGTGGCCGGCGGCGTGGGCGATGTCCTCGACCTATTCAGCCGCTTCACGGGTAGGCAGCACCCAGCCGGGGCGTGGGAAGTGGCAGGTATAGCCGTTGGGAAAACGCTCCAGATAATCCTGGTGCTCGGGTTCGGCTTCCCAGAAAGCGCCCGCCGGCGCCACTTCCGTCACCACCTTGCCGGGCCAAAGGCCCGACGCGTCCACATCGGCAATCGTGTCCAGCGCCACCTGCTTCTGCTGCTCGGAGGTGTAGTAGATCGCCGAGCGATAGCTGGCGCCACGGTCGTTGCCCTGCCGGTCAAGCGTGGTCGGATCGTGGATCTGGAAGAACAGCTCCAGCAACTTGCGATAGCTGACCACCTCGGTATCGAACTCGATCTCGAGACCTTCCGCATGGGTGCCGTGATTGCGATAGGTGGCGTTGGGCACATCGCCGCCGGTATAGCCGACGCGGGTCTTGACGACGCCGGGCATCTTGCGGATCAGATCCTGCATGCCCCAGAAGCAGCCACCGGCCAGAATTGCGCGTTCGATCATCATCTGTCCTCCACCTGATCGAGATATTCACCGTAGCCTTCGGCTTCCATGTCGTCCTTCGGCACGAAGCGCAGGCTTGCCGAATTGATGCAGTAGCGAAGGCCGCCCTGGTCGGCCGGGCCATCGTTGAACACATGGCCCAGATGGCTGTCGCCACCGGCCGAACGCACCTCGGTGCGGATCATGCCATGGCTCGCGTCGCGCAGCTCGTTGACGTTCTCCTGGACGATGGGCTTGGAAAACGCCGGCCAGCCGCACCCCGAACTGAACTTCGCCGACGAGGCGAACAGGGGCTCCCCCGAAACGATGTCGACATAGATGCCGGGCTCGAAGTGATCGTCATACTCGCCGGTGAAAGGGCGCTCGGTGCCGTTCTCCTGCGTGACGCGATATTGTTCCGGCGTCAGCCGGGAAATGGCTTCGTCCGATTTACGGTAGCGCATGCTGCTGCTCCTTCGACTGGTGTTGACCAGTATCTGGGAGATCGGCGTCAAAGATGCCAATAGCCTGCAAGAATAGTTTCGATAGAGCGCGAGAGCCATCCCGCGGGGTCGTCTTTCAGGCGAGGGGGCGTTTGCGGGAATTTCCTCTGAATTCAGCTCGGCGACCAGTCGAAGCCGGTGGCCAGCATCAGAATTTGGCACACTTCCCCGGGGCTGCCCGACCTCGAAACCGCCACCAGCGAGACGTGGCGCGACAGGGTCAGATCTTGCACCGGCTTCAGCACGATGCCGTCCACGATGGCGGATCGTTCGGGGAGCGCGCATACACCCGTCCCGCCCGCCACCATCTGCTGAATCCAGTCCTCGCGCTCCGACTGCACGCGGAGACAGCCAATCTGAGCGATTCCTCGAAGAGTGGTTATTCGGCAAGCTTGAAGTTTGGCTTGGGCGGGACATGCCGCTCTGGCGGGCGGCCTCGGTGAAGTTCAGAGTTTCCGTCAGGGCAGGGAAGTACTTGATTTGGTTGATGTCCACCCGAACCGCTCACGCCGGATCAAAATCCGAACCTATATCGCTGCCGGCAGATGATCGTAAATTCATCGCCCATGAACGCGCTCAGGCGCCTTCCTGCTCTGAAATCGACAATATGGCTTCGCGTCGGCGGCCTTGTCTTGTCGTGTGCACGATAGGCTAAGAAGCGGGAAGGTGCCGTTTCCTTGGACCTGCATGGCTAGCCATATGGCCATCAGACCGAGCAGTAGCGCTCCTGGATATCCTTGTCCGCGAGGAGATCGGCGGCGGCGGCCTGATGGACGATCACTCCCTGGTCCATGATGTAGGCGCGATCGGAGATGGCAAGCGCGCGCTCGACGTTCTGCTCCACCAGCAAGATGGTCACGCCCTCCGCCTTCAGCCGAAGGAACAGGTCGAACATCTCGTCCACCAGCACCGGCATGATGCCCTCCGACGGCTCGTCCAGCATGATCATCTTCGGCTCGGACGCCATGGCGCGGGCGATCGCCAGCATCTGCTGCTCGCCGCCGGACAGGGTGTCCGCCTGCTGATCCAGGCGTTCCTTCAGGCGCGGGAAGGTTTTGGCGATCCGGTCGATCACCGCCTGTTCCCCGGTCTTGAGCGGGGAGGCGACGAGTCCCAGGCGGAGATTTTCACGGACGGTCAAGGAAGGCACGATGCGGCGATCCTCGGGCACATAGCCGAGGCCGCGGCGAAAGCGGATATGGGTCGGCTCCATCAGGAGATCATCCGCCCGATCGAAGCGGACCACGCCCTGGCGTCGCTCGACCAGCCCCATGATGGTGCGGAGCGTGGTGGTCTTGCCGGCGCCGTTCCGCCCGATGATCGAGACGATCTCGCCCGCCGCCACCTCCAGGGACACGCCCTGGATCACATGGCTTCGATCATACCAGGCCTGCAGGTTCTCGACATGCAGCATCAGCGGCTTCCCTGGCCCAGATAGACGCGGCGGACCTCGTCATTGGCGCGAATGTCGTCGGGCGTGCCCTCGGCCAGGAGCTCTCCATGATGCAGGACGATCAGATGGCTGGAGATGCCCATCACCAGCTTCATCTTGTGCTCGACCAGCACCACCGTGCGCGCCTCGGCGAGGCTGGTGATGAGCTCCATCATGACGAGCGTCTCCTCCGGGCTCATGCCCGCGGTCGGCTCGTCCAGAAGAAGAAGGCGCGGGTTGCAGGCGAGCGCCAGGGCGACTTCCAATGCGCGTTGCTCGCCATGGGCAAGGTTGGCGGCAGGGCTCGCCTGCTTGTTCTCCAGGCCGACCAGGACGAGCAGTTCGGCGGCTTCCTCGGCCATCGCGGTCAGCGTCGCGCGCGGCGTCCAGATGTCGAAGCGCTTGTGCAGCGCCTGAATGGCGATGCGCACGTTTTCGAGCGCGGTCAGCTCGGGGAAGACATTGGTGATCTGGAAGCTTTTGGCGATGCCCAGATGGGCGAATCGATGCTGCGGCGTGCCGGTGATGTCGCTCCCATCAAACATGATCCGACCGGCGCTTGGCACCAAGGCCCCGGAGATGACGTTGAAGAAGGTACTCTTGCCGGCGCCGTTGGGTCCGATGATCGCGGTCAGCCGGCCGCGCGGAAAGGAGGCGCTGACGTTCTTCAGCGCCATGAAGCCGCCGAAACTCCTGGAAATGCCCTCGGTGCGCAGGATGTCGCCGCCTGCCACGTCGACGCCGCTCATCGGGACAGCCAGTGCAGCAGCGAGCCCCAGATGCCGCGCGGGAAGAACAGCACGAAGATCATGAAGATGGCGCCGAGGAACAATTGCCAGTGGGTGGTCATGAGGGTGATGACGTCTTCCAGGATCAGGAACGCCATGGCGCCGACGAACGGGCCGAAGAACGTGCCCATGCCGCCGAGCAGCGCCATCATCACGGCGAGACCGGATTGGTGATAGTGGAGGGTCTCGATCGGCACGACAGAGAGGTGAATGGCACTCAGCCCACCGGCGAGGCCGCAGAAGAAGCCGGACAGCACGAAGGCGGCCCATTTGGTCAGACGGACATTGTAGCCGCAGGCGGCGGCCCGGTTCTCGTTTTCGCGGATCGCCTCCAGCACCGCGCCGAATGGCGAGTTCAGGATGCGGGAGAAGAAAAAGATCGCGAGCGCGGCGAAGGCGAGGATCACGTAATACTTGCCGAGCGGATTGCGCATCATGTCGATCGAGGCGCCGGCGATGTCGATGCCGCGGACGGAAATGCCGGTGAGGCCGTCCTCGCCGCCCGAATAGTCCTCCATCTGATAGACGAGGTAGTAGACGCACTGGGCGAGCGCCAGCGTGACCATGGCGAAGTAGATGCCGCGCGTGCGGATCGCGAGGCCGCCGATGATCATGGCGGCGAGGCCCGAGAGCAGCACGCCTAAGAAAATTGCGAGCAGCCATGGCACGCCGAAATGCACCATGGCGATGCCGGTGCCATAGGCGCCGACGCCGAAAAACGCGGCATGGCCGAACGACAGGACCCCGAGATAGCCGAATACCAGATTGAAGCCGAGCGCATAGAGACCGTAGATCACGACGTCGGTCGCCAGCGCCTCATACGGCATGAGCAGCGGGAAGATCAGGAGGAAAAGCAGCACGGCGGCGACGCGATGCTCGGCGACGACGTCCAGCCAGCGGCGCAGAGCGGGAACCGCGATCGGAGCCTCGGCCGGTGCCTTCATCCCATCAGCCCCTTCTGGCCAAACAATCCCTGCGGGCGGACGAGGAGAACGGCGGCCATGAGGACGAACATGGAAAGGTCGGCAAGATCCGGCCAGAACAGCGATGTGAGCGCGACGGTGACGCCCACGAGCAGGCCGGCGACCACCGCGCCCACCAGCGAGCCCATGCCGCCGACGACGGTGACGACGAAGGCCTCGACCAGCACGGTCGAGCCCATGTCCGGGATGACGCTGCGGATCGGGGCGGACAGGACGCCGGCGAGCCCGGCGATGCCCGTGCCGATGGCGAAGACGATCAGCCAGACCTTGGCGATATCGATGCCCAGCACCCGGGCGATCTCCGGGTCGCGCGCGCCGGCGCGAATGATCAGCCCATAGGACGTCTTCTCCATGAACAGCCAGAGCGCCAGCACCAGGAGTGCTGTGATCGCGATCAGGAACAGCCGATAGCGCGGGAAATAGCCGACGCCGATATCGACCGCGCCGCCAAGGGCGGCCGGCATGTCGAACGGCATGCCCTCAAGACCGAAGATGATGCGCACCAGCTCGACCAGCACGAGACCGAGCCCGAAGGTCAGGAGCAGGGGATAGTCGATGCCCCGGCCGTAGAGAGGCCGGATCAAAAAGCGCTCCACGCCGAGCCCGAGCCCGCCGACCAGGATCGGCACCAGCAGCAAGGCGAGCCAGAAATTGCCGGTGAGGCCGAGGACGAACACGCCGACATAGGCGCCGATCATGTAGAAAGCGCCATGGGCGAAATTCACCACGGTCAGCAGGCCGAAAATGAGGGACAGGCCGACCGCGAACAGCACAAGGACGGAGCCGAGCGCCAGGCCGGTGAAAAGCTGGAGCGCCAAAAGATCGGGGGTGATGCCGCTCATTGTGTCTGTCTGTTACCTTCCAGCATTCTGATTGGGCCGGCAGTCGAAGAAAAAGCGGGCAGGGCAAACGCCGCTCCCCGAAACGAGGAGCGGCGCGTCAGAAAAAAATCAGGCGTGGCCAAGCTCGGCGCAGGTCCGAAGCGTGGCTTCATCGGGCTTTTCCTCATGCACGACCTTGAACACGTCGTATTCGTCAGCCTGGTCTGCCTCGTCCTTGCTCTCGATGATGTAGACCGACTGCACCGACTGGTGATCGCAGGTCCGGTAATATTGCTCGCCCTTGTAGAGGTCGTATTTGAGTTCCTCCATCGCGGCGATCACCGCATCGGCCTCGGTGCTGCCGGCCGCCTTGACCGCCTGCAGCAGGGCGCCGACGCCGGCATAGCCGTAGGCGCCGTAGTCCGAGGGCGGGGCGCCGTCATGGAGATCGCGATAGGCCTGGTTGAACGCCTTGGCGGAGGCGACGTCGTTCTCGATGCCCCAATAGAAATTGGTGCCGCCGATCACGCCCGAATAGGCTTCCGCCCCACCGGCGCGGCGCTGATTGTACAGGAGCGCCGGCGCCACCATGCGCATCTGCTCCTTCATGCCGAAGTCCATGCTCTGCTTCAGCGAGTTCATCTGGTCATAGCCGAAATTGCAAAGGCAGAGCACATCCGGCTTGGCGGCGAGGATGCGGGGCAGGAAGGTCGAGTAGTCCTTGGTCGCGAGCGGATGTTCGACCTCGGCGACGATCTCGATGCCATGGGGCTCGCCGGCAAGCTTGAAGCCCCGCGCCATCTCGTGGCCATAGGCGTAGTCTGCGATCAGAAAGGCGACGCGCTTGCCTTCGTTGGGAAAGACGTAGCGGCCGACGGCACCAGCGGTCATATGCGGGTTCATCGCCTCGTGGAAGGTGTACTTCGAAAAATGCTCGGCCTCGTTGATGGCATCCGACTGCGAGATCGAGACATAGGGGACGCCGCGATCCCTGCAGATGGTGTTGACCGCGAGCTGCACCGAGGCGGAGAGCGAGCCGACGACGAACTGCACCTTGTCGTTCTCGATCAGCTCCTGGGTGCGCTTGGCGGCTTCGCCGGATTTGAGCTTGTCGTCGCGGATCAGGAGCTCGGCCATGCGCCCGTCCAGACCGCCGGCGGCGTTGAAGGCATCCACGGCTATCTGCGCGCAGCGCGCCTGCTCGTTGGCCTCCGAGCCATAGGGGCCGGTGAGCGGCACGGGAAAGCCGATCTTGATGGTCTCATCGGCCGCGCGCGCGATCTTGAACAGGAACGGGCTGGCGGCAAGGGCCGTGCTGCCCGCAGCCGCGGTCTTGATGAGACGCCGGCGGCTGACGCCCGCCGGGCTTTTCTTGACGTCATGGAAACGCATTTTTCTTCTCCCTGCTTATATCGTCGTTCGTCAATTGTCCGGGCCTTCGTCAGGTCCCGGCCGATTTTTCACGGATCGGAATCTTGCCCAGCGCCCTCAAGATCTTGTCGGGCGTGAACGGCATATCGGATAGCGTCACCTCGAAGGGGCTGAGCGCATCGTTGATGGCGTTCATGATGGCGGCCGGCGCACCGGCCGTGCCTGCCTCGCCGACGCCCTTGGCGCCCAGCTCCGACGTGCCGGTCGGCGTTTCCACGTGCAGCACCTCGATGTCCGGCATCTCGGCCGCCATCGGCAGGAGATAGTCGGCGAGCGAGCCGTTCAGGAGCTGGCCCTCGGCGTTGTAGAGGCATTCCTCGTAGAGCGCGGGACCGATGCCCTGGACCACGCCGCCGCGGGTCTGCTCGGCCACCAGCTTCGGGTTGATCACCCGGCCGCAATCCTCGACCACCCAGTATTTCAAAAGCCTGACGATGCCGGTCTCGGCGTCCACCTCCAGATGGCAGGCATGGGCGGCGTTGGTGAACACGAACGGATAGCCTCGCTGGGTGTAGTGCCGGGTCGCGATGAGCTCCGGCTGCACGTCCTTGGGCAGGGTGTCGCCGCGGAAATAGGCGATTCGGCCGAGCTCGGCGAGCGGCATGCGCTCGACGCCGCTTGCATCATCGACCACGGCGCCGTCGCGCACATCCAGATCGACCGGCTTGGCCTGGAGGATGGTCGCCGCCAGCTCGAGAATGTTTTGCCTCAGCGCCTTGCCGGCCTGGAGCGCCGCCTCGCCGCCGATGCCGGCACCGCGCGACGCCCAGGTGCCGCCGCCATAGGGCACCAGGTCGGTATCGCCGGTGATCACCCGCACCTTGTCGATGGGCACGCCGACCGCGGTCGCGGCGATCTGGGCGATGATGGTTTCGGTGCCCTGGCCCTGCTCGGTCACGCCGGTAGTCGCGGTGATGCCGCCGGTCGGGTCCAGGCGCAGGGTGCAGCCGTCCTGGGACGCGATTCGCGCCCCGCCGACGCCGTAGAACGCCGGGCTCGGATTGGTCACCTCGATCAGGCTGGCGAAGCCGATGCCCCGATAGGTTTTTCCGGCGCGCAACGCGTTCTGCTCGGCGCGAAGGCCGGCATAGTCCATGGCCTCCACCAGCTTCTCCAGGCAGGCCTGGTGGGACTGGCGCTCGTAAATGGCGCCGGACGGCGAGGTATAAGGGTAGGCGTCCTCGGGGATGAAGCTTCGTCGGCGCACGGCCACCGGATCGAGCCCGAGTTTTCGCGCGCCGAGATCCATCAGATGCTCGCCGACCGCGACCGCGATCGGATGGCCGACGCCCCGATATTGGCACATGACGTTCTTGTTCTGGAACACCACCTTGCCGTCGACGCGGTAGTGGGCATGCCGGTACGGCCCGCCGGTCAGGTTGACCACCTGGTTGAGCTCGATGCCGCTGGTGCGCGGGTAGACCGAGAACGGCCCGATGCCGGTGACGTCCTCCATGTCGATCGCGAGCAGCTCGCCCTCGGCGCTGAACGCGGCGCGCGCCTTGACCTTGTGATCGCGGGCATGGATGTCGGTGACGAAGCTCTCCAGCCGGTCGGCGACGAACTTGACCGGGCGCCCGAGCTTCACCGCGATCGCGCCCGCCGCCATCTCGTCGGCATAGGTGTGGATCTTGATGCCGAAGGAGCCGCCGACATCCCTGCAGACCACCCGGACCCTGTCCTCGTCGAGCCCGAGATGGCGGGCATAGAGGTTCTTCGACATGTGCGGGCATTGCACCGACATGTGGAGCGTGAGCTGGCCATCCGCGGGGTTGTAGTCACAGACGATCGAGCGCGGCTCGAGGGTGACGCCGGTGTGGCGGTTGAAATGGAAGCTGTCCTCGACCACCGCCGCAGCGCTGGCGAAGACGGCATCGACCTCGCCGGTGTCGAGAACCCGGTGAAAGCAGAGATTGTCGCGCAGCTCTGGGTGAATCACCGGGGTCGCCGGATCGAGCGCGGTCATCATGTCGGTGACCGGCGGCAGCTCCTCATAGGCGACCGTCACCCGCTCGGCGGCGTCCTCGGCGATCGCCCGCGAGGTGGCGGCGACGGCGACGATCGGCTCTCCCTGGGAGAAGACCTTGCCGTCGGCGAGCGGCCACTGCTCGGCGGACTTGATGCCCTTCAAATGATCGAGCACGCCGACCCAGGGCGTGATCCGGTCCTTGAGGTCGTCCATGGTGAAGACGCCGACCACACCGGGCATGGTGCGCGCCTCCTCCGTGTCGACCGCCTTGATCTCGGCATGGGCATAGGGGCTGCGGTGGAAGGCGAGATGCACCATGCGCGGCAGGTCGATGTCGTCGACATAGCTGCCCCGCCCCTCCACCAGCCGCCGGGCATTCGGCCGCGGCACCGCTCGACCGATATAGGAGTTCGGGCGGTCGAGCGAGGAAATGGGCCCGGGCTCGGTCATGATCCTTGCCCCGCCCTGCGTTTTGCCACCTGCTCAACCGCGTCGACGATCGCCTGATAGCCGGTGCAGCGGCAGTAATTGCCCGAAAGGTGCTCGCGAATCGCCTGGCGCGACGGGGTGGCCCGGTGACGCAGCAGCTCGTCCGCGGCGAGCAGCATGCCAGGCGTACAGAATCCGCATTGCAGCGCGTTGTTGTCGATGAAGGCGTCCTGCAGATCGCGGAGCCGGCCGCTATCCGTCGCGCCTTCGATCGTCTCGACCGCGAGGCCGTCGCACTGCACGGCGAGAATCAGGCAGCCGCGCGCGGTACGACCGTCGACCCGGACCGTGCAGGCGCCACACACGCCGTGCTCGCAGCCGACATGGGTGCCCTTCAGCCCCTCGGCGCGCAGGAAATCGGCAAGGCTCATCCTGGGCTCGACGGCGGCGGTCATCGGCTCGCCGTTGACGGTGACGGTGATGGTGATGGTGAGACGGGTGCTCACGGCAGGGCGCCTTGATCGACGAAGGCGGCGAGCGCCCGCCTTGCCAGCACCTGCATCATCGCGAGCTTGGCGCCGCTCGAGGTGGTGAGATCGTCGAAGGGCTCGATCTCATCGGCGATGGCCGTGGACACGGTATCGGCAACCGCGTCGATGTCGGCGATCGCAGCACCTTCCAGGATCTGCTCCGCCTTCATCGCCCGGATCGGGGTCGCGCCGATCGCGAAGAAGGCGAGCCGGACATGGGTCAGACGCTCGTCCTCCACCGCCGCCCCGGCAGCGAGGCCTGCCATGGCATAGTCGCCCTGGCGCCGGGCGAACTCGTCGAAGAAGCAGAGGCCCGTCGGCTCCATCATCGGCACATCAATGGACAGAAGAATTTCGTCTTTGCGCAGATTGGTGCTGTAAATCCCTTGAAAAAATTCCAAGGCGGTCACCGTCCGTTGCCCAGACGGGCCTTGAATGTCGAAGCTCGCATCGAGAGCGAGAGCGCAGGCGGGCAGCTCGGCCGCGGGATCGGCATGGCAGAGCGAACCG
This sequence comes from Alphaproteobacteria bacterium, assembly GCA_041398025.1. Classification (GTDB taxonomy): domain Bacteria; phylum Pseudomonadota; class Alphaproteobacteria; order Geminicoccales; family Geminicoccaceae; genus JANQPX01. The sequence goes on from JAWKVM010000035.1 coordinate 68,259, forward strand.
CCGATCGTGCCCCGATTGCGGATGGCCGGATGGGCGATATGCGGCAGGGCGCGCGCGATCAGCGGCGCGTGCTCCTCGACCTCGACGGCATCGAGCAGCTCGGCATGGCGGCAAAGGGCGCCGATGCGCAGCCGGCCGTCCACGACCTCCAGGCGGCGAAGGTCCGCAAGGCCGGCGATGTCGATCAGGATCTCGGGCACGGCGAGACGCATGGCCATGGCGGGGATCAGGCTCTGTCCGCCCGCCAGGATGCGGGCGTTGTCGCCATGCGCAGCCAGCACGGCGAAGACGTCGCTCAATGTCTCGGCTCGGACATAGTCGAAGGACGTCGGCTTCAAGCCCGCCTCTCCCGATTTTTATTTATCGTTTGATAATTAAATCGCTTGATCCCAGGCTTGTCAATTCTCCAGGATGGCGGCAGGCCTGCCTGTCATGTGAAAACGGTGCGGGAGCGACGGCGGCGGGAACGATGAGCGACAGCACAGTCCGATCGGCGGGCAGGCGCAAGCCCAGGAAGGCGAGGCGCATGGGCCCCAAAGCGCGCGAGGCGCTGATCGTCGAGGAAGCGACCAACTTCTTCGCGGAGCAGGGTTTCGAGGGCAAGACCCGCGACCTGTCCAAGCGCCTGGGCGTCACCCAGCCGCTCCTCTATCGGTATTTTCCGAGCAAGGAGAGCCTGATCGAGCGGGTCTATCAGGACGTCTACGTCAAGCGCTGGGATCCCGAATGGGGCGGTCTGATCACGGACCGGAGCCGGCCGCTCGCGGATCGCCTGATCGCGTTCTACAAAGCCTATGCCGGCGCCATCTACGACTTCGTCTGGGTGCGGATTTTCCTGTATTCAGGCCTGAAGGGCGTCGACATCAACGACCGCTATCTCGCCATCGTGAAGGACAAGGTCCTGCTGCCGGTCTGCGCCGAGCTGCGTCACGAAAGCGGCCTGCCCTCACCCGACACCCTGCCGATCGGCGCCGAGGAACTCGAGCTCGCCTGGAGCCTGCACGGGATGTTCTTCTACCGGGCCGTCCGCCATTTCGCCTATGGCCTGCCCATCGCGGAAAACACCGATCAGGCGATCGAGAACGATGTCCGCCTCTTCCTCGCCGGCGCGCCGGTGGTTCATCGGGGCATCATCGAGCGCGCATCGACTTGACGCGCCACGCCCCGCCAAGTTGACGTCGTTCCGCTTGGGTGGTGACCTGGTCCCCGGAAGCTCCGCCAGTTTGCTGTGGAGTCCGTCGCCGATCGGGAGCTGCCGCTTCTTTGGGTCTGGTTGTCATGCGACTTTTCGGGCAATCAACGCCGAACTTGGTGACGGGGCCGAGTTCACGAACGGACGGCATCTGACGGCTTGGGCGGGGCTTGCGTCTACGCAACGATCCCGAGCTGTTTTCGGTAAGCGGCGGCATCGGTCTGGCCAACCGCCCGGGCAATGGGATCGACCAATGTCAGCGTCCGCTGCAGCGCTTCCCGCATCCTGGCGATACGGATCGCCACCCATTGACGCACTCCGAGCCGCTCAGCTTTGACCGTCCGGCTGCCGTCAAGGCCCAAGCCGACCGGCTGAGTGGAGGCAGCGTCACCTTCTCCTTTCTCCATCAGAATGGCAGAGATGCGTTGTCCTTGACCTCTTTCAAGACAAAGAAGGTGCGGATCTGCCGGACACCGGGCAGCGTGATGAGCTGCCTGCCGTGCAGCAGGTTGAACCCCGCCAGATCGCGCACCCGAATCTTCAACAGGTAGTCGAAGTCGCCAGCAACAAGGTTGCAGTCCAGCACCTCTTTCATCCCGCTGACGGCTTTCTCGAACTCCGTAAAGCTTTCCGGGGTCGAGCGGTCAAGCACCACCCCGACCATCACGAGCGCGCCGAGTCCCACGGCCGCCGGATCGACCTGCGCGCGAACCGACGCGATAAACCGCTCTTCGAACAGGCGCTGCGTGCGGCGGTGGCAAGTGGCGGCGCTGACATTGACCATCTTGGCCAGATCGGCATTGGCCAGGCGACCATCTTGTTGCAGGGCCCGCAGGATGTTGCGATCGATCCTGTCCAACTCATGCACGGAAGTTTCTTCCATTTCATGCCTGATATATGGAATTTTGAGCAATATTGATGTCTCACTATAGATCGATCGATGCATTCTGCACGCTTATTTTGAAAGCCACTTTTGCGACGCAGCTGCTAGCCTGTTCCAAGCTGGATCCAAGGGAGCACGCTGATGTCATTGCTGGCGAAATTCGAACGCTACCCGCTGACCTTCGGGCTGACCCCGATAGAGCACCTGCCGCGCCTGACCGAGGCGTTGGGAGGCAAGGTGCAGATCTTCGCGAAGCGCGAGGACTGCAACTCGGGCCTTGCCATGGGCGGCAACAAGCTGCGCAAGCTCGAGTATATCGTGCCGGACGCCATTGCGTCGGGGGCCGATACGCTGGTGTCCATCGGCGGCGTGCAATCGAACCACACGCGCATGGTGGCGGCGACGGCGGCAAAGATCGGCATGAAATGCGTCGTCGTGCAGGAAAAATGGGTGCCGCACTACGACGCGGTATACGATCGCGTCGGCAATATCCTGCTGACCCGCCTGATGGGCGCGGACTCGCGCCTGGTCGATGACGGGTTCGACATCGGCATCCGGCAAAGCTGGGAAAGCGCGATCCAGGCGGTCAAAGACGCAGGCGGTGTGCCCTATGGCATCCCGGCGGGGGCCAGCGTCCACAAATACGGCGCGCTTGGTTATATCGGCTTTGCCGAGGAAGTCGCCGAGCAGGAGAAGGAACTCGGCTTCACGTTCGACTACATCATCGTCTGCGTGGTCACCGGGTCGACCCAGGCTGGAATGATCGTGGGCTTTGCCGCGCAAGACCGCGCCCAGACCGTGATCGGTATCGACGCCTCGGGCACGCCGGACCAAACCCGAGCGCAGGTGCGGCAGATCGTCGACAATTCGGCCGTGCTGGTCGGATTAGGCCGTGCCATCCGCGAGCATGAGATCGTGATCAATCCCGACTATGCCTATCCCGCCTATGGTGTTCCGTCCAAGGAGACCAACGAGGCGATCAGGCTTGCCGCCCGGACCGAGGCGATGATCACCGATCCGGTCTACGAGGGCAAGTCGATGCAGGGCTTGATCGACCTGACCCGCAAGGGCTTCTTCCCCGAAGGCTCGCGCGTGCTCTACGCCCATCTGGGCGGCGCGCCTGCGATCAATGGCTACAGCTACTACTACAAGGAAGGCTGAGCCTGCCGGAGCTCAAGGCCGCCCGGCAACCGCGCGGCCCGTGCCATTCCTGAAAACGGACCCATGCCGTCATGTCCTTGGACGTCCACCATCTGAAGACCATCGAACAACGGTTGCTGTGGCTGTTCGCACTGGACGATCCATCACGCCAATCATCTCAGGCCCAAGGTGGCCAGGATCAAGCTCGGTGGGCATCAGGCGCCGCCGCATCGTCGAATCGCTGCGGGATGGCGAGCGGCAGGTTAACGACATCGTCCGGTCGGCCGGGATTCATCAATCCGGTGTCTCGCGTCACCTCCGGATCCTGCATGAGTCGGGCTTCGTCTCGATGCGGCCGAGCGGGCAGCGCCGTCTGTATGCGCTCCGGCCGGAGCCTTTTCGCGAGCTTGAGGCATGGCTCGCCGGCTACCGGCAGCTATGGGAGGCCCGCCTCGACCGCTTTGGTGCCGCGCTTGAACGGCGCCGGCAAAAGGAACCAGGGCCATGAGTGACACGAGCAGAGAGTGACACGAGCGGATCGCCGGGAACCGGTACGTCGCAGGCGAAGGTGATCATCGAGCGCACCTACCGCGCACGGCTCGAGGAACGATGGGCGCTGCGGACGACGACGGAAGGCATTGAGTCCTGGTGGGGTCCCGAGGGCTTTCGCGTGGAGGTCCGCACCCTTGAGGCGCGCGAGGGCGGGGTTCTCGGCTATGACATGATCGCGGACGCGCCCGAAGCCATTGCCGCGATGGCGCGCCTCAACCAGGCTCTGGCGCACGGCCCACGCGGATGGTTCGCCGAGTTCAGGCCGCGAGAGCGGCCCGGATGATGGGGCATGAGCCTCAGAGCCCGTTTTTGAAGTTTTCTGGCGATTTCATGGGTTTGCCAATCGCCTGGCGAGAAGCTGGATGATGGCGACGACGGCGATGGCTTTGGAATGTTCGATCAGCCGTTCGAAATCTTTGGCGAGACGGCGGTTGCGACCAAGCCAGCCGAAGGTGCGCTCGATCACCCAGCGTTTTGGGATCACTTCGAACCCTTCGGCGTGCGGTGGCCTTTTGACAATCTCGAGCCGGAGCCTGGCGCCGGCTGCGTTGTTCGCGGCGATAGGTCCCTGATAGCCGGCATCGGCGAAAAGACAGTGCAGCCAAGGAAACTGCCGCTTGATCCAGCGGCAGGCCAAGGCCAGCCCATCACGGTCTTGGATGTTGGCCGCATGCACCGCCAGATTGAGGGGCAAGCCGATGGTGTCGGTGACCAGATGGCGCTTTCTGCCATTGATCTTTTTTCCGGCGTCATAGCCGCGCAATCCGCCAGCTTCTGTGGTTTTCACGCTCTGGCTGTCGACAACGCCTGCCGTCGGTGACGCCTCCTTGCCGTCCTGCTCGCGCGCCTGCATCAAGAGGATCATCCAGATGCGATGCCATATCCCTTCCTGCCAGAAGCGCCGGAAATAGCCATAGACCGTGCTCCATGGTGGAAAGTCTTTCGGCAGCAAGCGCCACTGGCATCCAGTCCTCACGAGATAAAGGATCGCGTTCAAGACCTCGCGCAGATCCGTCGTCCGTCGCCGACCACCATGTCTCGCCGGCGGCAACAGGGGCTCGATCAAGCCATACTCGTCATCGGTGACGTCGCTTGCATAGCGAGCGTTCAAACGCTCATAGTGCGTTCGAGCGAAAGCAGTCCACATCGGTCATGGCTCCGTCGTTCCTGGCAGAATTCGGATGCCATAACTGGCTGTTTTCGCTCAACTTCTTTTAAAACGGGCTCTCAGACGTCATTAAAAGCGGCGATGATGCCAGTCTAAAGCGATTGGCCGCCCGAGACCTCGAGGCGCACGCCGCTGACCCATCCCATGCCGTCCGACAAAAGCGCCGCGATCGCGCCGCCGATATCGTCGGGCCTGCCGACCCGGCCAAGCGCCGTCATCGAGGCAATGTGCCGATTGAGATCGGCGTTGTCGCGCACGGCACCACCGCCGAAGTCGGTCTCGATCGCTCCCGGGGCGATGCAGTTCACGCGGATGCCGCGCTCGCCCAGTTCCTTCGCGGCATAGCGCGTCATCACCTCGACAGCGCCCTTCATCGACCCATAGGCGGCGTAGCCCGGGAGCGCGAAGCGGGCGAGGCCCGACGAGACGAACAGGACATGGCCGCCATCGGCGATCTGGGGCAGCAGCGCCTGCGTCAGCAGGAACGGCGTCCGGACGTGAATCCGGTAGAGCTGGTCCAGCTGCTCGACGCTGGTGTCGGCGAAGGACGCATGGATGCCGATCCCCGCATTGTTCACCAGATGGTCGAGCCTGTCGCGCCCGAAGGCGGCCTGCAGCGTCTCGGCAACCTGTTCCGAAAACGCGGAGAAATCCTGCGCCTCGGCATCGAGCGGCAGCATCGCGGCCTTGACGCCCTCGGCCTCGATCGCACGGGCGACCTTCTCCGCTTCACTTTTCGCGGAACGGTAGGTGCCGATGACGTGCGTGCCGGCGGCGGCGAGGTGCAGCGCTGCGGCGCGGCCGAGACCGCGGCTGGCGCCGGTGACGACAGCGATCTTGTCAGACATGTCGATCTCCTTTCCTTGACACGGCCGATCCAACCTGGCCGTCCTCGGTGGATTTACATACCGATCGATCATTCGATAATACGGAGATGATCGAATAGCCTATCCGGATTATCGAACAATGCAGCGTCTCGACCTGAACACGCTCTCACAGTTTGCCGTCGTCGCCCGCCACCTCAATTTCCGCCGTGCAGCCGCGGAGCTCGCGGTGTCTCCCTCGACGCTCAGCGAGCGCATCCGCGACCTGGAGGATCGATTGGGGGTGCGTCTGCTCAACCGCACGACGCGCAGCGCCTCGTTGACCGAGGAGGGGCAGCGCCTGCTCGAGCGCACCCGGGACGCCATCGCCGTCCTCGACGACGTCGCGGCCGGCGTCGGGGCGGAGGACGACGAGGCGGACCTGGCCGGCCGGCTGCGCATCAACGGTCCGCGCCCGGCCGTCGAATTGCGCCTCATGCCGCTGGTGACCTCCTTTCTGGCGAAGCATCCGGCCGTGCGGGTCGACGTCATCATCGAGAACGAGCTGGTGGACGTGGTCGCAGCCGGCTTCGATGCCGGCGTGCGCTACGACGAGGCGCTGGCGCAGGACGCGGTCGCCATCAGGCTCGGCCCGGAACAGCGCATGATCATCGCGGCCACGCCGGACTACCTCGCGCGTCGCGGCACGCCGCGGCATCCCGACGATCTGGCCGCGCATGACTGCATCGGTCTCGTGTTCGCGCGCGGCAACGTCCTGCCCTGGTCGCTGGAACGGCGAGAGGACGCGATCGCGTTCGTGCCGCGTGACCGCCTGCTGGTCAACGCCGTCGAGACGGCGCTTCAGGCCGCGCGCGCATCGCTCGGGCTGGTCTATATCTTCGAGGACTATGCCGCGGCCGACGTGACTGCCGGACGGCTGGTTCCGGTGATGGATGACTGGACGCCGCCCTTTCCCGGGCCGTCTCTCTATTTCTCCGAACGGCGTCTGATGCCGCCGGTGCTGCGCGCCTTCGTCGATCACGTGAAGAGGCAAGCCTGAGAGAACCGGGAGAGGTCCGCTCTATCTCTTTGTTTCGACGCATGTCCTAATCGATCAGGTATTTCCACCTGATCGGGAAAAGCTCTAGCGGCGATCGAGAACCTCGACCGACAGAATCGTCGGCAGGTGGCGTACGATCTCCTGCCAGCTGTCGCCCTCGTCGAGGCTGGCGAACACCGATCCGCCGTTCGTGCCGAAATAGAGGCCCGCAGGGTCGCGGCCGTCACCCGCCATGGCCTGGCGCAGCACGGTGAAGAAGCAGGCCTGCTGCGGCAGGCCCTCGCGCAGATCCTGCCAGCTCTCGCCGCCGTCGCGCGAGCGCCACACCGCTGCGGCCGCGTCCGGCGGGAAGCGTCCGGCCATGTCGCCGTTCAGCGGCAGCGTCCAGAGGGTTTCGGGATCGCGCGGATGAACGCGGATCGGAAAGCCGAAGGTCGAGGGCAGGCCGCCGGTGATGTCGTCCCAGCTGCGCCCGCCATTGACGGAGCGCCAGACGCCATGATGGTTCTGCTGGTAGAGGAGATCCCGATCGCCGGCTGCCCGCATCATGTTATGGACGCAATGCCCGGTTTCGCCGTCGCGCGGCGCCGCCGGATGGCTGTGGCCCGTGCAGGCCTCGGCGTTCGACAGCCGGTTGCGGCGCTCCCAGGTCTGGCCGCCATCCTCGGTCGCGAACACGCCGGCCGCCGAGATGCCGACCCAGAGGCGCTGCGGATCGGACGGATGCGGCACGATCGTATGCAGCACCAGGCCCGCGGCGCCGGGATTCCAGCTGTCGGCGGAGGGATGGTCGCTCAGCCCCTGAACCCGCTCCCAGGTGGCGCCGCCATTCCGGCTGGCCAGCAAGCCGGCGGGCTTGGTGCCGGCGTAGAGCACACCATGGGCATGGCAGAGGCTCCAGATCTGCGAGAACGTGTCGCCGAAAGGAAGCGGCCCCTCGGTCCAGCCGATCATCCGGGCGAAGTCCGGATCATTCGCCGCCCAATCATCCATCGTGCCCCTGGTCAGCCTGACGACCTCCCAGGTCTCGCCCTCGTCATCCGATCGCCATATACCGGCACCACTCCAGTCGCCGCCGCCGCCGGCCCAGAGCGTGCCGGTCGCCGGATCGCCGACCATGTGGTTGATCGGCCAACCGTCGCAGAACGGCCCCCGCACCGCCCAGCCGCTGCGATCGCGTCCGCCGGAAGCCAGGAAGGCGCCTTTGTTGGTCCCGATCAGGACCGTCAGATCTTGAGAGAGCATCGAATTCTCACTCCGTGAATGACAAGGGGCATGCGCCGGCACCGATAGCATCGGCGGATCCAGGCCGCAGCGATCGCCGGCGCGCTCCCTTAGGACGTCTCGAAAAGCCGGCGCCCGACAGGGTCGTGCAAATTTTTCCCAATGCCTCGCGAACCACAACAGATATGCGCTGATGTCGAGCCCAGAACCCCGCATGGGTCACGGCATCTTATCCGGCAGCGGAAACCAGGTCACGAAACGTTCGAACGAGACGCGCTCCCCCGGCACCGTCATGTCGCCATGCGCTACGGCATCGGCGGTCGGCCGGCCGCCATAGACGACCGAGGCAAGCGACATGGGATCGGTGGCCACGACCACCGCGCAACCCTCGGGCTCGTCCCGTCTGCCGCGCAGTCCGCCGGCATCGAGATCGACGACGAACCCGTCGGCGCCGAAACGAAGCCGATGGCCGCCGCCGGCGGCAAGGCCGAGGAGGCCGCGGAATTCTATGCCGCGCTGCCGGTCGAGTTCACCCTGATGGGCCGACATTTCGTCGGGCTGAACGGCGGCCCGGCGTTCAAGGTCAACGAAGCGCTCTCGCTGCAGATCCCGGTCGAGACGCAGGACGAGGTCGAGCGCCTGTCCGATGCCCTCTCGGCGGTGCCGGACGCGGAGATGGACCTTGTGGACGGGCTGCTCGCTCACGACGACGATGTCGCCGGGCCTCGGCGCCAGGCAATGCCGGAGATGGGGAAGAGCGGATGCGCGGAAGGAAGATAGGGCGAATGGCCGCGCATCGCGCGCTGCCGGTTTCACGCTTGCACCGCAACCTTTTGATGGCTGTCGACGCCCTCAATTTCGGTGGGATGACGTCTCCCAGTCCCTCAAGAGTTGCGCGGCTTCGTCCTCCGGAGCGGGTTTTGCGTAGAGATAGCCCTGGCCAAGCCTGCAGCCCAGATTTCCGAGAATGTCGACTTGCGAAGGTGTCTCGATGCCCTCGGCGATCACATCCATGTTCAAACGCTGCGCCATGTGGACGATCGAGCTGACGATTTCGAAGTTCTCGCTATGGTCCTCCAGCCCGTTCATGAAACTGCGGTCGATCTTCAGCGTGTCGATCGGAAATTTGTGCAGATAGGCGAGGCTGGAATAGCCGGTGCCGAAGTCGTCGATGGCGATGCTCAGCCCCATCGCCTTGAACTGGCGGAGTGCCGCCGCCGCCGTCTCCGGCTGATGCATCAGCAGGCTTTCCGTGATCTCCAGCTTGATGCGCGTCGCCTCGACGCCGGATTGCACGAGAATATGCCTGATCTTGTCGACACAGGCCGCATCGGAGAAGTCTCTGACCGACAGATTGACGCTCATGAACAGCCGATGATCGATCGAGTCCGCGCTGCGGGCCGCGGCGCCGAGCCGGGTCATGGCGTAACACGCCTGTTCGAACACCCAATGGCCGATCGGCACGATCAGACCGCTGGCTTCGGCCGTCGGAATGAAGACATCGGGCGCGATCAGGCCGCGATGCTTGTGGTTCCACCGGATCAAGGCTTCGAAGCCAATCGGGCGGGCCGTCCTGATATCGACGATCGGCTGGTAGTTCAGGGCGAAATCGTCCTGCCGCAGCGCCTGTCGCAGCTCCTCCTCGAGCTTGATCTCGCGCACCGCATCTTCGTGAAGGCGTGTGCCGACATGCGGGCCGAAGGCCTCGTCGGGCGCCGGCTGCAGCTCCTCGTGGTCCATGACCTGCAGGCGCAGCAGGGTCGATCGGAAGCGCTGCAGGATCACCCGAAGACACATCCGCAGGACCGGGTCGGTCTGCTCGATGCGGTTGACCAGCTGATCCCGGGTGATCATCAGGAGCTGGCAGGGCCGCATGGCCGTGACCGTGGCGGAACGAGGCTGATCGTCGATGATCGCCATCTCGCCGAAGACTTCGCCCGGCCCCCGGGTCGCCAGCCGCATCTGACGACCGTTTCGCAGAACGGAGATCTCGACCTCGCCGCGCTCGATCAGAAAGGCGCTGTGGCCGCGCTCGCCCTCGCGAAAGATGACGCTGCCCTCATCGACCAGGATGTGGCTTTCACCATTGGCGATTCCCTCGGCCTCGGCAGTGCCGCGGCCGCTGTAGATATCCTGATAGTTACCCTCGCCTGGCTGCATCAGATCCACATGTGGAATGTCACGCCTCTCGCTATCGCAATACAGGAAAGCTCATAAGAAAGACTTAACCCCAGGCTTTCGCCGCCCCTCATCCAATCGCGCGCCGGATGAGGATTTCTTTAAGATCTGCGTGCCTACAATCCAGCTCGCGTTTGCTGGTTGGATCATTGGCATGAAAAAGCCCCCTGGACCGTGACAGATTTCCTTAGCGCACCATTGCCTCTCGCCGATGTCCTCACCGTGTATCTGCTGTTCCGGCTCAAGCACTTCATGGGGGACTACCTGCTCCAGACCTCCTGGATGGCGCGCGGCAAGGAGAGGCCCGAAGGCTGGGCGAGCGCGCTGTTCGCCCATGCCGGCGTGCATGCCATCGGCACCACCGCGATCGCGGCGGCATTCGCGCCGTCCATGATGTTTCTCGGCGCCGTCGACCTCTTTCTTCATGCCGGGATCGACCGCGCCAAGGCCTCGTGCCGCCGGCTTTCGCCGAGCCAGCCTGCCTTCTGGTGGGTCCACGGGATCGATCAGGAGGCCCATCATCTCACGCATTTTGCTTACGTGCTGGCGATCACGCTCGCCTGAACCGAAGGAGGTCATCAAGGCATCTTTTTCGAAAATCCCGGCGTTTAACGAAGAAAATTAGGCGGCCGGTAACCCCGCCCCACGATAATGCCCGCATGCCAGGAAAAGACAGGAGACCGCCTTGGTGACTGATCGGAATGACGGCGCGACGCCCGGGACGGAGGCTCAACAGCCGCTGACCTATCTTGCCGACGGCAGCAAGATGGTCCTGCCGAACGAGGCCGATCTGCTGCATGCGTCGTTCATGCGCCGCGGCAACGACCTTCTCCTGGGGAACAGCGACCGGCCGGCATTGGTCATCCTCGACTATTTCACCACCGGCAAGGCCCCCGACCTCGCGACCGAAGGCGGCGCGGTGCTGTCCGGTCAGGTGATCGCCAAGCTCGCCGGCCCCGACCCGAAAGGCGGCGCCCCGGCGCCGGACCAGACCGTGATCGGCCATGTCGAGACGGTCGAGGGCGAGGTCGTGATCACCCGCGCCGACGGCAGCCAGGTGGTGGCGGTCAAGGGCACGCCGGTGTTTCAGGACGACGTCGTCACCACCGACGGCGACGGGGCCGTCGGCCTGCGCTTCGTCGACGGCATGACCCTCTCGCTCGGCAGCGACGCGCGCATGGTGCTGGACGAATTCGTCTACGACCCCGAGGCCGGCGAGGGCGGCGGCATCATCGAGATCATCCAGGGCGCCTTCTCCTTCGTCAGCGGTGCGGCCGCCCATATGGGCCTGGATTCGATGGTGATCGACACCCCGACCATGACCATCGGCATCCGCGGCACCAAGGTCGTCGCCAACGCCTCGGCCGAGGGCGAGACCACCGAGGTCGTGCTGCTGCCGGAAGACGACGGCACCATCGGCAAGATCATGATCAGCACCGAGGCGGGCCAGGAACTCCTGGAAACGCCGTTCGCCGCCACCACGGTCACCAGCCGGTTCGTGCCGCCGGCCCCGCAGACGATGGTGTCACCGGACTGGGTCTACGCCCATTTCAGCCAGCCGATCGCCGCCCTGCCGACGCCGACCATCGAGGACCACGGCCCGGAGATCCGCCTTCCGGAGATCGACGCCCGCATCCGCTTCGACGATACCGGCATCCAGCGCCCGCATGCGCCCGAGCGCTTCGACGGCCCGCCGCCGGCCGAGCGCGCCGGGCAGGCGGCGCCCGACATGCCGTCGATTAAGCCTTCGCCGCCAAAGGTGAGGATGGCCGGCGAACCCGCAGCGGAGCAGCCCGCACCCCCGCCCGCCCGGGAAGCGCCGCCTGCGGACGAGGCGAAGCCGCTCGATCTGATCGAGAACCCGTATTTTGCGCAGCTCGTCCCCGATCGGCCGGAAACGGACGATCCGGGCCCGAGCAACCGGGCGCCGAGCGTGACCGGCCCGATCGCCGACGCGAGCACCGCCGAGCACGCCGCCTTCGCCTATGACGTCTCGGCCAGCTTCGCCGATGCCGACGGCGTCCACGGCGACAGCCTGATCTTCAGCGCTGCTCTGAGCGGCGGCGCGCCGCTGCCGGCATGGCTGTCGATCGATCCCGTGACCGGCGTGCTCTCCGGCACTCCCGTCAACGCCGATGTCGGCGGTCTGACCCTGACCGTCACCGCGACCGACGATGCCGGTGCCAGCGTCTCCGCCGCCTTCCAGCTCACCGTCGGCAATGTCAACGACGCCCCGGTAGTGACCGGCCCGATCGACAACACCGGCGCCGCCGAGGACGCCGCCTTCAGCTACGACGTCTCGGCCAGCTTCGCCGATGCCGACGGCATCCACGGCGACAGCCTGATCTTCAGCGCTGCTCTGAGCGGCGGCGCGCCGCTGCCCGCCTGGCTGTCGATCGATCCTGCGACCGGCGTGCTCTCCGGCATCCCCGTCAATGCCGATGTCGGCGCGATCACCCTTGATGTCACCGCGACCGACGATGCCGGCGCCAGCGCGACCGCCGCCTTCCAGCTCACCATCGGCAATATCAATGACGCTCCGGTGGTGATTACACCGATCGCGGACACCAGCACCGCTGAAGACGCCGCCTTTTCCTACGACGTCTCGGCCAGCTTTGCCGATGCCGACAGCGTCCACGGTGACAGCCTGACCTTCAGCGCCGCTCTGAGCGGCGGCGCGCCGCTGCCCGCCTGGCTCACCATCGATGCCGCCACCGGCACACTCTCCGGCACCCCGGTCAATGCCGATGTCGGCGTGATCACCCTGGATGTGACCGCGACCGACGATGCCGGCGCCAGCACGACCGCCGCCTTCCAGCTCACCATCAACAATATCAACGACGCCCCGGTGGTGGTCACGCCGATCGCCGACGCCAGCACCGTCGAAGACGCCGTCTTCAGCTATGACGTCTCGGCCAGCTTCGCCGACGACGACGGCATCCACGGCGACAGCCTGACCTTCAGCGCCGTGCAGAGCAACGGCGCGCCGCTGCCCGTCCTGGCTCACCATCGATGCCGCCACCGGCGTTCTCTCCGGCACGCCCGTCAATGCCGATGTCGGTGGTCTGACCCTGACCGTGACCGCGGCCGACGATGCCGGCGCCAGCGTCTCCGCCTCCTTCCAGCTCACCGTGGGCAATGTCAACGACGCCCCGGTGGTGGTCACGCCGATCGCCGATGCGGCGCCGCTGGCGAGCACGCTCTTTACCTATGATGTCGCCGCCAACTTCGCCGATGCCGACAGCATCCACGGCGACAGCCTGACCTTCAGCGCCGAATTGAGCGGCGGAACGCCGTTGCCCGGCTGGCTGTCGATCGATCCGGCAAGCGGCGTGCTCTCCGGCACGCCGGATATCGGCGAGGTCGGCATTCCCTATACGCTCGTCGTCACCGCGACCGACGATGCCGGCGCCAGCGTGACCTCGACCTTCCAGCTCTCGGTCGACAGCGTCAACAACGCGCCGGTCCTGAACGTCGCCCCAAGCCCCAGCCTCACGGCCATCGCCGCCAACAGCGCCGATCCTGCGGGCGACACCATCGCCGACATCGTCGCCGACGGTTCGATCACCGATCCCGATGGCGGCGCGGTCGAGGCGATCGCGCTCACCGGCGTCGACGCCAGCCACGGCGCCTGGGAATTCTCCCTCGACGACGGCGGCAGCTGGAGCGCGGTCGGCGCGGTTTCGGACAATGCGGCACTGCTGCTCGATGCCAGCGCCAGGCTCCGCTTCATCCCCGATGCCGGCTATGCCGGCAGCGCCACCTTCACCTTCCGCGCCTGGGACCAGACCATCGGCAGCAGTGGCGAGAGCGGGGTCGACGTCTCGATCAATGGCGGCATGACCGCCTTCAGCCTCGACGCCGACACCGGCGCGATCGTGGTCCAGGGCACCGCCCCCGATCTGGCCTCGGGCGCCGAGTTCCAGATCAACACCACCACGGCCATTGCGCAGGAGGCGCCCTCGATCGCCGCCCTTGCCGATGGCGGCTATGTCGTCGCCTGGCAGTCCGATGGCCAGGACGGCTCCAATTACGGCGTCTTTGCGCAGCGTTACGACAGCGCAGGCTCGGCCGTCGGCAGCGAATTCCAGGTCAACACCACGACGGCGAGCCTACAGGAAGCCCCTGCGGTCACGGCCCTTGCCGACGGCGGCTTCGTCGTCGCCTGGCAATCCACAGGCCAGGACGGCGACAGCACGGGCATCTATGCGCAGCGCTATGACAGCGCGGGCAACACCGTCGGCACCGAGTTTCAGGTCAACACCACGACCACGGACGCGCAGGAAGCGCCCGCCATCACCGCCTTTGCCGATGGCGGTTTCATCGTCACCTGGGAGTCCAGGAACCAGGACGGGAGCAACTGGGGCGTCTACGCCCAGCGCTATGACAGCGCCGGTTCGGCCGTGGGCTCGGAATTCCGGGTCAACAGCTGGACCTTCAACGAACAGCGCAGCCCCGACATCGCCGCCCTCGCCGATGGCGGCTTCGTCGTCACCTGGCAGTCCAAGGACCAGGACTTCAGCAATTGGGGCGTCTTCGCCCAGCGCTATGACGCTGCCGGCGCCGCGGTCGGACCCGAGTTCGTGGTCAACACCAACTGGTCCGGCGAGCAGAAGGAGCCGTCGGTCGCCGCCCTCGACGACGGCGGCTTCGTCGTCGTCTGGCAGTCCAAGGACCAGGACGGCGACAATTGGGGCATCTTCGCGCAACGCTACGACGCTGCCGGCAACCGCACCGAGTTCGAGTTCCAGGTGAACCAGGAGACGGCGAACCAGCAGAGCGATCCCTCGGTCTCAGCACTGCCCGACGGCAGTTTCATCGTCACCTGGCAGTCCAAGGACCAGGACGGCGACAATTGGGGCATCTACGGGCGCCGCTTCAGCGCCGACGGCGACGCGCTCGGCAACGAATTCCAGATCAACACCACCAGCGCCGGCCAGCAGGAAGGCGTCGAGACGGCAGCGCTCGGCGATGGCGGCCTGGCCGTGACCTGGCAGTCCATGGACCAGGATGGCGATGACCTCGGCGTCTTCGGCCATCGCTATGACAGCGAGACCGCCTCGGTGACCGTCAACCCCCCCACCAGCGCCGCCGAGAGCCTGCTCGACTTCGGCGGCAGCAGCAGCTTCGTCGATATCGGCGATCCCGGCGCCAGCGCCGACGACCTCGATCCCGGAAAGGGCGACTTCACGGTCGAGGCCTGGTTCTATTACGACGGTGCCAACGGCGTCCAGTCGATCGTTTCCAAAGGCAACAGCGGCGAGTTCGATCCCGGCTTCAACATCTTTCTCGACGACGACCAGCTGGTCGTGCGGGTCAAGACCGACGCCTTCCTGGACTCCGCGGCGATGAAGGTCACGATGGGCGGAGCGCCCGGCTGGCATCATGTCGCCATGGTGATCGATCAGGAAAGCGGGATATCGGCAAGCACGCTCCGCGGCTATCTCGACGGTTCCGATGCCGGCTGGAGCACGGGCTATGGGTCCGTCGTCACCAGCACGATCACCACCGAACCCTGGCAGATCACGACCGACGAGCGCTTTCTGATCGGCGCGGTCGACGACAATGGCAGCGCCGAGGATTTCTTCGACGGCGAGATCGCCGATGTCAGGGTCTGGAACACGGCGCGCAGCCAGGAGGAGATCCAGGCGGATCTCGGCCGCACCCTCAATGGCGACGAGCCCCATCTGCTCGCCAATTGGCGCCTCGACGACGGCGTCGGGCCGGTCGCCAGCGACAGTGCCGGCAGCTATGACGGCACGCTCGCCGGCGGTCCCGCCTGGCAGGACGCGCTCAATCTGACCACCATGACCAACACGGCGCTCGCCGGCCGGCTCAGCGGCACCGACCAGGACGGCGATCAGCTCGCCTACAGCCTGGCCGCGGGTGCTGTCAACGGCACCGCGTCGATCGATGCCGACAAGGGCACCTGGATCTATGATCCAAATGCCGGCTTCAGCGGTGCCGACAGCTTCAGCTATCAGATCTCCGACGGCCATGGCGGCACCGACACCGTGACCATAGCGGTCACCGTGTCGCCTTGAGCACGCCGCCGCCGCGCCGCGCCGCTGCTGTGAGCGGCAGGCGGTTCACGAAACTCTGGGGAAGTCCGCGGCTCCAGGCCTGCCTGCTGCTCGTCCTCGCCCTGGGTCTGCGGCTGCTCGATCCGGCGCCGCTCGAGGCGCTTCGCCTGCAGACCTTCGACCTCCTGCAGCGCAGCCAGTCGGACCGGGCCGCCGATCAGCATGTCGCGATCGTCGACATCGACGAGGAGAGCCTCGCCCGCCTCGGCCAGTGGCCCTGGCCGCGCACCGAGATCGCGCTTCTGGTCGACCATCTGCTCGAGGCCGGCGCGGTCGCGGTCGGCTTCGACATGCTGTTCGCCGAGCCGGACCGCCTGTCGCCCGCCCTCTTCGCCGCCTCCGCCCGCGGCCTCTCCGCCAGCCTGCGCAGCACCATCGCCGCCGGCCAGGACAATGACGCGGTGCTCGCCGAAACCATCGGCGCTGCCCCCGTCGTGCTCGGCGTCAGCGCCACCCACCAGAGCGACCATCCCTATGCCGACCGGCGCTACAAGGTGACCACGGCGATCGAGCAGAACGGCGACCCCCGCCCCTTTCTCCTGAGCTACGGCGCCGTCATCCGCAATCTCGGCGTGCTCGAGGACGCCGCCGCCGGCCGCGGCATGATCACGCTGAGCTCGGAGCGCGACGGTCTGGTGCGCCGGGTGCCGGCCGTGCTGCGCGTCGATCAGGACATCTACCCGACGCTCGCCGTCGAGCTGGTCAGGGTCGCACTGCAGCGCCCGCAATACCGGGTGGTCACCGGCGCCAATGGCGGCGGCGTCGAGCGCCTGCGACTGGGCCGGCTGGACGTGCCGACCGACATCAACGGCCTGGTCTGGCTGCGCCATCTGCAGCATGATCCGAGCCTCTATCTGCCGGCGGCCGACATCATGCAGAACCGCTTCGATCGCCGTGCGGTGGCGGGCAAAATCGTGCTGGTGGGCACGTCGGCGGTCGGCCTGCGTGACCTGCGCGCGACACCTGTGAGCGCTGCGATCCCCGGCGTCGAGATCCACGCCCAGCTGGTCGACGCCATCCTGAACCAGGATTTCCTCACCCGCCCGAACTACGCGATCGGCCTGGAAATGGCGGTCACGGCCCTGATCGGCCTCATCGTCATCACCCTGGTGCCGCGGGCATCCTCGCTCACCAGCCTGCCGATCATCGCCGCCGTCCTCGGCCTCCTGGCGGGCGCGTCCTGGTATCTGTTCGACGCGCGGGCTCTTCTTTTCGATCCCAGTTACGCAATCTTAACCGCTGCGGCTCTATTCTCCTGGTTGATCTATGGCAACTACTCGCGCGTCGAAGCTCAAAAACGGCAGGTGCGCGCGGCCTTCGGTCAATATCTCGCCCCCGCTCTGGTCGAGCGGCTGGTGAGCGACCCGGACCAGTTGGAGCTAGGCGGCGAACAGCGTGAAATGACCTTTTTGTTTACCGATATCGCGGATTTCACGTCCTTTGCCGAAAGCATGCAGCCGACGGTCCTGGTCTCGATCCTGAACGCCTATCTCGACGCGATCTGCCGGATCGTCATGGAGCATGGCGGCACCATCGACAAGATCGTCGGCGACGCCATCCATGCGATCTTCAATGCCCCGCTCGACCAGCCGGACCACGCCAGGCGCGCCGTCCTCTGCGGCCTCGCGATCGACGCCTTCGGCCAGCAATTCGCGGCCTCAATGCGCGATGAAGGCCATGACTTCGGGCGCACCCGCATCGGCATCAATACCGGCAGCTGCGTGGTCGGCAATTTCGGCGGCAGCCAGCGCTTCGACTACACCGCCCATGGCGACGCGATCAACACCGCCGCCCGGCTGGAGGGCGTCAACAAGCATCTCGGCACCACGATCTGCGTCGCCGCATCCACGGCCGATCAATGCCCGGATCTCCACTTCCGCCCGATCGGCAGGCTCTTCCTCAAGGGCAAGACCAAGGGGCTCATGGCCTTCGAGCCGATCACCGGGGAAGAGGCCGGGAGCCCGCAGAACCGGGCCTATTGCGCCGCCTTCACGCTGCTCGAGCGTGAGGACGAGGACAGCCGAAAGGCGTTCGACGGGCTCGCCGCGGACCATCCGGACGATGCCCTGATCGCGCTCCATCACCGACGCCTCGCCGAGCATCAGACGGGTGCCGACATCGTGCTCGACAAAAAATAGCGATGTCGAACGATTCGCCCACACTCGCGACGAAGATCGAGCGTCTTCGTGCCCTGGTCCTGCGAAGCTGGGTCACATCGGGCCTGGCGCCGTCGGCGGATGCGCTTCGCCGCCGCTGGCGGGGCGACGCCCCACCGGATGGCAGTGATCGGTCCGGGAACGCACCGGCGACGTCGACGCCGCGAACGGTCGTGGCACTCGCCCTCCATCCCCTGCTCGAGCGCTTCGGCGAGCTCGCCGCCCTGTCGCTGGTGATCAACCTGCTTTCGCTCGCCGTGCCGATCTTCGTCCTTCAGGTCTATGACCGCGTCGTCTTTCACGGCGGCCTCGCCACCCTCGGCGGCCTGGTGATCGGCGTGATCGTGGCCCTCGGCTTCGACTTCATTCTGCGCCAGGCGCGCAGCCGGCTGGTGCAGCGCATCGCCCTGCGCGTCGATGTCGGCCTCATCCGCATGCTCCTGGACAAGCTGACCAACCTGCCGCTACGGCGCCTCGAGGCGCAGAGCGACACCGACTGGGACCGGCTGCTGCGCGACCAGGAAACCGTGCGCGACACCATGGCCGGCCCGGCCACCATTCTTCTGGTGGATCTGCCCTTCATTCTGCTGTTCATCGGCGTGATCTGGCTGGTGGCGCAGCCGATCGCCTGGCTGCTCCTGGCACTCGTCCCGGTCTATGTCGCCGTCGCCGCCTTCTCGTCCTGGGCGATCGGCCTCGCCAGCCAGCGGGAGCAGAGCTGCTTCGACCAGCGCCAGGTGCAGAGCACGCAGCTGGTCCGCGGCCGGGCCGCCGCCAAGGCGCTCGGCCTCGGCGCCACGCTGCAGCAGGCCTGGGAGCGGTCGCAGGCGGACCTGATCAGGGGGTCTCTGCATCGGGGCGGGCGCGTGGATCTGTTCACCAATCTGTCGACGGGCCTGGCCATGGCGACGACGGTCGCCATGACCTCCACCGGCGCCCTTGCCATCGTCCAGGGACAGCTCACGATCGGCGGGCTGATCGCCGCCAACATGCTGGCGGCGCGCGTCGTTCAGCCGCTGGTGCAGCTGATCGGCATCTGGCGGGTGGCATCGCGCCTGCGGGAAGCCGCGCTCAGGCTGAACGCCCTGATCGCCGAGCCGACGGACCAGACCGACAGCGCGCTCGCACGCGGCCGCCCGCGCGGCGTGCTGACGCTCGAGGATGTCGCCTTCGGCTACGAGGCCGGAGGCGAGGCGCTGCTGCGCGGGATCGACGTCACGCTGCGTCCGGGCGGCGTGCATGGCATTGTCGGCATGAACGGCAGCGGCAAGACCACCCTGCTGAAGGTCATGCAGGGGCTTTATCCGCCCGATCGCGGCCGCGTGCTGCTGGACGGCGCCGATCTTCGCCAGTTCGGCCGGCAGGACCTCGCCGCCTGGATCGGCTATCTGCCCCAGGACCCGTTCCTCGTCGCCGGCACGATCCGGGACAATATCGCGAGGCTCGACGACGACGTCGACGACGAGACCATCCTGCTCGCCGCCAAGCGCGCCAATGCGGATCGGTTCATCGTCGACCTGCCCGACGGCTATCGGACCGAGGTCGGCGAGAACGGCAACCGCTTCTCCGCCGGCCAGCGCCAGCGAATCGCCCTCGCCAGGGCGCTGATCGAGGACCCGTCGGTGCTCCTGCTCGACGAGCCGAACGCGCATCTGGACGGCCAGGCAACCCAGCAATTTCTCTCGCAGATGCGCCATCTCAGCCGCGGACGCACGGTCATCCTGGTGACCCACAGCCAGCCTTTGCTCGCTGCATGCGACACTGTCCTGGTCCTTACCGACGGCACGATTGCCGCTGCCGGTCCCGGCAACGAGATGGTCGAGCGTCTGTTCAAGCCGCAACCCTCCGGTGTCGCCGCATGAACCCTCTCGACGATCTGATCCAGCGCTTTCCCCTGCCGTCCTGGCGCCCGCTCGCCTGGATCGTCATCGGCCTGATCGCCGCCGGCGTCGCCTGGTCCGCGCGGGCCGACCTCGAAGAGATCGTTACCGCCACCGGCATTGTGGTGCCGCAAAGCCAGGTGAAGGTGATCCAGCATCTGGAAGGCGGCATCATCACCGCCATCCACGTTCAGGAAGGCGAGTCGGTCAAGGCAGGCCAGCCGCTCATCCAGCTCGACCTCGCAAGCGGCGGCGCCAACGCCGAGGAACTCTGGATCCGCGTTGACGCGCTCGCGATCAAGCGCGCCAGGCTCCTCGCCCAGCGGGACGGAACGCCGCTCAATCTGCCGGAGGAGCCCAGCCAGCGCCAGGCGCATATCGCCGCCGCCGAAATCGCGACCTTCGACAACCGCAAGCGCCAGTTCGACATCGACAACGAAGTGATCCAGAAGCAGATCAGGCAGCGGGAGCACGAGATCGCCGTGATCGACGCGCGGCGGACGTCGGTCAAGAAGCGGCTGGGTCTGGCGAGCGAGCAGCACGCCATGATCAAGAAACTGTATCAGGGCGGAACGACCACCAAGATGCGGTTCCTGGATATCGAGCGGGAGGTCGAGACCATCCACGGTGAGCTGCTCAGCCTCGATGCCGAGCGCAACCGGGCCGAAGAAGCGCTGCTCGAGGCCCGCGAGCGCGAACAGCAGGAACGCTCCCATTTCCAGAGCCATGCCTCTGCGGAGCTCGCGCAGGTCGAGCTCGAGCTTGGCCGCCAGCGCGAGCTGCTCGCCGAAGCCCGCGTGCAGCAGCAGCGCAGCGAAATCGTCAGCCCGATCGACGGCGTGGTCAAAAGGAGCCGCTTCAACACGATCGGCGGCATCGTCAGGCCCGGCGACAGCATCATGGAGATCGTGCCGAGCGAGGACGTCCTGGTGGTCGAGGCCCGCCTTTCGCCCGCCGATGTCGGCCATGTCGCCGTCGGCCAGCCGGTCCTGGTCAAGATCTCCACCTTCGACTATCTCCGCTATGGCGGTCTCGAAGGCGAGGTCCGGCATATCGCCGCCGACAGCAGCGCCGACCAGTCCGGTCAGCAATATTTCAAGATGGTCGTGCAGACATCGAAGAACGAGCTCGCCATCGGCGATCAAAGCTACCCCATCAAGCCCGGCATGGAGGCGCTGGTCGACGTCAGAATCGGTGCGCGATCGGTCCTTTCCTATCTCGTCAAGCCCGTGCTGAAACTGCGCCACGAAGCTTTCCGCGAAAGATAATCCAGAGTGGCACTGATGATTGATGGAGCTATATAGAAAGGATAACACAGAAATAGTGAATAATATATAAATAAAAAATAGGGTGATATAAGCGCAAACCATCCGTAAATATAAGTAAAAATTATATAATATTTATATCATGGCCTTCGTGGCGATCAGTGGGCTCGGATTTTGTCGCTGATCCCCGGTGGCAGCGAGGGGAAGCATGGGTCGAGGACCGACAATCGGCGTTTCCTCAATGCGCTGCTTTGGATGGCCGGCTCCGGCGCGAGAGGGAAGGATCTGCCGCCAGGCTCCGGCGCGTTCCAAACAGCCGAGGACATCCATTTACCGTTCCAAATGGTGACCTGGAACGTAGTTAGCGTAAGGAATACGCCCTGTGCGTCCTACAGCCTGCTCGGTTGGTCGCTCACCTGCCGTCTCATGGGCGGCTTGAAGGCTCTCAGGCCATCGCCGCTTGCCGTTCGAACCAGACGAAGCG
>JAWKVM010000036.1:0-82302 GCA_041398025.1 Alphaproteobacteria bacterium
TCCGGCATCTCCCAATCGGTTGTTGTCGCCCAACCACTTCCTGTGCCGAGGTACGTTTCTTTATGTACGGTGCTGCTGCCATCTTGCTCAGCGTAGAGAACGTCGGTTAAGCCGTCGCCGTTCACGTCAGCCAAACGATGCCCGTAATCGTAATTGCCGAAGGTAAAGGGAACTGAAATGGAAGCGTCATATGTCCATCCGTTTCCATTGTTGAGAAAGACATTTTGATTGGTATCAGAGTGAACAATGTCGATAAGACCATCACCATTGACTTCCATGAAGCGAATACCATTGGGGCGTTCATAGTACGTGTCGATGAAAACAACCGGCGAGAGCCATCTGCTGTCTTCCGTCCAGCCTGAGCCGGTGTTGATATATGCTTTGTTGATGTCGGTGCCGTATCGCCAGAGAATATCAGTCAGGCCATCGCCGTTCACATCAACCAGACGTGCGCCCATGTCCGGGCCTGCGCCCGACCAGCCATAGGTGACAAAGTATCCGTATGAGGTGTCCGGTACGGGGATTGACCACGAAGAGCTTGACGCAAATCCATCTCCTTCGTTGAGGTAGACTTGCAGTATCTCGGTACTTGGCCCGCCATAGGAACGCAACCAGTCCGGCAAGCCATCTCCGTTAATATCCGCCAAACGCACGCCCAGATCAGCCCCGTTACTGTCATTGAACTCTGCGGGCACATTGTATCCGGTGACATTCCACGATTTGTTTATCGCCTCATAGGTAAAGTCTGTTGAGGGCAAGGTAACGGTCGCTCCACTCTCATTCTTTCCGCTCTCTGTTACTGCTGAAAGAAGTGATCGCACTCCGTTGCTGCTGGTTGTATAGTCAAGTTCATATTTCCGCTGCCAACTATCATTCACCTCCGTGCGGATTTCGCTGATGCGATAGTTGGTGGTTACCCCAAATCCGGTGGCATAGGAAATGACATCATCACTTCGTGTCTCTCGATCAAAGTGAATATCAAACGGGCCGTCCGTGGTGCCGTTGCCGGTGTAGGTAATGGTGTCGGGATATATTTGTCCAGCGTTTTTGTAGTATGTATAGGTGATGTAGTTGTCGTTGGTATCGCGGGTTTCGTCGATCATCCATTTGAAGATGTGCGTGCTGTCGTCGGGGTCATCTTGTCGGGTACTGGTACCATGACCGAATTGGTGCACAATTCCGTCTTTTTCGGTGACCGTCCACTGATCGTTTGAAAACTGATACTGGCGAAAAGAGCCGTTCTCGACCTTGGGGCGGTAGGTCGTGCTTGAGACTTTGACAAGCTCGCCATCAAGGGAGGAGGTGAAGAGCTCGGCATCGTAGAGATCAATGATGCCGGTGCGGTTGATCCGCGCAATGGAAGGGATGGAGAGTGACCAGCGATAGCCGACGAGGTTCTGATCATTGCGATCCTGGTTGTTGTAGGTCAAGGCGACCGCAGGAGAGAGGCCCGCACGTCCCGGCGGAATGTCGATGTCGATGGTGTGGATCATCGCACCGCTTTTCTTGTCGGGATTGGGCAAGTTCGAACGAACGGAAAGATCGTCGTTGCGGATCGGAAGAAGATTAGCCGCTGCGGTGAACGGTGAGATGAATATGAAAAAAGCCAGCATCAAAACTGCTGGTACAACAAAAAACTTCTTGTATGCTTGTAATGCTTTGTTGGCATGAACCCCTTTTTTGCCTGACATGATATTTTTTTGTTAGATGAGTAACTCTCTTTTCATTCTATGCGTTACGCATAGTGCTGTGCAATGTGCACAACTTGAAGACGACTGATAACAACTGAGGTGGAGAAACACAAAGCCCACCGCCAGGAAGACCTTTCGGCCTCTACGGGAGTTTCCCCCTGTAACGTAAGCCACGCCCTGAACGATGGGTTTTTTGTGGCTTACGTTTCTCGACCATGCCTCCCTTCAAAATTGATAAAGGCGAGGGTTAGGTCATTTATTATTCAGCTGTTCATACTATTATCGCACAATCACTAACAATCGCAAAATAATTTACTTACTGTGGAAGTTCTGTCATTTCTACGAGCGAAGCATTTTCTATACAGGCACGTGTCACGCCCATTTTTGTCGCTGACACGACGAACTCGCGTTCGGGTGATATGTCGAGAGATTCGTACCGACTGCATACGCGTTTTCGGTTATAGGGATCGTCGCCGAAGTCTACGTCGACACAATGTTGTGTTCCTCCTTCGTTCTGAATGTTTACCTTCGCACCAGGCTCTACAGAAAAGAGCGCTCCACGGTGACGAGCAAGATCAACACACGTACGTGCTGGCGAGGCAGCGGGGCTGCTTTCAGCTGGTTCCTCGGTCTTAGCTGTTCTCATGGCCGGCGAAGTGGAGATGGGAGCGTTTGCAACGGTGGCTTGACTGGGTGTGTTGCATTCTTGCTCACTTGAACAAAATCGGATGAATTCTAAGCCCTGGGCACAAACCCATCGTAGTCGGTAGTCATCCGACCGGGCACGAAGCCATGTCTTGGCTCCAATCGGAGGCGATGCCGCTCCGGTGCAAAGCTCAGTCTCAACATTGTTCAGACTTGTCCTTTGGCGAAGGCAAATCCAATCCGCACGGCCCACTGAGTCACGGGATTTTCCCAGCACATTGAGAGTGAATTCATTTGTCCCAGGCGGTGCTTGCAATTCCGACCAAAGATCGTTGCTGACTGGCACCTTCTCCAACCCATGCGGACAGAGCGGTTCGCGCTCGACTGTGGGACGAGTGTAGACCAGGCCTGCGTTTTCAACACATGCACGCGTTCTCCTTTTTTCCATTGGTGAGATGTGAAAACGTGAGTTTGAGGGAAGATTCAAGGTCACCTTTCTATTGCAGATCTTCTCCTGCTGTTCAAAATTTTCTCCGAAGCTGACGATGGTGCAGTCCGTTGCGCCGCCTAAATTGTCGACGATGGCCTTTTGATCCTGGTCGACCTCAAAAAGCGCTGTCTGCGAAGCATGAAGATTGAAGCATGTCGGATATATCGACGTTTGCGAGGGATCGCTCGCCAATCTGATGTCCACCAGATGCTCGGCAATAAGTCGTTTCGTCTCATCGTACGGAGGCAATGCCAAGAATGATCCGAAGGCGACGAGTGTTGACAACACCCATAAAACTACGCGAAGCAAGAGGTGTCTCCTAGGTCAGAAATACACGGCTTGGTCGTGTGCAAACATTTATGCCGCTGATACTAAAGAGGTTGCGAGAATGATCTACATTCCGTCAAGTGCTCGATGGCTCGGAGTCGGGACGGCCGGGATTGTAGTAATGCTCGCTCTCTGGCTGCTGAATGATGCAAGCAAGGCTTATGATATCTACTATTCATTCGCTCTTCATATGTATGGGTGGTATCCTGGCGCAATACTTATAACTATATGGCTGCTTTTTACATTCTCAATGGTCTGGTCGAAGCTCTTTCATATTGGCGCAGAACTTGACGATCATTTTGGTCATGGGGAGCTAGAATTTAGCGAGGTGATCGTAGGCAATGTAAATACGCTGCTTATCGTCATTGGTGTTTTCACCGTGATAGCGAGCATGACGGGCGCTTCCTACACTGCGAGCGGCAGCATCATTGGTTTTATCATGCGCCTTCCGTATATCGTGGGCTTTGTCCTCCTCCCAGCTGCCCTCACCTATTATGTTGTTATGACCTGGCCCTATTGGGTTGCGGGACTAATCGCCGTTTTCACAAGGCATCCTGCGGCAAAACTCATTGAGGAATCAGTGAAGAAGGAGCGTCCAGATGAACAGCTCCTGGGTGAGCTTGCCGCAATCATGGAACGCCAAGATATCGATGGCGACCGGGTTATGACCTTGCTGAAACAGGTCTCGCCAATACGTCAATATATATGGACGATACGCAATAAGAAACGGTTGAAGGAGGCGCTGCGTTTGCAGGCAGTTGTGAAGAGCAAATATGAAGCCGAACAAGCAGAGAGCCAGCTTGCCAGGGATGCGCTTCTGATGGAGCGAGAACGAAATATCAAGACCGGATATCAAAGCGATATAGGACGCGGTGGAGGACGGTAGATGGGAGATGAAACAACAAGAAAATCAAGACTCGTAGAGGGCGAGATCGTTAAGCCGATGGGAATGGACAGGGATGCCGTTCCTGCAACGCAAATACCACCCCGCGTTCCGCAAACCTGGGTATCGTCGTTCTTGCAGAAAATCAGCTTTGGCATGTACCGCCAGGTTATCGACACGGCGGCAGATGTCGAAGCTGCCAAGACGCGACTGACGAGAGAAATAGCTGAACATGACAAGGTTCGGCTTGAACGCGAGCGCACGAAAGATGCGCTCAACCATTCTCACGAATACATCACCTATGACCGAGCGGAACGAGAAGAGTTTGTTGACGAAGCCACGCATCGCCTGCGGATGAACAAGAGAAAGAGAGAGCGTGAATGGCTAGAGGAAGAGGATAAGCATGCTGCGTTTATGAGGGGTCACGGGGCTCAGGTCATAGTTGAGAGCGAAGCGCCCAAAGCAGACTTTTCCGATGCAAGCTCTGTGCGATCGGACAAGGTGCAGCAGGAAGAAAGCGCCGATACGGTTGCCGCTATGCAGCAGGAGCTCGATCAGAGCGTCATGTCCGTAGCGAAAGATGCTGGAGGCATAGCAAATTTGGATGATGCGACGAAGGCGGACCTTCGGCAAAGGCTGCGAGGCTATGAGCAGGTGCTCAAACGAATGGGCATTGATCCTGTTGGGAAGCTGAAGTTGCCATTTTGAGATACCTAATTCATCCGAGATAGAATATGGATTCGACAGTCATCGCCGCACTCATCTCAGCAGTCGCATCGGTTATTGTAGCGATCATCAGCAGCACAAGTCGCAAGAAAGAGGAAATCAAATCAACACACCCACCTGAAATTCCGAAGCGCAATCAGCGCATTTGGATGATGAGCAGTTCAGTCGTACTATTTTTGACTGTATTTTCCGCACTCTTCCTACATTGGGATCTTGCCGGCCTAAGTATGATCCTTGTCCCATTGGTGATCTTGATTCTTTCTGTGGCTTTCCCTATTAGGCCCTCGATCGCAGTTGCAGTTACCCTGTTTCTCTTCCCATTTGCATTCTTGGCAGAACCCATTGGGAAGTGGCGACAAGGAATACCTTTCGATAACCATTTTGCCGTCGAGGCATTCGGATTCTACATAGCAGTCGCTTTCGGCACCTCTCTCATCGCTTGGCTCATCACGCGATGGCGCACGAGTTTTGAAGAGCCCACCCACGAAACAGAAGAACTGGGAAAGGTATCGCGATCGCTTTCAGAGCAGCTTTCCGAGCTCGACCGCCTGCATAGGGAGGGAGGCCTTTCTGACGACGAGTTTTCTCGTGCCAAGGAGAAACTTCTGACACAGTAGGCGATCCAAGCGCTCCCAAATAGCGTCTTCTACGCTTGTGGCCAACGCTGCTGGTGTCGAGATAATCGACGCGCCCGTTACGTTCTGCAAGCTTAGAGGACAGGACGCATAGAAGTCAGTTTTTCAATCGGCGCGTGCAGCGGACTACCGAGTGTACTCATGTCCTCGTGGAAGCTGTTTGGCTCAACACCTTCGTCGGCGCGGAACTGCGACAAGGCAACCGCCGGAACACTGCCAATATTGGCACGCGGCATAGCAAGCGGCACTGCCCCACCGACGTGTGCAGCAATCTCGACCCGCCGCCCAAGCTTATGGGTGTGAGTCGGCGCAAAGCGCGCGAGTATTGATTTTGCGATGCTCGTATGGTCGTAGATCTGGTTGAGAATTGCTCCGCGTTCGGTCCGTGGCGAGACGATGAAGGTAGGCGTACGCACACCCAGCATGTGCGGTCCATCGGCGTGGACCTTGGGCACTTCTCCAAGTCCTAGTCCTGCCGATTCTACGCTGCCTGGCGGCGGGACATGGTCGTAAAAACCGCCATGTTCGTCGTAGGTCACGATCAGCATCGTGTTGTCCCATCCTGGCGTCTGCGTCAGCGTATTGATAACATCCGCAACCAACACCTGCCCTGCGATCATGTCCGCCCCGCCAGGATGGTCGTCATTCGCCGCCTCGCCCGATGGAATATCCACGAAATTTGGATCGATAAAGGTTACGGGCGGTAGTCCTGCTGCCGCTTCGGCAGCAAAGTTTGCATAGGGCCGCACTCGCCCCGTATCAAGCCTAAAGCGGTTGAACATGCGCAGGAACGCAACATCGTGCTCGTAGTAGCGCCAATTGACATCCACTTCATCGAGCACGTCGAACAACAATTTGTCATCCAGATAGCCGATATCTTCCCTTGGGAGATCGGTGTTACGCAAGAACGGCGTGTGCCCGGTTAGCGTGCACATCCTATTCGGCCATGTCGGACCTGGATGAGCGGCAAACCAATGAGTGCAGACCGCGAATTCCCGCACGAGGAAGTCATAGACTGGTAGCTGTCCAGCAACATGATAGGCCATTATCGACCGTGCATCCGCTGGAATGCCGTCGTGCAAAAGCTTGTCGCGGAAAGTCTGCCCGAAGCCGGTCATTTGCCCTTCAGCAATCTGCGCCATTACAGCGTCGAAATCATGAGGCGGGCTTGGGAAAAAGTGGGTGTGAGGCATGACGGTTGATATTGCGTCTCCAATACCCTGTATCGTGTTCGTTGCGTCACCGCTCAAACCCTCATAGAGAGGATCGCCCCCATGGGCGGGATGGGTTAAATAGCCAAGTAGGTGGTCGTAGGACCGGTTTTCCATCATCAGGACCACAATGTGATTTATTCGTTGTAGCGCCTCCATCTCCTCGGCTGGTTGTGGTCCGTCGATCGGCTCGGGGTTCGCCATCGGTCCAGGTTCGGGGATATTCGGCACCAACGGTTCGTGAGTGAAATCTGGGCCCGTAATCACCTGCCAGTTGCCTTCCTTCAGGCGAAGTCCAGCGAAGGCGCGATCGCGGTCTGCAATATGGTTCAGTCCCAGCTGGAAATACTCTGACAATGAGAATCGCATACCCCTTAACACATCGTTGATTCCCTCGGTCACATTCTTCCGAACCTTGAAAACTTCGTCGACCGCCTCGGCAACCGTATCATCGAAATCCAGATCCATTTCGAAGTCAGTATCAGCGAGGATGTAGGGATATAGCCACTTTTCGACGGCGACGGTGGTCGGATTGAACTCGGGAAGAGACTGAGCCAGCGTCAATCTCAGACGAAAGCGAAGGCCGGTCAGGTCTACATCGCCAATGATCGGCAGATTCCGCAGTTCAATGCCCTGATCCTCGAACTCAATCTGAATCCCAATCCTGGGGAAAGGACCGCGCCCGTCACTCGACAGTCCCTCGTCCAAAGCAACACTCACCCCCTTGAAATTGATGTCGTCGAACACGGCATGTCCGGTGTCGAAGAAGATGTGCTGTCTTCCAATGACGGCCGCCGCCTCACTTGAGAACGTGATCACTACGGTCGATCCATGAAGGCGAGCCGATTCAATTAGGCCTTGCGCCGTCTGCCGAAGGAGCTTTTCCAGGAGGTCATGATCGATGGTCGTGACGCGATAGGATTCCCTGTCAGGATAAAGCACCCTGCCAAAAATGATCTGTGCATGGATAGAGATGTTCTCAAGCACTAATTCCCAAGGGTGCGGCGCGAAACCCTCTGGGACCAGGGGAAGATTCGCGACCGCAAAGGACACAGCTTCCGCAAGGACTTCTCGCGTGAAAAGCGTGTCCATGATGGCTGGCGCGTTCTGTCTCGGTCGCCGCAGGGTCATGCGGATCGTCGGCACCGGATCTGGTGGGATGTTATTGGGATCGTGATCCTTCGAAATTGAAGCCGCCGTGACCGGTTCGGCCAGCATTTCCGAGATGTCGATAGACGGTGGAACCGGCCGCCCTATTTCTGCCAGTGCAAGTCTTTCGTCTTCACTCAGTGGCGAATCGGCAAGGCGCTGTTCTAACAGCTCACGCGCATTGTCCATAGGCTGGTTCGTAGTACCAATAATGACATCCGCGGGCGCACGCTGACTATGGGCGGCCGCCAATGCTGGTCCGTGATCGGGGAAAAAGCTGATCGTCCATCTATCGCCAGGAGCAAGGACATCCCATTCTTTCTTAACGCGAGAATAGGTAATCCGTTCAGCATCCATCGGAACCTCCCCAAAGGGAACGACCGACGTCACTTCGCCTGCTCGTGGCCCATTGCGCCGGCCCTGTAAGATGGTGTGACCTCAAGTGACGCGTGCGCTTTGCATTCCTGCACTCAGACGCACAGGTATGGCTTGAGAAATCTTCACCAACCAGATTCGACCAATTATCGCTTTTGGCGGAGCGGTGGCCTCCAACCTTTGCACATGCAATTATCATAAGTTTGGCCCATAGCATGAACCCTGGAAAGGTATGAGGCAAGTTAAAATGGCATGCCCTAGTTGGAGCTCACTACTTTGTAGTTATAGTCGTGCCAAACTTCCAGCACCTTATGTACACAAGAACTCATGCGGTCAGAATAGCATCACCAAGAGACCTTATCATTGATACATCGACTACACCTTCTGGGAACGCGGCGGTCACAGCAAGCGTGTCTCACCGTCTACCAATCTTTTCCAACCTTGATAGAAGTGCTCATGCACTGCCGCCATCGTCTTGAAAAAGAACAACTGACCAACGTCGGTGAAAGCCTCGCTGTGTTGCTCGACGAGACGGCTGCGAACTTTTTCAAGCGCTTCATCTGTCTCAAAGACCGAGAGAATTCGCGCTCCGAAGGCAAAGCCATAGGTGCGCTGGATTGCTTGCGATCTAAGGGCCGGAGGATACGCCAGCAACTTTTTGACCACACGATCGGGCCGGTTGCCCATGTTCATCTCAAGCACATAAAGGCGCTGTGTGCCTGCGCCATCGGTATAGACGAATACAGCGTCCGGAACGATGTTCCGCTTCCCCGTAGAGATCGTCGTTTTGTAGGAGGGGCGACCTCCCTTCTTCCCACCTGGAACCGGGTCGTAGTCTGCGTGGTACCAATCGACGTTCACAAAAGCGATCTCTGCCCATTGCCGCAACGCGATGTGAAAATCGACGCATGCCACACGATGGTCAAAATCCTGCTTGGCAGGTTCATCCGCGGTAGGGGCAATCAACTCTCCTTCAGCAAGCATCTTCCCGAAATGCCTCTGAGCTCCCCGTGGAGTGAGCCAGTGCAGGTAGGGGCGAGGCGGTCGGTGATCGTCTCGAAAACGCTTGATAACAGCCGGTGTGCGGCGTGCTAGGGCTCGAAGGCGCTCATTCAGATATGAATAGTCACGGGTAACGCCCAACCGAAGCATCTGCTGCGGTGTCAGATAGCGATACGTGGCAAGGGCCTCTAAGATCGCCGTCTCAACGGGAAGTCTGTTTGGATCAGATGGCACGTCAATTCAGTTGCAGATGTTTGGGTATTCCATCGTTCTCGACGGATTCTGGGGCATCTTTTGCCCCTGCATCATCACCAGGGATGGCTTGCGCTTTCTTTGTTATGGCTGAGCGATAATACCGATCTATCTGTTGTCCAACCCGACGCTCCCACGTCTCAGGTGCCATCGCATGCCTTTTGCCTACGACCGCATCGGAGGCATAGAGCTTGAATACCGGTGATACTCCGATCCGAACGAAAAATTGTCCGGTATCGATCCTGGCAAATTCGCTTGTTTCGAACGGAAAGAGCGACGCAGTGACGTGATGCCGTTGCGGTTCGATAACGCCAGCGATTTTAGTCCGGGTCATTCCCCCGACCACATTCCGAAGATCATTGTCCATGCCATCACCAACGTTTTGCTGGCAGAGCGTACAATACGATTCGAACTTCCGACATTCCTTGAGGAGCTTCTCGATGCTCGGACTGATGAAATTGTGACACTCATCGACGATGAGATGGAATGGTACCACTGGAGTTCCTTCTTCGTATTCCTTGATGCGGCGAACCGCGATGCCCTGGATCATTGCTACGATGAGCCGACCGAAAGCTTGAAGCTCTTCTTCGCCTATCCGACCAACCGCCAGATCGAAAAGGATGATCTTCCGCTCGTTGATGGCCTCTTCGAGATGGAGCGTGCTCTTGCCGCAGGTCAGCTCCTCAAAGATGCCTGTGCTCAGAAGATTTTGGAGCTTCTTGTGCAACGATGTCTTGGTGACCTTAAGCGTCTCGTCACGGTAAAATTGTGATTCAAAAAAACGAGCGTTCGTATCATCGTGGTGTCGCTGAGCTCCGAAGTCGACCAAATCGCGATTGTTCGCGTCGTCGAAAAACCTCAACAGATCAAGGAAGGTTGCACCTCTCTTATCAAGGAGCGTCATGATGCAGGGGCGCAGCAACGAGCGCATCGGGGTTGTGAACGCTCCCCCTCCTTCCATCGTGATGATCTGCTCAAAAGCGTTGAAGAGCTGCTGAGCGGTTTGTCGTTTCGCAAGGATACCATCACGGGTGGTGTCAGCTGGCTTCACGCCGTAGATCTCAAACGGATTGATGGTAGGCACCATGCCGGAGCGAAGATCGAGCTTTAAGAAAACCAATCGTTCAGCGCCAGTTCCAACGAATTCTGGCCAATGAGCTATCTGATCGACGAATTCTCCAGCCGGATCAAGAACAACCACCGCGGCACTTTTGGGCTGCAGCACATAGCTTCGAATGATGGTCTTGAGCAGCTCGGTCTTTCCTGATCCGATCGTTCCGAGAACGTAGGTGTTTCTCCGTCGCTGCTGCTCGGGGAAATAAACCGGCTGATGCTCGTTAAAAAGACGGGCAAGTTCAGGTAGAACATCGCGGATGTAGTTCCCGTAACCTTCTGCATCCTGCGTATAGCGATCTATTGAATAAAGACAAACGAACTGCTGTTCAATCGGAGACAAGGATGGCTCAGCGTGGCGACTGATCTGACGTGCTCGGCTCTGCAACGACAGAATATTTTTACAATTATACAAGAACGCTTTGTAAGTCAGGAAATCATACTGATATTCACGCGGGAAGCCATAAACCTGCCTGCGATACGCATCTACTACGGCTTCAATGGTGGCCTCGTTATCTCCAATCTTGAAGGTGCCTAGGTAGTGATAGATCTCCGGATCTATCCCCTGCTTCACCTCCGGCTCGAACCCTAGGCCCAACCGCTTGCACGCCACGCGCCTGAGGGTGCCCATATCGATTGCAGGCGATGCTTCTTCCTGCTTCATGGCATTGAGCGCAGCAACTGAAGGGGGCTGGGTAAGGAGGTCATGCACTCCTTGCCCTCGCAGAAGGTTTTTGATCTTCGGATCATCAAGCACTTATATGTACCCCTTCTATAGCCCTCGTATGTACGCCCTTATGTGCACCACTCCAAGAATCGAAATAATCCTTTCTACTCAATGCATTAACTTGATGAAAACCCACCACTTCTTAAAAAAAGAAAGAATATATCTGTATAGTTGTGGTAGGCGTTGCGCGCGGTTGTAGGTAGGTGGGTAGTCGGGCGTTCGGTGGCTTCGTTGTGATTATGGAACAAGACCGATGGGAGTTCCATCTCAACGTTTTCCGTTGCTTTCTCTGTATTGCCTGGCAAACGCGGAACGTCCGTCAAGTCCGCTTCGCTCCCTTTGACTGACGTCCTTATGCGTTTGCTTTCTTGGCATAAGAAAGCAACGGAAAACGTTGAGATGAAATTTGACATTTCAGAAATCCGTGGTCGATTGTGTTCTTTGAAAAATGAATATTGACATTACCAATTTCACGTTGCGCAACATGGAAATTCTATCCGATCCTATCGCATGCATAGCGGTAGCAAATCTGACATTCATTGTGATCTCGTTCATCAATCAAATCAGGGTGGAGCGAGATATCTTCTGGCTCGAAGGAATGATGAATGTACAGGGAGACATGCTGCAAAGCATGTTTGACGAGCTGATCAAAAAATAGATGTAGAAACGAGAAAAGGCAGGAGCCGATTTCTCCTGCCTCGTTCTCGATTATTAGCCTTTACGCAAAGAGCTATATGAAGCTTACCACAAAACTACAATACAAAAAATTGTTGGAGAATGGCCAGATGCAGAAGTCAGCTTCTGAACGTGACCAAGCTTGCGACTTCAAACCTGTTGTGAAGCTGTTCACACCAGACGCCGGAGCAATTTGGTTGCTGAGCGAAATTGACCCCGATGATCGAGACATCGCATTCGGTCTCTGCGATTTAGGACTTGGCTTTCCGGAATTGGGAACGGTTAGCCTAAAGGAGCTGCAGGAAGTCAGAGGCAAGCTTGGACTGCCCGTCGAGCGCGACCGCCATTGGAAGGCAGACAGAACCATCAGCGAATATGCCAACGATGCAAGACACCATGGGCATATCCGTTAGATACTCGATGCTCCGGCTCCGGCCGGAGCTCCCCTTCTGGGGGACTGCCAATCTCTCTCAGAACACGGGAAACAGAAAACGAGATGGAGAGCCTTTGCTCTATACGTGACCCTCGGCAAAGCATGCCTCTTTGTGCGGTGGCCCTCTTCTCACACTAAGCATGGAGGACATGAAAGAAGAATCCTTCAGAATGATATTCACAGAAAATCAGCTCGCCACCATCGGCGTCAGGCGTATTCGGTCTTCACCGTTAGCTTTCTCAAATAAGCGTCTAGCTCTTCGCGTGAGTACAGAATTTTCCGTCCAAATCGGACAAACGGAGGACCTTTCCGCCTTGCACGAAGCATCTGCAAATGCTGTATCATGCACCCTAAGTATTCTGAAGCCTGATTGGGGCTAAGCCACGCTCGATCAGCAACGGATTCCAAGTTATTTCTGATAGCTTGGTTTACCGCGCGTTCGATGAGATCTTTTAGCCTAGCCATCGTTGAGCAGATTCCCAAAATCATAGCTTCCATATATTTAAATAATACCTAGGCAAAACTTACGGCTCAACAATTAAATGCTTGATTTTATTCCATTTCTCATGTGTTGATTGCACATGTTCTGTGTGATCGACGTCACTGCAAGGAAGGTTTGGCTCATCCAAAATGAGAGTTAGAAAACACTTAGTATTTCACATTTCATTTTGGTATGAGGTCGGAAAATGCAAGCACCAGGAAAGCGTTGGCAGCAAGCTGGCATTATTGCAGCGGTGGTCGGTACTATGGTTGCGGTTATTGCTTACTTGTTTCCCAACGAGATCAAAACGCCTCCCCCTATTTTGAAAGACAAGCTTGTTCTTGATCGAAAAGTTTTCGGCATCGAAATGCCAAATTTCGTTGATCGAAATAAGCCGCGAGGATCGATTGTTTTTGCGCCGACAGAAGAAATCAACCGATCAGGAGTCGTCACCGCATACCTTGATCTGCGACCGGAAGGTGGTGGGCAGTGGGAGAAGACAGAACTTTACGAGCTCGGGAAAATCCCGACGAATATGAAACTTTGTGATATTGAAGGAGCGGAGTTCAACAGGGACTCAGGTAGATTTTGGTTTGGACTGCAAGCCCATTGCGTTCCGAAGGACGCTGGCTCCTCGGGTCACCTGAATGCACCTTGCAGCTATAACCTTGAAAACAGCACTATTTGGGTGACCTTAGGACCTGGTGAGCAGGTTGTTGCCCAGCTCGCCGAACAAGGTAAGACATGCAACTAGACTATCTAGCTCTATTTGGCCAAACAGGTCACGTTGGGAGCGTGTGGTCCACGAACAGCGAGGTATACAATATACAACTCGCTGATAGTCACTAGCGATCATCTACTGAAATGTTCTCATCTGGATCACACGAAGATAACTTGTTTATTTCTTCGCGCGTGAGGGGCTGATGATTGTCATTTGTCCCAACTGTAGCAACGTAAATATCATTGCTATTGCTTGGTACATTTCTCCATGCTGCATTTAGCGGCACTCCGCCAACCTGTTTTAGAGCCACGCCGCTATCCACCAACATCCGAGCGATTTGCTTTACAGCATTTACATCCTCGGTGGCTTGCCCGCAATAAATTGTATTAGTCTTTGTGTCACTATTCCGGAATTTTTCCTGCGCAGGAGGAAGTATTACTAGTTTGTATCCAAACCCATTATTTTTCAAAGTTGACTGTACGCTGGGGCCGTCACCTGTTTTCTTGTAGTATTTTATCTCTTTAGCATTATTTTGAATAGCATATGTCGTATTGTTTCCTGGCGGGAGATCGTCTGATTGGTGATCGGTAATGAAGAATAAGATAACAGATCCAACGATAAAGAGAGTTGCTATTGAAATGCCATGAACAGAGCTAATCCATTCTCTCAACGATAGTTTTTTTGTGGTTTTTCTTGGGGTATGGCTCGTGGCATTATTCGAAGATATATCCGTACTAACTCCGATGCTATCTCTCAAGCTATCAATCAGCATTTTGCAAGCTGTCTCATGTTCGGCAGGCTGGCATCCGTGGAATTGAATAGCGTTGACGCTTCGAAATCCGAGAGGCGGAGCAATGTTATCAATCATCAGAGGGACAAGAATTCCCCGATCCAGCCCGACCTGAGCTTCTTCGATAACCCAATTAGAAGTAATTGAATGGAAAGACCAAGCGACAACAATGCATCTAGCCTCTTGAAGCTCTTGATCTATGCGATTGCGAAAATATTCTCCACCTAAGATGCTTGTATCCCAGAAGACTGACCAGTCATTATGCTCAATTAGATGCACCAACGGCAGAATCCGGCTTTGGTCTTCTCGTGCGTAGCTAAAAAAAATATCTGCCATGCCAATTCTCAGGGGCAACTCATGCGTTGGAGCCGCTGTGATTGCGGCGGAATCTTGAGGCGGAATATAGTGATTATTAGAGCGTTTGGACAACCGGAGGCAAGATGGACCTGGTCACACGCTCTTGACATGCTTTCAGGTGCTCGATCAGGGATGTCTCGTGGATGTATCCTCCGGTCACCCCCGGCAGCTTGTGGTTCATGAGCAGCGCGATATCCATCTCATTCAGGCCTGCAGCCTTCGCGAAGGTGGCATAGCTGTGGCGTAGGACATGAGGCGGTGGGAGACCTCGTTTCGTCTCTTTTGGCTCAGTGACATGCCCTTCTTTGCTTTCGGCTGGCCAGATCCACGGTGAGCGTGGAAAGGGCTTCTCGTTTCCTTCTTGTCGCGCTCTCAGGAGACCGAGGAGATATCCGCTGAGCGGCATATGGAACGCACGGTCTTCCCCACCCTTAGGTTTCGGCACGAACAAACAGCGCTTGTTCCAGTCGACATGCTCCCACCTTGCGGTGACCGCAGCCGTCCGTCTCATCCCCGTGAGAAGAAGAAACTTGTGCAAGTCGCGACGGATCGGATTTTCGAGCGCCTCGACCTTCTGCCACCAGTCAGCCAGGTCATCAGGCGCGATTGCTTCATTGCGCCGTTTTTCTCTGTTAAACGTCACGGCGACGACAGGGTTGGCAGGCAGATGATCGTCAACCTTCAGAGCGAGGTTGTACGCGGCACGGAGCGCTCGCATGGCGCGATTGGCAATGTAGGGGCCGTGCTTTTTCGTTATCTCGATGTGTCTTTCTCTCACGCGACGACGGTCGCCACCGATCTCCGAGAGCGCTTTATGCTTCCAATCTTGAAAATACCGAAGGTCATACGTGAAATCAGCAACCGTCCGATCCGATCGGCCACGTGTCTTGAGCGAGGCTTCATATTCGCGCCACTGATCACCGAGTGTCAGTTCGTCGATCATATGCGGCTTGTTCGGGTCGACACCTTGCTGGATCAGACGGATCGCTTCGAGTGCCTTTTCTCTGGCCACGCGAAGGGGCATGATCCCGACACGACCGATCGTATGCCGAACGCTTCGAACAAGCGTCCTCCGTCCACGAGGGCCTTGCCAGAGATCACGCTGAACAGCCCATGAAGCCGATCTTTTGTTGACGATAACGACGAAGCCTTTCAGTTCCGTATCACGAACGACGTATCCTCTGCCTTCAGCCGAAGGAAGGTCTTTCACGTTCGCCTCAGTGAACTTTCGCGGCCTGAGATCCATTTTGCTCTTCCGCACCGTTTCCGCACCGTGTATCAGCTTATTTCAGATGCTCTTATTTGCTGATCGTGAATCAGAAATGTATAAAAATCAATGTGATGAAGGTGATATGCGTTCCCATTTTCATTCACAACTTTTAATTCGTAATCAGTAGGTCGTAGGTTCAATTCCTATCTCCGGCACCAAAGTTTTCAATAGGTTAGGGCTATATTCTGTCAATCGGTGTGGAGGCTGGCAACCATATGGCAACCACCCGGCGGGCAATCCGCTGATTCTAGCTGACAGCGTGAGCCTCGATCTTTCCCTTCAACTGCGTCAGCATGTTCAATCTCTCGATGTCCTTCTCGGCGCCGCCAAAGGCCGGGAGCGTGTCCTGGCCCGAGGAAGTGCTTCCAGGGAGCATAGCCACGGTAGCCCCCCATTTACATGCCCTCTTGGAAGGCAAACGCATGATCACAGGAAACATCGGCCTTGGCGGCCGGCATGTGGCGATACCGCTGATGGGTGTGTCGGCTTGAGATTGTCCGAGCTTTGGCGCAAAATTACTACCATTTCGGGCTCAAAATAGATGAGACTGGCGTTTCAGCTCTCCAGCGGTAAGCCGCCACAAAGTCGCCGGAAGGGATGTGCCACGAGCGGACAAAGAGACAACGTTCCCTTTAGAAAGGGAATCTTTCCATGCATTGCCCGATTTTTTGGGTCGGCAACATCCATTGAATTTTCATGGTCGACGTTACCCCTATGCTCGACACGCCAGGGAAGTTTATCACAATTGTCGGATGGACTGGTTGAGGCTTTGGCAGTTCGATCGTTGTGACGAATGTGAGTGAGTGAATTTCCTGCGATGGGGTGAGGATCGTGACACGCATTGCTACCTGCGCCGCACTCGCGGTCAGCCTGTTCGGTCTTCTGATGACGCTGAATATTCTCGATGAGAACGATCCTGTAACCCTCACCACCTTCTTCTACGATCTTCTTGAAACCGGCCTTCTGGCGCTGGCGATCGCGGCTACCGCCTATCTTTCGGTCGAGACCCGGGACTTTCGCCGGGAACGATCTGCGTTGATCCAGAATCTCGAAGGGGCGAAGGCCGAAGGCGCCCTTTGGCGGGCGACCGCCCATTCCCACATCGAAGGGTTGAGTCGCGCCATCGACCGGCAATTTCACGACTGGCGGCTGAGCGAGGGGGAGGCCGACATCGCCGGGCTGATGCTCAAAGGCCTTTCCCACAAGGAAATCGCCAATCTCCGCGAATCGAGTGAGGCGACAGTTCGGCAGCAGGCACGCTCCATCTACAAGAAATCGGGGCTTGCCGGTCGAGCCGAGCTTTCGGCGTTCTTCCTGGAAGATCTCCTGGCACCGAGCGAGCTGACGACGACCGAGCACGCCAACGGCTCCGCCTCGCGACCGGTCGACATCCAGGCTGCCGCGACCCGCGGACAGACCGGCATGCCACCTTTGTCATAAGCCGGGGTCCGGTGCCGCCGGGCGCGCGACACCCGAGCAGGCTGCCGTCGGCAATCGCATCTGGCTGACTGCTGAAATCCGTCCCTCATCATTGGTGCAAGCTGCAGGGCGTCAGTGTGCAGATCGCAACCATCAGCCAATGGAATCGAACCATGTCCAACCGCCTGCAGCGTATGTCCACCCGTTGCTCGGCTGCCTCGCGATCCTCTGCACCTGACCGTCCAGACCAATGCGCCAATGGATCCCCCTTTTCAAGGATTTCCAACGCGGCAAGGCGGTCGTGTCCCAGGGAGCTTCGTACACCATCTCCAGGGACACGACCCCTTCGCTATCATCTGGTTACTGCAACCACCAACTGTTCAAATCAAGGCACGTCGCAGGGGTCTATCGGGTTCGAACCGCCCGAATCTGTCGTACAGAAAACCAAACCTTCGGTGATCGTCTGGTTGCCGCCCTCCTCGGTCGCTAAGACCTCGAACTCGTAGATCGTGCTGGGCTCGAGATAGGCATCGGGCACCTGAATGCTCGTAACGTCGGCCGGAACGTCGATGTCGAGCTGAGGCGAGACCTGGGGCCCCATCGATCCGTCCAATTTTTTGATGACTAGGTGATAGCCGACGACATTGACCGTATCGCCCCCATCTGTCCCGAGACCCGGGAGAAGTGAGGTCGTCACGGGTTCCCAATTGATGGCGAGAGGCGTTCCGGGGTCCACCGTGTTGTCCCCGTCCGTCGGCGCAAGGATGCTGGGGCCGGCGGGGAGGACGTAGGTGAGTTCCGCCGTTCCTGCGCTTTTCACACCGTCGACGGATTTACCTTCGAATTCATAGACGCCCGGGGGATGCCTTTTCTGCAGCTCCTCCAGACTGATGGTTTCCTCGGGATCGAGCTCACAGTCGGGATTGGCAAGCGCCAAGTCCGAGACCTGGGGTTCCACGGCCTCCAGGAACTCTTCCGTGAAGCCGCCGTTCTTGGCGAAACCTCGACTCGTCCTGACATTGTAGATGGCCCGGCCATCCGGTTGCTCCAGCTTGAGCGAGGTAACGCCTTCTGTGTCGAACAGAATCTGAATACCCATGTCGCATGCCGAAGAGTTCGTCTCCACGTGCACATTCGTGAACTTGAAGGGTATAACGCCTGACTTGTCCTGACCGTAAGCCGTCTGCAGGCACGCATAGAACGTCAGGCCGGCAAACAGCGACACGGCAGGAAGCCATAAGGGCGCACGCC
Organism: Alphaproteobacteria bacterium; assembly: GCA_041398025.1. Lineage (GTDB taxonomy): Bacteria > Pseudomonadota > Alphaproteobacteria > Geminicoccales > Geminicoccaceae > JANQPX01. The sequence goes on from JAWKVM010000036.1 coordinate 18,624, forward strand.
CGAGGCGTGGGCGGGACGCGGCAATGCACGGCTCGCTGATCGCATTGGTCGAGAAGTCGAATTTTTGATCGGACATGACTAGGCTCCTTTCTCAAGGCGGACACAGCTCGTCCGCTGACAGGAGCAGCTTCAGCCGAGTCAGGAGAACACTAAATTTAACAAGTGTGTTTAACCCATGCTACTTTCGTCATATACGCGCGCGGGCGGGCAGGATCTTGCAGAATTTTCTTCGATTCTCGGCGACGTCTCATGATTAGGCGCCACAGGTAAAAAGGTCGTCGCCCAAGTTTGGCCATGGTCCTCCATAGCAAGGCTGTCGCGTCATATCTGGATCTCCTTGTCGCCCAAGGGAACCTGGACTGAGATCGCTTCTTTGCGAAGGAAAGAGACGAAGCTACTGCGCTTTTGCAGCTAGCTGCGGCAGCTCAGGGTCATCTTCCCCCGTTAGCGGATGGACCTCCAATGCGTGCAAACCGGCGGTAAGCAGCTCGACGGGTCGGAAGTCGTTTGCCGTGCCAGCTTTCCCGCCGTTTTTTGCCAGAAGCCTCGTTTCCCATGAGTGCCACCTTTGGACGCGAGCGCTGGAGGATCGAAAGGCGAAAATGCGCCTACAACAGGTCATTTGCCTCAAGCCGTGCAGGCCGTAGTCTAAGGGGGATATAGAGGAGCGTCGGAGAACCCCATGCCACCGTCGATTCACAGGGTCATCATCTACACCAAGAAGATGCAGGAGATGGCCGAGTTTTACGCCAAGTTCTTCGGTTACAAAGCCGTCGTGAGAGATGGGGATCGCATCTGGGAGCTGCGACCGCGCGAGGGTGGATTGACACTATTGCTGCACCCGGCGAGTAGAGGCCAGAAAGAAGGTCAGTCATTGATCAAGCTGTTGTTTGACGTCGAGGATGTTGAAGCCTGTCGGTCTGAACTGACGCGGCGAGGTCTTGAGGTGGGGCCGCTCCATGATGCAGACGGATACCAGTTCGCAAACGCCAAAGACCCATCGAAGAATGCGATCTCGATTTCGAACCGCGCATATGCCGGCAATCACTAGTAACCGCTTCTCGCTCTTTTGGACTGCCATCACACCAAGCCCTTGTGGCGAGCTCGGGTCAATTGCTCTCGGTGCGTGGGATAGTAGCCAGCAGCTCGCGCGCCGGTGCGTTCAGATGGATGACCTTGGCACCGGTCTTGCTGTCGGCCAGCCGCAGGCAGCCACGCTCGAAATCGACCTCGCTCCAGCGCAAGGTCAGGATTTCGGGCAGGCGTGCGCCGCTGAGGATTAACAGCCTGATCGCGCGGACGACACTTGGCATCTCCCTGCTTCCGCGTTCGGCCTCGGCCATTGCAGCGCCGAGCCTTGCCATCTCGGCGGCGAACAAGAACCGCTCGCGCTTCTCTTCCTTGAATTTCTCGACATGGCGGCAGGGATTGGAACCATCCAGCCGATAGCCATGGCGCTCAGCCCAATTGAACAGCTTGGAGCCCATCCGAAACGTTCTCTTTAGATTTCAGCGGTTTGCCAATCTTCCGACGAGGAGTGGGATGATGGCGGCGACATCCATGGCGGTCGAGGTTTCGATTAATCGCTCGAAGTCTTTGGCGAGACGGCGGTTGCGACCGCGCCAGCCGAAGGTGCGTTCGATCACCCAGCGTCTTGGGATGATCTCGAAGCCTTCGGCGTGCGGCGGTCGTTTGACGATCTCCAGCTTGAGGCCTGCGCTGGCGGCATTGCCCGCGGCGACGGGGCCTTGATAGCCGGCGTCGGCGAAGCGACAAAGCAGCCAGGGGAACTGACGCTTGATCCATCTGCAGGCTTGGCCGAGGCCGTTGCGATCTTGAATGTTGGCTTCATGTACCGCCAGGTTCAGCGGCAGGCCGATCGTATCGGTAACCAGGTGGCGCTTGCGTCCGTTGATCTTCTTGCCGGCGTCATAGCCGCGCAACCCGCCGGATTCCGTGGTCTTCACGCTTTGGCTGTCAATCATACCGGCCGTCGGCGATGCCTCCTTGCCGGCTTGCTCACGCGTCTGCATCAAGAGGATCATCCAAATCCGATGCCAGATGCCGTCCTGCCAGAACCGTCGACAATAGTCGTAGACCGTGCTCCTCGGCGGAAAGTCCTTCGGCAGCATGTCCCAGGGACAACCAGTGCGGACGAGATAAAGAATCGCGTTCAGCACCTCGCGCAAACCCGTCGTCCGTGGCCGCCCACCACGTTTCGCCGATGGCAGCAACGGTTCGATCAATCCATACTCGTCGTCGGTCACGTCGCTTGCGTAACGGGTGTGCACGCGCTCACAGTGCGTGCGGGCGAAAGCAGTCCACATCGATCATGGCTCCGTTCTTCTTGGCAGAATGCAGATGCCATAACATATTGTTTTCGCTCAATTTTTTCCGGATGGGCTCTGAGATATGCAGCGGTGGCAATGGAATGCAATGGTTCTTACTGCAACAATGAAAAATTCAAGGTTTGCCGCGTCCAACGCAGGTAACAAGTGTATTGAAGTTTCACCTAATCAGGCAAATTCCTTCTTGAGCGCTTTGGGTCTTTTTCGCCAGGATCTATTATTACGCTGATATCAGCACCAGGAATCAAGCCCTTGAAGCAGCCATGCCATCACGTCGCCACGTACTCACTTTCCACCGCCTCGACATTGAGAGCAGCCGCCATCAGCGCCTGTGTATAGGGATGCTGCGGCCGCTCGAAAATATCGTCGGCCTTGCCGCTCTCTACCACCTCGCCTTCGCGCATGACCAAAATCTGGTCGCTGAGCGCTCGGACGACGCGAAGGTCATGGCTGATAAAAAGATACGCAAGGCCGCGTCGGCCTTGGAGGTCGCGCAGCAGGTCGACGATCTGGGCCTGGACGGACATGTCGAGGGCGGAGGTGGGCTCGTCCAGGACGACGAAGCGCGGCTCCAGAACGATGGCACGCGCGATCGAGATGCGCTGGCGCTGGCCGCCGGAGAATTCGTGGGGGTAGCGGTCCTGGCTCGCGGGATCGAGGCCGACTTCTTCCAGGATTTTTGCCACCAGACGGCGGCGCCCGGCAGCGCCGTCTCCGATCCTGTGGAGGATCAGACCCTCCTCGATGATCTGGCCGACGGACATGCGCGGGCTGAGCGAGCCGAAAGGGTCCTGGAACACGATCTGCATCTGCCGGCGAAGGGGGCGGAGCTGGCGGTTGGACAGGCCCTGGATGTTCTCGCCCTCGAACCGGATCTCGCCCTCGCTCCTGAGCAGTCGGAGAAGGGCGAGGCCAAGCGTGGTCTTACCGGAGCCGCTCTCGCCGACCACGCCGACCGTCTGGCCCTCGCGGATACTGACGTCGATGCCGTCGACCGCCTTGACATGACCGACCGTGCGCTTCAGCAGGCCGCGATGGATCGGGAAATGCACCTTGACGTCGTCGCCCGCCATGACGACCCGAGCGTCGGGATCGTGAACAAGAGCTCTGCCCCTCGGTTCGGCCGACAGGAGATGGCGCGTGTAGGCATGCTGCGGCGCCTCGAAGACCGAGGCGGTCTCGCCGCTCTCGACGATCTCGCCCTTGGTCATCACCGCGACCCGGTCCGCGACCTTGCGCACGATGGTGAGATCGTGGGTGATCAGCAGCATCGCCATGCCGAGGCGCTTTTGCAGGTCCTTCAGGAGCTGCAGGATCTGCGCCTGGATGGTGACGTCGAGGGCGGTGGTCGGCTCGTCCGCGATCAGCAGCTCGGGCTCGTTGGCGAGCGCCATGGCGATCATCACCCGCTGGCGCTGCCCCCCCGAGAGCTGATGGGGGTACGCCCCCAGCCGTTCCTCGGCGTCGCGCAGACGGACAAGCTTCAGCAGCTCCAGTGTGCGCTGCCGTGCGTCACGGCCGGTGAGGCCGCGATGGAGCGTCAGGGTCTCGCCGATCTGCCGCTCGATGGTGTGCAGCGGATTGAGCGAGGTCATCGGCTCCTGGAAGATCATGGCGATGCCGTTGCCGCGGATTTTTCGTAATGTATCCGCGCTTGCACCCACCATCTCCTGGCCGTCGAAGCGGATGCTGCCGGAAGGGTGGCGCGCCTTCGGGTAGGGCAAGAGCTGCATGATCGACAGCGCCGTCACCGACTTGCCGGACCCGCTCTCGCCAACGAGCGCCAGCGTCTCGCCCTTGTCGATGGCAAAGTCAACGCGCTTCACCGCGTGAAGCTCGCCGCCCTCGATCCGGAAGGTGACGGACAGGTCGCTGACGTCGAGGAGGCTCAATCGTTCTCTCCCACAGCTTTGGCGCGCGCCGGCGGCTCGGCCAATCCCTCGTCGGCCCCGTCATCATGTTCGTCCAGGTCAACGCTGTCGGCCGTGCCGACCTCGCCGGCGAACAGTTTTCTGGGATCGAAGGCGTCGCGCACGGCCTCGCCGATGAAGACCAGGAGGCTGAGCAGCACCGCGACCGCCATGAACGCCGTCATGCCGAGCCAGGGGGCCTGCAGGTTGGACTTGCCCTGGCGCAGCAGCTCGCCGAGCGACGGCGAGCCCGCGGGCAGGCCGAAACCCAGGAAATCGAGGCTGGTGAGGATGGTCACCGCACCCGCGAGGCTGAAGGGGAGGAAGGTCAGCGCCGCGACCATGGCATTGGGCAGCACATGGCGGAACATGATCGCCCAGTCGCCGACGCCAAGCGCACGGGCGGCGCGCACATAGTCGAAATTTCTCGCCCGCAGGAACTCCGCGCGCACCACGCCGACCAGGCCGGTCCAGGCAGACAGGAGGAGGATGAAAAGGAGCGTGAAGAAGCTGGGCTGAATCACGGCGGCCATGATGATCAGGATGAACAGGATCGGCAGGCCTTCCCAGATCTCGATGAAGCGCTGGAACAAAAGGTCGGTCCAGCCGCCGAAATAGCCCTGCACCGCGCCCGCGGCGATGCCGATGATCGATGACAGCACGGTCAGGCAGAGCGCGAACAGCACGGACAGGCGAAAGCCGTAGACCACGCGCGCCACCACGTCTCTCGCCTGATCGTCCGTGCCCAGCCAGTGCCTGGCATCCGGCGCCGAGGGGCCGATCACCTCGAAGTCGTGGGTGTCGTAGGCAAAGGGAACCGGCGGCCAGAGGGTCCACCCCTTCTCCGCGATCAGCTCCTGGACGAAAGGATCGGTGTAGTCGGCCTCCGCGTCGAACTCGCCGCCGAACGTGGTCTCGGGATAGGTCTGGACGATCGGATAGTAGAAGCTTCCATCATAGCGGATCAGCAGCGGGCGATCATTGGCGAGCAGCTCGGCAAACAGGCTGAGACCGAACAGGCCGAGAAAAATCCAGAAGGACCAGAAACCCCGCCGGTTGGCGCGGAAGTTCTGCAGACGCCTTCGGCCGATCGGCCCCAGATGGATGCCCGGCAAGCCCACGCCTCAGGCCTCCCGGCTTTCGAAATCGATGCGCGGGTCGACCACGACATACATGATGTCGCCGATCAGACGAAGGACCAGGCCGAGGATGCTGAAGAAAAACAGCGTGCCGAAGATCACGGGAAAATCGCGGTTGATCGCCGCCTCGAAGCCGAGCAGGCCGAGACCGTCCAAAGAGAAAATCATCTCGATCAGGAGCGAGCCTGTGAACAGGATGCTGATGAAGGCCGCGGGAAAGCCAGCGATCACGATCAGCATGGCGTTTCTGAACACATGCCCGTAGAGCACGCGCCGCTCGGACAGACCCTTGGCGCGTGCGGTCTGCACATACTGCATGTTGATCTGATCGAGAAAGGAGTTTTTCGTGAGCATGGTCAGCGTCGCGAAGCCGCTGATCACCATGCTCAGCACCGGCAGCGTGATGTGCCAGAGATAGTCCAGCGCCTGCTGCCACCAGGTGAGCGACGAGAAATTCTCGGAGACCAGGCCGCGCAGCGGGAACCAGTCGAGAAAACGGCCGCCGGCGAACAGGATGATCAGGAGGATGCCGAACATGAAGGACGGGATGGCGTAGCCGACGATGATCACCCCGCTGGTCCAGATATCGAACCGGCTGCCGTCCCTGACCGCCTTGGCGATGCCGAGCGGAATCGAGATCAGATAGACCAGGAGCGTGGTCCAAAGCCCGAGCGAGATCGAGACCGGCATCTTGTCGAGCACCAGATCGACCACCTTCCGGTCGCGGAAATAGCTGCTGCCGAAGTCGAAGCGGATATAGTTGCCGAGCATCAGGAGAAAGCGCTCGTGCAGCGGCTTGTCGAAGCCGAACGTCTTCTCGATGTCGGCGATAATCTCCGGATCGAGTCCTTGCGCGCCCCGATATTTGCTGGTGGACGCACTTTGGCCGGCCGCGTCCACACCTTGCGCGGAGCCCTGAAAATCGCTCTGGCCACCGGTAAAGCGCTCGGTCGCGCCGACCGCCTCGCCCTGCATCTGGGCGATCAGCTGCTCGACCGGCCCACCGGGAGCAAGCTGCACGATGATGAAGTTCAGCACCATGATCCCGAACAGCACCGGGATCATCAGCAGCAGGCGCCGGACGATATAGCTCAGCACCGGCGCGGCCGGCTACGTGGACTCTTGGGGGCTGGTGCCTCGGAGCAAGTCACCGTGAAGCCTGCTGCTCCAGCTTGGTGTCGATCCACCAGGCACCCGGAAAGCTCAGCCCATAGCGCGGATTGGTCTCGGGCTTGCCGAACTTGTTCCAATAGGCGACGCGGTAGATGTCGTTGTGGAATTGCGGCAGCACGTAGTAGTTCCAGAGCAGCACGCGATCGAGCGCGCGGTTGGTCGCTTTCAGGGTATCCAGATCCTTGGCGGCGATGATCTGCTCGATCAGCTCGTCGGCGACCGGGTTCTTGATGCCGGCCATGTTGGCGGAGCCCCTGACGTCAGCGGCCTCGGAGCCGTAGTAGGAGCGAAGCTCCGGGCCCGGCGGCGGGAAGAAGTTGAGCTTGACCGTGGTCATGTCGTAGTCGAAATCGTCGAGCCTCACCTGATATTGCGAACTGTCGACCGTGCGGATGGTGGCATCGATGCCGGCGTGGCGCAGGTTCTTGACGAAGGGAGCGGTGAGGCGTTCCTGATCGGGGCTGAGAATCAGGAACTCGATGGTCATGACCTCGCCGCTGTCGCCGTGGGTCAGCTTGCCGTTGACCAGCGTCCAGCCTGCCTCCTCGAACAGACGGACGGCTTCACGGAACTGCGCGCGATTGCGCCCGCTGCCGTCGGTCTTCGGCAGCTCGAAGGCCTTCTCGAACAGTTCGGGCGGGAGCCGGTCGCGATAGGGCTCCAGGATCGCGATCTCTTCCGGCGTCGGTGGTCCGGAGACGCCGAAATCCGAGTTCGGGAAATAGCTTTCCGTGCGCTGATACTGGCCGTAGAGCAGCGTGCGCTGGATCGCCTCGAAGTCGTAGAGATAACCGAGTGCCTGGCGCACGCGCGGATCACTGAACTTCGCCAGGCGATTGTTGATGAAATAGGCCTGGATGCCCTCCGGCACCTCGTTCGGAATCTCCTCGATGGCCATGCGGCCGCTCTTCGCGGCATCGACATCGTAGCCGGTCGCCCAGCGCTTCGAGCTGTTCTCCTGACGGAAGTCGATATCGCCTGCCTTGAACGCCTCGAAGGCGACCTCGGGCTCGCGATAGTAGTCGTAACGGATCTCGTCGAAATTATTGAGGCCGCGGTTCACCGGCAGGTCGGCCGCCCAATAGTCCGCGACGCGCCGATAGGTGAGCGAGCGGCCGGGGTCGACCTCGGCGAGTTCATAGGCACCACTGCCGAGCGGCGGCTCGAGCGTGGTCTTGGTGATGTCGCGCTCCTTCCAGTAATGGCGCGGCAGGGGCGAAAGCTCCGCCACTTTCAAGAGCGGCTTCATGTTGTCGCGGGTCTTGAAGGTGAATTTCAGCTTGTGGTCGGAGAGGGCCTCGACGCCCTCCACGTCCTCGTAGAAGGACTTCAGAAAGGGCCGGCCGATCTCCTGGGTGGTCTCGAAACGGAAGACGAAGTCCTCGGCGGTGATCGGCTCGCCGTCCTGGTAGCGAGCCTCGGGCCGGAGATTGAAGATGATCCAGCTCTTGTCGGCGGGATATTCGGCCGTCTCGGCGATCAGACCGTAGACCACGGAAAGCTCGTCGGCCGACGGCACCATCAGACTGTCGCTGATCAGGCCGATGCTGGTCGGCCAGTCCCCCTTCAGGATGATCGTGTTCAGACTGTCGAAGGAGCCCGGCGCGTCGAGCACGATCTTGCCGCCCTTGGGCGCGTCCGGATTGGCGTAGGGCCAATGGTCGAATCCGTCCTTGTAGAGTGGCTCGCCGAACTCGGCGATGGCCGACGCGACGGTGACCTCCTCGGCCTCTGCGAGCAGAGGCAGGGCGCCGATCGCGCCCGCGACCAGCCCCGCGGCCAACAATGTCAGCAAGCGACGGGTCACGATAAGATCGACCATCGGATCACTCCAACCAGTTGAGCCTCCTCCTCCGAGTAGGCTTATATAGACAGCTCCCGGTTCAAAGCCCAGGGTCGATGGACCAGGTTTAATTGATTGTGAGCAATGCCAGCGCCTCGGCATGCACCCGTCGATCACCCGCCGCGAGCACACGCCCATCGGAGTCCGGGGTGAGAGGCCTGCCCTCCCAATCGGTGATGATGCCGCCTGCACCCTCGATCACCGGGATCAGGGCGAAATAATCATGGGTGTCGAGATCCGCCTCGACGATGACATCGGCAAAGCCGAGCGCGAGTTGGCCGTAGGCGTAGCAATCGCCGCCATACATCGGCAGAGCGACCGCGGCCTCGATGCGGGCGAAGGCGCGCGCCTCCTCGGGCTGCTTGAACATCTGGGGCGAGGTCACGTAGAGCACGGCTTCGTCGAGGCGCGCGCAAGGACGCACGGCGATGTCCTCGCCGTTCCAACGGCTGGGCAGGCCGGCACCGCCCGTCCAGCGTTCGCCGAGCATGCAGTGATCGATCACCCCGACCACGGGGCGGCCCCGATAGGCGACGCTCACCAGCGTGCCGAATAGCGGCCGGCCGGTGATGAACGACTTGGTGCCGTCGATCGGATCGATATGCCAGACATAGTCGGCGTCCAGACGCACCGCGTTGAATTCCTCGCCCTCGATGCCGTGATCGGGCCAGACCTGCTCGATCAGCGCGCGCATCGCCTGCTCGGCCTCGCGATCGGCGATGGTCACCGGGCTGTCGTCGGGCTTCTGGTCGATGGCAATCTTCTGGCGGAAATAGGGCCGGATCACCTGCCCCGCAGCATCCGCCACCTCCTCGGCAAAGGCGAGGAGCCTGGTCGGATCGTCTGCGGTCTCAGCCATGCGCTTCTGTGTCTTTCATCCGGCCAGCAATCGCGCTGTCGGCCGAGCCGACCCGCGCCGACTAATTCAGCGGTGCGGGCTCGGCGGCGAGGGTGCGCAGATAGGCCAGCAGATCGGCGCGATCTTCGTCCTTCTTGACTCCGGCGAACACCATTTTCGTACCCGGCGCATAGGTCTTCGGCGCTGTCAGGAACTCGTTCAGCTTGTCATAAGTCCATTCGCCGCCGATGCCCTGGAGCGCGCTGGAATAGGTGAAGCCTTCGTGAGACGCAATAGGACGTCCGATCACGCCCCAAAGCGCCGGGCCGAGCTTGTTCTTGCCGTCTTCTTCGAACACATGGCAGGCCTTGCACTTCTTCGAGACCTTCTCGCCCTTGGCGACGTCGCCTTCGGCGATCATGGCCACCAGACCGCCCGCTGCGGCGTCCACCGTCTCGGAAGCCTGATCGGCAGCGCCCGAGGCGGCATCGCTGACGGCGGCGACCGTCGCACCGGCAGCACCCGCCACCGCATCCGCAGCGCCGCCTGCGGCATCGCTCACCGCCTGCGTGGCATTCGCCGCCTGCTCGACCGCGGCTTTTGCGACGTCCTCGGCCGCGTCGCCTGCGCCTGCGACCGCTTCGCCCGCGGCATCAGCCGCTTCAGAAACCGCATCCGTCGCAGCTTCGGCAGCGTCCGACGCCGTCGCAGCAGCGCCTTCCACCATATCCGAGGCCGTTTCCGCCACCTGGCCAGCAGCTTCCCCAGCTTGCTCGGCCACTGCTTCACCCTGCTCCACCGCGGCATCAGCCGCAGCTGCGGCCGCTTCGCCTGCACCCGCCTCGGTCGCCGACGCGTCCGCGGCCTGGGTTTCGCTCTGGCCACCTTCCGCCTCCCCGGCCGCGTTCTCGGTCTCGGCCGCCGGCAGAGGCGGCGCATCCGGCGACTGGGAATGGAGATACATGATCACATCAGCCCGGTCCTGATCTCCCTTGATGCCGGCGAAGGCCATCTTGGTGCCGGGGACGAAGCCCTTCGGGTTGGTCAGGAAGGCGTTGAGCGAGTCGTAGTCCCAATTGCCGCCATGTCCGGCCATGGCATCGGAATAGGAAAACCCGGCGACCGAGCCGACAGCGCGGCCGACCACGCCATGCAGATTGGGCCCGATCTTATTGGCACCCCCCTCTTCGAAGGTGTGACAGGCGCTGCACTTCTTGGCGCCGCTTTCACCTTTGGCGGTATCCGCGCCGGCCAGCAGGGCCGCGAGCGACACTTCTTCGCCACCGCCCTCGCCCCCGCCGCCTTCTTCGCCGCCAGCGGCCACTTCAATGACATAAGCGGGCTCTTCCGGCGTATGCGGGTGGTAGATCATGCGCGACACGACGCCGGCACCCGACGCGAAGATGCCTGCGGTAAGAATCGCGGCAAGGATCTTGTTGGTCTCGAGCGAAGATGCCATAGCGAAGCCGTCTGCCCACGCAGTTGAACACTGAGGTTAGCCTGTGACGGTAAACAAACTTTTAACGGTGCGGGCAAGCCCTGTTTCATACCGCCACCGAGCATCGCGACTGTTTGTCCCAGACCCGCGACGCTCACCCCATGATATCGACCGCCACGAAATATAAAAGGAGCGTGTTGTCGTGATCGCACCGCCACCATCCGACGTCATCGTGCTGATCCCGGCGCGCCTAGCCTCCTCGCGTCTTCCGGACAAGCCGCTCGCCGACATCGGCGGGCTGCCGATGATCGTGCAGGTGTGGCAACGGGCGATGGAAGCGGATGTCGGCCGCGTGGTGGTCGCGGCCGGCGACCGGGCGATCGTCGACGCCGTGACGGAGCATGGCGGCGAGGCGGTGATGACCGACCCCGATCTGCCGTCCGGCAGCGACCGGATCACGGCGGCGATCAACGAGATCGACCCGGATCGGCGTTTCCAGCGCGTGGTCAACCTCCAGGGCGATCTGCCGACCATCGATCCTGCCCTCATCCGCACCGTGCTCCGCCCCCTGGACGAGCTCGGCACCGACATGGCGACGCTGGCGGTGGCCACCACGGATCCAGGCGAACGCGACGATCCCAACGTGGTCAAGGCGGTCATCGCCTTTCGGGCCGAGAACGCACGGAGTGGCGAGGATCTCGGCCGGGCGCTCTATTTCACCCGCGCGACGGCGCCGTCGGGACCGGGCCCGGTCTATCATCACGTCGGCATCTATGCCTATCGGCGCAGCGCGCTCGAGCGCTTTGCCTCGCTACCGCCCAGCCCGCTCGAACGGCGTGAGCGGCTGGAGCAGTTGCGCGCGCTGGAGCAAGGCATGAGCATCGGCGTGGCGCGCGTTGACACGGTTCCGCTCGGTGTCGATACTCCTTCGCAGCTCGCCGAGGCACGTCGCATCCTCGGCTGACGGCGGCGAGTCGCTACGACAACGAAAGCAGACAGAAATCCCATGGACCAGGTTGCCGGCGCCTCCGAGAAGGAGACGGACAGGATTCTCGATAGCCATCAACAGCCGCTCAAGATCGCCTTCCAGGGGCAGCCGGGCGCCTATTCGCACATGGCCTGCCAGCAGGCCTGCCCGGAGATGGAAGCGGTGCCGGCCGAGACCTTCGACGACGCCTTCTCCGCGGTGCGGGACGGGCAGACCGAGCGTGCGATGATCGCGATCGACAACTCTGTCGCCGGGCGCGTGGCCGACGTCCACCACCTGATGCCGCGCTCCGGCCTGCATATCGTCGGCGAGCATTTCCAGCGCGTGAACCACCATCTTCTGGGGGTGCCCGGAACGCGCATCGAGCAGCTCCGCGTCGTCCATTCCCACGTGCATGCTCTGAACCAATGCCGAAAGCTGCTGCGCGAGCTGCCGGTCTCGGCGCGCGTGCATGCGGATACGGCGGGAGCGGCGGCCGAGATCGCGGCGAAGAAAGACCCGACCCACGGCGCGATCGCATCCCGCCTCGCCGCCAGCATCCACGGCCTCGACATCCTGCGCTCGGACATCGAGGACGCGGACCACAACACCACCCGCTTCGTGATCCTGTCCCGCGAGCCGATCACGCCGGACTACGATCCCGAGCGCCCGACCATCATGAGCTTCTTCTTTCAGGTGCAGAGCGTGCCCGCGGCCCTCTACAAGGCGCTCGGCGGCTTCGCCACCAACGGCGTCAACATGCTGAAGCTCGAAAGCTATGTGGACGCCGAGTTCAATCAGGCCCAGTTCTACGCCGAGATCATGGGCCACCCCGCCGAGACCGGCGTCAAGAACGCGATGGACGAGCTCCGCTTCTTCTCCCACTCCGTCGACGAGCTCGGCACCTACCCCGCCCACCCCTTCCGGCAGCGAGGCGCTGCGCCCTGACTTGCCTGAGTCGGGCTTGAAGCTGCTGCAATAGGTTCTTGGATCCGCGTGTTCGTGCCCGTGTCATGGCGCTTGTCGTGACGGCGGCGAACCGTGCCGGCTGTCCTGCCGATTTTTTCCGCGACGTCGAATCCCGGAACCTGATCCTATCCCGAACGTTTCTGACAGCAGACCGAGGCACACCACAAGCCAAGGGACAGAGACCATGCTTATGACAATTCTGGTTATTCACATCGTCTGTGCGGCTGTGTTCATCACGGCGGCGACGGCCGAATAGAAAGAGCGTCACCGCGCTCCGCCCTCTCGACGACAGCCCTTCGGACGGCACCCGCGCCAACGTCCTTCAAGAAAAGCTTCGATCCTTCGATCGCCAACAACCGCCGTCAAGCGCCGAGCTCATCAAAAGCGCGGCGCTTTCGCCGGCCTCCTGCCGAGCATGGTCGGCGGTATCTGAAGCTGGCGACCCCTTTCCCCATTGTCACCGCCGAAAAATGAGATGGCCCGGCCCCGGTGCTATAGAAAGCCTCCGGGGGCGGGAAGGCGCTGGCCGAGACCGGACCACCTCGAAGCTGGAAAACGGGGAATCATGAGCTCAGATGAGCTTTGGAACCGAATGAAGTGTAGACGCGGCGTCAGACGTTGAAAGCCGTCATCGCCCGATTTCGATCACAAATGCGTGTGTCAGGGAATATATCACCAAAAAAAGTGTGATGGCATGTGGATGCCGCTCTCAGGCTTCCCCCATCAGAGCAGCCCTCGTCTCCGAGCCCGGTGTCACCGGGACGATCTCAAAAGCAATCAGATCGGACCATTCGCTCACCCAGCGCTGCAGCAGGGTAACGTCGTCGCAGGACATGATCTGAAAGCAGCGGCCGAGATCGGCGCTGACCCAGGAGCTTTCGAAGGCAAGCCCTTCAGGCAGCCCCCGGCCCTTCTCCTTCAGGCGCGTGTAGATCGCCTTGGCGTCCTGATGGCGAAACGTCTCGACGACCATGAACTGCATGACGATGTCCCCCTTCCACGCCCCCTTCCCACCCCGCAACACCACCAGACCACCCCAGAATGCACCAGTCGCCCCCCGGGCCAAACCGCGGCAGCGTCAGGGCCGACCGGCCTCCGGTCAGTGGCCGAGGATCTGGGAGAGGAAGAGCTTGGTGCGGTCGGACTGCGGGTTGTTGAAGAACGCTTCAGGCTCGTTCTGCTCGACGATCTGCCCCTGGTCCATGAAGATCACGCGGTGCGCCACCTGGCGGGCGAAGCCCATTTCGTGGGTGACGCAGAGCATGGTCATGCCATCGGCAGCGAGCTCGATCATGGTGTCGAGCACCTCCTTGATCATCTCGGGATCGAGGGCGGAGGTGGGCTCGTCGAACAGCATGATCCTGGGCTTCATGCAGAGCGAGCGCGCAATCGCGACGCGCTGCTGCTGACCGCCGGAAAGCTGGCCCGGATATTTCTTGGCCTGGTCCGGAATCTTGACCTTGGTGAGAAAGTGCATCGCCGTCTCTTCCGCCTCTTTCTTGGGCGTCTTTCGGACCCAGATCGGCGCGAGCGTGCAGTTTTCAAGGATGGTGAGATGCGGGAACAGGTTGAAGTGCTGGAACACCATGCCGACTTCGGAACGGATGCGGTCGATGTTCTTGAGATCCGAGGACAGCAGCGTGCCGTCGACCTCAATGCTGCCCTTCTGGTGCTCTTCGAGGGCGTTGATGCAGCGGATCAGGGTGGATTTGCCCGATCCCGACGGCCCGCAGATGACGATGCGCTCGCCGCGGAAAACCGAGAGGTTGATGTCCCGGAGCACGTGGAACGACCCGTACCACTTGTTCATGTCGCGGATGATGATCGCGACCTCGTTCGACAGCGCAGGTGCGTTGCTGCCATTTGTGGTCTGCACGGCGGGATCAGACATGGGTGTTCTCCAGGGAGGCACGCTTCTCTTGGCGAGATCCAGCCGGCACGGCCGGCTCGCTGACTTGGCAAGGTTCAGTAGACGAGGTCATCGTATGACTCATCGCATGACCTCAGCGTTTGTGGCCGGTCTCGAGCTTCCTCTCGAGATAGGCGGAATAGCGGGACATGCCGAAGCAGAAGATGAAGAAGAAGGCAGCGATGAACACATAGGGCTCGGCGACGATGCCGTTCCATTCCTGGGTGGCACGGATGGTCGAGGTCAGACCGAGCGGGTCGAGCAAGCCGATGATGATCACCAGCGTGGTGTCCTTGAACAGGCCGATGAAGGTGTTGACGATGCCGGGGATCGAGATCTTGAGCGCCTGCGGCAGGATGATCAGGCGCATCGACTTCCAGTAGTCGAGGCCGAGCGCGTCGGCGGCTTCGTACTGGCCTCTGGGTAAGGCAGCGAGGCCTCCGCGCACCACCTCGGCCATGTAGGCCGACGCGAACAGGGTCACCATGATAAGCACGCGCAGCACCAGATCGAAGGTGGTGCCGGGCGGCAGGAAGTAGTTGAGCACGGTCGAGGCGACGAACAGGAGCGTGATCAGCGGCACGCCGCGGATGAACTCGATGAACATCACCGAGACCGCCTTGATGAAGATCAGCCCCGATTGCCGCCCCAGCGCCAGGAGCACGCCGAGCGGGAAGGAAGCGGCGATGCCCGTGACGCCGATGATGAAGGTCAGGAGAAAACCGCCGAGCTTGTCGGAGCCGACCGGACGGAGGTCGAGCGGGACGATGGCCGAGAGCAGGTCCCTGAAGAGGTCGACGCCGATCGCCCACCAGAGCAGCGTCACCAGGATGCCGATGATCACCGCCGGCAGGATGCCCCCGATCCTGGCGACGACATTGTAGGCCAGCCAGCCGATCACCGGGCCGAGGATGATGCCGACCACGGACCAGAGACTGCCGCCCCAGATCAGCCAATAGGCGCCAAAGGGAAAAAGCGCCGTCCAGATGAGGAGCTGGCGCGGCACGCGGTCGAACAGCACCGGCGCCAGGGCCACGAACATCAGCACGAAAGCGAGGATCGGGCGCCAGACCAGCTCATCCGGGTAGAAGCCGAAGGTGTATTGCTGCCAGCGCTGGTGAATCATCGCCCAGCAGGCGCCGGCGGGGTTGATCTGCCGGCATTCGTTCAGGCTGCCGGCGGTCCAGACGGCGTCGATGAACGCCCATTGGATGATGGGCGGGACGATCCAGAGGACCAGTGCGATCGAGGCCAGGCTGAGCGCGATGTTGAGCGGCGAGGAGAACAGGTTCTCCTTGGCCCAGTGAACCGGCCCTTCGGTGCGCACCGGCGGCTCGGAAGCCGGGATCTGGTGATCGGCGACGAAGGCGATGCTGCGGGCGGCTTCGCTGTGGGTGTCACTCATGTTCCCGCTCCCCTCACCGTTCCACCAGCTTCAC
This sequence comes from Alphaproteobacteria bacterium, assembly GCA_041398025.1. GTDB lineage: Bacteria > Pseudomonadota > Alphaproteobacteria > Geminicoccales > Geminicoccaceae > JANQPX01. Next base: position 34,597 of record JAWKVM010000036.1, read on the forward strand.
GCGCTCATTGTACAAGTTCATGATCGCCGAGATCGACAGCGACACGATCAGGTAGAACGCCATCAGCAGCATCAGGCACTCCATCTCGCGTCCGGTCTGATTGAGGGTGATGCCGCCGAGCGTGCCGGTGGCGTCCATGTAGCCGACAGCGATCGCCAGCGACGAGTTCTTGGTCAGGTTCAGATATTGCGAGATCAGCGGCGGGATGATCACCCTGAGCGCCTGGGGCAGGATGATCAGGTTCATGGTGCGATTCGGGCGAAGGCCGAGGGCAAAGGCCGCTTCGGTCTGCCCGTGGCTGACCGACTGGATGCCGGCGCGCACGGTTTCGGCGATGAAGGCGCCGGTATAGACCGACAGCGCCAGCCAGAGCGCGATCAGGCTTTCCCGGGCGAAGATGCCGCCCTGATAGTTGAAGCCCTTCAACTCGGGAAAGCCGAAATGCAGCCCGAGGATCAGGAACAGCGCCGCCAGCGGCACGACGATCAGCGCCGCGCGCACCCAGAAGACCGGCTGCGCCTCGCCGGTGGCGTCCTGCCTGGCATGGGCCCAGCCGGCATAGATCCGGCCGGCGATGATGCCGATCGCGAGCACGATCACCACGGCCACGAAATCCAGGCTGAGCGCGAAGAGCCCGCCGACGTCGACATGGCCGAGCGAGTTCGAGAACAGCGGCATGGGGAAATAGAAGCCGCGATTGGTCATCACCAGGCCGCCGCCGAGCAGCGGCTCCGCCTGGCGCGGCGAGGGAAAGGTCTCGTTGATGACCGCGCTGAACAGGATGATCTGCAGCAGCACCGGAATATTGCGCACGGTCTCGATATAGACCGACATCAGCCTGGCCACGAGCCAGTTCTTCGACAGTCTGAGCACGCCGGCGACCACGCCGATCACGGTCGCGAGCGCGCAGCCGAGAACCGCGACCAGGAGCGTGTTCAGGATGCCGACCACCGCGGCGCGCGCATGGCTGGAGCGCGAGGTGTAGTCGATCAGACGCTGATTGATGTCGTAGCGCGCCGCCTCGCCGAGAAAGCCGAAGCCGAAGCTCTTGCCCAGCGCTTCCAGATTGTGAATCGTGTTGGACACCAGCCAGCCGAAGAACAGCATCAGCAGGACGAAGGCGATGACCTGGATGGTGTAGCCGCGATAGCGGGTATCGGAGAGCAGCATGCCGATGCGAAAGCTGTCGGACGCTGCGGCGGTTGCAACGGTCATGACGCTCCTTTCCAATCCCTGACGACGAGGGAGGAGCCCCCCTCTTTCGTATTATCAGCAAGAACCGTGCCTGCTTCGGCCGGCCTGCCTGTTCATCGATTATAGGCGAGGGATCGGTTCGAGGAAATGATCGAGAAAGAAACGGGCGCGTCCCGGAGGACGCGCCCGTCATTCATCCTAGCGGAAAGGCGGCGAGTACATGATGCCGCCGTCGGTCCACTGCGCGTTCAGACCGCGCTCGAGGGCGATCGGGGTGTCGGTGCCGAGATGGCGGGCGAAGATCTCGCCGTAATTGCCGCCGGCCGCGATCGCGTTCATGGCCCACTCCTTGGACAGGCCGATCATCGAGCCGAGATCCTCCTCGGTGCCGAGCAGACGGCGGACCTCCGGGTCCTCGCTGCCGGTCGCCATGTCCTGGACGTTAGCGGCGGTGACGCCCTTCTCCTCCGCGGTGATCAGCGCGTTCAGCACCCATCGGTTGATGTCGGCCCACTGATCGTCGCCCTGGCGCACCAGCGGCCCCAGCGGCTCCTTGGAGATGATCTCCGGCAGAATGATGTGATCCGCCGGGTCCTCGAAGGTCGCGCGGGTCGCGGCCAGGCCGGAGGCGTCGGTGGTGTAGGCGTCGCAGGCATGGGACAGATATTTCTGCTGCGCCTCGGCATTGGTCTCGATCGGCACCGGCTCGTAGCTGATATTGTTGGCGCGGAAGAAGTCCGCGAGATTGAGCTCGGTGGTGGTCCCGGTCTGGATGCAGACGGTGGCGCCGTCCAGCTCCTTGGCCGAGCCCACGCCGAGATCCTTCGGCACCATGAAGCCCTGGCCGTCATAGTAGTTGACGCCGATGAAGGTGAGCTTCAGGTCGGTGTCGCGGCTGTAGGTCCAGGTGGTGTTTCTCGCGAGCACGTCGATCTCGCCGGAGGCAAGCGCGGTGAAGCGCACCTTGGGCGTGAGCGGCGTGAACTTCACCGCCTCGCGATCACCGAAGATCGCGGCGGCCAGCGCCCGGCAATAGTCGACGTCGAAGCCGTCCCAGCCGCCGGCGTCGTCGGTGAAGGAAAAGCCGGCGAGGCCGGTGGAGGTGCCGCACTGGACGAAGCCCTTGGCCTTGACGTCGTCGAGGGTCGCGGCGCCCGCGGCGCCTGCAGCGAGCGCGCCGACCAGCGCGATCGCCGTGATCGTGATTTTTTGGTTCATTCGTCTAACTCCCGAACTCCATGAGTTGATCGTGGTTCGTTTACAGAACGTCAGCGCGATCCTGTCAATAACGGGCTGGAATACCTGCGTATTCAGCAGCGGCAAACAGGACATCTGCTCACAATCTGAACATTTATCGGGCCCTGCCGCCAGTTCTTTGTGCGCGGGGTCGTCATCGGAGACTGTAGATCCGCTTGGCATTGTCATGAAACAGGGCGTGCCGCTCCTGCTCCGGCAAGTCGGCGGTGATCTCCCGGAATCCGGCAAAGATGGTGCGAAAATCGGCGCAAAGCCCGTCCACCGGGAAGTTGCTCGCGAACATGCAGCGGCTCGTGCCGAACATGCCGATCGCATCCCGGACGATCGGGCCATTGGCCTCCACCGTCCAGGGCATTCCCGGCTGGCCAAGTCCGGAAATCTTGAGCGCGGCATTGGGCGCCTCGGCGAAGGCGGCCAGAGACTTGCGCCAGCCTTGGAGCCCCTCCGCGCTGCGATCGGCGGGCAGGCCGGTGTGGTTCAGGATGATCCGGGTGTCCGGGAAATCGCGCGCCAGCTCCAGCGCCGCGTCCAGATGCCACCACGGGGTCTGCAGATCGTAGGACAGGCCGAGCGACTGCAGGTGCGAAAAACCGTCGCGAAAATGCGGGTCGTCCATCGACCGGGGGGCGCCCCGGCGCGCTGACTTTGGGTCCGGTGCTGCTGCTGGCTTCTGGCGGATGCCGCGAACGCGGGGGAAGGCGGCCTGGGCGGCCAGCACCTCCGCAGCATCTTCGTGGTGCAGCCATGCCTGGGCGACGATCGCCGTGGGCAGGCCGGCAGCGCCGGCGAGCTCGCTCACCCATCTCGTCTCGCCGACCGGATCGGCCGGGTCCCACTCCGCCTCGACATAGACCGTGCCGACCACGTCGAAACCCGCGGAGTCCTGTCGGTAGTCCAGAGGCAGGTAATTACGCTTGAGCGCGGAATAATCGCCATAGCGAAACGGGATCATCGGCTCGTCCGAAAGCCAGGGATGACGGTTCGCGCCCAGATCCCAGAAATGCTGGTGGGGGTCGATGATGGGCATGTCGGTCATGGCTGAACCCGGCCGTTGCGCGGAAAAGCGTGCGGCCAGTCTCCTATGATCGACGCCGTTTGACCATGGCAAACGGCAGCATTTCTGAGCATCGGATGCGCGATCTGCGATCCCATCCGACAGATGTACGATCGGCTGAAACGCCGTCTCCGACCTCATCTGGCAAGCGTCGGATGGATGCGTTTCAGCGTGGAGGTCTAGCTGATCGGGTCGTGCTTTCGGCTGCCGAAACCGCAGTCCGGAGGCTTTTGAACCATCCGAAGCAAGGAGAGCAACATGACCCGTCGACCCCTCCCCCATGCCGGCCTCGCCCTGGCCCTGCCGGTGGTGTCCAGCCTGTTCCTGCTGAGCCACGGCGAGGCCGTGGCCGCGGGCGCCTGCAGCAGCACGGCCAAGACCATGAGCTCGGCCTGTGCCAGCGACGTGCAGGACAATTTTCTTGTGACCACCGCCGCCTGCATCAATATCGGCGACGACGGCGAGCGCAAGGAGTGCCTGAAGGAGGCCAAGGCCGAGCGCGACGAAGGGCGCAAACTTTGCAAGGAGCAGCTTCGCGCCCGGCGCGACGTCTGCGGCGAGCTCGGCGAAGGCCGCTACGATCCGGACTTCGAACCCGAGAATTTCGTCAATCCGCTCGAGATCGGCGGTTCCGTGGCGCCGAACCCCTATTTCCCGCTGGAGCAGGGCCGCAGCTGGGTCTATGAGAGCGAGGACGAGACGGTCACGGTCACCGTCACCGATCGCACCAAGCTGATCGAAGGGGTCCGCTGCCTGGTGGTCACCGACGTGGTCCAGGGCGACGGCAAGTCGGTCGAGGTCACCGAAGACTGGTTCGCCCAGGACACCGCCGGCAATGTCTATTACTGCGGCGAGCTGGTGCAGAACTTCGAGGAGCAGGAAGACGGCGAGGCCGAGCTGGTGGATCTCGACGGCTCCTTCAAGGTCGGGCGCGACTTCGCCAAGCCCGGCCTGATCATGCCGGCCGTGCCGGAGGTGGGCTTTGCCTATCGCCAGGAGTTTGCGCTCGGCGAGGCCGAGGACGTCGCCAGGATCGTCGCCATCGACGCGTCCGAGACCACGCCCGGCGGCAGCTGCTCCGGGGACTGCATCAAGACCGAGGAGTTCACGCCGATCGAACCGGACGTGCTCGAGAACAAGTTCTACGCGCCGGGCATCGGCTTCATGCTCGAGGTCGACCCGGAAAGCGGCGACCGGCTGGAGCTGATCGAAACCAAGATCGGCGGCTAGGAGCAAAACCGCCAAGGTCGCACGATCTTGGCGCGTGAGAAGAAGGGGAGCTTTGCTGTGCGAAGCTCCCCTTCCGCCATCGTGAATGTATAAACGCCGCTGTCAGACCAGCCTGCTCCTAAGCCCGCCCGCCGCGAAAGAAGGCGCGTATCGCCTCGACCCTGGCCTCGCGATCGGGAAAGGCACGCTCGCCGGCATTGCGTCGCGCCATGTCGGCGCCGATGGTCAGCGCCCGCTTCGCGGCGCCGGGATTGGCTTTGCCCTGGCCCGCGATGTCGAAGGCGGTGCCGTGGGCGGGCGTGGTGATCGGGAAGGCGTAGCCGCCGACCAGAGTGATACCGCGATCGAAGCCCATCAGCTTCATTGCGATCTGCCCCTGGTCGTGATACATCGTGAGCACCGCGTCATGCAGGCCGGCCCTGGCGCGCAGAAAGACGGTGTCCGGCGAGAACGGCCCTTCGACCGCTAGCTGGCGGCTCGCCGCCGCCTCGACCGCGGGGCCGATCACGTCGATCTCCTCGCGTCCGAAATTGCCGCCGTCGCCGGCATGGGGATTGAGGCCGGCGACCGCGAGCTTCGGCCGCTCGAAGCCGGCGGCACGCATGCTCTCGATGGTGAGATCGATCGCGCGCTCGACCCGCTCGCGCGTGATCCTCGCCGCCACCTCGCCGAGCGGGATGTGGGAGGTGACGCGCGCGTTCCAGACTTCGTCCAGGATGTTGAACTCGCTGCCGTCCTTGTCGGCGTCGATGGTGCGGCGGATGAAGCCGATCTCGTCGACATAGTCGCCTTCGGCGAGACGCATGGAATGCTTGTTGAAGGGCGTGAACGCGACCGCATCGGCGACCCCCGCCGCGCCCATCTTGAGGGCGATGCGAAAGTTCACCAGCGCGAAGTCCCCGCCCGCAACGGACGACTCGCCGACCGTGATGTCGGCCGGATCGAGATGGCCAAAATCGGCCAGTGCCTGGCCCTGCTCGGCGAGGCCGTCGATATCGGGCAGGTCATGCGCGATACCCGCCTGCTGCAGCCCCATCACCCAGACCCGGCGATCGCCGAGCAGCAGAATGTCCGCCGCCTCCCGGATCTCGGCATCGGACAGAAGCTTCGCCGCAAGCTCCGCACCGATGCCGGCCGGATCGCCCATCGCCAGCGCGATCAGCGGTTTTTTTCCATCATCCATCAAACACCCCCTGCCCTGAAGCTCGTCCCTTTGGTCCAGAGATACCGCAGACCGGCGCTGCGAGCGAGACCGTGGCGATCCCAGCCTTGCCCAGACACCCGCGCAGCAAGTCCGGGCCGGTGGCCCCGCCACCCTTGACGAGGGAGGGTGTTTCGTGCTGTCGGACGGCGGTTTGCGGTTCGTCCCTGCCCATGGTGGGCTGCGCGACCGACATCCTTTGCGGGCTAAGGAGTGTTTCGATGGCGAACGTGGCCGTGGTCGGTTCCCAGTGGGGTGACGAAGGCAAGGGCAAGATCGTCGACTGGCTGTCCGAGCGCGCCGAGGTGGTGGTGCGCTTTCAGGGCGGCCACAATGCCGGGCATACGCTGGTCATCGCAGGGCAGACCTACAAGCTCTCCGCCCTGCCCTCCGGCGTGGTGCGCAAAGGCAAGCTGTCGATCATCGGCAATGGCGTGGTGGTCGATCCCTGGGCGCTGCTCAAGGAAATCGAGGGGCTGCGCGGCCAGGGTGTCAGCGTCGGCCCGGAAACCCTGCGCATTGCCGAGAACGCGCCGCTGATCCTGCCGCTGCACGGCGAGCTCGATCGCGTCAAGGAGCGGGTCAAGGCGGAGCAAAGCAGCGGCGTCGGCAAGATCGGCACCACGGGCCGCGGCATCGGCCCCGCCTATGAGGACAAGATCGCGCGCCGCGCCATCCGCATGGGCGATCTCGCCGATCCGGCGGTGCTGGCGAAAAAGGTCGACGATCTGCTGCTGCACCACAACGCCCTTCGCCGCGGCCTGGGCGAGCCCGAGATCGAAGCGGCGCCGCTGGTGGCGATGCTGCTGGAGCTCGCGCCGAAGCTTCTCCCTTATACCGAGCCGGTGTGGCTGCGCCTCGCCGACCTGAAGCGGCGCGGCGCGCGCATTCTGTTCGAGGGTGCGCAGGGCACGATGCTCGACGTCGATCACGGCACCTACCCCTTCGTCACCTCCTCGAACACGCTGGCCGCCGCAGCAGCACTGGGCTCCGGCACCGGCCCGGACACGGTTGGCTACGTGCTCGGCATCACCAAGGCCTACACCACCCGGGTCGGCGAGGGCCCGTTTCCGACCGAGCTCGACGACGAGATCGGCCGCGGGCTTGGCGAGCGCGGCCACGAGTTCGGCACGGTCACCAGCCGGCCCCGGCGCTGCGGCTGGTTCGACGCGGTGATGGTGCGTCAGGCGATCAAGATCGGCGGCATTCACGGCATGGCCCTGACCAAGCTCGACGTGCTCGACGGCATGGAGCAGCTCAAGATCTGCACCGCCTATCGCCATCATGGGCACACGCTGCATCACCTGCCGAGCGGGCTCAGCACCCAGGCGGGCGTCGAGCCGATCTACGAGGAGATGGAAGGCTGGCCGGACAGCACGCGCGGGGCGCGCAGCTTCGCCGATCTGCCGGCGCCGGCGGTCAAGTATATCAAGCGTCTGGAGGAGCTGGTCGAGGCGCCGGTGGCCCTTCTCTCAACCAGCCCGGATCGCGATGACACGATTCTCCTGCGTGACCCCTTCGCGGATTGATGCAAACGCGTGAAACATGATGAAAATGGGCTAAAATCATAGCCCTACAGTTGAACGCTTACAAAAGCCTTTATTTCGAGGCGCTAGATGATTATGCATGGTGTGGATAATCACCCTGCGCTGCCGCTAGTTTCCAGCTTCACGAGTGTTCAGATGACTCCTGTGATCCAACGCAACGGTCCGTCAGAGAAACTTGACATGAAGGCTGAACATGTCGCGAACAACAAGCTTCCGGACAGCTTTGCCGTCCTCGCCCGGGAGCTTTGGGTCGCGTCGTCCAGCCGTGCCGAGCTGACCAGCACGGCGCTCGGCCGTGTGCTCGGCTGGCGCCTCGAGGAAGCGGAAGAGATCCTCGACAGCGAGCTCAGGCGGATCAAGCGGCGTCTCACCCGGGTGGGCGAGGTCGAGGAAGCGGCCGGCATGGTGCTCCGCTACATCCGCGCCGCGCAGGAAGGTGCGTCGCACATCAATCTGCGCATCATGGCCAAGGTCATTCGCGGCCTCGCCACCCGCTCGCGCGCCAAGGCGTCGGACTTCCTGCGCTATGCCGACGCGGTCGCGTCGCTGACCGTGGAAGAGCTTTGCGTGATCACCTGCCTGCTGGAAAAGACGGTCGAACTCGACGAGCTCGGCCTCAGCAAGGATCGGGACAACAAGGCCTGGTCGCAGATGATCGGCGACCTCGTGCCGCGCATGTTCACCGACCAGCAGCATGTCGCCGAGATCCTGCTGGCGGCTTCGCGCACCGGGCTGGTGACCAAGGCCGCTCCCTTCAAGCTCGGCCCGTTCTGCACCACGCCCTTCCTCCATGACCTGGCCGAGCTGGCCTCCTTGCAGCGCGCGATCACCGAAGAAGGCCTGGAGTGCTGAACGGCGCCTCGGCAGCCCGGCAGGGCCATCGTCGATCTCAGTGATGTTATCGCCGGCATCGTTAATGTTCCGTTAACCTTGGATGTGTATTAAAAGGGCGAAACGCCTGGGCCGGGGATAATGGGTGACGTCCTTCCCCTATCGGAGATGATGGAATGATGAGAACGGCTTGGATGGCTCTGGGGTGTTTGCTGGTCGCGAGCTGCACGACCAACCCCGACGGCACGCAGTCTGTCAACAAGACGGCGGTCGGCGGCGCCATCGGCGCCGTCGCCGGCGGCATTATCGGCAACCGGCTCGACAAGAAGGGCAGCCGCACCGGCGGCACGATCGCAGGTGCTGTGGCGGGTGCGGCCGTCGGCGGCGGCGTCGGCTATCTGTTCGACAAGCAGGAAAAAGAGTTCGAGCAGGAACTGGCCAGTGAGCGCGCCAACAACGAGATCGAGATCGAGCGGGTGCGGGACGATCTCCTGAAGCTGACGCTGGATAGCGAGGTCTCCTTCGATTATGACAGCGCCGCCATCAAGCCTGCCTTCCAGCCGAGCCTGACCAAGCTCGCCAACGTGCTCGCGAAATACGACCGCAATCAGGTGACCATCGTCGGGCACACCGATTCCACCGGGTCGGACGCTTACAATCAGGGCCTTTCGGTGCGCCGCGCCGAGGCCGTGGTCAGCGAGCTGGCCAATCGCGAAGGGTGCCGCGCGACATGTTGCGCGCCGAGGAGCGTCGGCGAAAGCCAGCCGCGTGCCGACAACGGCACAGAGGCCGGCCGTCCAGCTCAACCGCCGGGTGGAAATTCTGATCCAGCCCGGACCCTCGACGGTCTGACCCCTCACGGCGAGGGCTCGGTCACAGGCTCGCTGCCAGGCCTGCATGCCCATGCCGCCATGTCAGGCCGGCACGTGCGGCGGCACAGCAGGCGACGAGAGAAAGCCGTGGTAAAGGGGTCATCGATCGCGTGATCGGCCGGGCTCTGCCCGGTCGCTCGCCACATGACGACGCCCGCCCATAATCCTGGATGCCATGGCCCCTCCCCTCCTCACCACTGCGCGGCGCGCATCTGCGCTTGGCGGCCAGACGCTGTTCGCCGATCTCGACGTGGCGATCGGCCGCAACGACCGGATCTGCCTGGTCGGGCGAAACGGTGTCGGCAAGTCGACCCTGCTCAAGGTGATCGCGGGATCGATCGACCTGGATGGCGTGAGCGCTGCAGCCGCGCGTCCGGGTCGCCCTATCTTCCCCAGGAGCCGGAATTGCCGAAAGGTGCTTCGGCCAAGGAGGCAGTCCTCGACGGCCTCGCGGCGGACGATGAGGACAGCGTCAAGGACTGCAGGCCGAGACCCTGCTGGCGCGCTTCGCGATCGATCCGGATCTTGCCGTGGACACGGTCTCCGGCGGCGAGGCGCGGCGCATCGCCCTTGCCCGCTGCCCTGGTCCGGCGATCCCGAGATCCTGCTGGACGAGCCGACCAACCATCTCGACATCCAGGGCGATCGAACGGCTGGAGACGGATCTTCAGGACTTTCGTGGCGCTCTGGTGATGATCAGCCATGACCGCCGCTTCCTGACGGCGCTGTCCCGCCACCTGGTGGCTGGACCGCGGCAAGGTGCGGGTGCTGGAGCAGGGCTTCGCGGCGTTCGAGGACTGGTCGGCGACCGTGCTCGCCGACGAGGAAGGCCGAGCTGCATCGGCTCGCCCAAGGCGATCAGGAGAACCGACTGGCTGCATTTCGGCGTCACCGCCCGCCGCAAGCGCAATCAGGGCCGGCTCAGGCGCCTGCAGGCGATGCACGCAGGTTCGCGCGGAGCGCCCTCCGCCCTGAAGGCCAGGTGAAGCTCGACGTGCAGACCGCCGCGAAAAGCGGCCGTCTGGTGATCGAAGCCGAGGCGATCGCCAAGCGGTTCGGCGAGCGCGTGATCATCCGGGATTTTTCCACCCGCATCATGCGCGGCGACCGCATCGGCATCATCGGGCCGAACGGCGCCGGCAAGACCACGCTGATCCGCCTGCTGACCGGAGACCTCGCCCCGGACGCTGGCAGCGTCCGCCTCGGGACCAATCTCCAGATCGCGTCGATCGATCAGCGCCGCGATCAGCTCGATCCCTCGAAGAGCCCCTGGCAGACGCTCTGCCCGGACGGCGGCGACCAGGTCGAGGTCCAGGGTCGCTTTCGCCATGTGGTCGGCTATCTCAAGGATTTTCTGTTTCGCCCGGAACAGCTGCCCGCCGATCCAGCGCCACTCGGCGGCGAGCAGAACCGGCTTCTCCTCGCCCAGCAGCTGGCGCGCCCCGCCAATCTCCTGGTGATGGACGAGCCCACCAACGATCTCGACATGGACACCCTCGATCTCCTCGAGGAGATGCTCGCCGATTTCGACGGCACGCTGCTGCTGGTCAGCCACGACCGCGATTTCCTCGACCGCCTGGTCACCAGCACCATCGTCCTCGAGGGCGACGGCAAGGCCATGGAATTTGCCGGCGGCTACACCGACTGCCGCGGGCAGTCAGCGACTGCAGGCCTCACCAGAGGGCCGGCGGCAAGGGAGACCTCGGCGCCGGACAAGCCCGAGGCTGCGGCGTCCAAACCCGACCACCGCAAAGTCGGGCGCATGCAGCGCCAGGCGGAGCGTGAGCGGGCGAAGCTCGAACGGCAGATGGAACGGCTCGGGGCCGACAAGACCGACCTCGAAGCGGCGCTCGCCGATCCGGACCTGTTTGCCAGGGACCCTGCCGGATTCGAGACGAAAACCGCGACCCTGGCCAGGGTGCAGCAGGAGCTCGAACAGGCGGAGGAACGCTGGCTCGACCTCGAATTGCAGGCGGAGGCCGAGGCATCATGAGCCCTCCGATGGATGTGCCCCGCCTGCTGCGCGCCGATGGCCGGCCCGCGCGCATCGCGCTCGTGCATGAATGGTTCGACCATTTCTACGGCTCCGAGCGCGTCGCCGCCGAAATTCTCGCCTGCTATCCCGATGCCGACGTCTTCACCCTGGTGGACATCATGCAGGGCGATGAGCGGCGCTTTCTCGACGGCAAGACCGTCCATACCTCCTTCATCCAGCGCCTGCCCTTCGGCAAGTCGCCGCGCTTTCGCCACTATCTCCCGCTGTTTCCGCTGGCGATCGAGCAGTTCGACCTCGGCGCCTACGACCTGGTGCTGTCCAGCAGCCATGTGGTCGCCAAGGGCGTGCTCACCGGCGCCGATCAGCTCCATATCGCCTACGTGCATACACCGGTACGCTATGCCTGGGAGCTGCAGCACGACTATCTGCGCCAGGCCGGGCTGGACCGCGGCCTGAAGGGCATGTTGGCTCGCTATCTGATGCATCGTCTGCGGCTTTGGGACCTGCGCACCGTGAACGGCGTCGATCGCTACATCGCCAATTCCGCCTATGTGGCGAGACGCATCCGCAAGACCTATCGCCGGGACAGCGACGTGGTGCACCCGCCGGTCGACGTCGACCGCTTCGGCCTGGAGGAGCTGAAGGGCGACCACTATCTCGCCGTTTCCCGCTTCGTTCCCTACAAGCACACCGAGACCATCGTCGATGCCTTTATCGGCATGCCGGAAAGGAAGCTCACGGTGATTGGCGACGGTCCGGGGCTGAAGGCGGCGAAGGCGCGGGCGACGCCCAACATCACGCTCCTGCCGCCCCAGCCCTTCGAGCGGCTTGAGCAGGAGATGCGCCGTGCCAAGGCCTTCATCTTCGCGCCGGAGGAGGATTTCGGCATCACCCCGGTCGAGGCCCAGGCGGCCGGCACGCCGGTCATCGCCTATGGTGCCGGCGGCGTTCTCGAAACCGTCTGCCCCCTCGATCAGCCGAAGCCCACCGGCCTTTTCTTCGAGCATCAGACGCCGGAGGCCATCCGCGGGGCCATCGCCAGGTTCGAGCAGAACGCCGGCAGCTTCTCCGCCAAGGCCTGCCGGGACAACGCGCTTCGCTTCGCCACGCCGCACTTCCGGGAACGCTATGTCCGGCTTGTGACCGAGACCTGGCAAGACCACGGCGGCCGGGTCGACACCATGGACCGCCCGAAGGTCGCCTGACCTCTCGCTTTCTCCTTCGCAAAGATGAAAAAAATATCATCTTCGCGAAAGGCATCCTTCACGCAGCATCTCCAGATGAAAGGCTCGACAAGCCCTTTCGTCCTCGGGTCCTTCCGCCTGATGCGGCCACGCCCGACCTGTCGCTGGAGATATTGATGCAAGCCTTGAACGACCGAACGGACAAACGCCAGCCACGGCGCAAAGCCCATCTCGCCCTCGCCCTCACCTCAGCAGCCGCCATCGGTCTCCTGGTCGGTGTCAATGCCGTGCCGAGCAGCCAGGCCGCGACCACGGCGCCGCTGGCAGCAGCCCCCTGGGAAGGCTATGCCGATCTGATCGATCAGATCATGCCGAGCGTGGTCACCGTCACGACCAAGACCAATGGCGATGCTGAACTCGTGACCGAGCGCACCCACCCTCGCGGCGATTTCGGCGGCATGGACGACGACATGCAGCGCTTCATGGAGCGCTTTTTCGGCGAACGCGGCATGCCCGGTCAGCGCGGTCCGATGCCCCAGTTCCCCAGCCCGCATGGCCACGGCCCGATGGCCGGCGCCGGTTCCGGCTTCATCATCGACGAAGATGGCCTGATCGTCACCAACAACCACGTCGTCGACGGCGCCGACGAGGTCAAGGTGACCATGAATGACGGCCGGGAGTTCGACGCCGAGGTGATCGGCACCGACCCGGACACCGACCTCGCTCTCCTGAAGGTCACGTCGGAAAAACCGCTGCCGGTCGCCAAATTCGCCGACTCCGACGACGTGCGCGTCGGCGATGCGGTGATCGCCATCGGCAATCCCTTCGGCCTCGGCGGCACGGTGACCGCCGGCATCGTCTCGGCCAAGGCGCGCGAGATCGGTGCCGGACGCTATGACGACTTCCTGCAGATCGACGCCCCGATCAACCGCGGCAATTCCGGCGGCCCGACCTTCAACCTCGAGGGCGAGGTGATCGGCGTGAACACGGCGATTCTCGGACCGAACGGCGGCAATGTCGGCATCGGCTTCGCCATTCCGGCGAACCTCGCCCAGAAGATCGTTGCCGATCTCGAAGACGACGGGTCGGTGGAGCGCGGCTGGCTCGGCGTGCACATCCAGGACCTGGACGAGGATCTGGCCAATGGGCTGGGTCTCGACGGGACCAAGGGCGCCCTGGTGGCGCGGGTCACCGACGACGGTCCGGCGAAGGCCTCCGGCATCGAGCAGGGCGACGTCATCCTCCGCTATGGCGACAAGGCGATCGAGTCGGTGCGTGATCTCACCCGTGCGGTCGCCGACACCGATCCCGGCGCAAGCGTGCCGGTCGCGGTCTGGCGCGACGGCAAAGAGCAGAAACTCTCCGTCGACATCGCCCAGATGCCCTCCGAGCAGACCATGGCCAGCATCGAGAGCAACGGCCAGCTCGACGCAGGCGGGCCCAAGATCGGCCTGGCCCTCGCGACGATCGACGACGATGTCAGGGCCGAGATGAACCTGCCGGACAGCATCGACGGCGCCGTCGTGACCGACGTGCTTCCCGGCAGCCCGGCTGCGGAAAAAGGCCTTCGCCAGGGTGACGTGATCATCGAGGCCGACCATCAGGCCGTCACCGCGCCCAAGACTGTGGCCGACGCGGTCAAGGCTGCGGCCGAGCGCGGCGACAAGGCCGTCCTGCTTCTGGTCAAGCGCGGCGACCAGGACCGGTTCGTCGCCGTCCGCATCGACCAGGCCTAGGCGGGCACGGCCCGCGGCGGCAGGCGCGGCCTGCAGCGCAGCCGCTGTCGCGGAGTCCCGCAAGAAATGGAGGTGGTGAGGGGCCGGTGCTTGTCGCCGGCCCCGCCATGTCTTAGATGACGTCCATGCATGTGCTTTTGATCGAAGACGATGTGGATGCCGCCGACTACCTGAAGAAGGGGCTGAAGGAGAGCGGCCATCAGGTGGAGCATGCCGCCGACGGCAAGACCGGGCTGATCAAGGCCGCGGCCGAGGCGTTCGACGTGCTGGTGGTCGACCGCATGCTGCCCGGCCTGGACGGGCTCAGCCTGGTGCAGCATCTGCGCGCCACCGGCAATGCCACGCCGGTGCTGTTTCTCTCCGCGCTCGGCGAGGTCGACGACCGCGTCAAAGGCCTGCGCGCCGGCGGCGACGACTATCTGGTCAAGCCCTACGCCTTCGCCGAACTGCTGGCACGGGTCGAGACGCTGGGCCGGCGGCCGCAGTCGCAGCCGGTGGCGACGACGCTCAGGATCGCCGATCTCGAGATGGATCTGCTCGGCCGCAAGGTCACGCGCGGCGAGCGCGTGATCGATCTGCAGACCAAGGAGTTCCAGCTCCTCGAGGTCCTGATGCGCCATGCCGGCCAGGTCATGACCCGCACCATGCTGCTGGAGAAGGTCTGGGACTATCATTTCGATCCGCAGACCAATGTGATCGACGTCCATATCAGCCGTCTGCGCCAGAAGATCGATCGCGATTTCGACCTGCCGCTGATCCATACGGTGCGCGGCGCCGGATATTGTCTGCGTGCGCCCGATCAGGCTTCTTGACACCTCGGCCTTTCGCCTGACGCTGATCTATCTCGGCCTGTTCGGCGTCTCGGCGCTCACCCTGCTCGGCTATCTCTATTTTGCCACCGCGGGCTTCATGACCCGGCAGACGGAAGAGACCATTCAGGCCGAGATCGCAGGCCTCGCCGAGCAGTATCGGACCCAGGGCCTGCCGCGCCTTCGCCAGGTGATCGACCAGCGCAGCGCCGCCCAGCCGCATCGCGCCAGCATCTATCTTCTGACCGACCCTGGAGGCCGCTGGGTCGCCGGCAATATCGACCGCTGGCCGGATGCGCAGCCCGGCGAGGATGGCTGGCTGACCTTTCCGGTCACCGTCGAGCCGGACGGTATCGAGCCGGAAAATCGCCGTGCGATCGCACAGAGTTTCAGGCTCGCCGGCGCCTATCGACTCCTGGTCGGCCGGGAGGTCGAGGACCGGCTGGAGCTGCAGACCCGGATCAAGCAGGCGCTCTCCTGGGGCGTGGGCTTCACCTTGCTGCTCGGCCTGGCCGGCGGCCTCCTGATGAGCCGCGGTCTGCTGCGGAGGGTCGATGGCATCAACCGCACCACCGAGCGCATCATGAAGGGCGATCTCAGCCAG
Source organism: Alphaproteobacteria bacterium (assembly GCA_041398025.1). GTDB lineage: Bacteria > Pseudomonadota > Alphaproteobacteria > Geminicoccales > Geminicoccaceae > JANQPX01. Next base: position 50,112 of record JAWKVM010000036.1, read on the forward strand.
CGCATCGCCCTGAACAGCTCACGCGGCGACGAGTTCGATCAGCTCGCCTCGAACCTGAACGCCATGCTCGAGCAGATCGAGCGGCTGCTGAACGGCATGCGCCAGGTGACCGACAACATCGCCCACGATCTCAGGACACCGCTCAATCGCATGCGCTCGCGCATCGAGGTGGCGCTGCTCGGCGACGATGGCGAGAGCAGCGAGGCACTGCGGCCCGTGCTGGAGCAGACGCTGAACGACGCCGAGACCATGATCGGCACCTTCAATGCCCTTCTCGACATCGCGCGCGCCGAGGCCGGAAGCGAGCGCGCCGCGTTCGAGAAGGTCGAGCTGACGCCCCTGGTCAGGGATGTGGTCGACCTCTATCGGCCGCTCGCCGAGGACAAGGGCCAGACGATCGACGTCGCGATCGAAAGCGACGCCGTGGTCGACGCCAACCGCCATCTGCTCGCGCAAGCACTCGCCAACCTCCTCGACAATGCGGTGAAATACACGCCGGAAGGCGGACGGATCAGTCTCACCGTCAGCGAGGGGCCGGCGATCTCGGTCGCCGACAGCGGTCCCGGCATCCCCGAAGGCCAGCGCGGCAAGGTGCTTCAGCGCTTCGTGCGTCTGGACGAGACCAGGGCGACGCCCGGGAACGGCCTGGGCTTGAGCCTGGTCGCTGCCGTCGCCAGGCTGCACGGGGCGAAGCTGGTGCTGGAGGATAATCAGCCCGGCCTTCGCGTGCGCCTCGACTTTCAAGGCGGGAGCCGGCAGATAGAGGATGAGCCAAGTCGCTCCCAGACGCCGCCTGCCAAGGCCTTGCGCGACCTCAGGCAGAAGGCCCGAGCCTAGATGAGAGGACGCCATGTCGCATAAAAGCCGGCTCGCCGGTCTCTGCGTCGACTGCCACACCGACGATCTCGAAGCAGCCGCCCGCTTCTGGAGCGCCGCCCTCGGCTACGCGATCAAACGAAGCGACGATCCGGCCGAGGCCAATTATGTCGGCCTGGACAGCAGCCGGGACGGTCTGGGCGTCGAGGTGCAGCAGGTCGATCACGACAGCCGCGTCCATCTCGACATCGAGACCGACGACATCGAGGCGGAGGCGGCCCGCCTCGAAGCGCTCGGCGCCAAGCGGGTTGCGGCCATCCGCACCTGGCTGGTGATGGAGGCGCCGACCGGCCAGCGCTTCTGTCTCGTGCGGCCGCAGAATGCGGGCTTCGAGGACAAGGCGAACCGGTGGGATTAGAGCGGATCCCGATCAGATGTGATCGGGATGCACGCCCTATCTCTTTGTTTCGACGCATTTCCTGATCGATCAGCTGGTTCCACCTGATCGGGAAAAGCTCGAGCGGCAGCGAGCCGCGGCATTCGGCGTCGAAGTATGATCAAGATCGCTTCTCGCGCCCCATCTCCTTAGGATGTTAGTCCCGTGCGACAAGAACCACCTGGAGGCATATCATGGCGGCGCCAGCGATCCACATCCTGAACGGTCCGAATCTCGACATGCTCGGCATTCGCGAGCCCGAGATTTATGGCAAGACGACCCTCTCGGACATCGAAAGCTGGTGTCGGGCCGCCGCCCAGGGCCCGCTGGAATTTCATCAGTCCAACCACGAGGGCGAGATCGTCGAGAGGCTGCACGCCGCGCGCGGCGTGGCGGCGGGTGTGATCATCAACCCGGCCGGCTACAGCTTCACGTCGATCGCGATCCTGGACGCGCTGAAGATCTATGACGGTCCGATCATCGAGCTGCATATCTCCAATATCCATGCGCGCGACGAACTCCACCGGCATTCCATCCTGTCGTCGGTGGCGACCGCGGTCATCGCGGGGCTCGGCGCGCGCGGCTACGTGACCGCCCTGCAGGCGATGTACGATCTTATCGAAACGCGGAGTTGATGGCGCGCGCCTGAAGGACCCGACGTCACTGACCGCCGGTATTCAGAGTTCCTTCCTGATGTCCACGATGCGCATGAGCGCGACGATCATCAGGATGACGATGCCGAGCAGGACGATGGCGTTGGCAGCGGCCGGCGGAAACTGGAGATAGGAGAGCTCGGTCCAGATGGCCTTGCCGACCGAGGCGATCTGGCCGCCGCCGAGCACGTTCACCGTGACGAAGTCCCCCATGACGATGGTCAGGACGAAGATCGAGCCGATGGCGATGCCGGGCTTGCAGAGCGGGATGACCACGTTCCACAGCGTCTGCCAGCCGGTGGCGCCGGCATCATAGGCGGCTTCGAGCAGGCTCTTGTCGATCCTGAGCATGGAGTTGAAGATCGGCACGATCATGAACAGCGTGTAGAGATGCACGAAGCCGAGAATGACGGAAAAATCGGAATAGAGCAGCCACTCCTGCGGCTGATCGACCAGGCCCAGGCCGAGCAGCGCCTCGTTGACCAGGCCGTTTCGGCCGAGAAGCGGGATCCAGGAGATCATGCGGATCACGTTCGAGGTCCAGAACGGGATGGTGCAGAGGAGGAAGAGCGCGATCTGCCAGGTCAGCGTCTTGACGTGGAAGGCGAGGAAATAGGCGATGGTGAAGCCGAGCACCAGCGTGATCAGCCAGACGATCACGCAGAACTGCAGGGTTTTCCAGTAGGTCCGCCAGGTGACCTCGGAGGAGAAGACGTCGTCGTAGTTCTGGGTGGTGAAGTCGGGGATCAGGATCTGATAGGCCTGGTAGTCGAAAAACGAGACCACCACCACCAGCACCATCGGAACGATGAAGAAGGCGAGAAACACCAGCGCCAGCGGCCCGGCTTGCATATAGGGCGCCAGCCGTTCAAACACGGACGCCACACCCCATCAAACCCTCCTCCCGAGCTAACCCGCGCGGTTGGGACGATCCTGAGACCGTCCCAACCGATCGAGGCAAGTCAAGCCCGCACCCGCAGGGTGCCTAGGCCGCGACGAATTCGTTCCATTTGCGGACCATGTAGCGGTCCTCGTCCATGACGGTGTTCCAGACGGCGACCGCGCCCATGCGGTCCCAGTAGGAGCCGCCGTCGCGGATTTCTCCGGCCTTGGCGATCTCCTCGCCGGTGGGGCTGACCACGGGATTTTCGGCCTTGGCGCCTTCCATCCAGTAGTTCCACTCCCAGGGCTCCATGTTCGCCTGGGCGGTCTCGAGCACGGCGGTGTAGTAGCCCTGGCGGTTGAGGAAGGCGCCGGCCCAGCCGGAGAGGTACCAGTTGATGAACTCGTAGCAGGCATCGAGCATCCGGCCCTCGACATGGGTCGGGATGCCGAGCCCGGCGGCCCAGGCGCGGTAGCCTTCCTTGAGCGGCTGGTAGACGCAGGGGATGCCCTGCTGGCGCACCTTGGTGATCGCCGGCGACCACATGGACTGGATGACCACCTCGCCCGAGGCCATCAGGTTGACGCTCTCGTTGAACTCCTTCCACAGCGCCCGGAACTGGCCGGCCTGCTTCGCCTCGATCAGGAGGGCAATGGTCTTGTCGATCTCCTCCTGGGTCATGTTGCCCATGTCCTCATAGGTGATCTCGCCGGTGGCCTGGGCGACCATGCCGGCATCCATGATGCCGATCGCCGGGATGTTGAGGATCGAGGCCTTGCCCTTGAATTCCGGGTTCAGGAGCTCGGCCCAGGTCTCGATCGGGCGGTTGATCAAATCCGGGCGGATGCCGAGGGTGTCGGCGTTGTAGACCGTCGGGATGAGGGTCATGAAGTCGGTCGGGTCTTCGGAGAACTCGGTCGACTCGGCGCCGGTCAGGTAGCTCACCTTGATCGGGGCGATGCCGGTGCGTGATGTCTTTTCGCCATTGGGCAACTCGCCCTTGGTGAAGATCGGCACGATCTTGTCGTAGTTGGCGATCTTCGAGATATCCATGCCGCGCAGATTGCCCGAGGGCACGATCTTCTTCAGCATCCAGTATTCGCTGTCCAGCAGGTCGAACGAGGTCGGCTGGGTGACCGCGCGCTTGACCACGTCATCCGAGGTCAGCGTGGTGTACTGGATCTCGATGCCGATATCTTCCTTGCACTTCTCGGAGAGCTCGCGAAAGGCGTTCACGCCGGTGCCGGCATAGCGGATGGTGATCGGCTCCTGGGCATGGATCGCGGGAAAGCCGTCGATCACGCCGGCGCCGATGGCGAGGCCGGCGGTCGCCGCGGTGCCCTTGAGCACGGTGCGGCGCGAGAGGCTGGCGGCGGGCTTGACGTCGTTCGTCTTCTTGTGCGTGTCGGTCATGAGGTCCTCCTTGTCGTTCACAGTTCGGGGGCTTGGCCCCTCTTCAACCTGGATCCCTAGTTCAAGAGATGTGCGTCCTTGGCCTCCCAGCCGACGGTCACCCGTTCACCGACGGCGACCGGACGCTCATAAAAGTGGGCTTCGTCCATGGTGATGGAAAACTCGTCGAACCCTTCAGCATGCAGGCGAAGGGCGACCAACGCACCTTGATATTCGACGAGGCCGACCGTTGCGTGCAGGCGATTGGCGGCGGGCGCGCCGGATGCGTCGCCCGGGCTGACATCGGCACCGACCGGACGCGCTGCGCCGCTGTCTTCCCGGATGCCGATCTTGTCGGCCCTGAGCGCGAAGGACACGGGCTGCCCGGGGGCGGTCTCGGTCCTGCCGACGACGAAGCGCTCGCCGCCGGGGCCCTCGAGGATGGAATGGCCGTTCTGGTGGCTTGCAAGCCTGCCCGAGAGCACGTTGTGGCCGCCGATGAAGCGGGCGACGAAGGGCGTGCTCGGCTTGTTGTAGACCTCGCGCGGCGCGCCGAACTGCTCGATCTCGCCATCGCTCATCACGACGACGAGGTCGGACAGCGCCATCGCCTCTTCCTGGCTGTGGGTGACGTGGATGAAGCTGATGCCGAGCTCACGCTGCAGGCGCTTCAGCTCCTCGCGCATGCGGATGCGCAGGAACGGATCGAGGGCGGAGAGCGGCTCGTCCAGAAGAAGCACGCTCGGATTGGTGGTCAACGCCCGGGCGAGCGCCACACGCTGCTGCTGGCCGCCCGAGAGCTGGGCGGGCTGGCGCTCGGCATAGGCGTCCATATGCACGAGTGCGAGCAGCTCGCGCGCCTTGGCGTGGCGCTCGTCCCTGGCGACGCCGCGCATCTTCAGGCCGAAAGCGACATTGTCCAGGCAGTTCAGATGGGGAAAGAGCGCGTAATTCTGGAACATCATCGCCGTGCCGCGCTGGGCGGGCGGCAGGTCGCCGACATTCTGGCCGCCAATGATGATATCACCGTCGGTCAGCTGCTCATGGCCGGCGATCAGACGAAGTGTGGTGGTCTTGCCACAGCCGCTCGGTCCCAGAAGGCAGCAATAGCTGCCGCCCGGAATCTTGAGCGACACGCCGTCGACCGCCGTGGTCGACCCGTAGCGCTTGACGACGGTAATCAGCTCGACATCGGCCGCTTCGACCAAGTTCTCCTAAGCCTCCCGTCCGCTGCCCGCGGCTTGAACCAGCCATCCGCTCGACTGCGCATCATCGAAGCAATCGTCATGCCAGATCGATTTGGCGCGATCTTGCTGCCGATGATCGCCGCATCTGCCTCTTTTTTGGACATAACCAGTCTAAAAAGCACGTTAGCTGAGCTTTTGTTGTTCGCCTAGAGCCTACCAAGACGGCAGATCTGCCTTGCCCCGACGGCAGGGTGCTTCATATGGAGTAGGCAGGAGCGGGGATGCCAGGACTGCTCCCCGGCCCGTTTCCCGGCAGGACGGCCGCGGGAAGCCTTTGCACATGGACGTTCTGGAGCGAGGGTCTGGAATGTACGAACTGATGATCATCGCCTGCCTGATGGGCCAGCCGGCCACATGCCAAGCGTTTCATCTGCCGTTCGAGGCGTCTACGGGTATCCGCACCTGCATGTATCAGGCGCAGTTCCGGCTTCTGGAATGGAAAGTCACGATGCCGGATTGGGCGGTCAAGAAGTGGACCTGCGGTCTGCCCCAAACCTGACGGCGGGATGTGAAAGGTCAGACGGCGAAGGTGTGGGGCAAATCGGCAACAGTTGAAGGGTTAACGAGCCTGCACGGGTTCCGGCGCCGGCTGCCTGCAGAGACCGATCGGCAGCGGCGACCAGAACGATGGTTCAGCCGAAGGGGTTACCCAGCGCGTTCTGGTCGTCCTGCAACAGTCTGTCGCTGATCGACGACGGCGACGAATGGCTGTATTGAGACGGCACCGTGAGCGACACGGCGCAGGTGAAAGCCAGGGCGAGAATTCCCAGAAGAATAAGCTTTCTCATAACGTTGATCCCTTCCCTCGTCGGTCTCTATGCCCAGTCTTATAACCTTGCTCTTTCCGATTTGAACAGGGCTAATCGACAAGATTGTGTCAAAAACGAAACATACTGTTGTTTGAAAGCCACAATTGCTCGGAACCCCTGGAAACACCCCCGGAATACCGGTCACGCACGCTGTTCGGGATAGCCGGTCGTGGCTTGTGAACATCGCCCTCAGCAGCGTTCCGGGCATCTTAACTGCAGCTTTCTGAACACACTCTGAATAGCGTACCGCCGTCGTGAATTTTCCGGGGGACGGACGTGATCGCGGCCTAGTTGCCGAACAGGCCTGGACGGAACGGGTGGGAAAGACGGGGAAGTTCGGTTAAGAGAGAGGCGTCGGGCCGGAACTCACCGGGCACCCGGCCGTCGATCGAACGAAAGAGACAACGGGGAACGCCATGCTGCGTTATGCTGAAATGGCTCTGGCCGCTTTTGCGATCATCATCCTGACCGGCACCAACGCGTATTATTTCCTCCTGGGCGTGCCCGCGGAGATCAAGCCGGAAGAGCTCGAAACCTACGAGGCCGTGATCCGCAACGTCTTCCTGCTCTCCTATGCGATCGTGGCCCTGCTGACCTTGCTTCACTGGCAGAAGATGCTGCTGGGTATCGCCGCCGTCTGGCCCGTGGCGCTGATGGTCGCCATCGCCTGGCTTTCGACGACATGGTCCGTCGATCCTGAGACCACCCCGCGCCGCTGCATCGCGCTCACCATCACCACCTTGATGGGGATCTACCTCTTCGTACGCTTCGATCTGCACGACCTGCTGAAGTTTCTGGTCGCGGTTTTCGCCATCATCATCGTGGGCTCACTGGTCTGGGTCGTCGCGTTTCCGACCTACGGCATCCATGGCGACGCCGGACACGCCGGAGCGTGGCGCGGCATCTTCTTTCATAAGAACGCCAATGGCCGCGTCATGGTCTTCGCCCTGGCCGCCTTCATCGCGGCCTGGGTGGACGGGCGGATCAATCGCGGCCTTCTCGGCATCCTGACCCTCCTGGCGATCGCCAATCTCCTCGGCAGCAGCTCGAAAACGGCCCTGCTCGCCTGCCTGGCCCTGATCATGGGCGTCATCGCGACCAACATGATGCGCGGCGCCGCGGTGCGCAGCGCGCTGATCACGCTCACCGTCTTCGCCGTGGTCTGGCACGCAGGCCTGTTCATCTTCTTCAGCTACGAGGCCATTCTCGAGCTGCTCGGCCGCGACCCGACACTGACAGGACGGACGGAGCTTTGGGCCTTCACCATCGGCGAGGGTCTGAAGAGGCCGTTCACCGGCTTCGGCTATGACGCCTTCTGGTTCGGCGACAACAGTCCGGGCGCGCGCATCGCCCTGGAGTGGGGAATCTCCCACGCCCATAACAGCTGGATCGAAGTCTTCATCAATCTGGGCCTGCCCATGATCGTCCTCCTGGCGATCACGCTGGCAACCGGCCTGTTCCGGGCCGTGGTGCTGGCACGCTATTATCCCGACCTCACGCCGGCCCTGTTCGTGATGGTGACGCTCCTCTCGATGATGACCATCAGCATGTCGGAAGCGGTGTTCCTGGAGAGGCACACCATCGATTGGATCATGACGGTCGTCGTGCTCGGCTGCGCGCGCGCCTACATGTCGAAATTGAGCCATCAGAGCGAAGAGAGCGCAGCGCCTCTTGCCGAAAGCGGGGACGAGGCGCCCCCCATGCGCAGGCCCGCCCATGTGAGCCCTCTCTGATCGGCACTGCCAAAGATAAAGATCAGACGACGTAGACCTTGCGGCCGGCAAGCCGCTCGATCGCGTCACGTTCGGCGTCGTTGAGCGGCCGCAGCAGACGCGCGGCGGCGAGGAAGGCGAGACCGATCACCGCAAAACCGACGATCATCCAGAGCAGACCATCCGCCGGCACCGATGCCTTGAACAGGAAGCCGAGCGCGATGGCGACGGCGGCGGCGGCGATGATGCGCAGCTGCCCCATGACATCGAGGTGCAGCGCAAAGCCGTGGCGCCAGAGGTAGTAGATGATCGCCGAGACGAAGATGCCCTCACCGATGATGATCGCCGCGATCAGGCCGTAATAGGAGAGGCCGAGCGCCACGAACAGCACGGCGATCGGGATGATCAGGACATTGGCGAAGGAGACATTGCGCAGAAGATCGGCCTTTTCGATGGTGGCGCAGAGATCGCTCAGCACCAGGCGGTGATTGTCGACGAACATCAGCACGAAGAAGCCGAGCATCAGCAGATATTCGTCGCCATATTTGCCGCCGGACATGAGATTGATAATCTCGTCGCCATAGACGACGAACAGCGCGAACCCGCTGGCCAGAGCGTAGTTCGAGATCTTCAGGATCATGGTGATCTGGCGGTTGAGCGTGCGGAAATTGCGGCTCTTGGTATATTCGGCGATCAGCTTCGGCCGGTACAGGCCCGAGAAGAGCTGCGCCGGCAGGAAGCGGTAGACCTGGCCGAACAGCGTCACGCAGAAGCCGAAAGGTGCGAGGGCCGCGACGGTCAGCATCTGCGGCGCAACGGTCATCAGCGCGTGGTTGCTGCCGAGCATGCGCAGCAGTTCGGATGCGTAGTTGTTGGCGGCGAAGGTGACCATCGTCCACAGATCCGGCACCTCGCCGCTGGAGGCGATCTGGCCATGGGGCAGAGCGCGCAGGATGAGCCATCCCTTGATCAGCGCAGCGAGCGTGGCGGCCATCGTCGCGACGATCTCGACATAGATCACCTCCATCACGGTGAACTCGGTCGTGAGCAGGAGAAGGGCCGCGAGGCCGCCGAGAAAGAGGACGTGGCGGATGGTGGTGTTGCTCTGCGACAGTCCCTGCTCCAGCAGGGACTGGAACACCGTGTCCCTGAGGAACACCATCAGGCCGAACGGAATGATCACGGCGATGTAGAGGTCGAAGGCGGGAAGCCATTCTTCCTTGCCGAGGGACGACAGGAGCAGGTGGCTGCATTCATAGTAGACGAGCCCGAACAGCAGCATGATCACCACGCGCGACAGGGTCGACAGCACCAGGAGGCGTGCGAGGGCCCGCAGATGGTGGCGCGCCCGGAGCTCCGGCGCATAGCGCAGCACCAGGTGGTTGATGCCGAAGCGGGAGATGTTGACGGTGAACTCGGTAAACGCCACCAGCCACGCGTAGATCGCGAAGTCGCTCTTGCTCAGATTGGAGGCGATCAGCACCAGGATCGCAAAGCTCAGGCCGGCGTTCAGCACCTTGCCGATCGCGAAGATCATGGTGCTGGAGCGCAGCCGCTTGAGCGAATAATACTCTTGGTCGTCCAACTTCAAGACAGTGTTCCCTCAGAGACCAGGCGCCGATCGAGCGCGTTGATCATTCTTCCTGTCGATCGACGGTGGTCGTAGTCTCGAGGCAAGATAAAGAACGGGATACACAAGAGCTTCAGCGCCACGATTCGTCAGGTCGCCTGTCCGGCTTCCGATGAACGGTTGAACCATCCTCTCACCGTGCTGCGCAGCACCTTCTGGCTGGCCTGGCCGAGCAGACAGCGGGAGAGAATACCGGCCACGGTTTTCGGTCCGATGGCTCCCTTGAGAAAGGCGCGCGCCGTGATCGAGAGCGCGCGCAGCGGATTGTCCTTCCAATGCTGATGCGCGAGATAGCCGGCCTCGAAGCCTAGCCTGGCCGCCGGTGACAGCGAGCCGCCGACGGCGTCGAGAAAGGCGAGGCCACGCGCGAGATCGTCCTGGGCGCCGAGCCGGCCTGGGCGATCGTCATTCTGCTGCACGGCGAGCGGCTCCTCCACCAGCAGGAACGCGATCCCCTTGTCATCGAGGTCGAACAGGAACGCCATGTCCTCATATTGGCGAAGGTCGACCCGGAACGGCGTGGCCCGGGCGAGCTCGGTCGGCAGCAGCAGCGAGCTGGTCTGGGCGAAGCAGCCGCCGAGCAGCGGTGCCCGGTCATGGGCGACCGTCTCCAGCCGTGCCTGCGCCCGGTGCACGAACAGATAGTCGCCAAGCGGCATGTCGGCAGGCTTGCGCCGCTTCGGCCGGACCATGACATCCTTCCTGGAGGTCACGATCCTGGTGAGCGTGCCGATGACGAAGGTCGGATGGTCCTGGCGCAGGGCGAGCGCAACCTGGTGCTCGAGCTTCTGCGGCAGCCAGGCATCGTCGGAATCGAGAAAGGCCACATATTCGCCCCTGGCCGCCTGGACCCCGGTATTGCGCGCCGCCGACACGCCGAGATTGTGCTCATGGCGAAGAAGGCGCACCCGCAGGTCGTCCTTCCAGGGGCGAAGGGCGATCCCCAGATCGTCGCTCGAGCAGTCGTCGACCAGCAGGAGCTCGATCGGCGCGTAGGATTGCCGAAGGCAGCTCTCGACGGCATCGGCAATGATCGCGGCCCGATTGAAGACCGGTATGACGACGCTTACCAGCGGCTTCACGATGGTTTCTCGCAGTCCTAGGCATTTCCAAGCGGGCCCGGCGCCGTCAGACGACGAAGGCCTTGTGAGGTCGTTGGCCGAAGGCGGCGGCCGGAGGGCGGTGCATGCCGCCGGCTCCATTTTTCGACCGCCGACACTACGACCGATTCCTGGAGATAACAACTGCCAGATCAAGTTAATCGCACCCCGGCAACTTTTCGCGCGATATCCGACGAGAGCAGCTTTTCTTTTTCTCCTAGAAGACGATACAGCGCAAACATTCAGCACCGTTCGCGATCGTCCCGCCGCACGGGTGATCCGCCGCCATCTTGATGGTGCCGCCCGAGACGCGTATAGCTGCGGGCGTCCATACCCCATGATGGTGCGGCCAAGCCTGCCGAAAATATGGCCGCCCGCGATCGCCTCATCGTCCAATCAACAAGCTGCAGATCATGGCCGCGAAACTGTTCTATCGCGAATTCCGCTACCAGGAAGCCGACATCGCCCGCTTCCTCGCCGATAGCCACGGCTTCGACACGCTCTACCGGACGGAAGGCAATCCGCAGGTGAAGCGCAGCAAGTGGTTTTTCGTCAAGCAGATCCTGCTGGACATGCTGTTCCTCGTGAGCCGGCGCCGAGAGATCCGCACCTACAGCCACATCGTGGCGCTCTGGCACTCGAGCCTTGCCTTCATCATCCTGAAACGGCTCGGTTTGATCGACTATGAGCGGCTGCTCTGGTTCGGCTTCTCCGTGCGCAGCCCGTTCTGGGCGAAGATCTACCGCCAGGTCGCGAAGCTCGACCTCGAGCACATCTGGTTCGTGGTGTTCACCGAAAAGGAGGTGGACGATTATTCGCAACGCCTCGGCATCGATCCGCAGCACCTCCTGTTCATCGCCCATGGCGACTGGCCGCAGCCGATCGACCTGCCCGAGCTGTTCACGCGCGATCCCGACCTCGATCTGACCACGCCCTACTACTTCACCGGCGGCTTCACCAACCGCGACTATCGTCCGGTGATCGAAGCCTTTCGCGGACTTGACCAGCGCCTGATCATCGTCTGCTCGCGCTCGAACGACGACGTGGTCGAGGACGAGCTGCCGCCCAACGTCCAGGTCTATCGGGACATCACCTTCCCCGAATTCGAGCTGCTGCTGAGCGGCGCCAAAGCCGTGATCATCCCGCTCCGGCAGGATTCCGGCGCCGCCGGCCACAGCGTCCTGGTGCGCAGCATGCGCAACGGCAAGATCGTGATCGCCAATGCTTTCCGCATCATGGACAATTATGTCGACAACGGCATCGACGGCGTGCTGCTCAAGGACATGGCCGCCGAGCTGAAGCCGACCCTTCTCGCGATCGAGGCCGATCCCGAGCGGTTCCTGCCCATCCAAAAGGCCGCCCTCGAACGCTTCGAGCGCGATTATTCGCAGGAAGCGCTCGAACGGCGCATGAGCCATCTGATCCAGGACCGGTGGATCGAGGCGCCTGCCACGGCCGCCCGAGACGCATCCTTCGACGAGGGCGCGACGACCAACGCAACGAGATGGAAACGCTATGGCGAGCAATCGGGACGAGGCTGACGATCGGGACGAAACGATCACGGCTCTTGTGCTGAGCCATGACGCGCGCGACCTCGGCGGCGTCGGCAACTTCATTCGCATCCTGAAGCAGCGCCTTCGGCCGACCACCCGGATCCGGCGCTTCGTCAACGGGCGGCGCGCCGGCGAGAGCGGACGCGTCGCGACGCTGAAGCGCATGGCTTTCGACTATCTGCGCTTCACCGGGCTGGTGCTGCGCGAACGCTTCGACGTCTACCATTTCAATCCCGAGATGGACGTGCGCTCCTTCCCCCGGGAAAGCCTGTTCATGCTGATCCTGATCCTCCTGGGCCGGCGCAATTTCATCGTGTTCTTTCGCGGCTGGAACTGGGACGAGTTCGAGGAGATCAACCGGCGGCCCTGGCTTCGCCGCCTCAGCTATTTCGTCCTCTGCCGGGCGAGCCGGGTGGTGGTGCTCTCCGACAGTTTCCGAAAGGCGCTGATCGAGAACGGCCTTGCCGACCATCAGGTCCTGGTCATGACCACCATGTTTGACGGCCGCCTGGTCAAGGCGCGCGACCGCTCCGGCGCCGCGACGGCCGAGGCCCCCGCCCTCCTGTTCATGGCGCGCTTCGTCGCGGAAAAAGGTGTCTATCAGCTGCTCGACGCAGTCAGCCTGCTGAAGGAGGACTACCCGAAGCTGACCCTGGTCATGGGCGGCGACGGGCCGGAGATGGAAGGCCTGAAAGCGCGCGCCCGCAAGCTCGACATCGCCGATCGCGTGCGTTTTCCCGGCTATGTCCGCCGGGACCAGAAGGCCCGGGTGTTCGACGAGGCCAGCCTTTTCGTCTTCCCGAGCTATTTCTGGGAAGGCCTGCCCAATGCCGTGCTCGAAGCGATGGGTGCCGGCTTGCCGATTCTCGCCAATCCCATCGCCGGTGTGCCCGAGGTCATGAGCGATCCCGAGAACGGCCGCTTCCTCGCCGAGGTCACGGCCGAAGAGGTCGCCGCCAAGCTCAAGGCCATGCTCGACGACCCCGTCTATCTGGCGGAAACGTCGGCGCGCAATATCGAGAGGGCCTGGAGCCAATACGAATCGGCCGTGGTCAGCAGGCGCATCGAAGACATCTATCGAACGGTCAAGGCCGAAAAGGATCCTTTGCCGAAAGCGGCGGGCCAGGCCGCCTGACCTCTTCCCCAGCCCGGCGGCTCCGTCCGCCAGCCCACGATAGGCGCATGTCAGTACCGCACCCGGTGCCTGACGGTCGTTGCGCGATGATCCGGCAACAGTTCGTCGTCGACGGGATTGCCCCTTTGCAGAACCCACTGCCATGAGAAGCAGCCCATCATTCATTTGCTTGATAGGGCGTCTAATTTCACTTTGAAGAGAAAACACGACGGATGGTATAACTTTACAGTTATTTTGTATCGCGTTTGTTCTCGCATAGCTGATCTTGCCTCTTGTGACGACATCAAGTACCACGTCTAGCATCCGTGTCGTTCCGGCTCTTCGCCGCGCGGTCGGGTCCGCATGGAGCGGGGGCACCCGACATCGACGCTCCGAAGCTTTGGCATGATCGGCTCGACAGGGGTGACAGCTCGGCTGTTTTACGGATCGGCGATGCTGGCCGGAGCTTATTGGACGATCTCGTTCGTGCTCGGCGGCATGCCGGTCGCCAGGAATTAAGAGGTCAGTATCGAAGCGTTGGCTTGAGAAAAAGGGATGGGATGGGCGCAAGCCTTGTTCGCGGGGATGAGCACCACCCCACCATTCGATAGCGATGCGTGTTTGTCGTCGGCGGCAACGCCTCTAGGCCGGAGAGAGCTCTCCTCATGATCAACGACTGGAAACTCGACGTCGGCCATCTGGCACGGGCGGTTTCGGCGCAACGCTATTTCGTCCTGACCGGTACGATCCTTCTGACGCTGATAGGCATCGGGCTCTTGAGCTTGAAGGAGGACAAATATGCGGCCTCCGCGATGATTCTCGTCGACGATCGCGGCCTCAATGTGCCCGAAGCCGAAGCGATCCTCGAAGACGGCACCGCCGACGCCGAGTCGCTGCTGAGCCATGTCGAGCTGATCAAGAGTCCCAAGACCGTGCGCCGCGCGATCGACGACCTCAGCCAGAAGGGCGTCAAGCTCTACGACGACGACAGCGCAAGCTCGGGCGGCCTCCTGTCGTCGGTCGCCGCGGCGATACCGTCCACGCTTTGGCCGGAAGGAGCCGCAAACACCGTCAGGGACGACGATCTGGTCAAGCGCCTGTCACCGGAGCAGGTCGCGTTCTCGCGCGGCATCGCCGTTTCCGCCCTCGGCCGCTCCCGGCTGATCGAGGTGACGTTCAATCACAAGAATGCCGAAGATGCCGCGGCCGGCGCCAATGCGCTCGCCGATGCCTATGTCGAGCAGCAGCGCGAAGAGGAGGTTGCGATCGGCAATGACGCCGTCCAGTGGATGGTCGAGCAGGCCGCTTCCCTGCGTGAAAAGTCCTCGGCTGCCGACCAGGCGGTCGAGCAGTTCAGGCGCGACTCCGGTCTGCTGCAGAGCGGCGGCAGCCGGCTGATCGAGCAGAAGATCACCGAAACCCAGGCCCAGCTCACCCAGGCCGAGCTCGACAGCATCGCGCTGAACTCGAAGGTCGAGTCGATCGAGACCGCCCTCAAGCGCAACAACCCCTTCGCCCTCGCCGAGATCGCGGATGCGGAATCGGTGCGCGAGCTGCGCACCCAGATCAGCTTGTTCGAAGCCGAGCTTGCCGATCTCGAAGCGACCTACGGCCAGAACCACCCCCTGCTGGTCGCCAAGAAAGAACAGATCGCGCTGACCCAGCGCTCGGTGGACAACGAGATCAACAACATCGTCGCCAGCTTCCGCAACCAGGCGAACGGCGCGCAGCAGCGGGTGACGGCGCTCAGGCAGGTCTTGCAAACGCAGGAGCGGGAGCTGGCGGACGCCAATCTTCGCGGTGTCGAGCTGCGTGATCTCGAAAAGGAAGCGCGCATCGGTAATCAGGTGCTCGAAGGCTTCCTCGGCCGTCTGCAGCAGGTCGCCGCGCGCGAGGACGCCCGTGTCCAGCCGCTCGAGCTCCGCGTGGTGTCTCGCGCCGAGGTCCCGACCGACCCCTCGGGCTTGTCGCGCGCTGCGTTGAGCCTGGTCTGCCTGATCGGCGGCTTTCTGGTGTCGAGTTCGGCCGCCATGTTCCGCGAAGCATCCAGGCGCGTGATTCGCGATCCCGACGATCTGAAGGCGATCGCCCCGAACTGCGGCGTCTGGGTGATCCCGCGGCGCGAAGGCGGCCGGCGCGGCGCCGAGGTCGAGAACCTGCATCATTTGATCACCGCGACACCCTATGCCCATTTTTCGGCGAGCGTGCGCAATGCCTATCGACAAACCGTGGCGACGCTGTCCGAGGATCAGCACACGGTCATGCTGACCTCCGCCCAGCCCGGCGACGGCAAGACCACCATGTCGCTCTGCTTCGCCGAGGTGGTCGCCAATACCGGCCGCTCCGTGGTTCTGGTGGACACCGACTTCCGGCGGCCGAAGATCCACGTGCACACGCGCCTCGGGCGCATCGCCGGCCTGTCCGACTGGCTGGAAGGCACGGAGCCGCTGCGCTGCAAGCGACCGGAGGGCAGCGAGTTCTATACGATCACGGCCGGTTCGGGCGAGCTCACCCATCCCGATCGCTGGAACACCCAGACCATCCGTGAGCTGCTACAGACGCTGAAGGGCCGCTTCGACACCGTCATTCTGGACACGCCGCCGGTCGCGGCGCTTGCCGATCCCTTCCTGGTGGCCGCCGAGTGCTCGATGGTGCTGTTCGTCACCCGCTGGCAGCACACCAAGATCACCTATGTGCGCGACCTGATCGTCCCGCTGCGCGAGCGCACGCCCCGGGTCGAGCTGATCCTGACCGACGTCGACCTCAAGGGTGCAGCCGCCCACGGCTACAAGGCGCCGATGGAGTATTATCAGGACACGGCTGCCTACTACACCGAGTAGGCCTCCGCCCGCCACTGTCGCCAAACGAGCGGTCGTCATCGTTTCGATCGGAGCGGGAGGCCGTCGCTGCGGTCAGGCTCAGGACGACATCGCGGACACCGGCGATCCGAGGAGAGCTGCGTGGCATGCCGCCTCGGCCTTATCACCTGCGGCGTCGGCGACCGCGCAAGCGATGCTTGTCGGCACCGCCTTTCACCTCACCGGTATCGCTTCAGGCTGATCCCGATCAGATGCGGTCAGGATGCACGCTCCGCGTCCCCATTGTCGCCGCATGTCCGTATCGATCAGGTGGACGCAGGCGACCAGGAAAAGATCCAGGACGCGTCACGATCTTCGTGAGGATGCGTCCTGGCGTCAGAAGCTCAATCAGCTACATGTCGCTCGATTGCGCGTGATCTGATCAGGAGCGGGGTGGTCTTTACCGTTTCTTCATCGTTTCCTGCGATCATCGGACACAGATCCATGCGATCCTGGGAATCCGTGGCCCCGCCTAAGGCAGGTGGGGCGAGGCTTGGACTCCCAGGATCGCATGGACCATCGACAGCATCGCATGAAAGAGTAAAGACATTGTCAGCGGCAGCGTCGGCCCAAGTCCGCCGCCGCCTTTGCCGAAACCTGCGACGATCGAGGAAAGACAGCCGAACGCGGGCCGAGCCCAGGACGCGTCCTAGTCCGTCGACTTCTCGGCATTTGCGAGCGAAGCGCGCCATTCCCGCCAGACGAGCTGAGGAAACACCCAGGCGTCGCGAGCGTAACGGCGGAGCAGACGACGCGGTTCGCCCATCATGCGGTAGAACCACTCGAGATGCAGGCGCTGCAGCCATTTCGGCGCCCGCGTCTTCTCGCCCGCGAGGAAGTCGATCGTCGCGCCGACGCAAAGTGCCGCCGATGCGCCGATCTTGCCGCGGTGCTTGTGCACCCAGAGCTCCTGCTTCGGAGCGCCGAGACCGATCACCAGAATGTCGGGTCTGCCCGCCCTGATGCGCGCCAGCATGCGCTCCTGCTCGACCTCGTCATGTTCGAAGCCGAGGGGCGGGCTGTAGGTATCGACCACCTCGACACCCGGCCATGCAGCTTCGATGCGGATCGCCGCACGCTCGGCCACGCCGGGGGCGGCGCCCAGGAGAAAGGTGCGAATCGGCCGCTCTGGATCGGCCGCTTCGAACAAAGCGGGCACGAGATCGGAGCCAGCCACCCTTTCCGGCAGCCGGCGGCCGAGCAGACGCGAGGCCCAGATCACGGGAAAGCCATCGGCCAGCACCATGTCGGCATCGCGATAGGCCTCGCGCAGGCCCTCATGCTCCTGCAGCATGATCGTGTGATCGGCATTGGGCGTGACCACGTAGCGGCAGCCCGCAAAGGGACCGTCGATCCAGCTCAACACCTGCCTCACGGCTTCATCCATGCACACGGCATCGATGGAGACGCCGAACAAATCGACCCGAGACTTCGACGTTGGATGCAGCTGTCCAATTACATAGCTGGCTTTTGCCACCACTGACCCGACCTGAACACGCCCTAGGTTACCCGCAACTGTTTTTGCTTGGAATTTGCAGAACCACGAATAAAGGCGCGATATCGTCCGCAAAGTCAAGAATACACGGCAACCACACCCAGAGATTATCGCATATTACTTAAGGTTGATTTATAGATATTCTGTGGCTCTTTGATGATTATTCGCGTTTTGTTCTCCCATGATCACCCGTCTACCCCGAAGGGAAATCGTCCTCTATTCTGACCTCACGATGCAAAGCGCCGCTCACCGACATGACCCGATGGACCTCCGCATGACCACGCCCCAGCCTCCCGCCTACGCCCCGGCCGATCTCGTTCTGTTCGCAAGGCAACTGTTCGAAACATCCGGCCTCGAGGCCGAACGCGCTTCAACCGTCGCCCGCATCCTGGTCGAGGCCGACCTGATGGGCCACAGCACCCACGGCCTGCAGCTCGCAGGCCTCTATCTCGCCAGCATCCAGCGCGGTCTGATGACGGTCGACGGCGACCCCGAGGTGATCGCCGACCGCGGCGCCGTGGTCACCTGGGACGGCAGGCGTCTTCCCGGCGTCTGGCTGACCGCGGCGGCGCTCGATCTCGGCATCGAGCGCGCCAAGACCCATGGCAGCGCCACCGTGGTCGTGCGCCGCAGCCATCACATCGCCTGCCTCGCCGCCTATCTGCCGCGGGCGATCGAGCAAGGCTGCATGGCGATCATCGCGAGTTCCGACCCCTCCGAATGCAGCGTCGCCCCCTTCGGCGGCAGGCAGGCGGTGTTCACGCCCGATCCGATCGCCATCGGCATCCCGACGGACGGCGAGCCGATCCTGATCGACATCAGCGCTTCGATCACCACCAACGGCATGACCGGGCGGCTGAAGGCGCAGGGCCGCCGCTATCCCGGCCACTGGGGGCTGGACGCGGACGGCCATCCGACCGACGATCCGAGCAAGGTGCTGGCCGATCCGCCCGGCACCATCCTCCCGGTCGGCGGCCTCGACTACGGCCACAAAGGCTACGGCCTCGCGCTCATGATCGAGGCGCTGACCCAGGGCCTCGGCGGCTATGGCCGCGCCGACGGCGAGACCGGCTGGGGGGCCTCGGTGTTTATCCAGGTGTTCGATCCGGACGCCTTCGGCGGCCTTGCCGCCTTCGCCCGGCAGACCGGCTGGATTGCCGAAGCCTGCCGCGAGACGCAGCCTGTGCCCGGAGGCGATCCCGTGCGCCTGCCGGGCGAGCGGGCGCTCTCGCGCAAACGGGAAGCCCTGGACAACGGTCTCGCCCTCTATCCGGGCATCCTGGACGGTCTCGTCCCCCATGCCGAGCGGCTCGGCGTCACGCCCCCTCGCCCGCTTTGAGCCTGGCAGCGCGGCCCGATCCGCGCAGGGCGGAGACGATCAGCCAGGTCCAGAGCGCCAGGGTCGCGATGCCGAGCCCTGCGGCCACGGGGCGCTCGAAGAATCCGAGGAGATTGCCCTCGGTCTTGATCATGGTGATCAGAAAATTCTTCTCGATCACCTTGCCGAGCACGATGCCGAGGATTGCGGGTGCCACCGGGATGCCGTTGTCCTCCATGACATAGGCGAGCAGGCCGAGCGCCAGCATCACCCAGACCGAGAACAGCGTGTTGTCCACGGCATAGGCGCCGATGATGCAGAACACCAGGATCACCGGCATGAGCACGCGCTTGGGTATGGCCAGCACGTAACGGGCGACGCGGATCGCGGCGATGCCGAGCGGCAGCATGATCAGATTGGCCAGGGCGAACGCCAGAAAAATCGCGTAGATCAGCGTGCCGTCGGTGACGAAGACCCGCGGACTCGGCGTGATCCCCTTGAGCATCAGCACGCCGATCGCGATCGCGGTCACCGTGTCGCCCGGAATGCCGAACACCAGGGCCGGTGTCCAAGCACCCGCCACCGCCGAGTTGTTGGCCGAGCCGGCATCGGCGATGCCTTCGGGATGCCCCGTTCCGAATTTTTCCGGCTCCCTGGAGAAGCGCCTGGACAGGCTGTAACAGACCCAGGCGGCGATGTCGGCGCCCGCGCCGGGAAGGGCGCCCAGGAGATTGCCGAGGGCCGCCGAGCGCAGGATGTTCGGCCAGTAGCGCCGCAGAATCCCGAGCATGCTCCGCCAGAGGCTGCCGATTTTCTTGACCTCGGTTGCGGAGTCCAGGTCCGTGGTGACGGTGCGGATCACCTGGCTGAGCGCGAACATGCCGATCATCGCCGGGATGAAGGAGACACCGTCCAGGAGATCCATGGCGCCGAAGGTGAAGCGCGGATGGCCGGTGGCGATGTCGATGCCGACGGTCGAGATGAAGAGACCGATCAGCAGCGCGATGGCGCCGCGGAGGAGCGACGCGCTGGACACCGCGACCGCCGAGGTCAGGCCGAGACAGCCGAGCCAGAAATACTCGACCGAGGAGAATTTGACCGCGATCGCGGCGAGCTGGCTCGCGAACAGGGAGAGCAGCAGCACACCGATCAGCCCGCCGCTCGCCGCGGTCACCAGGCTGGTGGCGAGCGCCTCCTCGCACCGCCCCTTTTGGGTCATGGCGAAAGCTTCGTCCACATAGGCGGCGGACGCCGGCGTGCCTGGGATGCGCAGGAGGGCGCCCGGAATGTCGCCCGCGAAGATCGCCATCGCCGAGGCGGTGACGATCGCCGCGATCGCCGGCACCGGGTCGAGAAAGAAGGTCACCGGCACCAGCAGTGCCACCGCCATGGTCGCGGTCAGCCCCGGGATCGACCCGACGAACAGCCCGTAGCAGGCGGCGAGCAGAATGGTCGCGAACACCTCGACGCGAAACACCAGATCGGCGGCGGCTAGAAAGGTTTCCACCGGCCCATCCAGGAGGTCGACGCCGCCCGTTCAATCGGAGCTGTCCGAGGGCGCGTCCTCATAGGCGTCTGACGCGCCGCAAACGCCGATCTTCCATGCTTTCGCTCCTCAGCGCCGGCCGACAGCCTTCGGTGCGGTTCTCCAAAACCGGCGATTTCACTGATGTCATCCTCCCCAGCAGTTTCTTTGTCACAACCCGTCCCAGTGGCATGTGCGAAGCGAAAGGCCCCCATCACCTTTCTCACGAAGCTGGCTGCATACCATCGCCCCTGGCAACGACAGCCGGAAGCAAATGACGTGGGCATTCCACCTGGCGAAACGAAATCTTGACCCGCGGCTTCTACCCTCGGTGTCCTGGTCCATGCGATCCTGGGGGCCCGCCCACCCACAGTGACATGGGGCGAGGCTCGGATTCCCAGGATCGCATGGACCAGGTCGATAAACGTAAGGGAAAAGCGCCAACATTGGGTTGGTGGATCGTTCATGCTCGTCGGGCCAGGTCAAGCGTGCTCTCCCGTCCTTGCTGCGACGCTGTCGTCTGGTCCTGCCGGGCACCGTCGCACTGGGTCGTCGAGCGTAAGAGCGTCCTGGCACGGCATCGACGAAGGACGTCGGACGGGCGACCATCACCATCAAAACAACAGCCGCTCGATCGGGCCGCGCGGCAGGGGTACCCGCAGCATCACGGAAAAGCCGTAATGCAAAGCGAGCGGCAGGGCGATGGCGAGCACGGCGCTGATCGGTTTCGGTGCACCCATTAACAGCAGGAGTGCGCCGGTGATCAGCGCCATGGTCAGGAGAAAGCCGAGCCAGCCGCAAAGAAGCGCGTAGACGATCACGGCGACGACCACGCCGAGCACCCGGGCGACCGCCATGCGATCCCCGAACCAGTCCGCCGGCGTCAGCCATGGCAGCCGCACGCCGGCGCGCTGGTGGGAGAGCCATGCGGACAGGAGAAGCGACAGGCCGCACAGACAAAAGCCGATGCCGATCAGCGTCGGAAAGAAGGCGGGCCCATAGGCCATGCCAGCCATCTCCGGAAAGCCGCTCGCCGTCCAGACGACCGCAGCACCCGCCAGGAGCACGATCAGGCCGAGGGCTGCATCGCTGAAAGCCATGAGCTATACCCTTGCCACCTGCAAGCTCACCGAACCCAAGTCGACCCTGTAGCCGGCTGGCTACTTGGCTAAACCGATGGCCTGCATGGTGGCGCCGAGATTGTCCGACGTCGTGGCCATCATGTCGGCGAGCTCGGCGCTGCCCATCTTGACCACATCGGCGCCCCGGGATGCCTTGAAATCCGCCCATTCCTGGGTGTCGAAGATGGCGAGCGCCGCCTTCTCGTAGGAGCAGGCGATCTCGGGATCGAGACCCTTCGGCCCGGAAAGCGTGATGAAGGCGGCGAGCGTCCAAACGCTGTTCAGGATGTCCTTGGTGATCGGCACGTCGGGGAGCGCCGCCATGGGCTGGTCGTGCATATAAGCCAGCGCCTTCAGCTCGCCCGCTTCGACCAGCGCCTTGCCTTCGGATAGCGCCGGCGTGGCGACGTCGACGCCGCCCGCCACCAGCTCCTGCATCGCGGACGCGGCCCCGTCAGACGGCACCCAGCGGATGGCGCCCGGATCGATGCCCTCGGCATTGAGCATGCCTGCGAGCGCCAGATGCCAGATGCCGCCCTGGGCCGTGCCGGACCCGGTCAGCTCGCCCGGATGCTCCTTCGCATAATCCAGGAGCTCGCCGAGCGAATTGAACGGCGAATCCTTGCTCACCAGCACGCTCGCCGGAACGATGTCGACCAGCGCGATCGGCGTGATGCTGGTCTGGTCGAGGTCAGTCAGCCCGGCGTGGTGCATGGTGGTGATCTCGACCGTCGCCGCTCCCACCGTATAGCCGTCCGGTTCGGCGGTCGCGATCGCGGAATGGCCGACCACGCCGTTGCCGCCGGTGCGGTTCACCACGTTGAACGGCTGGCCCATCTCCTTTTCCAGGAGGCTCGCCAGCATGCGCGAATTGGCATCGGTGCCGCCGCCCGCCCCCCAGGGCACCACATAGGTCACCGGCCGCTCCGGCTTCCAGTCGCACGCGGCGAGCGCCGAGCCGGCGACGGCGGTCAGCGCCAGCGTCCCGACGGCGGCGTGGAGGCAGGTGCGAAGGGCGGCATCGCGAATCTCGGACATAAGCTCTCCCTCGGATTTATCGCCGTCCGGTTCTGCGACGGCTTTTTCTGGTGGGTATCAAAAACGGTAGTGCGCAGGCTGAGGCCGGTCAACGGCATGGCGTACGGCTCTTGTCTTACGGTTGATGCCCCAGCATGACCATATTGCTTAGGATGAAAACAAGACGCGCTTCGTTACACTCATCGTGTCTATCACCACCTCCCGTCTGGCACCCGAAATCGCTGACCTGACGACGACGGCTGCGAGAATGTAGCATGAAAAAGTCGATCTAGCGTTTGAACAGGGAATATAATGACGTCCTGAGAGATGCGAGAAAACGGCTGGAGTGCCAACGCGTCGATCTGAATGGCCGCAGGGGCAACGTCCAGTCGGTACACGTGAATGTCAGCAGTGTGCGCGTCGACATCCTGCTGGATGATGGGCATCTCGAAAAAGACGTCGACGCGCTGCTACCCAGCTACGATCCCTGAGCTGCTGCCTCAGCTCTCCAGCCCAAGTGCAGCGCGAAAACGCGCGGCCATGGCAGCGCCATTGTTGGTGGGCAGCACCAGCGGGTCGTCGGTGAGCGCGATCTTGGCGACGGCCAGGACCGGTCCCGATCTTTCGTAAAGCAGTTCCTTCAGCGCCGGCAGATCGCCCGCAGTGCCGAGCGTCATCGTCTCGACCAGGCCCGCCCCCTCCGCCATGCGCGCGATGTCGGTGGGGCCGGCGCTCAAACCGGTCTGGCGGCCGGTCTCACCGAAGGCCTGGTTGTCGAGCACCAGGATGGCGAGATTGTCGGGCGCGGCGGCGGCGATGGCCGCGAGCGAGCCGATGCCCATCATCATCTCACCGTCGCCGGTAAACACCAGCACGCGCCTCTTCGGCTGCGCCAGCGCCAGGCCAAGGCCGATCGAGCAGGCAAGCCCCATGCCGCCCCAGAGATAGACATTGCGCTCATCGAGATCGGCGGCGGCAAGATCCCAGGTTGAAGCGCCGAGCCCGCCGACCACCAGGGCATCGCCGCGGTCTTGAAGAAGTTGCGCCACCAAGGCACGACGATCGAAGCGGCCGTCCTTCGCCATCAAGTCGCTCATCGCCCCTCGCCCTTCGTCTTGAAGGCCTTGGCGCCGATCACCCGCTGGCCGATCAGCACGGCCGTGGCGATGCCGCCGTGGAACGCCATGTCAGCGGCGGCGGACACCGCCTCGCCCACATCCTCGGCGTGATCGACCGAATAGACCGTGACGCCCATGGCCTCGAGCACCTCGGGCGTGGCGCGGCCCATCGGCACCTGCCAGCCATTGGCCTCGCCCCACTGGCCGCGCATGGTCACCAGCATCAGGCAGGGAATCTTCAGGACGGCCGGCAGGGACAGTGCATTGATGACGTTGCCGACGCCGCTCGACTGCATCGCGAGCGCCGCCCGTTCGCCGCCGAGCCAGGCGCCGGTCACCAGACCGATGCCCTCATCCTCGCGGGTGAGCGTCATGACGCTCATGGCATCGTCGGCATGGCAGAGATCGAGCAGCCGGGTCAGACCGGCATCGGGCACGGTGCCGATCTGACGCACCGCCTTGGATCGGAAGGCCGCATGGACGTCACGAGGCCAGTCATACACACTCAAGGCCAATTGTCCTCCCATGTCAGGCTTATAGGACCTTCCTTTGCCGCATCGCACGCCACCTCCGCCACCAAGCGACCATCAGCGCCACACTCCCTTGCCGATTTCTAAGAGACCAGGCAGGGCGCCAAGCGAGCTGCGTCCGCGCCTGCAGTTCGTGCCCAGACGGTGATCGCGTCAGCCGGGTGACGGTTTTCTGCTGATCAGTCTCCACCGCGTCTCCTCACAACGCCACTTGCCATTCAGATTACCACAGCGTCTAACCTCAATCGAGGCCGCGACTGCGATGACTAGCTAGGCGGCATGGTGAAGCAAAAGCGACTGCCCTGCCCACGCTGCGATTCGCACCAGATACGACCGCCATGACGTTCGACGATCTTCTGGCAGATCGCCAGCCCGAGCCCGGTTCCCTCATAGACATCCTGGCTCCAGAGCCGTTGGAAGGGCTCGAACACCGTCTTCAGCTTGTCCTCGGGAATGCCGATGCCATTGTCTTCGATGACAACGAGCCATGCGTCACCTTGGCGCTCCGCCGATACCCTGACGGTTGGGGTCGACTCCTCGTTGTACTTGATGCCATTTCCGATCAGATTTTGCAAAAGCTGTACCAGCTGCGGTCCGTGGCCGATCACTGGCGGCAGGGATCCGACCTCCACCTTCGCATGCCGCTCCTCGATCACCATGTGCAAATGATCGAGCACCTGGCTCGCAATCTCCTGCATATCGATTCTTTCGAACGTGATATCACGATCGAGAAGGGCATAGTGGGCGAGCGTATCAACCAAAGCGTTCATGCGCATGGCCGAAAGCCTGATCAAATCGAGATGCTCCGGAACATCGTCATAGACGCCTGCTTCCAGATCTTCTGCAAGAATGTCGGTAAAGCTTGTCAGGCCTCGAAGCGGAGCCCGGATATCGTGGACAAGAACGCGGATGAAATTCGTCTGCTCCAGGCGCTGCGCAGCGAGTCTGCGAACAAGCGAACCTTTTTCCGTGGCATTGGACAGCGCACGCCGCAGGACCGGCCCGGATATTGTGTCCTTGACGACATAGTCGAAGGCACCTGCTTTCATCGCTGCGACCGCAATGTCTTCGTTGCCTTCACCCGTCATCATCACCACCGATACATGCGGATCGATCGACTTCAGCTGTTCGAGCACCTTGAGACCGTTGTGCCCAGGCATATTGAAGTCCAGGACGATACAATCGGCCGCCTGCTCCCGATAGAATGCCAACCCCTGCTCACCACTTTCGGCGAGATCGATGGATTCGATCTGCATCTCCCTTCTCAAAAGCCGCTCATAGAGATCACGATCATCTTCACTATCATCAATGATGAGAACATGCGCAGGCAAGGTCATCAGTTAGACCTCGCATATGGATTTGTTCGCGGCTGCGCGCTTCCCCGCATGCGCCGCCGAACATGCACCGCGATCTATCGATCCGCCTACTCCGTTTCGAAGCTGAACGTCCAAGAAATACATCGCTGATTTCCGCAATCGCCGGCTGAGCTTGTGACCGCCAACGCTGTGGCCCCGTGACCGTCAGATATCCCATAAAGGTTAAGATTGATATAACTTTCAATCATTAGTTTTCCAACCCGTGCATGCGAAACATCAATCGCGGGTGATGGTCGCTGCACGATCAGAGATATCGCAGCTCTCTTGTGCGCCGGAGAAGGGGCCTTCAATGAAATCGTCAGCGTAAACGGAAAATAAACTCTTACCGCTTTATATTCTCTTCACATCCGAAGAGATTGGTGATGGCCGATCGGGCTGGTTACCGTCTCTACCCTGCCCCCTCGAACCTTGATGATGAACGAGGATCCATGCGGTTACTCATCGTCGACGACAGCCGGCTTGATCGGACCCGGATCAAGCGTCTGATCAATCAGATGAACACCGAGGTCAGTGTGGCCGAAGCTCAGGACGTGCCGACCGCCCTCGGCATGGTTGCCGTCGAGAAGTTCGATTGCATCCTGCTCGACTATCGCCTGCCTGGTGCCGATGGTGTGGAACTGGCATCGCAGATCGCTGCGAGTCATGGCGGCGCTTGCACACCGATGGTGATGCTGACTGGAGAGCCCTCCGAGGACTTGGCAGAACACGCCATTGGCTCAGGCCTTACCGACTTCCTGGGCAAGCGCAACCTTTCCGCTGAACACCTCCGGCAATCCCTCTTCAATGCCGTGGTCAAACACAGAAATGGCGCACTGTCGAAAACATCGGCGACGGCTGAAAATGAAGCATCGACCGAGTCGGGGCAGGACTTGCCAGAGCATGAGCGCATGGCGATTGCCGATGCCTTGGACGTCCTCGAGCGAGCAGGGCTTTTCGATCGGGGCAGCGAACGCGATGAGGATGTCGTGCGGGCACTCTCCAAGCTTCGCGACGCGGCAACGTCGATATTGATGCATTAGAGCGTAGTTTTCTTCCAGCTGGTCTGTCCCCTTCAGCCCGCACCATCTGCTATGAGATGGTCTGGCGCTCTGAGGGGGGTTATGGATGGCGCGCAAGAAGCATTCCTCCGAGGAGATCATCAGCAGGCTGCGCGAAGCCGAGGTGCTGGTGGCCGAGGGCAAGCGGTTGCCTGAGCTTTGCAGAATTCTTGAGGTCAGCGAGCAGACCTATTTTCGCCGGCGCAAGGAGTATGGCGGGTTGAAGAGAGATCAGGCCAAGGATCTGGAGGAGCTTGAGCGCGAGAACGCGCGTCCGACGAAGGCTGTGGCCGATCGGCCGCTCGACAAGCTCATTTTGCAAGAGGCTGCGTCGGGAAACTTCTGAGCGTTTGAAAGCTTTTCGCTTTCAAACGTGATCGGATCTGCGTGCATCATGTCCAGGAGCGCCCTCATGACGGCTGATCTGGGGGCTATAGCTGAATTTTGTGGATCGAGGTTTTGGCGGCGTATCCTTGGTGATGGATGAGATCACCGATGGAAGGATAGGCCATGGGAGAAGATACCGTTGTCAGCCTGCCGCGACCAGGCGGTGTTGTCGCAGACGATCCGTTGCTTTGCCTTCTGCGTGAGGGCGCGCGACGGATGACGATGCAGGCTGTTCAAGCCGAGGTCGATGTCTTTGTCGAAGGCCATGCCGATCTGGTTGACGACCAAGGCCGCAAACGGCTTGTTCGTAACGGTCATGCGCCGGAGCGTCGGATCCAGACAGGTATCGGCCCGATCGAGGTTCAGCGCCCCCGGGTTCGTGATCGCGGCGCCGGTGATGCGCCGCCGATCCGCTTCACGTCGGCGGTGCTGCCGGCTTATCTGCGGCGAACGAAGAACGTCGAGGAGCTTCTGCCGTGGCTTTATCTGAAGGGCGTCTCGACCGGCCAGTTCGAGGAGGCCTTGACCGGGCTGCTCGGTCCGAAGGCTGGTGGACTTTCGCCGACGACGATCCGCCGCCTGGTCGAGGTCTGGCAGGATGAGCACAAGCGTTGGCAGGGGCGTGATCTCTCCTTGAAGCGCTACGTCTATGTCTGGGCGGACGGCGTCTATTTCAGCCCCAGGCTCGAGCATGAACGTCAATGCCCTCGGCGCGAATACGCGCCGTGCCGGAGGCAACGGATGATCGGCTTTGCCGATCCTGGTTCTGATGGGCGCCGATGAGAGCGGCAAGAAAGAGCTCTTGGCAATCGACGATGGTTTTCGCGAGAGCGAGCAGAGCTGGCATGAACGTCTGGTGCGGCTGCGTGATGAGAACGGTCTGATCGTCGAACCGAGCTTGCGACTGGCGCCAAAGTTGCTGGGGGCGCCCATGGTTTTTGGGCAGCGATCAGGAAAATTTGGCCGACGACCAAGCAGCAACGTTGCTGGGTGCACAAGACGGCCAACGTTCTGAACGATCTGCCGAAGTCGGTTCAGAAAAAGGCCAAGAGCGATCTTCATCAGATCGACAATGCTGAGAGCCGGACAGGTGCCGACGAGGCCTTCGATCGCTTCGTTGCCAAGTATGGGGCGAATTACGAGAAGGCAAGCAACTGCCTGGTCAAGGATCGCGATGCTTTGCTCGCTTTCTACGACGTGCCTGCCGAGCATGGGCAGCATGTGCGCAGCACCAATCCGATCGAGAGCACGTTCTCGACGGTTCGGTTACGGACCAACAAGACCAGGGGGTGCCTGTCACGCGACACAGCACTCGCCATGGTCTTCAAGCTGGTCAAATCTGCTGAGCGTCATTGGCGCCGCCTGAACGGCACCAACCGGCTCGGTCAGATCATCGAGGGCGTCAAGTTCCGAGAGGGAAAGCCAATCAAAGCAACCAAGGATCACCCCGCCGCATGAAGCCCATACACAAAATTTGCGCTTAACGCGGATGGGCGTTCAGGATGCTGGTGGTGGTCGACGGGTTCAGCCGGGAATACCTCGCAATC
Source organism: Alphaproteobacteria bacterium (assembly GCA_041398025.1). Lineage (GTDB taxonomy): Bacteria > Pseudomonadota > Alphaproteobacteria > Geminicoccales > Geminicoccaceae > JANQPX01. Next base: position 78,786 of record JAWKVM010000036.1, read on the forward strand.
CTGGTGGCCAGACGGCTCACCAGCGACGGTGTCCTGACGCTGCTCACCGAGCTGTTCGTCACCCATGGCCGGCCCGATCACATCCGCTCCCCCTCTCGTCGATTGCTGCGCAATCGACTGTCGATCACGGGAGCAATGGCCCTGAGTTCTGCGCCCACACGGTTCGTGGCTCGCTCAAACGGCTGGATATCAGCACCCGGGACTGTCGGGAATTTCGTGTATGGGCCATGACGATGCGAGCGGAGGCGACATTGCATGGCACGTCGGAAGAAGCCTGTAATCGCGGACGATCTCCTGGACCAGTTGCTGGCCGGTCAGGATCCTCAGTTGGTATTCAGCAAGGACGGTCTGTTTGACGATTTGAAGCGGGCGGTGGCGGAGCGGGCGCTGAACGCCGAGATGGACCATCGCATGGCTGGTGAAGCCGGCGACGGCCGGCCCGACAGCCGCAATGGCTGCGGCAGGAAGACGCTGCTGACGGAGACCGGCAAGCCCGGCAGTTTGGTGCCGCGGGATCGGCTTTCGACCTTCGATCCGCAGCCGATCGCCAAGGACCGCCGGCGGATCTCCGGCTTCGACGGGAAGATCGTGTCCCCAAGGTCCCGTTTGGCCACGCCCGCGGCATGACGGTGCGCGAGATCCGCGGCCGCCTGGGCGAGTTCCATGGCCTCGACGTCTCACCGGATCCGATCAGCGCGGTCACGGACGAAGTGCTGGACGAGGTGGCCGAATGGCAGAACCGGCCGCACGAGCCGCTCCACCCCTGGTCTTCATCGATGCGCTCCGGGTCAAGGTCCGGACGACGGCACGGTGCGCAACAAGGCGGTCTAGGGGCGCTCGGCGTCCGGATCGAACAGACCGGAGGCGCCAAGTTCTGGCTGCGGGTGATGATTGAGCTCAACAACCGCGGCGTCGAGGACGTCCTGATCACCGTCTTCCCCGACGCCCGGGTCCAGACCTGCATCGTCCATCCGATCCGGAATTCGCCGGACTTCGTGTCCTGCAAGGACAGGCGGGCCGTCGCTGCGGCGCTGAAGCAGGTCTGCAAGGCCGCCCTGCACGCCTTCGCCGAGAGCGACTGGGGCCGGAAATACCCGGCGATCGCCATGTCCTGGCGCCGCCACTGGCGGGCAGCGGATCATCGACACGACCAACGCCATCGAGGCCCTGAACGCCAAGCGACGCCGCGCGGTCAGGACCCGTGGCCATTTCCCGACCGACGAGAGCGTCACCAAGCTGCTCTTCCTGGTCTCGAACCCGGCCGAAAAGTACGGGAAGATGCCGGCCAGTGAACGCGGCATGGCCAAGGCCCCGTTCGCGATCCTCTTCGAAGGCAGCTTCAGGATCGCCCAGGAGCAATGTTCAACTCATGAACCACACACGAAATTCCCGACGGTCCCTGGATCGCCTGCCGGACCGGCTGCTTCCTGCCGGTGCGCGTGCTCGCCCGGCTCTACCGTCGCTTGCTCATCGAAAGACTGGAGGCAGCCTTTGCCGCCGGCGCGCTCCGCTTTGCTGGCGCTCTTTCTGGCCTCGCCAGGCCCGCCGCCTGCGCGCGCCATCTTCGAGAGGCCCGACAGCTCGATTGGATCGTCTACGCCAAGCGACCCTTCGCCAGCCCGGAGCAAATCCTCAACTATCCCGGCCGCTACACCCATCGCGTCGCCATCGCCAAGCATCGCCTGCTCAGCCTTGATGACAACGGCCACGCGAGCTTCCGCTGGAAAGACTATCGGCATCATCACAAAACCAAGGTCATGACCCTCAAGGCTCATGAGTTCCTGCGACGCTTCCTGCTGCACGTGCTGCCCGACAGCTTCCGCCGCATCCGTCACAACGGCTTCCTCGCCAACGGCCATCGCACCAAAAAGCTCGCGATCCTGCGAGCCCTTCTTGCCGTGCCAGCACCATCATTTATGCCGCCGCCGGCCGACTGTCGTGAGCGCCATACGCGTCTGACCGGACGCGCGCTCGACGTTTGCTCCGATTGCGGCGGCCGCATGGTCGAATGGCGCCTACTGGCGAGAGCTGCAGATCGACCAAAATGGAACGACAGCTCATGATCAACCATCGTCGTCCAACATCAGACCAACGGACCGCCATGGCTGCGCGGCCCAGCCAGCGCGTCCAAAGTTGTCCGAAATCGACCGCCGCCCGCCAAACGGCCACGACCGAGCAATCGCTAAGCCTGCCGAACGGCGCCTCAGACCATGTTCGACCACCAGGAAATGTCATCTCGATGTCTTCAAAGAGGTCAGAACCATGTGAGACGCACCGCTGGCGCCAGCGCCGCCGCTCAATGCCCAGAACCCGTCATGCAGACGCAGCTTAGGTCAATCAGGCTTCAAGGACGTCCCGCCACCACACTAAAACAAGCTGTCGGCTACCTGCCAAAGAACCTCCTTGAACCCTCACTCATTCCGATTGAAGCCGGCCATGAATTCCGATTTGAAGCCGGCCGGCATTCCGAGAGTTTTCCGGCCACCTTTGCCGGGGTTTGGACCGTTTCCGTGGGCACTCGACCACCAGGAATGGCTCGGCCTCCCGCTCAATTACGAGGCCATGTCACGTCAGCAAAAGCGTTTCGAGCGACGGCTTCGCACCGCCAAGCTCAGGCAATCTGCCTGTTTCGAAGACGTCGACTACCGCGCTGCCCGCGGTCTCGACCGAAGCCTCCTTCAGAAGCTCGCCACCAACGACTGGATCCGCGACCGGCGCAACTTGCTGATCATCGGGCCATGCGGAATCGGCAAGAGTTATCTCGCCTGCGCCCTCGGCCATAAGGCCTGTCGTGACGATCTCTCGGTCGCCTATCACCGAGCCCCCCGTTTGTTCGCAGCCCCCGCCCTGGCACGCGGCGACGGCAGGTATGCCAGGGTCCTGCGATCGATGGCCAAGATCAAGCTGCTCATCATCGACGATTGGGGACCAGACCCGCTCAATGCCGAGCAGCGCCGAGATCTCCTCGAAATCGTCGAGGATCGCTACGACCTCGGCTCCATCCTGATCACAAGCCATTTGGAGACCTCCATCAACGCTGTTTTGGGCACTCATGGTGCATGCAGTAGCGATGCAAGGGTCATGAGTATCAGCTGAACGTCTTGCTTCGACGCCGTGACGCCACATTTGTCGCCTTTGCCTGACGCTCGCGCGATTTCCATCCCCTGCAGCCAGATCAGCCGCTTCAACTTGTCGACCAGATTGGCGAGGCCGATCTTGGTCGTCGCCCGCGCCAGGCCGATGGTGCGAATGAACGGACCCATGCGCTCCTTCTGCTCGGCGAAGACATGTTCGACATGGACGCGCAGCTTCGATCGCCGGCCATTGGTTCTGCGCGTCGTCTCCGGCATCGGCCTGCCATGGGGCTTGTTGCGGTGGACATGGCTGATGAAGCCGGCAGCACGCACCGCGGCGTCGAACCTTGAGAACAGCGTCTCGATCGCGCCAGCCTTGGCCAGCTTCTCGCGAAAAAGCCAGATCGTCCTTGCATCCGGCACCCGGTCGTCGAGGCATGGTG
>JAWKVM010000037.1:0-81677 GCA_041398025.1 Alphaproteobacteria bacterium
CGACGAAGCCCATGCATTTGCCGCCGTCGGGTAGCACCTTGAGCGCGATCTCGCCCGCCTGCTCGCCGGCGGCGGTGTTGGAGGAGCCGACATAGGCGATGCGGTCGCTGGCGGGCGCGTCGCTGTCGGTGGTGAACAGCGGCACCTGGGCGGCGATGCGGTTGAAGGCGTCGATCGAGGTCTTGGGATCGACCGAAGAGATCATGATGGCGTCCGTGCCCGCGGCGACGAGATCGTCCATCAGCGCGTTCTGCAGGGCCGCGGTGCCCTGAGCCGGATAGCGGAACTGCAGCTCGTAATCCGGCAGCTCCGCCTGCGCCTTGGCCACGCCGGCTTCGGCGAGCTTCCAGAAATCGGACGCCGCATTGACCACGAAGGCGAGCTGCTGCTTGTCCTGCGCCTGTGCCATTGAGACGGACGCCAGCATCGCGATCGCGCTGGCCGTCAGCATATGCTTCATGATGAACCTCCCTATGTTTCAACCTTGCTGCTTGCGCGCTGTCGACACGGCCCCGTCGCCCGGCGATGATGGCCGCGAACCGTTATTGCGGATGAGTGTTCCACTGACGCTAATATTAGTCAACAAGAATGGACTGGTTGATGTAACATATTGAAAAACATTTTTTATCGACGATAATATATTAGCAAAGCCATAGGCGAGCCATCGATCAGGGATGCGATGAACACCAGAAAGACCCCCTCGGGAGCAGAAGGTCGGGGCCTGCCGTCGCGGCGCTCGCGCGGGGCGACCATGGTGGACGTCGCCATGGCCGCGGGCGTCTCGCAGACCACCGTGTCCCTGGTGCTGAACCGGGTCTCGGAAGCCCGCCTCTCCGCCGACACGAGAAAGCGCGTCTACGCCGCCGCCGAGGAGCTCGGCTACGCGTTCAGCAGGCGGGGCAGCGCCAGGTTGGAGACCAGCGCACCGGTCATCTGCTTCGCCGCCGACGAATATTCGAGCGATCCCTGGTGCTCGATCGCCATGGACGGCGTGCGCGAACGGGCGGTCGAGTACGGCTTTTCGATCCTGGCGATCGTCGCACGCGGCTATGACGGCATGGAGAAGGCGATCCGCGAGCAGATCAGGAGCCAGCGGCCGGCAGCCCTGATCGTCGCCGCCATCCAGACGCGGCGCATCAAGCCTTTTCCGGTGTTCTCGGAGGTGCCGACCGTGCTGGTCAACTGCTATGCCGCCGACCGCTCGCTCCCGTCGATCATCCCGGGCGAGCTGCTCGGCGGCTATACCGCGACCCGGCACCTAATCGACGCCGGGCACCGGCGCATCGGCCACATCCACGGCCAGCCCTGGATCGACACCACCCGCGACCGCCTGAAGGGCTATCGCCGAGCACTCGCCGAGATGGATATTCCCTACGATCCCGACTTGGTGCGGCCGGGCAATTGGGAGCCGCCCGCGGGCTACGATCAGACCCATGTGCTCATGGATCTCGACCGGCCGCCCACCGCGATCTTCTGCGCCAACGATCTGATGGCGCTCGGCTGCTACGACGCGCTCAAGGAGCGGCGCCTGCGCATTCCGGAGGACGTTTCGGTGATCGGCTATGACGACCGCGAGATCGCGAAGTTCATGCGCCCGCCGCTCACCACCGTGCTGATGGCGCATTTCGAGATCGGCCTGCAGGCGGCGGAGATGATCATCGACCAGGCCTACGGCACGCCGGATCGCCGTCCGCAGATCAAGGTCGAATGTCCCCTGGTCGAGCGCTCGTCGGTCGGCCCTCCGCGGAGCGGCGAGCACTGAGAACGGCCTGCGCGTGCCCGACCGATCGGGCCAGATCCGGCGTCGGGGCGGACGGGGCGGCGGCAGGCTATCTTTACACGAGATGGGCGATTCGCTAGAGAAACAGGCATTGTCGGCAGGGACGAATGCCGCTTATTCCCGATGCAGAAAGAAAGAAGGTGAGGTGGGCTGATCGTGCCAGAGGTTGCGGGGCGAGAATCCCAGGCGAGTGACCTGCACCATGACCACCCTCCGGCGGCGCTCGCCAACGCTCGGCTGATCGAGTGGCTGCGTGCCGGCTTCGAGGTGTTCGCGTCGGCGCTGCTGCGCTGGCCGACCTGGCTTCGCCTCGGCTGGACGGATTTTCAGGTCGCCCATCGGCGCACGGTGATCGGTCCGCTCTGGCAGGTCGTGCAGGTCGGCATCTGGGTCGTCGGGCTGACCCTGGTGTTTCGCCAGGCCCTGGCGGCGAAGGAGCCCAACTACATGGCCTATGTCGCCATCGGCGTGGTGCTCTGGAACTTCATGTCCGCCTCGATCACCCAGGGCGCCAACGGCTTCGTCCGCCATGCGGGGCTGATCCGCGACATCAACAATCCGATCCTGATCTATCCGTTCCGCATTCTCGCCAACAATCTCATCAAGATGGCGGTTCAGGCGTCCGTGATCCTCATGGTGTGGCCGACCACCACGGTTGCCCTGCAGCCCACCGCATTGCTGTCGATCGTCGGCCTGGCCCTGGTCGTTCTGACCGCCGTCTGGGCGATCCCGCTGCTCGCCTTGATCGGGGTGCGCTTCCGCGATACCAGCCACGCCTTCCAGGCGGTGATGCGCTTTTTGTTCTTCGCGACGCCGGTCTTCTGGATGCCGAGCGGTCTCGGCCAGCGGGACTATATCGCGACCTTCAATCCGCTCGCCCACTATCTGAGCGTGGTGCGTGATCCCCTGCTCGGCGGCACTGCGGATCCGCTGTCCTGGGCCGTGGTCATCGGCATCACGCTCGCAGGCGGCCTGGTCTCATTGATCGCCCTCGGACGTTTCCGCCGGGAGATCGTCTTTTGGTTGTGACCAGCTTCGACAGCGACGTCGTGCTCGAGGTGCGCAACCTCCGGCTCGATTTCCCGACGCCGCTGCGCCTCGGCGCGAAGAAGGGCGGCCCCGCCGCCGCGAGCAGCGATCCGAGGCTGACCGCAGCCGGACCGGGCAAGCTGCGCGGCCTCGACGACGTCTCCTTCACCGCCCGGCGCGGCGATCGCATCGGGCTGATCGGCAGAAACGGCGCCGGCAAGAGCACGCTGTTGCGCACCCTCGCCGGCATCTACCCGCCCAGCGCCGGCATCTGCCGCGCCACCGGCCGCATCTCGACCCTGTTCAGCAGCGCGCTCGGGCTCAGCGCCGAGGCGACCGGCTACGAGAACATCCATCTCGGTGCGACGCTGCTCGGTCTGGATCGGGCCGCGATCGAGAAGGCGCTGCCCGAGATCGTCGCGTTCTGCGATCTCGGCGATTTCCTCGATCTGCCGATCCGCACCTATTCCGCCGGCATGCGCACCCGCCTCGGCTTCGCGATCGCCACCAGCATCCGCCCGGACATCCTCTTGATCGACGAGGTGTTCGGCACCGGCGATCGCCATTTTCGTGCCAAGGCCAAGCAGCGCATCGAGGAGGTCATGGCCAAGGCCAACGTGCTGATGCTCGCCTCCCATTCGGACGGCGTTATCAGGGGCATGTGCACCAAGGCGATTTGGCTGGAGCAGGGAAAGCTGATGGCCTTCGGCCCCGTGGACGAGGTGCTGGAGCAGTATAATCAGGACCCGAGCACGGACGTCGAGGCATCGGCGGAAGCCTCTTAGAGGACATCGATGGAATGTGCCGGCATAGGTCGCCGTTTGCAGCATAGCTGCTGGAGCTTTTCCCGGCCGCGTGAAGGTCTGGGAGATTGGGTTCGAGGATAGCATGGAACTGACCACGACGCGGATCGACGACCGATCAGCCGAGGCGACCGAGGCGAAGGCTTACTGGTCGAAGCCCGGCACGCAGACGCTGCATTACGAGCAGACGTCCCACTACGCCCAGGCCCTCGCCGAGCTCGCCCTCCTGGGCGGATGCCGCGAGATCTTCGAGTTCGGATGTGCGGCCGGACGCAATCTCGCCGCGATCCGCGATCATCTCCAGAAGGAAGGTGTGAGCGAGCCTGCGGTCAGCGGCGTCGACATCAATCCCGAATCGGTCGAAGCCGGCCGCGAGACCTACGGCCTGGAGATCGCGCTCGGCGACGAGCAGGCCCTGGACCATCACCCGGACGGTTCGGTCGATCTCGCCTTCACCGTGTCGGTGCTGGACCACCTCCCGGACCCGAAGGCGGCGCTCGACGGCCTCCTGCGCATGACCCGGCGCTTTGCCGCCTTTCTCGAGCCGTTCGAAGCTTCGGCCACGAATGGCGGCGCGGGCCGGCTCGACTATGTCGAGAGCTACTGGTCGGACCGCGAGGATCAGGTGGCGCCGTTCACCTATCTCCACGACTACGAGGCGCTGTTCCGGGCCGCCGGGGTCGAGCCCAGCCTGGTGATGCCGCTGCCGACGCATCTGAACCGCGCCGGGCCGCTCTACCGGCTCTTCGTCATCGACAAGGCCCCCGCTGCCGACCGCCTCGATGGCGAGGTGCTGCGCGACTGTCTCACCCAGGCCGTCATCCTGCAGCTTCTGGGCAATGCCGCCCAGATCCGCACCGAGGCGAAAAAGCAGAAACGCGAGGCCGAGCAGTCAGCGCGCCAGCTGTCGAAGGCGCGCGCCCAGCTCAACGGCGCGCGCATCAAGGGCGAAAGTACCGTCAGGAACCAGCTGCCCTACCGCGCCGGCGAGGTGCTGATCGACCATGTCAAGCGCCCCTACATGCTGCCGATGCTACCCTGGAGCCTCTACACCACCTATCGGAACGTTCGGGCTGGCTCGGCGGCGCCAAGCGCCCCGCGCGGCCCGGTCGAGGACGCTGCGCCGCGCGCAAGCGTGCCCCAGCGCTCGGCGGTCACCGGCCTGGACGAGCTGGTGCTGCCGCGGGTCAGCGATCCGCTGCTGGCGGCGATCAGGACGACCTACAACGACACCTATCAGCGCGAGCTCGGCGTGACCCAAGGCCGGGGATTTTTCCGCGACGCCGACTGGCGCCGGATCAACTACGCCGTCGGGGTCATTCCGGATGATGCCAGGAGTGCTCTGGATGTCGGCGTCGGCGCCGGCGTGCTCTTGAATCATCTGACCATGTCCAAGCGTTTCGAGCGCGTCGTCGGCATCGATATCGAGCGGCATTTCAATTATCTGAACCTCAGCAATGAGGTCGACTGGCAGCAGATGAGCGTCTGCGCCATGTCCTTTCCGGACAATCACTTCGACATCGTGTTCTGCATGGAGGTCCTGGAGCATCTGGAAGACGAGCAATTCGCCCAGGCCCTGGTCGAGCTCCGGCGCGTGACCCGTCGCCGGCTGGTCGCGAGCGTGCCCTTCGACGAACCACGCCCGCTGCCAAGCTTCCACAAGCAGTATTTCGACAAGGCCAGGATCTCTCGCGTCTTCCCGACCGCCTCGGTGACCCTGCTGCACAAGCAAATCGCCAAGAACGCCAATTCCCGCGTCTGCCCCTGGGCGCTCATGGTCGAAGACCAGACCTAGCGGTCTGACCCCATCATGTCGCTGTCACCGTCATCGCCGGGATTGACGGTGTGCGGTCAGGTCCTAGCCATGGGCTGACGGGTCATGCGTCAGGCGGCGCCGCGCCGCTCATCCGGCGTCGCCGACCGCCCCGCAAAGGGCAGAACCGACAGGACCTTGGCGGCCGATCGCTCCCAGGTGCGGTTGGCGAGCACCCAGCGCCGGCCTTCCGCGGCCAGTCTGGTCGCCAGATCGCGGTCGGCGATCAGACGGTGCAGGGCATCGGCCAGCGCCTTGCTGTCGCCCTTGGCGAAGGTCAGGCCGGTGACGTCATGCTGCACCAGCTCGCACAGTGCCCGGACGTTCGAGACCACGACGGTCTTTTCCATCGCCATCGCTTCCAGGGGCTTCATCGGCGACACCAGCTCGCACACGGTCCAGGGCTTTCTCGGAAAAGCGGCGATGTCCAGGAGCGAATAATGGGCGGCGACCTCCTCATAGGGAACGCGGCCCGGCATCAGCAGCCAGTCGGCGGCATCGCCTTCGGTCATGATGCTCTGGATGCGGCCGGCAATCGGGCCGATGTCCTTGCCGCTGACATTTTCATTGCCGACGATCAGCAGGCGAAAAGCGACACCGCGGCGCTTCAGCTCGACGCAGGCGCGCGCCAGGTCGTCCAGGCCCTCATAGTCGACGAAGGTGCCGATATAGCCGATCACCGGCACGTCCTCGGGGATGCCGTAGCGCGCGGCCAGCGACTGGTCCCGGGCCATCGGCTCGAAGCGCGCGGCGTCGCAGGAATTCGGAAAGAGCGCGATCCTCTCGGGCGGCACGCCGCCTGCCTCGAGGTCCTCGCGCATGCCTTCGGTGAGCGTCAGCACATGGTCCGCGGCCTTGGCGGTCTCGTATTCCAGCAGGCGCTGGATCTGGTAGCTGTCGGTGAATTCGAAGCTGGGGTCGCGGGACGCTCTGGTCACCTCCCACCAGCCGCGCACCTCGTAGACGAAGGGGATGCCCAGGCGGCGGGCGGCGATCATCGCCATCAGGCCGACGCGGTAGTTGGAGGCGCCGATCACCAGCGACGGGCGCTGCTCGCGCAAGCGCTTTTCGAGAGCGTCGGCCGATTTCAGCACATAGTCGACCAGCGCATGCTCCTTGTTGGTGACGTCGAAGATGCGCTCATAGGTGATGGTGCCGACCTCGTCCTGCGAGCGGACGTCACGCCCCTTGAAGCCCGCCTTGATGTCGATCGGAAAGCCCGGCCGGGTGAAGGCGACGACCTCGAGCCCCGCCGCCGAAAAGCCGGTCGCGACACCATGCGACCGGGTCGCGTAGCCGCCGGACGAATGCGGCAGGGAGTTGTGCAGAACATAGGCGATGCGCCCCTGCACGGGCTCGATCCCGCATGGCCGGCGCTCCTGCACGTGGCGCAGCAGCGAAAGCTGATGCACGAATTTCTTTCTGAAGGCCGCGGCCGCTTTCGCGGAGGGGGCGTCCCGCCCGTCCTCGGCGCGCGCTTCGAGCAGATCGATGAGCTCGGCAGCCTCCTTGAAGCGCCAGGTATACTCGCAGGCGCGAAACAGCAGCTTGATCGCGAAGACCGACGGATCACGAACCTGGACGGCCTTCAGGATGGCGTAGTGCAGGTCATAGTCGCCGCCGCGCTCGGCGGCCTCGGCGGTGGCGCGCAGCAGGGTCAGCTTGTCGTCCTCGGGCGTCGCCGGGTCCTGCCAGACCGTGTCGACCGCAGCCTCGGCGCCGCGATGCCTGCAGGTGTCGAGCAAGCCGGCGATCGCCGGATCGATCATGCGCGACATCTGCTGGTCCTGGCGATAGCGGCAGGCGGCCTTGTAGAGATCGATCGGGATCAGGGGCCAGCGCCAGGGCCGGCGCCGGTTCTCGTTGATGACCTCGCCAAGACGGTACTCCAGCTGGCGCTCGGCATCCGCCTTGGCGCGGCGGTGCTCGCTGCGCAATTGGAGCGTCAGGCGGCGACATTCGTCCTTCAGGCTCTGGATCTTGATGCGGGCTTCATGCGGCGTCAGCTCGACGCCGTCCCGGCCGTCCTCGATGGGTGCCGCACGCGTTGTCTCGGTGTCGGTCAATGGTTTCGTCTCCGAAATAGGGTCTTCCTCCCGAAAGACGGCAGTTAACCTAGGCGACGATGTCAGCGGCGTCCATATCGCCGGACCGGATCAACGGGGACGATCGCACGCGGTTCGCCAAATGGCTTTACGCCTGGAACGGCACGCTCTTTATTGGCGAACCGCGAAGGGATGATGACAGAGGGGGGGGCACGCCGGATCATGGACGTGGCGGCGATGGAGGATCAGGCGGCGGCACGCGGCGCACGCGCAGCGGGGACAGCCCCGACCGCGGTCATCGCGCCGACCCATGGCTGGGACAGCACGGTGCGGGTGAGCAGCCACCACCTGGCGCTGGCGCTGGCGAAGCGCGGCTGGCGCGTGTTTTTTCTATCCACGCCGGTCTCGCCCTGGCACGCCCTGCTGCGCCGCTCGGACCTCGCGGTCCGGGAAAAGCTGGCGGCGAGCCGCCGCGGGCTGGTCGACGACGGTTCGGGTGTCCTGTCGATCGTGCCGACGACCCTGCTGCCCCACACCTATCGATGGCCGTTCAAGGCCCCCTTTAGCCTCAGGAACTGGCAGCGCTTCGCCTCGCCGAACCTGAAACGCCTGCTCGCCAGGAACGGCGCCCTGGAGCCGGAGCTCCTGGTCGTCGACAATGTGGTCATGGCCTGGCTCTTGCAGGCGCTTCGACCGAAAAAATCGGTCTATCGCATCACCGACCACTACGCCTCCTTCAGCACCACGACGCCCTCGATGCGCGCGGCCGAGCGCCAGTTCGCGCCCGAGGTCGACATGGTGGTCTACACCGCGGACAGCCTGAAGGCCTATGCCCAGAGCCTGGCCCCCAAGGCGAGCCTCCTGCTCGACCACGGCATCGATGCCGATGTCTTCGACCAGGCGGACCTTACCCTGCCGGAGGCGTACGAAAAAATCCCGGAGCCGCGCGCGGTGTTCGTGGGCGTGATCGGCGAGTGGTTCGACGTACAGGCCGTGAACGCCATGGCCGAGCGCCTGCCCGAGGTCAGCTTCGTCATGGTCGGCCCGGACCAGGGGCCGGGCGCCGGGTTCGCCGATCGGCGCAATCTGCACGTCCTCGGCCCAAAGCCGCGAAGCGCGGTGCCGGCCCTTCTGCATCACGCCGCTGTCGGCCTGATTCCGTTCGACCGCGCCGGCAAGCCGGAGCTGGTCGACGGCATCAACCCGCTGAAGCTCTATGAATATCTCATCAGCGGTCTCCCGGTGGTGACCACGGCCTGGCCGGAGCTGGAGCGGCTCGAGGCGCCGGTGATCGCCTGCGGAACGCCGCAGGATTTTCCGGATGCCGTGCTGCGCGCGCTCGGCGGCGAGGGGCCGGATCTCGCCGCGCGCACCACCTTCGCACGCCAGGCCGACTGGCAGGCCCGCATCGGCGAGCTGCTGAAGGCCCTGGATCTCGAAAACGCCTGAGAGGGTAGCCGGTGCGGCTCGCACTGCGGCCCGCACTCAGCCGGTGCGGCTCGCACTGCGGCGTGTCCCCAGCCAGCGCATGGCGAGGCGGGGGAGAGCGCCGAGCCAGGCCTGGCGGCCGACGGTCGCCATCAGCACCTTGTGATTGTGCAGAAAATCCTCGAACCAGGCGCGGCCCTTCTGCTGGCGCGTGCCGCCGCTCGCCGCCTCGCTGTGCAGGACCACGGCCTCGCCGACATAACGCCCGAGCCGGCCCTGCCTGGCGAGGCGCGCGCCGAATTCGGGCTCGAAGCCCCAGGCATTGCCGCGAAACGCCGTGCTGAACCCGCCCATGTCGCGAAAGACCGAGGTCCGAAGCGCCATGTTGCAGCCGCGCGGCGCGTTGATCACGCAGCTTCCGGGCCGATCCAGATTGCCGAGGAGAACGCCGAACGGTGTCAGCCAGCCGACGATCCTGCCCTGCAGCACCGCACCCCTGGGCACCACTAGGCGCAGCAGGGTCTCCACGGCCATGCGCAATAGCTCGGACGGGACCGAGCGTCCCTTGTGCACGCGGATCTCGCGGCCGGACGTGTAGGCGAGCGCCGTATCCGCCTCGAACGCGGCGATATGCGCGTCGAGCCAGCCCGGGCAGGGCACGGCATCGTCGTCGAGCATCAGCACGACCTCGGCCGATGACGACAGGATCGCGCGGTTCAGGCTTTCGGTGACCGACGGGCTCTCCAGGCAGACCGTCCGAAGGCCGAACGCATGCTCGAAACGCCGGGCCAGCGCTTCGGCATCGGCCCCCTGCAGGCCAAGGCAGATCCGCAGGTCGGGGTAGAGCCGCCTGATGCTTTCGAGGGTGTCCGCGAGAATCTCGCTTCGATTGTAGCTGACGATGACGAGCTCGGTCTTCATGCGCCGCGACCGTATTTTTGCGGCGTCGGGGAATCAAGCTTTTTGGCGTCGACAGGGACAGGGACAGGGATCACGCCGCACGGCGCGTTATCGTGAGAGTCCGGGCGAGGTCCAGCGCGCGGGCGGCCGGTCGTCGAAGACGATCCGTCTCGGCCTTGGCCAATCGGCGCCTGGGCGCTCGCCGAAGGGAAAGGCGCCCGCGTCGCGATAGGCGTCGGGGTCGGTCCGGCTGTCAGGGAGCGGGGTGGGCAAAGGCTGGCCGATGCCGCGCGCCGGGCTTCCCTCCTGCAGCGAACGATCGGCATTCAGGCCCATGTCGGCGCTGTCCGACCCCGCATAGACGCCGCCGTTCGCGGTCAGAAAACCGGCATCGGCGGGCGAGGCGGCGACCACGGCGTTGCTCGCGATGATCTTCGGATTGAGACCCCGGCCGTCCGAGAGGTCATGGGGAATCACGACGACATTGTTGATGAAGGCTTCGATCTCGCCGGCCGAGCTGTCGCCGCCGAAATCGGCCCAGACACCCAGCGCGCCGCCATAGGAGGCGCCGTAATCGATGACCCACGTATTCTGATAGTAATAGACATCGGCCGCGGCCGGCGAAGCGATCATCTTGATCGAAAAATTATGCGGAATCGCAAGCGCGGGATCCGTCCATTCGAAGACGTTCCGATAGACGAAAGCGTCGCCGTCGATGCTGCGGCCCTGGTGGGAGGTGTCGTGATAGCAGTCGATGAAGCGGCAATCATGGATGCGGTTGTTGCTGCTGGGCTTGCCGTCCGGCCCCTCGTTCTGAAAGCCGTCGTCCCGGCATTCGAGGAAGACCGTGTCCTTGATCTCACTGTCGACGAACTCGCCGATGCGCGAACCGTCGAAGCAGGGGCCGATCAGACAGCGGTCGATCAGGATGTTGCTCTGCGCGTCTTGAAAATTGTAGCCGAAATCGAGGCTTCCTTCCAAAAGCGCATTGCCGGCGCCGCCGCCGACCCCCACGGCGTCGGCGTGGTAGTAGCCCTTGACCAGCGCGAACACGCCGTTGTCGGCGGCGCCGTCCAGCGCGAACAGCTCGCGGGTCCAGCGATCGAAGCCGACATAGCGGTAGGCGCAGCTTTCGAGGATGGTGTTCGAGGGACAGCGCACGCCATGCCTGGCGAGCCAGAAGACGGCATTGCGCACCGTGGCATGGTCGCACCCGTCATCGAACGCCACCGCCTGGCTGTCGCCTGCCCCTTCGAACACGAAACCGTCGAGAATGACATGGCTGGAGCGGCTGACGCTGAGGCTGCTGCGCCCGAAGGAGCCGGTCAGCCGGACCGCCTGGCCATTGGGGTCGCGGCCGTCTCTGAGCTTCAGATAGAGGCGGCGTTCCGCCGGCTCGAAGGCGAAGCCGTAAGGCGGCTTGCTCACCTCGATGTCCTCGCCGTGGATCGCCGAATAGGTGACGATCGACGGCGCCCGCAGGTCGTCCTCCGACAGATAGGCCATGAGGAAATCGCCGTCATGCTCGCCGATATAGGGCCTTTCCTCGCACGCGGCGTGGTAGACGCCATCGCCGGCATCGGTCCAGACGACGTCGCCGTTCTCGGCCTCCGCCCAGCTGTCGCTGATCAGCACGCTGCCGCGCCGCTCGGCCACGATCCAGAGCGGCAGGGCCTCCGTTGCCGCGACATCCCGAAGCTCCGGCCGCTCCCGATAGATGCCGGCCGCGACCGTGACCACGTCGCCCGGCTCCGCCGCGTCCATGGCCTCCTGCAGGGTGGCGAACAGCGCATCCGGCGTCGAGCCGTCGAGCGGCGGGGCCAGCCCTGCGCTGACATGCAGCCGTCGGAGGCCGCTCTGGAATCCGAGATCCGCGGGCGTTCCCGCCGCCCGTGCCGCATCGGCCCATGCCAGTCGGGGCGCCATGCCCGCTCCGACGAGCGCGGTCGCATCCTTCATGAAGCGTCGTCTGTCCAAGCCGGCTCCCCTCGCGTCCCGTGGCGTTGCCACATCAAGCCTGCCCGCCGAGATGGCCTGATCGATGCCGCATGCCGCGGCCCGGCCCTGTCGATGCAATGAGGGCGAAAACTAGTCCGCAAGGGGTGCGTTTGTCGATGGGTCAAAGCGCGAACCCGGCTAAAAGGGCGGCGACACCCTGCGGATGGACGCGTTGAACGGAAGATCAGGGCCGAAGCGCAAGAGATCGAGGGCCGCCATCTTTTCGCGCATCGTTAAGAATCCCTTAGGGATTTGCTGGCACAGTTCGCGCGCAGGCCCGAATAGTGAAAAGGCGCGATGCGATGGCCACTTCTCGACGAACGTTTCTCCAGCTCACGGCCGCCGGTGCGCTCGCGGCGACGCCGCTGCCGGCGATGGCGGCCACCGACCTGACCTTCATCGTGCCTCTCGGCAGCGGCGGTGCGCTCGACAAGCTGGCGCGTCGGGTCGCGAAATATCTGCCCGATGTCAGCGGCTACAGCGTCAACGTCGAAAATCGGCTGATCAAGGGCGACAGCGACGGCTATCAGGATTTTCTGAAAAGACCCGCCGACGGATCCACGGTGCTCGTCTGGTTCGAGCCAGCCGCCGCCACGTATGAAGGCAATTTCCATCTGGACGACCTTGCGGTGATCAACGTCCAGGAGATCGAGCCGCCGATCCTCGCGGCGCGGAGCGATCTGGGCTGGACGACGCTCGCGGAGGTCGCGGCCGAGGCCGGGAAGCGGCCGAACGAGATCAGGATCGGCGCCGGCAAGGCCGGGGGTCACCTCATGGCGACCAGGCGGCAGTTCGCCGAGCTGGGCATCAAGATCCGGGAGGTGGACTATGCGAGCGGCGGCAAGGCCAGAAAGGGATTGCTCGCCGGCGAAGTCGAGCTCACCGTCGGCAGCCTGAAAGCTATCCGGGATCTGGGAGAACTTGTCACACCGCTCGCCATCATGGCGCCGAGGCGGCTTCGCCTGTGGCCCGAAATTCCAACGATCGTCGAGGCCGTCAGATTTGCCAAAGCCAAGCCCGTCTTTGGCTCCGCCTATCGCTTCTTCGCCGTGCGCCGTGAGGTCAAAGAGACCAAGCCCGAGGTCTTCGCCAAGCTTACGGAAGCGTTTCGGCGGCTGACCTTGGATCATGAACCGTTCCGAGAGGCTTCCGACGGCGATATGCAGTGGTTCGGCCCGGCGGACAGCAGCAGTCTGGTCGCAAGGGCGCATGCCCATTTTCTCGACTTGAAGCAGGACATGATCCTCCCGGCGGGCCATCGCGGGAAATAGGGTTCACTCCTTACCGGAGAGCTCGTCGACGGCACGGTCGGAGAAAACGTCCGGCCAGAAATGGCAGGCGACGCTCTGGGCATCGTCGACCTGCTCCAGCTGTGGCGTCCGTTCGGCGCAAAGCGCACGGGCGTAGCGGCAGCGGGTCCGAAAAATGCAGCCGGACGGAGGGTCGAGCGGCGATGGCAGATCACCCTTGAGCACGATGCGTTTTTTCTGACGCTCCAAAGCCGGGTCCGGGATCGGAACGGCGGAGATCAGCGCCTGCGTGTAGGGATGCGCCGGCCTTTCGTAAAGCCTGTTGCGGCCCGCAACCTCCATGACCCTGCCGAGATAGAGCACCAGGATGCGATGGCTGATATGCCGGATCACCGAGAGGTCGTGGCTGATGAAGAGCAGCGCCAGACCGAAGTCGCGCTGGAGCTTCATCAGGAGATTGACGATCTGCCCCTGGATCGAGACGTCGAGCGCGGAGACCGGCTCGTCGCAGACGATCAGCTTCGGCCGCAGGATCATGGCGCGCGCGATGCCGACCCGCTGACACTGGCCACCGGAGAATTCGTGCGGGTAGCGGTTGATCATGCCTGGCAGCAGGCCGGTTTCCACCATGACCTCGCGCACGCGTGCTTCGACCTCGGCCTTGGCGAGGCGAGGCTCGTGGGTGATCAGCGGCTCGGCGATGATCTTGCCGATGGTCATGCGCGGATCGAGCGAGGCGAGCGGATCCTGGAAGATGATCTGCAGGTTCTTGCGCTCGGCGCGCAGTCGCGCCTGATCGAAGCCGAGAAAATCTTCCCCCAGCCAGGCGACGCGTCCCGCGGTCGGCTCGATCAGGCGCAGCACGGCGCGCCCAAGCGTGGACTTGCCGCAGCCGCTCTCGCCGACGATGCCCAGCGTCTCCCCCGACCGCAGCGAAAAGCTCACCCCATCCACCGCCCTCAACGCGCGGCGTTGACCGTTGACAATGCCGCCGGTGCGGATCTCGAAGTGGACGGCTAGGTTTTCGACGTCGAGGAGGGGGGCGGCGTTCATGGCATCTCCTCCAGGTGACATGCCTTCTTTCGACGTTCACCGATCGAGCGAAGGCGAGGCCTCTCGCCGCAGGGTGCGAACCGCCTGGCGCATCTCGGCGCGAAGGCGCAGCCTTCGGGGAGAGCCTGCAGGTTCGGCGGCTGCCCGGGGATGATGGCGAGCGCATCGATGCGCGCTGCGTCCAGACGCGGGGAGGATCGCAGCAGACCTTTGGTATAGGGATGGGCAGGGTCGAAAAACACCGGGTCGACCGGCCCCTCCTCGACCAGGCGGCCGGCATACATCACCAGCACGCGGTCGGCGAGGCCGGCGACCACGCCGAGATCGTGGGTGATCAGCAGGATCGCCATGTCGCGCTCGCGTTTGAGCTCCTGCAGCAGCTCCAGGATCTGCGCCTGCACCGTGACATCGAGGGCGGTGGTCGGCTCGTCGGCGATCAGGAGCCTGGGTTCGCAGAGCAGCGCCATCGCGATCATCACCCGCTGGCGCATGCCGCCCGAGAACTCGTGCGGATAGAGGTCGATGCGGCCTTTGGCGTCGGGAATGCCGACCAGGTCCAGCAGCTCGATACTCTTCCTCTTCGCGCCGGCCGCGTCGGCCCCCTTGTGCTCGATCAGCACCTCGGTCATCTGCCGCGAGATCTTCAGATAGGGATTGAGCGCGGTCATCGGGTCCTGGAAGATCATCGCGATATCGACCCCGCGCACCCTGTTCAGGTCGGCGGCCGACAGCCCTAACAGATCCTTTTCTCCAAACCGCACCTGCCCGTCCGCCCGACCGTTTTTTGCGAGCAGGCCCATGACCGCGAGCACCGTCTGCGACTTGCCCGAACCGCTCTCGCCGACCAGCCCCACCGTCTCCCCCTTGTCGATCGTAAAGCCGATACGATCGGCGGCGGTGACCTCGCCGTCCGGCGTGGCGAAGCGGATCGTGAGATTGTCGACATTCAGTAATGCCGTCATCGCTCAACGATCCTTCGGATCGAGGGCATCGCGCAGGCCGTCGCCGATGAAGTTGAAGGAAAAGAGGGTGAGCGCGAGCAGGATGGCGGGGAAGATCAGCATCCAGGGCGCTGCTTCCATGGTTTCCGCCCCTTCCGAGATCAGCACGCCCCAGCTGGTGAGCGGCTCCTGCACACCGAGGCCGAGGAAGGAAAGGAGGCTTTCCAGCAGGATCACCTGCGGGATGGTGAGGGTCATGTAGACGACCACGGGGCCGAGGAGGTTGGGGACGATGTGGCGGCGGATGATCGCGGCGCTGGAGACACCCGCCGCGCGCGCCGCCTCGACGAACTCCCGGTTCTTGATCGACAGCGTCTGGCCGCGCACGATGCGCGCCATGGTCAGCCATTCGACCGCGCCGATGGCGACGAAGATCAGAAAAATCTGACGGCCGAAGACCACCATCAGGATGATGACGAAGAAGGTGAAGGGAAGCGCGTAGATGATGTCGACGATGCGCATCATCAGATCGTCCACCCGCCCGCCGACATAGCCGGCGATGGCGCCGTAGCTGACGCCGATCACCAGGCTGACCAGCGTCGCGAGGATGCCGACCATGAGCGAGATGCGGCCGCCATAGAGCGTGCGGATGAAGAGGTCGCGGCCATTGCCGTCGGTGCCGAACCAGTGAGCGTTTTCAAAGTCGGGCGGCATCTGGATGCGATCCCAGTAGACCTCGCCGAGGGGATGCGGACTGAGCAGCGGCGCAGCAATCGCGAGGAGGGCGATCACCGCAAGGATCGCCATCGAGACCATGGCCGCCTTGTTCTGCCTGAGCCGCCGCCAGGCATCTTGTGCCAAGGACCGGGCGGCAGCGCCGCCGGGCTCGACTTGCCCGAGTTCTGCCCGACTGCTCATGACTTCAGGCCCTCCCGCATGCCGTCACGCACGAAGGCTTGGCTCACCACCGCCCGTGGCCCCGGGCAAGTAAAGGCAGCGGCGCCTCGCCGCTCATGATGGCTTTACCTTGGGATCGAGGTAGCCGTAGAGGATGTCGACGATCAGGTTGAGGATCAGGATGAGCAGCGCGTAGACGATCACGGTGCCCATCACCAGGGTGTAGTCACGATTGAGGGCGCCCTGGATGAAGTAGCGGCCGATGCCGGGGATGCCGAAGATCTGCTCGATCACCAGGGAGCCGCTGATCAGCTGGGCGCTGGCCGGGCCGAGATAGGAGACGACCGGGAGAAGGGCGCCCTTGAGCGCGTGGCGCGTCACCACGATTTGCTCGCGCAGGCCCTTGGCGCGCGCGGTGCGGATGAAATTGGCGCCGAGCGTCTCGATCATGCTGGCGCGGGTGAGGCGCGCGATATAGGCGATCTGCGGAAGAGCCAGGGCGATCACCGGCAGAAGGATGTTCCTGAGGGCACCGCCGCCCCAGCCGGCGACCGGCAGCCAGCCCAGGAACACGCCGAACACCAGCGTCAAAAGCGGTGCCATGACGAAATTGGGAATGGCGATGCCGGTCATGGCCGTTGCCATGACCGCATGGTCGAGGGCGCTGTTCTGGCGAAGGGCCGCGATCGTGCCGAGCGCGATGCCGATCGCAATCGCGAGCAGCATGGCGAGACCTCCGACCTTCAGGCTCGGCGGAAAGCCGGTGAGCAGAAGTTCGGTGACGGTGAAGTCCCGATATTTGAAGCTCGGGCCGAAATCGCCCTGAAGGACTCCGGTCAGGTAGCGGACATATTGCAGCGGCAGCGGCTGATCGAGATCGTAGGCGGCGAGGATGTTCTTTTCGATCTGCGGGGTGAGCTGGCGCTCCTGGTCGAAGGGCCCGCCGGGTGCGACGCGCATCATGAAAAAGGCGATGGTGATGATCACCAGCATGGTCGGGATGGCGATCAGGACACGCCTTGCAACGAACGCGATCATGGGATGTGAGCCGAGGTGCGCGCGGCCGGCACCAGTACCGGCCGCGCAGGTTCCTCGGCTATTCCACGATGCTCAAATAGCGGCTCGGATGCTTGTCGGCGGTGTTGTCGACCCAGCCCGCGACCTGCTTGGCCACCAGGTTCTTGGAGACGTAGTAGTAGATCGGGATGTTCGGCATCTCGGCCATCGCGATCGCCTCGGCCTGGTGCATGAGCTCATTGCGCTTCGCCGGGTCGGTCTCGACGTCCGACTGGTTCATGAAATCGTTGTAGTCGGCATTGTCGAAGCGGCTGTAGTTGTTGGCGCCGGTGTCGCCCTCCATCAGATAGAGGAAGTTCTGCGGGTCGTTGTAGTCGGCGATCCAGCCGGCGCGCGCGACCTCGAAATTGCCTTCCTGCAGATCGTTGTAGTGGACCTTGACCTCGGCGTTGAACAGTTCCGCCTGCACGCCGAGCTGCTTCCACATGGCGGCGACGGCGATCGCGATCTTCTTGTGGTTCTCGGAGGTGTTGTAGCGAAGCTGGAACTCCAGCGGCCGATCCGGACCGAAGCCGGCCTCGGCCAGAAGGTCCTTCGCCTGCTGCACACGCTGCTCGTAGGGCGTATCCTTCCAGTCGACATAGGCGGGCTCGCCATACTTGCCGGCATTGGGCGGAACGAAGCTGTAGCCCGGCAGCTCGCCGGTCTTCAGCACCTTGTCGGTGATCGCGGCGCGATCGATGCTCATCGCCAGAGCCTGGCGCACGCGCACGTCATCGAAGGGCGGCTTGGTGGTATTGATCGTATAATAGTAGGAGCCGAGCCAAGGGCTGATCCTGGTCTCATCCGGCAGGTTTTCCTTCAGCCAGTCGATCTGTTCGGAGGCGAAGTCGAACTGAATGTCGATTTCGCCTGCACGGAACTGCTTGGTCGCGGCGTTGCGCTCCTCCGCGGGATAGAAGACGATACTGTCGATGGCGACGTTCGCGGCATCGTAGAAGGTCTCGTCCTTGACCAGCTTCACATGGGTGTTGGGCACCCATTCCTCGAGCACATAGGCGCCGTTGCCGACCAGATTGCCCGCCTTGATCCAGTCGTCGCCGAATTCCTCGATCTTGTGCCGCGGCACGGGATAGGCGGTCTGGTGGGTGAGCAGCTCGAGGAAATAGGGGGCGGGATATTCGAGGGTGATCTCCAGCGTTTTGGCGTCGATCGCCTTGACGCCGAGCTCGCCGGCATCGGTGATGGTGCCTTCGTTGAGCGCCTTGGCGTTCTTGATGGTGTAGAGCAGCGAGGCGTATTCCGCAGCCGTCTCCGGCAGGAGAATGCGCTGCAGGCTGTAGACGAAGTCGTCAGCGGTCACGGGGGTGCCATCCGACCAGGCATGATCCCGGATGATGAAGGTGTAGGCCAGGCCGTCGTCGCTCACCGTCCAGCTTTCGGCGGCGCCGGGAATGACCGACGCATCCGCGGCCTCGGTGGTCAGGCCCATGAACATGTCGCGCAAGATCCGGCTTTCCCAGATACCCGAGGTGTGGTGCGGATCGAGGCTGTCGGGCTCGCCCGAATTGGCGATGCGCAGCTCTGCGGCGCTGAGCGGCGCCGCTGCGAGCAGGCAGATGGCGGTCGCGGTCAGCAGGCCGGCGGCGGCCCGGCACAGGGACCGCGCGCGACGGGAAGGCGAATGCGTCGTCATGATGAACCTCCTTTTGTTCCGTGTTTGCTCAAATCTCCCTCTTGCTCGGAGCCTATCACGCCTGCGGTCGGTCTCAACCGAAAAGCCGGACCGGCGCGCAAGCACGATGCGGGTGCGGCACCGGTTCTCGCTTCACGATTTCTTAACCTGTTTGGCGTTATCCTTCCGATCCGGTCCATGCGATCCTGGGAGTCCGCACCTCGCCCCACCTTGTTCGCCGGGCGGACGGATTCCCAGGATCACATGGACCGGCCTGTTGGTTCTAGCGGAAGTGCGTTAACAAAAGGTTGACGAGCAGGACGGCGATGGTGTGGCTGGATGCCGGTCGCCCTGTCGGGATGGCGGATGCGGCGGCCTGTTCGACGATCGGGATGGTGCCATGGGCGATGATCGTCAGGGCGTGCTGATCGACCTGATCCGGAGCGATCCATCGATGATGGCGGCGTTGGCCGCCGTGCGCGACCTCGACCTTCCCCATGGCTGGATCGCGGCGGGCTTCGTCAGGAACCGGGTCTGGGACCATCTGCACGGTCACGCCGAGCCGACGCCGCCCAATGACATCGATGTCGTCTATTTCGATCCGAACAGCCAGGACGAGGTCGTGGAGAAGCGCCATGAGGCGGCGCTGCAGGCGCGCCTTCCGGGACAACCCTGGTCGGTCAAGAACCAGGCGCGCATGGCCGGGGTCAACGGCGATCCGCCCTATCGCGACCTGGCCCATGCGCTCGCCTGCTGGTGCGAGACGCCGACGCCGGTGGGCGCCCGGCTGACGGCGGCGGGCGGCGTCGAGCTGATCGCACCGCTCGGTCTCGACGATCTGTTCGACCTGATCGTGCGGCCGACACCGCATGCGCGCAGCCATCCGGCGAAGCTCGCGCAGTATCGAGAGCGCATGGCCAGGAAAAACTGGCCTCGCCTCTGGCCAGGGATTAGGGTGCTGCATCTCTGAGCCCGATGGTCGGGCATGCTGACTGTCGCCTGTCGCCGCTTGTTGAGTACTGCCTTGATCAGCGACCAGAATTTTCTGTTCCTTCTCCTCTTCTTCGTCTTCGTTCTCCTGATCTGGGGACGCTGGCGCTACGATCTGGTCGCCTTTGCCGCCCTTTGCATCGCGCTGATCTGGGGCGTGGTGCCGAAGGAGGAGGCGTTTTCCGGCTTCGGCCATCCGGCGACCGTGATCATCGCGCTGGTGCTGATCGTCAGCCGGGCGCTGTCCAATTCCGGCGCGATCGAGCTGCTCGCGCGCTATCTGGTCGACGGGTCCCGGTCGCTCGGCACCCATATCGGGATCATGTCCGGCCTCGCCGCCGCTCTTTCCGCTGTCATGAACAATGTCGCCGCCCTCGCCCTCCTGATGCCGATCGATCTGCAGGCCGCAAGCAAGGCGAAGCGCAGCCCGGCACTCACCCTGATGCCGATCTCCTTTGCCTCGATCCTGGGCGGCATGATCACCCTGATCGGCACGCCGCCCAACATCGTGATCTCGGAATTTCGGAGGAAGGCGCTCGGCTCGTCGTTCCATATGTTCGACTTCGCGCCGGTCGGCCTGATCTGCGCGCTGATCGGCGTGGTTTTCATCGCGCTGATCGGCTGGCGCCTGATTCCGGCGCAGCGCCGCGAGCAGGACAGCGGCAAGGAGCTGTTCGATCTCAAGGACTACATCGCCGAGCTCAGCGTGCCCGAGGGCTCGAAGGCGATCGGCAAGGCGGTGCGCGAGCTCGACGATATCGCCGACGACAGCGAGGCCTCGATCATCGGCCTGATCCGCGAGGGCAAGCGTCTGCCCGGCATGTCGCGCCGCGTGCTGATCGAAGAGAATGATCTCCTGGTGGTCGAGGCGGCACCCAGCGCCCTCGACAAGCTCGCAGGCGCCCTCAAGCTCGAAATCACCAGCAGCGAGATGGCCAAGGCCATGCTCGAGTCGAGCGACGACGTCACCATGATCGAGGTGGTGGTGCCGGAGGGTTCCCGGATCGAGGGGCGATCCGCCCTGACGCTCGGCCTGCTCCACCGCCACGGCGTCAGCCTTCTGGGCGTGTCGCGACAGGGGCAACGCTTTTCCGAACGCGTGCGCCGCCTCACCATCCAGGCGGGTGACGTGCTCCTTCTTCTCGGACCGAGCGAGCGCCTCGGCGAAATCGCGAGCTGGCTCGGCGCCCTGCCGCTCGCCGAGCGCGGCCTGCAGGTGATCCAGCGCGACAAGGCGGGCCTCGCGGTCGCGATTTTCGCAGGTGCGGTCATGCTGGCGAGCTTCGGCGTGCTCTATCTGCCGATCGCGCTCGCCGCCGCCGTGGTGCTGATGGTGCTGGTCAACATCGTGCCGCTTCGCCAGATCTACGAATCGATCGAATGGCCGGTGATCGTGCTTCTGGGCTCGATGATCCCGATCGGCTCGGCGCTGGAGGCGAGCGGCGGCACGGCGGAGATCGCAGGCTCGATCGTGACCCTTGCCGAGGGCTATGCGCCCTGGGTGGTGCTCACGCTGCTCGTCATCGTGACCATGACCCTGTCCGATGTCATGAACAACACCGCGACCGCGGTGATCGCCGCACCGATCGCCGTCGATATCGCGCACCGTCTGGAGGTCAGCGCCGATCCCTTCCTGATGGGCGTCGCGGTCGCCGCGAGCTGCGCTTTCCTCACCCCGATCGGCCACAAGAACAACACCCTGATCATGGGTCCGGGCGGCTACCGCTTCGGCGACTACTGGCGCATGGGCCTGCCGCTGGAAGTGCTGATCATCGCGGTCGCGGTGCCGACGATCCTCTGGATCTGGCCGCTTTAGGTGGAAGGCCCTCCTTTTGACGAGAGCCGGTCGGCGGGTTTCCGATCAAGATTCCATCAGCATCGAAGGCACTCCACAAGAGTCGCGCCTGTAAGATACCGCGCCACTTAACCTTCCCTTCACGCTTTCCCCTTACCATGACCGTCTTGCTGGTCCATGCGATCCTGGGAGTCCGAGCCTCACCCGAACATTTCCGGCGGAAGGACGGATTCCCAGGATCGCATGGACCAGCAAGCAGGATGCCAAATACGGGTTAAGGAAAGGTTAGAGCAATGCCCGGTCATTCGCGGTCATATCCTGCAGTGGCAAAGGATTTTCGCCTTCTGCCGGTGTGATCATATCGATAGCCTCGGCGATCGCGTTGCGAAGATCATCGATGGTTCGTGCGGCTATTTTCTGAAAGACCGGCGTGTCGGGAAACGATTTCCGGGACCGCGCCGCGTTGCTTTGGGCGCTCACTGGATCATCGTGTCGGGCAGGAACAGCGAGATCTCGGGAAAGGCGACGAGGATGGCGAGGGCCATCAGCATGGTGAGCCAGAAGGGAACGACGCCAGCGAAGATGGTGCCGAGCGACACGTTCTCGGCCACCGACTTCACGATGAAGACGTTCAGGCCGACCGGCGGCGAGATCAGGCCCATCTCCAGCGTCAGCACCACGAGGACGCCGAACCAGATGGGGTCGATGCCGAGACCCGTGATCACCGGAAAGAAGATCGGCAGGGTCAGCACCATCATGGCGAAGCCCTCGAGAAAGCAGCCGAGCAGGAGATAGGTCGCGAGGATCAGCAGGAGGACGCCGTAGCGGGAGAGGTCGAGCCGCTCGATCATGGCGCCGACCGCATCCGGGATCTGGCTGAACGCCAGGAAGGGGCTGATCAGATGGGCGGCGATCAGGATCAGCATCACGGTCGAGGTGGTGAGCAGCGACTCCTTGGCGGCGCGCCATAGAGCGCCGATCGTGAGCGTGCGCGTGCCGAAACCGAGCAGGATCACCAGGCCGGCGCCGACCGCGGCCGCCTCCACTGGCGAGAACAGGCCGCCATAGATGCCGCCGATGGTGACGATGATCACGGCGACGATCGGTCCGGCGGCGGCCAGCGCCCGCAGCTTCTGGGCGGCGGTGGTGGCAGGGCCGCGCGGCCCGAGCTTCGGGCGCAGCGAGGTGAGCAGCGTGATCATCAGGACGAAGAGCGTGAGGAGAAGCAGGCCCGGCAGCACGCCCGCCAGGAACAGCCTGCCGATCGACTGCTCGGTCAGGATCGCGTAGACGACGAAACCGGTCGACGGCGGGATCAGAATGCCGAGCGTGCCGCCGGCGGCCACCGCACCCGTCGACAGCTTGGGCGCGTAGTCGAAACGGTCCATCTCCTTGAGCGCGATCTTGCCCATGGTCAGTGCTGCGGCCACCGAGGAGCCGGAAAGGGCGGCGAAGCCGCCGCAGCCGACCACGGTCGCCGAGGCGAGCCCGCCCTGCAGCCGGCCGATCAGCGCATAGGCGGCATCGTAGAGCTGCCGGCTCATGCCGGTGGCCGAGGCGACATTGCCCATCAGGATGAACAGCGGGATCACCACCAGCTCGGGCGAAGACGCGAGCGTGAAGCTTTCGGAGGCGAGCAGCCCGATCGCCGCCTTGAAGCCCTGCAGGGCGGCGATGCCGAGAAAGCCGACGGCGAACATGGCGAAAGCCACCGGCACTCGGATGATCAGGAGAACCAGGAGGGCGAGAAGGCCGAGAAGCCCGACCGTCGCAGCGCTCACAGGGCGACGTCCTCCTTCCTGACATCCCGGACGCCGAGGGCGAGCTCGAGTGCACGCAGCACCATGCCCAGGGCGGTCAGCAGCGCGAAGCCGGACAGCATCCACTGGAACCAGGCCTTCGGCAGATTGAGGAGGTTGGTCGATAGGTTGAGCATCAGCGAAAGCTTGGCGCTTTCGTAGACGGCAAAGGCCATGACCACGAAGATGAGCGCGCCGAGCAGGGCCGACGCCGCATCGGTCAGCCGGTTGACCGCCGGTGGAAAAAAGCGCTCCAGGAGGTCGACGGCGATATGGCCGCCCCGGCGGTCACAGACCGCCATGCCGCCGAAGACGACGATCACCATGGTCATGGTGATCAGGTCCTGCGAGCCGAACAGCGGCTTGCCGAACGCCCGGCCGACCACGTCGATCAGGATGACCGCGACCTCGACCAGGAGACCGAGCGCTCCGATGACCGCGGACAGCGCAATCAGCCGGTCCGCGGCCTGTCGGATGGCGTCCATGCCGGGTTATTCGCCGCGCATCGCCTTGACGACATCGCCGCCGCCCGGCACCGAAGCGATCACCTTGTCCGCGACCGGCAGGGTCAGATCGGCGAAGGGGGTAATTTCCTCGTCGCTGAGCTCGATCACCGTGTTGCCGGCGTCGGCCTTGAGATCGGCGATCGTCTGGTCGGCCTTGGCGTTCCAGGCATCCTCAGCGCTCTTGGACAGCGCGCGCCCGCTATGGTCGTCGATCGCCTGACGCTGGCCGTCGCTCAGACCGTCATAGCGCTCCTTGTTCATGACCACGTAGAAGGAGATGCGGCCGAGGGGTGCTCCGATGGTGTAGCTGTTGGCGACCTCGTGCAGCTTGAAATCGGAAACCGCGCTGCCGCCGGTGATGATGCCGTCGATCAGGCCGGTCTGAAGCGCGTTGTAGACCTCGGGGATCGGCATCTGCACGGGCGTGGCGCCAAGCGCCGTGACCACATCGGCGGCGACGGCGCCGGCGACGCGGATCTTGAGGCCCTCGATGTCGGCAGGCGTTCGGATCTGGTGGTCCTTCATGATCATGATGTTCGGCTCGGACACCCAGAGCGCCAGCGGCACGGTGCCCGGAAACTCGTCCATGAGCTGGTTTTCGTAGGCGTTCCAGAGCATGTCGTAGCCGTGGCCGCCGCCCGGCACCGCGCCGGGAAGCTCGATCAGCATGGTCTTCGGAAACTGGGAGGAGGTGTAGCCCTGCAGGCCCCAGGTGATGTCGGCGACCCCCTGAAGGGCGCGCACATATTGCTCGACCGGTCCCTTGCCGAGCTCGCCGCCCGGATAGACCTTGATCGTCAGCTCACCGCCGGTCGCCTCGGCGACGCCGTCGCTCAACGGCTCGATCAGGGAGGCGGTGATGGTGTGCTGCGGCGGCACGAAATGGGCGAAGCTCAGCTCCTCGGCCTGCGCCGGCAGCGATGCCGAGACGGCGATGACGGCTGCGACGATGCTGATCATCGGTTTCATGGGAGTCTCCCTGGTCAAATCCTGCCGTTCAGTCGGTCTTTGTCCACGGGGGATGTCGTCGCCCCTTCGAGTGTCAGTGCCTGGACGCTCCAACACCTCCCGGTGACAGCATACAATGGTCTTTGTCGTTTTCGCCACTCTGCAGGGGCAGGACATGGGAGTTTGGGATAGGACAAGGGGCTGTCCCTGCCCCCCGCTCTCATCGTACGGGGCCACATGCTCCGCGCCGGTCGGGCGTTCTCCAAGGGGCTTTGCGGGACGGGCCGACCTCACATTCCGTCCTCCGCGAGACGGTTGGGATCACGGCCTGGAAAAAACCTTGTGCCTTGAACCGAAAGGCGATAAGAAAAGTTTTACAAGAATAAACTGCAAATGCAGTGTGCTCTTGAGAGCTACATTCAGGAATGGAGGTTTCGGCCTCCTTTCTTTTTTTGTCCTCCCAAAATGGCCATTTGAACCAGGTCGCGCGGCCTTCGCACGGCGCCGTCTGGTCAGCCTCTCATCCGCGGGCTCGCGCCCATCAGGTCATGGCCTCGCTGCCCGACGGCTCTACGCGGGCTGCGTCACCGCCACACGGCGTCGCCCGCCTCAGCCCCGGCCCGTGCCTCGATCTCAGCGCGCGCCGACGGTCCGATCAGCCGAGCAGCACGTTGACCGCGCCGTAGAGGAGAAGCCAGAGCACACCGGACGAGCCGACGATAAACATCGTGGCTTCCGGCAGGGACAGCCGCACCTCCTGATCCGGCGCAAGGGCGGGGGTGCGTTGCAGCAGCGCGCTTGTCTGTGAACCAGCCATGTCATCTCCTCGGGCATTGCTCCGATGACAATGGCAGAAAAAGGTTAACGCCGACTTAACGCGCCGTCGCCAAACGGCTTTTTTTGCACAATGACCTGGCCGCGGTCAGGGAGCCGCGCCGGTCATGGTGCGCCTCAAGGCGAGGAGCTGATCGCCTGGGTCGATGGCGACGTCGGCCATGGTCAGGCAGGCGCCGGCGGCGACCGGGCGGGTCAGCTCGACATGATGGGCGAGTCCGATCGGCAGGTAATCTCCGGTGATCGACGCCCCGGCGGGCTTGAGCTTGCCCCAGACGCAGGCCCCGCCCTCGCCGTCCAGCATCTCGCCCGCTTTCAGATCGCGCTTGGCGGTGGCGATGACATCGGCTTCGAAGCTGCGCGGGCAGCCGGTGGGCTCGCCGCGCAGGGCTGCCGAGGCGACGCTGATGCAGAGCTCGATCCCGATCATGTGGATCGGCCGGTAGATCGAGGCGATGTCGCCGCTCGGATCGATGGTGAGGCCGTATTGGGCAAAGCAGGCGCGCGCGTAGTCGGAGGGCGCCTTGAAGGTGATGTAGACGCCCCAGCGCAGATCGCGATAGACCGGGCGGCCGTCGCGCTCCAGGTCGGAGATCACCTCGACCGTGCCCTCGTGCTCCAGGCTGCCGCCCATGCTCGCCGGCCGCAGGATATAGGCTAGATCGTCGACGCCGCAGGCGGGGAAGGCCAGCCCCTGGCTCGGCACCTTGAGGCCGCAGGCATTGGCGACCGCCGCCATCTCGATGCCGGATTTGGTGCCGTCGACGAAGCTGTTGAACATCTTCGGGTTCATGCCCGCCTCGTCGGCCTCTTCGTCGGTGATGCCGAAATGCTGCCACACGGTCTTCGGCGTCGAGCGATGCATGGCCGGCAGATAGCGCGTGCCCTTGCCGGCGCAGACCACGGGAAAGCCGGCGGCGCGTGCCCAGTCCACCATCTCGCAGATCAGCGCCGGCTGATCGCCATAGGCGAGGCTGTAGACCAGGCCCGCCTTCTTGGCGCGCTCGGCGAGCAGCGGGCCGACCAGGACATCGGCCTCGACATTGACCATCACCAGATGACGGCCATGCTCGATGCCGAGAAGAGCGTGGCGCACGCCGGCGCCGGGATCGCCGGTGGCCTCGATCAGCACGTCCAGGCCCGACGCCCGGATCAGGCCCATGCTGTCATCGGTGAGATGCGTCTTGCCGGTGTCGAGCGCGCGCGCCATGTCCGGCGCGTCGATCTGCGCGCCCGGCCAGCCCAGCCGGCGCATCGAGGTCCTGGCGCGCTCGACGTCGAGATCGGCCACGCCGACCACATGCAGGCCCGGCGTAAAGCGTGCCTGCGCCAGAAACATCGAGCCGAACTTGCCGGCGCCGATCAGGCCGACGCGGACCGGACGCCCCTCGTCGGCGCGCGCTTGGAGCATGCGATGCAGATTCATGGACAATTTCCCTCAGCAGCCGGGCTCGCCGCCCCCGGCGCACGTTTCTCTCTCGACCCTATAGCGATCGCGGTTTGCGCGCAAAGAGACAGCCGAAAGCTGCGCTGGTCTGTCGCGATAACACCCTGTTCTTGCACGAAGGTTCCAAGCGCGCCGGCCGACGCCCGGCCATCGTGACCACGCTCTTTTCCGCTTGCCCGATCGGGTGACGTTCAATCTTGGAGAGAATGCGCTCGGGCAAAGACGGCAGGACGATATCAGCGTATGGCCGACAGGCCCTGGCCCCCGCTGGACCCGACGAACCAGGCCTCTAGCTTGGTTAACGCGGCCGAGGAAAACCGGCGACGACGAGGGAGAAACCATCATGAACGACCTGCAGGCCCTGAGCTTTCACCTGGACGCGGTTTTGGACCGCCTGGCGCTCGGGCTCGATCTTTTCGGCCCCTATGCCCCCTGGCTTTGGACGATGCCGGCGCTCTGGGCGATCACCGGGATTTCGCTCTGGGCCTACACGTCCTGGCAGCAGCGCCGGAGCGACCGCGCCTATCTCGCCTATGCGTCGCGCCAGCTGCCGCTGCTTCGCCGGATCGCGCAGCGGCGGGCGCGGGAAGTGGCGTCGGCGAGGCGCACCGATCGCTTTTGAGGCGGCCGCCCAGGGGCGCCCCTGATCTTCACCAGCTTTGCCCCAGTCGCTGACGGCCGTTTTTCCGCCATAGTCCTGCTCCGGCGGGTCATTGCGGTGGTCGCGCAGCCGCCCATCGTCCACTGATGATACATCGAGCGGCCTGGCCCAT
The DNA here is from genome assembly GCA_041398025.1 of Alphaproteobacteria bacterium. Classification (GTDB taxonomy): domain Bacteria; phylum Pseudomonadota; class Alphaproteobacteria; order Geminicoccales; family Geminicoccaceae; genus JANQPX01. Next base: position 27,722 of record JAWKVM010000037.1, read on the forward strand.
CACGATGTTTGGCCACCGCACGCGTAACGATGTCTTAACCCTTGCATGCGACGCTGATGTTCAGGTCCATGCGACCCTGGGAGTCCGAGCCTCGCTCTTGTTCTGTGGACGGGCGGGCGGATTCCCAGGGTCGCATGGACCTGATGACGGAGCGTAGAGCCAAGAGGTTAAGACTTCGTTTGCGGCCGAGAGAAAAACATCGGATGTGTCACCACAAGATGGAGCATGTTCCAAGGCTTTTTCCGATCTGGAAGTCCACGCAATCGGAACAAAATGCCAGCGAAATCAAATAGATAGAGCGTGTGTCCCGATCACGTCTGATCGGGATCCGCTCCGGGGTGCGTCCTCATCAAGAAGATTGCGCCAGCGAAGACGTCGATTGTCGACAACGGCATCGGAGACGAGGGCCATAGCCGAGCAGCGGAAGCGCAGGAAACCGGCGCCGCGGCATGTCGGAGCTTGCGGAGGACGCATCGCAGACAATCTGAAGCTGATGGGGTCTCGGCCCTAGGCGACCAGGCTGTAGACCAGCCCCGCCAGCACGGCGCCGCCGATGCCAAGGGCGACGTAGGCGGCGAACACCTGGGGCTTCACCAGGGACCAGACGGCGGCCATGGCGGGGATGCAGCTCACCGCGCCTGCCATCATGAAGGCCATGCCGGCGCCGGCGCTCATGCCCTGGGTCATCAGGCCGGCCACCAGCGGCGGGGCGGCGTAGCTGTTGAGATAGGCAGGCGCGCCAAGAAGGGCGGCGATGACGATCGGCAGAATGCCGTCGCCGCCCACCAGGCTGCCGATCAGATCCGCGGGCACATAGGTGACCAGGAGGCCCTGCAGCAGATAGGCGAGCGTCAGCCATTTCAGGAGAAAAAGGCCGTTATTGAGCGCCTCTTGCCCGAAAGTCCGTCGGCGCGCCGGCTCCTGCCAGAAGCGCCAGACGGGCTTGCCCGCGAAGGGAGCGTGTCGGCTGCAGCAGCCACCGCTCGAACGCACGCGCAGCGGATCGGCGAACAGGCCCTGCGTGATCATCAAGCGCATGCCGAAGCCGCCGAGCAGGCCGAGCGACACCGCGCCAACGGTCTTGGCGACCGCGAACGGCCAGCCGAGCGCCGAAGCGGTGATCAGGAAGGCGGGCGGATCGATCAGGGGCGAGGACAGCCAGAACGCCATGATCGCGGACAGCGGCACGCCCATGGCGAGCAGGCCGGCGATGAACGGGATGACCTCGCAGGAACAGAAGGGGGCGAGACCACCGAGCAGGGCGGCAAGCAGGATCATGCGTGTCTCCCGGCCTTCGAAGGCGCGGGCGATCACGGTTTCCGCGCCGGTCGCGCGCAGAAAGGCGAACAGCAGCACGGCGAAGATCAGATAGGGAAGCGTGTGCAGCAGGGCCGCGCCGGCAATGCCGAGGATGGTTCCCAGATTCGCCGGATCGAGCAGCAGGACGGCGAGCGGCACCAGGAGGATCAGGCCGCAGACCGAGCGCAGGCCCTCCAGGCCATGACGCCAGGCAGCGGGCAGCTTCATCACGAGTTCGGTCATGCCGCATCCTCACTCTTGCCGCGGTCGTTGGAGTCATGATCGTGGCGCCGTCCCGCAGGATGCGGTGCCGTCGACTCGCTGCAGCACTCGCGCAGGAGAAAATCCGCAAGCCCTTCGATACGCGCGAAGGCGGCGCGGCTGCGCACCACGCGCCCTTCCCGCTCCTGCTCGATCAGCCCCGCGGCCGCGAGAAAGCGCAGATGGTGCGCGAGGGTCGAGGCCGGGAGATCGACCCGCTCCTGGATCTCGCCGACCGACAGCCCTTCGGGTCCGGCGCGCACCAGAGCGAGCAGCACCTCGAGCCGGGGCTCGGAGCCGACTGCGGCAAATCCCTGGGCTGCTTCCTCGAGTGCGATCATGCGGACGCCTCAGCCTGTCACAACGATAAAACTAGTATAGTAGTTATTTTCTGCGATTTCAAGGCCTGCCTGCCTTGCGCGGCGTTTCACAGGGGAAGACGTTCAGCCCCAGGCCCTGACCATCCGTCGATGAAGTCGGAAGAAACGCGTGATCAGCAGGGTTGCCGCGGTGACCAGGCCGAGGATCAGCCCGCTCCAGATGCCGACGCCGCCGAAACCTGCCCAAAAGGCGAGGCTGATGCTGGCGGAGAGCCCGACCAGCCAATAGGCGAACGCGGCGATGACCATCGGCCAGCGCGTATCCTTGAGACCGCGCAGAATCCCCATGGTGATCACCTGGCCGGCATCGAACACCTGGAAGAATGCGGCGAACATCAGGAAGGTGACGCCGAAAGCGAGAACCTCGCGGGTCTCCGATGTGCCTTCGTCCAGGAAAAAGCCGATGATCAGGTCGGGAGAGGTCAGCATGATCACGGCCATGACCGCCATGAACGCGATGCCGAGGCCGAGGGCGGTGAGCGCCGAGCGGTAGATAGCGGCGGGATCATGACGGCCTGCCGCGAGACCGACGCGCACGGTCGCGACCTGGCCGAAGCCGAGCGGCACCATGAAGGTGACGGCCGCGCATTGCAGGGCGATCTGGTGGGCGGCGAGCTCGGCCGTGCCGATCCAGCCCATGAGGAAGCCGGCGCCGGCGAACAGGCCGATCTCCATGACGATGGCGATGGCGATCGGCAGGCCGAGGCGCCAGATTTCGAAAAAGCGCTCCCAATCCGGCCGCCAGAAACGCCCGAGCAGATGGTAGCGGCGAAAGCGTCGGCTCCAGAAAATGACCCCGAGCAGGCAGAGGAATAGAAAAAGCTCGGTCAGCGAGGTGGCGATGCCGGCGCCGACCAGGCCGAGCGCCGGAAAACCGAAAGCGCCGAAGATCAGCGCGTAGTCGGCAAGGGCGTTGAACAGAATGCCGATCAGACTGATCACCATCGCGGAGCGCGGGCGTTCCAGGGCCGCGATGAAGTTCCTGAGCACCACGAAGCCGACGGCAGGCAGAAAGCCGAACATCGCCGCCTGCGTATAAGGGACGGCGAGGGCGATCAGATCCGGCGACTGGCGAAAGGCGCCGAGAAGCAGGTCGATCCGCCAGAGCAGCGCGCAGGCCGGAAGGCCCGCGAGCAGCGCCACCCAGAAGCCCTGACGCACCGTGCGCCGGACGTCGCGCACGGCGTTGGGGCGCAGGCCCCGGACCTGGGCGATCATCGGCGCGATCGCGGTGATCAGGCCGACCATGAACAGGAACAGAAAGAAGCGCACGCTGGTCGCGAGCGCGCTCGCCGCGAGCTCGCTCGGCCCGAGCCAGCCAATCATGACCACGTCGGTGGTCTGGATGAGGATGCCGCCGACATTGGTCAGCACGATCGGGACGCTGAGCGCGGTCAGCTTGGCCGCCTCGTCGGCCCAGGGCGATCGCACTCTGCCATGCAAGGCCGGTGAGGCCATGAATAAAGCCCTCGCGTCCGGCGGCGGAGGGCCGCAGCCTCGATCAGCTCACGACCGCTCGTGATTTCTGAAATGGTCCAGCTATCAACGGCAAGGACACCGCTCCTGTCAATCGCGAAGCCGACCGGGGCAGGATTTCAGGCCGTCGCCGCTACGTTCTTTCGACGGGCCCCTCCGGCCGACGGGCATCGAACACCGCCGGTGCCGAATCTTCAGCGCGGCGCTTTTGCCACCATCCAGGCGACCCTTCGCCTGCATCCGACATGTGGACGATCTTCACGATGTCTTAACCGTGCCGTGCAAGGCTGAGGACCTGGTCCATGCGACCCTGGGAGTCCGTCCGCCCGCTGGCAACAGTTGGAGCGAGGCGCGGACTCCCAGGATCACATGGACCAGTGTGCGAACATCGCAAGACATGATGAAGAAAGGGTAAAGAGCATGCCGCTTCTGACCCCGATCATCCGCGATCGCGCCCATCGACGATGATTGAGCTTCGCCCCCAAGCCGCCGTCAGCACGAGGCCGCCCCGAGCTCGCTCCGTCAAGTCCATGAGGTGGCCATGCCACCTAGGGGCGGATGTAGGCCCAGCCGTCTTCCTGCAGCTCGATCAGCTCGACCACGCCCGAGGGCACCATCTCGGCCTCGGAGACCAGCGCGATGTCGCTGCCGGCCTGCTTCGACATCGCGCTGAGGGTATTGCCGCAGGCCGCGAAGGTAAGGGCCTCATGCTCGAGGGCCATGGCGGCGATGCGGTCCTTCACAGGAGAGGTGTCCTCGCGAAACATGTGCAGGCCGGGGCCGTAGGCGACCAGCCGGATCTCCACGGTCTGGCCTGCGTCCTCGTAGTGCTTGAAGATGTTCTGCGCATTGTTGAGCGCCATGGTCATGCGCTGCGGATCGTTCTCGTCGACGTGAATGGCGACCCGCTTCGCCGCTTCCGCCGCAGCCTCGAGCGCGGGTGCGGTGAGCAGCGCCATGCCGAGAAGGGCTGCCGCCGTCACCTGCTTCATGGTCGTCACGTGCTTCGTGAATGCCGTCTGTTTCATGATCGTCTCCCTCCCCCCTTTATGTTGGCCAGGGCATGATAGAGGAGCTCGGTCAGCCCGGCCTCATCACAGTGAAGTGATGTCTTCGTGGCCATCGAACCAGACATATTCATTTTTTACAAAACATAAGTCTTGAATGTATTGCTCACCGTCGGCTATGGTGCTTTGATCAGAAGTTGCAAAGCCGAACGGCATCAAAAATGGCGAAAAGCGAGGAGGTCTGGGTGAAAACCGTGCGCAGCATGATGATTTTGGGGACTGCCGCCATGCTGACCACATGGCAGGCGAGCCCTGGCCTTGCCGATGATCCGGTCACCTACGAGATCGTGGACGACATCAGCATTCCCGAGTCGCTGACCGGCAAGCCCGGCGATGCCGACAAGGGTCGCGAGACGTTCATCGACAGAAAGCTCGGCAATTGCCTCGGCTGCCATGCGGTGACCGAGCTCGAGGCCGAGCCCTTCCATGGCGAGATCGGTCCGCCGCTGGACGGGGTCGCCGACCGCTATGAAGAGGGCGAGCTCAGGCTCAGGGTGGTCAATGCCAAAGCCACCAATCCGGACACGATCATGCCCGGCTTCTACGTCACCGAAGGCCTGCATCGGGTCATGTCGGACTTCGCCGGGAAGCCGATCCTGACGGCCGAGCAGGTCGAGGACGTCATCGCTTATCTCATGACGCTGAAAGAAAGCTGAGCGCTGGAAACAGGGCTGAGCGAGGAGACGCATATGCACGAGGACAGGGATACCATGGCGCTGGACCGCCGCGGCTTCGTCGCCGCGGGCGTGGCGCTGATCACGACGACGGCGCTGTTCGGCGCTTCGGCCAAAGCGGGGCTGCCCGAGGTCGAGGCGGCGATCGCCGAGATCGTCGGCGGCGGCAGCTCCCAAGAGGGCCGCATCACCCTCGATCTTCCCGAGATCGCCGAGAACGGCAACACCGTGCCGCTCACGGTCGAGGTCGAGAGCCCGATGACCGAGGACGACTACGTCAAGGCCGTGCACCTCTTCGCCGACGGCAATCCGGTGCCGACGGTCGCAACGATGAACTTCACGCCGCGAAGCGGCGAGGCCGTGGCCTCGACCCGCATCCGTCTGGCCAAGACCCAGAAGATCCATGCGGTCGCCGAGATGAGCGACGGCTCGTTCTTCACGGCGGCCCAGGAGGTGAAAGTCACCATCGGCGGCTGCGGCGGCTAGTGGCGCGGCCACCTGGTGGACTTGGACCGGAGGTGCCTGGGTCCACGGTATGCGGCCTGGTGATGCGACCGCCCCATGGATTTGCCGGTGGTCCGACGCCGTGGCCGGGCTGCCCCGGCGGTCGACGATGATGCATCAAGAGGCATTGCTCTTCTCGGTGTTGGGCCACCGGAGAGCATAGAAAAAGGGAGCAGAGCGATGGCAGACAAGGTCAAGCCGCGCGTCAAGGTGCCGAAGAAGGCGGCGAAGGGCGAGGTCATCGAGATCAAGACCCTGATCTCGCACAAGATGGAAAGCGGCCAGCGCAAGGACAGCGACGGCAACACCATCCCACGGCAGATCATCCATCACTTCACCTGCAAATATAACGGCGAGGTGGTGTTCGAGAGCGAATGGCACGGCGCGATTTCCGCCAATCCCTATATGGCGTTCCGTACGCTGGCCACGGAAAGCGGCGAGCTCGAGTTCATCTGGGTCGACGACGACGGCTCGGAATATACCACGACCGCCAAGATCGAGGTCAGCTGAGGCCAAGTCGTCGGCAGCACCCAAAGCAAGGGACAAAAAAATGCAGATCAGGGGCTTGATGACGGGATTGGCGGCAGCGGTGCTCAGCCTGGCGGCCTATCACGCAGGATCCGTCGTCGCCGAAGACAAGCCGGTGGTGCAGCCGCCTGAAGGCTCGCCGCTGGACGAGCTCATCTCCGGCTACAATTTCCGCGACGCCGCGACCAAGGCGCTGCAGGACGACGACTTCGAAAACCCGGGCTTTCTCTGGGTCGAGCAGGCCGAAGGGCTCTGGGAAGAGGCCGAGGGCGAGGCCGGCAAGGCCTGCGCCGACTGCCATGACGGTGTCGAAAGCCTGCAGCATGCCGCGACCTCCTATCCCGTCTATTTCGAGCCCTGGAAGAAGCTGATCAATCTCGAGCAGCGCATCAATCTCTGCCGCACCGAGCAGATGAAGGCCGAGCCCTGGAAATATGAGAGCGACCAGATGCTCGGCATGACCGCGCTGATCAAATATCACGCGCGCGACGAGCCGGTGAACGTTGCGATCGACGGCGACGCCGCCCCCTTCTTCGAGAAGGGCAAGGAGTTCTACTACGAGCGCCGCGGCCAGCTCGACATGTCCTGCGCCAATTGCCACGAGAACTTTTCCGGCATGCATATTCGCGCCGACATGCTGAGCCAGGGCCAGTCGAACGGCTTTCCCACCTACCGCCTGAAATGGCAGGGTCTCGGCTCGCTGCATCGCCGCTTCAAGGGCTGCAACGAGCAGGTGCGCGCCGAGCCCTACGAGCGCGGCTCGGACGAGTATGTCAATCTCGAGCTCTACCTCGCCTGGCGCGGTCAGGGCCTGCCGATCGAGGGACCGTCGGTCCGCCAGTAGACGTTACGACCCGAGCCTCCCTGACGGGAACTGCCGGGCGGCAGCGTCCGCGCTGCCGCCCTTTTTTTGCCGAAGCTCGGTCTGTTCGACGTGACCGCCAGCGACAAAGCGGGGATTGAACCATGATATCGCGCCGGGAGTTTCTGGAAATTGCGCTCGCGACCGCGGCCCTGACCGCAGGCTCGGCGCCCCTCGGACGGCTCGCCGCCCAGCAGGCGATCACGGAGGATCAGCTCCTCGCCTTCGAGCCCAAGGGCCAGGTCACCCTGCTGCATCTGACCGACTTGCACGCCCAGCTCGCCCCGGTCTATTTCCGCGAGCCCTCGATCAATCTCGGCGTCGGGCCAGTGGCTGGCCTGCCGCCCCACGTCACCGGCGACGCCCTGCTCGAGCTGTTCGGCATCGAGCCCGGCTCGCTCCAGGCCTACATGCTCGCCGACAGGGACTTTTCGAGCCTCGCCCGCAATTACGGCAAGGTCGGCGGCCTCGATCGCATCGCCACCCTGATCAGGGCGATCCGCGCCGAGCGTGAGGCCAACACCCTGCTGCTCGATGGCGGCGACACCTGGCAGGGCTCGTGGGGTGCGCTTCAGACCGCGGGCGAGGACATGGTCAAGGCCATGGCTCCGCTGAAGCCGGATGCCATGACCGGCCATTGGGAATTCACCCTTGGCGAGGAGCGGGTGCAGGCGCTGATCGAGCAACTCGACTTCCCCTTCCTCGGTGCCAATGTGCGCGACACCGAATGGGAAGAGCCGGTGTTCGACCAGGTCGCCCGCTTCGAGCGCGGCGGCGTCGATGTCGCCGTCATCGGCCAGGCCTTCCCCTACACGCCGATCGCCAATCCGCGCTGGATGATCCCGTCCTGGTCCTTCGGCATTCGCGAGGACGAGCTGGCCGCGCTGGTCGAGGAAACCCGCGCCGACGGCGCCGGCCTGGTGGTGCTGCTCAGCCATAACGGCTTCGACGTCGACCGCAAGCTCGCGGCCAATGTTCCCGGCATCGACGTGATCCTCTGCGGCCACACCCACGACGCCCTGCCCGAGCCGACGGTGGTCGACAAGACCCTGCTGATCGCGTCCGGCACCAATGGCAAGTTCCTCTCGCGCCTCGACCTCGATGTCGGCACCGACGGCGTCAAGGATTTTTCCTACAGCCTCATCCCGGTGCTGTCGGATGCAATCACGCCGGATGAAGAGATGGCCGGCCTCATTGCCGAACTCCGGGCACCGTACGAAAAAGACCTCGGTGAGGTCGTCGGCGAGGCCGAGATCGATCTCTATCGCCGCGGCAATTTCAACGGCAGCTTCGACGACGTCATCTGCAACGCGCTCCTGGAAAGCCAGGACGCCGAGATCGCCCTGTCGCCGGGCTTCCGCTGGGGCACCTCGCTGCCGGCCGGCGAGCCGATCACCGCGGAGTTCGTTTACACCCACACCGCCATGACCTATCCGGCCGTGTATCGCATCGACATGACCGGCGAGCAGCTCAAGCTGATCTTCGAGGACGTCGCCGACAACCTCTTCAACCCCGACCCCTATCTGCAGCAGGGCGGCGACATGGTGCGCGTCGGCGGCATGAGCTACACCATCGACCCCGACGCCGCCATGGGCGACCGCGTCGCCGACATGACGCTCGCCGCCACCGGCGAACCGATCGACGCCGCCAAGACCTACGCCGTCGCCGGCTGGGCCTCGATCAACGAAGGCACCGAAGGTCCCGCGATCTACGACGTGGTCATGGACTACATCAAGAACCAGTCGACGCTGACGGCCGCTCCCTCCGGCACCGTCAAAGTGGCGCGGCCACCTCGTTGACTTGGACCGGAGGTGCCTGGCACGACGGTATGCGGCCAGGTCTTTGCGGATTCGCCAAGCCAGTGTTCATGCCGGATTGTCGAAGGACTTGGGCGCATACCGTGGATGAACTGCGGCAGCGGTCAACGTCAATGATGTGGACATGCCACTGATGGGGCTCGACATCTCCTATGCCGGCGCGCTGCTGGCGGGCATCCTCAGCTTTCTCAGCCCCTGCGTGCTGCCGCTGGTGCCGCCCTATCTCTGCTTCATCGGCGGCATCACCTTCGATCAGCTGAACGAGGAGGCGGACGCCGGCCTGAGGCGGCGGGTGCTGCTGGCGGCTGTGGTGTTCGTCCTCGGCTTCTCCGCGGTGTTCGTCGCCTTCGGCGCCACCGCCTCGGTCGTGGGGCAGGCGCTGGCCAGGCATGCGGACCTGCTCGCCAAGATCGCGGGCGGGATCATCATCATCCTCGGCCTGCATTTTCTCGGGATCTTCCAGATCGGCTTCCTGCAGCGCGAAGCCCGCTTTCACCCGGAGCAGAAGCCGGCCGGCCTGATCGGCGCTTTCGTCATCGGCATGGCGTTTGCCTTCGGCTGGACACCCTGCGTCGGCCCGGCGCTGGCCGCCATTTTGTTCGTCGCCGGCAGCGAGGACCAAGTGCTGTATGGCGCCTCCCTGCTCCTGGTCTACGCGCTCGGCATCGGCATCCCGTTCATTCTGGCCGCGGCCGCGATCGGCCCGTTCATGGGCTTCATGCGGCGCTTTCGCCGCCATCTCGGCCGCATCGAAAAGGTGATGGGCGGTCTCCTGGTCCTCACCGGCGTGCTGTTCATCACCGGCTCGATGAACGAAATCGGCTTCTGGCTCCTCGAAACCTTCCCCTCGCTCGGCCGGATCGGCTGACCTTCCGGACACCCAGCGATCCCCGCACCATCCCCCCTCCATCCGGGCCGCATACCGCCGTCATGAAGGACGCGTTAAACACCGCCGCCCCCAAGTCCACGCCGGCCCGCGTCGGGCCTAGGCGATTTGTTCGATGCGGGCCTGTTGGCAAAGCGCATAGCTGGCCATGAAGGGGGCAATGAGGCCGCGCATTTTTTCCGCGTCCTCACCGTAGAGGTAGAGGGCGGTTTCCGTGGGTCCTTCCCAATAGCTCTGGAAGCCGCCGACACCCTCCAGCAGGCGATCGATCTCGCTGATCACATGGTTGATGTCGCAGGTCTGGTAGACGTCGTCCGGAAGGTCGGTGCCGTTCAGATAGATCGCGAGGCCCTCGTTCTTGCCGAAGGGGCGCTCTTCCGACTCGCCGTAGAGCAGCTTCGAGCCCTTGGGCGCGCCGAGCTTTTCCAAGGCGGCGACGATGCGATCCAGGGTTTCTTCATCGGCGTTTTCGAGGGCGAGGTCGATGTCGCAGAACTCGATGCCGCCCTCCTCGGCGAGTTGGGTGCCGGCACCGGTCACGGCGCCGAGGCCGGTGGCTTCGAGGGCCTCGGCCAGCGGATCTTCGTAGATGTCTCCCCGATCCAGCGGCTGGAGGCGCGCGTTGAGGCGAACGATGACGGGCACGCCGTCGATGTCACCTGCACCCTGATCGTCCGCCTTCAACAAAGAGAGCATGCCGTTTCCCCGCATGGTTGGAGCCCTCGGCGAACCGACGCCGCCGACGGTCAGGATTATGATGCGGGGGCCGTTAAGGGATCGCTAAACCCCTCGGCGAGCGCCGACGCCAAGTCAACGAGGTGGCAGCACCACCTAGCCGAACTGGAGCCAGATCATGCGGTCGAAGGAGCGAAGCTCGCGCAGGAGATTGACCAGAAGGCCTTCGTTTTTCTGATCCAGCGCCTCGAAGACCAGCGGCAGCGAGGCGAGGCTGCCGTCGAACAGGCGCTGGAATTCCTCCTCGGCCTTTTGCTGGTCGGAAGCCTGGTCGTGGCAGCGCTGATAGAGAAAGAGAGTGACCGCGGCCGCGCGCTTGGCCTGGTTGACGGCGGCCGGATCGTCGAAATCGGGCGGCGCGTCGCGCAGGACCCAGAGCCGGTCCATGGCGGCGTTCATGTCGTCGATGCAGTCGCTGAAGGTGCGAAGCCCGTTGCGCCGGCGAAGGGCGGCGAGCTCGCTGCGGATCGGCTCGAGCGCCTCGGTCGCCGCCTCGGCGTCCTCCTTTTGCAGAGCCGCGGCGCCGTCTTCGAAGGCCTTCGAGATGGCGGTCAGGCTGTCGGCGAAGGCGGGATCTTCGGAAAAGGCGTCCGGAGTCTGGTCACCAAAGCGCTCGGCCACCGCCTGCCATTGCTTTGCTGCCGCGCCCAGCTCCAGGCTGGCGACGCCGGGATTGCCGGTGCGAAGATAGAACATGGCGCTGCGATAGGGGGCGTAGGCATCAGCCACCTGCCTGTGAAAATCGCCGAGCTCGCCCGCCGAAAGAACGGTCGGCAGCAGGCAAAGCATCGAGGCCATGAGCCTGGGAGCGAATAAAGCCGTCCACGAATTCAACATTGCCGCCTCCCTACCGCCGCATCGCCCAGGATGGATGGGCGCGCCCTTGATGGCTTGAGCCTCGACTAAGAATATAAAAAAATATATTGTAAAGAAAGAATATGTGTGGAGGCGAAGCGATGAAAATCATCACGGGCGTGGCGTTCCTGGCGCTGCTCGGCCTGACGCTCTCGGGCGCGCGTGCCGAGGACAAGATCGAGCCTATTCTGACCGACGACGGCCTTTACACCCAGGCGTGGTTTCTGGATAGCTTCCTCGACCTTGCCGAGGATCTGGACGAGGCGCATGCCGAGGGCAAGCGCTTCGCCATCATGTGGGAGCTGAAGGGCTGCCCCTATTGCAAGGAGACCCATTTCGTCAATTTCGCCGATCCCGAGATCAACAAATATATCAGGGACAATTTCGTCGTTTTGCAGCTCAACTATCTTGGCTCGCGCCTGGTCACCGACTTCGACGGCGAGGAGCTGGAGGAGCGCGAGCTGCGCGAGAAATACGGCATCCGCTTCACGCCGACCTTCCAGTTCTTCCCGGAGAGCAGCGAAGCGATCGGCGGCGAGACCGGCCAAGCGGTGGAGACGGCGCGCATGCCCGGCTATTTCAAGCCGGACCACTTCATCTCGATGTTCCGCTTCGTCAACGAAAAAGCTTACGAAGGCCAGTCGTTCCAGGAGTATCTGGCGGCAGGAAGCAGCTAGATATTCAAACTTGATAGATTATAATTTATGAATATAATGATCCGAAAGGGATGAACGGGCCGCGCGCCTGTTGCGACAAGAGCGATCAAAGGGAAGGCGATGGCAGGAGATCCGAAAAGCGATGCAGCGTTGGGCCGCCGTGGTTTTCTAAAGTCCGCCGGGATCATGGCAGGCACCGCCGCCGCGAGCGCCGCCGGCGCCAGATCAACGCTCGCCGCCGACGGCGATGCGGCGATCACGGAGCTCAAGGACTGGAACCAGTATCTCGGCTTCGGCGTGGACGCCCAGGGCTACGGCGTGCCCTCCAGCTTTGAGGAAGACACGATCCGCCGCTGGGTGCCCTGGCTGACAGCGTCCCCGGAAAGCTCGGTCAACTTCTCGCCGCTCTACGATCTCAGCGGCTTCGTCACCCCGAACGGCCTGCACTTCGAGCGACACCATGGTGGTGTGGCCGAAATTGATCCTGCGGAACATCGCCTGATGATCCACGGCATGGTGGACAAGGAGCTGGTGTTCACCATGGACGACATCCGGCGCATGCCGTCCGAGAGCCATTTCTACTTCACCGAATGCGCCGCCAATTCCGGCATGGAGTGGCGCGGCGCGCAGCTCAATTCCTGCCAGTTCACCTACGGCATGGTCTCGACCGCGCAGTGGACCGGCGTGCCGCTGAAATGGCTGCTGGAGTATGCCGGCATCAGGGACGGTGCCAAGTGGATCCTCGCCGAGGGGGCGGACGCCGCCGGCATGACCCGCACCATCCCGATCGAGAAAGCCCGGGACGACGTGCTCGTCGCCTTTGCCCAGAACGGCGAGGCCATCCGCCCGGAGCAGGGCTACCCGCTTCGCCTGGTGGTGCCGGGATTCGAGGGCAACATGTCGATCAAGTGGCTGCGCCGCATCGAGCTCGGCGACGCGCCCTGGATGACCCGCGAGGAGACCTCGAAATACACCGACCTGCTCGAGGACGGCCGTGCGCGCATGTTCACCTGGGTGCAGGAGGCCAAATCGGTGATCACCACCCCCTGCCCCGAGCGCCCGGTCAACGGCCCCGGCATGTACAAGATCCAGGGTCTCGCCTGGACCGGCCACGGCAGGATCGAGCGCGTCGACGTCTCCACCGACGGCGGCCGCAACTGGCAGACCGCACGCCTGCACGAGCCCGTCCTCCCCAAATGCATGACCCGCTTCGAGATCCCCTGGGATCACCGGGGCGGTGATGCCTTACTTGTCAGCCGGGCCATGGACGAGACCGGCTATGTGCAGCCGACCATGGCCGAGCTGCAGTCGGTGCGCGGCGTCAACTCCATCTACCACAACAACGCCATGCAGACCTGGCTGGTGAACCCGAGCGGGGAGGTCGAAAATGTCCGTCTCGGCTGAGGCGCGGGCGCGCGCCGGCGCCTACTTGACGCTAACCGCGAGCACCGTCCTCGGCTTGCTGGCGACGACGGCGCTGGCTGACGAGGCAAGTCTACCCTACGGCCGGCTGGCCGTTCCGGAAGAGATCGCGGCCTGGAATACCGACGTGCGCCCTGACGGGCAGGGTCTGCCGCCGGGCTCGGCTTCGGCTGCGGACGGTGAGGACCTGTTCATGGAACGCTGCTCGACCTGCCATGGCGAGTTCGGCGAAGGCGTCGATCGCTGGCCGGTGCTGATGGGCGGATTCGACACGCTGACCGACGACCGGCCCGAGAAGACGGTCGGTTCCTATTGGCCCTATGCCAGCACGGTCTGGGACTATATCCACCGCGCCATGCCCTTCGGCGAGGCCCAGAGCCTCTCCAACGACGAAGTCTACGCGGCCGCGCTCTACGTACTCTATCTGAACGACATCGTCGAGCTGGACGCCGTCTACGACCAGGACAGCTTCGCGGCGATCGAGATGCCGAACAAGGACGGCTTCTTCATGCCCGACCCCAGGCCGGACACGCCGATGGACGAGCCCTGCATGAGCGACTGCAAGGTGCCGACCGAGATCGTCGGCAAGGCCCGCATCCTCGACGTCACGCCGGATCAGGAGGGTGAAGGCTCGCTCGACTAGTGGAATGTCCACGTCATGTGCGTCAGTCACGCCGTCTCTGCCAGGATTGACGCTATGCGCTCCTTTCAGAGGACGTCGGCGGCAATCGTTCGTTTCGAAGCGGCCGGCCTCCTGACGAGGCCCGTGCCAAGCTTGTGCTGCAGGGTCAGTCGGCGTCTTCGAGCAGCCGGTTCCTGCGCTCTTCGAGTTCGCCCGCGGCCAGCGCGCCGGAACAGAACATGTCGTCGAGAAGCGCGATGGTGCGCCGCACCTTGTCGCTTGCCAGCCGGTAGTAGATCTGCTTGCCTTCGCGCCGCGTGGTCACCAGCTCGTCCTCACGCAGGCGCGCGAGCTGCTGGGACAGGGTGGGCTGGCGCAGATCCAGTCTCTCTTCCAGCTCGCTTACCGCGAATTCCTTGTCCAGGAGGAGGCAGAGGATCATCAGACGATTGGGATTGGCGAGCGCTTTTAAAAAATCCGCCGCCTTCAGTACCTGTTCCTCAGTATGATCCATGGACGTCGCGATCGCTTCCTTCACCCTCAGCTCGATAATTAAAGGGCTAAAGTCAGAAAAAATTCAAGGTCAAAATATGTTAGTGAAAGTTTAGATTGAATGAAAAGCAGTGGACGCATGTCTTTTCATTGAGAAGAACAAAACAGGGAGCAAGCACGTCTGGAGGTCTGCTTGATGCGAAAATATGCAGGGTGGCTCATTGGATCGGGACTTGCGTGCAGCTTTGCCGGGGAAGCCGGGGCTGGCGACCTCGCCTATGGCGAATATTTGGCGGGCGAATGTGTCGCATGTCACCGCGCCGGTGCGGAGGGCGGCATTCCGCCGATCAATTCCCTGCCGGCGCCCTATTTCGTCGAGGCGCTCAAGGAATACAAGGAGGGCGAGCGCGATCACGCCCTGATGCGCACGGTCGCCCGCTCGCTCGGCGACACCGAGATGGAAGCGCTCGCCGCCTATTTCGAGCAGCTCGAGAACTGAGGACGCAACGAGACAACGACCGCGCCCGATACTGGTCATTGCCAAGGGCACGGCACAACCAAGAGGGAGCTTGACCATGATCGACATGACGAGGCGTGGCTTCGGCCGGATCGCATTGGCAGGAGGCGCCACGCTAGCGGCCCCGTCCATCCTGCGCGCGCAGGCTAAAGGCCGGGTGGTGGTGATCGGCGGCGGCGCCGGGGGCGGCACGGTCGCGAAATATGTGAAGAAGGACGCGCCGGAGCTCGACGTCACCCTGATCGAAGCCAACCCGAGCTATACCACCTGCTTCTACAGCAATCTCTATATCGGCGGCATGCGCGACTTCGAGAGCATCACCCACGGCTACGATGGCCTGGCAGGCCATGGCGTCAACGTGGTGAACGCAGTCGCGTCGGGCGTCGATGCCGCGGCCAGGACTGTAACCCTCGAGGACGGGTCGGTCGTCGCCTATGACAAACTGGTGCTCGCGCCCGGCATCGATTTCAAATGGGACCTGATCGCGGGCTTTGACGAGGCCGCCGCCGAGATCATGCCCCACGCCTACAAGGCCGGTCCGCAGACCGTGCTCCTGAAGGAGAAGGTGGACGGCATGGCCGAGGGCGGCACCTTCGTCATGGTCCCCCCGCCCAACCCCTATCGCTGCCCGCCCGGTCCCTATGAACGCGTCTGCATGATCGCCAAGCGCTTCAAGGAGAGCAATCCGAGCGCCAAGATCATCATCCTCGATCCCAAGGAGAAGCACTCCAAGCAGGCGCTCTTTCAGGAGGCCTGGCACCAGTACTATGAGGGCATGATCGAATGGGTGCCCGGCGATTTCGGTGGCAAGGTGGCCTCGATCGACACGGCTGCCATGACCATCACCACCGAAGATGGCGAGGTGTTCGAGGCCGATGCCGCCAATGTCATCCCGGCGCAGAAGGCCGGCATGATCGCCGAGATCGCCGGCGCCACCGACGACAGCGGCTGGTGCCCGATCGACCCGCACAGCATGGCCTCCACCATGGTCGAGGACATCTATGTGGTCGGTGATTCGTCCATCGCCGGCGACATGCCCAAGTCCGGCTTTTCCGCCAACAGCCAGGCCAAGGTCTGCGCCATGGCCATCCGTCATGAGCTCACCGGCTCCAGCCTTTTCCCCGCGCGCTACCGTAATACCTGCTGGAGCACGGTCGCCGAGGCGGACGCGGTCAAGGTCGGCGCCAGCTACGAGCCCACCGACGAAAAGATCGCCAGCATCGACCCCTTCATCAGCGAAGTCGGCGAAAGTCCCGATCAGCGGCTGCAGACCCGCGAGGAGGCGGATGCCTGGTACGACAGCATCACGTCGGACATTTTCGGCTAATGCATCGATCCAAACAGAGCGATCAGCGGTGTTTGGAAAAATCGATGCAAAACCAATAACCTAGTGCTGCGGCTTGTGAATCATCCGAATGCGCCGCTGCACTAGGGGAGGTTTCGCACGCCGATCGACGCCATCGCGCCGGCGTCTCGAGATGGCGCTGTCGCCGCAGGCTGTCGGAGGCGGCGAACTCGGAAACGCCGCAGGCTGGCACGACTTCGGCGGTTGGGTTGGTGCCAGTGCTGTCGCGGATTGTGCGTGCCGTCGTTGTCGAGGACGACAGGGATCACCTTGCCGGCCGGCACCTCGCGCTCGACGGCGTTGCGAAAGCGGATGGACTCCTGGTGACGGTGCTTTTGCATGCAACGACCGATGGCCGTGCCGTCGAGCCCGTTGAGAGCAGCGAACAGCGACGTGGTCCCATGCCGG
This sequence comes from Alphaproteobacteria bacterium, assembly GCA_041398025.1. Classification (GTDB taxonomy): domain Bacteria; phylum Pseudomonadota; class Alphaproteobacteria; order Geminicoccales; family Geminicoccaceae; genus JANQPX01. The sequence continues at coordinate 44,528 of JAWKVM010000037.1, forward strand.
ATATAGTTGTGGGTTCGTCGTTCGGGCACACCCGGCATCATCGGCAGACCGGCTGCTCACGATCGAGCGCCTGGATCTGATGGGGTGGATGGCCCCCTCACAGCATCATCGTGCCAAGGTGGTGGCTTTCAAACACCACTAGAGGAGTCCAGCCAGATGGAGATTACAACGATCGGCCTCGACCTTGCCAAGCAAGTCTTCCAGGTCCATGGCGTGAACGAAGCGGGCGACGTCGTCGTGAAGCGGCGCCTCCGGCGTGCTCAGGTCGTCACCTACTTTGCCTCGCTGCCGGCCTGTCTGATCGGTATGGAAGCCTGCGCCACCGCCCACTTCTGGGCGCGCGAGTTGCGCTCATTGGGACACGAAGTGCGTCTGATGCCACCACAGTACGTCAAGGCCTATCTGAAGCGCGGCAAGAATGATGCTGCCGACGCCGCTGCAATCTGCCAGAGGCCGTGACGCCGTCCATGCGCTTCGTGCCGGTCAAGACGGCAGAGCAACAGTCGGCATTGACTATGCACCGGGTCCGCGAGTTGCTGGTCCGGCAGCGAACTCAACTTATCAATGTAGTTCGTGGGCACCTGGCGGAGTTCGGTCTTGTTGCGGCGCAAGGAACCTGGAACGTGCCACGGATTTTGGCGACAATGCAGGAGGACCGGCGCGTGCCGGAGCTAGGGCGACAAGTCGTCGAGCTCCTCGCAGTGCAGCTCGACGAAGCGGGTCAGCGGATCGCTGAGGTCGATGCTCGGATTGTCGCATGGCACAAGGTCCACCCTGTCAGCCAGCGGCTCGCCACCATTCCAGGCATTGGACCGCTGATCGCCGCGGCCATCGCTGCCACCATGCCTGATCCTAACGCCTTCCGTAGTGGGCGCGCATTTTCAGCCTGGCTTGGCCTCGTGCCGCGGCAGAGGTCTACCGGCGGCAAGCAAAGGCTCGGTCGGATCAGTCGGCTCGGCGACAAGTATGTCCGTCAGCTGTTGATCGTCAGGGCCCAGACCGTCCTGCTGCGTTCAAAGGCAGCCCGGTCCGATGTCTGGATCCAGAGCCTGCTCGCCAGGCGGCCGCGGCTCGTGGTCGCCGTGGCTCTGGCCAATAAGATGGCGTGTCGCCTGGGCTGATGACGCATGGCAGACTACCGGCAGGCCGTTCCCGCATAGCGCGAACCTGCTCGCCTTGCAACGCTTGCGAGGGAAGGAACATGATGGGCTGATTGGTTGTTGCCAACGGACTGGGGAGTAGCCTGGAGAAGTCGAGGGATCCAAATCCCGGTAGTGGGCTTCAATTTGACGCGGAACATTTTCCTATATCATAACTCATGAATGGTTGCCCCTGTCCTCGTGCATTGAAGACAGCGCTCAGCCAACGCCGAGTTGGCAGTGGCTGAGCGAACTTGAGGAGCCCAGCATAGTTTTACAGCTCCTTGGCTGGCTCGTTCATGACGGGGAAGGTTAAAGCGCTTGCGCCCAATTTGGGGTTATTCGGAAAACGGAGGAATCCAGGCTTCGGGAATTATCCGCATTCTCCAAGTGCATCACAAAAATTACTGTTCTTCAGAGGATTTTGCCGAGCCGGCTTCTTCTTGACTGCTTTGGCGGAGCCTCTTTGCAGAGCTCGGTTTCTTGGTCGCCTTTAAGGCTTATGGGCCTCGCTCGACCCGCGCGCCTTAATCTCGGCAGGAGTAACGATTTGGGGTCTCGCAGCGCGCGCGCTGCGAGCGATGCCAGCTCCTTAGAGCTTTTCGTTGCTGGCCATGAGCCATCTCCGAGCTGGAACGAGGCGCTTGACTACAGACAGATCTATAAGATAGAGAGTCCGGGCATACGAAGCCGATCCGCTCGCCCGTTCGGTTGATGCGGATCAAATGGGAACCGGGGGTCACAGCCCCGGTTTTCCATCTGTCGGCTCGACAACTTATCCAAGAAAATTCTTTTGCAGGACTTAGCCATACATTTATGGCGTCCTAAATCTTAACCCACTAAATGTGGTGGTTTATTCTACGAGCTTCGCAAGGTCTTCCACATCCCAAAGCCGGTCGGTAACGCCAGCAGCCATGGCCGGCGTCACGCGCAACGTCTGATGGATGCGGCAGAAGTTGTAGTATATGAAGTGCAGTGACTGATGCCTCGTGGTTTTCGATCTTCTTCGAGAAGGCGTTCGTCAACCGCGTGAAGCCGCGCATGCACATCCGCATGGGAGGTTCTGGCGCTCGACGTGCGATGCGATATGCTTCTTGTCTGGGCTGCCGGTGACATGCTGCTTCTTGGTGCCGGTGCATTCTGACGGGCTGCGCTCGTGGCCCTTCTCGCCAGTCGGCTCACCGTACATCTTGATGAGCTGGGCATAGTCGATATCGGCGCCGAAAGCTTTCCACGGCGTCCAGATGTTTTGTGGCCGTCACTCGAGCTGCACGCGTTGGCCAAACGCTGCCGAAGATCATCCATGAACGCCAACGCGTATTCGCCGTCACGGCCACCGACGAGCCAGGAGATGATAAGCTTGCTGCCGTTATCCATAGCCGTCAATCAGACATCGCCGGCATCCATCAGGCGCGTTCTGGCGCTCTCCACGTTCTTCTGCTTGGCGTAGCAAAACGACCAGATTTCATCGACCTGGATACGCTCAGCCTTCACGTTGCGGACGTGTTTGTCGTGATAGGCGGAGCAAGCTTCGGCATCGGTCAAGCTGACGTGTTCTTGCTGGCGCCCGTGATGGGACGGTGAGGGATCGAGTTGTTCGTTCCGGTAACGGAGGATCGCGGCGCGTTTTGATGTGGAGATGACCATGGACTAACCTATGACCAAATGCCTATCGGTCACAAAAGGTCAGTTTAATCGTCTCGTTCAATAAGCCACTTGCAACACTGGGCATGCTAGTTGTAACACTAGGCCGCTTAGTTGAACCTTTTGAGGTAAAAAGAGATGGTGCGGAGGCTCTCCGACGATGATGTCTGCGAAGCGGTTTGAGGCTAATCAGCTCTTTACGCCCTCCACTCCGATTAATATCGTGGATCTATTTGTTGACGTCGTGAGAAGCTTTTTAGGATCGTGAACACGATCGGTGACAACGGAAAGCATGATCTTCTTTTGTTCGGCGAACTGTTGAAAGACATCACTAGCGCAAATTGTACCTTTGTCATTCCAGCCAAAACAAAGGACGTAAGATTTCATCCAGCGAGTCCGCTTCCCTGATGATACATTTTCTGATTAGCAAAAGAATATTTAGAGAGATAAAATTTACTGATCTGGGCGATGGCGAGCAGGAATACAAATATATCTGAATTATATGGAATGGCGTTGAGCCTCACGATTTTGTTCGTGAGCTTTCGCTTTTCAACAATAATGAGCGCCTGTTATTGTCGTTGATGAGTTTAATGAATAAGAGATGAAGATGCATCATCTCTATTTGCAATGCGGTGCTCCGTCTTATTTACGTGCAACTTTAGTTCTAGTAGGCGTCGCTGATAGTGGAAGATTTAATTGATCGTCACGAATCAATAGTTAGATGTACAGAAGAATTAATGCCAAGAATGAATTCAGATGAGGAAGGAACTTATTGATAAGCGTTTCTAAGCTGGGAATGTCAATAGATGGAGATGCAAATGGAAAATAATAAACTGTCGAAAGGATTGCCATCAAATACGCACGCTCTGGTGTTGTTGTTTTCCGCAATTTCTGCTAAATCTATGAGAAATGCGAGAACGACGTTGATCATGCTATTGATGAGTTTATTAAGGGTCACATCAAATGTTTAAAAGCGCCTATGAAACAGCCAGGCGCAGCAATCAGCCCGGAACCTATATAGACATGTTACAGCTGTGTGCTTTGATCAGATGATAGTGGCTATTTCACCCCGGTAGCAGCTCGAGAGTGCCTTTATCGTCGATTTGTGTTCTGTTGAAATATCAAATTTCCAAAGGCATTTGAGCGATTTTGCGGAAGGAAAAGAGGTTCCATTCTACAAAGGATAGCGAAGCTTGATCGTATCGTTCGCTTCAGGCAACCGGCAATGCAGCCACATGTGATCATGAAGGGTACATTGATAATATCATAGACGAGTCAGCTAGGCAGGCTCTTTCTTGTCCGGAACAGTTGACCTTTCCCCAACGAGTCCTAGCGCCCTTTCTCGCAATCTCCTGCGCTGCTCAGGCGTCAGTTTCTCTGCTCTCGCCTTGCCCCCTTCAGCCCGCCGCGTCGACCGAGATGCCACGGCAGCAGGATCTTTGCCGGAATCATGATCGTCATCGCTGGCCAGAGGCTGGATGATATCGACGATAGACTTCGCGAGCTGGTTCGGGTCGCGAGGCCTCTTGGGTTTGCTTGAGCGGTCTACCATGCTTGAAATATGGCGATGATCGCCGTGAAACGGTAGGGGTGATCATATTCCTATCAATTCAAACTGACCCACTACCAAATCCTGCGGATCTGATGAGGCCCCGGCCCGCGCAACCCATCGGGGCCAGCGGTCATGCGTCGACCGCGTCAACAGGCCGGCCACATGACTGCAAAGCAACCATATCATGCCACACGCTAACTTTTCTCTTGCAAGCCGGGGGCCATCCACACATGCGATTTTTCGTCCATCGGCAAAACGAGAGCATGGGCGGGTGGCGCCATGTAGAGGCCGACGACGTCTTCGAGCTGCATGATCAGGATCGTTCGAGCGTTTGAAGGTTCTGAGACGGTGGCTGGCTTGTGCGCCTGCCAGACTCGCTGCACCGTGCGCGAAGAGACGCCCATGACCTTGGTCATGCGCGCCCGTCCAATGCGTGACCACCAGGCTCGCTGCAGGTCAGCGCACTGCCGCTGAACATCGGCATCAGGCATAGGCGGCTTGCCGGGTTTTCTGCTGCCTTCACGCGGCAGACCATCGACGCCCGCCTCGGCAAACCGCCGCTGCCAACGCCAGACCGCCAGTCGGCTGACGCTGGAAAGCCTGGCACCAGGCGGCGTTCAACCCGTCGGAAGAACGCAGAATGATCCGAGCCCGGGCTGCGTGCTTTTGAGGCCGGTCACGATCGGCGATGATCGTTGCAAGCGAACACGATCCTCGGCCGAAACAAAGGGACATACGTCCTGGCACATGTCCTCGGTAAACCATATCCCAGCACCAATGTGAATCTATGGTCAATGGTCTAGCCTGTCTTATGCATTGTGGGAGTTGGCGGCGTAGTATAACGTTTGATAGGTCGTAGAAATGGGTGCTATGACCAAGTCCCCAACCGCATCCGCGCCGGCCACGACCGCCATGCCAGAAGATACCCCTGCACCCTTCAGTTTCGCCTGCATCAAGCAGGAGGCGATGGCAGCATGTGACGGCGGCCGTCTGTCGTCGGATGGTGGCGTCACGCCGCTGGCCCTGGCCGAGAAGCGAGTTCGATCATCGAGCGGCTGACCAGGCTGTTTCCCGATGAGCGCGCCCCCTGCTCGTCAGCCATCCGCTGGAGAACATTATCGGGGCACGGGCCTTCGCGATCGGCTCGGTACGAAGACAGCACGATTTCGACTGGCTGCGCCATGACCCCGCCTTCCGTTTCGCTAGCCATCGTTTGCCGGCGCGGCCGGCCCTGCTCGCAGCCGACCGATCTCACGCCTGGAGAATGCTCCGCCTGCGGATGTCGCGCCCACCGGCGCCTTGGTCGACCAGTGGTGTGCAAGCTATGCTCGCCATCGAGGCGGTGGTCCTGGATATCGACGATGCGATGTGGTTCATGGCCAGCAAGCTGTCCCTGACGCCTGCTTGGGCGGACGACCCGGGAAGGTACATTAGGCGGCTCTGGTCATCGGCTCGAAAGCCTGGCCAGCGTCAGCGTAGCCGTGCTGAATGACGACGTCGACGATTGTAGGAGCACGCGATCCATCGGAACAATGCCCTGATCGGTGCTCAACTTCTTTTAAAACGGGCTCTGAGAATTGTCCAGGTGATGCTCTCGTCGGTGGCGAGGGTGCCTTTTTGATCGTGGACGACGCGGCTTGACCCGAGAATGAGAAGCCTTCGGTCGGCGTCGCTTCCCAATAGGCCTCGTCGCTCGGCAAGAATGCCGATTGCCAGACGCTGGTTTCCTTGACCTTCGCCAGGGGCGAGGTTCCTGCGATGGTCGGGCTGCGGCTGTTCCTGCCGGAAAGCTGGACGAGTGATCCCGCCCGAAAGAGGCGGGCCAAGGCGCCTGGCGATCGGCAATCCTTTCGCACCAAGCCCGAGATCGCCATCGAGGAGATCGACCGCATTCGCAAAGCCGGTGTGCGCTTTGCCTGTGTTCTGGCCTCCTATGAGAGTTTGGGGGCCGGCCATGGTCTGAGCGCGCCGTTCCGCCCGCGACCACCATGGGCGGTGGGCATTCCCCGCCATCAAGAGGTCTACGCGGCCGATGTGGCAGTGATTTTCCCTGTTGCCGGCCATGGTCGTCCAAGCAAGCGCGCCGCGCCCGATACCTCTTCGGTGGCGGCCGAGACATTCCTTGCCGACCAGCGATGGTGATCGGTGAGTTGGCGCCGGAGCACCAAGAGAAGGCTGAAAGCCCGCTTCGCTCCCCTCGTTCACATGGCCGTGTCCGCGTTGCCGACGGCCCGACCCAGCGAATCCGCGACAAGGGCGCCCGGCACATGCCGCGCGAGGCAGCCCCACTGGTCGGTGAGCACTGCGCATCCGGCAAGCGCAAATATGACCTTACCAATCTGCCGGCCGGCACACCCCTCGGAATACTAGCGGCAACCATCAAGGCACGCTGGGTCTGCGAGCAGGTGCATCAGAAGCTGAAAGACGAGTTCGGCCTTGATCATTTCGAGGGGCGCTCATGGATGGGGCTGCACCGCCACGCCCTGATGACGATGGTGGCGTTTGCCTTTCGCCAGTCACGTCCTCTGACCATGCCCGGGACGAAAGAAGGCGCCGGGGACCGCCACCTCAGCCGAGCCTGCCGGCCATCAGGCAGGCCATCCTCGACTCTTTCACCAAGCCGCCGCCCGTCCGATGCCGGCATTGGAGCGCCAAGTTCAGCAATCTCCAACCTGCCAAAGTCGCGCTAGCGGTCTTCCCGATCAGGCAAATCCGCCTGATCGATGAGGACATGCGGCCGTGGCAAATGGATGGAGCGTGCATCCTGATCAAATCGGATGCGATCCTCTCGATGGCATCGGCACCCTTACAACAATCACAAACCGCCGCCTGAAGTCCTTTGGTTTGTCCCCCCCTGGCTCATGGACAACCGCGGCCAAACGCCCGATAAGGCTTAGAATGGGCTCCCGGAGTCGACGAAAAAGGTTCTCGATGCCGACAATCGTGATCACCGAATTCATGACCACAGAGGCGGTCGACGATCTGGCTCGCGACTATGAGGTCGTCTACGAGACGGACCTTTTCGAGCGACCGAAGGACCTCGTCGAGCTGATCCGCAATGCCGAGGGTCTTATCGTCCGCAACCGCACGCAGGTGACGGCGGATCTGCTCAACGCCGCACCCAGGCTTCGGGTGATCGGTCGTCTCGGCGTCGGTCTCGACAATCTGGATATGGCCGCCTGCGCCGAGAGAGGCATCCCCGTCTTTCCGGCGACCGGCGCCAATGACGCCTCGGTTGCCGAATATGTGATCGGCAGCGCCTTTCATCTGGTGAGACGCGCCTTCACGGCAACCGTGCGCATCCTCGAGGGCGAATGGCCGCGCCAGGACTTTCTTGGCGAAGAACTCCAAGGCCGCTGTCTCGGACTGGTCGGCTACGGCTCGATCGCGCGAGTCGTCGCCAGGAAGGCGGCGAGCCTCGATCTCGCGCTTCTGGCCTACGATCCCCATGTGCCCGCCGACGACCCGGCATGGCAGCTGGTGAGCCGCGCGCCCGATCTCCCGAGCCTGCTCGCGCATGCCGACATCGTCAGCCTGCATGTGCCGAGACTGCCAAGCACCGAGAACCTGATCGACGGCAAAGCCATCGCGTCGATGAAAACCGGCGCCATCCTGATCAACGCGGCACGCGGCGGCATCGTCGACGAGCAAGCCCTCGCAGAAGGCTTGCGCAGCGGCCATCTCGGCGGCGCCGCGCTCGATGTCCTGGCCGTCGAGCCCCCCAACGAAGAGAGCATCGCCAGGTTCAGGGGCCTCGACAATCTCATCCTCACGCCGCACATCGCCGGCCCGACCATCCAGTCCGACATCCGGGTCTCGAACGCAACCGCCGAAAATGTCAGGCGCGTGCTGTCGTCGCCAGCCTGACGGCTGACGGACAGCGACCGCGCCGCATCCACCGATGTTGCGGGTCACCCGCAAGTCCCATCAAAAGCGGTCGCGGCACAGGCGCTGCAACCGCCTCGCATGGTCGACGTGAGGCCCGTCTCCTCGCCTGTCGTCAGCAGGTTCGGCCCGACCCCATCGCCACCGCCTCGCGTGGAGGCGCCGTGCGGGGTCGAGGCCGTGCTCGCGTTCAGGCCACGGCCGCGTGTTTGTCGATATTCGCCTGAATGTCCGCGTCGACATCGTCGCTGCCAGGCAGCCCGTCGTCGACCGACGCCGAGCCCTCCTCGGGGTCCTTCAGCACGTAGCCGCGTCCCCAGACCGTTTCGATGTAGTGATGACCGCCGGTCGCGACCGCGATCTTCTTTCTGAGCTTGCAGATGAAGACATCGATGATCTTGAGCTCGGGTTCGTCGATGCCGCCATAGAGATGATCGAGGAACATCTCCTTGGTGAGCGTCGTGCCTTTGCGCAGAGAGAGGAGCTCCAGGATGCTGTATTCCTTGCCAGTGACATGCAGGCGCCGGCCGGCGATCTCGATCGAGCGGGTGTCGAGATTGACCACGAGCTGACCAGTCTTGATGACCGATTCCGAGTGGCCTTTGGAGCGGCGCACGATCGCGTGGATACGCGCCACCAGCTCGCTCTTGTGGAAGGGCTTGGTGAGATAGTCGTCCGCACCGGTGCTGAGACCGCGCACCTTGTCGTCGATCTCGTTCTTGCCGGACAGAATGAGGACCGGCGTGCGCACCTTCGCGGCGCGGATCCGACGTACCACCTCGAAGCCCTCGATGTCCGGCAGCCGGAGATCGAGCACCATGATATCGAAGTCATAGTGCTTGGCGAGATCGATCGCATCTTCGCCGCAGGCCGCCATCTCCGCGATGATGCCTTCGCCGCGCAGCGCCGTATCGATCAACTTGGCCGAAACTGGATCGTCTTCAACTACTAGAGCCCGCATCGCCATCTTACCTTTTTCTGTTCAAGCAGAAACTTTCGATGGGCTAACCTTAAAATGAAGTTTCTTAAGACAGTGTTAACTCGGATGTATTTTTTTATAGAAAATCAACCTCGAGCCCGAACAGCATACAGGCAGGGGCGGAAATGGCGCGGACGAGCGCGTCGATGAGTGACGGAGAATGGCGGTCAGATGCATTCTGTAGGAACAGGAAACGGTCAGCGCAACGCGCGGGATCTGCGCTTCGACAGCCTGCTCGCCCAGCTGCAGAGGATCGAGCCCTACGAGATCAGGGGCGAAATCAGCGCCTGCCATGGGGCCAGCTTGATCTGCCATGGCCTGCACCATCTGCTGAGCATCGGCGATATCTGCACGGTGGAACGGAGCCGAAGCGTCGGCCAGGCAGGCAGTGCCGGGGCGGATCACGGACATCTGCTGGCGGAGGTGATGGCGCTCACCGAGGAGGGTGCCGTGTTGCTGCCCTATGAAGAACTGGACGGCGTCAGCCTGGGCGCTACGGTGAAGCTGTCGAAGGACAGCATGGCTATCCGTCCGGGGCCGGGCTGGCTCGGGCGCGTGGTCGATCCGCTGGGCCGGCCGCTCGATCAGGGTCCGCCGCTCGATCAGGGACCGGTCGACTATCCCCTGCAGGCGCGCGCGATCGCGGCCCATCTTCGGCGCGATCTCGGCGAACGGCTCGATCTCGGCGTGCGCGCGCTCAATCTGTTCGCACCCTCCCGACGCGGGCAGCGCCTCGGCATCTTCGCCGGCACCGGCGTCGGCAAGACCACGCTTCTTTCCATGCTCGCCCAGCACAGCGGCGCGGATGCGCTGGTGCTCGGGCTGATCGGCGAGCGCGGCCGCGAGCTCTACAGCTTCTTGAACGGCGGCCTCGGCGCGTCGGCGCGCGAGCGCAGCGTCGTGGTGGTCGCGACCTCGGACATGCCGGCGATGCAGCGGCGGCGCGCCGCCCAGACCACCATGGCGATTGCCGAAGCGCTGCGCGACCAGGGGCTCTCCGTGCTCTGCCTGATCGACAGCGTCACCCGCTATGCCATGGCCCTGCGCGAGATCTATCTCGCCGCCGGCGAGCCGCCGACCTCCAAAGGCTATCCGCCGAGCGTCTTTTCCGAGCTGCCGAAGCTCCTGGAGCGGGCAGGCCCGGGCGCCGGCGAGGGCAGCATCACCGGCCTGTTCACGGTGCTGGTGGAGGGGGATGACCTGAACGACCCGATCGCGGACGCGGTACGTGGTATTCTGGACGGTCATGTGGTGCTCGACCGGCGAATCGCCGAGCAGGGACGCTTTCCGGCGATCGACGTCTCGAAGTCGCTCTCGCGAACGACTCCCGGCTGCTATGCACCGGCGGAACGCCCGCTGGTGGCAGAAGCGCGCCGACTTCTCCGGGTCTATGAAGATGCAGCCGAGCTGATCCAGCTCGGCGCCTATCGGCCGGGCACCGATCCGCTCACCGACCGCGCCATCGATATGCGCCCGCGGCTGGAAGAGCTGCTGAAACAGGACGAGGACGAACAATGCAGCATCGAGACGGATTTCCAGCGGCTGGCCAGCCTGCTGCAGCCGGAGGCATCCGCATGACGCCGCCCGGATCGAACCACCGGCCGTTCAGCCCTTGAAATCGCTAGCCACCCTCCAGCGTCTGGCCAAGATGGCGGTCGATCAGGAGCGGCAGGCCCTCCTGGCGATCGGCGGCGAAATCGCGGATCTCGAGACGGCGATCGAGCGTCAGCGCCAGGCTATCGAGCGCGAGGCCGCCGCCTCGCTCGACGTCATGACGTCAGGTGTGACGCTGATCGCCTATATCGAGGCCGGCAAGGCGCGGATTCGGGAGCTTGAGACTCGGCGACAGGCGCTTCGCCAAGCCTACGACATCCAGCTCGAGCGTGTGCGCGCGCAGCGGGTCGAGGAAAAGCGCTACGAGCGCCTGGCCGAACGCCGCGCCGAGCAGGCCGCGCGCGAAGCGGACGCAAAGGAGCAAAAAATGATCGACGAACTCGTCACCATCAGCCGCAAGGTGGTGTGACCACGTCATGGACTTGGACTGTCGGAGCCTGGATCGACGGTTTGCGCCCAAGTCTTTCGACGTCGGCGAGAGGATTCCCCGGGCGAGGCCGATCGGGCAGGGCCGTCTGACCGGAGAAAAGGCGCCGGCGCCCCCGCAAGTCTCCGCGACAGCGTCAACGCCGTGGCCGCGCCACTAGAATTCGGGGGCTAGGGTGACTTTGAGGCCGTCGAGATCGTCGGAGAAGGTGATCTGGCATGAGAGGCGGGAGTTTTCCTGGACCTGGTAGGCCTCGTCGAGCATGCGGTCTTCCTCGTCGTCGGCCTCTTTCAGCTTGGGCAACCAGGCTGCGTCGACATAGACGTGGCAGGTGGCGCAGGCGCAGCAGCCGCCGCAGGCCGCCTCGATCGGCAGGTCGTTCTCGCGGATGATCTCCATGACCGACCAGCCCTTGGTGGCCTCCAGCTCGTGATCCTGACCTTCGCGGTCGGTGACATGTATCTTGGCCATCAGGCAACACCCAGTTTCTTTTGCAGATCCGTGCTCGAGGTGGTGTAGCGGAACACCAGCTTGTCGTCGGGAAAGCAGTATTTGAAGGCTTTCTGGCACATCAGCGCCGCCTCGTGGAAGCCCGAAAGAATGAGCTTCAGCTTGCCCGGATAGGTGATGATGTCGCCGATCGCGAAGATGCCCGGGACATTGGTCTCGAAGGTCGCGGTGTCGACCTCGATCAGGTTTTTCTCGAGGTTCAGCCCCCAGTCGGCGATCGGGCCGAGCTCCATCTTCAGGCCGTAGAAGGCGAGCAACGTGTCGCAGGGCACGACCGTCTCGCCCTCCGGGCTCTTGAGCACGACACCGTCGAGTTCGGGCGCTTCGCCTCGAAGCTCGCTCACCTGCCCGATATGCAGCGTCATCCTGTTCTGCGCGACCAGCTCCCGCATCTTCGCGACCGAGTCCGGGGCGGCGCGGAAATCATCGCGGCGATGCACCAGGGCCAGACGTTCGGCGAGCGGCTGCAGATTGAGCGTCCAGTCGAGCGCGCTGTCGCCGCCGCCGGCGATCAGGATCGATTTTTCGCGGAAATCCTCCATGCGCCGAACCGCATAATGCAGGGAATGGCCCTCACGCTCGTCCGCGCCCGGCAGGGGCAGGCGGCGCGGCACGAAGCTGCCGGCGCCGGCAGCGATCACGATCGCAGGCGCTTCGAGCACCGTCCCGATGCTGGTGGTGAGGCGCCATTTGCCGTCGTCCGTGCGTTCGATCGCATCGGCCTGCTGGTTCAGGTGGAAGGTGGGCTTGAACGGCTCGATCTGCTGCATCAGCAGGTCGGTGAGCTGCTGGCCGGTGCAGTGGGGCACGGCCGGGATGTCGTAGATCGGCTTGTCCGGATAGAGCTCGGCGCACTGGCCGCCGATCTTGTCGAGATTGTCCACGAGATGGCAGCTCATATTGAGCAGCCCCGCTTCGAACACCGCAAAGAGACCGACGGGGCCCGCCCCGATGATCACCATGTCGGTCTGGATGATGTCGCTCAAAGCACCCTTCCCTCACCGTTCCGCCCGCAGAGTCGGCTGCAGGCGAGCATGATCGCCACCCCTACACGGATTTCGGCCTAGAGAAAAGAGAGGGGCGCCGGGGCGCGGCCCTGGTTTCCCGCCGGCAATCGGCTAAGATCGCGACGGATCACCATCGTGCGGGAGAGGCGGCATGGGACGACATATCAGGCTGAAAGCGTCCGACGGACATGAGCTCGGCGGCTATCTCGCCGAACCCGAGGGCGACGCCAGAGGCGGCGTGGTGGTGGTGCAGGAGATTTTCGGCGTGAACCGGCATATCCGCTCGATCTGCGATCGCCTGGCCGGCGATGGCTATGCGGCGATCGCACCCGCCCTGTTCGATCGGATCGAACGGGACTTCGAATCGGGCTATTCCGACGAGGAAGTGGCCCATGCGCGCGGCTTCATTCCGAAGGTGGACTGGGACCAGACGCTGCTCGACACCGACGCCGCCCTGTCTGCCCTCGGCGACGCCTCGCCGCGCAGCATCGTCGGCTTCTGCCTCGGCGGCTCGATCGCCTTTCTCGCGGCGATCAGGCGAAAGGAGCTCAGCGCGTCGGTCTGCTTCTATGGCGGCAAGATCGTCGCCTATGCCGACGAAGCGCCGCTTTGCCCGACCCAGATGCATTTCGGCGAGCAGGATCACGGCATCCCGATGAGCGACGTCGCGACCATCCAGGCGAAGCGCAAGGACTGCGAGATCCACGTCTATCCCGCGGGCCACGGCTTCAATTGCGACGAGCGCGGTAGCTACCACGCGCCGAGCGCCGATCTCGCCTGGAAACGCACGCTCGATTTTCTGAACGCGCATGCCAGCAGCTGAACGAGCCCCGGGACGAAGCCTACTGGCGTACATTTCGCTATGAGCGGGGGCGAAAGTTTCGGCTTTCGTCTCCGCCACCTGAGGGACAGCGAAGGTCTTTTTTTTTTGCAGTCTCTTAAGCACCCTGAGCCGATTCCACTCAAAGCCTGGAAAATATACGATCCAGACAGGTCTGGTCCAATCGGTACACTTCGAAACAGACTGGTGAAGGCTCGAACAGATGGGGATGAGTGTGCTGAAGCAGAACCAAAACCTGATCTGCAGGCGCAATCCACTGCCTCCTTGCAGCCCCCATCGCCTTCAGCATCGAAAGCCAGGCGTGTGCTTCAGCATCATCCGGCCGACACGGCTTTGGAAAATAGAGAAAGACGGAGCCGTAGTCTGCCCTCCCATAGCGCCGTAGGATATTGATGAACCTGACGGGATTACGCTCTGTCTCAGCCCATTCTCTCATGGTTCCCCCCCTCCATAGAGCATGTAAGCGATGTTGTTCGTCGGCAATATTGGGTTCTGCAGCTAAATCAACCCCAAGGCGATCATTAGGAGAAAGACGATCAGCAGTAATGGGATGAACGTTCCGGTCATGACGCGCAAGAATCCTGAAACCATCATGACCACTGCGTCCGCTGCCACACCCAAAACGCGAAATACCAGAAGAGCCAAAAAGGCAAGAAAGATAAATGCCGCAATATCTGAATTGCCATTAATAATATGATCGATGAAGATGTCCTGTAATGCCGTCTGCACAGCGATCATTGCTTTCTCCCCCCAACACTATCTCCATTAACGATCTCACTGAGATTCGAAAATTGCAGATTCTACTTAGATATATTCTTGGATGCTCGATTGACGAATTCTTGACTACTCTATGATTTCCAAGAGTCATCGATTGATTTTTCTCTATCCTATTAAAAACCTTGAGCAAATTCATCTTTCTGCTCCCAAATTTCATTGTTTGCGGTTTGATGAACTCTTAAGTCCTGCATGGCTTGAATTGATCTGCATCAATGCTGAAGTGGGTCTGCCCAACGGTTCCGTCAAGCATTTCTTGAAGAAAAAATTGTTTGAAATCAATCTTTTATACGTGTTCTTAGAATGAGAAAGACCGATTTCTCTTTCGCGACTCAAAAACCACATCTGAAACGATTCTTCTAATCACCTCGCCTTCGAAATATTTCTTCTATTACACTTTTAATTGAATTAAGCAAATTCGAATTCGTCAATTCCACAGCTTGTTTCGTAGAATTCTTCGAATGCTATTTCGTTTTCGTCGAATTCGAAGGTCCGGATCTGCTTGAGGACAGCTATCGGTTTGGATACACTTGAAAGTGACAGCCTTGTGACTCAAGTCGGCTATTGATGATTAACTAGCAAAGTTTGTAGGATGACGCCAAAGGCGCCAGGGAGCGATACACCTTCAGAATATGCAACGAGGGGTTCGCCTAGCTTCATCGCATTGCTTCGGGAGATCGCTCCCGAGGATGCAGACGCGATCGATGTAGCGACTGAAGCTGGCGTAGCTTTTCGATGTTTCTATGATGCATGGGTCCGCAAAGGAGGATACAGACGAGGCAAGCCACGCCGAAGTGTACGTCAGGTAAAAATTTGGCTTGGAAAAGACAATGAAGTTCGTTCCCTTGAAACAAAACTCACGGGAAAAACGCTGTTTCAAATTGATGATGTTAAAAACCTCCTAAACATTATCCTTAATTATTGGAGCTACGACGAAAAAAACAAGAAAAGTAGGCCACATCCGGATTATTACGGTGAACGTGTAGCATATTTGATCGCAGATGAGCTATTTTCGTTCTTACGCGATGAAACTATCAACGGCTTGCGCCTGCCAATAAGAAAACGACAGTCATTCAACGAGATCGATGTAAATGGAAGTGCAGATCACGATGACACACTCGACTCGCAAGACGCAATTGAGGATCTCTATCGAGAATCAGACACATTAATAACAGTGAGTCGAGAACGCACATTTATCGGCACAGAACCTGAAAGCATTATGCTCAATTTCCAAGAGATGCTGGACAGGCTTAGAGCGATAGATAAGCTTGATGATCGATTTCGAGCGCTGATATGGATCGTTGATAGTGGACAATTCGAGCACGATCGTCGGTCGCAGGCAGTTCTTCACAACTTGGAATTCTTAGCCACACAGTTCCGAGCGTTGATCCTAACGGATCACCCTGAACGCGATGCTCGGGCCGAGTGGTTTCAAGAGCGAGCTGTCGTCCTGGTAGGTACCTTACGGCCTTCTTTAATCGATCCTTTTTACCTTGATGCAGGGTATGATCTTCCGGAACCAGACCACGACAAAGATTGGGTTAATCCAGACCGTTTGCTCCTTGATGGAACGCCGGACCCATGGATCGATCGACTTGGTCGGGAAGGGTCAAACACAATCAGCCAGAGGACAATTACCGTTCATCGGGACATTACTCAGTTGGTAGCGCAAGCAACCGATCGCGTCGGAAGAACTGATCTGCGATTTTTGCTACATGCTCCACTACGCTGGCGAGAAAGGCAATCCAGCGACGAAGCGCAGTCTGTCCGGTGCGTCGAGCTTCCACGCCCAGGTCCACGTTGGGGAGACGCTTTTAGGCTTGCTCATGAGGTCGCTCTCTTGCGCCTTGACCGACCAATATCACCTAGCTTGCCCTATACAGCATTGGAAGGCTTGAAGTTCCTGCGCGATCATCGGTTTGCAGTGCTCAACCTCATGGAATTTTGTGAGCTAACAAACCGACTCATATTTGGCGTCAAATCGATCACAACAAGAACGAGAAACCCGTACTAAGCTGCATTGCCTTCTATACAACTCTATACTAGTATAAATAATTAAATAGTTTCACACAATTTTTTCTGAAATTTGAAGAATTGTCCATATATTATTGTGATTTTTGACGTTTTGTTAATTTTTTTTTTGGAGGATATGGGTTGCCAAGAGACATAAATAGCATCATGCTGCCGTAAAAGTGGGTCTTATGAGTTAGGTAAAGAGGATGACTGTTACAGTCGCCCTGCCGTATAATGCGTGGGGCAAAGAGAATGTGGGTTTGAGACTCACGTTTGTGGTTCCGGCCCCAACGGGTTGCAACTTGGCTTGTGCGTTCTGTTACATTCAACAGAGAGGCGAAGCTGATACAAATAACTTGCTGCAGCCCAACGATTATGTGAGCTATATCAACGAAATAGAATCTAAGCATGGTGAAGTCTCGAACCTATGCATCCAAGGCTACGAACCCCTTCTCCCCGACTCCTTCCCCTACACCCGAGCCATCCTTTCTACCGGCCAGTGGCTGAACATTCCCACCAGTCTCGTCACCAACGGCACTCATCTCGCCCAATGGGTCGACGAGCTTGCCGTGCTGGCGCCGGGGCGGATTTCGGTGAGTTTGGATGCGGCGGAGGCGGAGGCGCATGATCGCCAGCGTGGAAAGCAGGGGGCTTTTGCCTCGACTGTCGAGGGTCTGAAGAAAGCTGTCGACAGTTTGCCCGCGGCGACCGAGCTTGTGGTGACCTCGGTCCTGATCCCCAAACGCCGCGCCCAGCTCGACGCCATGCCCGAGCTGTTAAAGGAAATCGGCGTGAAGCGGTGGGTGGTGACGGCGTTGCAGAAAGTCGGGAAAGACCGCCCTGGCGGGCCCGTCGGTGAGCGTGAAAAGATCCTCGCCGATCTGCGCATTCTGCGCGACCGCGCTGAGGCTGCCGGCATCGACTTCAAGGTCGACGATGAGTTCGACGGGCTGGCGAGCGGAGGGAGTGCGGACGACTTCGAGATGAATCGAATTCGTCGCCTGCAGAACCCGGACGGCGTCTATCGCCTCGTCCCTGACGGTCGCTGCTCGAAGGGAGCGGATATTCTAAAGCCGTTGTCTGACGACACGCCGCGCTGGGACCCGAAAACCCAGGACGCCGCGAGCTTCCTCGCCAGCCTGTAATCCGGGTTCAGGCAAGTCAACGCCGCGGCGCGTCGCCGCTGGCGGCGGTGGTCCAGCGGGCGGAATCGAAGAAGAGGCGGATCTCGGTGGCTTTGTCGGCATGAAAGCGCCAGGCGTGGGCGGCCGGGCTGGAGAAGCTCCTGTCGGTGCGCCGGTTGCGCCAGGAGGTTTCGAGCAGCAGCACGACCCAGTCGCGCTGGGCGATCATCTCCTCGACGGTCGCCCCCAGCAGGTCCCAGTCCCCGATCAATCCTTCGAGATAGCGGCGGAAGTCAGCCTTGTCGCGGCAGGATCGCGAAAATTCCAGCGGGCTTGCGCCGTCGGCGAGCGTGATCAGGTGGACGTCGTCCGCCGCAAGCTCCATGAAGTCGTTCACATCCTCGCCCCGGCTGTCATGCCAGGTGCGATAGGCCCGCCTGACCGCCGCCAGCGTCATCTTGGAAATCGCCAAATGTCAGCCCCTGTAAATCCAGCATCGAGATCGAAAAAAGCCTCCCATCCCGCCACTCTGTCGCCTTTTGTCCGGCCTGACAATGGGCAGCCTTCGGCATGGTTCGAAATCGGCTCCATCCCGGATGATCTCATCGCTCGAGCCCCGTCCGACGTCCCGTCGAGCGCCGGCTGAGGTCTGGCGAAATCGCGAAGAAAGCTTATGGTCGGAGCCATGGAGTGACCTGCCCGGCGCCAGGGACCGCCTTGCCCCCCCGCCGCCTGGCTTTCTGAGAGCGCGTGGATGAACCTGGACAAGACCGCCTACAGCCTCGCCGTCCTTCGCCGCCTGGCGAAAAGGCGTCTGCCGCGCATGGTGTTCGACTTCATCGACGGCGGCGCCGAGGATGAGATCACCAGGGGGCGGAACGAGCGCGATTTCGCCGGGCTGGAGTTCATGCCGCAGCCGCTGCTGGGCACGTCGACCCGCGATCTCTCGGTCGAGCTGTTCGGCCAGCGCCTGGACCTGCCCGTGCTGATCGGGCCGACCGGCCTTGCCGGCATGGTCTGGCCCAGGGGCGAGGTGGAGGCGGCGGAGGCGGCGAACGAGGCCGGCACGGTCTATGTGATGAGCCATGCCTCGACCGTGAACATCGAGGACCTGGCCAACCAGTCGACCGGGATCAAGTGGTTCCAGACCTTCATGTATCGCGACCGCGGCCTGGTCAAATCCTTCGCCGAGCGCGCGCGCGATGCCGGCTACAAGGCGCTGGTGCTGACCATCGACAACCAGGTGCTCGGCCAGCGCGAGCGCGATCTCGAGAACGGCTTCGTGGTGCCGCCCATGCCGAAGCTGCGCCACGGCTTCGACCTGATCCGCTGCCTGCCCTGGATCATGCGCATGGCGACCCGGCCGCGCCTGACCATGGCGAACTACGTGACCGAGGAGAGGAGCGACCTGATCGCGCTCGGCAAGTTCGTCGCCGACAGCCTCGATCCGACCATGAGCTGGCGCGACGTCGACTGGCTGCGCTCGATCTGGTCCGGGCCGCTGCTGCTGAAGGGCGTGCTGCATCCGGACGAAGCGCGGCTCGCGATCGACCACGGCATCGACGGGCTGATCGTGTCCAACCATGGCGGCCGCCAGCTGGACGGGGCGATCTCCTCCATCCATGCCCTGCCCGCTGTCGTCGACGAGGTCGGAGGCCGGCTGCCGGTGCTGATCGACGGCGGCATCCGGCGCGGCAGCGACGTGGTCAAGGCCTTGGCGCTGGGCGCCACCGCCTGCCTGATCGGACGGCCGCATCTGTTCGGGCTTGCGGTCGCCGGCAAGGCAGGCGTCGGCCGGGTGTTCGACATCCTGCGCGCCGATATCGACCGGGTGCTGACCCTGGGCGGCTGGGACGGCCTCGCCGACCTCAATCGCCGCTGCCTCACCTTGCGCAGCAGCTGGCAGCCACGCGGTCTCCACGGCGACACCAGCGGCCACAGCCCGGATCGGCTGTTCGCGAGCCAGGATGGCAGCCGTGATCTGCTCGGGGCGCCGTCGGAAGCGCGCAGCTACGGTCTCTGGCGGGACAGCTGAGAACCGCCCGGACGCTCAGCGCGTCCGGATGATCTCGTCGGGGTCGGCCCGCGGGTCGCGCATGTCCCAGCGTCCGGCCTCGACCTGGGCGAAGAACTCGGCAAGGGCCCCGTTGACCATGTCCGGCTCCTCGAGATTGAGGGCGGGGCCGGTCTTCGGCAGCACCAGCAGGCCCGACGCCTTGATGGTCCGCTTCAGGAAGATGCCGGGCTGCAGCGTCTGGTCGTCTTCGTCGCCGCAGATGATCAGGGTCGGCAGCGTCAGCGCGCCGATCTGATCCGTCAGGCTGTAGAGTGAAGGCCGGCGCGCCTGCACGCCGCGCATGGTGTTGGCGCTGCCGAGCGGATCATGACCGGCAAGCCCGTCGACCATCTCCCGCCAGCCGCGCGGGTCCTTCACCTGGAACTGCACGCGCGCGGCGCTCGCGCCATAGACTTCGGCGAAGGCGGCACTGCCCTGGGTCTCGAAGGCGCGCGCCGCCTGTTCCGAAAGCTCGCGAAATTCCGCCTCGCGTTCGGGCTCGGCACCGTAGCCGATGCAGGCGAGCACCAGGGAGCGCGCGCGCGCCGGAAAATCCAGGCCGGCATGCAGGGTCGCGAACGCCCCCATGGACAGGCCGACGATATGCGCCCGATCGACGCCGGCGGCGTCGAGCACGGCGATGATGTCAGCGGCCGCAATCTTCTGACCGTAGCTCTCGACGGCCTTCGGCACGTCCGAGGGCGGGTAGCCGCGCGCGGCATAGGTGAGACAGCGATAGCGGCGGCTGAAGAAGCGCACCTGCGGTTCGAAGCTTCGATGATCGCCCGCGAATTCGTGCACGAAGATCAGCGGATCGCCGCTGCCTGTCTCTTCATAGTAAAGCCGGACACCGTCGGCGGCGGTTGCATAGGCCATGAGCGTTTCTCCCTGTCACCGCACCAGTGAATGCGGGTCGCGGCTCCTTGACAAGACCATCCCGGACATGGCCGAAAGAAAGCGTGCCGGGAAGGATGTCCACGCCGAAGGAGCTTCCATGTTCAGAGCCCTGATGTTGACCAAACATGACGACAAGAGCGTAAGCTCGGCGATCGAGGAGGTCGATGAGGACCGGCTGCCGGCGGGCGACGTGCTGGTCGATGTCGCCTTCTCGACCATCAACTACAAGGACGGTTTGATCATCCTGAACAAGGCGCCGCTGGTGCGCGATTTTCCGCATGTGCCGGGGGTCGATTTTGCCGGCACGGTCGCAGCGAGCGATCATCCCGAGTTCAGGGAGGGCGATGCGGTGATCCTGAATGGCTGGGGCGTCGGCGAGCGCCACTGGGGCGGCCTTGCCGAGCGTGCCAGGGTCAAGGGCGACTGGCTGGTGCAGGTGCCGACAGGCTGGACGCCGCGCCGCGCCATGGCGGTGGGCACGGCCGGCTACACCTCGATGCTGGCGGTGATGGATCTCGAAGACCACGGCATGGCGCCGGACAAGGGCGAGGTGCTGGTGACCGGCGGGGCAGGCGGGGTCGGCTCGATCGCGATCGCGCTGCTCGCCAAGGCGGGCTACGAGGTGACCGCCTCCACCGGCCGGCCGGAGACCCATGACTATCTGCGTGCGCTTGGCGCCAGCCAGTTCGTCGATCGCGCCGAGCTAGCGGAGGACGCGGGCAGACCCATGGAATCCGCACGGTTTCAGGCGTGCATCGATGCGGTCGGCGGCTCGACGCTGGCGCGCGTGCTCGGACAGTTGAAGCCGCAGGGCGCGCTTGCGGCGGTCGGCAATGCCGGCGGCAACGACTTCAGGGCGAGCGTCATCCCCTTCCTCCTGCGCGGCGTCAAGCTGCTCGGCATCGACTCGGTCTATCAGCCGAAGCCGCGGCGCGAGGCGGCATGGGCGCGGCTGGCGCATGAGCTCGATCTGACCGCGCTCGAATCCACGATCCAGGAGATCGGCCTCGCGGATGTCGTGAAGCAGGCCGGCGCCGTGCTGAGCGGCCAGGTTCGGGGGCGTACCGTCGTCGACGTTCACCGCTGATGTCCTGAAGGCGAGCGCGCGCCTCGATCGGACGGGAGCAGGGCGCGCTGTCCTCCCCCTCGTCCTTCCCGATCAGGTGAGACCATGTGATGGGAAAGGCCCAAATACCTCCGAAGTAGATATAAAATACAATTTTTGTCTCCTAAAGCGTCACTACGCCATAGTGCGTTTGCATGAAAAAACATTCAAGCAACCACGAAGCGACAGAGCGCAACACCCTGGCCTCTATTAAGAACCAGGATGGATTTTTCTTAATAATTGCTCCCGGGTTGACTTGTCATTTGCCGGCTCATCCCCTACCAAAATTGGCATTCGGCACAGATTTGGGAATGCGCGCGCAGTTTATAGTGCGGGCAGGTTACCGTGTTTTCCGTTCAAGTCCGGTGGGGAGTTCAGCATGAAAGCCTGCGATAGCGTAGGAATGTGGAGATCGATGGATCGTTTCGCGCGCTCGTCTCTTCCTGAATCGGTCCGAGCCCTGGCGGTCGCCGGTGCCGTGCTGCTGTCCGGCATGGTCTTCGGACAGGCCCTGGCGGCGACCGATGACGCGGACGAGCCACAGGACGCCCAGACCGCCCACGACGATCTGTTCGGCGAGAGCCGCTATCCCTCGGCCGCGACCTGCGGCACCTGCCATCCCAAGCAGTACGAGGAATGGTCGGTCTCGCAGCATTCCTATGCGCAGCTCAGCCCGGTCTATCTGGCGATCAGCAACTTTCTGAACTTCAGCACGTCGAGCTCGATGGGCGACTTCTGCCTGCGCTGCCACAACCAGGTCGGCGCCAATCTCGGCGAGAGCCCGTTCATCTCCAATCTGGAGCGCCATCCGACCTCGCGCGAGGGCATTACCTGCGTGGTCTGCCACCGCATCACCAAGGGCTACAACAAGGTCAGTGGCCGCCTGGCGCTGGCCGAGGGCAGCCTGCTCGATCCGGTGATGGGCCCGACCGGCAATGCCGAGATGGAGCGCGTGCTCAAGGACGACAAATACCGCGTGGTCACCAAGGAGGACGAGCTCGGCCGCAAGATCCATACCGAGGCCAGGAAGTTCGAGCCGATCTCGACCCCGACCTTCTGTGGGTCATGCCATGACGTGACCTTGTTCAACGGCTTCCGCCTGGAGGAGGCGTTCAGCGAGTATCGCCTGTCGCCGGCGGCCGATCGCGGCGTCACCTGCCAGGACTGCCATATGGGCAAGATCCAGGGCATTCCGTCCGACTTCGATTACGGCCCCGCCGCCGTGGTCGGCGGCGTGCCCACCAAGCCCCGCAAGCTGTCCAGCCACTTCTTCTCCGGTCCGGACTATTCGGTGATCCACCCGGGCGTCTTCCCGCACAATGCGGACGCCCAGCAGATGGCGACCATCGCGGACTGGCTGAAGTTCGACTACAAGGCCGGCTGGGGCACGGACGCGTTCGAGGACAATGTCGCCGACGGCTACGAGTTCCCGGATGCCTGGGCCTCGATCGATGATCGCTACGACGCCCGCGACATCCTCAGCATCCAGTTCGAACGCCTGGATGTGGCGCGCAAGAAGCGGCTCGAGGTGCTCAGGAACGGCTATCACCTCGGCGACGTCAGGATCGAGCAGGCGAACGCCGGCGGCATCGAGTTCGAGGTCGAGGTGAAGAACATCACCGACGGCCACAACGTGCCCACCGGCTTCACCGGCGAGCGGCTCGTCTGGCTCAATGTCGAGGTCAAGGATGCGGACGGCAATGTCGTCTTCGTCTCCGGCGACCGCGACCCGAATGGCGATCTGCGCGACCTGCACTCGCTCTACGTGCACAATGGCGAGCTGGAGGAGGATCCCTATCTCTTCAGCCTGCAGTCCAAGTTCGTGGTGACCCAGGGCCGCGGCGGCGAGCGCGAGGCGGTGATCCCGATCCCCTACACGGTGACGGCGCTGCCGATCGTGCGGCCGACGACGCTGTCGCTGGTGTTCGCGGGCGAGCCGACCACGGAGCGCAATCACAGAAAGGGCATCGAGCCGCTCGGCAATCGCTGGGCGTCTTACGAGATCGACGGCGACGAGCTCACCGGCAAGGGGCCCTACACCGCCTCCATCCGCCTGAACTCGCAGATGGTGCCGGTCAACCTGATCACCGCGGTGCAGCGGGTCGGCTTCGACTACGGCATGAGCGCCAAGGACGTCGCCGACGCCGTGGTCGAGGGCGCCGACATCCTCTGGGAGAAGATGGTGACCTTCGACGTGCACAATGACAGCACGGTCAGCCAGAACGGCGGCAAGGCCTGGATCGAAGGCCAGCTTCGCCAGTAGTGGCAGCGGCAGGCAGGATCGATGATCTGCCGATCACCTGAAAGACGACGGGAGGTCTGGTGTGCGCCGGCCTCCCGTTGGTCTTGAACGTGACGACATCATGACGTTTCGGCTGACGTGACAGCCCGATCGAAACGATGAGATTTCACAGCGTACGACCTTGAGGGAGAGGGCTTCTTGGCACTCCGCAATCGTCTTTACAAGCCTGGCAGGACGCCGTGGCGCCGCGTGGGCGCAGGCCTCGCCATCGCCTTGATTCCATCGTTGATCAGCGGCGCATCCGCGGAGATGTTCCTCGGCGACAGCCGGGGCAGCACCAAGATCAACGACAAGCCCACGAAATTCTTCACCAAGGGAGACATCCCGCAACGCCCGGGGCTGATCCTGGAGCTGGGTGACAATTTCCTCGGCGAGGGCAATCTCGGCCAGGGCTTCGAGCTGCCGACCGGCGCCGTCTGGACACCCGCCCTTTGGGTGTTCGGCACGCTGCGCTCGGCCCTCCAGACCGTCGACACCGGCATCGGCGACAGCGAGCGGCTGACCGACTGGGCGAACCGCTTCGACTTCTTCGCCAATCTGCAGCTCACCACCACCGAGAAGCTGGTGCTCGGCATCCGCCCGCTCGACAAGAACCGCGGCGGCCAGTTCTCGGGCTACCGCTTCGAGGGCGAGGCCAATGGCGACGACGAGGGCTGGCTCGACTTCACCAACGCCAATATCCGCACGCTGTTCGCCGAGGGCGATTTCGGCAGCCTGTTTCCGGTGCTCGACAAGGAAGGCACCACCTGGCTCGATTTCGGCTTCACCGTCGGCCGCCAGCCGATCATCTTCCAGGACGGCATCCTGGTGAACGATACCCAGGACGCGGTCGGCATCGTGCGCAACAACATCCGCCTGCCCGGCGTCTCCAACTGGCGCTCCAGCCTTCTCTACAGCTGGGACTCGGTCAATCGCGGCGCCAACAATATCGGCAATGGCGACGAGGACGAAGGCGATCTGCAGCAGTTCGGCTTCTTCAACTCGTTCGACACCGAGTTCAAGACCTGGAACGTCGACTTCGTCTACACGCTGGACAGCGACGACGACAGCGCGATCGAGGACGGCGACAGCGTGCATGCCGGCATCTCGGTCGCCGAGCGCCTCGGCCGCTACAGCCTGACCTGGCGCGCCAACGGCTCCTACGCGGTCGAGGACGAAAGCGATCTGGTCACCGACGGCGTGCTGCTCTCGACCGAACTCTCCTGGACGCCGCATCGCTCCGACGACACGATCTGGATCAACCCCTTCGTCTCGCTCGGCAACTTCACCCAGGCGGGCCGCGAGAACGTCGACGGCGGCGGACCGCTGGCGCCGCTCGGCATCCTGTTCGCCTCGCCCAATATCGGCGCCTTCGGCTCGGAGCTCGACAACAAGGCCAACGACAATTTCGGTGGTGCTGTCGGCTATCAGGCCTTCTGGAACGACCACTGGACCAATCTCGGTCTGGAGATCGCCGGCTACAAGGATCTCGGCCTCGAGGACAAGCTGCAGCAGGGCTTCGAGTGGCAGGTCGGCGTCGGTTTCCAGGCGCAGCAGAAGGTCACCCAGCAGTCCCTGGTGCAGCTCGAAGGCTTCTATGCGCTGCAGGAAGGCGAAGGCGACATCGAGGTCGACGACGACGCCTATGGCGGCCGCCTGGAGTTTCTTTACCAGTTCTGAGGCCTGAAGCGGAGCCGGTCACAAAGCCTGATCGGCCATCGGCGCCGGGCGCAGGGGAGATCAGCCGCCGGCGGTCGCCTTGTCGCGCGCCACGACGCTGCAGTCATGGGTGCGCAGCTTGGATTTGATCCGGTCGCATACCGCCTGCGCTTCCGGATCCGAGGCGAACGGCGCCGCCAGCACCCGATAGAACGGATCGGGTCCGCCCTCGGCGGTGACCTCCTCGATCTCGATCTGCTTGTCCCTGAACACCTCGGGCATGGCTGACGTCATTGCCTGCCAGTAGCGCCTGGCCTCGTCGACCGACCAGAGCGTCGACAGATAGAGCGAAAAGGTGACGTCGTTCGCCCTCGCCGCGTCGTCCAGGATCGCCGTGGCCTTTTCCTGGGCGGCGGCATCGAACGTCCCGAGCGCGGAGGTCACGATCCCGCTCGGAGCCGGCCCGCCGGTGCCGGCATCGGCCCTTTCGCGGTCCCCTGCGGCATCGCCCGCCTCGGCCCCCGGGGTCGGAGGAGACCGGTTGATGCCGGTGACCCGGGTCTGGCCGATCGGGCTCAGCGGCGGCACGGGCACGCCGGCGGCTTCGGCCCTGGCGCGGTCGGCCTCGGCCTTGGACTGCTCGGTCAGGTCCTCGAGCGCTTCGGCCGCCTTGGCGATTTCCTCCTCCTCGGCGCGCTCCGCAGCTGCCGCCTGCCCGGTCTCGGCGATCGCCGTCAGCGCCCGCGGGTCGGCTGCGGGCGTCGGAGCACCCGGCCCGCCCCCCTGACCCGCACGCACCTTCGCCAGAAGCTCGCGGCTGCGCACCACGTCCGGATGCTCGGGACCAAGAAGACTTTCCCAAATTTTGAGCGAACGCGTCAGCAGCGGCTCGGCATCGCGAAACCTGTTCTCCGCCTGATAGAGGCCGGCGAGGTTGCTCAAGACGGTCGCGACGAAGGCGTGATTGGGGCCGTGAACCTCCTCCAGGATCTCCAGGGACTGCTTGAGCAGGGCCTCGGCCTCGCTGCGATTCCCCTGCAGATAGTACAGCGCCGCCAGGTTTTTCATGGTCTGCGCGACCTCGGTGTTCTTCGGACCGAGGGACTCGCGCAGCTGGGCGAGCGCCCGGCGCATCAGCGGCTCGGCGCGCTCGTAGTCCTCCTGAGCGTAATAGACCGCCGCCAGATTGTTGTAGGATTTGCCCAGCCGGGAGTCGCCCGAGGGGAACCGTTCCGCGGCTTCGAGCGCAGCTTCGAAATGGCGTTCGGCTTCGGAATAATTCTGCTGCTGCAAGGCGTTACGCCCCGCATTGATCAATCCCTCCCAGGCCGCATCCTGCCCGAAAGCTCCGCGATCGAACAGCGCCGCTCCCAGCATCAAGGCGATGATCAGACCTGCCCGGCAATGTCGTCCATATCGCGTCATGAACAGAAGCTTCTTGTTGATACCGACCCTAGCAACATAGCGCGCCGCCCGCCGGCGACCAGATCCAACATAGCCCCCCGCTTCGAGTTGCACATCGGACCATAGGTAGGTATCTTCGCCTGCGCGAGCGCCCCATGGACAGCGACGGGCACTGTAGCCGGAAAGTCGAAAAACCGGAACGCCTTGTTCGTTGTCGCCTGCAGACCGGCTTTCGTCGATATCGGCGACTACCGGTTGATCGGGCAGTTGTAGGAACATACACCTATGGGACGATCCGCTCACCTGTCTTCGGGACGACGTCAAACGGTCGCTTGTAACCGTTCGGAGATCGTGAACTCATGATGCCGACTTTGATGGAGCTTGCGACGCTGCTGGTCGCGAGCGGCCTCTTGCTGCAGGCCGGACGCAGCCTGCTCACGGGCTTTCGCCACCGCAAGATGGTGGCGCGCGACGAGATCAGCGCCCTTCGCTCCTTCCGCGAGGCGACCACCGAACTTCTCACTCAGGCGCAGACCGGGCAAATCCCGGAGGCGGGCTCCTGGAGTGGTTTTCGCAAGTTCTACATCCACAAGCGGGTCGACGAGGCCGACGGCATCGTCTCCTTCTATCTTCGGCCCTATGACGGCAAGCCGGTGCCGCGCTATCTGCCGGGCCAGCATCTGACCTTCCGCCTGCAGATCCCCGGCATCCCGAAGCCGGTGATCCGCTGCTATTCGCTCTCCGACGCGCCGATCCACGACAACCAGTACCGGGTGTCGATCAAGCGCCTGGGCGCCCCGCCCGGTTCCGAGGACATTCCCGAGGGCGTCGGCTCCTGCTACTTCCACGACATGCTCGAGGTCGACCGCATCGTCGACGTCAAGGCGCCGGGCGGCAATTTCTATCTCGACATGACCGACCGGCGTCCGGCCGTACTGATCGCCGGCGGCATCGGCCTGACACCCATGCTGAGCATGGCCAACACCATCGCCTACACCAAGAGCAAGCGCGAGGTCTGGCTGTTCTACGCGGTGCAGAACAAGCATCAGCATGTGATGCCCGGCCATCTGAAGCGCCTGGCGCGCGAGCATGCGAACATCAATGTGGTCATCTGCTACGGCGAGCCCACGCGCGACTGCGTCAAGGGCCGGGACTTCCATTATCGCGGCCGGATCAACCGGCGGCTGTTCCAGGGCCTGCTGCCGTCCAAGGACTGCCAGTTCTACATGTGCGGTCCGCCGCCGATGCAGGACGCCCTGATCGAAGACCTGCGCGCGTGGGGTGTCCCCGAAAAAGACATCAAATGGGAGTCTTTTGGCAAACGCAAAGGGAAGAAACCGGCGGCTCCCGCTGTTGGTGACAATGTTCCGCGGGTCGAGCCCATCGAGATCGTGTTCGCACGGTCGGGCAAGGTCGGAAAATGGACGTCCGAGGACGAAACCGTGCTCGACGTCGCGGAAGCGGCCGGCGTGGCGATGGATTCGGGTTGCCGTGCCGGTCAATGCGGCACCTGTGCCACGGCGATCAAACAGGGCTCGGTGCGCTATCTGGAGGAGCCGGGAACCCAGCCCTTGCCGGGAACCTGCCTGACCTGCATGGCAATTCCCAAGGAGGGGCTGGTTCTCGACGCGTGACGACCTAAATACAGGCCAGGTTTCGTACAATCCAGTGTGATGAGGCCGGCCTGAGGGGGATTGGGGGTATCATTCGATATCCGCGAAGAGAGGTGATGGAATGAAGGTTTGGCGTTGGCCGCCGCACGCATGTGCTTCGGTGACGGTGGCGTGTGTTCTGATGGTTCTCGCGATCGGCAGCACCGAGGTGCTGGCCCAGGGAGCTCCTGAAACCGAAAAGGTGAAAGGGCCCGACGAATGCGCCGAGTGCCACAAGAAAGAGACCGAAAACTGGAAGGACACCCATCACTACAAGACGTTCTCCGACCTGCCGCGCAGCGATGACGCGAAGAAGATCACCGACAAGCTCGGCCTGAAGCGCATCAAGTCGGAAAGCGTGTGCCTGAACTGCCACTTCACCAGCCAGGTCAGGAAGGGCAAGCCCAAGCCGATCGCCGGCATCACCTGCGAGAGCTGTCACAATGCCGGCGCGGACTGGATGAAGCGCCACAGCGAGTTCAGCGGCAAGAAGAAGGAGACCGAGAGCGAGGCCGAGGCGCAGCAGCGCTGGGCGGACGCCGAGGCTGCCGGCATGATCCGGCCGCACATGCTCTATCAGCTCACCAAGAACTGCTACAGCTGCCACATCGTGCCCCAGGAGGAGCTGGTCAACAAAGGCGGCCACACCGCGGGCAGCAAGTTCGAGCTGGTCTCCTGGTCCCAGGGCGAAATCCGCCACAACACCTGGCACAATGGCGGCAAGGAAAACCCGGTGGCCAAGCCCGAGCGCCAGCGCATGATGTATGCGGTCGGGCTCGCGGTCGAGCTGGAGGAGGCGCTGCGCGCGGTCGGCAAGTCGACGGCGCCGGCGACATACGCCGTCGCCATGGCCAAGCGCGCCCATGAGGCGCGGAAGAAGCTGCGCGAGGCGGCGAAGACGCTGCCCATGCCCGAATTCATGGAGATGCTGCGCGCCGCCCATTCCACCAGCCTCAAGCTGAACAACGGCCCCGCGCTGGAAGCCGCCGCCGATCGCATCTCCGCCGCCGCCCAGCAGCTGGTGGCAAGCCACGACGGCACGCAGCTCGCGGCCCTCGACGCGCTGATCCCGGGCCCCGACAAATACAAGGGCAAGCCCTCGCAATGATCGGGCTGCGCAAAGCCTCGGACAGCGGTCCCCAACGTCCGGAAAGCAGGTGACGGGTGTCGGTCAGTACCGCCATTCCCCGCCCCAGACGCTGGGACCGCCCGTTCGCGCCGGACATGACCGAAGGCGATGTGCTGCGGGTGCTGTTCACCCTTCGCGTGTTCGGCGCGATCGATCAGGGCCAGTTCCCGTCGACCCTGTCGCTGCAGGACATCATCCGCAACGACGCGCGCATCCGTCGCTACCGCCGGGGCGAGATCATCATCCGCAAGGGCGACTACGGCAATGCGCTGTTCGTGATCATGTCCGGCGTGGTGCGCGAGCTGCTCGATCAGAGCGGGATCGACGCCACCGACGATGACGAGACCCACGAGCGCCGCGGCTTCTTCGCGACGCTCGGCCAGTGGTGGCGCCAGGCCGACACGCCCGAGCAGCGGAACGTCGACCTCTACCACAACGGCCACGACCACGAGGGTCTGGCCGGCGCGGACGGCCGCGGCACGATCGGCAGCATCGAGGGGCTGATCACCCGGGTGCCCACGCGCGTCATGACCGAGCAGGACATGTTCGGCGCGGTCGCGGCGCTGTCGCGCTCGCCGCATCTCGCCACCAGGATCGCCGAGACCGACGTCGAAGTGCTGGAGCTGCGCTGGCAGGGCCTGCGCGACATCCGCAGGCGGGACAAGGGCTTTCGCGAGCAGATCGACGCCCAGTACCGCGCCTCCAGCCTGAAGGCGCATCTGCGCGAGAGCCCGCTGTTCCAGGGTCTGCACGAAACCGCGCTCGAGCATATCGCGCGCCACACCCTGTTCGAGACCCATGGCGAGTTCGAATGGTCCGGCGGATTCAAGGGCCTGGGTGCGGGCAGCGGCGTGGACGTGCTCTACACCGAGCCGGTGATCGCCGAGCATGGCGACTATCTCGACGGGCTCCTCCTGATCCGCTACGGCTTCGGCCGCATCTCCGAACGCCTCGACCACGGCCACCGCACGGTCGGCTACGTCACCCACAACGAGGTGTTCGGCCTGAGCGAGATCGTCGACCACTGGCGGGATGGCCACGATCTGCGCCTGCGCCACGGCCTGCGCGCGGTCGGCTTCGTCGACCTGCTGCGCGTGCCCACCGCCCTGGTCGAGGACTACGTGCTGCCCAACATCCCGCCGCACAAGCTGCCCGGGCCGCCGACCTCGAACAGCGTGCGCATGTCCGCCGATCTGACCTGGGAAGCCGAGCTGCCGCTCGAGCAGGCGACCATCAACTTCCTGATGAACAACCGCACCATCAACGGCACGGCGGCGATGTTCATCGACACCGACCGCTGCACCGCCTGCGACGACTGCGTGCGCGCCTGCTCGGCCGCGCACAACAACAATCCGCGCTTCATCCGGCACGGCCCGGAGCACGACAATCTCCAGGTCGCCAACGCCTGCATGCACTGCGTCGACCCGGTCTGCCTGATCGGCTGCCCGACCGGCGCGATCCACCGCACCCCAGACGGCCTGGTGATCATCGACGACATCACCTGCATCGGCTGCGCCACCTGCGCCAATTCCTGCCCCTACGACAATATCCGCATGGTCGAGATCAGAGACGAGAACGGCGATTTCATCGTCGACCAGGAGACCCAGGCGCCGATCGTCAAGGCGACCAAATGCGACCTCTGCCTGGAGCAGCCGGGCGGCCCCGCCTGTCAGCGCGCCTGTCCCCATGACGCGCTCACCCGCATCGACCTGCGCGATCGCGAGCGCCTGGTCGACTGGCTGGCGCGATGACCACCTTCGGCCAGCGCCGCCTGCGCAACTGGGCGCTCACCGGCATGATGGCGGGGCTGATTCTCGCGGTCGAGCTGCTCTACGACATGTCGCTGCGCGGCACCGCCTTCCTGGACGGATGGACGCTGTTCGCCGGCATGGTGCTGCTGGCGATCTTCAATCTCAGGAAGAAGCTCAACATCCTGCCGATGGTGCGCATGTCGATCTGGCTGCAGCTGCACATCTACACCGGCCTGCTCTGCTTCCTGCTCTTTTTGCTGCACACCGACTTTTCCCTGCCCAACGGCCCGTTCGAGATCACGCTCTGGATTCTCTACATGACGATCACCGTGAGCGGCCTGATCGGCGTCGCACTCTCCCGCCTTCTGCCGCACCGCATCAGCGCGCGCGGCGAACGCGTGATCTTCGAGCGCATCCCGGTGCTGCGCGCCCAGATCGCGCGCGATATCGAGCAGCTCGCCATGACCTCGGTGCAGGAAACGCGCGCCTCGACCATCGCCGACTTCTACGTCGCCGAGCTCGCCCCCTATCTGCAGCGCCCGAAGCATCTGATGAGCCATCTGCTCGGCGGCAACCGGCCCGAGCGGCGCCTGCATGTGGCGATCCGTGAGCTCGATCGCTATCTCGACGAGCGCGGCCGCCAGATCCTCGGCGAGATCGACTCCCTGGTTTCGGCGAAAGCCGATCTCGACTATCAATATGCCATCCAGCTGACCCTGAAGG
Organism: Alphaproteobacteria bacterium; assembly: GCA_041398025.1. Classification (GTDB taxonomy): domain Bacteria; phylum Pseudomonadota; class Alphaproteobacteria; order Geminicoccales; family Geminicoccaceae; genus JANQPX01. The sequence continues at coordinate 76,694 of JAWKVM010000037.1, forward strand.
GCTGGCTGTTCTTCCACCTGCCGCTGAATTACGGCCTGATGCTGTTCTCGCTGGTGCATATCGTCCTCGTCTACGCCTTCGCCACGGCCGCGCCATGAAGCCGCGCCTGCAGAATTTCGATCACCGCTCCAGCGCCTATGAGCGTCCGTCCCAGATCTGGGTCTGCGGTCGCGCCAGCACCGGTCGGCCCTGCGCGCTCGGCCCCGACCGCAAGGGCTGCTGCCGCACGCTCGCCGAATGCCGCCCGAGGCGCAGCCAGGACAGCTGGGTCTGCTCGCGTCCGAAGAGCGCCGGCGGTCCGTGCGAACAGGGGCCGCTGCCGGACGGCCAGTGCTGCCGGAGCCTGCCGCCCTGCGTGCCCGTGCGCTCGCTCAGGAGCCGGCGCGGGCGCTTCACCGCCTTTGTCACCATGGTCTGCTTCGGCCTGCTGCTGTTTCTGGTGGGCAGCCGCTTCAACACCGAGCTGGTGGATGCGGGCGCCGTCAACGGCGTGCATGCCGAGGTCGAATCCTGCAGCGATTGCCATACCGCCGCCACCGGTGGTCCGCTGCACTGGCTGCAGGCGTCCGTCGCCGGGGGCAATCCGGATGCGGACAACGAGAAATGCCTCGCCTGCCATAAATGGGGACCGGATGCGGCGAACGCGCACACCCTGCCGCGACCCGAGCTCGCCCAGCTCATCGGCGAGTTCGAGGAGATCGCGCGATCCGCACCCACGCCCTGGACCATCGACGTCAGCCGCACGGCCTTTCCGGTGCCGCTGCAGGCGCAGAACGGCAAGCTCGCCTGCGGCGCCTGCCACAAGGAGCATGAGGGCGAGGAGTCCGACCTCCTGGAGGTCACCAATGCGCGCTGCCAGTCCTGCCACCAGGTGACCTTCCCGTCCTTTTCCGACGGCCATCCCTCCTTCGGCGACTACCCCTACAACCAGCGCACGCGCATCATCTTCGACCATGATTCGCACAACCGGAAGAATTTTCCGGAGAAGAGGAAGCAGGGCGTGCGCCCGCCCGAGACCTGCGACAGCTGCCACGCCCCCGACGGTACCGGCCAGTTCATGCTGACCGCTGATTTCGCCGACACCTGCGGACGCTGCCACAGCGAGGACATCATCGGCGAGACCGTCGCCGGTCCGAAGGGCACGCCGGTGATCGCCGTGCCCGAACTCGACCTGGAGACTCTGCAGGAGCGCGGCATCGCCATCGGCGAATGGCCGGAAACCCCACTCGCCTTCGACGTCTCGCCCTACACCAAGCTCCTGATCGCCGCCGATCCGGTGATCGCCGACGATCTGAACGTGATCGCCGAGACCGATCTGCAGGATCTCTCCGACGCCGGCGACGCCGAGCTGCAGTCGGTCGGACGGGTCGCCTGGGCGATCAAGGAGCTGATGTTCGACCTGATCATCTCGGGCATGGGCATTCTCGAGCAGCGCGTCGAGGCCAGCCTCAACAATTCGCTCGACACCGACACCGTCGGCCGCCTGGTCGGCCACATCCCACAGGACGTGATCGCCGCCGCCGGCACCGCCTGGTTCCCCAATCTCAAACAGGAGGTGGTGGCCTACCGTGCGACCAGACCGGGCGGTCAGATCACGCCGGGCATCCAGGGCAGCGACGGCGACGACGATCTCAGCGACAGCCGCGCTGCAGACGATGGCGCCAGCCAGGTCGCCGGCCTGATTCTTGCGCAGAACGGCAGCATCGAGGTGCAGCCGCTGCCGGATCAGAGCGACCCCGCAGCCGAGAACGAAGCGCTCGGCCTGCCCACCCTCGACCCCGAGGAATGGGCCAAGGCCGGCGGCTGGTACAGGAAGGACTACATCCTCTATTACCGCCCGGTCGGCCATGAGGACGTGGTGCTGCGCACCTGGCTCGACATCAGCGCCCAGTCCTTCGGCACGCCCGCGGAGCGCTACGGCGATGCGCTGTTCCAGCTGCTCGCCGACAAGAACACGCCCGGCAAATGCACCAAATGCCACAGCGTCGACCAGCAGCCGGGCGGCGGCCTGCTGATCAACTGGGGCCCGTTCAAGCCGATCGCCGGCGAGAGCAAGTTCACCACCTTCGTGCACGCCACCCATTTCAGCGCGGTCGGCGACGACGGCTGCATCGCCTGCCATCGGCTGAACGAGGACACCAACTATCTGAAGTCCTTCGAGCAGCGCGATCCCCACCGCTTCGTCGCCAATTTCGCGCCGATGCGGCGGGAAACCTGCGCCGAATGCCATGTCGAGCGCTCGGCCGGCGACAACTGCACCATGTGCCATCAATATCACATCGGCGAATTCGCGACCGAAGGCATTCCGCCGACCCGCATCGACGATCTCGACAAGACCAAGCCCCAGCCGGCAGCTGCGGGCGACCAGCAGGAGGCGACCGTCCCTGCCCCGGAAACCCCGAATACCGACCAGCTCGGCGCGGCCGAGCCGCTGCTCGAGCCCTCGGTCCTGCCCGTCGGCCTCGCCGCCGAGCCCGCGACCGATACCAGCCAATGATCCGGGGGCGAACCCGGGGCAAAAGGGAGGCGACAGGAGATCTGTTAACGTTTAATTCATCTTGATCCGGATAGAGTGACCGCCATGTCCGCCGGTCGCTGAGGTCTGCTCGGCCCCGTCGCCCGGCAGCGCAGGAATTTTGGGTCCTCCGCCAGTGGACGGGTGGAGGGCTGAGGTTCGATTGGAGCAAATAATGATGCTGGATGGGTTCAGCCTGTTCGTTCTGGCCGTGCTTGCGGTCGCCGTCACCCTGGTGTTCATGGGGGTGAAGTCGATCCCGCAGGGCAGCGAGTTCACGGTCGAGCGCTTCGGCCGCTATACGCGCACGCTGCGCCCCGGCCTGCATCTGATCGTGCCGTTCGTCGATCGCATCGGTGCGCGCATCAACATGATGGAACAGGTGATGGACGTGCCTTCGCAGGAGGTCATCACCAAGGACAACGCCATGGTCACGGTGGACGGCGTGGTCTTCTATCAGGTGCAGGAAGCGGCGCGCGCCGCCTATGAGGTCACCAATCTCGAGCGCGCGATCGTCAACCTCACCATGACCAATATCCGCACCGTCATGGGCTCGATGGACCTGGACGAACTGCTTTCCCAGCGCGACCGCATCAACGCCCAGCTTCTAACCGTGGTCGACGACGCCACCACTGCCTGGGGCGTCAAGGTCACGCGCATCGAGATCAAGGACATCGCCCCACCCACCGACCTGGTGGCGAGCATGGCGCGCCAGATGAAGGCGGAGCGCGACAAGCGCGCCAACATCCTGGACGCCGAAGGCCTGCGCCAGGCGGCCATCCTCAAGGCCGAAGGCGAAAAGCAGTCCGCCATCCTCGAAGCCGAGGGCCGGCGCGAGGCCGCCTTCCGCGACGCCGAGGCGCGCGAGCGCGAGGCCGAGGCCGAGGCCAAGGCGACCGCGATGCTGTCCGAAGCGCTGGCGCGCGGCGACAGACAGGCGATCAACTATTTCGTCGCCCAGCAATATGTCGAGGCCTTCCGCCAGTTCGCCAATTCGCCGAACCAGAAGGTGGTGTTCCTGCCGATGGAGGCAAGCGCCCTGGTCAGCTCGCTCGGCGGCATCGGCGAAATCGCCAAGGAGGTGTTCGCCAAAGACGGCACGCCCTCGCTGACCAACGGACGCACCACGCCATGATGGTGCCGTTCATCCAGGACATCCAGTTCTGGCACTGGCTCGCTTTGGGCGGTGTCCTCGGTGTCCTGGAAATCCTGGCCCCCGGTTTCGTCCTGATCTGGCTTGGCCTCGCCGCCGTTGCCGTCGGCCTCCTGCTCCTGGTCTGGCCCGACCTGGCGTTCGCCCATCAGCTTCTGGCCTATGCCGGCTTTTCGGTGCTCAGTGTCTTCATCTGGTTCTATTGGCTGCGACTGCAGCCGACGGAAAGCGACATGCCCAACCTGAACCGCCGGGCCGAACAGCTGATCGGGCGCAGGGCGGCGGTGGTCGACGCCATCGTCAACGGCCGCGGCCGCATCAAGCTCGGCGACGGCACCTGGGCGGTCACCGGCCCCGACCTTCCGGCAGGCCACATGGTCGAGATCACCGGCGCCGACGGCGCCCTCCTCCAGGTCAAGCCCGCCGACGAGCCCGCCCCATCCCGACCGAACGCCTCCGCGTCCTCCTCTTGACCCGCTCCTTGATCCGCCTAAGATCTGCCGACCAGAGCCCCCGTGGCGGAATTGGTAGACGCGGCAGACTCAAAATCTGTTTTTCTCACGAAAGTCCCCGTTCGAGTCGGGGCGGGGGCACCAACCTTTTCAACACGTTAGCGCTGGTGAGCGTGGCTGGTGGCCGTTAGGGCTGACGGTCCAGGCTTCGAATAGGCTTCAAACGCTGGCGTCGAGCCTGTTGCCCTTCCTGAGGTTCTCCTCGGCGGTCACGACCTTGAGGTTCCACGGTACGTGCAGGCCGCGGACGTTTCTCCCTTTCAGAGGGACGATGTGGTCGACGTGGTGCTCCACGCCGGTCTCCTCGGTGAGCCTTCGCGCCTCGGCGTAGACGGCCTCTATCTCGTCGCGCTGCTCCGGGCTGAGCCAGTCCGGCATGGCCCTCAGCTTCCTAGCCCGCCTCCGCTGGCTTCTGGCGGTCGCCTTCTCCGGGTTCTCCCTCGCCCACCGAAGACTCGCCTCACGGGCGCGGTCCCGGTTCTCTTCGCGCCATCGACGGCACGTCTCACGGGCGTGCTCCTGATGCTCCCTGCGCCATCGGCGGGACGCCTCCAGATAGGCGTCGCGGTTCTCCGCAGACCAGCGCCGGTTGTTCAGGCGGTTTCGCCTCGCATTCGCCGGGTCGGAGAGCCAGCGGCGAGCGGCCTCGCGGGTCCGCTCGGCGGCCTCCGGGGTCGCGTACCTTTGCCCGTTCGCCCTGCGCTTGCATGCGACGCAGGCCCCGGTCCTCCTGCCCCTTGACGGCGGGTACCGCTCGGTGCCTCCGCACCGCCTGCAGGGAGTTCCCTGCACCGTCCCCGCCAT
>JAWKVM010000038.1:0-78845 GCA_041398025.1 Alphaproteobacteria bacterium
AGGGCGTGCGCACGATCATCAAGATGGTGCACCACACCCGTCTCGACGCGGCGATCAGTGCCGCCGGCCTGATGCGTCAGGCGGTCGCGCAAGCCCTTCATCACGCCGCCCATCGATCAGCATTCCAAAAGCGACTCGTCGACCAGGCCTTGATGCAGAACGTGCTGGCGGACCTGGCCATCGAGGTTGAAGCCGCGACGACGCTCGTGATGCGGGTCGCCGGTGCATTCGATCGCGCATCCGACGATCCTGCAGAGCGGGACTTCGGACGCCTGGCGACGCCGATCGCCAAGTATTGGATGGGCAAGCAGGCGCCGAGGGTGATCGCGGAAGCGCTTGAGTGCCTTGGCGGCAATGGCTATGTCGAGGAGTCGATTCTGCCGAGGCTCTATCGGGAAGCGCCTGTCAATTCCGTTTGGGAAGGGTCGGGCAACGTCATTTGCCTGGATGTCCTCAGGGCGATCGATCGTTCGCCCGAGGCTGTGGAAGCCCTTCTTCGCGAGATCGAGACATCGCGAGGCGGCAATCGCTGGCTGGACGGCACGATTGATCGGCTGAGAAGCCGCCTGCCTGAATGGCAACGAGAGGAGGGCCAAGCGCGTGTCCTGGTCGAGCAACTGGCCCTCACCCTCGCCGGCGCCTTGCTGGTTCGACATGCGCCATCGGCGATCGCCGACGCCTACTGCGCGTCACGCTTCACTAACGATGGCGGACGCCAGTTCGGCACGCTTCCTCCGGGACTCGATCTCGCCGCCATTATCGCGCGCGCGCAACCTGCGTCGACCTGATCAACTTGTTCATTTAGACTCAGGCTCATTTCTTGGAGATCGCCTCCGATAGGAGCCCGACATCTCGCATGTTTGAGCGTCCGGAGTGACCATTTGAAAATGACCATCAGTCTGATTTGACAATACGAATTGCAGTTAGATAAAATTGTATCTGTAATCTAATCTGCACATTCTATCCGCTTGGCTGTTTGCGGATGGTCGATGCCAAAGGGGCTTGGTCGGATGCTGCTCGCAGCATTGGCTCAGCGCATCGTCGGATGGGGGCGGCTGGCGATCATCGATGCGCATGGCCGTCAACACCGCATCGACAAGGCGCTCAGCACCAATGCGGTCTACGACCTGGTCAGGAAATACGCCGTCCAGACCGGCCTTGCCGGCGAGATCACCCAGCTGCTCGGGCCGCACGTCATGCGCGCGACCGCGGCGACCGACGCCCTCGGTCACCAGGTCGACATCGCCAAGGTCCAGGAGATGCTGGGCCATGCCAATATCAGCACCACCCGCTGCTACGACCGGCGCAAGACCCGGCCGGAGGACAGTCCCGTGTTCCGAGTGCGGTACTGACCCGACGTAAATCATATCTTTACAGAATTGGCTGATGCTACCATTTTGCTAGCATCAGATTGGGAGAGCTTCAATGGCGCAGCTCTTGGTGCGCGACTTGGACGAGGCGACGCTTGAGCGGCTGAAAGAGCGCGCCCGGCAGAATCGCCGATCGTTGCAGGGTGAGGCCAGAGCCATCCTTGAAGCATCGGCGGCGGCCTATACGAAAGACGAGGCGCTCAGGACATTTCACGGATGGCAGGAGCATTTTGCCGGGCGACGGCTTTCCGATAGCGCCGAGCTGATCCGCGAGGATCGAGATGCATGAGCCTGCTCGTGGTCGATGCGAGCGTGGTGGTGAAATGGTTCTTGCCGGAGATCCACAGCGTCGCCGCCCTCCGCGTGGCATCCGGTGCGTGGACTTTCCTGGCGCCTGACCTTCTCGACGTTGAGGTCACAAACACTTTCTGGAAGAAGCATCGTCGGGGCGAGCTCACCCATGATGAAGGCGCTCGCCTGATCGACGATCTTCGACACATCGACATCGCCATGGTCCCTCACCGCCCTCTTTTGTCGATGGCCTTCGCCCTCGCGGCGGCTGTCGGTCATCCCGTCTATGACTGTGTCTATCTGGCCCTGGCCGAGCAAAATGATTGTCAGCTGGTGACAGCCGATCGGCGTTTCTACAAGGCGTTCGCCGAGAGCAAATGGCGTCGTCGATTGTCATGCATTGAAGATCAATAGCCTGCCCGAACGTCTCTACCTGAGCGTCAACGTGGGGCTCATGAATATAGTATTTTGTCCTTTATATCACATTCGTTCACACCAAGAGGGGGACCCGATGAGACCGATCTGGAGCCGGTCACAGGACAGCCGATCGCGACCTTGGACGACGCGCCGGTCGTGCCGCGGCTGATCGCCGAGGCCGGCGACGAGGCGAACATGCGCTTCGTCGAGTTCTTCACCGCCCAGATCCACAACCCGAACACCCGGCAAGCCTATGGCCGCGCGGTCATCGGTTTTTGCCATTGGTGCGACGATCATCGCATCGCCGGGCTGGCCGGCATCAAACCGATGCATGTCGCGGCCTATATCAAGCATCTCGGCCAACGCTACGCGGCGCCGAGCGTCAAGCAGCAGCTCGCCGCGATCTGCATGCTGTTCGACTGGCTGGTCACTGGCCACATCATGCGCGTCAATCCAGCGATGTCGGTGCGCGACCCGAAGCATGCGGTCAAGAAAGGCAAGACGCCGGTGCTGTCGCCGGAGCAAGCGCGCACGCTGATCGACAGCATCCCGATCGAAACGTTGGTCGGACTGCACGATCGGGCGCTGATCGGGTTGATGATCTATTCCTTCGCCCGGATTGGTGCTGCCCTCGCCATGAATGTCGACGACCTTTTTTATCAGCGCAACCGGCTCTGGCTCAGGCTTCACGAAAAAGGTGGCAAACACCATGAGATGCCGTCGCATCACAATCTCGAATTCTATCTCCGGGACTATCTCGGCACGGCCAGCATCGGCGATGAAAAGAAGACACCGCTCTTCCGCGCGATCGACAAGAAGACCAAGGCGTTGTCCGACCGGCGGCTGGAGCGTGTCCATGCCTGGTCTATGGTGAGGCGCCGGGCGGTCAAGGCCGGGATCTCCACCGAAGTCTGCAACCACACCTTCCGCGCCACCGGCATCACCGCCTATCTGGTCAATGGCGGTCAGCTGGAGACCGCGGCCAACATGGCCGCCCATCCCTCGACGCGGACCACCCAGCTCTATGATCGCCACCCTGACGAGGTCGAGCGGATCATCATTTGAGGAGCCTGCACCGGTCGCGAAAGCACGGATTTCCGCCGCAATGGTCCCTTCTGACAGTTCTCCAGAGAAATGTCGGATTTGCCATGCCCTGTTGCCTCGACCGACACACAAAATGCCCGGATTCCCTAGGGTCTCTATTCCGGGTGATGCACAAAAAATCCGACAACATTCTTCGAAAGTGTCAGGTGGGACTTCTTAGGTTTTTGGAATCTTGAATAATGCTTTACAAGATGGCGAAGTTAAACGCGGGTGGGGTCAGGAAAAGGCCGGCCGGCGGCACGCCGGTTACTTGGAAGCCAGATGAGCGATGACGATCAGGATGAGCTAAGCCGACTTGAGCAGACGTTTCGAACCATGCTCGATCGGTGCGCGGAGTCCCCCGAGCATCGCACCACGGTCTTTTCCGTCTGCTTGACCCTCATCGATCAACTGGCGGTGGGACAGCCGATCGCGGTGCGTCAGGCCTGGGCCACGAAGCTCTACGAGCTCGCCGATCATTTGGCGGCCAAGAACGACGCCGTCTAGACTGCGAACAGCGCCGCCGGCGCATGGCGCTAGAACTCTTCCCAAGCAGTGTCGGCTGAAGCGACGTGCAACGTTGGGTCGATCTGTGTCGAAGTCGGTGTCGTCGCCTGGAGCGGTAGCACCCGACTTCCGGTGTCGAGGACGAAGAACCCGATCAGCTGGTCGAGCTTGTCGGCTTGGTCGGCCAAGGCGCGTGCCGCCGCCGAGCTCTGTTCGACCAAGGCCGAATTCTGCTGGGTCATCTCGTCCATGCTGGTCACCGAGGTGTTGATCTCGTGGACGCCGGAGGCTTGCTCCGCCGATGCGGTCGAAATGTCGCCGACCAGGGTGGCGAGCTGGCCGATCGAGGCCACGATCTCGGTGAGCGCTTCACCCGCTTGATCGACCAGCCGAACGCCATCTTTGACCTGGCCGTTGCTGCCCTGGATCAGGGCTTTGATGTCAGACGCTGCTTGAGCGGAGCGTTGCGCCAGCTGACGGACTTCCTGGGCGACCACGGCGAAGCCCTTGCCCGCTTCGCCGGCCCGTGCCGCCTCGACGCTGGCATTGAGGGCGAGGAGATTGGTCTGGAAGGCGATCTCGTCGATCACGCCGATGATCGCGTCGATCTTGCCGGCTGACTCCTCGATCCCGCGCATCGCCGCCACGGCTTTGTCGGCGATCTGGCCACCGCGGGTGGCGATGTCGTTGGCGGAACCAGCCAGCTCATTGGCGCTCTTGGCATTGCCGGCATTCTGCTTGACGGTCGCCGCCAATTCCTCCGTCGCAGCGGCGGTCTCCTCGAGATTGGACGCCGCCTGCTCGGTCCGCCTGGAAAGGTCCTCCGTCCCAGCACTAATCTCCTTCGAGGCATTCGCCACTTCGCTCGCGGCTGATTGGATGTCGGTCACGATCTCGGCGAGCCGGTCCGCCATCTGATTGGCGTCGGCTTTCAGCTTGTCGAACTTGCCTTGATAACCGGTCGTGATCCTCGGTGTCAGATCGCCTTGTGCCAGCCCCTCAAGAAAGCGCCCCAGATCGTCGGTTACCGCCTCAACCACGCCGGTCAACTGATTGATGCCCTCGGCCAGGCTCCGCATGAAGCCCTGCTTGCCCTCGAGCGTCAGCCGCTGGCTCAGATCACCGCCATGAGCGGCGGCGACGACATGGTCGACCTCCCGCTGGATCGTCCGCTCGGCGGTCTGGTCCACCCATTCCACGATCGTGCCCAGGCGCTCGCCATCCTCGCCCGTCACCGGGCTCACGGTCAGCACGAATTGCCAACCGCCAAGGACAAGATCGCCGGAGGCCGTCGTGCGGACACTGTCCAGGGCCGTCCGCTGCAAGGTCGATGCCGTGCCGAAGACCTCGATCCCGGCGCCGACGATCTGATCGGCTTTGAAGCGCGGCAGGTCCTTCCGGATGTCCGGCTCCGCCGACTTCAGCAGGCGGCGCATGTTGGCATTGACGTAGATGATCTCGTGATTGCGATCGGCGACCATCATATTGGCCTGACAGCTGTCCAAGGCGGTCTTGAGCCGCAGGGCCTCCAGGCTCTTGTCGGCCAAAGCTTCGAAGGCGCGGGCCAGTTGTCCGATCTCGTCCTGACGATCGAGGCCGGGAATGGTCACGTGAGCGCCGGGCTTCAGCTTCTGAATGACATCGGCCATCGCGGAGAGCGGTCGGCTGACATGCCTTGCGACCAGCAGGCCAAGGCAGGTGAGCGCGATGAGCAACGCCGTCAGGAAGCCGACCATGGTCGAGAAGGCTCGGCGCGCGTCGGTCTGAATCTCAGCTGCATGGGCCAACAGATCGCTTGCCAAACGGTCTTCGACCACCTTGAGCAGGTCGATTCGCTTGGTCGCGGCATCGAACCAGGCCGATCCTTGAACGCCCTGAAGATCCTCCGTGAAAGGGCTTTCGATCGCGATGGCGCGCAGCCGCGCCACGTCATCGACCACCGAACCTCGAACGGTCTGCTGAAAGAAGGCAAACTGATCTGCGGTGGCCTGGCTCGCAAAGGTCGAAAGATAGGCGTCTTGTTGGCCGATCAGCTCGACGAAGCGACGATAGACGTTTGGGGAAAAGCCTCCCGCCCCGAAGCCGTTGGCGCCCATGGCGCGCTCGATTCCGGCCTTCTCCTTGGCCTGCAGCAGGGCGACATAGGCATCGATCGCGGTCGTCACCTCGACATGGCTGCTGAGCAGGGCCATCTGCTCGATCAGGCCCAGGAGCTGATCGATGCCGCCGGTGTAATAGGCGGCCATGTCAGCAACGCTTCGCTGCAGCGCATCGATCTCGCGACGCACACTCGCAAGCTCGTTGATCGTGGATTGTGCCTCCTCGAGGCGGACCGCGAAGGCTTGACCATAGGGACTGGCATCAAAGGCCGAGAGCGATTGATCGAGCGCCGTCAGGGCGCGATCGGTCTGCCGCCGCTGATCGGCAAGGCGATCGGCAAAGCTGCCCTCGCCACCATGACCGATGAAGCCGGCGGCGTTGCCGCGCTCCTTTTGCAGCTCATGAACCAGGCCGCTGATCGACGGCGCGAGCTCGGCCAGCGTGTACAGCCGGTGCATGTCAGCGGCGGTCCGCCAGCTGCTCCACGCGGTCCAGCCGCCTACGCCGAGCAGCGCCAGGAGTGGCAGCGCGAGCAAGCCGAGAATCGTGGTCCGAACCCTGAGCGAACCCAGCCATCGAGCCATAGGTAGTCCTTTTCAGATAGAAGAGTCTGGGCTCGGGCCTACACTAAAGATTTTAGTAAATCGTAAATGCAGTTTCGAAGACCAACGGCCCTGGGCGACAGCCGCAGCAACTCGATCGCCTCGGAAATAGCCAGAGGGCGAGCAGAGCGAGCGGGGAGCCTCGGAACGGCACGCCGAACAGCAGCACCGCGACGACCGTGCAGAGGATCATCGAGCCCAGCCCGAGCGCGAAATAGGGGAGCAGCTTGCCCAGCAGGAGCTCGGCGATGCCGACTGGTGTCGCCATCATCGCCTCCATCGTGCCGCGCTCCCATTCGCGCGCGACCACCAGCGCGGTGAGTAGCGTGCCGATCAGGGTCATGACGATGACGATCGAGCCGGGCACCAGAAAGAGTCGGCTTTCCAGGCCGGGATTGAACCAGAAGCGTGGCTCCGTCGCGATCGCAGGCGGCAGGCGTATCCCCTCGGCGATCTGCTGCGCGACCTGGCTTCCGACCACACCCCGGACGTAGTTCTGCACGAGAAGCTCGCGATATTGGGCTCGGAGCCGTCGGGATCACCTGGATTTTCGGCTGTCCCTCCACCACATCGGCGGCGAAGGTCGAGGGGACCACCACGATCCCGCGCAGACGGCCAGCCACCAGGTCGGGCGTGAGCTCGCGCCGATCGTGGGCGAGCCCGGCGTCGAAGAAGCGGAGGCCTCGAAGGCGGCGACCAGGTCCTGCGCCGGCGGCGAACCCCTCTCCACCACGATGCTGACCGGCATGCGGTTCGCGTCGAGCGAGACGCCGTAGCCGAAGAGGAAAAGCAGGATCAGCGGCAGGACCACGGCGATCAGGATGCTGCTCGGATCGCGCAGGATCTGCAGGCTCTCCTTGATCATGAGGGCGCGAAAGCGCCTAAACCGATCGCGGCGCGAGAATTCGATGTCGGCGGCGTCGGCGCTCATCATGCCGCCTCCCTGGTTTCGGCCCGCTCAATCATCGCGATGAAGGCGTCTTCGAGGCTTGGATCCGGCCGCTCATCGCTCGCAATTTCCGCCTTCAGCTCATAGGGCGAGCCTGAGGCGATCGCCTCGCCGCGATAGATCAGCGCGATGCGGTCGCAATATTCCGCCTCGTCCATGAAGTGGGTGGTCACCAGGACGGTGACGCCCTTTTCGACCAGGCCGTTGATGTGGGTCCAGAACTCGCGCCTCGTGATCGGATCGACGCCGGAGGTCGGCTCGTCGAGAAACAGCGCTTCCGGTTCGTGCAGCTGACCGCTGCCAGCGCCAGCCGCTGCTTGAAGCCGAGCGGCAGGCTGCCTGCGGAGGTGCCCAGTATGCGGCCGAGATCGAAGATCTCGATCATGCGCTCGATCTGCTCCTGGCGCGCGCGCCGCCGAGGCCGTAGACGCCGGCGAAGAACTGCAGGTTCTGGCGCACGCTGAGATCGCCGTAGAGCGAGAATTTCTGCGCCATGTAGCCGAGGCGATTGCGCGCTTTCGCTGTGTCCGTCCTCAGATCGAAGCCGGCGACCCGGCCCTCGCCGGCGCTCGGCCTGAGCAGACCGCAGAGCATCTTGAAGGTGGTCGACTTGCCGGCGCCGTTCGGGCCGAGCAGGCCGAAGATTTCGCCGCGTCCGATGTCGAAGGTGATGTCCCTGGCGGCGGTGAAATCGCCGAAGCGCTTGGTCAGGGCGCGCGCTTCGATGACGGCCCCCTGCCGTTCAGCCGCCATGTCGCGCGCCGCCGCAAGGGCCGATCGGCCAGGGGGAGCGCCGCCAAGAATGTCGACGAAACCGTCCTCAAAGCGCGTAGTCGCTGCTTCGGTTTCGCCGCCGAGATCGGGCGGTTTTGCTCCAGCCTTCATCACCAGGCGAAGCGCGCGGCCCTGAATGACGCCGTCGATCACGTCGGGACGGTCCAGCGCTGTCGCCAGCGCCTGGCGTTTTTGCCGCTCGACGCCGGTGACGCGCAGCACGCGGCCGGCGACGCGCGCGGAAAGGTCGGTGGGCGGCCCGTCGAACAGGAGCTTGCCTTCGTTCAGCAGGAGCACGCGCTCGCAGCGCTCGGCCTCGTCCAGATACGCGGTGGACCAGAGCACGCCGATGCCGTCGCTGACCAGGTCCTGCACCATCGCCCAGAGCTCGCGCCGGGAGAGCGGATCGACGCCGACGCTCGGTTCGTCGAGCAGGAGAAGACGCGGGCGGCGAAGGAGGGCGCAGGCAAGGCCGAGCTTTTGCTTCATGCCGCCGGAAAGTTTTCCCGCGAGCCGGCGCTCGAAGCGGGCGAGATCGGTGAAGCGGAGGAGGCGCTCGAAGGTGCCGGCACGCTCGTCTTCGGGCAGGCCGCGCAGATCGGCGTAGAGGTTCAGATTCTCGCGCACCGATAGGTCCTCGTAGAGCCCGAAGCGCTGCGGCATGTAGCCGATCTCGGCACGGATGCGTTCTGGTTCGGTCTCCGTGCTGAAACCGAGCGCCTTGACCTCGCCGCTCTCCGGGAGGAGAAGACCAGTCAGAAGTCGCAAAAACGTGGTCTTGCCGGCGCCGTCCGGGCCGACGAGGCCGGTCACGGCACCGCCGCCGACCGCCGCCGAGATCGCATCGAGGGCGGGCGGACCGTCCGCCTCGAAGCGCATGGTGACGTCAGTCAGCCGGGCGAGTTCGGCCGCCATCGAGCTCACCCCTCCTTCTGGTCAACGCCCCCGTCCGTCGGCGGGGCGATGTGGACTGTGACCGGCATACCCTGCCTGAGGCCGTCCGTTTCGGCCTCGATCACCACCCGGAGGCGATAGACCAGGGCCGCGCGCAGCTCCGGCGTCTCCACGGTCTTCGGCGTGAATTCGGCGACCGGCGAGATGAAGCCGATCTGGCCGCGATAGGGCTGATCCGGCCGCGTATTGCTCACCACCTCGACTGCTTGTCCTGGATAGAGCGCGCCGAGCAAAGGCTCGGGGACGTAGGCGCGCACCCAGATCGGCCGTTCGAGGGACAGCGTATAGACCGTCTCACCTGATGCCACGATCGCACCCGGTTCGCGCACACGGCTGAGGGTCACGCCGTCAGCCGGCGCCTGAAGCGTGGTGTCGTCGAGCGCTGTCTCGGCCGCCGCCTTGCGCGCCCTGGCCGCCGCGAGGCCCGCCCGCGCCGCCGCCACATCCTCGCTGCGAAAGCCTTTCTTGGCGAGATCAAGCGCCTTTTGGGCGGAGGTCAGGCGGGCCTCGGCCTCGTCGAGCAGGGCCTTGGCGTCGTCAAAGCTGCGGCGCGAGGCGACGTCGTTCTTGACCAGGCTTTCCTGCCGCTCGAACTGGCGCCTCGCGTTGACCAGCGCCGCCTCGCGCTCGGCGACCGCCGCTTCCGCCTGGGCGATCTCTTCCGGCCTCGTTCCGGCTTCGAGCTTGGCGAGATTTGCGCTTTCGCGATCGACCTCGGCCTCCGCCATGCGGATCTTGTCCTGGTAGGGGCGCTGATCCAGGCGCGCCATCTCGTCGCCAGCCTCGACCGGATCGCCCTCCTCGAAGCGCATCTCGGCGATGCGGCCGCCGACTCGGAAGCCGAGCTCGACCTGGCGGATATCGACATTGCCGTAGAGTTCCAGGCCCGGCTTTTCCTCTTCGATCAGCCCGAGTCCGGCACCGAGATTATAGGCGTGAAACCCGTAAGCCGTGGCGCCGAGAATCAGGAGGAGGATGAGAATGCGGAGCGCGATCTTCATGCGCCGTCTCCCGTAGACTTCGCGGCAATGTCGAGCGCCTCGACGTTCTCGCGGATCGCGCCTCGGATCAGGTCGAACTGCTCCTCGCCGATATCGTCCCAGCGCATTTCGCGCAGAACGGTCGCCCTAGCAGCGCGCAGCACCATCACCTGGCCAATCAGGCGCGGGACCAGAAGGCGAATGGACGGATCGTCGGGGACGCCGTCGCGAATGACGGCGATCAGCGACGCGAAGCAGTTGAACGCCCGTCCGATAAAGCCCGCATGCAGGCGCTCGAACGCGGCCGTCGGCTCCATCTGCTCGCGGATGATGAAGCGGGCGAAGCCTTCCGAGACGGGATCGACCATCATCCGCGCAAACGCTTCCAGGACTTCCTGCAAAAGTGCCCTCGCTTCGGCCTTGCCGAGCGGGCCGTCAACAGCCTTCTGTGCTGCCTCCAGAGCCGGCCCGATCCGGATTCGAACCTCGCTCGCAATATGCTCGGCGGCGGCGAGATAGAGCCCCTGCTTGCTGCCGAAGTGGTAGGGAATGGCGGCGAGATTGACTCCGGCGCGGTGAGCGAGCGTCCGCGTTGCCGCCTCCGGCCCCTGGTCCCCGAACACCTCGATCGCCGCCTGCAGCAGCCGGCGCCGCGTCTCCTCGCCGCGCTCCTGCCGCTTCGGGCCTTGTTTCGTCGCGTTGCTCATGCCGGTGAGATGGCACGCGTGCAAAAAAACCAATCGATTGACTGAAAAAAAATTGACTGGACGCCAGGAGCTCAGGTCCGGCGAAAGAACACGCGATGGGTCGAGAATCTCGCCCAACGCTGGCGCGCAGCACGAAACCGGAACCGCCTTACTGTCCGAACGTTGGACACAAAGGCGGGGAGGGCCGGATGATGCTGCACCAGCAGACGCCGCTCGGCTCGCAACAGGAGACACCAAGGACGGGCGGAGCGCTGAGGATCATGGGAAGGAGTGGAGGGATGCCGGCATATGCAGTGGGCCACCTCACGCAGGTGGACATGGGGCCAGATATCGTGCGCTATCTCGAGGGCATTGACGAATCCCTCGAGCCCTTCGGCGGGCGGTTCCGCATTCACGGTGGGCCGGTCGAGAGGCTCGAAGGCACCTGGAGCGGCGACTTGATCGTGATCGAGTTCCCGGACATGCAGCGAGCCCGCGACTGGTACAGCTCGGACGCCTATCAGGCCATCTTGCCGCTGCGCACCAACAACAGCGAGGGCCAGGTCTTCTTGATCGAGGGTGTCGGCGACGATCACCGCGCGCCGGACGTGCTCGCCCGCGCTCGGTAGCTTTTCGGAGGGTACGAGACCATGCTCGCCGAATGGCGCCTGACCTTAGAGCCTGACCCAAAATGAATCGAGCGATTTCATCGCGTTGCAGTCGAGATCAGGCGAGGAAGAAGGCGAAGAGCGATGCGGCGCATCGGTCGAGACTGATGACGATGCATGAGCCAACTGCAACGCGACCCTTCGGGTGGCCTTATCCGCAGCGCCTGCATCGTCCCCTTGCCGCTTGCGGTGCGCCGCACCGCGGCGCGTCAAGCTCCTCGCAGTCACTCACGGATAAGACCATGAAATCGCTCGATCCATTTTGGGTCAGGCCTTACTCTGTTCCTCGCCCGCCGCAGCCGTGGTCGGCGGCCTTTATGAGCAGATCGCGCTTACACCCGTCTGGACCAGAGCGCCGCCATCGTCGTTTGCGATCATTCAGCTTCGAACCGGCGTTCCCTGCAACGGTTCTGGATCCCGGTGCATTCCCTGAGAGGCTGGATTTGCTGGAGGCCCAATCGCAGCAAAGGACAGATGATCATGACCATCGAATACAACCACACCATCGTCTGGTCGCAGGACGCAAAGGCATCCGCAGCCTTCCTGGCCGATATCCTGGGGCTGCAGGAGCCAAAGACCGTCAATCACTTCCAGGTCGTGACAACGGCAAACGGCGTCAACGTCGACTTCGCTGACAAGGAGGGCGAGATCAGATCGCAGCACCATGACTTTTTGGTCAGCGAACCTGAATTTGACGAGATCTTCGGACGGATTAGAGCACGCGGGCTTGACTTCTGGGCCGATCCGGCACGAACGAAACCGGGCGAGGTCAACCACCACGACGGCGGTCGCGGCGTCTATTTCGAGGACCCGAGCGGCCACCTCCTTGAGATCATCACGCGGCCCTACGGCTCGGGAGGTTGATGCCCCGAGCAACAGGATCGGACGCAGTAGAGTGCCCCATGCGGCTCTTCACGCTCCTCCTGTCTCCTCCTGGTCGCCGCCAAGTTCGGCACGTCGCTGGCGCACGCCGCCGAGCTGCGGGGCAAGCTCGGGCTCGACGTGGCGATCGACTATCAGGGCTTCACGTTCATCGGTCTCGTCGGCGACCTCGGCGTCATGATCGCGCTCGCGGTGTTCCTGTGTCTGCCCCCCAACCGCCACGGCGCGCTTCCGGTGGACCGCGGCCGCGCTCGGCTTCCTGGTGGCGGGTCATGCCGTCCACTGGCTCATGACGCATCCAGCAAGCCGCCGTCAAGCGCGCTCCCGCAGGGCTTCTTTCAAACACCGAAACGCCGAGCACGTCTTCCAATGTCTGAAGCCTGCGTGCAACCGCTGACTGACCGACGCCGAGGTGCTATGCAGCCTTGCGGAAGCTCCCGGAGACGGCAAGCCACCCATTGAATCGTCCGTCGGCTAGACGTCACCGCGGTTCCGCAACGCCCCCTCGCCGGCATCCGACGCCTCGATCGACCTAAACTTTATCGCGATCAGGATCCGTCACCCCATCGTCATGCCAGATCCACCATTCGTAAGGTGAGGTCTGACGATAGCCCTTGGGTGAGTCCTCCCATGACTCTTGGCGGCCAAGCGCAGTGATATCGAGGTAGTTCCAGGTGTTTCCCATTTGCTCGTCGCCACGGCCGTTGATGAAGCCGGTGCGGAACACGCGGTCGCCGTCCCGGATGAACGCATTCGTGCCGTGCCATTCGTCCACACCGAAATCGGCATCGAAATCGTCCATGAGCGTGTACCAGGGGATATGTTCCCAGCCCATCTTTGCCTTCAGGCGCTGCAGGTCGTCTTGCGAGCCGCGCGAGACGAAGGCGAGGCTGGTGTCGCGGGCGCCGAGATGTGACGGGTGCGCGACCTGATCGGCGACCATGGAACAACCGATGCAGCCGCGCTCCGGCCAGCGCCCGACGCCGGGATCCATGAAAGCGCGATAGACGATCAGCTGTCGGCGGCCATCGAATAGATCGAGCAGAGTCACGCGAGAATTTGACCCTTCAAAGGCGTAATCCTTCTCGACCGCCAGCCACGGCATCCGCCGGCGCTCGGCGGCCAGCGCGTCGCGAGCCCGCGAGTGCGCCTTCTCCTTCACGTGCAACTCTTGCCATGCGGCCTTCCATTCCTCAGCCGACACGACGGGCGGCGTCCGCATGCCGAGCAGATCGCCTCCTCGGCCATTCTCCGATGGTGTGGTCATGGTCTTCGAGCCTCCAGGTCAGGTGCGTTCGAGCCGCGATGTCGCGTGGACTATTCGCTACTGCTCGTGTTGCATGAACGATGTCGGCCGTTGGCCGTTCCCAAATCGTCGGAATGCCCCGCCTCGAAGCGACGCCATTGAGAGATGGGCCGGCCGTCGCGACGCATCGGATGGTTGGTTTCGCCCCAGTGCTGCGGCCAGCCGGCGGGCGAGTCTTCCCAATCCTCCTGGCGCCCATAGACGGTCAGGTCGAGTAGACGGTAACTGTTGTCCATCGCCTCGACGCCGCGACGGGTCGTCCAATAGGTCTCGAACACGTCGAATCCGCGCCGCAAGTAGCAAACGAGGTGCATCAATCCGATGCGGCGGCCGACCAGCAGCGTGTCAAGTGAATCCTGGGCCGAGTACCAGGGCATCTTCCAGCCCATGAAGTCGCGGTATCGGACGCTCTCCTCATACGGCCCCTGGCAGAAGGTGGCGTAAGTGACGTCACGGGAGTGAACGTGGGAGAGCTCGCGCACCTGCGTCGTGAAGAAGGTGCAACCCTCGCATTGCTTGGGCGCCGGCCGGCCTTCGTACCACATGTAATAGTAGGCGATGAGCATTTGGCGCCCCTCGAAGGCGTCCAGCAATGTAACCTGCCCATTCTTGCCGATAAGGGGCGTGGCGCCATCGACTTTCACCATCGGGAGTCGCCGGCGGGCGGCCGCGATGGCATCTCCCTCTCTGGTGTGCGCCTTCTCCCGAATGCGCAACGCGTCCGCGTCGGCCTGAAACGCGGCCCGATCAACGATCTTGGGAACGCCAAGATCACCTCTATTTGGCTCCAGCATAATTTCCTCCGATGGCTTCCTATGGCGCGGCAGGTCGCGCGAGTGCTTCCCGCGGGCGACTATTCGTAGCGATCGTGGCGGCGCACCCAGTCCATCCCTTCGGTTTCGTTGCGTCCCTTCGGAGCGAGATCGAGCAAATTGTAGGCGCCCATCATCACCTCGACGCCGCGCCCGTACGTGGAGTAGGTGCGGAAGACCTCACCGGCGTCGTCCTTGAAGAAGGCGCTGACGCCGGGCCATTCCTGACCAGTCTCCGACCACTCGCCGAAATTGTAGTCGATCTCGCCCGTGGCGATTTCCTCGGATGTGAAGCTGACGCGGAAATCGTAGTTGAAGTCGTTGCCGAAGGACGACGCCCATTTGAACTGCCAGCCCATGCGTTTGCGGTAGCGCTCGATTTCAGCGAGTGGCGCGCGAGAGACGGCGATCATGGTGACGTCGTGGTTCGCCAGATGCATGTTCATGCCGTCAGTATGATCGGCCATGAAGGAGCAACTCGGGCAGCCTTCCTTCCATCCCGGCGCGAACATGAAATGTTGCACCAGAAGCTGCGATCGGCCGTCGAACAGGTCGGCGAGCGTGCGCCGACCATCCAGCGTGTCGAACACATAGTCCTTGTCGATGCGCACCCATGGGAGGGCGAGCCGCTCCGGGCGACCTTGTCGCGAAGACGCGGGAGTTCCTTCTCCGCTTTCAGGAGATCGCGGCGGGCGGTCAGCCAGTCATCGTGTGAAACAACAGCGTGTTGCATGTCAGTCTCCTTCGGTTTCGGTGACCGTGGTGTTGCGGCGTTGCGAACGTGCGGAAGCGAGCTTCAGCCAGGGCGGCAGGTGGAAAAAGCTCATCAGCAGGTACATCCAGGCCATGCCGCCGATGGGCAGAATGCCGGGTCCCGGCGAGCACAGCATGGCTTGCATGTCATTCGACGAAATCCAGGCCATCGACGCGAAGGTTGGCGAAGCTGCAAGACCGAGCCAGCTTGCGGCATCGCGCGACTGCTGGGTATCGGCAGGGCGTTTTCTTTCCAGCGTGAACGTCGTCATTTCCGGACTTCCAGTTGAGCTTCGCCAATATCTTTCGGCGCTGGACCTGACAAAGATGTACGGCCGGACGGCAGGAGAATGTGAGTAACAAGTGTGACGGGATTCAAATGGACTCTCTGATTATCGCCGCGGCGCGCGCGCTTTCGGCGCCAAGGAGCCTATGGCCCGTGCACGATGCAACGTCGCCGAGGCCGAGATCGCGTCGGTCTCGCGCGACCTCGGCCGGCCCATGGGGGACTCGGCGCCGCCCGGTCGACGCTGGAGGCGTTTGGAGACCTCGCGAACGCCGCGCATGCTGGCTATCCCGAAGCAAGGCGCTTGCTGTTAATTGGTCGCCTCCACGAGGCGGAGCGGATCCTCGACGACCTTGATGCGGGCGCATTGCCGATGACATCGCAGGCGGGGCAACGCTTCCCGGGAAGAGCTTCGCGGGCTTGGCGGCGACAACGCGATGCAGGCGGACAGTGTTGGGCATGATGACATCCTCCTTGCTCATCTGCTTTGAAGACCTCCAGCCGAACGGCATCCCGACATCGCGGGACGAATGTCGCAGGAACTCTGCTGCCCCTTGACCTCCGACGCCGCACGTGCGGCGATGAACCAGTCAGGTCCACCCTCAACGAACTCCTCGGCCAAGCTCCGATGCCGACGTCCGCACCGCATCGCACCCTGCCCTTGCGCGGTTCTCGATAGGCCAATGCCGTCAACGACGTTGGAGCTTGACAGGATCAACCGGCTGACGCCGCCAGGTAAGCATCGGTCAGTTCCGCTATCACCGAACGCTGGGGAGATGGCGCACCGAGATGGAGGCTGCGCAGCTCGTCCATAAACGCCTCCCACAACTCCGGCCCGCCCTCTTCGAGAAGCCGGGCGCGGATCGAGAGTTCCCGCGTCGCCGGCGTGAAGCGCCGCCCCCATGCGCCCATCTGGGCCAGAAGCGGCACGAGCTGGATCGCCGGCTCGGTGAGGCTGCAGACCGTCTTTTGCTTGTGCGACGGGTCCGGACTGGTCGAGAGCAGGCCGGCGTCCACCAGCTTCTTCAGCCGGTCGGCGAGGATGTTCGAGGCGATGCCTTCCTCGGAATTGTTGAGCAGGTCGCGATAGTGCCGCCGGTTCCCGAACATGATGTCGCGGATGACGATCAGGCTCCAGCGGTCGCCGAGCGTCTCGAGTGTCAGGTTGATCGGACATCCGGACCGGAAAGGCTTGTCCATTCGGCCTCCATAAACTGCTTGCAATATAAGTACGGTCTTGTTAAGCCGCAACTGCTTGCAAAATGAATACAGAAAAGGATCCAGTCATGGGCAAGGTGATCGTCTCGGGATTTTCGCTTTCGGTCGACGGATTCGGCGCCGGGCCGGAGCAGCGTCTTGAAGACCCTCTCGGCAAGCGTGGCGAGGAACTGCACACATGGATGTTCGGCACCAGGATGTTTCGGCAGATGCTCGGGAAGAATGACGGCTCGGAGGGCGTCGACAACGACTATGCCGTCCGGTCAATGGAGGGATTCGGCGCCTTCATCATGGGTCGCAACATGGTCGGCCCGGTCCGCGGCGACTGGCCCGACGAGGAGTGGAAGGGCTGGTGGGGCGACAATCCCCCGTACCATGCCCCGACATTCGTGCTCACGCACTATCCGCGCGATCCCGTCGGGATGGAGGGCGGCACGACATTTCACTTCGTCACCGAAGGGATCGAGGCCGCGCTCGAACGGGCCAGGGCGGCGGCCGGAGGAAAGAACGTGAAGATCGGCGGCGGCGTTTCGACCGTCAGGCAATATCTTCAGGCCGGCCTCATCGACGAGTTGCATTTCGTCATCTCGCCGGTGGTTCTCGGACGCGGCGAGGCAATGTTCGCGGGACTCGATCTGCCGGCGCTCGGCTTCCGCGTCGTCGACCATACTGCTACGGATGCCGCGACCCACATCACGCTCGCAAAACAGGCATAGGGAGTTGGCATCATGTCGAAATTCATCACCATCGGATATGGCGACCGGGCCGGTTACGACCGCACGCCCGAGCCCGTCAGGACCGCCGCCCATGCGCAGGACGCGAAGCTGGTCGCGGAAGGCGCTCTGATCGGCATCGCCGGCACGCCGGTACAGGTGCGCAATCCGGATGCGGCTGGCCTGGAAACACAAGACGGCCCGTTCATGTCGTCAACGCTGCCGGTCGCGGGCTTCGCAGTGGTCGAAGCCGCGAGCCTGGAAGACGCCATCGAGAAAGTCTCGCACGTTCCATGCGCCGTCGCGCATGGCGTCGTCGAAGTGTGGCCGCTGGAGTAGCCGGTCGAGATTTCAATCGTGATCAACAAGGAGATCGCCCAGGGATGCTTAGCAGCGCAGCACAAAAGGGCTTTTGAGTTCTTGGGGAAAGTCGCGCATCATCAGGACTCGAATCTGAGATCTCTACCTTCGGAGGGCGGCTGACCGGCGACTGGCGAAAGCTGCGCACATCTAGGAGCTGTCCCATACGATTATCTTCGCTTTCGCCACGCTCGGCCTGATCTCGACAGCCTTTGCAACATCGTTATCCGAGTGAGGACAACAGTCATGAACAAACGACGAGACCCGGCAACCATGGGCGACGAGCAGGCGCCATCGCAGCTGATCGACGCCAGGATCGACGAGCTGGGCGATTGGCGGGGGGCGACGCTCGCCAGGATTCGCAAGCTCATCAAGGAGGCCGATCCGGAGGTGGTCGAGGCGGTGAAATGGAGAAAACCGTCGAATGCGATGCTGGGGGTTCCCGTGTGGGAGCAGGGCGGCATCATCTGCACCGGCGAGACGTACAAGGACAAGATCAAGCTGACCTTCGCCAGGGGCGCCTCGCTGGAGGACCCTTCCGGCCTTTTCAACGCCAGCCTCGACGGCAATGTCAGGCGCGCCATCGATCTGCGTGCGGGCGACGACGTCGATGGCGAAGCCTTCAAGGCGCTGGTTCGCGCCGCCGCGGAGCTGAACAGATCGATGCAGGCCAAGCAGACACCGGCGTGAGCGGGAAACCATCGCTCAGAATCGCTCACTACGTGGCTTCTTTGCCGCTGCGGCCGGGGCTTCGGGTGCTCGAGGTCGGCTGCGGTCCGGGCGCGGCCGCGCGCGAGATTTCACGACATATCGGCGACGGCAAGGTCGTGGCCATCGACCGCTCCGCCAACGCGATCGACATGGCGACCAGACGCTCAAGGGCGGAGCTCGAGGCCAGTCTGCTGGAGTTCCGCAACATTGCGGTCGAGGATTTCGAGCTCCAGGACGGCGATGAGCGATTCGATCTGGCCTTCGCCATGCGAGTCGGCGCCTTGGACGGCCGCCACCCGGAAGCGGAGAAGCCGGCCTTGAACCGGTTGCAAGCCGCGCTCAAGCCCGACAGGTTGTTGTTCGTAGACAGCCGTCCGCCGATCAGAGGGCGTGACATCGCCGTCTGAAATCGGCCCGTCCAGCGGTGACGAGCCGGTCCTTCTTTGACACCTGACAGGCGGCGAAGGAGATGGCATGAATGGTCTCTGGAGATGCCCCGATGGACCGCATCGAAAACTCGACCGCGCAGAACATCGCCTTCTTCGTCGCCCTCCTCGCCACGGCGCTGGCGCTGGGAGCGGCGCTGGCTCACGCGCTCGAACTACCCAACAAGATCGGCATGACGCGCGAGCACTACTTCATCGTGCAGCGCGCCTATGACGGCTGGAACCGGATCGCCTACCTGCTGGCGGTCGAGCTCGCCGGCATGCTGGCCGTGATCTGGCTCCATCGCGCCGAGGCCCGCGTGCTGTGGCCGGCGGTGGCGGCGCTCGGCTGTCTGGTCGCGGCCCAGGCGATCTTCTGGATCTGGACGTTTCCGGCCAATCAGGCGACCGTCAATTGGACCGTGCAGCCGGAGAACTGGGCCACCTTGCGCAGCCAGTGGGAGTATTCGCATCTGGCCGGCGCGGCGTTCCAGGCGCTCGCCATGACCGCACTTATCGTCGCCGTGATGCGCCGGGGCCGAGGGACGAGGCTCGAGCCATGGTCCGCCGGCGCGCCGCCTCACGAGGGATCCGCCGAACCGCGCTCTGAGCGGCGACCGCAGTTCTGATCATCGCGCCCGGGTTGATCGCAATGCCAGCGATCGCCCTTCCCTCCGGGCGCACCGGGCGTATGCGCCTTTGCCGCCCTTGAACATCGTCGAGTCTGGTCCGCCCGTCACGCCGATGCCGATCAGGGCCATGGCGCAGATTGCCAGGCCGCTGTCGGAGGGTTCTCAGGTCGCTGCCATGCAAATCGAATCTTCACGCTCTGGCCGGGTCCGATGACGGGTTTGGACAGCGAGGTCGCAAAATCCTGAGCTCGCTTGTCGGGAGACGCGCCTCTTGTTCGTCCTCGGGACACGAAACAGAGAACATGGGAAAAAAAGTCGATGAGAAAGATCACGATCATCGAACAGATCTCGCTGGACGGCGTGATCCAGGCGCCCGGCGGACCGGACGAAGAGCCTGACTACGAATATGGCGGATGGGTGGTGCCGCATTTCGATCCCGCCGTCGGCGAGGCCATCGACGCGGCGCAGGGGGAGCGCTTCGACCTCCTTCTTGGCCGGCGCACCTACGACATCTTCGCCGGCTACTGGCCGAAGCAGGACGGTCCGATGGCGGACAGCCTGAACGCCGCGACGAAGTACGTCGCGACCCACAGGCCGGACAGTCTCGCATGGGGTCCTGTCGAGGGCCTCGGCGCGGACATCGTGGAAGGTGTCCGCGGCGTCAAGTCGAAGGACGGCGCTGATCTGATCGTCTGGGGAAGTTCGACGCTGACGCCTGTGCTGCTCGAGGCGGGGCTGGCCGACGAGGTTCTGCTGCTCGTCGTCCCGGTCCTGCTGGGCAAGGGAAAGCGCTTCTTTTCCGACCGTGCCAGCCCGCGCGAGCTTGCGCTCGTCGGCACGAAAGCCGCGTCAACGGGCGTGCTCATGAACACCTACCGAGTCGTCGGACCGCTCAGGACCGGCTCATTCGACGCGCCGCCCGTCTGAACCGGCGCGCCAATCAACAGGAGTGACCATGATGCTATGCAGAATACTTGCCGCCGCGGCACTCTTCGCGGCCGGCGCCGCGCTCGCTCAAGAGGCGCCCGAAGGCAGCCGCGTCGAGGTCAACGGCATGCAGATGTACTACGAGGTCTCCGGTGACGGCGAGCCGATGATCGTGCTGCACGGCGCCTACATGAACATCCCCACTATGGGCGAGATCATCGCAAAACTAGCTGATACACATCGGGTCTACGCGCTGGAACTTCAGGGGCACGGCCGCACCCCTGATATCGACCGCCCGATCACCTATCCCAACCTTGCAGGCGATGTGGCCGCCTTCATGGAGGCGGCCGGGATCGAGAAGGCCGACATCTTCGGCTATTCCATGGGGGCAGTCACCGCACTGAGACTGGCCATCGATCATCCGGAGAAGGTGGACCGTCTGGTCTTTGCCTCCGGGGCGTACGACTTCGAGGGCTGGCAGCCGGCGTTCCGCGAATTCATCCCGCAAATGAAGGTCGAGATGTTCACCGCGATGCCCATGGCCGAGGAATACAAGGCGCTCGCGCCCGACCCGAATGGCTTTCCGGCACTGGCCGAAAAGCTGATCGCGCTCGAAAAGGAACCGCTGGCCTGGGGCGAGGAGGTGGCGGCGCTGGAGATGCCGGTGCTGATCATCTCCGGGGACGCCGATGTGGCGACGCTCGAGCACAATGTCGAGATGCTTCGGCTGCTCGGCGGCGGCGTGATGGGCGATATGGGCGATCCGCTCCCCGCCTCGCGGCTCGCGATCCTGCCCGCCACCTCGCACACCGCGCTGCTCGGTCAGGTCGATTTGCTGATGGCCTTCATCGGTCCCTTCCTGGCCGGCGACAAGCCCAAGGGTTGGTTCGACTGAGATCGCGCAGGCGCGACGACAGGAAGCGCACAACCCCGCAATTCAAGGAGAAACATTATGACCGATTTCGTCACCTGCCTGTGGTTCGACCACGGCGAAGCCAAGAAGGCGGCGGCGTTCTATGCCGCGACCTTTCCCGACAGCCATGTCGGCCGGGTGAACGCTGCCGCGGCCGACTATCCCGGCGGACAGGAAGGCAAGGAACTGACCGTCGAGTTCACCGTGCTCGGGCAAAAGTTCGTCGGCCTGAACGGCGGCCCGAACTTTACGCCGAACGAGGCGGTCAGCTTCATGGTCGTGACCGAGAACCAGGAGGAAACCGACCGCTACTGGGATGCGATCGTCGGCAATGGCGGCAGCGAAAGCGCCTGCGGATGGTGCAAGGACCGCTGGGGCTTCTCCTGGCAGATCACGCCGAAGCTGCTGCTCGACCTGACGACGAGCTCGGACCGGGACAAGGCCAAGCGCGCTTTCGAGGCGATGCTGACGATGAAGAAGATCGACATC
The DNA here is from genome assembly GCA_041398025.1 of Alphaproteobacteria bacterium. Lineage (GTDB taxonomy): Bacteria > Pseudomonadota > Alphaproteobacteria > Geminicoccales > Geminicoccaceae > JANQPX01. Next base: position 21,809 of record JAWKVM010000038.1, read on the forward strand.
GCAGCGCTCGAAGCCGCGGCCGCGTGAATGCCCGCCCCCTTCGAGGATCACTCCCGGGTACGGCGCTTGCGCAGTCACGACCAAGCAAGGCTGGAAATTTGACATGAAACTCGTGCTTCAGGAGTTCGTCTCGCTCGACGGCGTGTCCCAGGGACCCGGTGCGCCGGATGAGGATACCAGCGGCGGTTTCACCCGAGGCGGATGGTTCGTGCCCTTCATCGACGAGCGCTTCATCGAGATCATCAAGGACTGGGTCGGTAGGGCAGACGCGTTTCTGTTCGGGCGTAAGACCTATCGGAACTTCGCCCGGGATTGGCCGAAGATGGACGATCACGACGATCCGGTGGCGACCGCCCTCAATCATCTGTCGAAATATGTGGCGACCCGAACATCGGTCGACGCCGGCTGGAACCCGACGACCGTGCTCGCGCATCGGGTGGAGGAGACGATCGCCGAGCTGAAGCGTGAAGCGGGACGCGAGCTGCAGATCCACGGCAGCGCCGAGCTCGGGTATTCGCTTCTCTCGGCCGGACTCATCGACGAGCTGCGGCTGGTCGTAGCGCCGGTGATCGTGGGTCAGGGCCGCAGGCTTCTGCCCGCCGACGGCCCGGCCATCGGGCTCAGGCCGCTGCGACGTGAGGAGACGCCGGGCGGCCTCTCAATTCAGGTCTTCGAGCCAAGCGGAGCACCGGACTTCGGAACCTACGGAGCGGCGTGAAGATCGCGCCATGCTGACAAGGCGATCCATAGGCTCGATGCAAGCATGAGGGAATGCATGCCATGAAAGCCAGAATCACGATGCTCACGCTCGGCGTGGACGATCTCGAGCGTGCGGTGGCGTTTTACCGCGACGGTCTCGGTTTCGCGACCGAGGGCGTCGTCGGCACGGAATTCGAGCACGGCGCGGTCGCGTTCTTCGACCTGCAGAACGGTCTCAAGCTCGCGCTCTGGCCGCGCGCGAGCCTTGCGCATGACGCCGGGCTAGACGTCGCCCCGCCAAGTACGACCGAGTTCAGCATCGGCCACAATGTGCGAACCGAGGCCGAAGTCGACGCGGTGATGGCGAGGGCGCGCCGCGCGGGAGGCGCCGTGGTCAAAGCCGCAGGGCGGACATTCTGGGGCGGCTACGCCGGCTATTTCAGCGACCTTGACGGGCATCTGTGGGAGGTCGTCTTCAATCCGAGCGACCTGCCCGAGGACTAGCACCCGAACTGGGCCAACCCCCGGGCAACACCGCCGCCACACAATGACAGGAGTATGATGACGAACGATTATGCGGTGGTGATCGCTGGAGGCGGTCCGACAGGGCTGATGCTCGCCGGCGAGCTGGCATTGGCGGGCGTCGACGTCGACATCGTCGAGCGGCGCACCACGCAGGACCTTGCCGGCTCGCGCTGTGGCAGACAAAGATCGAGCACACGCTTGCCGAGTGAATTGGCGAGCTGGCGGCGCCGATCCACCGCGGCGCCGTGTTGACGGGCTTTGCTCAGGACGAGGCTGGTGTCGATGTCGAGCTCGCGGATGGCAGCTCGCTGCGGACCGACTACCTCGTCGGATGCGACGGCGGTCGTAGTTTGGTCCGCAGGAAGGCCGGCATCGACTTCCGGGGTGGAAGGCCTCCATCAGCTATCTGATCTTCGAAGCCGAGATGGCCGACGAGCCGGCTTGGGGGATCCGGCATGGGGACAAGGGCATCCACGCCCTCGGCAAACTGGACGATGGCAAGCGCGTGCGCGGCGTGGTGACGGAGCCCCACCTGAAGCAAGGCGGCGAGCCGAGCCCCACCGAGCTTCGCGAGGCGCTCGTCGCCGCCTATGGGACGGATTACGGTGTCCGCAGCGTCACCTGGCTCTCGCGCTTCACCGATGCGGCACGGCAAGCCGCCTCTTACCGTGAGGGACGGGTGCTGCCGGCCGGCGATACGGCGCATGCGCACTCCCCGGCCGGTGGACAAGGCCTCAACCTCGGTGTCCAGGATGCCGTGAACCTGGGCTGGAAGCTCGCCCAGGTCGTCAAGGGCGTCTCGGCGGAGAGCCTGCTCGACACCTACCAGGCCGAAAGGCGCCCGATCGGAGAGGCGGTGCTCAAGCACACGATGGCGATCACGGCGCTCAACCGCGGCGACGAGCGGACGAAGGCCCTGCGCGAGATGATGGCCGGGGTGATGCAGATGGGCGAACCGCGCAGGTGGTACGCCGCGACGATGGCCGGTCTCGACCTTCACCACGATCTCGGCGAGGGACACCCGCTGCTTGGTCGCCGCATGCCCGATCTCGACCTTGTCGCTGCGGACGGTCCGCTGCGGGTCTTCAGCCTTTTGCATGACGCCCGTCCGGTGCTGCTCAACCTCGGTAAGACGGGCTGCCTCGACGTCACGCCATGGGCCGATCGGCTTCGGCAAGTCGACGCCAGCTGCCAAGGTGCTTGGGAGCTTCCGGTGGTTGGCGTGGTCACGGCTCCGGACGCCGTGCTGATACGGCCCGACGGACATGTGGTCTGGGTAGGAGACCAAACCCGGCATGGGCTCGCTGACGCACTTACAAAGTGTTTCGGCATGGCATCCGCGGAACAGCGAAACTGAGTTTGAGGTCGATCAGGGAACGGTTCTCGGGAATACTTGGCCCTGATCGAGACAAGAACGAGCAAGGACCCAAATACTTGATACCGCTGGTATCGTCGCTTGTGGCTTGCCCATTGCGAGACGTTTCGCGGAAGCAATGAGGACCCAGGCGCGCCGCTCTGTGAGGCTTTACACCCTATGTTGGCCGGCGGACTGCACGCACCTTGCCGCTGGCGCCGCCGCCGCAGAAGAAGCGGTCGCGGCCGTCGGACTCGAGGCCGGAGACATGCGCGCCTGGCGGCATCTCCAGCCGTGTCAGAACCTTGCCTGTTCGGGGATCGATTCGCCGGAGCTCGCTCTCGTCGCCGTCCCAGACGCCGTGCCAGAGCTCGTCATCGAGCCAGGTGACCCCGGTGACGAAGCGGTCGGATGAGAGGGTGCGCAGAATGTCGCCCGATTCGGGATCGATCTGATGGATTTTTCGCTCGCGGTGCTGCCCCACCCAGAGCGTCCCTTCGGCCCAGGCGAGGCCCGAGTCGCCGCCGCGGCCGGGGGCCGGAATCGTCGCGAGCACGGCGCCGGTCTTCGGATCGATTTTCTGGATGCGATCCTCGGCGATCTGAAACAAGTGCTTACCGTCGAACGCCGTTCCCGCGCATGCGACGGCGTTGATCCGGCGCAGGATCTTGCCGTTCGCCGGATCGAAGGCGTTCAACCTATCGCCCGACGCGAACCAGACGCAGCGACCGTCAAAGGTGAGGCCGTGGACGCAATCGACGTCCGGAAAGGGGCCATAGTCGCGGATGATCTCGGCTATCGAACGTTTCATGCTTCCATCCCTTTGCAGCTCGGTCGTCATCCTAGCCGCTCGGCAGCGGGCCGGGGAGCAACAAGACCGTCGTGATTCCCGCAAGCGGCGTGATCCAGCGACGCGTCGCCCGGCCACACCTCAGCGAGCGCGCGCGCCAGCGTGAACAGGACCGGGCGGGTTGCGAGCGAGACCGCGATGCCGTTGCCGCGCACCCGATGGCGGCAGGCATCCACGATGAGCGCGTCCGACGCCAGCAGGTCCTCGACCTCCTCAAGCAGGAGCGGGCGTTCTTCGCTCCGCGCGATCAGGCGCGCCGCCGGCCTGGTCATCGCGAAGGGCGCCTGCTCGACCTCCGCGGTCAGCGCAGGGATGCCCGCCTCGCGAGCCGCAGCGTCGGCCCGCAACAGCGCCGCGTGCGCCTCCGCGCTTCGAAGACGCCGCATGGCGATCCCGGCGACGGCCAGCTCGCAGGCGGCGCGCGCCGCCGGCGGCAGGGGCTCGCGTTCGAGCCGGGCAAGCCTTCGCTCGGCCTCGTCCAGGCGGCCGATCAGCAGCAGGCGCCGGCCCTCCAGATAGCGTGCATAGGCGGCGTTGATCCGGTCGCCGCGCGCTTCGAGCACCGCCCGGGCTCTATCGAGCGCCTTTGCAGGCCAGCCGAGATCGCGCGAGACCAGGGCGATCTCCGCCTCGGCGACTGTGCAGCGAGCGCGGGCCAGGGCTTCTTTCGGACCGAAGGCGCGGGATGCCCGCCGCAGAAGCGCCTTCGCCCGCTCCAGATCGCCGAGCTGCGCCATGGCGATGCCGCGAAGCGCCAGCGCCGGCGCATCGTCGCGCAGCGCGACCCGGTTCAGCGCGCCCAGCGGATCGCCCGCCGCGAGCGCGCGCCCGGCGGCCATGATCAGCGAATCCATGCGAATCCCGCCAAACCTGTCACTCCCACCGCTGCTGGCCGCGGTCTTAGCTTCACTCACGACGATCAGCCAGCCTCTCGACCAACAGCCGATCGGGGAAAAGCATCGCCATGATGTCCAATGCAAGGCACCCGAGCGATCATGACACGGTTTCGTGCGAGGGGTCTGTCAGTGCCGATTCTTTGCTTGTCGGATCGGGAAGCACTCGTTCGTCGTAGCACCAGAAAAAGCCGCGCGGCCGACACACTCGGACCGATGAGCGCTCGCACCCATCGCGAATGCCGCCGGAAGGCAAACGGATTTGTCGTGTTTGCCATAGAGCAGCCAAGGAGAAAACCGATGCAGGAAAGCCTTGTCGTCCATCGCGAAACGCATGTTTCAGCGCCGCCCGCCGCCGTGTTCGCGCTTTTGACCGACCCCGAAAAGATCCTTCGCTGGATGGGAACCGAGGCGGATGTCGAGCCGGAGCCGGGCGGGCTCTATCTCGTCAATGTCACTGGCGCCAAGGTCGCGCGCGGCAACTTTCGCGAGGTGGTGCCGGTGCATCGCCTGGCCTACAGCTTCGGCTGGGAGGGCAGCGAGGTAGTGCCGCCGGGATCGAGCCTGGTGGAGATCGACCTGATCGACGAGGAGCCGGACGGGACCCTCCTGCGCCTGACCCATACCGGTCTGCCCAGCGCCGAGCAGTGCGCCGGCCACGCCGAAGGCTGGGCGCATTACCTCGGTCGGATGGCCGAGTGCGCCGCCGGGCGCGATCCGGGCCCCGATCCCTGGCACGGCCGCACCGGCTAGTGGTGTGACCACCTCATGAACTCGGACCGCCTCAGCCAAGATAGGCGGTATGCCGCCAGGTTTCGGGAGTCGTGCCGGAATACTGGCGATGTGGTCGCACCACGAGAGGCGCGAAAGTGGTGCGGATGACAGGCTGCATGCGAGACGCCATGATGCGGCATGGATCTGTCCGCACCCATCGCCTGGCTGGTGGACGAGGCGTCCGCCGCATCCGGCCCCAACCGGTTTCTGGCCGAGCTCGGCGGCCGGCTTCTGGCCGACGGCCTGCCTCTGGCCGGCGCCTCCCTGACGCTGGCGGCGCCGCATCCGATCGTCGCCCGCCGCACCTGGCTCTGGCGGGCGGAAACCGGCGCCGTGACCGAGGCTTTGGGCTTTGCCGGCGAGGCGCCAAAGAGGGCCGGCCATGACTGGCTTCGAGGGCTCGGCCCTATCGAGGAGGCTGTGGTCGGCCCGGGGTCGGACGGGCCGGTGCTCGGCTTTGCCGGCACGCGATCGTTCGATCGGACCGAGGCGGGCCGGCTGCGCGAGGTCGCGCGTTTCGCCGCAGCACCGCTGGCCGCCCTGGCGGCGCGGGTGACGCTGACGGCGCTGCTCGAAGCCTATCTCGGCCGCCGAAGCGCCGCCCAGGTGCAGGCCGGCGCTCTCCGCCGGGGCACGGGAGAGGCCATCCACGCAGCTTTGCTGTTCGCCGATCTGCGCGGCTTCACCGCCCTTTCCGAGACCACGGAGCCCCGGGCGGTGATCGCCGCCCTCGATGCCTGGTTCGAGCGCGTCGCCGGCGGGGTGCACGCGTTCGGCGGCGAGGTGCTGAAGTTCATCGGCGACGGTCTGCTCGCGATCTTCCCGGTCACCGGCACGCCCGCCGAGGCCTGCGAGGCGGCCCTTCGCGCCGTCGCCGCCGCGCGCGCCGGCATGGCCCATCTCAATGGGATGCGCGAAGGCCAGGGCTTGCCACCGCTGTCCTTTGGCATGGCGGTGCATCTGGGCGAGATCCTCTGGGGCAATATCGGCGCTGCCGACCGGCTCGACTTCACCGCCATCGGCCCCGCGGTCAACCTGGTCAGCCGCCTGGAGGGGCTCTGCCGGCCGCTCGGCCGCCCGGTGCTGATCTCGGGCGCGGTCGCCGACCTGACCACGACGCCGCTGCTGCCGCTGGGCGAGCACCGGCTGCGCGGCATCGATATGGCCTGCGCTGTCTTCACCCTGCCGGACGCTTGAGCCGCGCGCTTCGGACGGCCCCTCTCGACTGGTCATGGGAAAGCACGAAAAGAATCCCGACACACTTGTCACTCCCGCCGATCAGTCATCCGGTCCTAGGCTGACCCTCGCCATCAACGGAGGAAAACATCATGACCAACGCCCCCCTGTCCCCGACCAAGGTCGTATCGCGCGAGGCCTGGCTTGCTGAACGCAAGGCGCATCTCGAACGCGAAAAAGCGCTGACCCACGAGCTCGACGCGCTTCGCGAAGAGCGCCGGCGGCTGCCCTGGGTGAGGATCGAGAAGCCCTACAGCTTCGAAGGTCCGGACGGCCCCTGCACGCTTGCCGATCTGTTCAGGGGCCGCAGCCAGCTCGCCGTCTACCATTTCATGCTGGCGCCGGGCTCGGATCACATCTGCGAAGGATGCTCTTTCATCGCCGACCATGTCGACGCGGCGCGCCGGCATTTCGAGCATGCCGATCTGTCCTTCGCGGCGATCTCGCGGGCGCTGCTCGCACGCATCGAGCAGGTGAAGCGGCGCCTCGGCTGGACCTTCCCCTGGGTCTCCTCGCACGGCTCCGACTTCAACTACGATTTCGGCGTGTCCTTCAGGAAGGAGGACATCGAGGCGGGCCGCGCCATCTACAATTACGGCACGGTGATCAAGAACAGCGAGGACATGCATGGCACCAGCATCTTCGCCAGAAGCGAGAACGGCGAGGTCTTCCACACCTATTCGACCTTTTTCCGCGGCGACGAGCCGATGATCGGCGCCTTCAGCTGGCTCGATCTCACGCCCAAGGGCCGGAACGAGGAAGGCACCATGAGCTGGGTCAAGCTGCACGACGAATATGATGCGGGCGGAAGCCGGTAGGCCGCCCGCGGCGCATGGCGGGTTCCTCAGCGTGTTGCCATTCGTGTGAAGCCGTCGTCGCTCCAGCCCTCGCTGCCCGGCCCGTGACGGACGAAGAACAGGCCGTCCGGATCGTAGCGCCGCTTGATCGCGGCCACCCTCGGATAGTTTCGTCCCCAGAACGCGTCTTGCCAGTCCGGCTCGAAATAGTCGCTTTCGGCGCAGTAGGAGCCGGCGGTCGGCAGCATGGCCCGAAGCGTCGTCATCGCCTTCCGGATGGCGCCCGCATGCCGGTTCCCGACATCGACATCGGGCGCATGGCCGGCCATGCCGGGATAGGCGAGCGGCTGTTCGGAGGCGATGATCACGAGCGCGAACGCGTCCAGCATCGCCGGGTTGATCGCGGTGTCGCGCGCGGCGTCGATGGTGGCTGCGGACGCGCCGGCGAGACCTTTGTTGACATGCCAGTTGACGCTCCAGCTGCGCGAGGCTTGAAAGGTGGCCTCGGCGAGCCGGTCCCGTTGATCGCCCTCCAGGAGGCTGGCCGGCAGCCAGGTCGAGTGGTAGGCGTCGATGAACTGCCCCGCCTGGCCGGCATCGCCCGCCCAGTAGATGTTGCCCTCCGGCGCATTCGGCCGATCGTCGGTCATGACCACTTCCGGCAGTTCCTTCAGGAAGACCGGATCCCAGAGGCGGCCCGCCGGCAGGGCGAAGATCACCGGCTCGGCCTCCAGGCTGAAATCGTCGGGATGATCGCCGAGCCAGTCGAGGAAGGGGCGCCAGATCGCCTGGGCCGCTGCCTGGTCGATTCCCTGGAACAGCATGTTGATCGAGAGCCGGTTGTCCGGCCGGAAGGCGACCTGCTCACCCCAATGCGGGTTGAACAGCGCCTCGGCATAGAAGTCGATCCATCGTCCGACGAGGCGCCGATAGGCGGCATCGGAGCGCGCCTGCACCCTGATGTTCACGGCGCCGAAAAACGCCGGCAGCTCATGGGTTGCAAGCGTGAGGCGGGTGACCGCGCCGAAGCTGCCGCCGCCTCCGCCTTTGAGCGCCCAGAAGAGATCGGGATGGCTGCAGTGGTTGACGGTGAGGACGGCGCCGTCGGCGGTGACGATCTCGGCCTCGAGCAGGCTCGCTGCGGCAAGGCCGTAGGCCTTGGAGAAGCTGCCGAAGCCGCCGCTCTGGACCAGCCCGGCGACGCCCACGGTCAGGCAGCCGCCGCCCTGAACGTAACGGCCGCCTCTGGTGGTGACCGCATCGTAGACCTGCCCCCAGATGGCCCCTGCGCCAACGGTGACCGCCGGCCGGGGGGCCGTCCTGCCCGCGCAGCCCTCTGGAGTGAAGGCGTCGTGCAGGCTGATGGTCCCCATGTGCCGGGTCCAGAGAAGCAGGGAGTCGCGCGACGCCGAACCGCCCTGATAGCTGTGGCCGCCGCCCTTCACCACCAGGCGAAGATCGTGCGCGCGGGCGAAGGCGACGGCGGCTGCGACGTCGCCGGAGCTGCGCGCGGCAACCGCGTAGGCGCTCGGCTCCGAGATCCAGCCCTCCCGCCAGCCGAGCGTCTGGGTGAGCCCGGCCTCGTCGCGAATGGCGTAGGGATTGCTGATCCGCTGCCAGAGATCGGCACAGCCGCGCGCGGGATCGGACCGGCAATCGAGCAGCGGCGAGCGCACCGGCATCAGCCGGCCGCCGACTGCCCGATCCAGCCCCGCCCAGGCCTCCTCGTCCGGCCAGGCGGGATCGCCTGGCCGCGCGCGGCGCAAACCCTTCGGCCAACCTTCGGCAGCGTCCACGCCGCAAGCACAGCCAAGCCAGGGGGTCAGGGAAAGACCGGGCAGGAGCTGCAGGATGCGTCGGCGGCTCGTGTCCGGCCGATCGCTTGGACGTGTCATTTTTCATTTCCGAATTGGGGCGCTCCGACTGGCGGTGCCACCGTTGAACCATAGGAAGGAGTCATCCCAAGGCGGCCTTGGCGGCGTCGATGGCGGACGGCCAGTCTGACGGCGCGATCTCCGTGAAGGTCTCGCCTGGGGCGACGGCCGAAAGGATCACGGTCGGCTCCAACGTCGTCAGGAGGTCGAGGCTCGATCGGTACGCCGACTGTTTCGGATCGTCCTCGAAGGTGACGGAGGTCCAGCTGCCGCGCGCCGGCCAGATCGTATCGCCGGTGAACAGGTAGGTCTGGCCGTGCGGCGATTTGTATACATAGCAGGCGCTGCCCACGGTATGCCCCGGCGTCGGAATCGCCTCGATGTCGCCGAGAAGCCTCTGTCGGTCCCAGAACCCGACGTCCGGTGCTGCGCCGCCCGCCTTCTCGATCATCGGCGCGTCGCGGGCGTGACTGATCAGGGTCGCGCCGAAGCGATCCCTGATCCGATGCACGGACGGCGAGGCCTCGTGCCAATGGGCGAGCAGCATGTGGCCGACGCCGCCGAGCTCCTCGATGCGATTGTGATCGCCATGGTCCCCGACCTCGCCGATCGCCTCGCGTCCCGTGTTGTAAAACAGAACATTGCCCGCCTCCCGGACCAGGAGATAGGCATGACAAAGGGTGTTGGGATAGCTTGACAGCGGGTGCTCCGGGCTGGTCTGCCAGAGATCGGGATAGATCTGTCTCATGTCTCTCTCCATGCCGTCCAGAGTAAAGCGCTGCTACGAGACCGGCTTCCCCCACACCGAGACGTGACTGGTGCTGACGCTCGTGAACGGCTCCATTCGCCACCCGCCATCGTGCATGCTTCCGTCCGACGCCGTGTCACGTTTGCACGTCCGAATCCGATCCGGATGGCGGAAGCCGCGACAAGGCCCCTCCCTTCCAGCGAACGCGCTGCTGCGGGTTGAATATGGACCGTCGAGCGTGACCAGGGGAGTGCTATAAGTTCGCTCAAAACGATCGAAGGAACCGATCATGCTGGACGGACTGACCCTTGATCAGATGCGCGTGTTCGTCACCGTCGCCGAGGCCGGCAGCTTTCGCGCCGCAGCGATGCGCCTGTCGCGGGCGCAATCGGCGATCAGCCACGCCATCGGCAATCTCGAGGCGCAGCTCGAGGTCGAGCTGTTCGACCGCGCCGGCGACAGGCCGTCACTCACCCCTGCCGGCGCAACGCTGCTGTCCGATATAAAAGCGCTTTTGCTCAAGGTCGATGGCGTGCGGGCGCGGGTGCGCGGCCTCGGCCGGGGCGTGGAGCTGGAAATCGTGCTGGCGGTCGACCCGCAGTTCCCCCTGCCCGTGGTCGCGCGGGCGCTGCACACGGCTCGCGCCGGCTACCCGACCGTCGCCTACCGCCTTCTCTCCAGGCCGCTCGGCGCGTCAGTCGATGCGCTCCTGGAGGGCGAGTGCGACCTGGCGATCTCCGGAATCGACCTGGCTCATCCGGCGATCGAACAGGAATCGCTGACCACCGTGCGACACGCGGCGGTGGTGTCGGTCGATCATCCGCTGGCGGGTTTGGCGACAGGGCGGCTCGATGTGGCGCTGCTCGCCGATCACCTGCAGATCGTGGTCGAGGACCGTTCCGAACGCACCGGCGACCGTGACTTCGGCGTGGTGTCCCCTTCGAAATGGCAGGTCGCGGACAACCTCACCAAGCAGGCGCTGCTCGCGTCGGGAGTCGGATGGGGCAGCCTGCCGCTCCGGATGATCGAACGCGACCTGCGCGAAGGGATTCTCGTGCGCCTGCCGGTTGCGGCTTTCGCGGAAGGCGGCGAGACCACCGTCGAGACCTACCTCGCGCGCCGAGCCGACAGACCGCTCGGACCCGCCGCTTCGGCATTCAGGGAAGCCCTGCTGGCAAGCCTTCCCGGCGGTTAGGCATCGCCATCGCTTCCTTACCTCGTCGCGACGCCAGTGTCGGCGTCAATGACGCTGCTGCCCACAACTGATCCGCTTTCGCCGCGATTACATCGGCCGCCTATAAGTGCGGTTTGCCGCTCGGCTTCAAAGCGCGATCGACGCCATTGAACAGACCGAGACTCGACAGCGTCCCGTTCGTTTTGGCGGCGTCTATCGAGCAGGCCGCGGTTCAAGGTCACGTTCAAGATTCGGGTTCCGAGGCGTTTGGACCGCGGCCTTGCTGGTCAAAAAAAAAATGATGCGCACTGTCGGATGCAATGGTCGTCGGACGTCGTTCATTTAACAGCACATCTTTTGATCAGTCTGGCCGGTTGCTGCCGGGCCAGGAAAACAAGCGGGAGCCTGCGCATGGAACCGACTATCTATCTCTTTTTCAAGGGCGACTGCCTGAAGGCGATGACCCATTACGCCGAGACGCTCGGCGGCGAGATCGGCGGGGTTTTTCGCAATAGCGACGCGCCGGACCCGGAGAGCCGGATGCCCGGCGGCGACGATCTGGTCATGAACATGAGCATGACGCTCGGCAGCGCCACCGTCATGGCGTCCGACAACACCGACGACATGTACGAAAAGCCGCAAGGCTTCAAGGTCTCGATCGCACCGGCGACGCGCGCCGAGTTCGATCGGATCTTCGATGCGCTTTCCAAGGACGCGCGGTCCATCGAGATGTCGCCCGACGAAACCTTCTGGGCGGAGCGCTTCGCGATGTTCACGGACAAATACGGCACGCCCTGGATGCTGAACTATGAAGGCGCGAAAGCGCAAGGCTAAGCCAGCGTCGAAAGGAGGAATGCACCTCATGACCAAGCCACAGACGATCTCGCCCTGCCTCTGGTTCGACGGCCGGGCGGAGGAGACGGCGGCCTTCTACGCCTCGGTCTTTCCGGATGCCCGGATCGACCATGTGTGGAAAAGCGCCATCGACACGCCGGGCGCCAAGGAGGGCGAGGTGATCCTGGTCGAGTTCACGATCGCCGGCCAGAGCTACCAGGCGCTGAATGGCGGGCCGCACGACCCGTTCAACGATGCGATCTCGCTATCGGTGCGCTGCAAGGATCAGGTCGAGGTCGATCGCTACTGGGAGGCGCTGACCGCCGATGGCGGCGAGCCCGTGCAGTGCGGCTGGCTGAGGGACAAGTTCGGCGTCCGCTGGCAGATCGTGCCCGAGGTGCTCACGGCGATGATGAAGGACCCGGATCGCGCGAAGGCGAAACGGGTGATGGCGGCGATGATGGAGATGGTCAAGCTCGACGTCGCCAGGCTCGAGGAGGCCTACGACCGGACCGCCTGACCGAAATCCGGCGGGCATTTCAACCAGCAGAGAAAGGGAAACGAGATCATGTCTTATGTCGATGGATTCGTCGCGGCCGTGCCGAGCGCGAATCGCGAAAAGTTCAGGACGCACGCCGAGGAGGCGGCCGCGGTGTTCAAGGAGCACGGCGCCATGAAGATCGTCGAATGCTGGGGCGACGACGTCGCCGACGGCGAGGTGACGTCCTTTCCGATGGCAGTGAAGAAGAAGGAGGACGAGACCGTGGTGTTTTCCTGGATCCTCTGGCCGTCGAAGGACGTGCGCGAGAAGGCCTGGAAGGCGATCATGGAGGACCCGCGCATGCAGCCGGACAGGAACCCGATGCCGTTCGACGGCAAGCGCATGATCTATGGCGGCTTCGAACCGATCGTCGACGTCTAAGCAGGCGCCGACGCCGCGCGCATGGTCGTCGTTCGACACATCTCGCCGCGGCGAGAGAACAAAGCGGAAGAGACCGTCATGACCGATGATCTCGAAGGCGGATGCGCCTGCGGCGCGGTGCGCTATCGGCTGGCGAGCGCGCCGATCGTGGTTCACTGCTGCCATTGCCGCTTCTGCCAGCGGATGAGCGGATCGGCCTTTGGCCTGAACGCGCTGATCGAAAGCGATCGCCTGGCCCTTGTGGGCGAGACCGAGCCGGAGCCGATCATGACGCCCTCGACCCATCCCAGGGGTCAGGTCTGGCGGCGCTGCCCGCGCTGTCGCGTCGCCGTGTGGAGCGAACATGCCGAGCTCGGGCCGAGCGTTCCGATCATCAATGTCGGAACGCTCGACCGGCCGGAGCGCCTATTGCCGGACGTGCACTGCTGGACGGCGAGCAAGCATCCCTGGATTCTGCTGCCAGAAGGCGTTCCCGCTTTTGCCGGCGACTACGACACTGATGTGGTGGGGAGCGAAGACGCCAAGGCGCGTATCGCCGACGCGCTCGCCTGACGCGCGATGGGCATACAAAAATGGGAAAACGCTCCCGAGGCAAAAGCGTCGATGCCGCCCTGCCGGCGGTGTCGGCTTCGAGCCGGTCGTCGACCATGGGGCAACGCCTGCATCGCGATGCTTGGGTCTGATTGGAGCGGCCTGTGAGGTCGAGTGACGCGACCGAGGAACGACGACGATGCTTTGTCGACGGCCCAGTGCGGTTTTAAGGCCCTTCATCGATCTGGTCTGGGCAACCAACGGCGTCAGCCAAGCACCGCTCGGCGCCATGCGGGAGTTGGTCTTGCCGACCGGCGCCATGCACGTCGTTTTGCGGCTGGGCGGCGAGCCTCTGCGCATCTTCGCCGATATCGACGAACGCGACGGATTTTCTGTGGGTTCGTCCATCCTCGGCGGTGTCCGTGCAGCACCCTATTGCAAGAGCATCGCCGATCCGGCGCCGACGGTCGGCGCGATGCTTCGCCCGGGCGCCGTCGAGCTTCTCTCTTGGGCGCCCGCCCGGGTGCTGGCGGGCGCGCACACCCGGCTCGAGGACCTCTGGCGGCGCGCCGATCTTGCGGAGTTGCGCGAGCGGCTGGAGGCTACGGCCGACGGTGAGCGGCGCTTGACCGTTCTGGAGACCTTCTTCGCCCGCCGCCTGCCGCGGGTGCGCGGCGTTCATCCGCTGGTGGCGCATGCGCTGGCGCGCTTCCGAGCGAGCTTCAGCGTCACGCATGTGGTCAAGGAGAGTGGCTACAGCCATCGCCATCTCGCCCATACGTTCGATGAGGCGATCGGCATGACACCCAAGATTTACGGCCGGTTGCTGCGCTTCGGCCGTGTTCTCGACCGCTTGAACGCCTCGCCCGGCGCTTCCCTCGCCGACATCGCGGCGGCCGAAGCCTACGCCGACCAGGCGCATATGAGCCGCGACTTCAAGGCGTTCGCCGGCGTCACGCCCGGACGCTACCGGCGGATCGCCCCCGCATCCCCGCGCCATGTGCCGATCTGACGGCGCGGTGCGCTTCGAGGTCAGATTTGTTCAAGACCGCCCAGTGTGATCAGGCGCAGAATGCGGCCATACTTGAACGAACGGGAGCCGATCATGTCGATCCACGAAGTTTTCGTCTATCTGCGCGCCAAACATGCCGATGACGCCATCCGCTACTACAAGGAGGTTTTCGGCGCGACCGAGAAGTTTCGCCTGGTCGAACCGGGCGGGCGCCTTGGCCACGCCGAGCTGCTGTTCGGCGAAACGACCGTCATGATCTCGGACGAATTTCCCGAGTTCGATATTCATGCGCCCGACCCCGACGCGCCGAGCACCTTCGTCATTCATCTTCACGTCGACGACGCCGATGCTCTGATCGAGAGGGCGGTCGCGGCCGGCGGCCGATTGATCCGCGCGCCGCAGGACCAATTCTACGGCGAACGCTCCGGCACGATCCGCGATCCGTTCGGTTATGACTGGCTGATCGGCCACGCCATTGAGGAGTTCGATCCTGAGGAGATGCAGCGACGCTATGCCGCGATGTTTGAATCGGGCTGAGGACATGGCTATCCCGCAGGCGTGGAAGAATGAGCTCGCACCATGAAAGCATCGATCGATGATCTGAACGGCTGGCTGATCCACGCGGGGCTGGACGGGCTGGACCAGGCGCATCTGGTTGCCGGCTATTGCGAGCGCTTGGTCGAGACCGGACTGCCGATCTGGCGCGCCTCGGTGGGCGCCGACACCCTGCACCCGCTGATCGACGCCCAGGGGCATCGCTGGGTCGCCGGCGAGGGCGTGCTGGAGGAGTTCTTTCCGCGGGTGACCACGCCCGAGCGGTTGGAGCTGTGGCATCGCAGCCCCTGGTACTGGATGATCGAGGAGGATCGGGACGCGATGCGCCATCGGCTCTCGGACGGCGAGGGCTGCGAACAGTTTCCGCTCCTCGCCGATCTCGCCGGCCAGCGCGGCGTCGACTACTGGGCGCGGATCATCTCGTTCGGCGAACGCACCCGGCTCGGCGACTTGCGGGGCTTGGCCCACCTCCTGGACTTCGCGCGATCCGGCCGGCTTCTCGGACGGCGACCTCGAGCTGATCGAGGCGACGCTTCAACCTTCGCCCTGGCGTTCAAGGCGACCATGTCGGTCGACACCGCGCGCACGGTGGTCGGGACCTATCTCGGCGAGGCGGACGCCGACGCGCCATTCTCCGCCGACGCGAGATCGATCGGCAAAGTGACGAGCGTGCGCAAGGTGCTGTGGCTCCAGCGACCTTCGGGGTTTCACCAGGACAGCGGACACCCTGCCGCGGGGCAGCTCCTCGAACTCCTCAACGCGCCTATGCCGACGGCTTCGGTACAGCGTCGATCCACGCCGCGACGAGGAGGTGCTGAAGTTCATGGGCGACGGCATTCTCGCAATCGGCGGTGAGGCGACCGAGCCTGCCAGCGTGCCCTCGACGCCGCCCTTTCCGCCAGACGAGCGGTCGAGGCGCTCAACCGAGGCGCGCACCGCCGACAGGCTGCCGACGACGACCTTTTTCCCTTGCCCTACGAAGGCGACGTGCTGTACACGGCAATGTCGGCAACGGGATCGGCTCGACTTCACCGTGATCGGACCGGCGGTGAACGAGGCCAGCCGCATTCAGGGCCTGCCCGTTCCTCGGTGCAGCCGATCCTGATCTCGGAGAGCTTCGCCGCGGCCTGCAGCCGCCAGCGGGAGCGCGCGCCTGGTTCTGGTCAGCCGCTGCGCGCCGCGCGGCGTCGATCGTCCCAAGGTATTCACCCTGGACTGAGCGCAGCGAAACGATGGTCTGACACCGGCCTGGGGACGGCAGCCGCGCCAAGGTCAGGTCTGCGCCAGTGGATCGGCGATCTCGTCGCCAGCCTCGCCCGAGAAACTCGACCAGGCAAAAGCCGTGGCCGAAAGGGTCGAGCTGGGCGATGCGCCCCCAGACATGGGACGAACCTCGCCCTCGACCTGGCGCCGGCCGCTTCGGCTCGGGTCAAGGCGGCGTCGAGATCGGGAACGACGACATCCAGATGCACCGGCATCCAGTGCCGATCGTAGCGACGCCGCTCGGTGGTGGTCTCGGCCGGCGCCGATGCCTCAGGCAGCCAGGAGAGATAGATCGCCGAGACCGCCGAGCAGCTCCAATCCCGAACGCGCCGAAGCGCCGCCCGACCCAGCCGAACCTCGCGTAGAACGCGATCGCACGAGATCGTCGACATCGATATTGGCCAGCGGCTCGATCGTGTCGTCTGCCTGCGGAGGCGCGGCATTCCGTCGACTCCAGTTCGCGCCTTCACTAGTGTCCTTCGGCCGGGTGAACTCCGCCTCGATGGCGAAGGCGACCAGACGCCCACGCCGAGGAGTGGTGCCGGGGAGGCGAGGCACGCCGAGGCCCATGCCGAAGGCGGGCTATCGGCAGGCCCTCCGCGGAGAAGCCGATCCTCGAACCTTCGGGGTCCATCGGATGGCCGGCATAGCCGCCGTTGAAGGTGGCGATGTCTGGGGACCGGCAGGGTCACGCCGTGGAGCGTGAGATCGCCGATGATACGCGCGGTGTCGGGGCCGGTCATCTCGACTGCGGTCGAGACGAAGACGATCTCGGGGAAGGCGGCGGCATCGAACCACTCAGGCCCGAGCAGCGTCACTGCGGGAAGCCCTCGGGCGGGCTCCGGAAGCTGGGCGAGCGCGGATCGATGGTCGCTGTCAACCGCGAGCGCCGGATCGGCAGGATCGAGTTCGAGCACAGCGTCGAACGCGCCGAAGCCCGCCGTGTGGTTCGACATGCCGAGGTGACCCGGAACACGAGGCTCGCATGGGAGGGATCGAGCCGGTAGGTGCCAGCCGGCGGTTCGGCCCGCGGCCGGCGCGGTCTCGGCGCCGGAGGCCGGCTGCAAGGACCGCAGGCAAGGGCGATGAGGGCGAGAGTGCGGTGAGACGCTGTTTCACGGTCGAACTCCGGTCCTTGGTAGGCAGCTCGTACAATGGTTGCGGCATTGGGCGCGATCGGCGCGAATCAGCTTCGATCGAGAACGCCCCGGTCCCAGCGGCGCAGGAGAAACAACGCGAGGAGCGCGCCGAGCACGGGCAGGCCGGCGATGAACAGATGGTTCGCGGGATCGCCCCAGGGGTCGAGCAGCTGGCGCCAGGAGACGGCCACGCTGACCGCGTGCAGAGCGAGCGCAGCGCCGTAGGCGATGGTGCGGAAAGCGCCGACGAAAAGGCAGAGGGCGATTAGGATCTCGATCGCGCCGAACAGGTAGCCGAGCGCCTCGGGCACGCTCACTCCATAGAAATAGCCCCAGATCGCCGGGGTGTTCGCCGGCACGACGAACTTCTCGACGCCCCATTGCAGCAGAAAGACGCCGAGGCTGACGCGCAGCACCAGAAGAGCGCTGCGCAGCGTCTTTGCCAGATCAGGATGCTCGACACCGGCGGTGGTCTCCAGTGCGTCGGATGGGGCCATGGGCTCGCCTCCCGTTCAAGGTCGTCTACGGAACCAGATCGATCGCCGCCTTGTAGCTGCCGTCCATGTAGAAGGGCATGGACTCGTGCTCGTGGACGATCTTCCAATGGCCGTCAATCTTCCGAAGCCCGAGCGTCGCGCGATACCTGAGATCGACCATCTCGCCGTCGGTCTTGACGCCGGTCATCCGGTTCAGGCTGGCGGCCATGGCGATCTCGCCGTCGGCCGTGATCCGAAGATCCTTGGCCTCGATGCCGATGGGACCATCCCAGGTCGCGAACCAGCTCTCGAGGTACGTGGCGTCCGGCGGGGCCGAGCGCAGGGGCGGCGCCAGCGAGAAATTGATGGCGTCGGGAGCGTAGCAGGACATGACGCGTTCCGCGTCCTTGGCGCCGATCGCGCGCCCAAGTTCTTCGATTGTCTCGTAGATCCGATCCTGCGCGGGGTTCGAGGCCTGGTCAGTCATCTCAACTCTCCTGCTCGCGTTTCCACCTGCGAAATGAGCGTCCGACCAAAGGACGAACGAGACACCGTCAATCCGACAGCAATTTGCGATGCTCGAGCGGCAGCAATGGCAGCCAAGCGCTTGATCCGTTCAGACGGCTGAAGCGGCTGCCTTGACCTGAGAGCGGAAGAGAGCGGCCTCTACGATCCCGCGCTCGCTTTCAGCTCGGCGAGGAGATCCTCGATCGAACCCTGCTCGACCACTGCGGCGAACTCGCTCCGTTTGGTCACCAGGAGGCTGACCCCATCAATCAGAAGATCGATGATCGACAGCGTTCCTTCCACATTGCGCAAGCGCCAGTCCACGGCCGCCGGCTGGCCTTCGGTGGGTATGATCTTCGAATGCACGATGATGTCTCCCTTGCCGGCGGCCTCGCTGCCGCGAAGCTGGACATGATCGTCCAGCGTTCCGTCGACGTCTCCAGCCGCGGCGACCAGCTGGCTGGCGAGCGCCCGCGTGATGTAGCCAGGAAAGTGGTCCGCATAGCGCTGCCGCTGCGCAACCGACAACTGCCGCCACAGCCTTCCGAGCGCCAGCCGTCCAAGGAGCTCGGTGTCGGCGTTGCGGCCAATGGCCTCACCGATGGCCCGGATGCGCTCTGCGTCGGTCAGGTCATCTTGCCGAAGGGCTTGCCAGATGTCGTCGACCAGACTTGCGATGATCTTTTCCGCGTCGCTGCCCGGCTGCGCTGCGCCCGCCTGCTGCATCGCACGGGCGAGCAAGGGGGCGGCCGCGATGATTTGAACCAAAGAGCGACGAGATATGGAGAAAGAGTTCATCGGCGCTGTCTCCTGTTAGAGATTCCAGAAACATGCGCAACGCCTTGGCGGCGGCAATCCGGCCGCATCGGTCAGTCTTATCGGCTAACGGCTGGCGCCATGAAATGGTTCCGCCAACGATGTGCCTGGAGAAACGCCAGGCAGCGCTTGTCTCCCTTTGAGGTGATGATTCTGAGGTTTCGCGCAAGTCATCGCCATATGTGGAGCTCTTGAGGATCGAGCCCCGATGTACAGGAGCAATTTGCTTTTCCTCATGTGTAGATAGCGAAAAGAAAAGAACAAGGTTCTCATTCGAAGTCAACATGCCGATCTGGGAATAGATCGATCCTATTCTTGTTTATCATTACAGAACCCTGGAACGCGGACAGTTGGCGGTCCGCATGATATGGAGGAAGTCCTCCGCAAGCGACCCCGACGAGCCGCGGGGAGTGACAACGATGCGAACCAAACTCTTGACGACCTCCGCCATTGTGGCCCTGGCGTCGTCCGTGGCCTTTGGCCAGACTGCGGACGAACCGCAAGCGACGCCGACGCCGCCCGCCGAGGCGCTTGGTGAACCGGTCGGCGCTGCTGATGCCGGCGCCGTCGAGACCGCGCCCATCGATCCTGGCTCGATCGTCGGCTTGATCGAGACCCAGGCCGAGGGCCAGCGATTGGCGAGCGAACTGATCGGCAGCGACGTCGCGGACGGCACGGGCGAAGCCGTTGGCGAGGTGACCGACCTGATTCTCGACGATGAGAATCAGGTGATCGGCGCCGTCATATCGACCGGCGGCTTTCTCGGCATTGGCAAGCATGAGGTGGGCGTGGACATCGCGCAGCTGCAGCGCGACCCCGAGTGGGATCTCTACGTCCTCGCCTGGAGCCGCGAGGAGATCGAGGCGGCGCCGGCCTTCCTGACGCTTGCCGAACAGGAAGCGGAGCGCGAGGCCGAGCTGCTCCGGCAGCAGCAGATGCAGCAGCTCGAGCAACAGCAGGCGCCGGCTGACCCCGGCCAACTTCAGCAGTAAGTTTTTGGGGGCGTGAACGGGCCCGCGGGGTCCGTTCACGCCCTTCCGGCTAGCGCGCCGCGTCGACGTTCGGGCTCAGCGCGCATTCGGCGATGGCGCCATTTTGGCCCAAAGCGAGGGCGGCGCAGCCTCGCGCCGGCGTCCCCGCTCCATCGGCGCTCGCGAAGTCCGCATCCTGCCGGGCGTCGGGACCATAGAGCCGGACGATCGCCGCCGCGTCGGGCGGCTCGAGCTTTGCCAGAGGCCCTGACCTTGGCTCGGGATAGTCATAGCCCATCAACCCGCCGTCTCGGCCGAGGTGATCGAGCCCCAACGCATGGCCGATCTCGTGGGCCATGACGCGGCGGACATTATAGGTGGCGGGATCGCCGTCGCGGCCGATTTCCCAACGCTCGGTAGGGTCAAGGCAGATCGTCGCCTTGGTAATCCGGGCGATTCGGTCGCCGCTCCCAGCCTCCTGGAAAATATTGACGAACGCGACGCCTCGGGCGCTGTCCTGAGCGCCGATCACGATGTCGGCCGCCCCGGCATCCTCGACGTAGCGAAACACGATGTCGGCCCGTTCGGCCCATAGCGCCAAGGCGGCCCGGACTTCGCGCTTGAAGTCCGGCATTTTGATGTCTGAAAGGTTCAGAGCGACCGAGAGCGGCAGCATGGCGGCGCAGTTGCGGGCGCCTGGGAATGAACGCTTCCGCGTAAGATAGGCATAGACCTCGGCGCCGGCGCCATAAGCGGATGCGCCCCATTTAACGTGACGGCCATCCAGCCGCAGAAGCCCGCGCACCTCCGCAGCGGTGGAGACGGCGCTGAAACAGGCGACCATCAAGAGCAGCAGCCCGGATGCAAACCATCGCATCGCCAGGCGAACGTCGCGACACTTCACGACAACGCACGCGCGATTGCGGCCACCTGTCGCAGCCGGACGATCCGAGCGACCGTCAAACGGCACGTTGCAGCAAAGTGAAGATCAGCAAGGCTCCTCCACCCCTGTTCGGCCGCCGGAAAGAGGCGACTCGTCCCTGATTTCTGCGCTCAACGCTGGTTCTAACGCTGGTTCTCGTCATGCACCAGGCGAGGCTGCTTATGCTGAAGGCCTCCAGGGTTGGAAGACACAGGTTCAACCTGTCCCAGGCTAACGGGCTCCGACAGGCTTGGCTAGAGGGGGCTCGGCAGAGGCGCGTCCCGGTTCGATCACTTTGGGAAAGAGCTGAACGTCAACTCTCGTTCTGGCCGCAAGGTCGTCTTTCCGAGCGCCGCCGTCTACGCCGGCGCGCCGAGAGGTTGGAGCTCGCGCTCGTCCGCCGCCTTCGGCCGGTGATCGGCGGCGAACAGCATGTAGACGGCGGGTAGGATCAGGAGGGTGAACAGGGTGCCGATCGACATGCCGGTGACCAGCATGATGCCGATGCTGTTGCGCGCCTCGGCGCCGGCACCGGTGACGAACACCAGCGGCATGTGGCCAAACACGGTCGCGGCCGTGGTCATCAGCACCGGGCGCAGCCTGACGAGCGAGGCCTCGCGGATCGCGTCGAGCTTGGCCTTGCCCTCCTCCTGCAGGCGGTTGGCGAACTCGACGATCAGGATGCCGTTCTTGGCGACCAGGCCGATCAGGGTGATCAGGCCGATCTGGCTGTAGATGTTGACCGTGGTGACGCCGAGGAAGGTGAACGCGAGCGCACCCGAGAGCGCCAGCGGCGCCGAGCCGAGCAGCACCACCAGCGGGTCGCGGAAGCTGCCGAACTGCGCCGCCAGCACCAGGTAGATCAGCACCAGCGCGAAGCCGAGCGTGCCGAGAAGGGTCGAGCCCTCCTGGCGGATCTGGCGGGATTCGCCCGCATGGTCGATGCCGTAGCCGGCCGGCAGGATCTCCCTGGCCGCGGCCTCGAGGGTGTCCAGCCCCTCCGCCTTGGTCACGCCCGGGGTGACGCCGCCATAGAACCTGAAGCTGTCGGTCTGCTGGAAGCGGGCGAGGGTGCGCGGCGCCGTGTCCGTCTCCAGGCTCGCGACCGCGGAGAACGGCACCTCCTGGCCGTCGCGCGTGCGGATCTTGTAGTCGAGCAGCTGCGCGGCGGCGGCGCGCGCGTCCCGCCCGACCTGCGGGATCACCTTGTAGGCGCGCCCGTCCATGGCGAAGCGGTTGACGTAGTTGCCGGCGAGCAGCACGCCGAGCTGGCGCCCGACCTCGGCGAGATCGAGCCCGAGATCGGCCACCCGCTCGCGGTCGACCCGGACCCGCACCTGCGGCAGGTCGACCTTGAGGTCGGTGTCGGCGAACATGAACTTGCCACTTTGGAACGCGGCGCCGACCAGCGCCTGGGCGTAGCCCGCCGCCTCCTCCGGCGTGCCCGGCCCCTTGATCACCAGCTCGACGTCGTAGTTGCCCGCACCCGGAAGCGCCGGCGGCAGAGTCGCGAACAGCTGCAGCTCGTCGATCGCCGTGAGCTTGCCGAACACCTCCGGCTGGATCTCGTGCGCGGTGCGCTCGCGCTCGCGCCAGTTTTTGAGCAGATAGCCGCCGAAGCCGTTCGACGGGAACACCAGCTCGAACATCGCCTCGACCTCGGGCAGCGTCTGGCCGGTCGCGTAGACCTTGTCCATGTGGCCGGCCGTGTAGTCGAGCGTCGCATCCGGGGCGGACGTGACCAGGAGAAAGACGATGCCCTCGTCCTCGACCGGCGCCAGCTCTTTCGCCGAGAACAGGTAGAGCGGCGCCGCCAGCAGGCAGACGAAGGCGCCGAACACCAGGATCTGGGCGCGAAAGGCGAGGATCACGTCGAGCAGGCGCGCATAGCCGTCGCGCAGGCGGTCGAACACCCGGCCGACCAGCCGGGTGAACCGGCCCTCGCGGCCCCGCTCCGGCGCCATGTGCGCACTCATGATCGGGGAGAGGGTGATGGCGACCAGGCCCGACATGATCACCGCGATCGCCAGCGTGAACACGAACTCCTTGAACAGCACCCCGGTCAGGCCCGAGAGAAAGCCGATCGGCGCGTACACCGCGGCAAGGGTGATGGTCATGGCGACGATCGGCGCGAACAGCTGGCGCGCACTGGCGAGCGCCGCCTCGATCCGGCCCATGCCGTCACGCATGTGGCGCGCCACGTTCTCGACCACGACGATCGCGTCGTCGACCACCAGGCCGACCGCGAGCACGATCGCCAGCAGCGTCAAAAGGTTGAGCGAGAAGCCGAGCGCCAGCATCAGCGCAGTGGCGCCGATCAGCGAGATCGGGATCGCGACCAGGGGCACCAGCGCCGTGCGCGCCGAGCCCAGGAACAGGAACACGATCAGCCCGACGATCATGATGGTCTCGGCGAGGGTGGTCGCGATCTCCTTCAGCGCGTTCTCCATGTAGACCGTGCCGTCATAGGCGAGGTCGATGTCGACACCGGCCGGCAAGGTCGGCGCGATCTCCGCGAGCATGGCTCGCAGCGCCTGGGCGACCGTGAGCTCGTTCGCGCCGGGCAGGGGCCAGACCGAGAGGTAGACGGCGTCCCGGCCGTTGTGCCGGACATTGGCGCTCGCCTCCTCGGCGCCGAGCTCGACCTCGCCGAGGTCGGCGATGCGGATGATGCGGTCGGCGTCCTCGCGCACGATCAGCCGCTCGAACTCCTCGACGCTCTTGAGATCGGTGTCGGCGAGCAGGTCGACCTGCACGGCGCCGCCCTTGGCCTGGCCGATCGCGGCGAGGAAGTTGTTGCGCGCCAGGGCCTGCTGCACCTCCTCGGGCGCGATGCCGAACGCCGCCAGGCGCTCCGCCTCGAGCCAGATGCGCATGGCCTGCGGGCGAGCGCCTTCGAGGCCGACGCGCTGCACGTCCGGCAGGGTCGAGAGGCGCGGCTGAATCTCGCGCGACAGATAGTCGGTGAGCTGCGCCGGCGTCATGCTGTCCGCGGTCACGCTAACGTAGAAGGTGGCATAGGGCCGATCGGCGCGCTGCACCTCGACCACGGGCGGCTCTGCCTCTTCCGGCAGCTCGCTCCGGATCTGATCCAGCCGGTTGCCGACCTCGGCCAGCGCCGTGGTGCTCGGCTGGTTGAGCTTCAGGCGCACGGTTACCGTGCTCAGGCCGGCGACGCTGCTCGATTCGACGTAATCCACGCCCGAGATCGAGGACAGGGCGCGCTCGATCGGCGTGGTGACGAAGCCGCGGATGCCTTCGGCCGAGGCGCCGACGTAGGCCGTGGTGACGACGATCGACGAGCTTTCGATCCGCGGGAACTGCTGGATCGGCAGCTCTGAGATCGCGCGCAGGCCGATCAGCACCAGGGCGAGATTGACCACGACCGCGATCACCGGCTTCCGCACGAAGACGTCCATGGCACGCATCACCCTCGACCTCCGTTCAGTTCACCAGCGACGCGTCGTCGCGATCGGACGGCGCTGCCTTTAGCGCATGCTTCGCAACCGGATCGTCGGCGAAGGTCAAGAGGCCGTCGCGCAGCTTGAACGACCCGGCGCCGGCGATCAGCTCGCCCTCGGCAAGGCCGGCCTTGATCACGATGGCGCTGCCCTGCACGGGCCCCGTCTCGATCGCGCGCTGGCGGGCGCGGAAGCTGCCGTCCTGTTGCCGCGCAAGCGCGAACACATGCGCGCCGTAGGGTGCCCGCCGCACCGCGGTCAGCGGCGCCAGCAGCACCGGCTGAGGGAGGGCCGTGGCCGCCACCACGTCGACGAAGGCGCCCGGGCGCAGGCTGTCGCCCAAACCCCTGACGACGGCGCGAAAGCGCACGGCGCGATTGGCGGCATCGACGCTCGCCTCCTCGGCGACGATCTCAGCCTCGGCATGGCCGCCCGGGATTTGCGCGCCCGCGAGCGTCACGGTCCTCCCGGGGCGAATCGCGGCCGCCATGTCCTGGGGCAGGGCGAAATCGACGAAGGCGTCCGGGTCGACGCCCTGGAGCATGGCGACGCTGGCGCCCGCATCGAGATAGACGCCCGGCTGCAGATCGGTCAGGCCGACCCGTGCGCGAAAGGGCGCGCGCAGGGTCATCTTGGCGATGCCGGCCCGGAGCTCGGCCGCGCGCGCCTCGGCGGCCGCCAGCTCCTCGCGCGCCCGGTCGAGCTCCAGGGCGGAGACGGTCTCGTTGGAGCGCAATTGCCTGCGCCGCTCGAACACTGCCGCCGCAAGACGCGCCTCGGCCTCGGCCGCCTCGAGCGCCGCCTCTTCCTGGCTGGCGTCCAGCCGGATCAGCAGCTCGCCCTTCTCGACCACGTCGCCCGAGGCGAAGCCGACCTCGACCACCGTGCCGGCAAGCTCGCTCCGGATCTCGACCTGACGCAACGCCACCACGGTGCCGACCGCCCGGGTCGTCGCCGACCAGGCGCCGCGCGTCACACGCACCGCCTCGACCGACTCCCGCGGCTCGGGCGCGGCCGCAGCTGCGGCCATCGCCGTCTGGATCTCACTGTACTTGTAGAAACCAAGCCCGCCGGCCGCGCCGAGGCAGGCCAACAGCAGGACGATCCACGCCAGAACGCGCATCGCCAACCTCCTTTTTTGGATAGAGAGCCCATCCGGCGGAGAACCCCGCCCGCTCCAGGAGACCATCGTCGCCCCGGCTCTCACCAGCACCATGCTCTATCGCCGATCTCACTGTTCGGCGTCTGTAGCCGTCGTCACAATCTCCGCATCTCTTCGATGTCGATCACGCCCGCGCCGTCGGTCATTTGACACTAAGATGCCGGGTATTCGTCGTGGCGGCGTATCCAGTCCATGGTGGTGGTTTCGTTGCGCCCCTTGGGGGTGATGTCGAGATACATGTAGGCGGTCATCACCTCTTCATTGCCGCGGGCGTAGCTCGAGTAAGTATGGTAGATCGTGCCGTCCTCGTCCCTGCAAAAAACGCTCAGCCCCGGCAGTTCGTCGTAGCCCTCTTCCAGTCGGAAGTTGTAGAGCACCTTGCCCTTTGCCAGTTCCTCTGGCGTGAACGAGACATGGTAGTCATAGTTGAAATCGCTGCCGAAGGACGAAACCCATCTGGCCTTCCAGCCCATGCGCTGCCGGTAGCGCTCGATTGTCTCAAGCGGTGCCCGGGAGACGCGGACATAGGAAACATCGTGGTTTTCGAGATGCACCAAAGCCGGCTCGACATGATCAGCGTCGAACGAACAGCTCTTGCAACCGGCCTCCCAGTCGGGATGAAACATGAAGTGGTGAATAATGAGCTGGCTGCGGCCGTCGAAGAGGTCTGAAAGACCTCCTCCTGCCGCCCGGCGTGTCAAAGAGGTAGGTTTTCTCGACCTTGACCCAGGGCAGCGATCGGCGCTCTTCCGCGAGCCGGTCGCGCATGCGCGTCATTTCCTTCTCATGTTCGAGATGGCGCTTGCGCGCGTCGAGCCATTCTTCGCGCGATGCAACTGGATGGTCAGTCATGATGGTCAACTCCATTCGCGTGGTCCACATGGAAGGGCACGCAGCTCTCGATGTCCTCGCGCGTCAGCCCGATGTCCTTCAGCATCGCGTCGCTCATCGACCTGAGCTCGCGCATGTCGCCTCGGATGCGCCATTCGTTGGCGACGAAGGCCGCCACTGCCGACCAGAGCCGGGCCGCATAGTCCGCCGGGCCCATGATCGACCTCGGCGGCGAACCGACGGGCGGGTCTGCATGCGGCTCATCGGTGCTGCCGAAAGGTTCGCGGCATTGAGCCGAAGCGGCGCTCGCTGTCGAGCGGCCGCCAAACACGCTCATATCGCACGCCATCCGGTCGTCGATCGGCTCCGTTTCCTTGAGCTCTTCATAAGTCATGATCACAGGCTCCTTCGTCCCATGCCGAATGGAACTTCGTTCGGATGACAAATGATCGAGAATCGAAGGGCCGACTTCGCCATTTCGACGGCCGCGTTGGCCTAGGCGCGCTCGGCGTGCTCACACTCGTCATGGAGGCGCAGCCGTCGCAGATGTGGTCGTCGTCCGGCGCCAGCATGAAGTGGTAGACGGCGAGCTGGCCACGGCCGACGAACAGATCCTCCAGCGTCACCGGCCCTGCGGTCGAGGTGAACCGGTAGGCTTCTCGACCAGCCGCCAGGGCAGCCGTCGACGCTCCGCGCACAGCGCATCGAGCTGGTGAGTGAGCTCCCGCTCCTTGGCAAGCAGCGCCTTGTGTGCGGCGAGCCATTCGTCCGATGAAACGACGTGGGTCATGGTGCGAAATCCTCGACTCGGGTCTGGGTGAGTTTCCCAAAGGACGAACGAGGACGGCGCGATCCGACAGGCTGACGTTTTCTTTTTTGATCTGGAGCGGTCGTCAGGCCTTGATGGCGCCCGGCTTGTAGAGCTTGAGCGGGCGGATCTCGAAGCCGCCGGTCTCGTCTCGTCCAAGCCGCCGCGCGATCTCGACCGCGTCCGCCTGCGACGCGCAGTCGACGACGTAGAGGCCGAGAAGCTGCTCCTTGGTCTCGGCGAACGGGCCGTCGATCACCATGGGCTCCGTTCCTGAGCGCACTGAGGTCGCCGAAGGGGTCGACATCAGCCGCATCGAAGGTCCGAGCCGGCCGGCCGCCTCGAGCTCGTCGGTGACCAGCGCCCGCTTGGCGAGCACCGCCTCGTCCTCCTCCCGGGTCCAGGCGTCGACCTTGGCTTCGTCGTGATAGCAGAGGATCGCGTACAGCATGGGCCCCTCCGGCTGGATGATGCATGGCATGCCGAACTGGCATAAAGCAAACGGATCAGCAGCCGCTTTCATCCTCGACACTCGCGCCGTCAGGTCGGCCGGCCGTTCTTCATCAGCCGGTCGAGATGCTGCCGGATATGCGCGGCCTCGGCCGGCGTGTGGGCAAGGGCGATCGCCCGGTCGAAGGCCTGCCGGGCTTCGTCGGTGCGGCCGAGCTGAGAGAGCAGAGCGCCCCTGACGCCGAAGAAATGAAAATAGCCGGCAAGCGGCTCGGCGAGCGGCTCGATCAGGGCCAGCGCTGCTTCCGGGCCGTCGACCTTGGCGACCGCGACCGCGCGGTTGAGGGTGATCACCGGCGACGGCTGCAGCCGTTCGAGCGCGGCGTAGAGCTGCCCGATTTCGGCCCAGTCCGTGTCTTCCGGCCGGGCGGCGCGGGCGTGCAGTGCGGCGGTGGCCGCCTGGAGCTGATAGGGACCGCGCCGCCGGTGGCGTACCGCCTTGTCGATCAGCACCAGGCCCTCGGCGATCATCGCCCGGTCCCAGAGCGCGCGGTCCTGATCCTCCAGGAGAACGATCGTACCGTCCGCATCGAGCCTGGCCAGCGCGCGAGAATGCTGCAGAAGGAGCAGCGCCAGGAGGCCCATGATCTCGGGATCCGCGGGGAACAGCCGGAGCAGCAGCCGGGCGAGGCGGATCGCCTCCTCGCAAAGCGGCAGGCGGATATGGGCGTCGCCGCCGCTCGCCGCGTAACCCTCGTTGAACAGCAGGTAGACCATAGCGGCCACCGCCGCGAGGCGCTGGTCGCGCTCGTCTTGGCTCGGCGTCCCGAAGGGCAGATCCCCTTCGGCGATCCGGCGCTTCGCCCGGGTGATGCGCTGCTCCATCGCCCGCTCGCCCACCAGGAAGGCGCGCGCAATCTCCCTGACCGTCAGGCCCGAAACGATGCGCAGCGCGAGAGCGATCTGCTGGGTCGCCGGCAGATCCGGATGGCAGCAGATGAACAGAAGGCGGAGCACGTCGTCCTGGTAATGGGCGCCGTCGAGGCCTTCGACCAGCGCCGCCTCGGGGTCCTCCGAATCCTCGAACTCCGCGTCATCTGTGAACCGTTCGGTCTTGCTCTGCCGGCGGACCTGATCGAGGGCGGCGTTGCGGCCCACCATGACGAGCCAGGCGGCGGGATCGCGCGGCGGCCCCTTGACCGGCCAGAGCCTCAGCGCGCGCAGGCAGGCCTCCTGAAACGCCTCCTCCGCCGTGTCGAGATCGCGAAAATAGCGGAGCAGCGCGCCGAGCGCCCGCGGGCGCGCCCCGGTCAGCGCAGCGCCGATCCAGCCGATCTCGGTCACTTGAGGCCGATCCCCGGATGGTAGAGCTGGACAGGGCGGATCTCGAGGGCGCGCGCGTTGCAGGCCCTGCCGATCTGCCCTGCCGCCTCGGTCGCCTCCTCGAGCGACGCGCAGTCGACGATGTAGAAACCGAGAAGCTGCTCCTTGGTCTCGGCGAACGGACCGTCGAGGAGCACCGTCTCGCCCCCCTGCCGGAGCGTGGTCGCCGCGGTGGTCGGCATCAGGCGCGCCACCGGACCGAGCTTGCCGTCGGCGGCCAGCTTCTCCTGCACCCCCTCGTGATTGGCGATCAGCCGGTCGAACTCCGCCTTGGGCAGCGCGCCGATGGCCTCCTCGTCGTCGTAGATCAGAACCGCGTAGAGCATCGTTTTTTTCCCTAGCTGCCATCTCGTAGGACGAATCAAATCGTCTGAATCCGACTCTGACAGCGCAGACGCGAAGGATCGAGCGCCTCTTCGGCGTCGTGCCAACGGTCGATGTGTTCAGACGCCGGGGCGACAAGGGGCGGCTTGTTTCTGTGGCACCATGACGCCGGTCGAGGCCCCATCGATCGATAGGGCATGACGGCGTGTCCAGTCGCCGGCGGGAGGATATAGCGCTTGCAGCTCACGGCGAGGATAACGCACCCTTCATCCATACTCATGTCGAGGCGATCGAGCCCGAGACCTATGTCACATCCGTTGCAAAAGACGACCGGTGGTGACGTCGCATCGCCGATGCAGATGAGGCTGCGGCCCGCCGGCATGTCCGACCTCGACCTCCTTCGCGCCTGGGACGAGAAGCCCCATGTGATCAGAGCGGTCGGAACGGATGGGGCGCTCGACTGGGACAACGAGCTTCCGCGCAGGCTGTCCTGGCGCGAGCTGCTGATCGCCGAGGTCCAGGGCCGCGCCATCGGCGTGTTGCAGATTATCGATCCGGCCGAGGAGGAAACCCGCTATTGGGGCGCGATCGAGCCCAATCTTCGCGCGATCGATATCTGGATCGGCGAGGAGGCGGATCTCGGACGCGGCCACGGCACGGCGATGATGCATCTCGCTTTGGAGCGCTGCTTTGCCGAAGCCGCGGTCACCGCCGTGGTGGTCGATCCTCTGGCCGACAATCGCTGCGCCCATCGCTTCTATCGGCGGCTTGGCTTTGCCGCCGTCGAACGGCGCCGGTTCGACGACGAAAACTGCCTTGTTCACCGGCTCGAGCGAAGCCGCTGGCGGCAATCGATCGATCACCGGTCCAGCCTATCCGACCGCTGAAACGCCGGCTCGTCGATCTGGTTCTTGTCAATCGCCGTCGGCCGCGCCAGCCGCCACCATTGCCTGTCCGTGCGCCGCGTCCTGACGAACCCCATCGTCTCGGCGAGGCGCGCCGCCGCGCGATTGCCTGGCGCGGTGTCGGCGAGCAGCGCATCGAGCTGCAAGCGCTCAAAGGCCCAGGGGATCAGCGCCGAGAGGACCTCCGTGCCAGCCTGCCGTCGCCAATAGGCCGGCGCCAGCTCGATCCCGATGATCGCTTCGCCGGCAGCGCATCCTTCCTGCCTGACGCCGCAGCTGCCGATGGTCGGCGTCGACGCTGAGACGTCCGCGATCGCGAACTGATGATTGCGACGCGGCTGTTCCCGACGCCATGCCAGAAAACGGTCGAACAGGGCGTCCGCAGCCTCACGGCCGGCCTCGGCCGCGGTGTGATGGCGGGCGAACTCGGGATCGGTCTGGTAGGCGAGAAAGCCGTCGCGGTCGGCTTCGTCGTACTCGCGAATGAGGAAGCGCGCCGTGCGAAAGATCGATTCGTCCTCCATTTCAAGTGCCGTCCGGCTTTGCGCCCTCGCGCGCACAGGCTTCGAGCAGCGGGCCATAGCCGTCGAGCGCAGGCTCGGTTTCGAAGCCGTGCACGGCCGGCGCGGACGCCAAGGGCAGCCTGTCCCGCGTCCACACCTCGATGAACGGCCGGCACCAGCCCTGGTCATCGAGCAAAGTTGGGCGCAGCTTGACGAAGCTGTCGAAGCGATCCGGCTTGGTGAACATCCAGCTCAGGCAACGGCCGCAGCAGAGATGCTGGGTTGCGCCATGCAGGCCGCCGATCACCGGCTCGCCCGCTGTCACCTCGAAGCCGTCCGCAGGCACCGTCAACGTCAAGGAAAAGACGCTCGAGGTCATGCGTCGGCATCCGAGGCAATGGCAGGCCGAAGCCAGCAGCGGGGCGGCGGTCACCCTGACCGTTACCTTGCCGCAGCGACAGCGACCGTCCCACGGCAACTTCCATTCATCCATCAGCATCTCCTCCTGGTGCGCAGCCGGCTCGACTCGGCCCGGGACAGCGCACCGACTGCTTCTTCGCTTTTCGAGATCAAAACAATGTAGATGTGTGTGTAGAGCATCGCATCCTTGTTGCTGTTGTCTCCAAGGACGAATGTGCAGGTCCAAATCCGACACCGACGATGGAGCAGCGGCTGGAGTTCCAGGCAAGTGCTTATGAAACCGCGGATCAATCTGCTGATCCTGCTCCTTATTACGGCGGGCTTGATCTCGACACTTGCGATTCCATGGTCGGTCTGGCGCACGGGACGGCTGGAGAACCCGCCGCTGGACCTCGTGAACGGCAGGCAGCTCGCCATGAATCTGGGCCGGCTCTGGATCGACACGGACGCCGCCTGCGGCGCATCGGCACGGACCGACCCTGACGACTGCCTGGCGATTCTCTGGCTCGCGAGGAAAGGCTACCGAATCGAGGGGATCTCGACGGCATACGGCAATGCCGGCCCGGAGGTCGTCGAGCGTGTCACAAGGGCGCTCGCCGCCAAGCTCGAGGTCGTCGGCAAGCCGCGGATCCGCGTATGGCGCGGTCTGGCGGCGCCGCTAGCCGAGGCCGACGAAGACGTGCCGCCCGGTCCCAAGGCCCTCCGGGCGGCTCTGGCCGAAAGCCCGCTCACTGTCCTCGCTCTGGGACCGCTGACCAACGTGGCCGCGGCGCTCGCAGGCCGCCCCGATCTGCAGGACAACGTCAGGCAGCTTGTCGCGGTCATGGGTCACCGGCCGGGCCACATCTTTCATCCTTCCGAGGGGTCGGGGCACGGCAATCTCCTCGGTCACGGCCCGGTCTTTCGTGACCTGAACGTCGCGCTGGACCCCGAAGCCGCCCGATCCGTGCTGAATATGAACCTCTCGACGGTGCTCGTACCCTACGACGCAGCGCGGCGCGTCAAAATCACGAAAGACGATCTCGATCGCCTGGCAGCGGACGGATCGGCCTCCGCCTGGGTCGCGGATCGCTCGCGGGAATGGCTCGACTATTGGCGGGATGATATCGGCCAGCCGGGTTTCTATCCGTTCGACTGGGTGGCGGCCGCCTTTCTTGCCGCGCCCGAGCGGTTCCACTGCGCCCAGGCCAAAGGCTGGATCCAGGAGGAGCTCACCCTCTGGCTCGTTCCACTATCAAGCCTGCTGGTCGGTCCGGCGGCGCCCGCCGATGCGGTTTCGGACGGCGCCGTCGTCTACTGCCCGAGGGTCGATCCGTCGCTGCACGGCCTCCTGACGGGCGGCGCCGGATGAATCGTTAGCGCGGATCCCCGACGCCCTAGGTGCGCCTCGTCGGCGGCTCGACAAAAATCCGGCGGGCGCTGTCGGACGAGGCGGATCTTGATCGTCCTTTGAGCAGCTGACATCACGTTCAAGCCTGGAAGGAAGGTCGAACCATGCGCAAGACGACGATCGCGATGCTGGCGACGATGCCTACGATGAGCCTCGCAACACCCGTCAACGCCGCCGGGCCAGCGACCACCGGCTATGCCGAGGTGAACGGTCTCGACATGTACTACGAGATCACCGGCGCCGGCGATCCGGTGGTGCTGCTCCTCGGCGCCTACATGAACACCGGCCTGATGCAGCCGCTCACCGATGCGCTCGCCGAAACGCGCCGGGTGATCGCGGTCGATCTGCAGGCCCATGGCCGCACCGCCGCCATCGACCGGCCGCTCGGCTACGAGCCGAATGCCGACGACGTCGCCGCGCTGCTCGGCGAGGTCGGCGTCGACAAGGCCGATACCTTCGGCTACTCGATGGGCGGCGGCGTCGCCAATCAGCTCGCCATCCAGCATCCCGAACGCGTGGACCGGCTGGCGGTCGCCGCGGCCAGCCATGCCGTCGACGGGGTCTATCCCGAGCTGATGGACATGCTTGCCGAGATGACGCCGGAGAGCTTCGCGGACACGCCCTGGGAAGCGGCGCACGAGGCGGTGGCGCCGAAGGCTTTGCCCAAGCTCGTCGAGAAGCATCTCGCCTTCGAGGCGAGCTTCGAGGGCTGGCCGGCCGAGGACATTGCCGGGATCGAGGCGCCGACGCTGGTGATCTCGGGCGACGCCGACATCGTCAGGCCGGAGCATTCGATCGAGACCTACCGCCTCGTCGGCGGCGGCCCCTCGGCCGACTTCATGACGGCGGCGAGCGGCGAGCTGGCGATCATCCCGGGCGCCTCCCATCTCGGCGTGCTGCAGCGGCTCGATCTGCTTGTTCCCATATCGACCACGTTCTTCGACAAGGAGATCGCGCCATGACCGGCCCCGACGTCGTCATGCGGGACGGCTGGCTCGGCGGACCACCCCCTTTGGCGGGGCGGACAGACGCCGCCTCGACCTCTTTCCGCAGTTCGGGCGAGCAGGATCGCGCCATCGCTCATCTGTTTCGGCCGTGGCGTACGGTTCCTTCGATATCCTCGCGCGTCAGCCCGATGTCCTCGAGCATCGCATCGCTCATCGACCTGAGCACGCGCATGTCGGGTCGGATGCGTCGCTCGGTAGCAATAAAGGCCGCCACCGCCGCCCTGGGCCGCGTGAAATGACCCGCCAAGCCGACGGGTGTTGCTGGTGAACCCGTGGCCGAGTCTGCGTCCGGCTTGTGTTCCGGGCCGATGGCTTTGCGAAGATCGGCGGAAGCCGCGGGTGCCGTGGCGTTCCTGAGGAACGCGCTCGGATCGCACGCCATCGAGCCGTCAATTGGTTCACATTCCCTGAGTTCTTCATAGGTCATGACATTGACTCCTTCGTCTCATGCCGGGATGGGACTTGGTCTTGGGGGACTATGATTGAAAATTGAAGGTCGACGAGGTCACACCGCTTCTTGCCGGCGCACCGAGCCTGACGGCCCTCGGCGTTCGATGGTCGAACGGCGATGCAGGGCCGTCGAACCCAGCGTGATCGGCAGCGGCGCCGCAAGCCGGCTTCGCGCCTCGGTTTGCACGTGGACAGGTCATGGAGCCGCTGGTGGCCTGGGCACGTGACGCAGCTTGTCGGGATTTCTGACGATCCAGATCGCCGCGATCCTGCCGCCTCGAATGTCGATCGCCGTGGTCTGAAGGACATCGCCCGGTTCGAGGGAGACGAAACCCGGTGACCCGTTGATGCGGCTGAGAGGCGGACAGCGCTGCGGCGGCTGCGGGCCCTTGCGCGCAAGGCCGACGAAGAAGCCGACGGCGCGCCTTCGCCCCTTCAGGACGTTGATCGCCGCGGGAACTTTGCCCCCGCCATCAGTATGAACCTCGATCTCGTCGGCGAACAGCTCGATCAGCCCCTGCATGTCGCCCTCCCGGCTGGCCCGCCAGAAGGCGGTCACGATCGGCGCCTCGTCTTCCGGGGGGACGCGGGACGACATGTCCGCACCGGCGATCTTGCGGCGGGCGCGGGAAACCAGCTGTCGGCAGGTCGAAGGCGTCCGCCCGACGATTGCCGATATCTCCTCGAACGAATAGTCGAAGGCATCGCGCAGGATGAAGGCGGCGCGCATTTCCGGAGGCAGGACGTCCAGTGTCAGAACCAGAGCGATGCCTACATCTTCGGCCAGGATCGATTCCTGTTCGGCGCTGCGCGCGCTGTCCTCGACCAGAGGCTCGGGCAGCCATGCGCCGACATAGGTCTCCCGCTGCATCCTCGCGGACTTCAGATGATCCAGGCAGAGCCGCGTCACCACAGCGCCGAGCCAGCGCGGCGGATTGTCGACCGCCGCGAGATCCTGCTTCGCAAAGCGGATCCACGCCTGCTGAAGGATGTCTTCGGTGTCCGCGACCGACCCGGTCATGCGGTAGGCGAGCCCCGCCAGGCGGCGGCGCTCGGCCTCGAAGATCGGCGTATGCCGGTCAGCGGCCATCGGCCGGGGTCCGAACCGGATGGATCGATCTGAAACCGACCGCAAAGCGGTTCCAGGCATTGGTCGTGTTGATCACGAGCGTCAGCTCCGCGCGCTCGCGCTCATCGAAGGCCGAGGCCAGCTCTTCGTAATCCGCATCCGGCGCGCCGGTGGCCTCGATCCGGGTCAGCGCCTCGGCCCAGGCAAGCGCCGCCCGTTCACGCGGATCGAAAGCCGGGCATTCGCGCCATGCCGCCAACACGTCCAGTTTCTGCTGGGAAATGCCGGCCTGGCGCGCGTCGGGCGCGTGCTTGTGAAGACAGAACGCGCAGCCATTGATCTGAGAAACGCGCACCTTGACCAGTTCGCGCAGAGCGGCCGGAAGGGAGAGCTGCCTGGTCGCCTTGTCCAGTTCCACCATCGCCTTCATCACTTCCGGCGCGGCCTGATGGTAGTTCATACGAGGTTGCATGAGTCGTTCTCCTTGATAGGGACTGTCTACGACTCTGACGACGCTCCCGGCCGATTTGTGACAGGATCTGTGAATCTACGTTAGCGCCGACGTCGTCGACATGCCGCCGCGCGGATGTTGGCTTCGGGCAAAGACCGCCCATCCCCCTGTTTACTCTGGCCGGTATGATCAGACGCCGACCCGTCATGCGCCGTCTTCGGTCCGAGCAGCGATCTGCCGAAGAAATCCGGACGGGATGTCGGCTCCGCCGACGTCCGTTCGTCCTATGGCAAGAATGCCGGTAGCTTCCTACGAAAAGGAGAGCGGACGATGCGCGTGATGGTCTTGGTCAAGGCGACGAAGGACAGCGAGGCGGGGACCATGCCGTCGCGCGAGCTCCTGGAGGCCATGGGCAAGTACAACCAAGAGCTGACGCGCGCCGGCGTCATGCTGGCCGGCGAAGGCCTGAAGCCGTCCTCCGAGGGGGTGCGCGTGGCGTTCGCATGGGCCAGGCGCTGCTCCAACCCGATGCCCGGCCCGAGCGAGCTCGAAATCCGCCCGCTGTTCGAGGCCGCCGATTTCGGCGACGCTCTGCCGCCGGAGCGGATCGAGCGGCAACACCGCGACCAAACCAGGGACTCCGGCATCTGAAGCTGCTGCCGAGCCCGGGCGGCAGGCCGGAAATGACTTGGGATCAGGCGGTCGACCGCGACGGGTCCGGAAGGGCGCTCGGGTCGAGGGTGAACAGCTCCTGGGGCTTGCCCACCCCTTTGAGCGCGTAGCGGCCGAGCGAGACCAGATCGGCGCGGCGGTCGCCGGCCGCGCCCGCGAACACGGACGAGGCGACCACCCGCTGGTCGAGCGAGCGGCACATGCCGGCGATGCGGCTCGCCTCGTTGACCGCCGGCCCGAGCACGGTGAAGTCCAGCCGCGTGCCGCTGCCGAAATTGCCGTAGAGCAGGTCGCCGAAATGGAGGGCGAGCGTGAAATCGGTCCGCGGCAGCCCGTCGGCACGGCGCGCCTCGTTCAGCCTCCGAACGTCCCGCCCGGCGTCGCGGGCGGTGTCGAGGGCGCGCACGCAGGCGCGCGTCGGATCGTCGTCGCGAAAGATGCCGAGAATGCCGTCGCCCATGAATTTGAGCACCTGCCCGCCATTCGCCTGGATCGCGTCGGCCAGGCAGCCGGCATAGTCATTGAGCAGAGCGAGCGCGCTCTCCGGCGCCGCGCTGTCGGCGATGCGCGTGAAGTCTTGGAGATCGCTGAACCACACAGCTGCCCGGATGGCCTCGGCCTGACCGCGCACGATGTTGCCGGAGAGCACGCGCCCGGCCGCGTCCGCGCCGAGATAGGTGTCGAGCAGCGTGCGACCGTTGGCGACATTGCCTGCCGCGTTGAAGACGAAGGCCAGCGCCGCAGCGACGCGCTCGATCAGCTTGATCTCGGACTCGGTGAAACCGCCTGCCCGATCCGAGGTCCAGGACGAGCAGAAGCCGCGCGCCGTGCCAAGCGAGGCCTGTTCGCCGACGTCCGCCCGCAGCGCCAGATAGTCGGTGGCGCCCCTGGCCCCGAGGTCATCGAGCAGGGGAAACTCGCCCATTTGGTAGTCGACCTTGGATCGCCGCCTGAGACGCGGCAGCCGGTTCACCACCAGCTGGTAGAACGGGCTCCGCCGCCACATCCGCTCCTGCTGCGGGGTGACCGTGCGCGCATAGGATTCCTGCTCCACGCCCTCTTCGCGGACCCAGGTGACCCCCTGGCCCTCGACCACGGGATGCAGCAGATCGGCGCCGGTCGAAACACGGAGCAGGGGCAGGCCCGCCGCGACCATGCGCTCGCACAGCCCGGCCAGGAGCCCGGCCTCGGGAACGCCGGCGAGCGCTCGGACGATCAGCCACTCGAACAGTGCTAAGACAAGATCCTCGTTCATGCTCGATTCAGCTTCCATCCTACCGCCCTCCAGCCGCATGCTGCAGGCAACCAGATCTTTCGAACATTCTGTCGTCCCCGAGCGGCCGCATGTGGTCAAGGGGCATAGTGCAGACAGGATCGAGCGTGATGAAAGCGGGCGCGGTCCGGTAGGAGATGCCGACGACCGTGACCCGATCGCCCGCCTTGTAGTCATCCAGCTCGTAGGTGACGCACAGCACCTTCGGCGCCGAGCACAGACCCATATAGGCAAGCGCATCGTCCGACTCGGCGAGAAGCAATTCTCCGGTGACCTCAATGCTGACATAGGTTTCCCCTTGCCCGTCGAGCCGGTCGGCCTGTTCGCGGAGATCATCGCAGGTCGCACTGAAGGACGGCGCCGGTTGCGCCTGCAGACGGTCAGCGCCGAAATGTCCCAGGATCATCATGACGGCGAGCAGGAAGATCTGGCGTTGGATAGTCGGCAAGGAGCGCAATCGTCTCGTTCCCGGTCGATCGCCGCCTTTCGGCGGTCGCAAGCCAGCCAAGATCGACAGGGCGGCGCCCATCGGCGGAATCCGGACAGGGCACGGCGGATCCGATTCGTATCGTGCAGGCCTCAGACCTTCCCGTCTATCTGACGGTACGACGGACACGACAGGGTCTTCTCCGACAGTCGTCAGCATTTTCTTGTCGGCCAGCGCATTAGGCTGGGACGCTGAACGCAGCGTTGACCCTGCGTTTAGCGCTCGGCGATGCCGTGGATGATCAGAACGGGCAACGTCCTCGATCGCATCGATCGGGATGTGCGTCGGATGGGTTATCGTGTTGGCGATCTCCTTGCCTGGCTTGATGCCTGATCCTCAGCCTTGAGCGCGCTTGAGGCCACGGGCACCAATAGACCGACTCTCTCGCCTTCTCTCCGGAATAGATGCGCTGTATCGGCGCACTGCTCGCTGCGGTCGTGATGCGACTTCCGATCATCCACGAGTCGCGCAGGAAGACCTACGCGATGCCGCGCTGCGGCTCGCACTGACTCGCAGCGTTCGGCCGTTGGCGACATTGTCTGCCGCGTTGAAGATGCAGCGGCCTCTTGGTGACGCTTGCGTTCTCAGCGCGCGCGTCGACGCCGACAGCACGAATGCCTCCGCCATAGAATAGGCGGTTGGCCGCATCGATGACCATTTGGGGGCGAGCGGCGCCAGTCATCATGGACGTATGTAGACCGACCGGTGAGCTTCCAGGTCAGCACAGCCGGCGAACCCTGCCGGACCTGATGATGCCGGCAAGGCTCCGGCGTTCGTCAGTCCGTCTTTCGCGGGTCGTCTGAGGGATCGATGTACGTGATCCCCCATAGTCCGTTGCTGTGCAGCTGAATCACCGTCTCCTCGCTGGCCCAGGCGAAATGCGCCATGTCAGGCGGTATGACGACGAAGGCTCCTGGCGGCAACTCGACGCTGCCAGCTTTGTCGAGTTCCTCACCCATGCCGGCATTGAACCGACCGGACAGGACGGTGACATGTTCGATCTCCGGGTGGACATGGGCCGGAATCTCGTAGCCGGCCGGAAATTTGAGACGAAGCGTCAAAGGCCCGTCCTCAGCCGGATGGCCCTCCAGCAGCATCATTTCCGCACCCTCCGGGAGGGAGGGGGGGCCGGGAGACCAGGTAACCTTGTCCGGCGTCACGATGACGGCGTGCGCATCCTCAGCCCGCATTGAGGTGCTGGCAAGCAGCGCTGGAGCCATGGCTATCGCAATAAGCGCACAAGTCGTGCGTGGCTTGGTCATGGTCATCTCGATAATCCCTTTCCATTACCGGCCATCTCAAGCGCTTGCTTATGCATGACGGCTTCGCTGGTCGGCTCGAGCCAATCTCAAATCGCTGGTGAATTCTAAAGGAATGCCCTTGGCACGACTTGCAGATCCTCTGAAGATACGCTGCAGATTTCCTGGATTCTTGATTTCGACCTGGAGAAGGACAAGCTTTAACTCAATCATTGGATTTCTCGGCCAACATTCTTTAAACTTTTAGGAATTTCACGCGTTCGGATCGAAATATGATCTACAGATTCGACGATTTCGAGCTCGATACCGATCGCTTCGAGTTGCGGCATCAGGGGAACGTGCGGCCAACTGAACCGCAGGTCTTTGCCCTCCTTGAGCTGCTTGTCGCCAATCACCGTCGCGTGGTGTCGAAGGACGAGATCAACCTGCGCGTATGGGGTGGCCGCGTCGTTTCCGAAGCCGTGCTGAGCAGCCGCATTCGCTCGGTCCGGCTCGCCATTGGCGATGACGGCAGTGCGCAACGCCTGATCCGCACGGTGCATAACCGCGGCTTCCGTTTCGTCGGCAAACCCGTCTTGGATCAAGCGCTGCAGGTCTATGAGCCGATCGAGCATCGGGCTGAAATCGGTGAGAGCATCGCCGGTTTCAGCGAATCTGGCGACGACAGGCCTTCGATTGCGGTGCTGCCATTCGAGATGCTCAGCCATGAACTCCGCTACGAGGCGCTGGCTGACGCCGTCGCCCATGACCTCATCGTCGAGCTCTCACGCCTGCACTGGCTGTTCGTCATCGCCCGAGGCTCTTCGTTCCGCTTTCGCGGCCCAAGCCTGGACCTGCCGGCGATTGGCGCAGCCCTTGGCGTCCGCTACTGCCTGACCGGCAGCCTCGCGATCCACGGCAAGGCGTGCGTGGTCACCGTGGAGCTGGCCCGCACCAGCGGTGGCCGTGTCGTCTGGGCAGACCGATTCGAAGGCCCGCTTGACGACCTCCTGACCCTTCGCACCACGATCGCAGCCCGGATCGTCACGGCGGTCGAGGTCAGAATTCCCATGGATGAGGCGCTAGGCTCGGCAAGCCAGGCGCCCGCCAGCCTTGGAGCCTGGGCCGCCTATCACCGCGGTCTCTGGCACATGCTTCGCTTCAACCGCCATGACAATGAGGTCGCCGCCACGATGTTCCAGCGGGCCATCGACGCCGATCCAGAATTCGCCCGCGCCCATGCAGGGCTCTCTTTCACACATTTTCAGAATGCGTTCATAGGCTACACCAGGACGCCCGAAGCCGACCGGAAGAAGGCTAAGATCCTCGCCGAACGCGGTCTTGAGCTCGATCCGATGGATCCTTTCGCGAACCTGACGATGGGCCGTGCTGATTGGCTGAACGGTGACATCGAGGGGTGTCGGGTATGGTTGGAGCGGAGCATAGCGCTCAATCCCAACTATGCTTTCGCCATCTATAACTGTGCCTTGGTCGACACCTTCCTTGGCAAGGGTAACGTGAGCGAGCGCGGCGTCGTCAAGGCCATGGCGCTCAGTCCGCTTGACCCGATGCGCTACGCAATGCTCGCCACGCGCGCCTTGTCGCATGTCGTGCGCGGCGACTATGAGGCGGCGAGCGCTTGGGCGGAACGCGCTGCCACAGCACCCAATGCCCATATCCAAATCCGGGTCATCGCTGCGCTGGCGCATGAACTGGCTGGCCATCGCAACGCCGCAGCACGCTGGGCTGCCGAAGTCCTGCGCATGGCGCCAGATTTCAGGCAAGCACGGTTTATTCGCGCCTTTCCCTTCCGCGACGATGCCGTCCGTGGCAAGGCCAGCGCTGCATTGAAGCGCCTGAGAATTTAGGCTCACGAGGGCGCCATTGCCCCCTTCGAACCGATATATGACGGCGAAGCCGTGGTATCGGTAGTCCATCGCGATCCGGCGGAAGTCAGCTCCGGCGTATGGGTGAAACTCGGGTTTGGCGGGGATAAACCGGTAAGGGTTCATGCGCTCGGGGGTTAATCCGGCGATCGCCAAGCGAGGTCCGCGGCCCGATCATGACGAGCCCGCGAAGCTTTGGCCGCGGGCAATTCCGCAGAGTCGGTGATCCCGAGTGGTCAGGCCGCTTTTTGACAATGGCTGCGTGGTGGGTTTGAGGGACACTTTGCCGAGCTCGTTCCAACCTCCCGCCTCGTGGCGTTTGTCGGCGACGAGCGCCAAATGGACGTTGTTTTCTGTGGGGGCGGAGGTGATCGCAGCCCGCGGGCTTCTTGTCGGTTCATTTCATGCCTGGTCGAGCATGAATCGATCGTCGCCGTGAGCAAGCCGATGCGGTAGAAGGAGGGCTACGCCAATCGAAATAGGGGAGGCACAGATGCCGAGATTGATGGCACCCTTCGTGGCCAGCACCCTCGCGCTGGCGATCCTGCCGGCCGTCGCGGAAGATGCGCCGGATCACGACGCGATGATGGCAGCCTGGACCAAAGCGATGACACCCGGGCCCGAGCATCAAGCCCTGGCGACCCTGGGCGGGGCCTGGAAGATGACCACGACCTACTGGCTGGATCCGTCGGCCCCACCTGAGGTAAGCGAGGGACGGGCCGAGCGGCGAATGATCCTCGGCGGCCGGGTGCTCGAGGAGCAGGTCGAAGGACAGATGATGGGGGATACCTTCCAAGGGATTGCGCAGACGGGCTATGACAACGTCACCGGACGCTACTGGGCGACCTGGACGGACGATATGAGCACCGGCATCACGCTGCTCTATGGCCGGGATGACCCCGCAAGTGGGCAAATGGTCTTCGAGGGCGAGACCTCGGATCCGATGACCGGCGGGCAGAGCCCGATGCGCATCGAGAGCCGGATGGAAGGGGAGGATCGTGAGGTCAGCAACTTCTTCATGCCGGGGCCGGATGGGCAGATGGCGAAGACCATGCAGATCGTCTACGAGCGGCAATAGACCCGGAGGGCGTCGGGTTCGCTCGGTTGTCCAGCGGGCGACCAGACGCGTCACAGTGTTCTGCCCGCGCGAATCGATACCTATGATCGAGTGCGATTGTCGAGCGCTCGGACTGCGAACATCGGTCACGTCTCGACCGATCTTCTTGTGGCTGTGACCACGGCCACAGGCTGACACCTTCCCGGAGTGATGTCAGTTTTTTCGTGATGGCCGTTTTGGTCTGGTCGCCAAGCTCGGATTCCTTGGGGTCAATGCTTCCGGTCGCGCCAGAAACGCCGACACGTGTCTCCGCGAGGACGACCAGAGGCACGAGAAGGAGACCGCCGGAGATGATCGACCGGACTGTCGATCACACGCAGCGGAAATCCGTGATTTGACCGATGGGGCCTGATGCGCGAGCGTGGCTGGACGGCGAGTGGCCGATGACGCCGAACGGCGTCATGCCGACCTTGGATGCCGCCGGCGCGGGCTATTGGAGGGACAGATCATACGGGGTGTTGCCCTGTCCAGGATCCGCCAAAGGTCATTTCGAGCGTGCCGGGTCTGGATGAGCGCGTGTGCGTCGGTCCTCCTGTCCTTCGTCATCGCCGCCGACGCCGAGTCGCAAACGCTGTCCAGAGCGGCTGTCCGGGCCCAGCTCGACAGCTTCTTCGACGTATTTCTCGATCGCCGCCTCTCGGCCGAGGAGCTGGACCAGGTCACCAAAGGCTATATCGGTCTCTTCGGCAGCCAGAGCTGCGCGGACAAATGCGCTCGGGTCCTGGCCAGCCATATGTCAAATGCCGACGTGATGCGAACGAAGCGTGGCGAGCCCGAAGCTCTGATGTTGCGCCATGCCTTCGTCGTCTCGGCGTATTTCGATCCGATGCTGCGGGGCACCCTGGGCTCGCGCCTCCTGGCCGAACCGGACCCGGTCCGCGTGGTCGATCCCGACGCCAAGCGACTGATGACCGAGAAAGATGTCGTCGCTCTCGTCAACCTCCTGCTTTTTCTCCAGTCCGATGATGCGCCGAGCAACCGAGACGTTCCACCGGATAGGCTCGGCCAGGCGGTCGAGCTGCTGGACAGCAAGGTCGGCAGCCGGTCCGGAGCGCGCCAGATGCCGTGGTTCTTCGGCGCGGCCGCCGCCTTCTGGGCTGGCCTGCGGCGGGAATGGCCGGACTTGAACGCAGAGGAGCGTCAGGCCGCGCGGGACTATGTTCAGCAGGTGACTCAGCGCCTGTCGGCCAGTCCCATGTCCGTACATCTTTACGGAAGGCTGCTCGGCGTTTCCAATGGCGAGGCGCGTCAACTTCATGAACTTGACGAGATGCAAGCCCAGTTGGCAGATATCCGGGCCTCGACATCGCACGCCATTGACGCGGCTGGCATGGCAATCATCGGACGAAAGGTCATCGACGGCATGCAGGACGCGATCGAGTAGCCCTCAAAACCGCGCTGATCCTGACCGCAGGAACAAAGCATGCCGAAAAAGGCACCGGAAATGCAAAAATCGGCTAATGGTCAGACTCTTACACCGGCTGGCCCGACAGATCTCAGCCATGTAGGCCGACCAAAACTCGACTGCCAGGAGGGCGGGCACGGGGTCTGATTCAAGGATCCGAACGGGCACATGTTCGACGTGATCATGCGCCCCTGCGGCGGCGACCGCCGGAGTCCCTGATCCCGAGGGACGCCAGCAGACGCCGCCGTGCCAAGGGTTTGGATTGGCGCACGCGCTCTGGCAGCACCCACGGTCGGTCTGCGAGCCAGGCCCGATGTCGGCCCCAGGCCTCGAAAAAATCCTCGCCGCCTGTCGGATCGCGCGGCCGCCGTTCGTCCTTCGGAAAAGCCG
Organism: Alphaproteobacteria bacterium; assembly: GCA_041398025.1. GTDB lineage: Bacteria > Pseudomonadota > Alphaproteobacteria > Geminicoccales > Geminicoccaceae > JANQPX01. The sequence continues at coordinate 65,763 of JAWKVM010000038.1, forward strand.
CCTGAAGATCAGGTGCCGACCGAGGATCCTGAACCATGACACACAACGTCGTCTCGCCGGAAGAATGGCTCACCGCACGCAAGGCCCTGCTCGCCAAGGAGCGGGACGTTACCCATCAGCTGGACGCCCTGCGCGAAGAGCGCCGGCGGCTGCCCTGGGTGCGGGTCGAAAAGCCCTATCGCTTCATAGCGACCAGAGGCCCGGTGACGCTGGATGACCTGTTCGCCGGCCGCAGCCAGCTTGCCGTCTATCACTTCATGCTGGCGCCGGGGAGCGACCATGTCTGCGACGGCTGCGCGTTCATCGCCGATCACGTCGACGCGGCGCGCCAGCATTTCGAGCATGCCGGTCTGTCGTTCGCGGCGATCTCGCGCGCACCGATCGAGCAGATCGAGCCGGTGCGCACGCGTTTCGGCTGGCGCTTTGCCTGGGTGTCGTCGCATGGCAGCGACTTCAACCATGATTTCGGCGTCTCCTTCACCGAGGAGCAGGTGGCAAGCGGCAGCACCGGCTACAACTACGGCACCACGGCTTATGCCCATGCCGACCTGCCGGGCGCCAGCATCTTCGCCAAGGACGAGGCGGGCCGGATCCATCACACCTACTCGACCTACACCCGCAGACTGGAGCTGCTTGACGGCGCGTTCAACTGGCTCGACCTCGTGCCCAAGGGACGGAACGAGGGCGACGACATCATGAGCTGGGTGCGCCTGCATGACGAATATGACGGCGCCGAGCCCGCCGAGGGCCGCTGTCACGCCGGCTGAACGCGCATCCCCACGGCAATTGCGACGGCCGACCCGTCCGGCGCATCCGACCGCCCGAGGCGGCCGATCATTCCAGGAGAACACCCATGTCGACGATCACCCCATGCCTCTGGTTCGACGGCAAAGCCGAAGAGGCGGCGGAATTCTACACCTCGCTGCTGCCCGACAGCCGGGTCGACAGGATCCACCGCGCCGCAGCAGACTATCCTTCCGGCAAAGAAGGCGATGTGCTGACGGTCGAGTTCACGCTCATGGGTCGTCCATTCGTCGGACTGAACGGCGGCCCGCACTTCACCTTCAACGAGGCGATCTCGCTGCAGATCCCGGTCGAGACCCAGGCCGAGGTCGACCGCCTGACCGAGGCGCTGTCGGTGGTGCCCGAGGCGGAGCAGTGCGGCTGGGTGAAGGACCGCTACGGCCTGTCCTGGCAGATCGTGCCGACCCGGCTGATCGCGCTTCTGCAGGACGCCGATCCGGCCCGCGCCAGGCGCGCCTTCGAGGCGATGCTGGAGATGAAGCGCATCGACATCGCCGCCCTCGAGCGCGCCGCTGAGGTTGCCTGAGCCGAGCAGAGGAGGAGGAAGACCATGCCCGTCGATCCCGATGCCGCCGTCCGCATCAGCGCCTTCAGCTGGGTGCCGCCTTTCGCCCAGGGCCAGGTGCGCGACCTTCGTCCGCGCTGGGCGCTCGAGGAGGCCGGCATTCCCTATGCCGTGAAGAAGCTCGATGCGGCCACCGAGCGGCCGGCCGACTACTTCGCGGAGCAGCCGTTCGGCCAGGTGCCGAGCTATTGCGACGAGACGGTCTCGCTGTTCGAAAGCGGCGCCATCGTCCTGCATATCGGACGGAACTGCGAAGCCCTGCTGCCCGCCGATCCGGCGGCGCGCCCCCGCGCCACCGCCTGGCTGATCGCCGCGCTGAACAGCATCGAGCCCAGCCTCATGCAGCTCGCGACGATCGACATCTTCGCCGCCGGCGAGGCATGGGCGAAGCAGCGCCGCCCGGGCGTGGTCGAGATGATCGACCAGCGCCTCGGCCGGTTGTCCGACGCTCTCGGCGACAAGCCCTATCTCGACGGCGACCGCTTCACCGCGGGCGATCTGATGATGACCACGGTCTTGCGCATCCTCGACCGCACCGATCTGCTCCGGACGTTTCCCAACCTCGTCGCCTGGAAGCAGCGCTGCGAGGCGCGGCCGGCGTTCCGGGCGGCGCTTCAGGCGCAGCTCGCCGATTTCGAGGCGCGCGAGCCGCTCCCGGCCTGAGGAGCGCGGCCGATCGGCGCCGGGCCGCAGGCTATCCCAGGGCCGGGTTGTTTCTGAGCGCTTCGACCAGATGGTCGACCACGGCGCGCACGCGGGCCGTGGTCCGGCCGGGCTCCTTGTGGACGACGTAGACCGGGACGGGTGGCGGGCCCTGGTCCTCGAGCACCAGCTCGAGACGGCCGGCCGCGAGATCGTCCGCGATCATGTAGGAGAGCACGCGGGTGATGCCGCGGCCGGCGCGCGCGGCGGCGAGTGCGGCGTCGGCGTTGTTGACGCGGAACCGGGCCTTCGGCCGAAAGCTCTGGCGCCGGTTGCCGGTCTCGAAGCGCCAGGCGCCGCCGGGCGTCATGGCGGTGAAGTCGAGGACCTGATGACCGTCCAGGTCGTCGGGCGCCTGCGGGCGGCCGCGCTCGTCGAGATAGCCGGGGGCCGCACAGAGCACCCGGCGAACCTGGCCGACGCGCACCGCGGTCAGCGAAGAATCCGGCAGCTCGGCGATGCGCACGGCGACGTCGATGCCGTCCTCCTGCATGCGGACGACGCGATCGACGAACTGGGCGGTGAGGCGGAGCCCGGCGTAGCGGTCCAGCAGATCGAGCAGCGCCGGGGCGACGATCATGCGGCCGAACAGGACAGAGGCGGTGACCGACACCTCGCCCTTGGGTGCGGCGTGCAGGCCGGCGGCGTGGCGCTCGGACTCCTCGATCGCGGCGAGCAGGCGCCGGCAGTCGGCGACGTAGCGCGCACCCACCTCGGTGAGCTTGAGCGTGCGGGTGGTGCGGTGCAGCAGCCGGCAGCCGAGCCTCGCCTCGAGCGCCGCGATCGCGCGCGTGACCGAAGGCGGCGACAGGTTGAGGCGGCGAGCGGCCGGGGCGAAGCCGGCTTCTTCGGCGACCGCGACGAACACCGACATGGCCTGCAGACGGTCCATGAATTCTTCCCGATCCTGAAATAATCAAATGTCTATTTTGTCCATTCTCCTCGAAATGGGAAAGTCTACGCTTGTCTCATCCGAGCCCGTCGCCGATCCTGGTCGCGGCGCCGGACGATACCAGCCATTCGAGGAGAGAAAGGATGCAGAACCAAGCGCTCACCCAGGGCGCCCATCACGTCGGCCTGACCGTGCCTGATCTGGACCGCACCCGCGCGTTCTTCACCGACACGCTCGGCTTTGCCGAGGTCGGCGAGGCGCCGGACTACCCCGCCGTGTTCGTGAGCGACGGCGTCACCATGATCACGCTGTGGCAGGCGGTCGATCCCGCGGCCGCGGCGCCGTTCGACCGCAGGAACGTGATCGGCCTGCATCACCTGGCCCTGAAGGTCGAGGGCGCGGACGCGCTCCGGGCGCTGCACCGGCGGCTGCGGGCGACCGAGGGCGTCGAGATCGAGTTCGCGCCGGAGCCGCTGGCCGGCGGGCCGACCCGGCACATGATCTGTGCGATCCCGGGCGGCATCCGCATGGAGTTCATCGCGCCCGCCGCCTGAGGCTGACGGCGGCCGACCGCCGAGGGAGTGCACCATGGACAGCGCCCAAGATCAGCAGGACTCGCACTTTCATGAAGGCGAGCTGCAGGCCCAGCAGCGCCTCGGCCTGCGCGCGCGGGTTGGATCCTTCGCCCGGCGCGCGATTCGCGACCACATGCCGGACCAGCATCGCGACTTCTACGGCAAGCTCCCCTTCGTCCTGATCGGCAGCGTCGACCGCGCCGGCCGGCCCTGGGCCTCGATGGTCGCGGGCCGGCCCGGTTTCATGGCCACGCCCGACGCCCGGACCCTGGCGATCGGCGCGGCGCCTCAGTTCGGCGATCCGCTGTACGACACGCTGCGTCCGGGCGCGGATGTCGGCCTGCTCGGGATCGAGCCCGCCACCCGGCGGCGCAATCGGCTGACCGGCAAGGTGGCGTCGGCCGCGGCTGACGGCTTCAGCATCACGGTCGCTCAGACCTTCGGCAACTGCCCGCAATACATCCAGGCGCGGGAGGTCCAGATCCTGGATGCGATCGACCATCCGGGCCGGGAGCGCCCGGTCCACCGCTCGGACCGCTTCGACGCCGCGGCCAGGCGGCTGATCGAGGCGACGGACACGCTCTTCATCGCCACCGCGTACAGCACCGGCAGCGGCCATGCCTCGGAAGGCGCCGACGTTTCCCATCGGGGCGGCAGGCCGGGCTTCGTCCGGCTGGAGGACCAGCGCACCTTCGTGCTCCCCGACTTTTCCGGCAACAACCATTTCAACACGATCGGCAACATCCTCTTGAACCCGAATGCCGGCTTTCTGTTCGCCGACTTCGCCACGGGCGACCTTCTTTACATGACCGGCGCCGCCGAGATCGACTGGGACGGCTTGGCGGTGCGCGCCTTCGAAGGCGCGGAGCGGCTGATCCGCTTTCGCGCGGAAGAGGTGATCCGGGTGCGGGGCAGCCTGCCGCTTCGCTTCACCTTCGGCGGCTACGCGCCGATGCTGGCGAACACCGGAAGCTGGTCCGAAGCGCAGGCGAAGGTCGCGGCCGAGCGCGAGCGGGAGCGCTATCGCGACTACGAGATCGTCGCCATCGAGAAAGAGAGCGACAGCGTCTCCTCCTTCCATCTGCGGCGGATGGACGGCGGACGTCTGTCCTCCTACGTGCCCGGCCAGTTCCTGCCGATCCGCCTGACTTTGCCTGGCGAGGCGACGCCGGTCCTTCGCACCTACACCCTCTCGGACGCGCCTGGCGGCGACAGCTATCGGCTGTCGATCAAGCGCGAGGGCGGGGAGGCGCCGGTCTCGACCTTTCTGCACGACCATGCGACGCCTGGCCTCCGGCTGGAGGCGCTTTCACCGCGCGGCCGATTCACGCTCGAGCGCTCCGGCGATCGCCCGGTCGTCCTGATCTCCGCCGGGATCGGCATCACGCCGATGATCGCGATCACCAACGCGCTCATCGAGGCCGGCGAGCGGACGGGACGCCATCGCCGCATCGTCTTCATCCACGGCGCCAGGAACGGTCGGGAGATGGCCTTCGGCCGGCATGTCCGCAGCCTCGGCGCCCGGTATGACGCGCTGACGGCGCATATCCGCTTCAGCGCGCCTTCCCAGGACGACCGGCTCGGCGCGATCTATGACAGCGAGGGGCGCATCGACATCGCGCTGGTCAGTTCGCTCCTGCCGCGCGACGATTGTGACGTCTATCTCTGCGGCCCGCGCGGCTTCATGGAGGTGATCCATGACGGCCTGATCGGTCTGGGCCTCCGTCCCGAGCGGATCCGCTACGAGTCCTTCAGGCCGGCAACCGTGCTCCGCAAGCGGGATGCGAAACCACCGGCGATCGTCCGCGAGCCGGCGGCCGGCACGGTCAAGGTCCGGTTCGCGCGCGCCGGCATCGAGACGACGTGGACCCGAGACCAGGGAACCCTTCTGGACCTTGCCGAAGCCGCCGGCCTCGAGCCGGCGTTTTCCTGCCGCGCCGGCGTCTGCGGCAGCTGCGCCACCTGGATCCGATGCGGCGCGGTCGACTATCTTGAAGCGCCCGCCGCGCCGCACGCCGACGACGAGGCGCTGATCTGCTCGGCGACGCCGAGAGGTTCCGCCGGCCAGGCGGGCTGCGGCGTCGACCAGGGCCTGGTGCTCGATCTCTGAGAGGATAACGGGCCGGTGGCGGCGACCGGCCCCATGATCAGGACGAGCGCGATCGCGCGCCGCTGGCCTCCGCCATCTTCAGCCGGCGATAGGCTTCGACCGGCAGGCCGCCGACGCCCCAATCCTCCAGCTCGACCTCGTCGATCACCACGAAGGTGGTGGCCGGCGATTTGTTCAACACGCGATGCAAAAGCTCGGTCGCGCCGTCGATCAGCTCGGCCTTCTGTCCGGCCGTGGCGCCTTCGCGGGTGATCTTGATGTTGACGTAGGGCATGGTCGTGTCCTTTGCACTGGATCCGCAGCCGGGTCAGGCCTCGGCCACCAGATCGTAGTGAAAGACCTTGGCGATGATCCGCCATTCGCCGTCCAGGCGGATCAGGGTCAGAAAATCGGTGAACGCCTTCGGATGGATCGAGCAGGTCACGCGCGCGAACGCGGTGACCGGCACGGCGAACGCGATCGAGATGATGCTGTCGGTGCGCGCCTCGCCGCGGCTCGCCGGCGACGGGCGCCGGTCGACCAACGGGAAGTACTCGGCCATCGTCAGATGCAGTAGCGTCCCCCCGGTCGCCGAGACGTAGCGCGCCTCGGGGTGGAACACCTTCGAGAGCAGGGTGCTGTCGCTGTGGTAGAGGCCGTCGAAATAATCGCCCAGCACCCTGGCGACGGCGGCGTAGTCCTGGTCCATGATGGTCTCCCTTGTCCTGGCGGGCAGCTAGCGGCGGGACCAGCGGATGGCCGCCTCGGCCACCCGTCGCCCCAGATGCTCGGCGGTGCGCTGATCGGTGAGCGGCGGGTCGGTTTCCGGACCGCGGTCGGCGCGCGAGCGCGCCATGGCGCCGACGAAGCCGGCGAGACGGTTCAAGTCCTCGGGCGTGCCGTCCCGGGTGATGTCGCCCGGCATCAGGCCGAGGCCGACCCAGATCATGCCGTGCTGCATGGCGAGCAGCACGAACTGCTGCAGCGTGTTCAGCTTGTCGCCGCTCATGCCGGCCGAATTGGTGAAGCCTGCCGCGAGCTTGTCCTTCCACGCCTGCTCCTGCCAGCGGCTGGAGGTGGCGTCGATGAACGCTTTGAAGGGCGCCGACGGGCCGCCCATATAGGTGGGCGCGCCGAAGATGATCGCATCGGCGGCATCGAGCCGGTCCCAGGGCGGCGGCCGCTGATCGTCGACCTGGATCAGGGTCGCGCGAACACCCTCGATCTGCTCGACGCCGCGACGCACGGCCTCGGCCTGCACCTTGGTGTGGCCGTAGCCGCTGTGAAAGACGATGGCGATGTCGGTCATAAGTGACTCCATTGTGAGGCCCGCTTTCAGCGGGGCGCGCCGCGATCGAGACGGTCAGGCGGCCCAGGGGAGAAGCACGAGATTGCCCCGCACCTGGTTTTCCGCGATCAGCCGATGGGCCTCGGCGGCGTCGGCGAGCGGCAGGACGCGGTCGAGCACCGGGCGGATGCGGCCGGCTTGCACCTGCTCCAGGCCCCAGCGGAAATCGCTCGGATCGGCCGCCATGCTGCCGAGCAGCCGGCGCTGCTTGAAGAACAGATCGCGGACGTCGAACCGGACCTCCGCGCCCGCGGCGAAGCCGTAGGCGACGATCGCGCCCCCGGCCTTGGCCGATGCGATGCTGCCGGCCAGGACGTCGCCGCCGAGATTGTCGATCACCACGTCGGCGCCCCGGCCGCCGGTCCATTCGAGCACTGACTCTGCGACGTCGGTCGCCGCCGGGTCGATGATCAGATCGGCGCCGAGGGACTGCGCGAGATCGCGCTTGGCTTTGTTGCGGACGGTGGTCGCCACCTTGGCGCCGAGCGCCTTCGCCACCTGGATTTGCATGCCGCCCGAGCCGGAAGCGCCCGCCTGCACCAGGACATGATCGCCGCGCGCGACCTGGCCCACCTCCTTGACCGCGCGCACCGAAGTCGCCAGGACCACCGGCAGGGTCGCGGCTTCCTCCGGCGGGAGCCCGGTCGGGTCGCTGATCACGAAACGCGCCGGGGCCTCGACATATTGGGCGTAGCCGCCCCAGCGCCCCAGCCCCGGAAGCGTGAAGCTCGGCGCCAGGCTCGCGGGATGGATGTAGAGATCCGCCTCGTCGGTCGGAAAGCCCGGCGCCACGAGCACCCGCTCGCCCACGCTCAGCCCGGAGACGCTCGGTCCGACTTCGGCGACTTCGCCGGCGATGTCGGAACCGAGCACATGGGGCAAGGGCAGATCGGTGGTGATCGCCCCCTCGCGGATATAGTGGTCGAGCCGGTTGACGCCGGCGGCCAGGACCTTGATCAGGACCTGGCCTTCACCCGGCCTGGGCTCCGGAACCTCGTCGAGCCGCAGGACCTCCGGCGGCCCGAACGCGCGAAAAACCGCAGCCTTCATCTCCTGTCTCCATCGATTCTTAAGGTCATGGCGGTGACGATGGCGCGATTCTCATGTTGCATGAATACGGAAAGTGCCGAACAATCTGTTCGAATAAATGCAACGATCGGCAGCTCGATGGACGTCTACGGCGCCATGCGCACCTTTCGGCAGGTGGTGGCTTCCGAGGGTTTCGCCGCCGCCGCCCGCCAGCTCGGCCGGGCGACCTCTTCGGTCTCGCGCCAGATCGCCGAGCTGGAAAACGAGCTGGGCGTCAGGCTGTTCCACCGCACCACCCGCCAGCTCAGCCTGACCGAGGCCGGCCAGATCTACCATGAGCGCGCGGTCCGCATTCTGGACGAGGTCGACGAGGCTCGTCTTGCGGTGGCGAGCGAGGAGGCGGAGCCGAGCGGGGTGCTGCGCGTGGCGATGCCGACCGCCATCGGCCGCGAGATCGTCGCCCTGGCGCTGCCCGGCTTTCTGGCGCGCCATCCGGCGGTGCGGGTCGTGCTGTCGATGAGCGATCTTCTGGTGGACATGGTCGACGCCCGGGTCGACGTCGCCATCCGGGTCGGCCGGCAGAAGGACTCGGCGCTGATCGCGCGCAAGATCGGCGAGAGCCGGCGCGTCGTCTGCGCCAGCCCCGCCTATCTCGAGCAGGCCGGCACGCCGAAGCGGCCGGCGGACCTCGAGCACCACAATTGCCTGACCTTCAGGGATCATCCAGGCCACAACATCTGGAGTTTTCTCGGCCCCGAGGGGACCGAGGAGCTTCGGGTGAGCGGCAATCTGTTCGCACGCAGCGCCGATGCACTGGCGGCCGGCGCTGTCGCAGGCCTCGGGCTGATCCTTCTTCCCGACTGGAATATCGGGATCGAACTGCGTTCGCATCGGTTGCGGGCGGTGCTCGCCGACTACGAGGTCGTCCCGGCCGCGAGCCCGATTTATGCCGTCTACCCGCCGTCGCCCTATGTCCCGCCGAAGGTGCGCGCCTTCGTCGATTTTCTCCGCGACCATCTTCGGACCGACACCCATGCAGAAGGTGGAGCCGAGAAGACGCCGACGGGATTGATGCCGAGCCGGCTCGAGCCATGAGGTGGCGACGGCGTCTGAAGTGGAAAAAATCGGGAGGCAGAGCCTCCCCGAACGTTGTTGAAAAATCAGAGATCGCGCGCCGCAGCATGCTCGATCCCGGGCAAGCTGTTCTCGGCACACTGGATGTTATTGTCGAGATCTTCGAGGAGCGTCGCGCAGACCTCCTCGTTCAGGTTCGGATCGAGCTGGCCGCCGTTGATCTTCCAGACGTTCGGTATCCAGCCGGTACTTTCGGAATTTGGCGCCATCGTAGACCACCTCGCCAACAAACCTGGCGCCAAATCTTTGAAGCGCGGCGAGGCGCTTGCGGGAAGGGGGCAACAGGAACGTCACAAGGGGAATACGATCGTCACCTCTGGCAAACTCGATTGCCTTGCTGGTGATAGCTGGTCCAAGCCCGAACGAGTCCGGCTTCAGTACCAAGCCGAAATCCCACTCGTCACCTTCTCTTTGAAATCCGCCCCAGCCGATATAGCGGCCGTTACAGAGGATTGCCCAGTGACCAAGGCCATCGCGGCGCCAGCACGCTTCCTTAGCCGCAATGAATTTCATGACGACATCGCTGTCCCATGCAGACGTCAGCAAGGGCATGTGTCCGGCAATGCGCGGGTCAGACATGTGCTCGATGATTTCGTCTCTCGAAATTTCAGGCAATCTTGCGAAGGTTATTGCGCGTTCTCGAATGTCGGTCATCTCAAAACGGATCCGACGACCATTCGTCGGAATGCTCCTGGAGGTCGATACCGGTGAAACGAACGGAGCGGCAACCAAGCCCTGTGCCCGAGGCTCGATCGCCGCCCATCGCCCTGTCGATCACGGATCGTGATCGTTCGGTGGTAACTTCAAGCTGCTGCGGCCGCTTGTTTCGCGAACGTGCCCGGCTCGCTCAGGCTTACCACGGTGATCACGGCGATCGCGTTGATCCAATAATACCAGGCATCGATCCCGCTGAAGCCGAACGCCAGCGGCGCCAGCAGAAATACGAGACCGACCAGCAAGTCGACCGCGACGTGGATCTTGTAGGGAATGATGCGCACCAGACCGAGCTTGTGGTCCGTGAACACGGTCAGGATGAACGCCGCCAAGCCGGCGGTCACGGCGAGCCAAAGCGCCAGTGGATGCGAGCCGCCGAGCCCCAGGGCAAAGGGCAGGACGATCAGGCTGAGTGCTACCGGATAGTCGAGAAAGGCGTGCATGGTCTTGGTGACGAAACGGGGGATCATGGCTGTGTTTCCTCTACGTTGCTGAATGGGTGCTGATGGGCCGGGGGAGACAGCGTCATTTCTTCTCCAGGATCGGGTAGAAGGTGGTGAACACCATGTCGTGGGTGGCGTTCGCGGTATGGCAGAAGGCGCATTCGTCATTGGAGGCGGCGACGGCGCTTTCGGCGTAGGGCGGCTCGTGATGGCCAAAATTGAAGAAGCCCCAGCCGTTGGTCTCGGCGAAGCGCGCGCTGTCCTTGACCATCATGTCGATGCCGGCGACGCGGTCGGCGAAGAAGCCGCGACCGGAGGCCTCGTCGCGCGAGCCGTCGTCGTAGTCGCCCTCCTTGAGCAGCACGAGTTCCTTGACGATGGTCGTGCCCTCGGGGAAGTCGCCGGTTTCCTTGTATTTGGCGTAGGCGCCGGGCTCGATGTAGACGTGGTGGAACTCCGGAAAGCCGGCGGCACCGTCGTTCAGGCCGTTCGGGGTCAGCGGCGCGCCGAGAAAGACCCATTCGCGAAAGCCTCCGGGAATGGATGTCTGGTTGCTCTCGGTGATCCTGGCGGGGCCGGGCTCCGCCATCTCGGCCGAGGCGAGCTGGGTCTGAACCGCCAAGAGAAAGACGGTGGTCATGCCGGCAAGCGCGAGCGCCGAGACGGCGGCGAGCTGGCGATGGATGGTCATGACGAATCCTCCTTGATCCTATGGATGCGATCACTTGGCGGTCCTGGTGGTCGGATCGCCTGAATGCCAAACGACACCGATCTGTATTGATGAACAATAAAAGCTACAGATCTGTATCGTTTGTCAAGTAGTTTTTTGCGACATGCCGCTCTTTGGCATTCGCCCTAGGAATTCAGACACCTCTTCGCTAGATTGGAAACTGATCAGCAAGACCGATCACGCGAATCAGCCCAGAAAACAGACAGACTTGTTTGTTTGGCAGGAGAGACGATGAAACGAGCCGAGAAGCGCGAGCATCTGATCGATGTCGCCGCCGAGCTGTTCAATCGCTTCGGCTATCACGCCGCCGGCGTCGATCAGGTGATCGCCGAGGCGGGGATCGCCAAGACGACGCTCTATCGTCACTTCGGCTCGAAGGAGGAGCTGATCGTCGCCGTGCTGAAGCGCACCGACGAGCAGTTTCGCGACGCGATGCGCCAAGTCGTCGACCGGACTGGATGCACGCCCAAGCAAAAGCTGCTCGCCACCTTCGACTTCCTGGAGGGATGGTTCAAGGACAAGGCGTTCTATGGCTGTCCCTTCATGAGCGCCGCCGGCGAATATGCCGAGCGGCTGAGCCCGGTGTTTCACGAGGCGGCAATGCACAAGCGACTGATGGTCGCCTATTTCGAGGAGCTGGCACGGGCGGCCGGGCTGAGTGAGCCGGCGCGGCTTGCCGAAGAGATCAACCTTCTTCAGGAGGGCGCGATCGCCGTCGCCCACATTACCGGCGATCCGAAGGCCGCCGCCAAGGCCATGGCGGTGGCCGCCAGGCTGATCGAGGACGCCGGCAAGGCTGCGTGAGGGTCAGGGCGAGCGTCCCTCGAACCTGCCCTGCAGCCGGCGGAGCGCCCGGTGCGCGAAATCGAGAAAGACCCGGATCCTGGCGACGTGCTGCAGATCGCGATGGGTCAGAAGCCAGAGCTCGCTCGCCAGCACGTCGAGCGGCGATCGAACCCGGCGAAGCTCGGATGCTGCGTCGCCGAGAAAGCAGGGCAGCGCTGCCAGGCCCAACCCGGCCTTGGCCGCCGCCAGCATGCCCATGAGCGTGTTGGTTCGGAGGACCGGCTCGGTCTGCCTGAGTGTCGCTCGCAGCCAGCGGGCCGAGGGGAGTTCCGATAGGCTGTCGTCCGGCGCGATCCAGTCATGAGCGTCCAGTCGATCGAGCGGTGGCGCCGCCTCGAGATAGCCGGCCGCCCCGTAGATCGCCGTGGCGATCGCCGAGACCCGCCGGCCGACGAGCGTGTCCCGGGGTGCGGCACTCGGCCGGATCGCGGCGTCGGCGTCGCGCTTGCTCAAGCTGAAGAAGCGGTTGTCGACGATCACCTCCAGCCGGATGTCCGGCTGCGCCTCTCGAAACGCGGCGAGCATCGGGGCCAGCATCGGCTCGAGCAGCGTGTCGGTGGTCGTCACCCGTATGACGCCGCTCGGCCGCGTGTCGCGCCCGGCGAGCCGCCGCTCGAGCCGGTCGACGTCCCCTTCCATGTGCTCGGCGAGCAGGATCGCCTCCTCGCCCGCGGGCGTCGGCGTGCAGCCGTCCCGCCGGCGCTCGAACAGACGGACGCCGAGCCGTTGCTCGATCAGCCCAATCCGCCGAAACACCGTCGAGTGGTTGACGCCGAGGTCACGCGCCGCCGCCGACAGCGTGCCCTGCCGGCCGACGGCCAGCACATACCGAAGATCGTCCCATGCCATCGGCATTGTGCGTGAGCGCAAAACAGTTGTCGAAAGATGCTATATCCGCTTGCAGAATAGCACGATCTATATTGGCGACCAACGCGATAGACGAGGAGGAGGCCGCCATGCCTGCCCGACTGGAACTGATCAGCCATCACCTCTGCCCCTATGTCCAGCGTGCTGTGATCGCGCTGACCGAGAAGGGTCTGGCGCATGAGCGCCGCTCCATCGACCTTGCCGACAAGCCCGCCTGGTTCAAGGCGATCTCGCCGCTCGGCAAGGTGCCGCTCTTGCGGATCAAGGCCGAGGATGGCGGCGCCGCCGTGCTGTTCGAGAGTGCGGTGATCTGCGAATATCTGGAGGACACCCAGCCGAACCCGC
>JAWKVM010000039.1:0-38689 GCA_041398025.1 Alphaproteobacteria bacterium
AGAAACCCGTTGCGCCAGCTCCGACGCTGGCCGGCGTGAACGCCCAGATCCTCGGCAGCCGACCGCAGAGAGCGACCGCTCGCCTCCTCGTGCAGCGGCGCATCCGGATGATGCACAAGCCGCAGCACCAGGTTATTGGTTTTGCACCGATTTTTCCAAACGCCGCTGATCGCTCCGTTTGGCTCGATGCCCTGGAATTCGACCGGCTCCGCCTTGTCCTCCGATGTGAAACGGCGACCCTTCCTCACCGACATCTCTCTTCCCCATCGGTTCGAACAACCCAAACCTACCGGAGCCTCCGCCCAAGCGGGGCAAGGTCATCTGTCCGCGCTCGGCAACATCAAGACGGCGATCACCGGTACCTACCACCATGTCAGTCGGAAGCATGCCGAGCGTTATCTCGCCAGCTTCGCCTACCGCTTCAATCGGCGCTACGATCTCGACACCATCACCCAGCGCCTCGCCTGGGCATGCACACAGACCAAACCACATCCCTATTGGGCCATCACAGCTGGATGACTCTCGCGTAGGATCAGGATGATAAATGCTCTAGATCTTGCGGGCGTAGCTCCTGAGCTTGACCGAATTCGCCGCGGCTAGGCATTGTTTTGCACTAATCAGCCAAGTCGCGGGCATTTCGTAGCCCGCCTGCTCATAATTGATCTGCCTGCACCTATGGTGATCGATGAAATAACCGCCGGTCAATGCCACAACACCGAGTGCGCCGATACCGATGGTCACTTGCCATATGCGTTTCATTGCCCTATCCGTTTGTTTTCTTACTGACGATCGGCGCAATCCTATCGACGACAGAAATCCGCGATTGCCCGTTTGGCCGCGGCCGATCTGAACTGATTGTCTCCTCTAAAATCTAAGAAATGCCTAATCATTAGGTCTTCTTTACGGAATTCTTGGTTTTTCTTCTTTAACCATCAACGATGGCCGCGCTGAGAGCAAATGGGCTGAGATGGCTACTGGCCCGGCTCAAATTGCGGGATCCAGCAGGACTTGCAGGCGCCCCGCTCCGGCACGCGCAAAGCGGATCAGCATGGCCTTGCGGCGCGCCGCACTGAGAGGATCGGCGACAGCCGTGCGGACGATTTCGGCGCCGAACCCGTCGGCGATCATCAAGCCCTCGTCTTCGGGCAGGGCAGTATCGGGAAAATCCGCCGCGACCGCAAAGAAGAAAAAGTCACAATAATGACGGTAATCCCCCCACTTGTTGTCGGCCTGGTAGTCGGCAAGCCCCGACTTGATCTCGACGATGGTGACCTGTCCTTTATGGTCCAGCGCCACCACATCGGCGCGCCGGCCATTGGCGAGCGGCAGCTCGAACAGAACCGCCTGATCGGCAGCCACAAGGGCTCGCCCGACCCCGCGCTGGAGACGGGCCGTGATCTCCGGCCGGATTGCCGACGCTGTGTCCAGGCTCGAGGTCATCGCAGAGCCCCACAGGGATCGCCGCGCTCAAATGGCAAAGTCATCAAAGCCACCGATCTTCACCAAATCTTAACGCTAACCCGCCTATAACACCCCCAGTGATGCTGACTGTCTAGCGGGGATCGATCCGTCCCATGAGCGGAGAACGACGAGCCACGGCCCCACCGAAGGTGGGAGAGGCCACAATTTTCGATGCCCCAGGCCTTGACGCGATGGCGATCGAACTCGCGACAGGGCTCTCCATGGCCGACCTCGCCGTTCTCGGATCGACATCCGTGCCGCAAACACGCGCGGAGATCGCGGTCAAATTCGGCCATGAGTTCGACCGCCTTGCGAAAGCGTCGGCGAACAAGCTGACAAGGGCCTGTCTCGACATCTTCTCGAAGGACCGGGAACGGCTGGTGCGCATGATGTTTGCCGAAGCTGTCAAGAATAGCCCCCACCTGCCTGCAGACATCGCGCGGCGCCTCGCCAGGGATCAGATCGACGTCGCATTGCCGATCCTCCGCTGGAGCCCGGCGTTGGACAATGCCGTGATCAGCGACATCATCGAAACCATGTCGGAAAGCTACGCTCTCGCCATAGCGGATCGGCGACCGCTCGACATCGCGCTGGTCGAACGGCTGATCGAGCACAAAGGCACCAAACGCGTCGTGATCCGGCTGATCGAAAACGAGAAGGCCGAACTTTCCGAATCGATCCTGCTGGATTTTCACGAATGGGGACGGTGCGATGCGGATATCGCCGATCGCCTGAGCAAACGTCCGAACCTGCCGTTTGCCTTTGTCAATCAGGGCATCATCGATCTCGCAGACAGCGTGCGCTGGCCGTCGCTCGGAAGGCGGACCATGTCCAAATTCGAAGCGACTCAGATGCAGGTCCGCGTCGAGGGGGCGGGGCATCGGCACTCTGGACGAGGCAGTCGCTATCAGCGCCTGTATCGAGGCCTTCGAGAAGACTATGAGAGAGGCCTCCTCAACCCGCAGACATTGCTCGCCTTTCTGCGCAATCTCGATGTCGATCGGCTCGAATGCGGCTTCGCCGTGATCACCGGTCTGGACATTCGCCGGGTCCGCAGTCTCCTTCACGGCAGTGACAAGCGAGGGCTCGTGGCGCTCTGCCTGAAGGCGGATTTCAGCATTGCCGACTATCTCGCCTTCCGCATCGCGCTTAGCCTCGCCGAACTCGGCAATGTTCGCGGCGATCAGGAGCGGAGCTATCGCGAGCATACGATGAAGTTCGCACGCGATCAGTTCGAGAAGATGCGGGCCGATCCCCGTGAACTCGAGCGATGGCTGCCGCCCCCGGCTTCACGATGACGAGCCGCGCCGTCTTGGCGGTGCCCTTCTCCACGGGATCCACAGACCTGTGGATGGATTTCCGGTCTCGCCCCCAAGGCTCGATGTGATAAGGTCTGCGCCTTCACAAACAAGAGCGCAGCATGACCGGGACCGATCTAATCGAACGCGAGCCGTCCGTAGCCAAGCTGCCGGCGGGCTTTCGCAGCCAGCCGCACAATATCGAGGCGGAACAGGCGCTGCTGGGTGCCATTCTGATCAATAACGAAGCCTATCACAGGGTTTCGGACT
The DNA here is from genome assembly GCA_041398025.1 of Alphaproteobacteria bacterium. Lineage (GTDB taxonomy): Bacteria > Pseudomonadota > Alphaproteobacteria > Geminicoccales > Geminicoccaceae > JANQPX01. The sequence continues at coordinate 3,030 of JAWKVM010000039.1, forward strand.
ATCTCCGCCCCGACCATTTCTACGAGCCGGTGCACCGCCGGATCTATGAAGCGATGAGCCGGCTGATCGAGAGCGGACGGCTTGCCGACCACGTCACGCTGAAGGTGGCGTTCGACGAGGATGAAGCGCTGCGCGAGCTCGACGGATCGCGCTATCTCGCGGGGCTGGCGCGCGCTGCCGAGACCATCTTGAATGCCGAGGATTACGGCCGCGTCCTGCACGACCTTGCCCTCAAGCGCGGGCTGATTCATGTAGGCGAAGAGCTGGTCAACCGCGCCTACGATCCGACAGCGTCGGAGACCGGCCGCGATCAGATCGAGTCCGCGGAGCAGCAGCTGTTCATGCTCGCTCAGGAAGGCGAGGTCGAAGGCGGCTTCAAGGGCTTCACCAGCGTTCTGACCAGCACGGTCAATATGATCGAGGCCGCTTATCACAAGAAGGGCGAGATCACCGGCGTGCCCACGGGCCTGGATGCCATGGACGAGCGCCTGGGGGGGCTGCAGCCCTCGGACCTCATCATCCTGGCAGCGCGGCCAAGCATGGGAAAAAGCGCGCTTGCCGTCTGCATGGCGGCGAACGCCGCAGCCAGGAAGGCGTCCGCCGAGGAGCGTCAGCGACTCGAAGGCGACAAGTATTCGGTCGCCATCTTTTCTCTGGAAATGTCGGCCGAGCAGATGGCGATGCGTCTGCTTTCGGCCGAGGCGCGGATCGGCGGCGACAAGCTCCGGCGGGGGCATCTCGACGATGACAGAGACTTCAAGGCGGTGGTGCAGGCGAGCCAGTCCCTGGCATCCCGACCGATCTTCATCGACGACACGCCGGCGCTCTCGGTTGCCGCCCTTCGTACCCGCGCTCGCCGGCTGATGCGCCGGCATGGTCTCTCGATGATCGTCGTCGACTATCTCCAGCTTCTCCGGCCCGTGACCACGGCAGGGCAGGGCAATCGTGTCCAGGAAATCTCGGAGATCACCCAGAGTCTGAAGGCTTTGGCGAAGGAGTTGAACGTGCCGGTGCTGGCGCTCTCGCAGCTGTCGCGCGCGGTCGAGCAGCGCGAGGACAAGCGCCCCCAGCTCTCCGATCTCAGGGAATCCGGATCGATCGAACAGGACGCCGATGTGGTCATGTTCATCTACCGCGATGAATATTACCTGGCGCGCGCCGAACCCAAGCGCCGTCCGGGGCAGAACGACGAGAAGTTCAACGAGGAATATGCGAGCTGGACCAAGCGTCTCGAGGAAGCCCATAACGTCGCCGACGTCATCATCGCCAAGCAGCGAAACGGGCCTATCGGCAATTTTCAGCTGATCTTCAACGGCGAGTATTCGGAATTCTGTGATATGGAATACAGGGAGAATCTAGCGGATGCGCGTTGACACCGCGGCGCGCGGAATCCTGTCGATCAATCTGGATGCGCTCGCCGACAATTATCGACTCCTGGCGAAGAAGGCTGCGGGCAGCGAGGTCGCAGGTGTGGTCAAAGCCAATGGCTACGGGCTCGGTGCACGGGAGGTTGCCGCCTGCCTGCGCAGCGCCGGCTGCAGGAGTTTCTTCGTCGCCCATGCCCATGAAGGCATCTCGCTTCGCGAAAGCCTGGAGGATGCGCGCATCTTCGTGCTTCACGGCCTTGGCGGAGGGACCGGAAAGGACATCGCCGATGCCGGGCTGATCCCGGTCCTGAACCATCCGGAGGAGCTTCGCCGATATGCCACGCTGGCCCTCAGCCGGGACCAGCGGCTGCCGGCTGCCCTTCAGCTCGATACCGGCATGCTTCGCCTCGGCTTTTCGCTGCGAGAGGTGGCCGAGTTCGACCGCCGCGATCTGGAGGCGATCAAGCCCGTCCTGGTGATGAGCCACCTGGTGTCGGCGGAGGAGCCGGACAATCCGCTGAACCAGCAGCAGCTGGAGCGCTTTGCGCAGCGACCGGAAGGGCTGGACGATCTGCCGGCGAGCCTCGCCAACTCCTCCGGCATCTTTTTGGGCGAGGCGTTTCACCTTGATCTCTGCCGGCCCGGTGTCGCTCTCTATGGCGTGAATCCGACACCGGATCATCCCAATCCCATGCAGCCGGTGGTCACACTGAGCGCGCCGGTGCTTCAGGTTCACGAGGTGGAGAAGGCGGCGACGGTTGGCTACAACGCGGCCTACGAGGTGCCCGCGGGCGGACGCATCGCCACCGTGCCCGTCGGCTATGCGGACGGCTATCTCAGAAGCGCCAGCGGACGGGCGGAGGCGCGCATCGCCGGCGAGATCGTGCCCGTGGCCGGCCGCGTCTCGATGGACCTGATCACTCTCGACATTTCGAAGCTGCCGCCGAATGCCGTGCGCCCGGGCTGCATGGCGGATCTGGTGTTCGGCCCTGACGGCGTCGACCGCCTGGCCAAAGCGGCGGGCACGATCGGCTACGAAGTGCTGACACGACTTGGCACGCGACTCGCGCGACGGTATACACGCTCCGGACCCTAGCGGTATGACCACATCATTTGATTCACACTAAGTTCCGCAACTAGGTTCAAGATCAACACGTTATACACTTAGCCAACTGAGTCTCATGATGTGGGCATACCACTCGTTCCTGCTATTGAACGCGGGCGGCATCGCCAGGCGACGGCGCTCTTGCCTGCCCGAACGGATCGGAGCTTCATGAACCCGCTAGCCCTCATCGGCCAACTCGTCCTCTCGTTGCTGCAAACGGTGGGTGAGCTCACGCTGTTCGCTGCACGTGCCATCTTTCAGGGGATGGCGGGCCCTTACTATCCGCGTGCAATCCTCAGGCAGATGATCGATATCGGCTATTATTCCCTGCCGGTAGTCGGCCTGACCGCGATCTTCACCGGCATGGTGCTGGCGCTGCAGAGCCATACCGGGTTTTCCCGGTTCGAGGCGCAGAGCGCCGTCGCCACCATCGTCGTGCTCTCGATGACCCGCGAGCTCGGCCCGGTGCTCGCCGGGCTCATGGTCGCGGGCCGCGTCGGCGCCTCCATGGCGGCCGAACTCGGCACCATGCGCGTCACCGAGCAAATCGACGCGCTGACCACGCTTTCCACCAACCCGTTCAAATATCTGGTCTGGCCGCGGGTGCTCGCCGGCTTCCTGATGCTGCCGCTCCTGGTGCTTGTCGCCGACATCATCGGTGTGCTTGGCGGCTACCTCGTCGGCGTCTACAAGCTCGGCTTCGGACCGCTCGAATATCTGAACCGCACCTTCGACTATCTCGAGACCGAAGACGTGGTCTCTGGCCTGGTCAAGGCGGCGATCTTCGGTTTCCTGGTCGCGCTGATGGGCTGCTATCACGGCTACAAGTCCAGAGGCGGTGCCCAGGGCGTCGGTGCCGCGACCACCATGGCGGTGGTATCCGCATCGATTCTCATCCTGACCGCCAACTACATCGTGACCGAGGTGTTCTTCAGCTCATGACCGACAGCGCAGCGCAGCCGAAAATCCGAATCCGCGGCCTCAAGAAGAGCTTCGGCAAGAAGCACATTCTGCGCGGCATCGACCTCGACGTCGGCAAGGGCGAGTCGGTGGTGGTGATCGGCGGGTCCGGCACTGGCAAGTCGGTCCTGCTCAAATGTATCCTCGGCATTCTCGATCCGGATGAAGGCACGATCGAGATCGACGGCGTGGACGTGACCAAGGCGTCCCGATCCCAGCGCGAGGAGGTCATGCACAAATTTGGCATGCTGTTCCAGGGCGCCGCTCTGTTCGACAGCTTGCCGGTCTGGGAGAACGTGGCGTTCGGCCTCCTGCAGGTGGACCGCCTGGGGCGGGACGAGGCGAAGAAGAAAGCGATCGAGACGCTCGCTCAGGTCGGCCTCGGCGCCGATGTCGCCGACCTTTCGCCGGCGGAACTTTCAGGCGGCATGCAGAAGCGCGTCGGCCTCGCCCGCGCGATCGCGCGCCGGCCCGAGATCCTGTTCTTCGACGAACCGACCACCGGTCTCGATCCGATCATGGCCGACGTGATCAACGATCTGATCGCCCACAGCGTGCGCGAGCTCGGCGCCAGTGCGATTTCGATCACCCACGACATGGCCAGTGCCCGAAAGATCGCCGATCGGGTGACCATGCTGTACAAGGGTGAGCTGATCTGGGACGGCAAGGTCTCGGAGATCGACAATAGCGGCAATCCTTATGTCGATCAGTTCATCAACGGCCATGCCGACGGCCCCATCGAGCTGGACGTGCGCGCGGCGTAGCCGGCGTCTTGCGAAGGGGCGGCGTCCTCCGCCTCAGGCGCCGGACATGACGTGGACACGGCGATCCGCGAGCATGTCTTTCACCTTCTGGCCGTAAGCAGCCATGTGCGGGGCCTTGATATGCGCTTTGAGTGCATCGAGGCTCGCCCATTTTTCCACGACCACGAAGCTGTCCTCGCCGTACTTCGTTTGAAACTCGCCGGCATTCTCGTGATCGATGGTGGCGCCATATTCGATGCAGCCGTCTTCGGCGTGCACGGCCGGCACATTGGCGTTGAAAATTTCCAGCACCTGGCTGCGCATGCCCGGCTTGGTGGTGATGACGGCGAGAACGTGAACCATGGACATAAGCTTCTCCCTGCTTGCGGTTTTCTCGATTCTGCAAGCGGCCTCGACCCGCCGCCTCGGTAAACAACGTAGCGCCCGAGGCCTCCGTTTCACAAGGCCGGCCTTGGCGATGGCCGCTGACTTCAGGCGAAATGGCAGGTGACGTAGCCGAACGGTCCGAAATCTGCGTCGATCCTGGTGCCGGGCGGGCATTCGATCGGGCGGATGAAGGAGCCGGAGAGAATCACGTCGCCGGCTTCGATCGACTGCCTGTAATGATGCATGCGTCTGGCGAGCCAGACGATGCCCTCGAGCGGATCGTTCAGGACGCCGGCGCCGAGCCCGGTTTCCTCGACCTCGCCGTCGCGCTCGGCGATCGCACCCACCCAGCGGAGATCGAACGCGTCGATGCCGTGGCGCGCATCGCCGAGGACGATGCCGGCATTCGCGGCGTTGTCGGCGATGGTGTCGACGATCTTGCGGGCAGCACCGGTCGCGGGATCGTGCCGGAGGATGCGCGTGTCGAGAATTTCGATCGCGGCGACCACGCAGTCGGTCGCGGCCCGAACATCCTCTCGCGTGATCCCGTCACCGGTGAGCGGCGCGCTCATCACGAACGCGATCTCGGCCTCGATACGCGGCTGGATGAAGCGACCGGCCGGCATCTCGGCACCGTTCGCGAACAGCATGTCGTCGAACAGAACGCCGCTGTCCGGGATGTCGATGCCGAGGGCTTGCTGCATGGCCTTGGAGGTGAGGCCGATCTTCCAGCCGATTTTTCTCCGGCCGGCATCGAGCTTTCGCCTGATCAGCGCGGCCTGGATGGCATAGGCATCGTCCATGTCCATCGTTGGATGCCGGAGCGAGAGCAGGCCGATCTGCTGGCCTGCGCGATCGGCCTCGAACAGAGCCTCCGCGGCCTCATGAATGGCATCGGCGCTGAGCGTCATCGCTCGTCTACGACGCCGTTTTTGAGGATGCCGATGCCTTCGGCCTCCACCTCGATCACGTCGCCGGGCTTCAGGAATTGCGGCGGGTCGAGGCGGGCACCTGCGCCGGTCGGCGTGCCGGTGACGATGAGGTCGCCAGGCACGAGCGTGGTGAACGTGGATATATAGGCGATCTGTCGCGTCACCGGAAAGGTCATGCGTCCGGTCCGATCCTGCTGCCTGGTCTCGCCATTGACCCGTGTGGTCAGCGCCACGTCCAGGATCTGCGCCGGATCGGTGAAGGGCACCAGCCAGGGACCCATGGCGCCGGAGCCCTCGAAGTTCTTGCCCTGGGTGACATTGAACTTCGCATGGCGCACCCAGTCGCGAAGCGTGCCTTCGTTGCAGAGCGTCAGCGCCGCGACGTGATCGAGTGCCTCGGCATCGGGAATATGGCGCCCGCCCTTGCCGATGACCACGGCGATCTCGCCCTCATAGTCCAGCTTGTCCGAGGCCTTGGGGCGGGTAAGCGGCGTACCGTGGCCAACGAACGAGCGTGGGAAGCGGACGAAGAGGGACATGTTTTGCGGTGCGTCCTGTCCGTCCTTGTATTCCTCGTTGCGCGCCGGGTAGTTGACCCCGACGCAGAAGATTTTCTCCGGGTTCGGGATCGGGATGTCGTAGGTGAAGCTGCCGTTTGGATGGCTCACGGGCTTGCCATCTGCGGCCTTCTCCAAGGCCGAAAAACCATCGGCGGCGATGACGTCGCGCAGGCTCGGCCAGCCCGGAAGATCCGGTGAAAGGGCGATGAAGCCATCCTCGACCACGACGCCATAAAGACGCTCGCCATTCGCCGAAACCGTCGCAAAACGCATCATGTCAAAAAAAGACTCCTCAGGGCGCGATGATGGGTTGGGCGTCGAGCGCGCTGTCCTGGACAGGCACGCCCTCGAACATCGTGCCGTTCTCGAACCAGCTTCGAGGGGCTGGTGCGCCCCAAAGTGTTTGACGCTGCGGGTCCTTCAGGTCCCACTTGATCGGCTCGTGATCGGGATCGATGGTCTGATAATCGGAACAGTAGATCTCGATGCGGTGACCGTTGGGATCGAGCACGTAGAGAAAGAACGCGTTGGAGATGCCGTGCCGGCCGGGACCGCGCTCGATCGCGCCGACATAGCCGGTGGTCGCCATCAGATCGAGCAGATCGATGATGCTGAGCGGGTTGGCGACCCAAAAGGCGGTGTGGTGCAGACGCGGCCCGCGCCCATTGGTGAAGGCGATGTCGTGCACGCCACCTTTCCGGTGCAGCCAGGCTGCCCAGAGCCTCTTGCTCACCTCGTCCTCGGTGTATTCGGTGATGCGAAAGCCGAGCGCGTTGTAGAAGGCGACCGAGGCATCGACATCTGGCGAGAACATGTTGGCATGGTCGATTCGGAGCGGCCTGGCACCGTGATAGCGCCGGTATTGCTGATGGATAGCGGGTAGCCGATCCATGCGCGCATAGAATTCGAGCGGGATGCCGAAGGGATCGGCCGTGCGCAGGGTGCGTCCCATGAAGGGCCGCTCGATCCATTCGACCGGACAGTCATGCTCGCGGAAGAATGCCTCGGCCTTGTCGAGATCCGCATCGTCGAAGACCTTGAAGCCCAGAACCTTGGCGGTCGGCTCGTCGGACCTCTTGAGGATCAGGCAGTGATGCCCGCGTTCCTCCATGGCGCGCAGATAGAGAGCCTCCTGATCCTCATGGCTGACCCGCAGGCCGAGCGTGTCGACATAGAACGCCCTGGCGGCGGCGAGATCGGTCACGCCGTAGTCGACATGGCTCAGCCGGACGGTGTTGAAAGGCGGGTAGAGGACGGGGGCGGGGATCGGCATGGTCTCGTCTCTCAGGCGCCCAGTTTGGGGATCTTGTGCTGGCCGGTCGCGAAGCCGATGTGCTTTTGCTCCATATAGAAGTCGAACGACCAGTCGCCGCCATCGCGGCCGATGCCTGATGCCTTGACCCCGCCGAACGGCGTCGGCAGATGGCGGACATTTTCCGAGTTCACCCAGATCATGCCGGCTTCGAGCCGCTCGGTGACGCGAAGCGCGCGGGTGAGATCCGACGTCCAGACATAGGCGGTGAGCCCGTAGTCGGTGTCGTTGGCGATGGCGAGCGCGTCCTCCTCGGTGTCGAAGGGAATGACGGTCAGGACCGGACCGAAGATTTCTTCGCGTGCGATGCGCATGTCGTTGGTCGCATCGGTGAACAGCGTCGGCTCGACATAGCAGCCATCGCCCGCGATCGCCCGGCCGCCGGCGGCGATAGTGGCACCTTCGTCGGCCGCCACCTCGAAATAGCGGCACACCTTGTCCCGATGATCGCGGTGGATCAGCGGCCCGACTTCGGTCGCCGGATCGAGCGGATGGCCGACGCGTATTTTCTTGACGCGCTCGACCAGCGTCGCCTCGAACGTGTCCTTGATCGATGCCTGCACCAGGAGGCGCGAGGACGAGGTGCAGCGTTCGCCGTTCAGCGAGTAGATCATGAAGACGGCGGCGTCGAGCGCGCGTTCGAGGTCGGCGTCGTCGAACACGATCACCGGATTCTTGCCGCCGAGTTCGAAATGCACGCGCTTCAGCGTCGTCGCACCCTGGCGCATGATCATGGAGCCGGTGGCGCTCTCGCCGACGAACGCGATCGCCTTGATGTCGGGATGCTCGGTGAGCGCAGCACCGGCTTCCTCGCCCATGCCGTTCACCAGGTTCCAGACGCCGGGCGGCAGGCCGGCCTCCTCGGCGATCTCGATCAGCAAGCGTGCGCTGATCGGCGAGAGTTCCGCTGGCTTATGCACCACCGTACAGCCCGCGGCCAACGCCGGCGCGATCTTCCAGGTGGACAGCATGAAGGGCGTGTTCCAGGGCGTTATCACGCCGACCGGGCCGATCGGAACGCGCGTCGTGACGTTCATCAGGGTGGGTGAGGGCAGCATTCGCCCGTCGCGCGCGGCGGGTGCGCGATCGGCAAAAAAACGAAAATTCTCGGCACCGCGGAGCGCGGCCTTGGACATGAAGCGCAGCGCCTGGCCGGTGTCGACGCATTCGCAAAACGCGATCTCCTCGGCGCGCGCGACGATGCCATCGGCGATGGCATGCAGGACTTGCCGGCGCTCGGCAGCCGGGACGTCGCGCCACGCCGGAAAGGCGCGTTTGGCGGCGGCCGCTGCTGCGTCGACATCGTCGGCACCGCCCTGCGCGACGCTGCCGAGCGGTGCATCGTCGATCGGCGAGTGGTTCGCGAAGGTTTTTCCGGACCTGGCCGCAACGGCTTTGCCGTCGATGTGATTGAGCAGCGGCTCGTCCCGAAAGCGTCGGAGATAGGCCCTGGCGGCCTCGACGTTGCGTTCCAGATCCGACATGACGTCATTCATTCCCGAGGTGATCCCTGATCGTGCCGGTCTTCGGGCTGAGATCGGCATCGATGTCGCGCATCTCCATCGAGAGCGCCAGGGAGCGATGCTGCAGCACCGGTTCCAGAAACGCCTTCGCCGCGGCGAAGAGATGCGCGGTCGCCGCCACCTTCTTGTCCTTCGGACGGCCCTCGCGCAGCCTGACGGAGATGTCGATGAAGCCGTGCTTGGGATCACCATCGGCGATCGCGTAGTGGTCCGCGCGAAAGGCGCGCACCCGAATGCCCGGCATCGGAAAGAGGCCGGTCTCGATCCCGGCGACGCGCAGCACTTCGCAGAGCGCGCCCATGTCGACAGTCTCGTCGAGATTGCCGGAATAGTCGATCGCGATATGCGGCATGCTGCCGTGCCTCCCCGCCGACGTTTCTGCCTCGGCCGCGATCATATCCTGTTTGATCCCCGGATCGAAGATGTTTGCTGCATCCATGGCAAGCCCGTCCGATTTTGCTATGAATCTAGGGGAGATCGAAGAGAAAGCCGGCCGAAGGCGGCGTGGGTTCGCCGCGTGATCAGGGAGCAGGGACATGACCACCATCGACGACATCCAGGTCGACCTTTGCTGCGTGCCGCTGCCGGTGGCGGTCGAAGCGTCGGCGGCGGGGCTGATGAAGGCCTTCGACATGGTCGCGGTGCGCCTCACCGACAGCGACGGCGTCACCGGCACGGGCTACACCGTTCTACATGAAGGCCACGGCGCCTCGGTCGCGACCATCGCCGATCGCCCCTTTCGCGAGATCCTGGCCGGACAGGATCCCGATCGCATCGAATGGCTCTGGCGCAGCCTGTACAGGAGCCATCACTATTCCGGGCGCGGCGGCCCTGTGTCCTTCGCGCTCGCGGCGGTGGACGTGGCGCTCTGGGACATGAAGGGCCGGCGTCTGGGCACACCGCTCTGGCGCCTGCTCGGCGGCTACGACCCGAAGGTGCGCGCCTATGCCGGCAATATCGACCTCAACTTCCCGGTCGACCGGCTGCTGGACGGCGCCAGCCAGAGCGTCGAGGCCGGTTTCCGCGCGGTCAAGATGCGTCTCGGCAGGCCGACGCTTGCGGAGGACGTCGCGCGGGTCGAGGCGATGCGCAACCATCTGCCTGATGAGATCGAGATGATGGCCGACGCCAACGAGGCCTGGCGTGTCGACCAGACCATGCGCGCGATGGCGATGCTCAAGCCGTTCGATCTGGTCTGGCTGGAGGAGCCGATCGCGCCCGACAATATCGCGGGCTATGCCCATCTGCGCCAGGCAGGCCTCGTGCCGCTCGCGGCCGGCGAGAACCTGCACACGCTCGCCGAATTCACGGCGTTGATCTCCGCAGGCGGCGTCGACATTCTGGAGCCGGATCTGACCACCTGCGGCGGCATAACGCCGTTCATGAAGGTGGCGAAGCTCGCCGAAGCGCATGGCCTGCCCATGACTTCGCACGGTGCCCACGATCTGCACGTGCATCTGCTCGCGGCCTCCCCCAACGGCACCTATCTGGAGTGGCACGCCTTCGCCCTCGATCGCTTCATGGCCGAGCCGCTGACCGTTGCCGACGGCTTCGCCACCGCGCCGGAGCGGCCGGGCCACGGCATCACCTTCGACTGGGAGCAGTTGAACAAGCATCATGTCGACGTGTGAACATCACTCACGCGTCCTCGATGTCCGCCCTCTCGCCTGCATGCCGCAACAGCATGGTACGATAGCTATCGACACCCTGGGCGCCGATCAGCGCCTCCCGCCCGTCGAAGATCATCGCAGGCACGCCCTGCACGCCGCGTGACGTCCAGAACGCTTCGTGCTGGCGCACCTGATCAGCGAAGCGGGCATCCGACAGCACGGCTGCCGCCTCGGTGCGATCGAGCCCGACGGAGGCCGTGGTCTCGGCCAGAACGGCCGGGTCGTTCACGTCCTTCCACTGTGAGAAATAGGCGCTGAACAGGGCCATCTTCAGCTGATGCTGCAGCCCGTGTGAGGCCGCCCAATGCAGGAGCTGATGGGCGCGAAAAGTGTTCACCATGCGCATGTCGTCGACATAGTCGAAGGTGAAGCCGAGCTCTGCGCCGAGGGCCGTCAGCTTGGCGCGCGCCCGCCGGCTCGCCTCGGGCGTCGTCCCGTATTTGGCGGTGATGTGCTCGACGAGGTTCTGGCCCTCTTCAGGCATGTCGGGATTGAGCTCGAACGGATGCCAGTAGACGACGGCCGGCACCGCCGTTTCCGCCTGCGCGCGCTCCAGCTGCTTGTAGCCGACGATGCACCAGGGACACACCACATCGGAAACGATGTCGATGCGCACCGGCTTTTCGACGCTCACCTCGTCGCTCTCGGTCATGATCGCATCCCCTCGCTGCCGGCGGACATTGACGATGCTGCCATAGCATATAGGACAGGCTTTGCTATCGAACAGCCTGCGCCATCTCCAGGACAACCGCCCGGCGCAGCTTGCGGGCGCTCCGCCGCTGAGTATCCTCGGCACGCATGGCGACGCCAGGGGCGGTCGCCTTCACGTAAAGCGAGGGGCGAGATGCATCCGCTGTTCGGTGCCGATATCAGCACCCTCATGCGCCTATTGCGCCGGGACGGCCCGGTGTCGCCGGCGCATCTGCCAAGCGTCGCGCTCGCATTCCTTTCCGCGTTCGGGCGCGTGCCCTTTCGCATGGGCGAGGCGGCCGTGATCGCCAAGCGCCGCCGCTCGAGCCTGCCGATGCCGCCGCCGGTTTTTATCATCGGTCATTGGCGAAGCGGCACCACCCATCTCTACAACATCCTCGCGAAAGGCGGCTTCGGCTACGTCTCGCCCTTCGCCGCGGGTCTGCCGCTCGACTACATGACGCTCGGTCGCTGGCTGCGCCCGCTGCTGACCAGCCTGCTGCCGAAGACACGCTATGTCGACCAGGTGGCGGTCAATCCGGACAGTCCGCAGGAGGATGAGATCCCGCTCGGCTCGACCACGCCGATCTCGTTCTATCATGGCGTCTATTTCCCCCGGCATTTCGAGCGTCATCTGAACCGCAGCTTCTTTCTCGAAGGATGCACGAAGGAGGAGATCGCCGCCTGGGAGATCGGCTTTCGCCGCTTCCTGGAAAAGCTCTGGCTCGACCAGGGACGCCCCCTGCTCATCAAGAATCCGACCTATAGCGCGCGCATTCCGCAGCTGCGGCGCCTGTTCCCCGACGCGCGCTTCCTGCACATCTACCGCCATCCCCATGCGGTCTTTCGCTCGACGCGCAGGTTCTACCGGACACTTATCGATAAATTCGCCTGGCAGGACATCGACCAACTGGATTTCGACCGAATCGTGCTGCAGAGTTACCGTCGCATGATGGACAGGATCGACATCGACAAGCAAAGCCTGCCGGAGGGGCATTTCAGCGAGCTCCGGTTCGAGGATCTGGAAGCGCGTCCGCTGACGGAGATCGAGCGCCTCTATCGGGAACTCGATCTTGGTGATGTCGAACCGCATCGCGCGGCGTTCGAGCGCTATCTTGCGTCGGTCGAAGGCTTTCAGAAAACGTCCATTCCAGAGACATCGGAGGACCGCAGCCTGGTCGAAAGCCACTGCAGCGATCTGCTCGAACGGTTCGGCTATGCGCCGCTGAGCGCCTGAGGATGATCGTCGATTGCGGCAGTCGAGGGACAACCTCGAACCATAAGACGACCGAGGTGCTCGAGACCATCGGCGCACGCTCATGACGCTCAGCCTCGTCACCGGCGGCAGCGGCTTTATCGGTCAACACCTGGTCGATCATCTCATCCTTTGCGGCGAGACGGTGCGTATTCTCGATATCGAGCCGCCGCCAAGACGGCAGCCGCATGTCGAGTATGTCCAGGGATCGATCACCGATCCTGGATCGGTGAGGGTGGCGATGAGGGGGGTGCGCCATCTCTACCACACCGCCGCCATCCCGCATCTCTGGATTGCCGATCCGTCGATGTTCCACGAGACCAACGTTGTCGGAACGGAAATCGTGTTCGACCAGGCACTGCACGCAGGGGTCGAGCGCATCGTCCACACGTCGAGCGCCACCGTGCTGGTCGACGGCAGGAGCGACCGCCGGGCGACCACCGTCGACGAGAGTCGTTGCCTCGAGGAGCAGGAACTGATCGGCCACTATGCGCGCTCGAAATGGCGCGCCGAGCGGGTCGCGCTCGGCTATGCCGACAAGCTCGCCGTCGTCGTGGTCATGCCGACCCTGCCGCTCGGCCCGGGCGATCGGCACTTCACACCGCCCAGCCGGATGCTCCTCGATTTCGTCAATGGCAGAAGCCTCGCCTATGCCGATTGCATCTTGAACATCATCGACGTGCGCGATGCGGCCAAAGGGCACTATCTCGCCTGCCTCCGCGGCCGTCCGGGACAGCGCTACATCCTGAACCGGCACAGCCTGGCGATGGCGGACTTCCTCGCATGCCTTGCAGGGCTGACCAACCGGCGCATGCCGGGCTGGAAGATCCCGGGCAGCCTGGCGCTCGCGGTCAGCGCCGGGCTGGAGCTCTGGTCGGGCCTGGTGAGCGGCCGCGCGCCGATCGCCCCGCTCGCCGGCGTGCGCGCGAGCCTGCGCCCGATCGTCTTCGACGGCGGACGTGCCCAGACGGAACTGGGGCTGCCGATGACCGCGCTCGACGATACGCTCAAGGATGCCGTCGCCTGGCTCGCCAGCAACGGGCATCCATCCGGTGAAGGAGAAGATCCGGCCTTCGCTTTCGGTGATCGCTAGGCTTTCAGCCCCTCTCGGCTCGCTCACGTCATCGTGTCGATCTGCGAATTGCTTTCCGCGTCGGGGGGTGAGATGCAATGGTCTCGCAACCGATCACTGGAGGAGGACCATCCCTTGCGCACTCTTTTCCTGACGTCTGCCGCGGCGATCATGATCGCCGGCGCGGCGCATGCCGGGCAGCAATATGTCGACGAGAGCCATTTTGCGCTCAGCGGCTACGACGTCGTCGCCTATCACAGCCTGGAGCAGGCGCCGGTCGGTCAAAGGCAGCCGGAGGCCGTGCCCGGCAAGGCCGACATCACGGCCGAGTATAACGGTGCTAACTGGGCGTTCTCGTCCGAAGAGAATCGGGACAAGTTCGTCGCCAATCCCGAGGCCTACATCCCGCAATTCGACGGTCATTGCGCCTATGGCGTCGCGCAGGGCGGCAAGGTGCCGGGCAATCCCAATCTGTGGCGCATCGTCGACGACAAGCTCTATCTCAACATTACGCCGAACGTCGTCACCTTCTGGGAGGAAGACATCCCGGGACAGATCGGCACGGCCGACGGCAACTGGTCGGGCGGTCTGGAAGGTCAGGCTGCATCTCCCAAGAGCTGGAAGGCCATCCATGACAATGATGGCACCTACAGCACGGAAGCGCCGCTCGGTGGCTGACCCCTCCATCCGCAACATCGTCGAAAAATCATGAACGCGGTGGTAGATCTCATCGAGAGGCCACCGCGTATCTTGAGAGGAGAAGAAGCATGGGTTCGAAGACGACCATTCTGACCACCGCCATGATCGCCGGCGCGGTCGCCGCCGCCGTGGCCACTGGTGCGACCACCCCCGCCAAGGCTCAGGCCAAGGAAAAATGCTACGGTATTTCGCTCGCCGGTCAGAATGACTGCGCTGCCGGCCCTGGCACCACTTGCGCAGGCACCTCGACCATCGACTATCAGGGCAATGCCTGGAGTCTGGTGCCCGCGGGCGACTGCGCGAAATACGGCGTCGAGGAGGAGACCGCGGAGTATGAACTGCCGGGCGAGCGCACCGGCTCGCTCGAGGCGCTCGACCGCGATCTGCCGACCGGCTGATCGGGCTCGATGGCGGGACCGGAGACGACGGCGTCATGCGCTGCCCAGACGACATACCACCGCGTGCCGGCGTCGGCCTCAAGGCGGCGCATTACGACGACGTTCTTCGGTCCCGGCCGGATATCGGCTGGTTCGAAATCCACGCTGAAAACTACATGGGCGAGGGCGGTCCGCCCCATCATTTCCTGGAGGCCATCCGCCAGCGCTACCCCATCTCGCTGCACGGCGTCGGCCTGTCGATCGGCGCCGACGGACCCCTCGACAAGGACCACCTCATCAGGCTGAAGGGCCTGAACGAGCGCTATCGGCCAGGCCTGTTCAGCGAACATCTCGCCTGGTCCACCCATGAAGGCGTTTACGTCAACGATCTCCTGCCGGTCCCCTACACCGTGGAAGCCGCGGGTCGCGTCGTCGATCACATCAACGAGGTCCAGGACGCGCTCGGGCGGCGCATGCTTTTGGAAAATCCTTCGACCTATCTGACCTTCGCCGACAGCACGATGAGCGAGATCGCCTTTCTGGAGCGCGTCGCCGACAGGAGCGGCTGCGGACTCCTGCTGGATGTGAACAACGTTTTCGTCTCGGCGACCAATCAGGGCTACGCACCGGACGCCTATATCGACGACTTCCCGCTCGAGCTTGTCGGCGAGGTCCACCTCGGCGGCCACGCTCCGGACGAAGACGACCAGGGCGAGCCTTTGCTGATCGATGCGCATGACAGGCCGGTCGGTGATCCGGTCTGGGACCTTTATGCGCGCACCATCCGAAAGGGCGGTGCGCGGCCGACCCTGGTGGAATGGGACACCGATGTTCCGTCCTGGCCGGTTTTGTTCGAGGAGGCGGTCCGCGCCGAAGGCGTGCTGGTGCGCGCGGCCGGGGCCGCGTCGTGACGCGTCGGCTTCTCGATGTGCAGGCGGATTTCATCGAGGCGCTGCAGCGGCCGGAGGCGCCTGTGCCCGCTTCCATCGCCGTCAGGGCTGACAAGCCAGCGAAAAAGCGCTTCGACGTCTATCGCAACAATGTCGCCGCGGGCCTCACCCAAGCCTTGCGCGCGACCTATCCGGCGATCGAAAAGCTGGTCGGCGAGGCGTTCTTCGCGGCCTCCGCACGGATCTATCTGGAGCGCCACCCACCGCGCTCGCCGCTTCTGTTCCGCTATGGCGAGGCCTTCGGCGACTTTCTCGACAGCTTCCCGCCGGCGGCGGGCACGCCCTATCTCGGCGATGTGGCCCGGCTGGAATGGGCGAGGCTGCAAGCCCATCACGCGGCGGACGCAGAGCCGCTTTCGATCGACGCGCTGGCGGCTTATCTCGCCGACGGCAGCGAGCGTGGTGACATCGGGACGCTTCGCTTCGCGCTGCATCCCTCACTCGACCTGATCACCTCTCGCTGGCCGATCGTCTCGCTCTGGGCGGCGTCGGCGGGGCAGGGTAGCAGCGATGATGTCGACATGAAGCGAGCGGAGCGGGCCTTGGTGATCCGCCCCTCGCTTGCCGTCGAGACGCGCGCGCTGTCCCCAGGCGCCTTCGCATTCCTGGCGGGCCTTCGTGGTGACATGACGCTCCAGCAGGCGGCGATCGAGGCAAGCGAGGCCGAGGAGACGTTCGATCTCGCCGAGCACCTGCAGGGTCTCTTTGCCGTCGGCGCCGTCTCGGCTATTAACAAGAACACAACGTAAAATAGGGATCGTGTCGATGTTCAATGCCATTGCCAATCTGCATGACTCGGTCTTCGGCGGATTGCAGGATGCTCTGGAGGACTGGTTCCTGGGCCTGTTGGCCCGGGTCGTCTTCGCAGCCGTGCTGTTCTTCTATTTCTTCAACTCCGCCATGACCAAGATCGCCGGCGGACAGCTCGGCTTCCTCACGATCACCGACGGCGCCTATGTGCAGATGTTCCCGAAGGTCATGGAGGCGGTGAGCTACGATACCAGCCAGCTCGAATTCTTCCCCTACACGGTGATGGCGTATGCGGGGACTTACGCCGAGTTTGCGCTGCCTGTTCTGATCGTGGTCGGCCTGTTCACGCGGCTCGCGGCGCTCGGCATGATCGGCTTTGTGTGCGTGCAGAGCTATGTCGATATCTACGGCCATGGCGCCGACGAGAAGACGATCGGCGCCTGGTTCGACGGCACGTCGAACGCGCTGATCCTCGATCAGCGGGCACTCTGGATCTTCCTGTTGGCCTATCTGGTGATCCGCGGTGCCGGCGCGATTTCGCTCGACTATCTGTTCGCCGGCCGAACCAGCGCCCGCTACGCCTATTGAGGCGCCAAGCCGTCCTCGAAGCGCACCACCTCCTCGAAGGCGGGGCGTGGCCGCTCGCTCGGCGGCTCGATCGGTGTGCCGATCGAGATGAAGCCGATGATGTGATCGCCGACCGGGACCCCCAGCGCGTCCTTGACCCGCTGGTCGTAGGCCGGCCATTCCGTCAGCCATTGCGATCCGAAGCCGAGCATGGTCGCGGCGTTCAGGAGGTTCTGGCAAAGCGCGCCGCAGGACAGGAGCTGCTCGATCTCCGGAATCTTGTGGTCGCGCCGCAGGCGCGAGCTGACCACGATGAGCACAGGGGCCCGTTGCGGCCGCGCACGTTCGGCCTCGATCTGATCCTCGCGCACATCGGGGTTGTCCTCGGCATAGGCGACGGCGAGGACGTCGCCGAGCGCCGCCTGGGCTGCTCGCGACAGCACCTGCAGGCGCCAGGGGCCGAGCTTGCCATGGTCGGGCACGCGCAGGCCGGCGCGCAGGATGGAGTCCAGGGACTCGTCGTCGGGACCAGGCTCGCCGAGATTCTTGGCCACGACGGAGCGGCGCGTCAGAAGCGTGGTCACCAGGGCATGGGTCAAGGCGTCTCTCCGACACAAGGGGAAGAGCTGCCCCGATCGGCGACGAGCGTGATCACAAGGCCTCAGCTGACCTGGGCGGTGTTCGGCTGCGCTGCGGGCACATGATCGACCGACGGCGATCGAAGCGACGAGGTCGACCATAGAGCGACCTCGTCCTGGATCAAGCCGCCTCGCGCCGGTATGTTCAGCTCACCTGCACGTTGATCCACCTGTCGGCTTGCCCGTGCTGGAGCGGTTCCCGATCAGATGTGATCGGGATGCACGCTCCAGCTCTTTGTTTTCGTCGCATTTCCTATCGATCAGGTGATTTCACCTGATCGGAAAAAGCTCTAGCGTCGCGTCCGTCCCGTCCGCTGCAAACTGCTGGAAAAAGACGCGCAGGCCGTCGGATGCCAGCCTCGCGGCCGATGCAGCCCGGCGCCTCAGGCCATGGGGTCAGCGCTGACGAAGGGGATGTTTTCCCAACGCTTGCCGGCGGCGACGATGCAGCTCTTGCCGGATGGGGTCGTGCTGACCACGGTCCAGGTACGCTTGTTTTCCGAGGTGTAGATCTGCAGCAGATTGCCGTTCGACTGAAGACCGAACGCGATCGGCGCTTCTTCGTATTTTTTCGACAATTGCTTGGCAATTTCGGTGGCGTCGTGGCAGGGGATGCGCATTGCCTGACCGGATTGAGCCGACGCCGTGGTCACCATCGTCAAGGTGGCGATGGTCAGACTCATCAAAAAGGGGGCCGCGCGACGCATGGGGGTCTCCTTCTCGGAAAGCGGCGCTGACGACAATCCGTCGTTCACGGACCCATTAAGCCATGGCGCTAGTTACCACGAAGTTAACAAAACCAATTTTTGTCGCCTGGTCCCAGGATTTCCGCCGATCGGTCCGGCGTCGGAGCGTGCAGCCTTTGCTCCCGATGCCGGCCATGCCTACATTAGAACAGCCGTCACTCCGCCACCTGTCGACAAGACGGCGATCCATGTCAGCGAGGGTAGGGCCTTACAGTGAACCGTGATCTTCTCGAGCGTCTGCTCGAAGCCCGCCGCCGCCAGCAGCCCGCCGCGCATCTGCGCTGGCTGGACAGCGGCCGCGAGCGTCTGGTGCTGGCCGACGAGCTCGGCAGCCTGCCCGCCGACGACCCGCTGGCGCCGATCATTCGCAAGGCGCTCCGGGACGATCGCGGTGCGACCATCGACACCGACGAGGGCAGGCTCTTCGTGCAGCCGTTCAATCCGCCGCTTCGCCTGGTCGTGGTCGGCGCCGTGCATATCTCCCAGGCGCTGGTGCCGATGGCAGGTCTCGCCGGCTATGACGTCACCCTGGTCGATCCGCGGCGCTCCTTTGCCAGCGAGCAGCGGTTTCCCGGCGTCGCGATCAGCCATGACTGGCCGGACGAAGCGCTGGAGGCGCTGGCGCTCAATGCGCGGACGGCGGTGGTCACGCTCACCCACGACCCAAAGCTGGACGATCCCGCCCTCGACGTGGCGCTGCGTTCGGATGCCTTCTATATCGCGGCCCTGGGCAGCCGTCGGACCCACGGCGCCAGGCTGGAACGGCTGACGGCGCTCGGCCATGACGAGGCGACGCTCGCACGCATTCACGGACCGGCGGGCCTGGCGCTCGGCGCGGTCAGCCCGGCCGAGATCGCGATCTCCGTGCTCGCCGAGATGACATCAGTGCTGCACGGGGTCGACAGAGCATGAACTTCGCCGACATGCCGCTGGCGGAGGCCGAGGGCGCGTTTCTCGCCCACAGCGTGCGCGCCGGCGACTTCGTGCTGAAGAAGGGCCGCGTGCTCGATGCCGCCGACATCGAGGCCCTCGCCAAGCTGGGGGTCGAGAGGGTCATCGCCGCGAAGCTGGAGCCGGGCGATGTCGCCGAGGACGCGGCCGCTGCGCGCATCGCCGCCACTGTTGCCGGGGCGCATGTCGAGGCGAGGGCGCCTTTCACCGGCCGGGTCAATCTGTTCGCCGGGACGCCGGGCCTGCTGGTGCTGGATGGGGCGCGGATCGACCGGCTGAACCGCATCGACGAGGCGATCACGCTCGCGACCCTGCCGCCCTTCAGCGCGGTGCATGCGGGACAGATGGTGGCCACGGTCAAGATCATTCCCTTCGCGGTCGAGGAGGGAGCGCTCGGGCGCGCGCTGTCCCTCGCTGAGGAGGGGGAAGACAAGCTGGTCGGGCTCCTTCCTTACCGTCCGTTGAACGTCCAGCTCATCCAGACCGAGCTGCCGAGCGTCAAGGCAAGCGTGCTCGACAAGACCGTCGGTGTGACTGCGAGCCGCCTCAACCGTTTCGGTGGGCGGCTGATCGGTGAGAGCCGCTGCCGCCATGAGGTCGACGCGCTCGCTGCCAGGCTCCGAAGCGCCGGCGGCGACCTGGTCCTGATCGCGGGGGCGTCCGCGATCACCGATCGGCGGGACGTGCTGCCGGCGGGGATCGAAGCGGCGGGCGGCGAGGTGGTGCATTTCGGCATGCCGGTCGATCCGGGCAATCTGCTGCTGCTGGCGCGGCTGAAGGGCCGGCCCGTTCTCGGGCTGCCGGGCTGCGCGCGCTCGCCCAAGCCGAACGGTTTCGACTGGGTGCTGCAGCGTCTGTTCGCCGGGCTCGAGGTGACCGGTGACGACATCATGGGCATGGGCGTGGGCGGGCTCTTGACTGAGATCGAAAGCCGGCCGCAGCCGCGCAATCGTCGAACGGGGGACGACAAGACGGTGTCGAAACGAGGGCTGATCGCCGCTCTGGTGCTGGCCGCCGGGCGATCGACGCGCATGGGTGAGGAGAACAAGCTGCTGTTGCCGATCGACGGCAAGCCGATGGTGACCCATGCGGTGGATACGATGCTCGCCTCCAAGGTCGATCGCGTGATCGTGGTGACCGGCCATGAGGCGGATGCGGTCAAGCAGGCGATCGGCGAGCGTGCCGTGACGTTCAGGCACAATCCCGGCTATGCCGAAGGCCTCAGCACCTCGCTCGCCGCCGGGCTGGAGGCGTTGCCACCGGATGTCGGCGGCGTGATCGTCGGGCTCGGCGACATGCCGCGTCTCCGCGAGGCCGACATCGACCGGCTGATCGCCGCGTTCAACCCGGCGGAAGGGCGCGCCATTTGCGTGCCGACGGTGAACGGCAAACGCGGCAATCCCGTGCTGTTCGCCGCGGAATTCCTGCCGGAGATGCGTGACGTCGAGGGCGATGTCGGTGCTCGCCATCTGATCGGTGCCCACAATGACCGGGTCTGTGAGGTGGAGATGGCTGATGATGCCGCCTTGATCGACGTCGACACCAAGGAGGCGCTTGAGGCGCTGAAGCGATGAGCGACGATCTTTACCAGCAGGCGATCATCGACCTCGCCAAGCGCTCGCGCCAGCAGGTCAGACTGGAGCAGCCGGACCGGAGCGCCACGATCGACAATCCGCTCTGCGGCGATCGGATCACGCTCGATCTGGCGCTCGACGGCGACAGGGTGACGGCGGTAGGCCACAAGACCCGGGGCTGCCTCCTGTGCGAGGCGTCCGCCTGCCTGATCGCCGAGGAAGCGCCGGGCCGGTCCCTGACGGAACTCGAGGAGCAGGCGGCGAGGCTGGTCCGGTCCTTCGCGGATCAGGAGCAGCCGCTCGCCGAGCTCTGGCCCGGCCTCGAGACCCTGGCGCCGGCCCGCCGGTACAAGAGCCGGCTGGAATGCGTGACCCTGCCGTTTCACGGCTTGATGCGGGCGCTCGACGCCGACGGCAAGGGATAGAGCAGAGAGCGCCGTGCCGCGCGGTGAGGATCTCAGCCGCCGCTGACGAGTGCGCGCACGATCAGGTGAACGCCGTTCAGGAACAGCGCGACCATGATAACACGGCTGAACGAGGCCTCGGGGATGCGGTGGCGGTAATGCTGGCCGATGATCATGCCGGCGAACATGGGAAGCAGGGTCACGGTCGAGGCCAGCACCTGCCCCAGCCCCAGGATCCGATGGCCGGCCATCAGGACAGCGATGGTGAAGGTGACGATGATGAAGCTCACGCCCATGGCCTGGATGAGGAAGTCCCGCTTCAGGCCGAGCGCCTGCAGGTAGAGAATGCCGGGGATGATGAACACGCCGGTCATGCCGAACATCAGCCCGCCGAGGCCACCGGCGATCGGGCTGTACCAGCGCTCGCGCTCCGGCGGCGGCGCCTGCAGTCTGCGGCCTGCGAGATTGAGCCCGGTGTAGACGCAGAGCACCAGCCCGAGCATGCCGAGCAGCAGCTCCTCGCGGCCGCCGGCAAGCAGTGAGACGCCGCCGGCGATCCCGATGATGGCCGCCAGGAAGAAGGCCCAGAACCGGCTGAGGAGCTCCAGCAGAGCGCCGCCGACGAACGCCTGCCAGAGGTTGGCGCAAAGGCTCGGAAACAGCATGAAGCCGATCGCTTCCTTGAGGCCGAGCGGTGCGGCGAGCACGCCGAGCACGATGGTCGGCAGGCCCATGCCGAGCGTGCCCTTGACCAGGCCGGCTGCGAAGAAGGTGACGCCGATCAGGGCGATCATGTTGCCGGATGGCATGGTCCATGTACTCAAGGTGTCAGTTCACCGACGTGATCGCCATGCCTGAGGCGGCGGGCGAGGAGGTAGCAGCCGGTCAGGAAACAGGCGGCGCCGATCATCGGCCGGACCACGCCGCCCATCATGACGAAAGGCAGGGTCACGGCGACCAGCATGGCGGGCAGATAGAACCGCGTCCACGCGGCGCCGGCCGCGCGCGCGGACTGAAAATAGGGAAAACCGGCGGAGAACAGCGCGATGGTCAGGAAGAACAGGGACCAGGGGCGGGTGACGAAGAGGGAGAGGTCGGTGGAGATCGCAAAGGCGCGGCTGAGATTGAGCTCGGCGATGTTGCCGAGCACCACGCCCAGAATCAAGGGAGCGAGCGGAAAGCCGAACTGGCGCATGAAAAAGCCGAGCAGGCCGAACCAGAAGAGGGTCCAGACGTCGAAGGTCGAGTTGTGCAGCGCGAACATGCCGATCGAGGCGAGCGACAGGATCACCGCCGCCAGCATGTACATGCGGATCCTGGTCACCAGCACGAAGACGCGCAGCATGACGGACTGCAGGCCGAGCATGATGAAATTGGCGAGGAAGAACGACAGAAAAATCGAATAGGCGAGCACCGGCTCGTCGGCGATGAAGGTCGGACCGGGCACGACGTCGTGGATCAGAAGGGCGCCGAGCATGATCGCCGCGGTGACGTCGCCCGGAATGCCGAGCGCCATCAGCGGGGTGAGGGTCCCGCCCTCGACCGCATTGTTCGAGGTTTCGGGCGCGATCACGCCCTCCTCGATGCCCGTCCCGAACTTTTCGGGCGTTTTCGAGGCCTTTTTGGCCTGGTCGTAGGCCAGAATATTGGCGATCGAGCCGCCGGCGCCCGGGAGAATGCCGGTGAACATGCCGATCAGGGCCGAGCGCAGCATGGTGGTCCAGCGCTGCGCGATCGCCTTGATCGCCCGCCAATGTTCGATTCTTATTTTGACGTTGCCTCGTTCACTCAGGGATTCCCGGGCTCCCTTGGGATCGCGGATGTCCGAGAGAAGCTGGCTGAAGGCAAAGACGCCGATCAGCACGGCGATGAAGTCAAAGCCGTAGAGCAGCGAATCGATGCCGAAATCGAAGCGGCCGACTCCCACCGCCTGATCCTCGCCGACCGTGCGCACCAGCAGGCCGACAGCGCCGGCGATCAGGCCCTTGATCATGTTCTCGCCGGCCAGACTGGCGGTGACCGTCAAGGCGAACATGACCAGCATAAAGAAATCCCAGGGCTGGAACTCGAGGCCGATGCGCGCGAGCTGCGGGGCGAACAGCACCAGCATGATCGCGGACAGCGTGCCGCCGCAAAAGGAGGACCAGACGCCGAGGCCGAGCGCGTAGCCGGGCTCGCCGCGCCGTGCCATGGGAAAGCCGTCGAAGGTGGTGGCGACCGAGGACGGCGTGCCGGGGATGCCGGTCAGAATGCCGGACATCAGCCCGCCGGAGAGCCCGCCGACCAGTACCGAGACCATCGTCGCCAACCCTTGGGCAGGCTCCATGGAGAAGGTGAAGGGCAAGGTGAGGACCACGGCCATGGCGATGGTGAAGCCGGGAATGGCGCCGGCGAGCAGGCCTGCGGCGACGCCGACGATCATCAGGAAAAGGGTGTCGAACGCGGCGATGCCGGCAAAGGCGAGAGCGAGATTCTCTCCGACCATCGCCCGTCAGAACCTCGGCAGGATCTGGCCGGGCGGCAGCGGCACTCTCAGCTCGAACGTGAACAGCGCCCACATCCCGCCGATGCAGATGATCGAGACCGCCGCATGCAGCGCCAGCTGGCGAGGGGCATGGCCGCCGAGCGCCGTCATCAGCAGAAAGGCGAAGGCGGTGCCGCCGATCAGCATGCCGAGCCAGGGCATGGTCAGGAGATAGAGAAAGAACAGCAGAAAACACCAGATGACGTTCCGCCAATGATAAAAGAAGCCCCCAGCAGACGAAGCCCCCTTTTCCGAGACGCCGTCCTCCCCCGTCCGCTCAGGCAAGCCAGCGCCGGCCGGCGTCCCAGCCCCGGCCCGGAGGGATTGGAGCAGGTAGAGGAACGAAAGGACTCCGAGGGCGGCGACCACGGCGCGCGGCCAGGCGGCTGGGCTGAGCTGGCCGTAGTCGGGCTCCCGGATATCGAAGCTTGCGATCATCAGTCCACCCGAGGCCAGGAGCAGGAAGATGGCGATGACGGTGTCCTGGCTCAGGCGTTTCATGGGGGGAGCGTCCGGTTCATACGGCTGGCGCAGCAATGGCCGTGAAGACAGACACCCGGGCTTTGCAATGCGGCAACCATGTCGAACGATCGCTTCCTTCAACAGTGAAAGGATTTCTCAACCTTTGCGGCTTAACATCATCTCTCTGGTCCATGTGATCCTGGGATTCCGTCCGCCCGCACTTCGAAGGATCGGGCTCGGATTTCCAGGATCGCATGGATCAGAGCATTACCATAGGATCTGCTGGTTAAAGTTCGGTTAATGCCGAAGTGACGACATGAGGACCGTCATCCGTTTGCAAGATCGCCAACCAACTCCCCCCAAAAGCCGCTATCGCCCACTTCCCAGCTGATCCCGGCCGACGGCACGCCCCCAAACCTGAGCGCACACCGCCGACCGAAAAACAGGCAAGTCAACGCCGCCGATCGCATCGGCTACTTTTTGTACATGCCGATGGCGATCGCGACCTGTTCGTAGTCGTTGTAGAGGTTTTCGGCCCAGGCGCGGTATTCGGCCGGATCCTGATAGTCGAGTGCGGTTCCCTTGGCGGTCATCGAGTCGATCAGACCGGGATTTTCGGTCGCCTGTTTGAAGATCGCGCTCCAATGGGCGATCACGTCCTCGGGCGTGCCCTTGGGGGCGACGATGCCGCGCTCCAGGGCGAAGTCGAGATCGACGCCGACTTCGTGGAGGGTGGGCATGTCCGGCACAGCGGGATCGCGTTCCGGAGCGGCGATGGCGAGGCCCTTGAGGGCGTTGCTCTCGAAATGCTTCAGGCCGGAGGCGACGTTGAGCGAGCCCATGTCGATCGCGCCGGACAGCAGCGCGGTCGTGCGCTCGGCCGTGCCGTCATAGGGCACGTAAGAGAGCTCGATGCCCATCTTGTCAGCGAGCAGCAGCCAGAGAAAATGGCTGGTCGAGCCCAAGGTGGCGCCGACCTTGATCGCGCCGGGGTTGGCTTCGGCGTACGCCTTGAACTCCTCGAAGCTGTCGAAGGGCGTGTCGGCGGCCGCGCCGACGATGTCGGGTGTCGAGGTCAGGTTGGCGACGGTCTCGAAGCCGTCGAAATGGAAGTCGATGCGGCCGTTCAGGAAGCTGGTCACGGCGGACTGGTGGATGGCGAAGAGAGTGCAGCCGTCGGGGGCGGCACGCGCGGCGTCCTTCGCCCCCTTGTTGCCGCCCTGGCCGGGCACGGTGACCACCTGGATCTTGGGCGTGACG
Source organism: Alphaproteobacteria bacterium (assembly GCA_041398025.1). GTDB lineage: Bacteria > Pseudomonadota > Alphaproteobacteria > Geminicoccales > Geminicoccaceae > JANQPX01. Next base: position 28,508 of record JAWKVM010000039.1, read on the forward strand.
TCCATCTCCTGAATGGTCTTCTCGAACTCGGAGAAGATCACGTGGGTGTCGCCGCCGGCCCCCCAGGGCACGATCAGCTGCGCGGTGTCGCAGGGGATGTCGGCAGCGTTCGAGGGGGCCGCGCCGAGCAGCGCGACCGCAGCCGCCGATGCCAGTACGCCTTGGAATAGGGTGCGCATGTCGTTCTCCCGTTGGTTCGGACGCTTGGTCGTTTTGATAGCCTCTCTGCCAAAAACTATAGAGATCCTGCCAAACCTTGCAAACCGCCCGGGACTGACGTTCAATTTCCGGGTCTCATCACCTTCTCGGAGTTCCGGTCATGCGCGATCTCGAACGCCCCGGCCGCTCGCCCGTTCATGCGCCGCATGGCATGGCCTGCACCTCCCATCCGCTCGCCAGCCAGGCGGCGATCGACGTCCTGAAATCCGGCGGCAACGCCATGGACGCGGCGGTCGCCGCCTGCGCCGTGCAATGCGTGGTCGAGCCCGGGTCCACCGGCATCGGCGGCGACTGCTTCTGCATCTACGCGCCCGAGGGCTCGGCTGAGCTCGTCGCGTTCAACGGCTCCGGCAAGGCACCGGCGGCCGCCTCGGTCGACTGGTACAAGACGAACGGCTTTCGCGAGATCGAAAGGAACACGCCCCATTCGGTGACCGTGCCGGGCGCCGTCGACGCCTGGGACAGGCTGATCCGCGACCATGGCCGCATGTCGCTCGGCGAGCTGCTGCAGCCGGCGATCGGCTATGCGCAGAACGGCTATCCGATTTCTTCGCGGGTCCATACCGACTTCGCCTCGGCCGCCTCGCTCCTGAGCAAGGACGAGACCGCATCCCGGATCTTCATGCCGGGCGGCCGTGTGCCCCAGGTCGGGCAGATGCATCGCCAACCGGAGCTTGCCGCCACGCTCGAAAAGATCGCCGAGAACGGGCGGGACGCCTTCTATGCGGGCGAGGTCATGGAGGACATGCTGGCCTATCTGCAGAGCCGTGGCGGCCTGCACACCGAAGCCGATTTCGCCGCGGTCGAGGGGGATTATGTCCAGCCGATCTTTTCGGACTTTCGCGGCTATCGCGTGCATGAATGTCCACCGAACGGTCAGGGCGTGATCGCGCTCCTGCTCCTCAACATCATGAGCGAGATCGAGCCCGGCGATCATCCCATCGACGTCGAGCGCATCCACCGCGAGCTCGAAGCTTGCAGGCTCGCCTATCGCGCGAGGAATCTCTATGTCGGCGATCCGGCGTTCTCCGACATCCCCGTCGAGGGCCTGCTTTCCGAGGGGTACGCGAAGAAACTCCGCGAAAAAATCGACCCCGAGCGCGCCGACGAGAATCCGGAGCCCGGTTTTCCCAACCACGAAGATACCGTCTACATCACCGTGGTCGACAAGGACCGCAACGCCTGCAGCTTCATCAACACCCTGTTCTCGGGCTTCGGCAGCGGCCTGGTGGCACCGAAGAGCGGTGTCGTGCTGCAGAATCGCGGCTGCGGCTTCAATCTCGATCCCGAAAGCCCGAACCGCATCGAGGGCGGCAAGCGTCCGCTGCACACCATCATCCCCGGCATGGTCACCAGGGACGACCGCGCCGTCATGCCGTTCGGCGTGATGGGCGGCCAGTACCAGTCCATGGGTCACATGCAGTTCCTGACCGCGTTTTTCGATTATGGCATGGACATCCAGGAGGCGATGGACCGCCCGCGTTTCATGGTCGATCCGTTCCAGGGCAGCGTGGAGATGGAGCGAACGGTGCCGGCGGCGATCCAGGACGAGCTCAAACGGCGCGGCCACCGCATCGTGCCGCCGGCCAAGCCGATCGGCGGCAGCCAAGCGATCTGGATCGACTGGGACGAAGGCGTTCTGACGGGTGGGTCGGAGTCACGAAAGGACGGTCAGGCGATCGGTTATTAGGACGCGCACGCATAAAGCTCGAACATGCTGCAGACGTCGGTTATCTCTGTCTCCGCTCCTGAAATATCGCGAAGAGTCTGCGATCCGGTTCCCGAAATTACCGTTTTCGCTGGCTCATCATCCCAATGATACACGTCTCAGTCGCAAACTGTGCTCGTCGAAGCCTGATTCGCTATCGGCCCATCGATCCCTTCCTTTTGTGCGGAGGTCCGTAAGCCGCTGCTTTCCCCGCTTCCAGAGAACCCTAAGGGGCTGACGAGGGCGCCATCTTCACTTCTTCTCAACCTCAATAGGACAAGGTCATGTTCTGGTCCATGCGACCCTGGGAGTCCGCCCATCCATCATGGAGGAAGCAGGGCACAGACTCCCAGGATCGCATGGACCATGAACAGCGAGAACAAATGACATCGCGTGGTTAACAATCTGTGAAGGCTGGCCTTTTTCTGACGCCCTAGCCGCTGAAATGATTGGCATCGAGCGTCAGCCGTCGAAGCGCGACAGCCTGAATGCGTGCAGATCGAAGAGCGGCGTCTTGCCCTGGGCGAGTGCTGCGATCGCGTGGCCGGCGGCGGGGCCGAAGCCGAAGCCGTGGCCGGAGAGGCCGGTGGCGATCAGAAGACCGGGGAGGGCGTCGACCGGGCCGAGAACCGGGATCTCGTCCGGGGTGACATCGATCATGCCGGCCCAGCGCTCGGCGGGGCGGACGTCCTTGAGCTGCGGGTAGAGGCGCTTTGCCGTGGCCAGGACATCGTCGAGCAGGGCGTGGTCGGGCTCGGGATCGAGGGTGCGGGTCTTCTCGAAAGGCGTGACCTCGTCCGGCCGCCAGTGGATCGGGGTCGCGAGCTCCTCGAAAAAGGCGCTGCCGAAGCGGATCTTGATCTGGCCGATCTGCTGCTTGAGCGCCGGCAGGAATTTTCCGAAATAGCGAAAGGCGGCGGGTGTGATGTCGAAGCGGGAGGCGCCCACCCGGCCGATGGTGTAGCCGCCGTCCATGCGCCGTCGAAAGGCGGCACCGCTGCAGCCGACCGCGCATTCGGTGATCAGCGGGGCAGGGGTGGTGCGCTGGGTCGAGGATCTGACCTTGAGCTGCGGCAGATCGAGGCCGAGATGGCGCATCATCAGCGAGGACCAGACCCCACCTGCGAGCACGACCGTGCTGCAGGCGATGCGTCCATGCTCGGTGACCACGGCCTGCACGCGGCCTGCGGCCTGCTCCACCGTTCTCACCGCCGTGTTCTCGAGCACGACCGCACCATTGTCGCTGGCCAGGCGGGCGATGGCGGGGACGGCAAGCGCCGGCTCGGCGCGGGCGTCGCTCGGCGTGTTGATGGCGCCTTTGAAGCGCCGTCCGTTCTGCCCGATCAGCCTGTCGGTCTCCTCGACCGAGAGCATGCGGCTGTCGAGCTGGTGCAGCTTCGCATGCTCGAGCCAGGTCTCGAACCGTTCGAGGTCGGCGTCGGTCTCGGCGAGATAGGTGACGCCACCCCTATGAAAGCCGATGCCGGGCGCTCGCTCTGCTATCTCGCCCCAGAGCCGAAGGGCCTGCACGGCACCCTCCAGCTCCTTCGGATCGCGCCCCTGTTTCCTGATCCAACCCCAATTGCGCGAGGACTGCTCGGCTGCGATCCGGCCTTTCTCGCAGAGCACCACCGGCACGCCGGCGAGTGCCAGGTAATAGGCGGTGGTCACCCCGGCGATGCCGCCGCCGATGACCACGACCTCGGTCGATTCCGGCAGCCTGGTCTCGCTCAAACCCACGCCCCTCCATGTTTCCGTCCGGCTATCGCAAAAGTGAACAGCCTGGCCTGTTGGAAGTCCAGCCGGTGACGCCATAATCGCCTGATGATTCCGGTCGGCGAGCGCGCCACGTCGTCGATCCCGGCCGGCAAACGATCGGGGATGGCTTCGAAGTTCATGTCGGTTCTGAAACGGAACGCTGCCGCTTTTGTCTTCTGTATCGCTGCGGGTCTGACGACGGCCAACGCCGATGCCCAGGACATGCTGAGCGGGCTCGATCTGACGTCCCCGGCGATGACCGAGGCGGAGATGACCAGGGACGAGATCGAGGTCGCGCTGCGGGGCACCGACGCACCGCTCGATCTCTCCGGCAAGCGTCTGAACGGCCTCGATCTCTCGGACCTCGATCTGGCCGGCGTGGTGCTGCGTTCCGCCCGACTGAACAACACCAACCTCCGCGGCGCTGATCTAGCCGGCGCGGTGCTTGATCAGGCCTGGATGCTGAACGCCGATCTCAGCGACGCCGACCTCACCGACGCGCACATGTTTCAGGCCCAGCTGGTCGGTGCTACCCTGGATCGTGCCAATCTCTCAGGCGCTCGGGTGGCGAGCGACCTGTCGAGAGCGAGCCTGAAGGCGGCGACGCTCGCAGGTGCCAGCCTCGGGGCGGACATGCAGAACCAGTCCATGGGGCTGATGCGCGGTGTCTTCAAGAAGGCGGATCTCGAAGGCGCTGACCTATCCAATGCCGATCTCAGCCGTGTCGATTTCGAGTTCGCCAATCTCAAGGGGGCCGACCTCACAGGCGCCGATCTGATGCGTGCCAGCCTGGGCGGCGCGGATCTCACCGGTGCTGTCGTCGACGGGGCCAATTTCAACGAGGCTGATGTCGCCTCGGCCAAGCTCAGGGACCTGGTCGGTGCCGAGCGCACCAATCTCGACCGCGCGAGAAATCTGAAGTCCGCCTTTCGCTAGCGCTCTGGATCGAGCGCCAGAGCCCACCTCGAGCGGATCTGCGTAAAGCCGGCACCGGTCGTCGACGTCCGGCCTTTTCGGATGCAGGGCCGGGCGCTACAAAGGCGCTTCGACGTCACCGAAAGGCCAGCCCATGATCCCCCGCTATTCCCGCCCCGAAATGACCGCCATCTGGGCGCCCGAGAACCGTTTCAAGCTCTGGCTGGAGGTCGAGATTTCCGTCCTTGAAGCCATGGCCGAACGCGGCGATGCGCCGAAAGAAGCAGCGCTGGCGGTGCGGGAGAAGGCCGAGGCCAACCTGGAAAAAATCATCGATCCCGAGCGGATCGATGCCATCGAGGCGGTCACGCGCCATGACGTCATCGCCTTTCTCACCCATGTCGAGGAAGTGATCGGCGGAGACGCGCGCTACCTGCATCTCGGCATGACCTCGTCGGACCTGCTCGACACCACCTTCGGGCTGCAGCTCGCCCAGGCCTCCGACATCCTGCTCGCCGATCTCGACCGTCTGCTCGGCGCGCTCAAGAGCCGCGCCTACGAGCACAAGGACACGGTCTGCATGGGCCGCTCCCACGGCATCCACGCCGAGCCGATCACCTTCGGCCTGAAGCTCGCCGGTTTCTACGCCGAGTTCGCCCGCAACAAGGAGCGTCTGCTCGCTGCCAGGAAAGAAATCGCAACCTGCGCGGTCTCGGGTGCGGTCGGCACGTTCGCCCATCTCGATCCCGCGGTCGAAGCCCGGGTCGCCGAGCGTCTCGGCCTTGAGCCGGAGCCGATCTCGACCCAGGTCATTCCGCGCGACCGCCACGCCATGTATTTCGCCACACTCGGCGTGATCGCGAGCTCGGTCGAGCGTCTCGCGACCGAGATCCGCCATCTGCAGAGGACCGAGGTCGCCGAAGCTGCCGAAGCCTTCGGCAAAGGCCAGAAGGGCAGCTCGGCCATGCCGCACAAGCGCAATCCGGTGCTTACCGAGAACCTCACCGGCCTCGCGCGCATCGTGCGTAGCGCAGTCACGCCGGCGCTGGAAAACGTGGCGCTCTGGCACGAGCGCGACATCTCCCATTCCTCGGTCGAGCGCATGATCGGGCCGGATGCCACCGTCACCCTCGACTTCGCGCTCAACCGGGCCGCCGGCGTGGTCGAGCGTCTCGATGTCGATCCCGAGCGCATGATGCGCAATCTCGAGATGACCCAGGGCCTGGTGCATTCCCAGCAGGTGCTGCTGAAGCTCACCGAATCCGGCCTCGGCCGCCAGGAGGCCTATGTGATCGTGCAGCGGAACGCCATGCGCGCCTTCGAGGAGCAGCGTCCCCTCCTGCCGCTGCTCAAGGCGGACCCCGACGTCACCGCACGGCTGGACGAAGCGACCCTCGCCGCGCTGTTCGATCTCAAGCACCATACGCGGCATGTCAATGCAATCTTCGCGCGAATTTTTGGTGATTAGATCGCCCATTTGGGTTATAAGCATCGGGCTGCCCTAATCCATCATCGGAGAGGATGATTGCCCATGCTGATCAAGCGCTCGACCCTGGCCGCTTTGGTGACCCTGGCGCTCACCGCAACGTCGTCGGGTCTGGCGATGCCCACGGCAAGAAGTGCGCTTCTGATCGAGGGCACGCTCGCCGGCAGGACGCTGCGCATCGTCGTGGACACCGAGATGGCGAAAGCCGATGTCACCGTCGGCAGCGAGCGCCATCGGGTGGATCTGGCCCGCGGCGAGGCTCGGCGGGTCGAGTCCGATGGCACGGTGCGCGAGGAGGAGCTGGTGGCGAGCGCCAGGCGTCCGGCGCCCGAGATCAAGCCCTGGGGTCCCGGCCCGACCATCGCCGGCCACGCGTCCGTCTATCACGTCATGACGCTCGGCGACGAGATCTGCAGCGAGCTTCTGATCAGCCCCTGGATGAAGCCCTTCGTCGATCCCGCCGTGCAGGCGCTCGCCATCGTCGAGCGGGTCAAGGGCAAGGCCGGGATCTGGTCCACCGGCCTGGACGGCGCCTGCGGTGAGCTGCCGTTCTCAAGCTATGCCCGCGCCGGCTGGCCGCTCATGGCCGGCGGGATGGACCAGCCGATCTTCGAGACCGACGCGATCAGTTTCGACTATGAGCCGAGCGGGGACGAGCTGGCTTGGGCGAACTGACCTTGCGCGGCCTGAAGATCTTCGGCCGCTGCAGGGATTGACGCCTGAGCGTCAGCAGCATCGGCACGACGAAGGCGACCGCGATGGCGAAGAGAATCAGCAGCGCGAGTTCGCCCATCGCCAGAAAGGCCGATTGGTCGCTGCTGGACTCTGCGGTCAGGTGATAGACGAAACTGATGGTCAGGCCGATCATGAAAGCGGCCCAGAGGACATAGAACGAGAAGCGAATGGCGGTTTCTCACAAGCGCGGAACGAGGAGGCCGCACTGTCGATCAACCACCAATATTATTCAACTGGAAATACACAAAATCGCAGCGTTTAAACGCCGCAGCCGGTTCGTCGGCAGCAGGCAGAAAACCGGCGGATCGTCCCCGACCCGCCGGCTGACAGATGCCGCATCTGCCTACTGATTGGCCGCCGTGAATTCGGCGTCGACCTTGGCCTCGCAGTCGGCGACGGCGGTATCCAGCCTGCCCAGCCATTCATCGCCATACTGGCCGGTATACCAGTCGCGCATGCCGGCGGAGGCCTCCTGGAAGGCTTTCTTTTCCTCGGCGGACGGCACGTAGATCTCGCCGCCCTGCTCCTTGAACGCCTCGTAGGCCTCGATCTGACGGCGCATCGGGAAGGCGCGGGTCACCGTCTTCAGGTGGTTGAAGCCGTCGAACACGATGCGCCTGACATCATCGGGCAGATCCTGCCAGACCACGTCGGAAAACCACCAGAGTGCTCCCATATAGGCGTGGCCGTCGAGGGTGATGTATTTGAGGCCGGCCTCGGGGAACTTCATGTTCATGATGTCGGTAATGCCGTTCTTGGTGCCCTCGACCACGCCTGTCGCGAGCGAGGTATAGACCTCCGGCCAGGCAACCGCGGTCGGGTTGCCCCCGAGCTGCCTCACCATCTCCTGCTGGATCTCCGCAGGGATGGTCCGGATCTTCAGGCCCTGGACATCGGCCGGCGTTTTGATCTGCTTGGTCGTGGTGGCGAAGTTCCGCCAGCCGCCTGTATTGGAAATCACCATGAGCCGCATCGGAATGCCCTCGGCGAGCACGCCCTTGCGGAGCTCGTCGACGAAGGTGCCGTCGAACACGCATTCGGCGACGCGGTCGGACGGGAACATGTAGGGCAGATCCAGCACCTGGCCCGGCCCGAACACATTGCCGAAGCCGCCGATGGTGGTGATGTAGACCTCCAGCGTGCCCGCCTGCAGGTTCTCCAGGCACTCCGCCTCGTTGCCGCAGAACTGGCCGCTCGGGTAGATCTCGACCGCGACCCTGCCATTGGACTGGGCTTCGACGAAGTCCTTGAACACCATCGAGCCGTCATAGTCCTCGTCCTCGGGCGAGCCGAGAAACCCGATCTTGATCACATGCTCCTGCGCGACGGGTGCGCCCGTCAGCGCTAACGCTGTCGCGGCACTGATGAGGGCGGTTTTCCAAATACTTGGCATGGTTCGTCTCCCATTCGTTGGGTTGGTCGTCTTTGTCGCAAGCCTTCCTGACGGCATGATGACACGGTCTCCGGTCAGGCGAAACCGAACAGGCGCGGCAGGGTGAGAGCCAGCGCCGGAAAGAAGGTGATGAGGAAAATCACGCCGATCTCGACCGCCAGGAAGGGCAGCATTTCGTAGGCGATCGCTTCGACTTTTTCGCCGGAGACCGACGACGCGACGAACAGCACCAGGCCCATGGGCGGGGTCGCGAGGCCGACGGTGACATTGACGCACATCACGATCGCGAAATGCAGCGGATGCAGGCCGAGCTGGTCGACGAAGATCGGCTCGAGCACCGGCCCCAGGATCAGGATCGCGGGGCCGGCATCGAGAAACATGCCGACGATGAACAAAAGAACATTCACCAGAAATAGCAGCAGATAGACGTTGTCGGTCAGGCTCTGCACGAAAGCAGCCCCTTCGCGCGCGAGGCCGGAGCTGGTGATGATCCAGCCAAAGGTGACGGCAGCACCCACGAGAAACAGGATCACGCCGGACTGCACCGCCGTGCTGATGAAGATCTCGGGGAGATCCCTGAAGCTCAGCGTGCGCATCACGAAGAGCGAGACGATGAAGGCGTAGAAGGCAGCGACCGCCGCCGCCTCCGTCGGCGTGAACACGCCGCCGAGAATGCCGCCAAGCAGGATGACCGGGGTCAGCAGCGCCCAGAAGGCGTCCTTGAAGGCGAGGCCGCATTCCTTCCAGGTGGCCTTCTCGGTCGCCACCGGATAGTCGCGCCTGCGTGCCAGAAAAACGGTCATCAGCATCAGCCCGCCGCCGATCATCAGCCCAGGCACGAAGCCCGAGAGAAAAAGGCCGGCGACCGAGACGTTCATGACGAAGGCGTAGATGATCATGATGCCGGAGGGCGGAATGATCGGGCCGATGACGGAGCTTGCCGCGGTGACCGCAGCCGAAAAACGCCGGGAATAACCGTTCTCCTCCATCGCCGGGATCAGCATTTTCCCAAGCGCCGAGGTGTCCGCGACCGCCGAGCCCGAAAGGCCTGCGAACAGGATCGAGGACAGAATGTTCACCTGGGCGAGGCCGCCGCGGATATGGCCGATCACGGTCTCGGAAAAGCGCACGATGTTGCGGGTGATGCCGCCGTGATTCATGATGTCGCCGGCGAGGATGAAGAACGGAATCGCCATCAGCGGGAAGGAGTACATGCCGGTGAACAGGGTGGACAGCAGCTTCGAGAAGAAGCGCGTGTCCGTGCCGTCGATCACCAGGCTGAGCCCGGGCGCGATCAGCAGCACGAAGGCGATCGGCATGCCCAGCGCCAGCAGCACCACGAAAATCCAGAGATAGCCAAGCGACACGACCTCTACTCCGGCACCGACGGGTGCGCCGTCAGATCATGATCACCATTGCGGTCGACCAGTGACAGCACGTCCCGCAGGATCAGCTCGATGCCGATCAGCATCATCATGCCGAGCGACACCGGCACGATCGTCCGGAAATAAGCGATCGGCACCGGGATGGTGTTGGCGCGCATGTTGAAGCCGCGGCTGACATAGATCATTGCTTCCCACAGGAAGCGGTACAGCAGCCAGAGGATCAACACGTTGAGAAGAATCCGGATGGCCCGAAAGACCGGCTTCGGCAAGGACGCCACAAGCAGCTCGATGCCGACATGGGCGCCTTCGCGATAAGCCCAGGGCGCGATCAGAAAGGCGACCCAGATCATCATCAGGATCGAGCTGTCCTCGGTCCAGGCGAGCGAATTGTTGAGCGCGTAGCGAAAGAAGACACCGGCAAGCACCGCCAGCGTCATCACTGCGACCAGGCAGGCCGCGAGATTACGCGCCAAGAGCGTCGACGCCCGATTGAACCCCGCCAGCATCTGGAGCGCCCGCGTCACCGCGTTCCGTCCATCATCGCCTCCCGTTGATCGTGTCCCATCGGCCGCGCGCGCCGGCC
>JAWKVM010000040.1:0-37277 GCA_041398025.1 Alphaproteobacteria bacterium
GGGATGTCTGCTCTGTGCCATGGCACGAAAAGGAGACAGAAGTTCAACGATCGCTGCATGACGTCCGTCGAAGATATTTCAGGTCTGGAAACTGGCTTCCAACGGATAACACGACAACAGCTCTATCGTGTCTTCGGTGATCAAGACCTGCTGCTCCAGCTTGACTCCGTCCGCGCCGCCTTCCTCGCCGATATAGGATTCGACGCAAACGGTCATACCGGGTTCGAAGATGCCGTCATAGGCATTGATGGCGTCTTCGGCATAGACGATCGCCGGATATTCGTCGCACAGGCCGACACCGTGCAGGATCACCGAATAGCGATTGGCGCGGTAGCGTGCCGGCAGATCGAAGCTTTTCGCGGCGAACTCAAGAAAGCTCATGCCTGGGCGCAATAAGGCGATATTGCTCTCGATCTGCTCCTGCGCCAGTTGATACATCGCTTTCTGCCGGGGTGACGGCGTGCCGTCGCCGCACAGCCAGGTGCGAGAAATATCGGCGCAATAGCCGTAGGGTCCGATCAGGTCGGTATCGAAGGCGACGATGTCGCCCGCCTCGATCGTCTTTGCCGAGCATTCGCTGAACCAGGGATTGGTGCGCTGGCCCGAAGCGAGCAGGCGGGTTTCGATCCACTCGCCGCCGCGCCTGATGTTCTCGGCATGAAGATGCGACCATAAGTCCTGCTCGGTGACCCCCGGCTGCAGATGGGCCTGCATCACCGCCATGCTGGCCTCGCAAGTCGCGATCGCGCAGCGCATGGCATTGATCTCATCCTTCGACTTGATCGTGCGCGCGAGTTCCATGACTTCCTGGCCGTCGAACAGGTCGAGACCCCCTGTCTCGAGCGCATGGACGCCCAGGCGATCGAGCTTGTCGATCGCAAGGCGCCGATTGCCGCTGCCGTGGGCCTTGACGAGATCCGTGATTTCGGCAGCCCAGCGCTCGGCGGCCGCAGAGGTGCCGTCGCCGGTGAAGAAGTAGGCCCACGCCTGGCCTGGACGGATCTCGTCGATCAGCGTCAGATGCTCGGACAAATGTCTGGACCCGTGGAAATCAAAGACGACCACTGGCCCCTCGCAGGCGATGAAAGCGCAGCGCACCATATTGTGCATGCACCAAACCTGCATGTTGGTGCTGTCCGTTGCGTAGCGGACGTTGATCGGATCGGTCAGAACGATGCCGGCATAGTCACGAGCCTGAAGCTGCTCTCGGACGCGCTTGAGCCGAAAGGCGCGAAGTGCTTCAAGATCCGGAAGATCGATGCCGAGATCGCGCCACTCGTCGACAGCGAGATCGCCTGGTCCAAGATCGCCAAAAGATCCGAGCCGCTTTCGTCGCTCGGCGGTTTGGCTGATCTTCGATCGATAGTGACTTGCCATGGTCGAATGATCGATTGCAGGCTCGATTTCACCAAGTCTGCCAGCGACATCGATGTCGCGTTCTCAAGAAAGCGAAAACGAGACCGCAATGGGCCGGGGCGGCGAGCGTTTCGCCATCGCCCTCTGCCACCAAGCACTCAATGCGCGCGCTCCTTCGGGCCGCTGCGGGCCAAAACGAGACCTTGCAGCTCGATCATCGCTCGGTCCGCGTCGGTCCACCTTCCCGTCATCTTGAAAAAACCGTCCATCAAGAGGCTCACCGACCGCGCGTCCCGCAACGCGCCGGCATTCAAACGCCGCCGCCGAGGCCGACAGTCAAGCCCCTAGCGGCTCGCTGGCCTTCGTCAGGGAAAAGATGGTGATTTCGGGGCGGACGTTGAAGCGCGCCTGGATGAGGTGGCCGATGCCGCGGTTGATATACATGGTCCGGTCCCCGCTGAGGTCGTACCTGCCTGCGATGTAGGACTTGTTGTAGACGGGCAGGAGAGGCGGGCGGAGGAACGGGGCCTTGCATTGGCCGCCATGGGTGTGGCCGGCAAGGATCCAGCCGTCGAAATCGCCCCAGAACGGCATGTCGGCCGTGTCCGGGTTGTGGCTGAGCACGATGGTCGGGTCGCCGCGCTCCACGGTGGCCATGATCGGCGCAGGGTCGAAGAAGGGGCCCCAGCGGTCGTCCAGGCCGATGATGCGCAGGCCTTCGATGTCGACTCCCTGGTTCTTGAGAACGGTCATGCCCGCCTGGTCGAACATGTCGTGCAGCGCATAGCCGAGCCCGACGTCGCGCGAGTAATCGCCATAATCGTGATTGCCTAGAATGCCGACGGTCGCGAGCTTGCCGAGCGGCAGGTGGCGATAGATGCCTGCGGCCTGATCGACGATCCGGCGGTGGTGGCTGACGAAGTCGCCGGTGAGCACCAGGATATCCGGTTCGAGGGCGCGCACCCGGTCGAACACCATGAGCACGTAGTCGTCGTCCACCCGACGGCCGACATGAATGTCGCTGAGCTGCACCAGCGTCCTGCCCTCGAGATCCGGCGGCAGCCGTTTCACGGACATGGGCACATGCACCTCCTCGACCCAGTGGGGCTCGATGTAGAAGGTGTAGTAGCAGGCGCCGGCACCAAGCGCGGAGGCCGCGGCGAGACCGGCGGCCGCCGTCAGCATGTTGCGTCGCGTGGGCATGACATGTCCTGACAGGAAGGCGAACCCATCGTCATTGTAGCCGAGAAAGCATGTACAGAAGATGAACGCTGCCAAAGGGGCTCTTTCGCAGGCCAGGGCGCGCAGGTCATCGGCGTTTCCTCTTCCGTCCTTTCTGGACGATTCGGGATAGTCTCCCTTCGTCATGACGTAAGACGACGGCAAGCCTCTGCAAGATGCGCGGCTTTGCATGCAGGGTCGTCATGGCTCCTTGCCTTCCGCCCGAGCGGCGGGCTATGTCAGGCGGCATCGGGTAACCGCTTCGGGCCGTGATCGGTTTGTGCGCGTCGAGATCTTGTTAACACTGAACTGCTAGTTTCGATCGTCCCGCGATCCGTATCCGTCCGACGAACGCTTAAGGAATGGGAAACGACCAATGCAGATGACCCCCAAGGTCAAGGAGATTTTGTCCTGGTACGAAGGCGATTGCCCGGGCGTGAAGGCCAATCTCGCCCGCCTGCTGATGCAGGGCCGGCTCGCCGGCACCGGCAAGCTGGTGATCCTGCCCGTGGATCAGGGCTACGAGCACGGCCCCGCGCGCAGCTTCGCCGCCAACCCCGCCGCCTATGATCCCCACTATCTCTACCAGCTCGCGATCGATGCCGGCCTTTCCGGCTATGCCGCACCGCTCGGCATGCTGGAGCAGGGCGCCGACAGCTATGCCGGCCAGATTCCGACCATCCTGAAGGTGAACAGCGCCAACTCGCTCGCCGACGGCATCGCCGACCAGGCGGTCCACGGCGGCGTCGATGACGCCCTTCGGCTCGGCTGCTGCGCCATCGGCTTCACCATCTATCCGGGCTCGGACGCCTGCTACGACATGATGGAAGAGCTGCGCGAGCTCACCCTCGAAGCCAAGTCCGCCGGCCTCGCCGTGGTCACCTGGTCCTATCCGCGCGGCGGCAAGGTCACCAAGGACGGCGAGACCGCGCTCGACATCGTCGCCTATGCCGCCCACATGGCGGCGCTGATGGGCTCCAACATCATCAAGGTCAAGCCGCCCACCGACCATCTCGACCTCGCGGCCGCGGCCAAGGTCTACGAGGCAGAGGACATCGACCGCTCGACCCTGGCCGCACGCATCAAGCATGTCATGCAGGCGTCGTTCGCCGGCAAGCGCATCGTGGTGTTCTCTGGCGGCGAGGCCAAGGACACCGAAGGCCTCCTGAACGAGATCCGCCAGATCCGCGACGGCGGCGGCTCCGGCTCGATCATCGGCCGCAACAGCTTCCAGCGTCCCAAGGCCGATGCCATGGCGCTCCTCGACGAGGTGATCAAGATCTATCTCGGCGAAAGCTGAGGCTTTTGGACGATCCGGCCATCGATGAGGAGGAAGCCGCCCCACGCTTCCTCCTCGGTGCCGGGCCGGCACGGGCTGACGCTGTCGCGGCCGTGGTGGCAGCGTTGCGGCCAGCGGGCCTGATCGTTCGTGCAGGTTGGGACCGCGGATTGCTGGACGTGGTGCGGGGCCATGGCATCGCTCTCTTGGCCGAGGACGACGTCGATCTCGCCGCCGAGCTCGACGGTCTTCATCTTTCCAATTCAAGCCGCGTCCCCGACATGCGGGCCGCTCTCGACCGGACGAAGGCGAACCGCCTGATCCTTGGCGTCGATGTCGGCCTCTCCCGCCACGACGCCATGGTCGCAGGCGAGGAGGGGGCGGACTACGTCGCCTTCGGCCAGCATGGTCAATCGGCCGACGAGAAGGTCCTGGATCTGATTTCCTGGTGGCGGGAGGTGACCGTCATGCCCTGCCTCGGCTATGCACTGGATGCCGAAACGGTCGAAAAGCTCGCAGGGATCGGCACGGAGTTCATCGGCGTGTCGTCGGCCGTCTGGGACGATCCCGAAGGACCCGAGGCCGCGGCTCGGAAACTGAGCGCCGCCATCGCGAAAAGCTGAGGCGGATAGGCGCGTCCCTGACATCGCCCCTTTGCCTTCCGTTCCCCTTGCGCTAGACAGACCTTCCGCAAACGACATTCCCGCCCGCGAAGACCCGCGACCGGCCAGTTCGGGCCGCCGTCGCCGTCTCAGGCAAGTCAACGCTGGCCGTCGCACGGCCGAGGAAGTGAGACGATGAAGATTACTGCCAATGACATCCGGCCCGGCAATGTGCTCGAGCATAAGGACCGCCTCTGGTTCGCGGTCAAGACCGAGCATGTCAAGCCCGGCAAGGGTCCTGCCTATCAGCAGGTCGAGCTCAAGGACGTGATCGACGGCACCAAGCTGAACGAGCGTTTCCGCGCGGTCGAGACGGTCGAGCGCGTGCGCCTCGACGAGAAGTCCTACCAGTTCCTCTACGAGGAAAGCGGCCAGCTTAACCTGATGGATCAGGAGAGCTTCGAGCAGATCGCCATTAACGAGGGGTTGATCGGCGACCGAAAACCCTTCCTCCAGGAAGGTATGGAGATCGTGATCCAGAGCTATGAGGGCCGTCCGCTGGGCGCCCGCCTGCCGGAAACCGCGGTCTGCGAGGTGGTCGAGGCTGATCCCGTGGTCAAGGGCCAGACGGCGGCGGCCTCGTACAAGCCCGCGATCCTCGACAACGGCGTGCGCATCATGGTCCCGCCCCACATCGAGGCCGGCACCAAGGTGGTGGTCAATATCGAAGCCGCCGACTACGTCGAACGCGCCAAGTAGGCACGGCCTACAGCGTTGACTTGGGCCTTCGCGGTTTGCGGCATTCTCGCAAGAGGCCGGAACGGCGGGGCTTGAACTCAGGCAAGTGGAAAAAAAATGCCGCCGATCCGCTCGGCCAATATCAATGTCATGGACCAGGCTGCGAGGAAGGCCGCGCGTCACCTGATCCGCGACTTCGGCGAAGTCGAACAGCTCCAGGTCTCGATCAAGGGGCCGGGCGATTTCGTCAGCGCCGCCGACCGCAAGGCCGAGCGGATCCTGCGCGAAGAGCTGTCCCGCGCCCGCCCCAATTTCGGTTTTCTCCTGGAGGAGAGCGGCGAGATCCCGTCGAAGGACGGCCATCGCTGGATCATCGATCCGCTGGACGGCACCAGCAATTTCTTGCACGGCATCCCGCATTTCGCCCTTTCGATCGCCCTCGAATGGCGGGGTGAGCTGATCGCGGGCCTGATCTACGACCCGATCAAGGACGAGACCTTCGTCGCCGAGAAGGGGGCAGGGGCCTTTCTGAACGAGCGCCGCCTTCGTGTTTCCAGGCGAAACGATCTTTCTCGTGCGATGATCGGCACGGGCATTCCCGTGCTCGACTGGCCGGGCCGGCAAAAGGGGTTCGCCGCCCAGCTCGACCGGATTTCCGACCGGGTCGCCGGCATTCGGCGGCTCGGCACCGCCTCGCTCGATCTCGCCTATGTCGCCGCCGGCCGCTTTGACGGTTTTTGGGAATATGGCCTCAAACCCTGGGATATCGCCGCAGGCATCATCATCGTCCGCGAGGCCGGCGGCATGGTGAGCCATCTCGAAGGCGAGCAGCCCTGGTCCGAGCCCGGCACCCTGATCGCCGCCAATGCCGACCTGCACACGGCCCTGACCGGATTGCTGAAGGATCGCTGATCGGCATCGGCCAGTGGTTCCCGGCAAAATTGGTCCTGTCAAATTGCGGAAAATGGCCCTTCGGGAGGTCCCAATTTGGCACTAACCTTGTTCTCGTCTCCGATGAACCACGCCGAGAGCAAGGTGATGAACGAGTTCCCGCCGACCGAGCGTACCCGGGTCAAACGTCTCCATCAGCGCGCCCACTACGACCGCGAGACCATTTATCGCATCTTGGATGCCGGCTTCGTCTGCCATGTCGGCTACAGCATCGACGATCACCCCTATGTCACCGCCACCAGCTATTGGCGCGACGGCGACCATGTCTACTGGCACGGCTCATCCGCAAGCCGCATGCTGCGCAGGCTGAAGGAGGAGGTCCCGGTCTGCCTCAATGTCAGCCTGATCGACGGCCTGGTCCTCGCCCGCTCCGGCTTCCATTCCTCGATCAACTACCGAAGCGTCATGCTCTTCGGGAGGGCGACCGCTCTCGGCGATGACCAGGCGAAGCTGCGGGCGCTCGAAGCCTTCAGCGAGCGCATCACCCCGGGCCGCTGGGCGGAGCTGCGGCCGCCGACCGCGCAGGAGCTGAAGGCGACCACGGTCCTCGCCATGCCCATCGAGGAGGCGGTCGCCAAGGAGCGCTCGGGCCCGCCTGGCGACGACGAGGAGGACTATGACCTGGACATCTGGGCCGGCGAGCTGCCGTTTCACCTCATCGCCGGCGCACCCGTGCCCGATCCCAGGCTGAAGCCTGGCATTCCGGAGCCGAGCTATCTCCGAAACTATGAGCTGGAAGGAGCGCCGAAGGAGCGTTAGCCCGCATATGTCGGGTCGGGGAGGCCCGGCACGTCGACCTCGACCGCGAACAGATCGCCGGAATGCGGCCAGTCGCTGCGCTCGGTCTTGCTCATCCGGTCCCAGGCCGAGGTGATGTAAAGCGTCTTCAGCTCGGGACCGCCGAAGGCGGCGCAAGTCGCCCGCCTGGCCGGCACCTTGACCACGCGGTCCACCCTGCCGTCCGGGGTGTAGCGCACCACGCGCGCGCCATCCCACTCGGCGTTCCAGATGCAGCCCTCGCTGTCGGTGATCGAGCCGTCGGGCCAGCCGCCGCCGGCATCGACCTCGGCCAGCACCCGCGGATTGGCGGGTAGGCCCGCCTCCTGATCATAGTCGAATGCGCGGATTTCGCGGGTCGGCGTGTCCACATGATACATGATGGCGCCGTCCGGGCTCCAGCAGAGGCCGTTCGAGATGGTGATGCCGTTCAGCACCGGCATCGCCGTGTGATCGGCATCGAGCCGCCAGAGGCTGCCGACCGGCGCATCCTCGCTATAGGTCAGCGATCCCGCGAAAAACCGGCCCTGGCGGTCGCAGCGCCCGTCATTGAAGCGATTATCTAGCATCTCGGCCTCGGCTTCGGCGATCATCTCGAGTCTGGCGTCCGCCGGGTCGAACAGGAAAAAACCACTCTTCAGCGCCACCACCAGTCCGCCCGCGGCACGCATGCTGAGCGAGCCGACATGCTCGGGCATCGGCCAGTGATCGTGAGCGCCGTCGGCCGGTCGGAGCCGGTGAACCGCCGGCGCGACGATGTCCACCCAGTAGAGGGCCTGCTCCTCGATCGACCAGATCGGCCCTTCGCCCAACCGGTTCTGACAGTCGAGCACGGGTTCAGCTTCGATCACGGAAAGGGGCATCGTCGGCGCGTTCCTCTCTGGCGGCATCGGAAAAAATAGGCAGCACGAAGTCACGATTACGTTAGTTGGGCAATGTTAACCAACTGTTAACCAAGGTGCCATAGAGTGGGATCAGGATGGTTGGGAAACGGGGGCGTGCGTCATGCCGAAAGCGTCGATCGAAGCAGGCGAGCTGAAGCCGTCGAGCGCCACTTATGAGAGAACTCCGCCTTTCAGGTCCACGCGTCGGGCGGCCGGCAGCACCGCTCTCCTCAGCGAAAAGAAAATGAAACAATGGAAAAAGATCAAAAAATTCAAGCAAAAATCTTCAGAACGAATGATCACTGAAAATGAATGCAATGCTACTTGTAGTTGTTTTTGAGCTTTGTTACGATTGCCAGGAGAAGAAAGATTAAAAAATGCCAGTGTTTTTTGTTGAATGAGGTGAGACGTGATCGGTCATCATTTTCCGGACGGCGGTGTTTCACTGCGGCAGGCACGGAATTCCCGCGATCGCTGGGTTCGGCGAGAAAATGCATTTGTTCCTATGGATAATTGCCTCCGTTCACTCGCCAAATCCGCGCGCAGGTCTACATTGAAAACAGGATGTCGAGGGTAACGTCGTGATCAAACCTGCCATGCAGCGAAAGCGTTGTGAATGAGGTCCGGTGAGCAGGTCGATGCCGCGTTCATCGAAGTGTCAGGTCGAGCCTGGCAGATTGATGACGATCGGCGCGGCGGCATGGGCGGTGCGGCGTGGAATGCGTACCGGCATAGGGATCGAAGACCGATCGAGCGCTTGCCGAGGAGGTGCGGTTATCGAAGGCTTGAGAAAGCTGAATGATGACACCGTGGAGTGGCGCCATGGCCGTGCGCAGTGCGCCGGATCACGTCGACAAGATCGCTTTTACATGTCTAATCTGATGTTAGAGATCGAGGTGCTGACCGGAGCTGACCGGAGCGCCCTAGCGAGCGAGGTAGTATGAATGGCCAAGCAGACCATCGATTTCGCCAAAGTCATCCAGAAGGATCGTGAGGAACGTCAGCAGGAGCGCTGGGAAGGCACGTTTCTTGAATATCTGGACAAGGTGAAGGCGGATCCTTCGCTCGCGAATTCCTCGCATCGGCGCATGTACGACATGCTGACCGGGCCGGGCCTCACGGAAATCAATCCCGAGAACGATCCGCGCACGCAGCGTCTGTTCGGCGACGAGCCCATCAAGGTCCATAATTTCTTCAAGGACGAGTTCTTCGGCATGGAGCGCACGCTCAACAAGATCGTGCGCTACTTCCATTCGGCCGCCATGGGCGGTGAGGAAAGCCGGCAGGTCCTCTACCTCATGGGTCCGGTGGGCTCGGGCAAGAGTTCGCTGGTGGAACGCCTGAAGCGCGGTCTCGAAGAGCTGCCGCCGATCTACGCGATCGATGGCGATCCCATGTTCGGCGATCCGCTGATGCTCATTCCGCGGCATCTCCGGCCCGCCTTCCAGGATATGCTCGGCGTCAAGATCGAGGGCGATCTCAACCCGCTGATGCGCCATCGCCTGCTCGAAGAGTTCGGCGGTCGCTATGAAGAAGTGCCGGTGCGCACGGTCACTTTCTCCAAGCGCGCACGCCGCGGCATCGGCGTTGTCCCGCCGGTCGATCCGAACAACCAGGACACCTCGGTCCTGATCGGCTCGGAGGACATCTCCAAGCTCGATCGCTTCTCCGAAGGCGATCCGCGCATCCTGGAGCTCAACGGCGCCTTCAACGTCGGCAATCGCGGCATGGTCGAGTTCATCGAGGTCTTCAAGAACGAGACCGAATATCTGCACACCATGATCACCGCGACCCAGGAAAAATTCGTCCCGGCGCCTGGGCGGCATGGTACGATTTCGGTCGATACCTGCATCGTCGCCCACTCCAACGAGGCGGAGTGGCAGAAGTTCAAGGCGGACCACACCAACGAGGCCATCCTGGATCGCATCGTCGTGGTCAAGGTGCCTTACAATCTGCGCCTGTCCGAAGAAGTGAAGATCTACCAGAAGTTCCTGTCCAGGGCGAACTTCGAAGCCTGCATCTCGCCGCACACCATCGAGATCGCGTCGATGTTCGCCATCCTGACCCGGCTCGAGCCCACCGCCAAATGTGATCTCATGACCAAGCTTCGCCTCTACAATGGCGAGGAAGTCGTGGAAAAGGGCCGCACCAAGAAGCTCACCGTGCGCGAGCTGCAGGAAGACACCAAGCGCGAGGGCATGTTCGGCATCTCGACCCGCTTCATCATGAAGGCCCTCGACAACGCGCTGACGCAGAACGCGGCATCGATCCATCCGATCAGCGTGCGCGAGGCCTTGATCTCCATGGTCAAGGAAGCGGATTTCGCCGAGGACGTGAAGAAGCAGTATCTGGAGTTCCTGCAGGATACGCTGCACAAGGCCTATCTGGAGCTTCTCGAGCAGGACATCACCAAGGCCTTCATCTACTCCTACAAGGAGCAGGCGGAGACGCTGTTCCAGAACTATCTCGATCACGCCGAGGCCTATGTCACCAAGTCCAAGGTGCGTGATCAGAACACGCGCGAGGATCTGCAGCCGGATGAAGCCTTCCTCAAGTCGATCGAGGAGCAGATCGCGATCATCGGCTCGGCGGCGGACGGCTTTCGCCAGGAAGTCATCGCCTATCTCTGGGCGGCCTCGAGGCGGGGCGAGAAGGTGACCTACACGGCCTATGAGCCTCTCAAGGAAGCGATCGAGCGCAAGCTGATGAACTCCGTGCGTGAGCTCTCGCGCATCATCACCAAGGCGCGCACCCGCGATGAGGAGCAGCAGTCCAAATATAACAGCATGGTCCAGAGCCTGATCGACAGCGGCTACTGCGAGGACAGCATCGATGTGATCCTCAAATATGCTGCCAATCACCTCTGGCGTGATTGAGGAGTACAGAGCGATCCCGCCAGCGGACAGGATGTGAGACCGTAGACTTTGGCCGGTCGTCTTCGGACGGCGCCCGCCAGGCGAGGGCCGGGGCGCCGACTGAGGGTTGATCGATGATCTGGGATGACGAATGGCCGTTTTCCGACCTTTTTCCTCCTCCGATGCGTTGCGCTCCGACCGCAGCGCCGGTGATCGCCAGCGGCACCGGGACAAGCTGAGGGAGGCCATTCGTGACAATATCGCCGACATCATCTCCGAAGAGTCGATCATCGGCCGGCACAAGGACCGCGTGATCAAGGTGCCGATCCGCGGGATCAAGGAATATCGCTTCGTCTTTGGCGACAACCAGTCCCGCGCGGGCACGGGCGAGGGCGATACCGAGCCTGGGCAGGTTGTCGGCAAGGCTGGCAAGGAAGGCGAAGGCAACGGCAAGGCGGGCGATCAGCCAGGCGTCGACTACTATGAGACCGACGTCACGCTGGAAGAACTGATCGAGATCATGTTCGAGGATCTCGAACTTCCCGATATGGAACGAAAGATCCTGCGGGAGGTCATGTCGGAGCGCATTGCCAAGCGCAAAGGCTACAGAAAGGCAGGCGTACGGGTTCATCTCGACCGCCGGCGGACCGCCAAGGCGCGCATTCGGCGCATGGTGGCGACCGGCAGTGCGCCTGCTGCCGATCGACCGATGGATCGGCCGGCGAACCTCCAACCTTCCGTCGGCCCCCCCGACGAGGATGACGGTTCGACAGGCACGCAGCCTGAGCAGGAAGAGCGTTTCCCGTTCCGACGCGACGATCTCACCTACAAACGGCTGGTCGAAGATACGCGTGAAGAGTCGAATGCCGTCGTCATGTGCATCATGGACACGTCGGGGTCCATGGACAGCATGAAGAAATATCTGGCGAGGAGCTTCTTCTTCCTGCTCTATCAGTTCGTCAGCAGCAAATATCAAAATGTCGAACTTGTATTCATCGGCCACCATACGCAGGCGCGCGAGGTGACCGAGGAGGAGTTTTTCCACAAGGGCGAGAGCGGCGGCACGCTGATTTCATCGGGCTACAACAAGACGCTTGAAATCATCTACGACCGCTACCATCCATCTCTTTGGAACGTCTACGCGTTCCATTGCTCCGATGGCGACAATTTTGACAGCGACAACGCCAATGCGGTCAGATCCGCCAAGGAGCTCTGCGATGTCTGCAACCTCTTCGGCTATGGCGAAATCAAGCCGCTCGGCTCCCACTATTACGAAAGTTCGATGCTCGACATGTTCCGGCGCATCGATGCCGATAATTTCCAGTCCGTGCTGATCGAGCGCAAAGAGGATATCTGGCCGAGCTTCAAAGCCTTTTTGTCGCGCGACCGGGTCGCGTCGGGAACCTGACCATGGCAAATTGGGACATCAAGGATCTCGAATATTGGGACGCGGCGATTCGCGAGCATGTCGACGATGTTGGCCTCGATTGCTACGAGCAGGAGTTCGAGGTCTGTGACCACGGCCAGATGCTCGGCTACATGGCCTATCACGGCATGCCGGCCCACTACCCCCATTGGAGCTTCGGCAAATCCTACGAGAAGACCAAGACACTCTACGATCACGGTGCCACGGGTCTTCCCTATGAGATGGTGATCAATTCCGATCCCTGTCTCGGCTACCTCATGACTGACAACTCGCTTTGCCTGCAGATTCTGACCATCGCCCACGTCTACGGCCACAACGATTTCTTCAAGAACAACTTTACCTTCACCAGCGCCACCAGGGCGAGCGAGACCCTCTCGAAATTCAAGACTGCGGCCGATCGCGTGCGCGACTACATGGAAGATCCGTCGATCGGAATCGACAAGGTCGAGAGCATTCTGGACTCGGCGCACGCTCTGTCCATGAACTGCAATCGCAATGCCGGCATCCGCAAGCTGAAACCGGAGGAGCAGCGCCAGCGGCTGATCGAGCTGTCCCGTCCGAAAAACGGCCCCTTCGACGATCTCACGCCCAGGGAAGAGCAGGCCGAATTGGATCTCAGAAAGGTCCCGCTCGAACCCGACGAGGACATCCTGCTCTTCGTGCGCGATCACAATCCGCATCTGATGGCCTGGCAGCAGGACCTGCTGACGATCGTGCACGAAGAGGCGATGTACTTCCTGCCGCAGATCGAAACCAAGATCATGAACGAGGGCTGGGCCAGCTACTGGCACCACAAGATCATGAACGCCCTCGATTTGCCCCAGGACATCTACATGGAGTTCCTGGTCCGCCACAACCAGGTGATCTGCCCGCATCCAGGGGGTATCAACCCCTATCATGTCGGCTTTCGCGTCTGGCATGACATCGAAGAACGTTTCGACGGGATGCGCGCCAATGGCCATTCGGACGAAAATCCCTCCGGTCGGTCCGGTCGGGAGAAGATGTTCGAGGTGCGCGAGAGCGACCGTGACGTCTCGTTTCTGCGCCGCTTCCTGACCGAAGACCTGATGCGTGACCTCGATATCTTCGAATTCGGACCGAAGGGCGACAATCTGGTCGTGACCAAAGTGTCGGACGAGGACAACTGGCGTGAGGTGAAGGAGACGCTGCTGAAGTCGGTCGGCATGCGCTCCAACCCGGTGATCAAGGTCTACGACGCCGACTACGGCCGAAATCGCGCCCTCTACCTGAAACATGAGGCGGACGATCGGGATCTGCATATCGGCTACGCCGAAAAGACCCTCGGCCACCTCCACCAACTCTGGGGCCACAGAGTTCTCCTGGAGACGGTCATGAAAGGCAAAAAGACCCTGCTTTCCTATGGCGAGCACGGCTTCGACGCCAAGCTGATGCGTTAGGACAAGCGCGTCTCTCGATGTTTCAGGAGGGTTTTCCTCGCGGCGTGATCGCCTGAAACCGCCCCGTCATCGACGATCATCGCATCGGGGCGTGATCAACGTTCGGCCGCGACCGTCCAGAGCCACCAGGTCAGCGCAACCGAGAGCATACCGACGGCAACGATGGCCATGCCGAGGCCTTCGCGCACCAATTCGTTGTCCCAGATGACTTCCTTGGTCCACCAGGCCGTGCCTGCGGGCCAGAAATGGAAGGTGCCGGCGAGGGCGGCGATGAGGCAGAGGAAGAACAAGGCGCGCACTATGCCGTGGGTCGTGAACACCTCCGGCATGAACGCGGCGAGCCCGCACCAGATGGCTGCGAGCGCATAGATGGTGAACCAGAAAAGAACGTCCGGATCGTTGTACTGAACCGCGGCGAATAGCAGAAAAACAAAGCAAAATAGCCCGTTGAAGACACGCATCCATGAACCTCCTTCGGCGGCTGGACTGGTGTGCTGTCAGGTGCCTATGATGAGCTGTGCTCGAAAGGCTGGCAAGCTCGGGACCGATCGATCGATGGTCAATCACGACCAGCGGGCGACGGCTTTAAGGCAAGCATGCAGCGGCCGATCGGCCATGCGGGAGGAAACGGCAGGATGGTCGAGGACGGCGCTGCGTCCACGAAAGTGAGCGTCGACAGCGAGGTCAGCTGGCAACGCTTCCGGGTCGCTTACGATTTTCCCGTCTATTTCACCAGGGGGCTGTTTCGGCCCGACAATCCTGTGCTCGTCGATACCCTGACACGCCTGGAGCCGGAAAAATGCCACCGCTGCCTGGTGTTCATCGACGATGGTGTTCTTGCGTCGCGGCCGCAGCTGAAGTCGGCCGTCTCGACCTATGCCGGGAAACGTCGTGATCGCATCGACCTCGTCTGTCCGCCGATCCCAGTACCCGGCGGCGAGCGCATCAAGAACGAGCTGTTCTTCATCGAGGACATCCAGCAGCGGCTGATCGATCATCACATCGACCGCCATTCCTATGTGATCGTCATCGGCGGCGGTGCCGTGCTCGATGCTGTCGGCCTGGTGGCTGCGACCACCCATCGGGGCGTGCGGCTTGTCCGTGTTCCAACCACGGTACTCTCGCAGAACGACAGCGGAGTAGGCGTCAAAAACGGCGTCAATCTGCAGGGGGTCAAAAATTTCATCGGAACCTTCGCGCCGCCCTTTGCCGTGCTCAACGATCTCGACATGATCGACGATCTGCCGCCGCGCGAAAAGATTGCCGGCATGGCCGAGGCGGTGAAGGTGGCATTGATTCGCGACGCCTCCTTCTTCACCTGGCTGCAAGAGCGCGCGGATGATCTCGTGACCTTCGCGCCGGATGCGATGGCCACGATGATCCGGCGCTGCGCCGAGCTGCACATGCACCAGATCGGCCATGGCGGTGATCCCTTCGAGACGGGCAGCGCCCGTCCGCTCGACTTTGGACACTGGTCGGCGCACAAGCTGGAGAGCCTCACCCATCATCATCTGCGCCATGGCGAAGCGGTCGCCATCGGCATCGCCCTCGATGCCCGTTATTCGGTGCTGTCGGGGCTGCTGGCCGCAGGCGAGGAGGTCAGGATCTGCGCGCTGCTCGAGCATCTCGGCTTCAGGCTCTGGCATCCAGCACTCGAGGCCAAGACGAGCGACGGCTCGGTCGCCGTGATGAAGGGGCTTCGGGACTTCCAGGAGCATCTCGGTGGCGAGTTGACCATTACCCTCCTGGGCGGCATCGGCACCGGTATCGAGGTGCACGCGATCGACGAGGCGATGATGCTGGACGCGATCGCCTGGCTGAAAGCGAGGGCAGGCGCCTGATGCGGATCGACGAAAAAACCCATCTCACCTACTGCACCAACATCCACGCCGGCGAGACCTGGGACGAGATTTTTTCGCGCCTCGCATCCAACCTCCCGGCGATCAAGGCCGAAACCTCCCCGGATGCACCCCTCGGCGTCGGCCTCCGCCTCTCCGCTATCGCCGCCGAGGTTCTAGCAGGCCAGGAGCGCCTGGCTGCGTTTCAGGAGTTTCTGAGCAGCGGCAACTACTACGTCTTCACCATCAACGGCTTTCCCTACGGGCCGTTCCACGGCCAGCGGGTGAAGGAGCAGGTCTATCAGCCTGACTGGTCCCAAGAGGAGCGCCTGATCTACAGCGACCGTCTGGCCGACGTGCTCGCGGAGCTGCTGCCGGAGGGCATGGCAGGCAGCATCAGCACGGTGCCCGGCACCTTCAAGCCGCTCGCTTCGGAACCAAGGATGGTCGAACATATTACTGACAACCTCATCCGGCATGTCGCCAGGCTGGTCGAGGTCGAGCGGGGCACCGGGAAGACCATCGCGCTCGCGCTGGAACCGGAGCCCTGTTGCTTTCTGGAGACGATCGAGGAGACGGTCGACTATTTCGAGGATCACCTGTTTTCCAAGACGTCGATCCAGCGGCTCGCCGCTCTCAGCGGCCTCTCCGAGCCGTCCGCTGACGATGCGCTCCGCCGGCATCTGGGCGTCTGCTACGATGTCTGCCATGCGGCCGTGGAGTATGAAGATCCGCGCGGCAGCATCGAGGTGCTGCGCGCTGCCGGCATCGCGATTCCCAAGCTGCAGCTTTCGGCCGCCCTGCGCATTCCCGAAGTCACCACGGACACACCTGCGACCCTCGCCGGGTTCGACGAGCCGGTCTATCTGCATCAGGCGATCGAGCAGCGCGGTGATCAGCTCGTGCGCTACCTGGATCTGCCTGATGCGCTCGCTGCGCTCGACCAGGCGATCGGCCATGAATGGCGGGTGCATTTCCACGTGCCGATCTTCCTGGACAAGCTGCAGCACTTCGCGACCACCCAGGATTTTCTGAAAGACATCCTGGCGATCCACCGCAAGCAGCCGATCTCCAGCCATCTCGAAGTCGAAACCTACACATGGGATGTGCTGCCTGAACGCTATCGCGGCGTCGAGGTCTCCAGCGCCATCGCGCGCGAGCTGAACTGGGTGAAGAAAGCGCTCAGCTGAAGACGTGGTCGAGTACCAGCTGCTTGAACGCAGTCGCGTCTACCGGTCCGTCGCCGTCCAGCAGGTTTGGCTCGGATGTGATCACCAGGGGGCCGTGGGCGGGATCGTCGGTCGGACGGCCGTGGGAGCCTTTGACCAGCTGCGTGTCCTTCAGCGAAATCACGTCCATGAGCGTGCGCATGCCGAGTTTGCGCTTGGCCAGTCGCCAGCCGGCGGCGAGCTTCGGGTTCGAGATCGCCGGGTCGAAGAACAGCTCGACCGGGTCGTAGCCGGGCTTGCGGTGAATGTCGACGGTGCGCGAAAAATCCGGGGCGAGGGCGTCGTCCAGCCAGTAGTAATAGCTGAACCAGCGATCCGCTTTCGAGATCGCCACCAGCTCACCGCTGCGCGGATGGTCCAGGCCATAGGCCCGCTTGCCGTCCTCGGCGAGGACTTGCTCGACCCCGTCCAGGCTTTCGACCAGCGCCTTGACCTCGCAGATTCGCGCCGCGTCCTGGACATAGACGTGGGCGATCTGGTGATCGGCGAGAGCGAAGGCAGCGGATGCACCGGCATCCAGGATCTCGCGCCCGAACTCTTCCGGGCGCACACGGATCAGACCCGCCTGGCGAAGGGCGCGGTTGATAGGCACGGCGTCGGTCACCGGGGTGATGCCGTATTCGGAGACGACGACGATGCGCCGCCCTTCCTTGTCCGCCGCCTCGATCAGCTCGCCGCAGCAGGCATCGATCTCGCGCAGATCCTGCTGCAGGCGCGGGTGGTCGAGATCCGGGCCGAGGCGCTGCAGATTGTAGTCGAGATGCGGCAGATAGGTCAGCGTGAGCGTCGGCTTTCGGGTCGCCATGACGTGCAGTGTCGCCTCGGTGATCCAATTGGACGAAGAAATATCCGCCATCGGTCCCCAGAAAGTGAACAGCGGAAACCGGCCGAATTTCGCATCCAGTTCGTCGTGAAGGTCCGGCGGCTCGGCATAGTGATCGGGGATCTTGCGGCCGTCGGCCGGATACATCGGGCGCGGCGTGGCGCTCCAGTCCGCCGACGAATACATGTTGTACCACCAGAACATCTTGGCGCATGTGAAGTCGGGATTCGCCTTCCTCCCCGCCTCCCAGATCTTCTCGCCGGCGACGAGGCGGTTCGATTGCCGCCAGAGCCAGACCTCGGCGAGGTCGCGGAAGTACCAGCCATTGGCGACAGCGCCGTGGCCGGACGGCATGAGCCCGGTCGCCAGGGTCGATTGCACGGCGCAGGTGACGGCCGGCGTCACGGTGTTGAGCGGACGCATCGCGCCCTGTTCGGCGAGCCTTTTCAGATGCGGCGTGTGCTCGCCGATCAGGGCAGGCGAGAGGCCGACGACGAGAATGACCAGGGTGGGCTGCATCCGTGGATCAAAGCACGAGCGCTTCGCCATTGCCAAGCGGGGCTGGCCTGATCGCCGGGCGGAATTCACGCCGCCGGGCATTGACCTGGAGGATGCGGGACATAGTCTGAAAGGTGGCCGATGCGTCCATCGGTCCCTTTGCGAAATCGGTTCGTTTGGGAAGGGAGGCCCGATGATCCGGAGGATCGCCTTGCTGCTGAGCGTGGCCGGCCCGGTGCTTGCCGGCTCGTTCACGGCCGCCGCCGAGGACCAGGCCGCGGACTCGTCCCGCTACGGTGATGTCGAGCACTTCGAGGAGGGCGATGCCGCCACCGGCGCCAAGCTCTACAAGCGCTATTGCCGCGGCTGCCACGGCGAGGATGGCCGCGGCGGCGCGCACACCTTCATGCCGCATATCCAGAACCTGACCAAGAAGGGCTATATCGAGCTTCTGCCCGACAGCTATCTCTACACCGCGATCGCCGACGGCGGCGAGGCCGTCGGCAAGAGCGCCTACATGCCTGCCTGGAAATCCAAGCTCACCGACCGTGAGGTCAAGGATCTCATTGCGCATATCAGAGCGATGCCGACCTACTGATCGATCAACACTCGAAGCGCGTGACATTCATAAGCACCGCCAATAGTTACTATTAACTTTTACCAACTTGCGCGCCGACCATCCCTCGATGACCATGAATGACGGCGTTCATCGTCAACGCCGGATCAGGGAGGCAACGGGCCGGCGCCAGCAACGGCCGGCCGCATCGGGGAAACGTCATGAGACCGATAGCGCGTATGGTCTTGTCGGCGAGCGTCATGCTCGTTTCGACATCATTGGCATGGGCCGACATGCAGGGCACCGGCGAATCCGGCGGCTGGGAAAAACGCGTCGCCGTCAAGCCCGACCCGACGAAGATCGTGGTGCCCGAAGGCTACGAGGTCGGTGTTCTGGTCGAGGGGCTCAGCGCTCCGTCGGCTGCGACCGTGGATGGCGACGGCAATCTCTGGGTCGTGGTGTCGCCGCCGCTGCTCGGCAGCCCGGATGCCGAGGAGTTCGAAGAGGCGCACATCAAGGTCTTCGGCCCCGACGGCAGCCCGATCAAGGAGATCGGCAAGGGCACCTTCACCACCGTCATGAACGAACTCTCCTACTGCCCCGAGAACGGCAAGATCTACGTGCCGGAATATGCGGAAAAGATCTGGGAGGTGGACGGCATCGACGCCGAGCCCAAGCTGGTCATCAAGGATCTGATGATCGGCGATCACCGCAATGGCGGCGTGACCTGCAAGGACGGTTTCTTGTATTTTGCGCTCGGTTTTCCGTCGAACACCGGCTTTGCCGACCCGGACAACCATGGCTGGACCGACATCCCGGAAGATCCGTTCTGGGTGCTGCATGACGACGAGGGCCTTGGCAAGACACCGCATGATCCGCCCTGCCGCGACATCGAGCACACCGGCCTCAACGTGCGCTCCTCCGACGGTCGCCTGACCGGCGCCTATCTCCCGGTCGGCGTGCCCGCAGAGCCCGGCATGATCATCAAGAAGAAGGTGCCCTGCGGCGGCTCAGTGATGCGGGTCAAGATGGACGCGGCCGGCGACGACGGGATCTATCCCCATGACAAGATGGAAGTCTACGCCATGGGCTTCCGCAATCAGTCCGGCGTCGCCTTCGGCCCTGCGGGCTCGAGGTTCGAAAACGCGCTTGCGGTCAGTGACAACGGCGCCAACGATCTCGGCAACCGCCGGGTCGCCAATGGTGCCGAAAAGCTCTGGCTGGTGACCGAGATGGGCCAGGATGCCGGCTTCCCCGACAAGGAGGGCTTCCTGTTCGTCACCGGCAAGCGCTACGGCCACAAGGCCTATACCGGCAACCCGGTCGATCGCCCTTATCCGAACCTGTATATCGGCGAGGAGCCGTTCGTGCCTAACAATTGGCCGTACCGCTTCCAGCACCACGTCGAGGGCAATCGCGGCGTGCCGCTGATCGTCGCCAATCCCAACCCTGATGGCTACATCAATCCGATCCTGGAATGGGACACCAACAACCCGATCGACGGCATCGCCTGGAGCGCGTCCAACTTCGGCGCGGATAACGACCTGTTCGGCGCGGTCTACGGCATTCTCGACACCGGCCCGGAAAGCCTGGTGCCGACTTGGCCCGCGGTCCTGCAGGTCGAGTTTCTCGAGCCTTCCGGCGTCAAGTGGTCCTACTTCGCGAAGAACATCGAGATGGGGCCGAACGCCTATCAGAAAGAAGAGAACCGTGGCGGTCTGGAGCGGCCGAACGACGTGGTCTTCTCCAATGACGGCAAGACCATGTACATCATCGACTACGGCGAGGTCTACACCGACTTCGAAATGCCGTCGCCCTTCTACACGGTGCCAAAGTCCGGCGTCATCTGGACGGTCACCCACAAAGGGTGAGGACGCTCACACCGTAGACTTTAAGTGCGCCGGAGCTGTCGTCAGCTCCGGCGTTCTCTTTTGTAGCGCAGGTCAGGCCGCGTCGATCAGCGGGATGCTCAGGTGGTCAGCGTCGTCATCGGGAACGCTGAGCGTGAAGGGAACGCCGTCCGCCCTGGCCTCGTCCAGCAGTGCGTTCAGCTCGGCTGAGGGATAATCGGCATCGCCATCCATCTCGTCGGGCGCGTAGGTCAGGTGCAGCGTGTAGGGCGTGTCCCGCCCGCGCGCGCGGAACAGCATGCGGAAGGTCTCGAGCTCAGGATTGAGGTACTTGCCGTCGCCGGAGACGACGTAGTGATCGGCGGTGACGCGTGCGAAGAAGTTGTCCTCGACATTGTGATGGCTGCCGTGATGCGGGAGCTTCAGCAGATCGATGTGGATCTTGCCCTGATCATCCAGGAGGTCATGGGCTTCAAGGCCATCGAGAATCCTGTCGCCGCGGGCGTCGCCGGTGAGCAGGAGACGCTTGCCGTCCATCTCGGCAAGAACCACGATCGACGCCAGATTGAAGACGGAGCTGTCGAGATATTGCGCGGCCTCGGCGCGCTTCCTCCGCTCCTTCTCCAGGATCTCCTTGACCTGCTTGTCCCATTCCGTTTTGAGAGCGTCGACCTCCGCCTGCGTCGGACCGAGAACCTTCAGCGTGAGCTCGCCGAGAGCGAGGGTATCGCCTGAGACCACGAGATCGCCGACGGCGCCGCGATTGACCTCGACCGCGAGACGCCTCGCATCGTCACGCAGCTGCCGGCCCTGGCGCACGCTGGACAGCACGAGCCTGGTATGCGGCCTGAAGCCGAGGTCGGGCTCCTGCCCGGCAATGTCGGCGACAGCGAGGGCTCTGGTCTCGGCAGCATCCGCCTCGCCCGGATTGCTGCCGGCGATGTCGGCGAAGCTGTTGTGCCAGAGGCTGCCGATCTCGACGAGCGGCTGCTGCTGATCGTTCCTGGCGGTCGTGATGTCCTTGAACAGGTCGAGAACACCCTTGATGTGGTCCTCGTCGATATGGCTGACCATGACCAGATCGAGAGGAAGCGGCTCGTCGCCACCTGACTCGGCGCGCAGCGCTTCGAGACGGGGTCTGAGATAACGCTGGAACACGTGGGACGGTCCACCGTCGATCAAGACATGCCTTTGCCGCCTCCGGCTGCCGTGATGAAGCATCAGGCAGTCGCCATATCTGGCTCGCAAAACGTCGAGCGTGAGCATCATGCACCTCCTCGCGGCACGCCTTCAGCGCGGGCGTCCTGCCTCCGGCCTAAAAAGCCTGGCGGCATGCCGTCGACCCGGACGCCGGCGGTGTGATCGAATGACGGGGTCACCCGCCTAGACCGATTGCAGGGCACGCAGCACGTCGAGCATGCCTGCGCCCTGGAAATAGCGTTCGCGGCCGAGATCCGTGGCCGTCTCGCAGAGGATCCGTTTGATCTTTGCGGGCTTGCCGACGAGTTCCATATGGCGCGCCATCAGGATCGCAGCGGCACCGCTCACATGGGGGGCCGCCATGCTGGTGCCGTCCTTGTGGGTATCGTCATCAATCCCGACGGGCGCTCGGATCTTCTCGCCGGGCGCCACCAGATCCGGCTTCAGGCGGCCGTCTCCGGTCGGGCCGCGCGAGGAGAAATAGCTCGGACCAAAGACATGCGGTTTGTAGCGATGGGTGGCGCCGACCGTGATCGCGCCTTCGGCATTGCCGGGATCGGTGATCGACATCGCGTTGTAGCAGCCGAACGAGCCATTGCCGCTGGCGGTTCGATCGAGGTAGCCGCGATTACCGGCGGCGGCGACCACCACGGTGCCGTTGGCGGCGAGCTGATCGCACTCTTCGCAGATCGGTGTGTTGCCGCAGGCATAGTTGGCGACGTCGTGCTCGATCGACAGGCTGAGATTGACGCCGTGCACCTTGATGTCCCCGGCGCGTGCATTGAGGAAGCGGATGAACTGCAGGGCCGCGATCACCTCGAACTCGTCGGAAAGGCCGTCGTCGCGAAGGACGCGAAAGTCATAGAGACGGATGTCCGGGCACATGCCGGTCAGGTGCCGGCGGCTGCTGTTGTCGATGGTCTCCAGTTGGCCGAGAGCCCCCTTCGGATTGGCGATACCCGCAGGCCTGATCGTGCGGCCTGCTCTCATGGTCTTCGCCATGGCCTGTGCCATCCTGGTGCAGCGGTCATCCTTGTCGCTTTCAACGAGCTTCAGCTTCTCCGGTCGGTAGACTTCCTCCGGGCGAACCGGCTCGCCCGTCGACGGGTTGATGGGCCAGTCCGCCCCCAGAATGCCGGCGACATGGGCGCCATGATCGACCGTCGGTGGTTTCACGAACTTCTCGTCGATCGCGACTAGCGGCTCGAGCAGCGCCCAGTCGATGTCCGCGCCGAGATAGAGGCGCTTGCGCAGAGCCGTCAGGACTTTTTCGGCCTCGAAGCGAAGATCCTCCTTGGTCATCGCCTGTTCTTCGGCTTCGGTCATCTTCGCGCGCAGGCCGTCTTCGATACGTTCCATCAGCTCTTCGCGCGCATCGGTCTCGTCCAGGCTCAGCGATTCACGCAGTTCGCGAAAGTCGTAGGTCTTGATCACCCGGCTCTGGCCGCTGGTGCCGCGCCAATCGAAGAAAGCAGGGTGATGCGCGTCGATGCCGCTATCGGCGACTGCCCAGACGATCGTCTCGCAGTTGACGTTGAACAGAAGCCGGGCGGCATCCGCCTTGCAGGCCAGCGTCGACCGATTGGCGGCGTTGGTGACATCGCGATTGATCGAGACCCGCCAGACCTGATCGCATGGCGGCGGCCCCAGCTTTTCCACGTTCTTCTTGCCGTCTTCGGTCATGCGATGCGACGGGGGCCCGGGCCATCCGGCAAACATGCAGAGAAAGCTCTTCGCGATCAGGCGATGATCGTAGGGATCTTCCCGGTCCGCTTCCGGATGCAGGCGAAACTGGCCATTCACGACCTTGGGCAGGTCTTTGCCGAGAAAGCGGGCAGCCACGGCGCCGGCCGTGCGTGCGATTTGCACGAACGGCGCTCTTGGCCGGCTGTGGTCACGGGTCGCCGTCATCGCGGCCTGTGACAGCCTCTCGATCACCATCATGTCCGCGGCGAGCTTGTTGAGGAGCGATGGGGCCGAGCGCTTCCGCGGGGCTGCCTTGCTCAAATCGAACGGCACGTTCGGATCACCGAACTGCAAATAGGGAGATGATGCAAGGTGACTGTAGTCCTCGTCCTGGCCGAGCGTTTCGAGCTTGTCCCTGTAGCCGTTCACCATCGAGCGCCACCAAGGTGTCGCAGGCAGCACGAGGCGCAAGAATTCATCGAAATAGAGCCTTGCGGCCACCACACCGGGCAGGTGGGCGATCCGGGCACGCTTGTTGTTGCGCAGATCGCTCGGGATCAAATCGGTCAGCGGCTTTGGCACGGCGAAGCGATAAGCCCTGAGACGGCCGTTCAGCTCGTTGGCGAACTCGCCGGCATTGCTGCTGCGCGCTGGGATCAAGATCAGGTCGCGTGCCTTGTGGGGATGAAGCGCGTATTTGATCCAGACCTCGGGCAGGATGGGCGAATCCTGGGTGAAACGTCGATTCTCCGAGCCGCCGAAAATGAGCTGCTCCATCTCCTGGCGGGTTGGTCCTGTCACCGCAACAATTCCCTTCGATGATCTTCAATGAATGCCCGGACGTCCTTGACGTCCCTCGCCATAGACGTGCTAGAGGCGGCGACTTTATCGCTGAAAACGATTGGCCCTTGTGAAGCAGGTCACAACGCCGGAAACAAGGACATAATCCAGATCCGCGCTGTGGCTTTCGGCCGGGCGAAAACTGTGCTTGGGATGGTTTTCGAGCGGCCCCGGCCGTCTCGAACCCGATGCACGGCAGCGGAAACGGCACGCGATGGAACTCTGGATTCCGATCACGATCTTTGCGGCGTTCATGCAGAACGTGCGTTCGGCCCTGCAAAAACATCTGAAAGGCAGGCTGAGCACGTCGGGTGCGACCTTTTCGCGCTTCGTCTTCGGCGCACCGCCCGCCTGTCTCTATCTCCTCGGCCTGCTGCTGATCGGCGGTGAGGCCCTGCCTGGCACGAACGGCCCGTTCCTGCTGTTCGCCGCTGGCGGCGGTCTCGCCCAGATTCTCGGCACCGCTCTTCTGGTCACCATGTTTTCCTTTCGCAATTTCGCCGTGGGCACGGCCTTCTCCAAGACCGAGACGGTGCAGACGGCAGTCTTCGGTATCATCATTCTCGGCGAAGGGGTGGGGGCAGGGGCGCTTGTCGGCATCCTGGTCAGCCTGATCGGCGTGGTGCTGATCTCGATCACGCGGCTGGACGTCGGCTGGCGCGGCATCGCGCGCCAATGTCTGGAGCCGGTCGCGCTGATCGGCATCGGTGCCGGCACCATGTTCGGCATCTCGGCGACCGCCTATCGCGCTGCCTCCCTGTCGCTGGCGGACGGCGATTTCCTGATTCGTGCCGCCTTCACGCTCGCCTGTGTCACCACCTTCCAGACGCTGGTCATGGCGGTCTACATGGCCTGGCGCGAGCCCGGCCAGATCGCCGCGGTCTTTCGCTCCTGGCGGGTCGCTTCGGTGGTCGGACTTTCCG
Source organism: Alphaproteobacteria bacterium (assembly GCA_041398025.1). Classification (GTDB taxonomy): domain Bacteria; phylum Pseudomonadota; class Alphaproteobacteria; order Geminicoccales; family Geminicoccaceae; genus JANQPX01. Next base: position 24,951 of record JAWKVM010000040.1, read on the forward strand.
GCATGCTCGGTTCCGCCGGCTGGTTCACCGCCATGACCCTGCAGAACGCCGCCTATGTGCGCGCCCTCGGCCAGATCGAGCTGCTGTTCACCTTTGCCGTCGCCTATCTGTTTTTCCGCGAGCGCGCCACGACTTCCGAGCTGCTCGGCATTCTTCTGATTAGCGCAGGCATTCTCTTTCTGGTGCTGCTCCGTTGACCCCTGCGAAGCAAAAGCACGACGTCGCGAATCTCGATTAAAATTTAAGAAAAATCGAAACGTAATATCGTCAATAAACCATCAAAACGAATAATGCTTGCCGATTGCGCAGATCGTGATTTTTACTTGATAAACTGGAAGTTGATGCTAAGCATCGGCGGCAACATCGGTGAACTGGATTTGGAGTTGCTATGAGCCTGCGTCCTGGAAACGCCTCTATCGCCGCTGCCTGCTGCGCTTTGGCCCTGGCGGCCTGTTCGTCGGATGCAGAATATCGGCAAGCGACGCTGACTGCCCCAGCGCAGATCGAGCCCGCAGCGGCACCCGCCGACTTCGGCATCGAGGATCTTTCGACCGCGGCCCTGTTCCCGCCGGATCCGCAGCCTGGCCATTGCTATGCGCGCGTGCTGCTGCCCGCGACCTATGATGTCAGCGAGGAGAAGATCCTGGTGCGGCCCGCGGAAACGCGCATCGAGATCGACGAGGCGCGCTATGAGTGGGCCGAGGAGGCGGTGCTGACCAAGGAGGTTTCGACCCGGCTGGAAACGGTTCCTGCCGTCTACGAAACCGTGACCGAGAAGGTGCTGGTGAAGCCGGAAGGGCGGAAGCTGGTGACCGTGCCGGCGAAGTACAAGACCACCACCGAGCGCATTCTCGACAAGCCTGCCCACACCGTCTGGAAGCGTGGCCGCGGTCCGATCGACAACGCGCTCAAGACCACCTACGACGAGAGCACCGGCGAGGTGATGTGCCTGGTCGAGGTGCCCGCGACCTACAAGACCATCGAGAAGCGCACGCTGATCACGCCGGAGACCACCAAGGAGGTGATCACGCCGGCCGAATACAAGACGGTCAGCAAGAAACGGCTGAAGACGCCCGCAACCACGCGCGAGGTCACGGTTCCGGCCGAATATGAGACGCTGAAGGTGCAGAGACTGGTCGAGCCCGCACGCGAGCGCGCGGTCGCCGTGCAGGCGCAGTATGAAACCGTCACCAAGCGCGCCAAGCTCACCGACGAGAAGCTCGCCTGGCGGGAGGTGCTGTGCGACGTCAACATGACCGCCGACGTGGTGCGCGCCATCCAGACCAAGCTCAGCGGCTCCGGCCATTATGGCGGCCGCATCGACGGCCTGTTCGGCCCGAAGACCATCCGCGCGGTCAACAGCTACGCCAAGGCCGAGAAGCTGCCGCTCGGCACCAACTATGTGGCGATCGAAACGGCGAAGGCGCTCGGCGTGGACGGTTAGCACCTAACCGACGATAGCGCTTCGTTTTCCCTAGAAGCCGTCTATGCTCAAATGAAGCGCCGCCCGGATGTGTTCGGGCGGCGCTTCGGTGATCATGGAGGCGACATGGCAAGCGAGCGCACGGTCGACATTCCGCTGCCCGAGGGGATTCGCTCCCGCTTCGTCGACGATATCAACGGCCTTCGCATGCACCTGCTCGAGGCCGGCTTCGAGACCGGGGAACGCCCCCTGGTTCTCCTGCTGCACGGTTTTCCCGAGATCGCCTACAGCTGGCGCAAGGTCATGCTGCCGCTGGCCGCCGCCGGCTATCACGTGGTCGCCCCGGATCAGCGCGGCTATGGCTGGACCGAAGGCTGGGACGACCGCTATGACGGCGACGTCGCCTCGTTCAGGATGCTCGCGATCGTGCGCGACGCGCTCGCCCTGGTCGATGCGCTCGGCTACAGGTCGGTCGCCGCCGTCGTCGGCCATGACTTCGGTTCGCCGGTCGCTGCCTGCTGCGCGCTCGCGCGTGACGACGTTTTTCGATCGGTCGCGATGATGAGCGCCCCCTTCGGCGGACCGCCGCCCTTGAATCCGAAGACGCCGACCAGCGACATCCATGCGGACCTCGCAAGCCTGCCGCGTCCGCGCAAGCATTATCAGTGGTACTATTCGACGCCGGCAGCGAACGACGACATGCGCCACGGCGCCCAGGGCCTGCACGCCTTTCTGCGCGCCTACTTCCATCACAAGAGCGCTGACTGGGCGGAAAACCGTCCGTTCCGGCTCGAAGGCTGGTCGGCGGACGAGCTCGCCAGGATGCCGACCTACTACATCATGGATGCGGCCGCGACCATGGCGGAGACGGTGGCGCCGTTCATGCCTGATGCTGAGGCGATCGCAGCCTGCCGCTGGCTGCCGGACGACGAACTCGCGGTCTACACGCGCGCTTATGAACGGACGGGCTTTCAGGGCGGCCTGCAATGGTATCGCTGCATGACCGATCCCGCCCTCGCCAGAGACCTCTCCCTGTTCTCAGGCCGGACGATCGATATCCCGTCCTGCTTCATCGCCGGCAGGAGCGACTGGGGTGTCTATCAGAAGCCGGGCGATGTTGAACGCATGCAGGAGGAGATCTGCACGCGGATGACCGGCTGTCATCTGATCGAGGGCGCCGGTCACTGGGTGCAGCAGGAGCAGCCCGAGGAGGTCAGCCGTCTGCTTCTGGCGTTCATCGGCAACGCCACGGCCTGACGTCAGGACGAGGTCGGCAGCACGTTTTCCTCTTCGGGCTTGCCATCCCTGGCGGACATGATCGAGATCTCGAACAGGCGGTCATGCTGCAGGGCCGGGATCTTTCGTCTCGCGGCGGCAACCTCATCGAGGTCGATTTCGGCCGTGACCACACCCGGTTCCTCGCCGCCATCGGCGAGGTGCTCACCCCAGGGGCCGACGATCAGGGAATGGCCAAAACGTGCGAGCTTGCCGTTCTGGTCACCGCACTGGCAGGGGGCGACCAGATAAGCGCCGGTCTCGATGGCGCGCGCCGTCACCAGCGTGTGCCAGTGGGCCTGGCCGGTCTTCCGGGTGAAGGCGGCGGGTGCGAAGATCACTTCGGCGCCGGCCTTGGCGAGCGTGCGGTAGAGCTGCGGAAAGCGGATATCATAGCAGATGGTGAGCGCGACCCTGCCCAAGGGCGTCTCGGCGACGACGGCGGTTTCCCCGGCCTTGATCAGCGCGCTCTCTCTATAGGACTCGCCATTGTCGAGATCGACATCGAAGAGATGCACCTTGTCGTAGCGCGCGACCACATCGCCGGCATCATCGATCAAGTAAGAGCGATTGCTGATCAGGCCGTCGTCTCGCTTGATCGCGATCGACCGATCGAAGCCAGACAGCTTGCTGTCGCGCCATGTCCATCAGGTGCCGAGACCTTCGTGTTCGTGTTCCTCCTCGGCGCCGACCTGCAGGCGTCCGCGGCTGATGCCATAACAGGTTGCATATTCGGGAAGCGCAGATCGGCCGGGCGCCATCGGCGACGGCGCTGCGCTGGCTGACTCTCGATCCGGCGAAGATTGCGTTCGGTATCGAGATCCGCACAGTACTGGACGCAGCTTACTTACCTTGAGCGTTCGCGTCATTGTCCTCCGCACGAGGAGCCATCCCCCTGGCCTTGCCACCTAGCGTACCGCCTGCAAACTTGGCCTAGCAAGCCTTTCGAGCCGCGAAGGAGCCAAGCGCGCCGGTGGCAGGCACGCTGGCCGATGGCGAAATTCGGGCCGACGGCGACGCTCGGCAGACCTCGTTGGTGTCCGCTCGATCCCGGTGGCAGCAGAAGGCCGTTTTCCGGCAGGCCGTCGATCGACACGCCGATGCTGACAACTTTTAGTAGCAATCGACGGCGATAGCACGCTTTCGAGCAGGGCGTTCTTTCGCTCCCTAAACTGATCTCAGAAATTGAGGCATATTGGAGGCGTTCTGTCGGCGCGACGCCCAATCCGTTGCGATCTTCGATTCTTTTGTTTCTTGTATTTTATAAAGATTTATCAATATGTTATTCGGGAATTCTTTTGCCTGCCCGAAGCGCAAGATGAGGTTCCAAGGCGCGCGCTGTCCCAACAAATTCAACAGCAGTTTTCCGAGAATCGATCGCAAACTTTCGGTAGATCCAATTTTCACTAAAATCATCTTGACGTATATTTTATTCACAGGTACGAACTATCATAGGTTGTGTGAACGTCAAAGTGATGCGGTCAGCCCTGCTGCAGAGAACAGGTCTTCGCCGTCGTCACAGAAATTCATCGGAGGATCAGTCCGCGTGCTTGAGCGCAAGTCATTCGACGTTTCCGAGCGTGCAGCTTCGAACAGGACAGTGAACCCGGCGATGACGACCTTCCTCCTGGACAAACCGCCGATGAAGGCCATGCCAGAAGGGCGCTCCTGGCGCCGTCGCCGCTGGCTTGCCATCTTGGCAGGCGCAAAGGGGAGGGCGATGCGCGGGCAGGTCGAGGCCGGGCAAGGGACGCCCGCCAAACCTGGCCGAGCAGGTGACGACGGCATCGTCAGATGGGTGCGTGCCGCCGCCCGATCCCCCCTGATGATCCTGCTTCTGGCCATCGTCGTCGGCTGCCAGGAACTGCCGCCGCCACCCAAGCTGTCCGACGACGAACTTCTCGACACGCCCGAATACGCGATCGCGCCTTTGGACACCATCCAGATCTTCGTCTGGCAGGCGCCGGATCTCTCGGTGACCGTGCCGGTGCGACCCGATGGCCGCATCACCATGCCGCTGGTCGAGGACATGATGGCGGCGGGCAAGAGCCCGACCGTGCTCGCACGCGACATCGAAAATGCGCTTCGTCCCTTCGTTCAGGACCCGAAAGCATCGGTCGTGGTCGAAGGCTTTGCCAACCAGACCACACAGATGGTCAAGGTGATCGGCGAGGTCGCGCGGCCGGTGACCGTGCATTACCAGATGCATATGAGCGTGCTCGACGTCATGGCGGAGGCGCAGGGGCTGACCGAATATGCGGCCGGCAACGACGCCAAGCTGATCCGCAAGGTCAATGGCCGTGAGCGCACCTATCAGCTCAAGCTGAACGACCTTCTCGACGACGGCAAGATGTCGGCAAACGCCAGGCTGAGACCTGGCGACCTGATCGTCGTGCCCAAGAGCTTGCTTTAGCGCGCAGGGAGTTGATCGACCATGGTTGACTATCGCGCAGTTCTTCTACCGCATATGGCGGCGCTCAAACGCTATCGCTGGCAGGGGCTGGCCGTCGCCTGGCTGGTCTGCCTGTTCGGCTGGTTCCTCCTGGCGTCCGTGCCGGACCGCTACATGTCGCGCGCGCGCATCTACATCGATACCGAAACCATCCTCGGTCCCCTGATGCACGGGCTTGCGGTCGAGCCGGATTTCGATCGTCAGGTCGAGATGATGCGACGGACCTTGCTGTCGGTGCCCAATCTGGAAGAGCTCATCCGCATGACCGACCTCGATCACACCATCAATGGCGATCTCGAACGCCTGAAGATGATCGAGGGCCTGAGGAAGGACATCAACCTCGAGACTGAAGGCGCAAGCCTGTTCACCATCAGCTACGAGCATCAGAACCCGCGTCTGGCGCAGCGTGTAGTCGACTCGATCCTTCAAATCTTCGTCGAACAAAATCTCGGCCACTCGCAGCAGGATGTCGAAGAGGCGCGTGACTTCATCGACGAGCAGATCAGGGAATATGAAGCCAAGCTGCGCGAAGCCGAGATTGCAGTCGCTCACTTCAAGAAGGAGAATGCGGACGAACTCGGCGGCGTCGAACGGACGCAGCGCGTGCTGGAGCAGCGCGAAGCCGAGCTTCGCCGGCTGAATACCGAGATCGAGTCGGCGATCTGGCGACGCGATCAGCTGCGCGCCAAGCTCGACACCACGTCCAAGACCATCACCGCAGGCTTCGAGGCCGTTCCCGGCGGGCAGTCGGCGACGCAGTTCAGACTTCAGAGTCTGACTCAGGAACTGCAGAACAAGCTGATGGTCTATACCGAGAAGCATCCGGCGGTGATCGCGCTTCGGGGCATGATCGAGACGGCGCAGCTGCAGCTTGCCGCACAACAGGCCGGCGCCGTCACCGGTGGGGCGCGGATCACCAATCCTGCCTACGCCTCGCTCGTCGACCAGCTGCAGCTCGCCGAAGCGACCATCCAGGACCTGCGGCGGCGTCTCGCTCTGCTGGAGAGCGAAATCGGTGTCGCCTCGACGACCGTCGCCTCGGCACCGGAGGTCGAAGCCGATCTGACCCGGCTGACCCGCGACTACGACGTGCTGCTCGCGCAATATGAGCAGCTCATTCAGCGTCGCGAGTCCGCGCAGATCGCGAGAGAGCTGGACAGCGGCATCAGCCGCATCGAATACCGCATCATCGACCCGCCCGTGGTGCCGCTGGAGCCTGTCGGACCGCCAAGAGGTGTGTTTCTTGTGGCCATTCTGCTCGTCGGCTTCGGCTCAGGTGCCGCTTTCGCGGTCGGCCGGCAGCTGATGAGCGGCAGCTTCCTCACCGTGGATCAGCTCCGCGCCGCCTTCGATCTTCCCATTCTGGGCGGTGTCGCCGAAGCGGTGAAGCCGGCGGAGCCAGGCGGCGTCATGGCGGGCTGGGGCGGTGTCGCCAGCGGCTCGCTCGCCTTGGTCGGCGTGTTCGCGGCGCTGCTCTACTTCACCGAGGTTACGCCTTCGTCATCGGGCGCGGGCAGCGTGGCGACGGAAAGCCATGGATCACCCCTGCAGTGGATCTGGGCCAAGCTCTGATGCTGTTCTCCAAGTCCAAGACCAAAAGGCGCACGTCGGCTTATGTGCACACACCGTGGACCGACCTAGGCGCCAAGATTCGCGGCGAGCAGTCCGAGGATGCGGGGCGCCTCAGCCTGGATTTCGAGCGTCTCGCCAGGATGGGCTTCATCACGCCGTCGACCATCGACCTGGATCTTGCGCGCGACTTCAGCATGGTGAAGCGACGACTGTTCCGGCGTCTCGGCTTCTTCGGTGCCGAGGAAGCGGAGAGTGGCAGCAAGAGCGTGCGGCGCTGCCCCATCGTTTTGATCACGTCCGGCAATCCTGGTGAGGGCAAGACCTTCAGCTCGATCAATTTTGCCCTCAGCCTGGCGATCGAAGAGCAGCTCAACGTGCTTCTGATCGACAGCGATCTCGCCAATCCCAGCGTGCCGCGGGTCATCGGCTTTCCCTATCGGAAGCACGGGCTGTTCGAATGCCTGATCGATCCGAAGGCCAGCCTCGACGAGGTGATCATGCGCATGGCGCAGATCCCGCTCTCGATCATGCCGGCCGGCGAAGCGACCAAGTCGCCGTCCAGCCTGCTCGGCGGGAAGCCCATGAAGGACATCCTCAGGCGCGTCATGGCACTCAAACGCTATGACATCATCGTGATGGACGGCCCGCCGCTGCTCGCGACGACGGAGGCCGCCGTGCTCGCCCCCCACGCCGACGAAGTCGTGCTGGTCATTGGCGCCGGCGAAGCCACGGGAACGCAGCTCGATGCTTCGCTCGATCTGCTCGACGTCAGTGCGGAAAAGGTCAGCCTACTGCTGAACCGCGCGGTCATCTCCGAACGTCATGCCGCCTTTTACGGCTACGACCAGGCGGGCGAAAGTCTTCCAGCCTAAGGCCGGTCGGGCTCAGCCGAGCGCTCTGATTACCTCGTCCGCTGTCGTGACGATCGCGACGTTCTGCTGCGCGTAGTCGATCGATGCCCTGTGCCAGTCGGCGTTCATGGTCGAGCAGCAGTCTTCCGGCGTGATCATGTGGTAGCCCTTATCGGCGCCGGTGCGCGCCGTGTGCTCGACCGACATGTTGGTCCAGGCGCCGGTGTTGATGAGGGTGTCGCGCCCGCCCGATTTCAGGATGGTTTCGAGCGTGGTGCCCTCCCAGGCGCTCATGCGCATTTTCGTGACGACGAAATCGCCGCGCTTGGGCTCGAGCCCCGGTGCCGGCGCAACGCCCCAGCTATCGCGCACCAGCGCATTTGCCTCCCAGAGCCCGCGAAACAGCGGCGCGTTCATGGTGACGCCAGGAGCACCCGGCTCGACCACGAACCACACATGGATGACCATCACGCCTTTGGTGCGGCATATTTCGGCGAGACGCGCGATGTTCGCGATGTTGTTCTGCTGGCGGCAATGCTCGGGCGAGCCTGACGACGCAAACGCGCCGCCTTCCATCACCACGTCGTTCTGCATGTCCTGAATGATCAATGCGGTGCGCCCCGCATCTACCGACAGGGGCGATCCGCCCCCGGATTCACTTTGCGCCGACGCTGTCTCGACGTTCGTCGCCTGAGTCGTGCGCCGCGACGCCGTCTCCGGCGCAGCCGTAACCGCTGATGGCCGCGCCATCATGAAGGGTTCGTTGCGGGGGCCGATCGCGGTGTTGATGCTGTAGAGGGAGTGGGTGGCGCAGACGAAGAGCGTGCGCCAGTCCTCGCCGCCCCAGTGGAGATTGGCGGCGAGTTCGGGGATATCGATCTTGCCGATATGGCGGCCGTCCGGGGCGTAGACCCAAAGGCCGCCCGGCGCCGTGACCCAGACATTGCCAAGGGCGTCGCATTTCATGCCGTCGGGCACGCCGGGTTTTCTATCGTCTTTGATGCCCTCGGCGAACAGACGACCACCGGTGAGCGTGCCGTCCGGGCGCACGCGGAAGACGCGGATCAGCGCCTTTTCGGTGTCGTTGATGTAGAGGAGCTGCTCGTCCGGCGAGAAGCAGAGGCCGTTCGGCTGGCCGAACATGAAACGGTCGACCAGGAGTTCCGGCTCACTGCCAGCGCGACCGGGTTTGACGAGATAGACGCCCTGGAAGCCGAGGTCGCGCGGTCGCTCGACGCCGAAGACCGGCATGCGCCCGTACCAGGGGTCGGTGAAGTAGATGCTGCCATCGGATCGGACCACCACGTCGTTCGGGCTGTTGAGCTCCCGCCCTTCGAAATGCGACGCGAGGACGGTACGGCTGCCACCGGGTGCGAGCCGCACCAGGCTGGACGTCGCGTGTTCGCAGGCGATCAGGTTGAGATCGCGGTCATAGGTGAGGCCGTTCGCCTTGTTCGAGGGGCGCTGGACCTCGCGCACGCCGCTCCGCTTGTCCCAGCGCCGGCGCACGTCGCCGGGCATGTCGGAAAACAGCAAAAAATGCTCGGTCGGATGCCAGATCGGGCCTTCGGTGAACTCGAAGCCCGAGCCGAGCTGGATGACCGGCGCATATTCGTCGATCAGCTGATGAAAGGCAGGATCGAGCGCCTGATGCGCCATCAGACCGGGAACCAGTCGCGCTTCGGCACGGACTGGCTGACCGGCCCCGGAATCTGGCTTTCGAGGCGGCCGACGACCTGCTGGTTCTCGATCAGCGCCGGCTTGTCGTGGATCGGGCAGAGATAGCGGTAGTTGCTGAGCAGCTTCTTGATCGCCGCCTTTTCCTGACGTTTCGAGCCCGCATGGTTGCCGGTGACACGCGGCTCCATCCAGCCGACCTCGTAGACCGGCTCGATGATCTGGTCCTGAAAGTCGTAGATCACGTCGCCGCAGATATTGGCGAGGCCGTCCGCCGTCTCGACCACGACGTTCATCGAGCCCTCGGTATGCGCGTTCGCGGGCTCGCACCACACACCGGGACAGATCTCCTCGCCGTCGGTCAGCTCCAGATCGAGGAAGCGAAGGGCGCCCTTGGTGTGCAGCCGCTCGATCAGATGCTGGATGTCCGGCTTCGGATATTGCGGGTGCATCAGGCCCGAGACCGAGCATTCAAGCTCGCGCCGATTGATCACCGAGGTGGTGTTCATCGGGAAATGATCGTCCTTGCCCGCATGGTCGATGTGCAGATGGGTGTGCAGGATATAGCGGACATCGCCCGGCTTGACGCCGAAGCGGGCGAGCTGGTTTTCGATCATGTTCTCGTGGAACTGCAACCCGCGCATCCCCAGGCTTTCCATGATCGCATTGTCGCGATAGCCCGTATCCACCAGGATCGGCCAAGGACCGCCGAGGATCAGATAGCCATAGGTCGCGACCCGGCGCGTCCGCCCGCAATTGTGGCCGAGCACGAGAAAACTGTTCTCGAGCTCGATGTCCCCATAGTCGAGGATCTTGATTTCCAGCGCCATTTTTCTTCGACTCCTCCCTTTGTTTTCGGCCTTTCAGGCCCGCATTGCATTCTCAGGCGAACGATCCGTTCGAGGACAATCACGCCGCTTCTCGAGCCCATGACGACCTGTTCATTTCGGCGTTAAGCCAATCGTAACCTTCATGTGGCACGATCCTTCATGGTCCATGCGACCCTGGGAGTCCGCGCCGAGCCTTGTTCCCCTTCGGGCGGGCGGACTCCCAGGATCGCTTGAACCGGTGAGAACACATATCTTTGAGCATGAAGGTTAAGCTTTCCTTTCGTCGTCTCGGCCCCCGAGCGCATCGTCGCGACGTCTTGCAGCTGGCCTTGATCTGTCGCGCGGTCATTCATGCCCCGGTCAAAGCCGATAGACCCGCATTGCCGTACCCTCGAAGATCGCGCGCCGATCGCTCTCGCTCATTCCGACGACGGCCCGGCGATAGGCGTCGATAAGATCGCCATAGGCGCACCAAAGCTTTTCGATCGGGAAGTTCGAGCCGAACAGACAACGTTCCGTCCCAAAGACCGACGCGGCCTCCGAGACGATCTCCGCGATGTGGTCCGCATCATTTCGATGAATGAAGGTGCCGAGGCCGGAGAGCTTGCAGACGACATTCGGCTGGTCGGCGAGGCGCTGCATCCCGTCTTTCCAGCGGGCGCGGCCCGCCTCGGTAACGTCTTCCAGCATGCCAGCATGCTGCAGGATGAACGTGATGTCGGGACAGGCGGCGGCGAGGTCGGATGCCGACTGCATCTGCGAGGCGAACACCTGAAGCTCGAAGCACCAGCCATAGTCGGCGAGCTTGGCGACATTTTTTTGCAGCGTCGGATCGGACGGCAGGTCGGGCGACGAGGCGAAGCGATACATCTCGTTGTCATGCCAGTGCAGCTGCTGGCGAACGCCGCGCATCAGCGGGTATTTTTGTAACTTCTGCAGGTCGGCGCTCACGTCGTCCTGCAGAAAATCGGCATAGCCGACGATCGCGTGCGGCCAGCCGGTGCGATCGGCCGTCGCCTGCACCCAGGCGACCTCGTTTTCGAACCAGCCCGGACGCCAGTTGGCCTGGACGTAGACGGACTTCTCGACGCCGCTGCCTTTGATGTCGCCGAGAAATTCCTCGATAGGATAGTCGCGCCGGATCGCCTCATAAGCACCGAAAATACGCGGCTGCATCGGCCCCGTCAGCCAGGGCAGGTCCGCTTGCCGCCAGATGTGATGATGGGCGTCGACCACGCCTGCAGTGCTCATGACCGTCCCCTTCTCGACGCGGTCAACAGCCGCCTCGTCACCGCCTCAACCGAACTCCCATCTCCCAAGCGATCGACGTAGGGAAGGATGGACTGCAGCGCCACCGTTCGCGGCTCAAAGTCAACGCTCCCCGCGTCGGGGCTTAGCCATTCGAGGCGCCAGGCTAGGCGGGCGAGTTTCTGGACGGCTGATGTCATGGCGTCGTGGTCGCCGCGTTCCAGGCCGTCGGACAGCACGGCCACCAGTGCTCCGCGCGAAAAGCCGGCAAAGCGCGGTATGGCGAGGAACGCCTGCAGCGCGTCGCCGATGCGCGTGCCGCCGTCCCAGTCCGACACCATGCCCGATGCCATCGCCAGCGCCTGATCCCGCTGGCGCCGTCGGATCGCCCTGGTGATCCGGGTAAGGCGGGTGCCGAGCGTGAACACTTCGAGACGATCGGCGACGCGGCCGAGGCTGTGGGCAAGTCGCAGAAAACCCTCGGTCGCGGTTTTCATCGAGCCGGAGACGTCGATCAGAAGGAGGATGCGGCGCTGGGCAAGCTTTCGGCGCATCTTCGGCAGATGCAGCACTTCGCCGTCGAAGCGGGTCGCCTCGCGCAGCGCCTGCCTGAGGTTCCAGTGATCGCCGCGCTTCGCCGCCGCCCGACGATAGGCGCGCCGCTTCGGCAGACGGGCAGGGGCCATGCGCCTGAACCGGCGAAGCACGTCGGCCTCACTTGCGGCCCCGAACTCTCGAACGTTCAAACGCTCGCCCGCGGCCGCCTGCTGCCCGCTTTCGTGAAGCTCGTCGGCCTCGGGCTCGATCGGGCTGTCGCCGTCGTCTTGAACGCGCAGTTCGTCCTCTTCGTCATCGCTGAACGTCGGCGCCGCCAGGGTCTGACCGTAAAAGAAAGCACGAAACAGCGCGTCGAACTCGGGCAGTCGCTCCGGCTGCGGCCCGAGCATCGCGCGCGACGCCTGGTAGATGTCGTCCATATCGCGCGGGCCGAGCAGGCCG